>NZ_LNNH01000039.1:0-106051 GCF_001542915.1 Peribacillus simplex | reverse complement strand
GATTGATTTCTTCTTGAAGACGTCCTTGATACGCTCGTGTTTCTTTACGAACGATTTTCTTTTCAAATTTCCGTTTATTCGCACTGGCTTTCACATGTGGGGAATCCACGAAAACGTGTTCTACACTTATTAACTTTTTATTAGCAGCTGTCATTAAAATGCGACAGAAAATCTGTTCAAACAGGTCTGTATCTTTAAAGCGTCGCTCATAATTTTTTCCGAACGTAGAGAAATGAGGTACTTTATCATGGAAACCATAGCCTAAGAACCAACGGTAAGCCATATTGGTTTCAACTTCTTCAATCGTTTTACGCATGGAACGAATACCGAAGGTATATTGAATGAAAGTCAGTTTAACTAAAATAACTGAATCAATACTTGGGCGTCCTACCTCTGAGTACATATCTTTCACCAAGTCATAAATGAAAGTGAAGTCAATGGCAGCCTCCATTTTACGAACCAAATGGTTCGGTGGCACCAGTTGATCTAAAGTAATCATTTCAAGTTGATCTCGCTGAATAGAATCATGTTTAGAAAGCATCCTCATCACCTCAAGTTTTAATCCTTCAATTTTAAAACAAAAATGACTCCAGTAAAAAGTGTTCTATCTAAAAGGTAAGACAAAGTTGATTGGAACGGAAGGTACGAGACTCCTGCGGGAAAAGCGCGTCTAGGGGAGACCCCGCAGGCAAAGCCGAGGAGGCTCCCCGACCGCCCGCGGAAAGCGAGTGCCTGGAGTGGAAATCAACGTCTAAATTGTACAGGCCATAAAAATAGACAAACTCGATTTTCATCGAGTTTGTCTACAGTCTGAAAAAAGGAGCCTTGGGGCTCCTTTTTTTAGTTAGTTTCTCAATAGCCTTAAGCTATTCAGGATAACGAGAATCGTGCTGCCTTCGTGACCGATGACGCCATAGGGCAGGTCTAGGAATTGAAGGAAGTTGGAGGCGATCAGGATCATGATGACTGAAATCGAAAAAATGACGTTTTGTTTGATGATGCGATTCATTTTTTTTGATAGCTTGACGGCTTCAGCAATGCGGGGCAGGTCATTCTTCATCAGGACGACATCCGCTGTCTCCAAGGCAACATCCGTCCCTTCACCCATCGCAATTCCGACAGAAGCGGTTGCTAATGCAGGTGCATCATTGATCCCATCCCCAACCATGGCTACAGTGCCGAATTGCTCTTTCAGCCTTTTCACTTCATGAACTTTCGTTTCAGGCAGGCATTCCGCGATATATCCATCAATTCGGCTCTCTGCAGCAATCGCCCTGGCAGTCTTTTCCCCGTCACCTGTCAGCATCACTGTATGGATGCCTTCATTTTTTAGAGCCTCGATGGCGGCGATGGTTTCTGCACGCACGACATCCTTCAAGGTAAGTATACCTGCAATCCCTTTGTCGTCTTTTGCATAAACGATCGTCTTTCCTTGTTCCGCCAATGTCAGTGCAATGCCTTCGTTGAAATTTTCAGCTTCAGTTCGGCCGACGAAATCAGCTTTTCCGATTTTCCAAAGCACACCGTTGAGATAAGCTTGAACACCGTTACCTGAAATATCTTCCATATTTTCTGGTTTAATGATGTCAGTGGCCAATTTTGGTTTCGCATAACGTACGATCGATGTTGCCAGTGGGTGGTTCGAATAATTTTCGACGGATGCAACATGGAACAAGAAATCCTCTTCAGTCAAACCTTCACGGATGATGACATCGGTTACTTCTGGCTTTCCTTTTGTCAATGTGCCGGTTTTGTCTAAAGCGATAGCCTGAAGGTTACCCAGATTCTCCAAATGGATACCGCCTTTAAATAATATGCCATGACGGGCACCGTTTGAAATGGCGGATAAGGTAGCGGGCATAATGGAAGCCACAAGGGCACAAGGTGAAGCGACAACAAGCAGGATCATCGCCCTGTAGAAAGTTTCCGTCCAGCTCCAAGCCAATAAGAAGTGGGGCAGGAACATCATCAAGCCCACCACAGTCAATACGACCTTTACGTAAGTTCCTTCAAACCGTTCAATGAACAGCTGTGAAGGGGACTTTTCGCTCTGAGCCGATTGCACGAGAGTAATGATTTTTTGAAATAAAGTTTCACTTGCTGGCTTGGTAATTTCCACGGTAATCGTGCCACGAAGATTCACCGTTCCGGCAAATACCTCATCATCCAATGATTTACTGACTGGGATTGATTCACCAGTGATGGCGGCTTCATCGATATTTGTACGTCCATCAATGATTTTTCCGTCCGATGGCACTCGCTCCCCTGGTTTAACCAAGATCAAATCCCCGATATGAAGCTGGGAAACGGATACGGTTTCTTCATATCCGTTTGTGATGCGCAGTGCTTCTTCCGGCTGCAGATCCATAAGAGCTGATATTTCTTTATGGCTTTTATTCATCGTGTACGTTTCGAGTGCACCGCTTAAAGCAAATATGAATATCAATATCGCGCCTTCGGTCCAATAGCCAATGATTGCCGAACCGATGGCCGCTAGAATCATCAGCATTTCAACATTCAGTTCGCGGTCGGCAATCGTATCTTCGATGCCTTCTTTTGCTTTGGCATAGCCGCCAATCAGGAAAGAGGCCAAGTAAATGGCGATGGAGGTGGATTCCATGCCATTCTTTGAAAGGACCCAGCCCACTACTATCAATAAACCGCTGAATAAAGCAGCGATAAGTTCCATATGTGGTTTTGCCTTTTCCAACCAGGTCGTTTTGCATGCCGCCGCCGGTTGGGTTAATTGTTTCGTTTCTGTAATCATAAAATTCCCTCCCACTTTTCTTCTCTATTTATGTGTAATTGATATAGATTATCATTAGCATCCTGTCTAATTGAGAAAGATAATCAACGTCATTTTTCTCCGTAAAATATGAAAGCTGCCATCGGAATTGTGATGACAGCAATGTTTTTAAGGGTTTCTTGACGCGTTGTTCATTTTGATAATATTATAATACCACATATCCTATTCGAAAATAAAGAAGAATGATTCTAATGTAGGAAAAAATATAAAGTGTTAGTGATTGCAATCTGAAAGTTTGATTGTTAAATGGTGTATGACGGTTGAATAATAAATGAAGTAGTTCAGATAATAAACTAAACTACATGTCTTTTGCAGGCAACTTTTCCTTGAAAATAGCCAATGCAAGGAAGACCAGGAAAAGCATGATACTGATCATGTAGAAAAAATCCCCACCCTGTGAATGCTCGATGATAAGGCCGCCAAAGAATGGACCGCCGATGCTGCCAAGACTATAAAAGATACTGCATAACAAATTTCCTGCAGGTAAAAGATTACGAGGCAATAAATCTGCCATATAACTGATACCTAGCGAGAAAGTCGAACCGAGCATCATTCCGCCAAGCATAAAGCAGAGGAAAAGGCCGAGCACGGAATGGGAGTAGAGTCCTGCTATAGTGAATATGGTGAATCCTGAAAAAATGATGAACAGCAGCGTCTTTCGCCGTCCATATCGATCACTGAGCATACCAATCGGAATCTGTGTAAGCAGCGTACCTCCTGAAAATGCCGGAATGATAATCGACACGGCGGTTAAATCGATTCCCGATCGCAATGCGAATACTGGAAAGTTGCTATTCAATGAAGCTTCGAGCACACCAAACGTGAATGGCAATAAAAAAGCAACCCAAGCGATGCGGCTCACCTTCGTAAACCTTTTGAGTGTGCCAAGAAATGACGCGTTTTCTAATTCATCCTGTTCAGGAAGCTCATTTCTAATCAAGAAAACGGTTAACCAAGTGAGCAGGCTGATTATGGATGTGATGATGAAAGGTAATGATTGATTGAACTCGAGAAGCTTCGTCATTAGCGGACCAACCATGAAGCCAAGGCTGAAGAAAAGGCCGTAAATGGCAAGATTCCTTCCTCGCTTCGCTTTTGGTGAAATAGCGGTGATCCAGGTCTGGGTGGCAAAGTGAAGTGTATGATCGCCGATGCCGATGAAGAAGCGCAGGAGGAACCAAAACCAGAATGATTCCCATACAGGAAATAGGGCCAAAGAAAGGATGACGGTCGCTCCCCCAAATATTATCAATGGTTTATATCCATATTTACGGAGGGGCGCTTCCATAAATGGAGAAATTAACAGAATCCCAATATAAAGCGAGGCAGCATGAAATCCGTTTAAGGAAGAGCTGATTCCGTCACTTTCAAAGATGATGGCAATGACCGGCAAGAGCATTCCTTGAGAAAAACCCGATATGCCGACAATCAAGATTAAAACACGTATAAGCAGTTTATGATTCATATATTCATGTCTCCTAAGAAATGTGTACCTTGTTGATGTTACATCCTAAGGACAGGGTTAAGCAATTAAATTTTGGGTAAATATTGACAAGAAGGAGTGCTGTGATAAAATTTTCCTTTGGCAATGACGTAAGATTATGTATGATTGTTTTTGTTATATAAAAAGTACATATAAGATTGTGAGGAGAAGTATCGTGAATAAAATATTTTTGGGACTTGTCGTACTGGGTGTCCCTTTATCCGTCATTGGTTCTTTGCTGCATTGGCCAAGTGTAATCATGTTCATCGTATATTGCTTGACGATCATCGCGCTTGCAGGATTCATGGGAAGGGCGACAGAAAGTTTAGCGATTGTCATGGGGCCGAGGATAGGCGGGCTCTTGAATGCTACCTTTGGTAATGCAGTCGAATTGATCATTTCCATCTTTTCTTTGAAAGCGGGACTTGTGGGGGTCGTACTGGCTTCTTTGACGGGTTCGGTTTTAGGAAACCTGTTGTTGGTGGCGGGATTATCCTTCTTTATCGGTGGTACCAAATACAAACGGCAGAAATTCAACGTTTTCGATGCGAGACATAATGCGGGGTTGTTGATTTTCGCTGTTATTGTGGCCTTCGTGATCCCGGAAGTATTCACACAAAACATGAGTGAAACAAGCACCATGTCGTTAAGTGTTGGAATCTCGATCATTTTGATTTTATTATACCTTGCTGCATTATTCTTTAAATTGGTTACTCACCGCGGGGTCTATCAGCATAATGAGAAAAAAGAGGAGCATGAAGATGAAGTGCCGGAGTGGAGCAAGAAGAAGGCCATTATCGTTCTTGCCCTTGCTACTTTGGCTGTTGCTTATGTATCGGAGAAACTTGTCCATACGTTCAGCGAAGTGGGGGAAACCTTCGGATGGACGGAGTTATTCATCGGTGTCATTATCGTTGCGATTGTAGGTAACGCAGCTGAGCATGCATCCGCCGTTATTATGGCGTATAAAAATAAAATGGATGTCGCTGTGGAGATTGCGGTCGGCTCCACGCTTCAAGTCGCGATGTTCGTAGCGCCTGTACTCGTGCTGATTTCGTTAATGTATCCGACGCATATGCCGCTTGTTTTCACATGGCCAGAGCTCATTTCGATGGTTACGGCCGTCTTTTTGATGATCATGATATCGAATGATGGGGAAACGAACTGGTTTGAGGGGCTAACGCTATTGGCTGCCTATTTCATTATGGGCATTGGCTTTTACTTATTATAGGAATACAAGGCCTTCCAACGCGGAAGGTCGTTTTTGTATAAATAAAAATGACTCTGCTCAGGTTAGATTTAGCAGAGTCATTTCTATATTAGTAAATTACCATTCATAAGTTATTCCAAAATTTTTCATCATGCTTTGTGAAAGTTGAGAAATATTCTAGAGTGTTACACCATCCTTTTACATCAGATTTAAGTATTGGCGATTTCGTTTTCTGTTATCCTTTAAAAAGGTGTCATGGATTGTTCGATAAGCATACCCCCTGAATGTGTAATAGGTATGAACGATTTCGCCTCCTTTTTATAATGTAAATGAAGTATAACAGATACCGAAAGAAAAGTAAATATTCTGAACTTTACAAATGCATTACAAAATCGACATTCGATTGAAATGTATAATATGCTGCCTAAAAACAAAATCTATAAACAAAATGATTGAACCCTTGAAAAGGAGTGCGACAGCATGAGAAGAATAATTCTTTGTACGATGATTGCGCTAATTGCTTTCATTCAGGCGAATGTTAGCTTTGCGGCCGATAAACCGGGAGATAAGGCAGCTCCGACTAAGGTGAATATCCCGCCTTCCGTATTGAATATTGCCAAGGAAAACACATACCCTAACTCGACGCAAGATCTTCCGATGCTGCAGCCGAGTAAGTTTGCCGAACAATTGATCGATTCGTCTGATATCAAGATTGAAAATCCAGAACTTATCCATATGTTGAATGAATCGGCAATTGCAAAGGCTCCGCTTGCTTTTGGTTACAGGGCGACCATTTATCTTGGTCATTGGGCATTGAATTATGAGTCATCGGAAACGGCCCCGAACTGGGAATATCAAAAGATCAATATGAATTATTATGATAATCGGGGCGGGGAAGTCCCATACAGGATCCGTTATGTCCAGGAAAGCCAGAAGGTAGTAAGCGGAGGTTTGACCGCTAAAATCCCGAAGGCCGAGGATGTCCAGAAGATGATGCTCTTGAAGGCTACGGAAAAGACGAATTTGCCATTGGCCTTCGAAACGATCATCGGAGCTGGCACGAAAAAGGATGAAGTATACAATGTGGCTTCGAACAGGATCGGTTACTTATCCAGCTATGCCTCGGCAGTAAATGAAAAAGGCAAGGTCACTTATGGGGAAGTATATTTGAACTTGAAGGGCAATAAAAGAACGATTACGATCAAGAACATCACTTCACAGGGCATCGGGGCCTGGATACCGGTTCAGGACCATGTTTCCTTCAGCTTCACCGTATCGCAGCAGCCTAGGTAAATGAAAAGAACTCGCCTTGATTGGCGAGTTCTTTCTCATATGTTTGAGCTTCTTGTCCGGAAGTCTTCCTTCGGATAATAGGCGTTTTTGACGAGAACGTTAGGACCCAGGCATTTGACTGCCGGGCAGTGGCAGTTCAATTCATTGGCCAGTCTCGAATTCATCCAGGTGTCATATGATTCGGTCAATGGCTGGTCTTTAATATTACCCAAGGTCGGCGCATCGCCGAAGTCGGTCACGATGACTTCACCCGTAAAAATGTTGATATTCAAGCGTGACCGTCCATCAGGGTCGTTGCGGACTGTCACTTTATGCGTCCCATAAAGGCGCTGAAGCAGTTCTATATCCTCTTTATTATCATTACAAGGATAAAATGGCAATGTACCGAAGAGCATCCAGACATTTTCATCACGGATATCAAGCAAATGATGAATCGCTTCCCGCATTTTGTCCAAGGATAAAGTCTCAAGAGCCGATGCGAAATCACTCGGATACATCGGGTGTATTTCATGCCTTTGACAGCCCATTTCATCAACGATCTGTCTATGGATATGCTCAAGATGCGGCAAAGTCCGTTTATTGAGCATCGTTTCTGCCGACACCAGTACACCAGCTTTTGTGAGGGCACGCGAGTTTTCAATCATTTTATCAAATAATTTCTTACGCTGTTCCCGTGATGGTTTACGATCCATCATGGCGAAGCCGATATCAATGAATTCATCAATCGTTCCCCAGTTATGGGAAATGTGCAGCACATCCAAATATGGAATGATTTCCTCGTACCGTTCCAAATCAAGGGTAAGGTTGGAATTGATTTGTGTCCGCACTCCCCTGCTTCGGGCATATTTCAATAGAGGCAATACATAATTCCTGACTTGTTTCCTTGATAGCATCGGTTCCCCGCCTGTTATGCTGAGTGAGCGAAGCAAAGGGATTTCATCAAGCCGTTGAATCAGCAATTCCAAAGGAAGGGCATCCGGGTCTTTTGGCTGCAGGGTGTAGCCGACAGCGCAATGCTCGCAACGCATATTGCAAAGGGTTGTGGTGGTGAACTCCACATTGGTCAAATTGATCTTCCCATATTGTTCAACGTCCATATATGCTTCCCAAGGATCATACTTGGGTGTAATTGGTGTTAAAAGATCTTGCTTGATTATTGACATGTATTAAAACTCCTTACGTAATAGTGCACTAACTCATTATGAACAATGCGGACAAAAATTGTCAAATGGCGAAGAGCTGCATTTTAGCTTGCCATTGCACTTTCATGCAGATTTCGTTACGATGATATGGAGAATGGAAGGAGAGTGCCTCATGGGAAAATCCATTACAGGTAAAAACGAACAATTAACTTATTTAAAAGAACGCCTCACGATGTTTATGGAGGTTTTGGACCATATCGAACCGGAAAATACGGAATTGGAAGATATAGACCGCTTGATCGGCATGTTAGATGATTTGGAAGGGAAAGTCGAACAATTCAAAACCCGCGAGGAAGAATGATATCTGTTTCGATAATATGATGTTTTCGATATTTTTATTCATGGAGGGATGGCAGCAACATATGCCATCCCTTTTTCGTTGATACAAACATTGATTTGTACTGCATTTTTGCATTCTGTTATTTCGTTCCATGATTCATTTACCGCCAAAATGGCTTTTCATTAAGAAAAACAATTACTTGTTTTCGAAAGAATATGTTAGATGTATAATAAAACGGGTGTTGTAACAGAGAAGCAGGGAAAAGTTTTAAATATAGGGGAAATAAGAGGGGGAAGAGAAATTTGGATATTCAAAAATTCCAAGAAAGTATGTACAGCCTTATCGTTGAAACTTCAACGAATCTTCCAAAGGATGTTCGTCGGGCAGTCAAAAACGCTAAGCAACGTGAAAATGCTGGTACTCGTTCAGCCTTGAGCTTGGATACCATCACCAATAATATTACGATGGCTGACGACAATGTATCTCCGATTTGCCAAGATACAGGTCTGCCGACTTTCAAAATTAAAACTCCAGTTGGCGTGAACCAACTTGAAATAAAAAAAGCGATTCGAAATGCCATCATTTTAGCGACGAAAGGCGGAAAGCTTCGTCCTAACGCCGTTGACTCCCTATCGGGTGAAAATAGCGGGGATAACCTTGGGGAAGGTCTTCCTGTCATGAAATTCGATCAGTGGGAAAAAGACTACATCGATGTCCGCCTGATTTTAAAAGGTGGCGGATGTGAAAATAAAAATATCCAGTACAGTCTTCCTATGGAGCTTGAAGGATTGGGAAAGGCAGGCCGTGACTTGGACGGAATCCGCAAATGTGTCCTGCACTCCGTCTACCAAGCACAAGGACAAGGCTGCAGTGCCGGCTTCATCGGTGTAGGTATCGGGGGGGACCGTTCATCCGGATATGACTTGGCTAAAGCCCAACTTTTCCGCAGTAATGAAGATGTGAATCCGAATGAAGATCTTCGCAAGCTTGAAGAGTACATCATGGAGACAGCCAATGAGTTGGGAATCGGAACGATGGGCTTTGGCGGCGAAACCACGCTGCTAGGCTGTAAAATCGGTGTCATGCACCGCATTCCGGCAAGCTTTTTTGTTTCCGTTGCCTACAATTGCTGGGCATTCCGCCGTTTAGGAGTGAAAGTGAACCCTAAAACAGGTGAAATCAATGAATGGTTATATCAAGAAGGCGAAAAAATCGACTTTGCTCTAGAAGCTGAAAAAGCGGCTAAGGAAGAAGTGGCGGCAGCTGTAGAATCAGACGTTGAAGCTCCACGCGAAATCACCTTACAAGCACCCATAACGGAGGAACAAATTCGTGAATTGAAAGTGGGGGATGTAGTTCATATTAACGGCAGGATGTATACCGGCCGGGATGCCATCCACAAGCACTTATCTGAAAACCCTGCCCCAATTGATCTTGATGGTCAAATCATCTATCATTGTGGACCGGTCATGCTGAAGGATGAGGAAGGTAAATGGCATGTGAAGGCTGCAGGACCGACAACAAGTATTCGCGAAGAACCTTACCAAGGCGATATCATGAAACGATTCGGCATACGTGCCGTTATCGGCAAAGGTGGAATGGGACCAAAAACCCTAGAGGCACTAAGTGAACACGGAGGTGTTTATCTCAACGCAATCGGCGGCGCTGCCCAATATTATGCAGATTGCATCAAATCCGTCGAAGGTGTGAACTTCACCGAATTTGGCATTCCAGAAGCGATGTGGCATCTGAATGTCGAAGGATTCACAGCCGTTGTTACCATGGATTCACATGGAAATAGCCTGCACAAAGATGTTCAGCAATCTTCATTGGAGAAGCTGGCACAATTTAAAGAAGCAGTATTTAAATAAATATATGGAAAAGACGCTCACCAAATCGGCTGAGCGTCTTTTTAGACTTTATTCCTCTATATCAGGCAATGGATCGACCTTTGTTGAATCCTCTAAATTCAAACCACTATTCACAAAATGAACAAACAACCCTGCACCTAAGCCTAGACCACCAACGAAACCCAACGTAATTACCCATTCAAGCATGTCTTCCGCCCCCTCCGTACATGTATATGAAAAAAAAGGCGATAATTGCCTCTGAAAAGTACAATCTTTTGGAACGGACGCACATACATTAATAGAGAAAGGGGGGATTTTCATGCAGAATAATTACTTCTTATTCTTTATTGCCATGCTAACCGGTTTTGCTTTCATCCAACTTCCTGTAGCTGGTACCATTTTCTCCGGTCTTGAAACATTCCTAGATGTAGTCGGAATTGTAATCGTTATCATTTTCGCAATTGCCATCGTCTGGAAGGCGGCACAGGCGTTATTTAAAGGATAAAAAACAGGGGGGCCAATCCTTTTTGGAGGAATGGCCCTTTTTTTGTTCAATCAGATTTGTATGTTGGATTCGCACCCAGGTCGGAAAAACCGAAAAGAATCCGTCCGTCCTGCGAAGAATTCGGCCAAACATGGAAAGAATCCGTCCTACTCGCGAAGAATCCGACCAAATCGGGAAAGAATCCGTCCGTCCCGCCAATAATCCGTCCAAACGCGAGGGAAAATCGACCAACGATAGCATGCATATAAATCTTCATGTTCCAAACACTAAGAAAAAGGACATGGGGGATATTCCAATGAAAAAAAAGGCGATGTTAACTGTTCTTGTTTGCTTGATCTGCTCTTTGGGGAGCCCGGCTTTTGCGGAATCCTATAATTGGGGTTTCAATAAAGGGAAAAATGAGCTACCTGCCGATGCAGGAAAAAACTTCAATGAAATGCTGCCTAAATATGAAGCGATTTATAAAGGGGATACAACGAAGAAGGATATATATTTGACGTTCGATAACGGGTATGAAAATGGTTATACGGCACAGATTCTGGATGTTCTGAAGAAACATAAGGCGCCTGGGGCTTTTTTCGTTACGGGACATTATTTGAAAACGGCGCCTGAGCTAGTTGTAAGGATGGCAAATGAAGGTCATATCGTCGGGAACCATTCCTGGAACCACCCTGATATGACGAGCGTCACGGACGATGTGATCCGCACCGAGCTGGAGCGGGTTAAAAAAGCGACGGAGAAGTTAACGGGGCAAAAGGAAATGAATTATTTGCGTCCTCCTCGAGGGGTGTTCAATGAAAGAACGATGGAGGTCGCCAAGAAGGAAGGGTATTACCACATTTTTTGGTCGCTTGCCTATAAAGACTGGATCGTAGACCAGCAGAAGGGAGCGGCTTTCGCTCATGATGAAGTGCTGAAGCAGATTCATCCAGGTGCCATTTTATTGCTCCATACAGTTTCCAAAGATAATGCGGACGCACTGGACTCAATTTTGACGGATCTTGAAAAGCGAGGGTATACTTTCAGCAGTCTGGATAATTTGATGATTGAAAAACAATTGCCAAGCAGAATGCTGTATTAATAATGAAAAGCGGGTACCTGTAGCGACATTTCAGGTCCCGCTTTTTTCCATTATCCTCAATTCCAAGTATTATTTCAGGAAACGTGCTATAATACGTGGAAAACTGCTAAAGGATGGATCAGTTGTGTGGACTGAAAAATTACAGGTTCAAGGGCCTTATAATTTCGATCTAGTTCTCGAACGGTTATCGTTAGACCCACTTCAAGTAGTTGATTTTACGAACAGGACGGTAAAAGTTCCGCTTTATATAGAAAAAGAACCTATCGTTTTACAGGTTCAGGCAATCGGAAGCATCGATGAGCCTTTCTTTATCATTAAAGGTCATTCAGAGGCGTACAGGTCTAAAGCAATTGAACGGTTAAAAAAGGTCTTTCATTGGCATCAGCCATTGGAAGGCGTATCCCGGCATTTCCGGGAATCCGATTTGAGTGATATCTTCGAAGAACATCGGGGAACGGCGATTGTTCTGGATTTCGATTACTACAGCTGCCTCGTCAAATGCATCATACATCAGCAATTAAATTTATCCTTTGCCCATACGCTCACGGAACGATTCGTAAAAACCTTTGGTTACCAAATGGATGGTGCCTGGTTCTATCCCACACCGGCGACGACCGCCCAACTTAGGATCGAGCAATTGAGAGCGATTCAGTTCAGCGGGCGAAAAGCGGAATACGTCATCGGCCTTTCCGAGCAAATCACCCAAGGTCATCTCCAACTTGATGTATTGGAAAAGCTATCCGATCAAGAAGTTCTGGATACACTAATAAAAATACGCGGTATCGGCAGATGGACGGCTGAAAACTTTCTGCTTTTCGGACTCGGAAGGCCGAATCTATTTCCTAAAGCTGATATAGGCATTCAAAATGCACTGAAAATTTTATATGGCTTACCGCAAAAGCCGACCCAAGAAGAAATGGAGACCTATAGTGTCAACTGGGCTCCATATCTAAGCTACGCTTCCCTCTATTTATGGAGAAGCATTGAAAAACGGAGTGAAAAGAAATGACAAACATTCAAGATACCCAACTGGAAGTGAACCAAACCCTTCCATTGACCATTAAAAGACTTGGCATTAACGGAGAGGGAGTCGGTTATTTTAAAAAGAAGGTCGTCTTCGTCCCAGGAGCCTTGCCAGGTGAGGAAATTGTAGCCTCGGTCACAAAGGTACAGCCAAACTTCACCGAGGCGAAAATTAAAACCATCCGGAAAGAATCACCGCACCGAATCACCGCGCCCTGCCCGGTTTACGCAGAATGCGGCGGCTGTCAATTACAGCATTTAAGCTATGACCAGCAGCTTGTTGAAAAACGCGATATCGTCATTCAAGCGATGGAGCGTCATACGAAACTTCCGGTTTTTTCATTAAATATAAAAGAAACGATCGGCATGGAAAACCCTTGGAATTACCGGAATAAAAGTCAGTACCAGGTCGGTCAAAAAGATGGAAAATTGATTGCGGGCCTATACGGTTTGAATTCCCATACATTGATCGACATCCCGAACTGCCTTGTACAGCATAAGGCAACCAATAAAGTGACACGTACAGTGAAAAAGATCCTGAAAAACCTGAACATCTCGATTTATAACGAAAGAAAAAGAAAGGGCGTAATCCGTACGGTCATCACACGGGTAGGCTTTGAAACTGGCGAGGTGCAGGTCGTCCTTGTGACGGGAGCGGAAGAAATTCCCCAAAAGGATCAGCTGCTTAAACAAATTCGCGATCAGCTTCCTGAAGTGAAATCAGTCGTACAAAACATCAACAACCGAAATACCTCGCTTATTTTTGGTGAAAAAACGATTCATCTTGCTGGCGGTAAAGTCATCAACGAAACATTGGGTGACTTATCATACGAACTATCAGCCCGTACCTTCTTCCAGCTTAATCCTGTCCAAACGGTCCGCATGTATGATGAAGTGAAAAAGGCAGCAGCCCTGACCGGTACGGAAAAAGTTGTCGATGCCTATTGCGGAGTCGGAACGATCGGACTATGGCTTTCTGAAGAGGCTAAAGAGGTTCGTGGAATGGATGTCATCAAGGAATCGATTGAAGACGCCAAGAAAAATGCAAAAAAACATAAGCGAAGCAACATGCACTACGAAACGGGAAAAGCTGAAAACATCCTGCCTCGCTGGATTAAAGAGGGCTGGAAGCCGGACATGCTTGTCGTCGATCCGCCAAGAACAGGATGCGACCAAGCGCTGCTGCAAACAATCTTGAAGGCGAAACCGAAAAAGATTGTGTACGTTTCCTGCAACCCGTCCACACTGGCAAAGGACCTGCAGGAATTGAGCACCATTTACGAGGTGCAATCCATACAGCCTGTGGACATGTTCCCGCAAACGAGCCATGTGGAGTGTGTCTCGCAACTCATCTTAAAAGAAGGCAACTAACCCGATACGGGAGTTGCCTTTTCCTTATTGTATTTGTCTGAAGGGAAGGCTACCATTCAGGACCGATTTTCGTTAAAATAAACATTGCCGATTTTCACGAATTGTAAATGTTCTTGTGTTTGATAATGACTTATTAAGCATGATATACGTGTAAAAGAAGTGTAGGATTTGACTTCGTATTTTCTAAACGAGAGTTTGAAATTTTATCCATAGTGAGAGGATTTGAGTTTGAAATGATAGATAATTTTTGGCGTGATTTACCACGGCCATTTTTTGTACTTGCACCAATGGAAGATGTGACTGATGTTGTTTTTCGTCACGTAGTAAGTGAAGCTGGTCGACCGGATGTATTTTTCACGGAGTTTACAAACTCGGATAGCTATTGTCATCCAGAGGGGATGAAAAGTGTGCGTGGCCGTTTGATGTTTACAGAAGATGAACAGCCAATGGTGGCACATATTTGGGGAGATAATCCCGATTATTTCCGTCAAATGAGTATTGGCATGGCGGAGCTTGGGTTTAAAGGAATCGATATCAACATGGGCTGTCCTGTACCGAATGTGGCTTCGAGAGGGAAAGGCAGTGGCCTTATTCTGCGTCCAGATGTTGCGGCAGACCTTATCCAAGCGGCAAAAGCGGGCGGACTTCCTGTCAGCGTGAAAACACGACTTGGCTTTGAGGATGTGAATGAGTGGGAGGAGTGGCTAACGCATATTTTGAAACAGGATATAGCGAACCTTTCCATTCATTTACGTACAAGAAAGGAAATGAGCCAAGTGGATGCACATTGGGAGATGATTCCGGAAATCAAAAAATTGCGTGACCGCATTGCACCCAATACACTACTAACAATCAATGGAGACATTCCGGATCGTCAAACCGGACTCCAGCTTGCTGAAAAATATGGGATTGATGGCGTTATGATCGGGCGAGGCATTTTTAAAAATCCTTTCGCTTTTGAAAAAGAACCAAAAGAGCATAGCAGTAAAGAATACCTTGATCTTTTAAGGCTGCAGCTTGATCTTCAAGATCAATATGCGGAAGTGCTGCCACGTTCCATCACAGGGCTTCATCGCTTTTTCAAAATTTACGTCAAAGGATTCCGCGGAGCTGGTGAACTAAGAAACCAGTTAATGAATACGAAATCAACTGATGAAGTGCGTGCATTGCTTGATAACTTTGGAAAACAAAACGGCGACAGTGAACTGAGATGACTCGCAAAAGGTTTGTCGTGATGAAACTGAAAATCCGGGAATCCGTAATGGTTCCCGGATTTTCAGCTGTGTTTATTCCCAGCCATTTGTGAAATAATGAAGGTACTGTGAAAAAGAAAACGATACAGGAGGTTTATGAATGCATAATCATGATATATTAATCCGATTAAGGTATGCGCTCGATATAAAAAATAAAGATATGGTAGAGATATTCAAACTTGGGGATATTGACGTGACAAGGGAAGAAGTCATGCAGATGCTCACAAAACCAAAAGATGGATTCGATGATGAATACGAAGATGATATCGATGATGATGGTATAAACTGCAATAACATGATGTTGGAGTCCTTTTTAAATGGCTTGATCATTTTTAAAAGAGGGAAGCAAGAGCCAAAACCGAACCAGCCCGAAAGTCCGGCACCAGCTCCAAGGATCAAGGAAAGCATGAATAATATTTTGCTGAAGAAATTGAAAATAGCCCTGTCGTTGACCAGTGAGGACGTGATTGATATTCTGGATGAAGCTGGGGTCATGATAACTAAAGGGGAACTAAGCGCCATCTTAAGAAAAGTGGGGCATAGGAATTATAAAGAGTGCGGGGATAAATACGCCAGGAATTTCTTAAAAGGATTAGCTTATAAATACAGGGGATAAGGTGCGGCGAAGAAGTGGACTACCCCACTTAGCTGCTGCACTTTATCAAGATATTGAAGAGACGCTTTTTCAGGTACATTCCGAAACAGCGTTGGTGAAAGGCTTGGGCGGTAGGCTCAAGCCTTTTCCTATGTTCGGGCATGCATTAGGCAGCCATCTGGACAATGCGAAACCTCTACATGCAGCCCTGTGAATGCGAAGGGCGGGCTGGATTGAATCCTTCCCCAGCACCTGCCCGTTTTTCCTTGATTGATATAGTCTGTTATCAAGAAGTTCGCCAATTTTTCAAGCTCTGGTTTACCTGTCGCAGCTGGATTAGCAAATGAAGGATATAAGCGGTTTTTTTCCAGAACCACGTCTAACATGGAGACAGGTCCAGACGGTGCTCCTCTGGCAATCATCCCCGTGTTAACATTGGTTTCCCTGTCTCTTATTCCAGATTGCTGTATATATAATATTCAGAAAAATATTATTATTTGAACATATTACTTTATATATAAGCATTTCTAAAACCTACTAAAAAAACTATATAAATTGGGATTGTATTAATATAGAATAATATGTATTATTATTTAAAAATAATAATTTATAGAATGACTATATAAGTGTTAACTTTTTGAATAAGGAGTTTTGACAAAAGATGTTTAAGGGAAAAAAAGGTACTGAAAAGAAAACGGGCATTAACGCACATGTGTTAATCTTCTCGTTAATCGTTATTGCAGCAGTTTTGACATATATTGTCCCAGCCGGTCATTATGACAAGGTTGAGGTTAAAGGACATAGTGAGATTGATCCGGATACATTTAGATTCATCGATAGTGATCCAGTGGGGTTATTGGAGTTGTTCAGTAATATTCATACAGGTATGGTCAATGGTGCAGGGACGATATTCTTTGTCTTAATCATCGGAGGGGTATTCGGTATTATCAGTGCAACAGGGGCACTCGATACGTTCATAACCTCATTCGCCCGGAAGATGGCGAATCGCGAGAAGCTAATCATACCGGTCTTGATGCTGTTTTTTGCGATTTGCGGTGCTACGATGGGGATGTCTGATGAGACGGCAGTTTATGTGGGGTTGCTTGTGCCACTAACGATCGCTTTAGGGTTTGATGCGGTAACCGGTTTTGCAATCGTTGTGGTTGGTGCATCGATGGGTTATACAGCTGGGTTCATGAATCCCTTTACAGTTGGCGTTGCACAGGGCATAGCGGAGCTGCCGACCTTTTCGGGTATTGGCTATCGCCTGATCGTTTTCGCTATCTTTTATATTATCGCCGTCATGTTCGTTTATCGACATGCGATGAAGGTGAAGGCGAATCCGGAGCTTGGCAGTTATGGCAAATTCGGGCGTTTAAATCAAGATACCAAACAACAACCAGCAGTGAAAATGACTTTTCGTCATAAATTGGTACTTGGTGCATTTTTACTTAACTTCATCATCTTAATTTTCGGGGTGATGAAATATGAATGGTATGTTACGGAGATTGCCGGTCTGTTTTTGATGTTCGGCATTATCATGGGAATACTCGGGAGACTATCGCCATCCAGCATTGCCGATAGCTTTGTGAAGGGCGCCGCGGAACTAATTGGCGGTGCCATCATTATCGGTTTGGCACAAGCAGTCCTTGTTATTTTTGAGTCTGGAGGATTGATGGATACAATCCTTTACTATGCTTCTGACTTATTGAATATGATTCCTTCGGGGTTTGCCGCTGTGGGCATGATGATTTTACAGCTCATCATTAATTTCTTGGTTCCTTCTGGAAGTGGACAAGCGGCACTTACCATGCCTTTAATGTCACCTCTTGCCGACCTTGTAGGTGTAACAAGGCAAACGGCCGTGCTTGCTTTCCAATTCGGGGATGGAATTGCGGCAAGTATATTCCCAACGAATGGTGCGCTCATTGCATCTCTTACGATCGCGGGAATCCCATGGAACAAATGGGTGAAATGGTATATTCCGTTCTTCATCATCCAATTGATTGTCTGTGCGATTTTATTAGTTGTGGCAGAGTGGATCAACTACGGACCATTTTAAGAAAAGGAAATTCTATCAATGTTTGAAACGATAGCGAAACAGGCGGTAGCAGATCGGCGCTACCTACATGAAACCAAGAGCTCTCTGGAAGCGAGTGGCAAACAAAGACATTCATACGTGAGCGACTTGAAGCATTAAATCTCCAGGTTTTGGACTTCGATCTCCCCGTGGTTACATGAAAGGAACGCAGGGCGAAAACCGATCGCCATGCGTGCAGCTATCGTCGCATTGCCAATCATCCCTGAGGAGGGAAATAAACCGAATATCTCCAAGGTGAAGGACATCCCGCATGCTTCCGGGCATGACGGTCATACAGCCATTCTGCTGGCGACAGCGGAATGGTTCCTATTCATCATCCAATTGGCAGAGGAAATTATGCCAAGTGGTACCGACCGCTTCGTTAAAATGGGTGTGTTGGAAGGTGGAGAAGCGAATTTTGGCATTCAGTTGTGGCAAAGCATGGAAATGGGGAAGAAGGGCTTGAAAGCCGGAGGTTACGGCAATGGTTAAAGAATATCGCTAATAATCCGAATGACTCCGGCACAGCTTTGGAGTCATTTTTTTGATGGAAGAATGGAAGTGTAAGAGTATGTTGACGGGCAACTCCATTCAGCTGGAACATGACGAAAACCCGCAATCTTTGAAATGCGGGTTACATCGTTTAAGATGGCGCTTTTTGGTTTAGATTGACAACCAACTCCGCCACTTGTTTTGCCTGACCCTCCAGATGAAGAGATTGCTTCATCAAAGATACCATCAAGAAAGCTTGTTCACTTGTAGAAGTCGCAATCTGCTGGTTTGCGGCACGAGATTCCTGTGAATCATGCAGGATGGACCCAAATACTTCATGAATGTTCCTGTTCGTCTCTGTTAGTTGATTTATGCTTGATTCATAGAGACGCAATAGCTGGTTCACACCTTCGTTGGAAGAATAAATCGATCCGAATACCAGCTGGGATTCATGAGCGATCTTCGCTCCTGGTTCTACATCCATGATGGAATGTTCTACTTGCTTCTGGATCAATTCCGTTTCGTCTTGGATTTTACTGACCACACGGACAATTTCCTGGGCAGATAGATCTGACTGGTTAGCGAGATTCCTGACTTCTTCCGCAACGACTGCAAATCCTTTTCCTGCATCTCCCGCACGAGCTGCCTCTATGGAAGCATTAAGGGCTAAAAGATTAGTCTGATCGGAAATACGGTTAATCATGATGGTGAATTGCTCGATTTCTTGTATTCGCTGTTTAAATCGATGAATCGTACCTGCCAAACCGGATACATGTTCAGTGACTAACTTTAACTGAATATGAAGTTTCTTCATCAGCTGCTGGCCGGTATCCACATGAGTGCTGGTGGAATTGGAGTTTTCGGCAACCTCATGCGTACGCTTTGTAAGGTTGAGGACCTGTTCTTCCATGCTCTTCAGCTTCAGCATATTGGATTCCGTCAGGTCCAAATTGCGTTCCGTTTTTACAGACATGTCCTGGATATTGGCATTAATTTGAGCTGAGGCACTATTGGTTTCCTGACTCGTTCCTTTTATCTCCGATGAGACAAGCAGCATTTCTTGTGACATTATATCCAATGCCGTAAGCAGCTCCGTTGTTTTTTGCTCGATTTTGCGGTTTTGCTCCCATAGGTTTCTTTTCATCGATTTTTTATGCAAAAGCAGGACGATCGTTGCCCCGCTAGTCAAAATTAGAAAGACTGCGTGTACCAGCAGAAGCGAAAAGGCATAATTGGATGTTCCGCAAAGCAGCTCCGGAAATAAGAAGTAACCTGCCAGATGTTGCAAGGCAAAAATCATCGTGCTCAACAGGACAAGCTGGATGGAATCGAAGAAAGCGATTAAAGCAATGACCATAAAAATTGAAAAATGATACTCAACCAAACCATTTCCCCCAGCTATCATGGATATCGAGGAAAAGGTGAGGCAGAGCGTGATGGACCAAGGCAGCAACGGATGATTTCTATTTTTCTTATAGAAAACGGTTGCGATAAGGAAGAATAAGATAGGCAGCATAAACAATAGGACAAGCGAAAATGCTAGGTGAGAAGGAAGTTCAGCAATTCCCCGCATCATGAGATAGTCCTGTAAAAACCCCGTGTACCTGTGCAAGAAGTGAATGAAAATCCCCATTAAAACCGTTCCTGCACTGAACATCAGCATTAAATAATTCCCTTTGAATTTATTCATGGTCAGACTCCTCAATCAGTTAATAATCCAGATAAAAAAAGCCAACTAAACATAACGTTTAATTAGCCGGTTGCGCTACTGACTCCAAACCATCCAAGCGCCCATATACGGATAGTTCTTCAAAGTCTCAGGATTTAGATAATAACTATATCGGTTCGGATTTAGAAATCTTGACGGTTTAAAACCTGGTAAAAAATAGAAGGTGTCCTGGGAGAATGCTTCAATACCTTGTGAACCCGATTCCCCATTTTGTTTTATTTCGAATGCTTCTCATTCCCGTGTTTAAAGTTACCCGTAATCTTGGCGAGAAGCAATTGAACCTCCAATATGCTGTGTTCACAGTTTTTAATTTTTTTTATCAGGCGCTCGGCTTGTTTATCCTTTACGACCATGATTTGCTTCTTATTGAAATAAATGATCATGGTTGCTTTCTTTGTGAGGATATAAGTGAAGGGTTCTTCCAATAATTTATTTCTTTTATCTATTCCGCTCATTGAAATATCTCCTTTTTATAACGTTTTTGCCATATGTGCCACTTTTTAGTTTTAATATTCCTATTTTTTAGAAGAGTTAAGAAAAACACGAAAAATATTATTTGGAGAAAATAATATTTATTCTAAAAATTCATATTATAATACTTTATTCTTATGCTATATTATAGGGAGAATTATTTATTATCACGCATAATCAAAGAATTGGAGTGATTTCAATGAAGAAACTTGGTTTACTTAGTTTGTTTTTGATTTTGACTATCTTTATCTCGGCATGTGGGAGCAATGATGGGAAAGATGCTGGTGACGAAAAGAAAAATGAAAAAGTATATAAAGTGGGCGTGGATACGACATATCCGCCGTTTGAATTCAAAGAAGGAAACGAATATAAAGGCATTGATATTGATTTAATCAATGCAATTGCGAAAGACCAGAATTTTAAAATCAAGTTATCTCCGATGGATTTCGGCGGGATCATTCCAGCGATGCAAGCAAACCAGCTTGATGTGGCCATTGCAGGCATGAGCATTACCGAAGATAGAAAAAAGGTTGTTGATTTCTCGACGCCATATTTCGATGCAGGTTTGACTGTCGTCGTTACGAAGGATAATAAGTCCACTAAATCGGTTGCTGACCTTAAGGGGAAGACGGTAGCGGTCAAAAAAGGGACAACTGGTGCCAAATACGCACAGGATAATGCTGGTAAATTAAAGATTAAAGTGGTTCAGTTCAATGACTCTCCAGCGATGTTCCAGGAAGTGTCGAATGGCAATGCCGATGCACTTATCGAAGATTATCCGGTAATCTCGTATGCCATTGCCCAAAAAGACCTTGGCTTGAAAACCGTAGGTGAGCGCTTGAATGGGGATCAGTATGGAATTGCTGTATTGAAAGGCGAAAACCAGGATCTATTGAAGAAAATAGATGCGGGTCTTGCCAATCTGAAAAAAGACGGCAAATATGATGAAATCATAAAAACGTATCTTGGTGAATAGATTAAAGGCTCAATAAGCGCGCCTGAGGCGCGCTTTCTTTTTCGAAGGGGTGAAAGGAATGGATATAATTGTTGCGGCTTTGCCTATGTTAGTAAAAGGACTTCAGGTGACGCTTTACATCTTTGTGATTGCCATTATCCTAGGTTTTTTGATTGGTTTAGTAGTGGCCCTGCTGCGACTTGCCCCTATCAAGATCTTGAACTGGATTGCAAAGGTTTATGTGGATGCGATACGAGGGACGCCGTTCATCGTGCAGCTATTCTTTATATATTTCGGAGTGAATTCACTGAATCTCATCTCATTGAACAGTACGACAGCGGGAATAATCACCGTTGCAATCAATGCAGGAGCATATTTTGCTGAAATAATAAGAGCGGGGATACAATCCATTGATAAAGGCCAAACGGAAGCGGCAAGGTCAATCGGGTTCACTGGAACCCAAACGATGCGCTATGTCGTGCTGCCGCAAGCCTTTAGGAGGATGCTTCCTACGATTACGAACCAATCGATCATTAGCTTAAAAGATACTTCCCTATTGTCCGTCATCGGGATTGCCGATTTAACCCAGCAAGGCCAGATTCAAGCTTCGGCAACGTTTGAGGCATTCAAGATTTGGCTGGTTGTCGGTGTGATTTATTTCATCATCATTTATGTGATAACCCTAATTGCCAATTTCATTGAAAGGAGGGTTCAAGTGCGATGAGCATCATTACCGTAAAAAACCTAAGAAAATCTTTTGGAGCTGTAGAGGTCTTAAAGGATATTAATGCAGAAGTGCAGGAAAAGGAAGTTATTTGTGTAATAGGCCCTTCTGGATCAGGGAAAAGTACGTTTTTGCGTTGCCTGAACCTTCTTGAGGAGGTTACTGGCGGTGAGGTGATCGTAAACGGACATAATATAACCGATCCCAAAAGGAAAATCAATATTAACAAAGTAAGGCAAGAGGTAGGGATGGTCTTCCAGCATTTCAATCTATTTCCCCACAAGACGGTACTGGAAAACATCACATTGGGCCCGATTAAAATCCGCGCAACCGATAAAGCCGAGGCTGGCAGATTAGCACTTGAGCTATTGGATAAGGTGGGCCTGAGGGAAAAGGCAAATAGCTATCCAGGAGAACTTTCCGGCGGACAAAAGCAGCGGGTTGCCATTGCAAGGGCACTGGCGATGAATCCAAAGATCATGCTTTTCGACGAACCGACTTCTGCGCTTGATCCTGAAATGGTCGGAGATGTTTTAGAGGTAATGAAGCAGCTTGCCAAAGAGGGGATGACAATGGTCGTCGTTACGCATGAGATGGGCTTTGCCCGCGAAGTCGGTGACCGCGTCATTTTCATGGATGGCGGGTACATCGTTGAAGAAAATGAGCCGAGTGCATTATTCGGCAACCCACAGCATGAAAGAACCAAATCCTTCTTGAGTAAGGTGCTCTAAGCAGGACGCAAGGATGGACAAGAACCATCGGATGGCCGGGCAAATAAGCTGGCCATGAAGGAAGTTGTGCATAAAGTGTGGACAAAGGAATGCGGGACACGAGGGAACCTCGATCGCGCAACCGTTTCCCTTCACTTTGTGCATAACTTTTTTTAATTTAGGGAAAAGAAGCCTTTAGCAGGTGCGTGCAAAGGGTTAGATCATTAATATGGAAGGTGTCTAAATTCGCGAGTAAAGCAAGAAAAGGATGCCGTTTGTGCCTTCGTGGGTGAGCGGAACGAAAGGATTTTTGATCGTGTCCGTACCATCTTTTGTCGCAGTTGGGTCTTGCAATAAAGCCAGCTTCTGCAAGCATGACTACGTGAATGATGCACCTCTCTATAACTACCATAATTTCTAATAAATCGAAAAGGCTTCGGGATGGGACATCCCGAAGCTACAAAACCTATACACCTGCATAGGTTTCTTTTTCGTTATTTGGATCCGTAACTGATCAAGTTCGTCATGATTCGGTATCCGCCTGGAACCTGGCCTTGAATTTGGCGGTAGAGGACAAGGTTGGTGTAGAGGTAGGTGCCTTTACCGTATTTGGCCATCAGGATTCCGCCATCGAATGGCGCTTCATTTGGATCGGCCATGGAGATGAATGTTTCGAATGAGGGGTCCCATTTCATTGGGAAGTACAATCCTCTTTCCTGCACCCAGTTTTCCCAGTCAGCCGCTGTTATTTTGTTTGGATAGTTGAAAAGCGGTGATTCTGGTTTCAGTACGTTTACCGCTGCCTTTTCATCCGTCACTCTCCACCGAATGGAAGGATTTCCGAGAGTAAGTGGATAGGGAGCAGTCGTCATGGCATCCCAGCCATCGCCCGGTTTGTGGTATTGAACGACGAGATGACCGCCGTTTTCCACATATTGAAGCAAGCGTGCGTTATTGGCCTTTAAATCTTCCCTGGATAAATAGGCACGTATGCCTGTGACGATCGTATCGTATTGGCTCAAATCAGCTTCAGCCAAATCAGCAGGAGTCAACTTTGTAATGGCAAGCCCTGCATTGCTCAAATAATCTGCCACCTTATCAAATCCACTGTCGATGTAACCGACTTTTAACGATGCGGGCATTAAAAGCTCAAATGCAGCGGTGTCGATGGCTGCAGGATATTGGTAGTAAAACGTCCCGATATGATCATAGGAAATTTCCTGGATGGTCGATTTGAAGGTCTTACCGTGAACGGTGGCAGAGGCCTTGATCTGATAATCGCCATTTTGAATCGTTTTAGGCGGCGTGAGAGTGAATGTCACTTGCTTTTCTTCTAATTTTTCATTAAAGGATACAGTGGTTTTTTTAGGATGGACCTTCCAGTTCTTTGGAATATTCAACGCCACTTTTGCAGATGCATTTCCTTGTGAATAATTTTTCAGAGATACGGTCACGGGGATTTCTTCCTTTACATCAGCTGTATTCACCACGATATCTTCTGGTGAAAGGGAAAGGGCGACGTCGGGAAGGACTGCAATCGTTCCATCCAATTCTTCCAGGATGGATGTTTTTGTGCTGCCATACTCATAAGTAATGTTGGCTGTAATGGTTGGTCCGTCATAAGCCTGGTAATAGGAGGTATCTTCGGGCACTTTAACTTGGTATGTGATCTTTGCCGCTTGATTCGGTGCAAGGCTGCCACTTTTGGATGTTGTTTTCGCCCTCCACCCTTTAGGCACGTTCACTGCAGCCGTCACTTTCTTTAATGTTTGCTTGCCATTATTTTTAAGTGTGATGGTCACCTTCGTTTTTTGTCCCCGAGTGAGGATCCTTGAATCTGCTGTAGCTTGAACATCCAATCCTGAAGAGACATAACTGACTGCTTGTATTTGCTCTTCTTTTAATGAAAGCTTATGGAGCAGGTCGTTCTTCAGCGCAGTGCTTAACTTGGCTTTTTTAACTTGTGCCCTTATGTTCCGCAGATGGGTGAGGGCTGTCTGGGATTTAGAAAAGACTCGTTTCTCATTTGGATAGGCTGCAATGACAGCATCCAATTTTCGTTGGATATCGGTCAATTCTTCCTTCAATCTTGAAGCCGATGGTGGGAGTTTTCCAGCCCATTCCGTGAAATTGTAAGGTACACCCGCAAAAAGGTCCTTATTTTTCTTGATATTGACGGCGCTTTGCTTCAAATCCAGATGGATTTGGCGGGGTTCTGCAGGAATATCGGAACCCATGCCTTGGCTTTTATGGAGGTATCGGGATTGTTCCCCAAGCTGTGGATAAGTCATGCCGTAGATGGGATCATATTTGCCTATTTCAATGGAAGTGGCGGCTTGATCTGCTGAGGAAACAGGTACATACAACTTTTTAACTTGCCATACCGATAGGCCCTGCTTCAATTGTTGCGGAAAAATGGCCGGATCTGCCGCGTCCTTAAAGGCACGCTCACTTAAAATGGTCATCGTACGGTGATGTCCATGCTGGGTATCATCGTTTTGGAAGGATGGCATCAAGATATCGGGCTGGTATGTTCGGATAAAGCGGATGAGCCGTTCATACGTAAGCTGCTCTCCCCATTTTTCCAATGTCTCCTCAGGCGTTTTCGAGAAGCCGAAATCATAGATCGGGTCGGACGTCGTTTCACTTAGATGATAGGCCTTCACTCCGGTAATTTTGGCGGCCTCTATCATTTCCCTCGAACGGATGATTCCAAGCGCATTGTCCAGTTCATCGCCAATTTCGTTTTGTCCGCCTTCACCCCTGTTTGCAATCAGGCTCGAAGTCTTCACGCCCAATCCTCTTGATAGGTAAGCGAGAAAGTCACTGCGTTCATCATCTGGGTGGGCACCGCTGTTTAGGAATGAAACGGTTGTCTCTAGCGGCTTAACAGCATTCCATAACGCGACATTGGTTTTCACCGGCTTTGCTGAAACCCCATCGAACCGCAATGGCACGAGCACCAACATAAGGGAAAGCAAAGCTATCCATGCTTTTTCCATTTCTTATTTCAACCCCCTTCGATTTTTAAAAAGCTGTAATGAAGCAAGAAAATGTAGGTTAGTACTCATTTCTAACGAACCTGAAAAAGAAGATATATAATGAATAACATTTATGGTTATATTTGTAAATGATTAGAAGTAACTATTATAATCGGGCGGTTTAATCGAAAGAAATTGCCGAAATGAATTAGTCATATTTACTAACTAACTAAGGTAAGGCCGTGATGTGATGAGTATGAAAAGAACACCTCGTCAACAAAGATATGTCAATAAAAAAAGAATCATTCAATGCATCCGAGAATGTTCACCGATTTCAAGAGCAGAAATTGCCGGTAAGCTTCAACTTAGTAAGCCGACTGTTTCCATGGCGGTTGATGAGCTTATACAGGAGGAATGGATATATGAGAAGGGGATAGGCGAATCATCCTCCCAGGGAGGCAGGAGGCCCATTCAGCTCTTTTTCAATGAAAAGGCGGCATATATCATTGGCGCCGATATTGGCGGGACGAAGGTGAAAATCGTGTTATGTGATTTATCCGGCAACATCCTGGCTGAAATTGGCTTTTTAACAAGTACTTATCTACAAACGGGTCTACTTAAACAGATGGCGCATGAAACGGAACGATTGATTGCCAAGAACCAGATTGTCAGAGACAGGATTTTAGGGATGGGGGTTGGGATTCCTGGGATTACGCAAACGGCAAGTGGATTGGTAATCGAGGCACCGAGTTTAGGATGGGTGCAGTATCCGTTTATAGCGGAAGCGAAACGTTTTTTCGATTTTCCGATTCATATCGACAATGATGTGAATGCGGCGGCCCTCGGAGAACAGTGGCTCGGCAATGCACGTAATAAGCGGAATGTACTGTTCATTGCAGTTGGTACGGGGATTGGAAGCGGCATTATCTTGAATAATCAGTTATACAGGGGAGCTTCCAGCGCAGCTGGGGAAATCGGGTATATGGTAACGGACAAAGAGGATATGAAACGTGAGTTCAAGCCGGTTTTCCGAAGATACGGCTACTTGGAAAGCGTTGCAGGGGGGAAAGCGATTGGCGATCACTATACCGAGGCTGTACGAAACAATCCTCATCATTCCTTGTTCGGGCAGGTCCAGTCTTCACAGCTTTCAGGGGCAGATGCTTTTTCATCCGCAGCGAAAGGTGATGCGACAGCAATCGAAGTCATTCATCAAGCGCTCGAACATTTAGCTTGCGGCGTTGTCAATGCGGCCAGTTTGTTAAATCCCGAGGTGATCATTTTAGGAGGTGGCGTCTTGCATTCAGCTGCATATATTTTACCTAGAATACAGGAGATCATTGATCGCTATCTTCCAAGTTCAGTAGAAATCAAACCAGCCAGACTGGGAGAAAACGCAGGTGTATTAGGAGCGGTATCCCTATTTTTGAGGGAGCATGATAGTGTCTTGAATTTACGTGATGAGGGGGATCATATATGAAATACAGCAAAAGAGTGTATCTTTCCTTATGGGCCTTATCGACGGCCCTATTGATTTCCGGTTGTAACGGAGCAGATACGGAAACGAATGGCGAAGCTGGCGGTGCCAAGGGAGGATTGGAAGACAAAATTGTGGTGTACTCGCCGCATGGAAAGGATATTTTAGCAAAATATGAAAAGCAGTTCGAAGCTAAATATGGGATTGATGTCGAGTGGCTTGACATGGGGTCCCAGGAAATCCTCGACCGAGTTCGATCAGAGAAAAATAACCCGCAGGCAGACGTTTGGTGGGGAGCTCCTTCAACAAATTTCAATCAAGCTAAGGCTGATGGGCTGCTAGCTGCATATAAGCCAACCTATTCAAATAGCCTTGATGAAGGATTCCACGATCCGGAATGGTTTTGGACGGGAACGAGCCAGACACCCGAAGTGATCATGTATAACAGCAACGAGCTTTCAAAGGATGAAGTTCCGCAAGATTGGGATGAATTGCTCGATCCGAAGTGGAAAGACGAAATCATCATCCGCTATCCGTTAGCCTCAGGTACGATGAGGACCATCTTTTCTTCGATGATCTATCGTACGTATAAAGATGCGAAGGATCCAAAAGAAGGATATGACTGGTTAAAGAAACTCGACCAAAACACAAAGGAATATTCAGCAAATCCGGAATTGATGTATAACAAGATAGCCAAAGGAGAGGGCTCCCTTTCCGTATGGGCCATGCCGGATGTCGTCATGCTGAAAGAAAATAAAAAGTATCCGTTCGAGTTCGTCATTCCGGAAAGCGGGACGCCGGTACTGACCGAAGGAATTGCCATCGTGGAAGGTGCCAAGCATCCGAAAGCGGCCGAAGCGTTTTATGAGTTCGTCAATTCGAAGGAAGCGGCAAAAAATCTAGCCGAAGAATTTTATCGGATCCCGACAAGAAGTGATGTACCGGATTTACCAGAATGGATTACGAGCACAAAAATCAAAGCGATGGATATTGATTGGGATGTTTTCCAAGAAAAAGGTGATGAGTGGATGAAATATTGGGACGAAAACATTAAAAGTGGGGATAAGGAAATTAAAGAATAAGGAAGTGTCGTTGGATGGCTTCAATAAAAATGGAAAATGTCCAAAAAGCCTTCGGAAAAACGATAGCTGTTGACCATTTAAACCTGGAAATCAACGAAGGAGAATTTTTTACCTTTCTTGGACCGAGCGGCTGCGGTAAAACGACGACGCTTCGGATGATTGCCGGCTTTTATTATCCTACGAAAGGCATCGTCCGCTTTAGCGACAAAGATATGACGCGCGTACCGCCGGAAAAAAGAAATACAGGCATGGTATTTCAAAACTATGCTCTCTTTCCCCATATGACTGTTTTTGAAAATGTGGCATTTGGCCTGCGTGTTAGAAAAATCCCATCGTCGGAGTTAAAGACGAGAGTGCTGGATGCTCTCCAAAAAGTCAGGCTTGAGAGCTACCCAAACCGCCAAGTGAGCCAGTTAAGCGGCGGTCAGCAGCAGCGGGTGGCCCTTGCGAGAGCACTGGTGATCGAACCGGAAATATTGCTGCTGGATGAACCATTAAGTAATTTGGACGCCAAGCTTCGTGATGAAATGAGGGGGGAGATATTAAGGCTTCAGCGAGATTATAAAATCACCACCATTTATGTCACGCATGATCAAGCTGAAGCATTATCGATGAGTGATCGGATTGCTGTGTTCAATTATGGTGTATGTCATCAGGTCGGTACGCCGGCAGAAATTTATAATCAGCCGGCCAATGATTTTGTGGCTGGTTTTATAGGTGAAAGTAACCTTTTACCCGTTCAAGTCAAAAGTGTGCAGCAAGAGAATGTAGTGGTCACGCTTAAAAACGTTGATCATCCGATTACGATTGATGTTCCCAATCACGCTGGAGAGGGAGAGCCCATTTTGCGGACGGATAAGGACCTTGCCGTTTCGATTCGTCCCGAAGCCATCCGGATTTTGGATGTGGCAGAAGAAGGAGTGAATAGCTTTAAAGGGAAAATCGATTCCGTCCAATTTTTTGGTTCTGTGGTTACTATCACCGTAGCTGTTCAAAACGTGTTCCTGAGAGTGGATGTCTTGAATACTCATGAATTTAGACACTTTTATCAAGGGAAGGAAGTGCATGTTCAACTACCACAGAAACGGCTTCGGCTCATTCCGATTATAAGCGGTGATGCTCCATGATTAAAAATCGCGATACGAGATTGACAGTTTGGCTGCTTATCCCAGTTGTATTGGTGCTCGCGGCATATGTTCTTTATCCTTCATTAAGGACTTTCATCGAAAGCCTGCAAAAAGATGGGGCAGCATCGCTCGGTAATTACCAAGACTTCTTCGTACAGGAATCGAAGACGAACCTGGAGGCGCTTTGGAATTCCGTTTATATCTCCGGTTTGAGTGTAGTGGTCAGTGCGATGATAGGCATTCCGCTCGCATTCATTTTTAATCGGTATGACTTTCCAGGCAGAAGCTTCTTTTCATCTGCAGCGATATTGCCGATCGTTTTGCCATCATTGGTCGGGGTCATGGCCTTCCTGTTTTTATATGGAGAATCGGGATTGATTCCGAATATCATCAAGGATCTGTTCGGCCTCGAGCAAGTGCCTTTCAAAATCGGCGGGCTCTCGGGAATCTTGATCGTCCATGCCTATACAATGTATGTCTATTTTTATATGACTGTCTCCGCTGCAATCCATAAAATCGATCCGTCATTGGAAGAAGCCGCTCATAACCTTGGAGCTGGTAAATTCAAGGTATTTTGGCAAGTGACCTTTCCACTGTTGACGCCCGCCATCGTTGCCGCTTCTTTGCTTGTTTTCATGATTTCAATGGCCTCCTTCAGTGCCCCGTTTTTATTGGCTGGCGGGTACCGGGTTCTGAGCCTGCAAATCTATTTTTCGAAGCTTAATGGTGATATGGAGATGGCTGCAACTCAATCTGTCATTCTGACCATCGTTTCAATTTCCTTCCTATTGTTCATGCGCTGGTATCAGAATAGGAAGGACTACCGCATCGCCTCGAAAGGGATTGGGGCACATAGAAGTGAAGTGAAAAACCCGCTTATGAAGTGGGCGCTGGTCATAACGGGCATCATCGGCGTGATCATCCTGCTTTTACCCCACTTCACGATTTTATTGCTTTCACTTGTACCGGATGGAACCTGGACATTTCAAACGTATCCATCCGTATTCAATATCGAAAATTACCGCCTATTATTCGAAGATCCCAATATCTTTAAACCGCTCCAAAATAGTTTGCTGATGGCCGTTATTGCCACACTGGCAAATCTAGTATTCGGTGTGATCACTTCGTATGTCCTTGTTAAACGGAAATTCGTCGGGAAAAGCATTATGGATATTTTGGTCATGATTCCCTGGGCCTTGCCGGCAACGGTCATCGGGATGAACCTGATATTCGCCTTTAATGAACCGAGCGTGTTTTCTTTTGGTCAAATATTGGTGGGGAGCTTCTGGATATTGCCGCTTGCCTATTTCATCCGGCATATCCCACTTGTTGTGCGTTCGACGAACGCCGTTTTGGAGCAGCTGGATGACTCGATCGAGGAAGCGGCCAGGAACCTGGGAGCGAAGTGGTTTTATACCTTCAGAAAGGTCATTTTGCCGATCATCATGCCTGGAGTGTTGGCAGGGACATTATTGGCATTCATCGAGTCAGTCGGGGAATTTCCAACGTCGGTGCTGCTGTATACGATTTCCAATCGGCCGATATCCATTGAAATCATGAATCAGCTGCGGATGTTCAATATGGGGCAGGCTGCTGCCTATGGGATGGTACAGATCACGCTTATTGTTATCGTGCTTTTCATTTCGAACAAGTTTTTTGGAATCAAAGCGGAAAAAGCTTTATAAATCGGAGGTTCAAAGATGGGTAAGCTTGATGAATTTATCAAAAATGAAGGCAGTGCTTTTCCTGGAAAAACATATGCGGAAGAGCTTTTGATGCCTGTTTTTAATGATCAAAGAGATTACTTATTTCATGCCATGTTCGATATTCATCGGGCACATGTCATCATGCTTTCAGAGCAAAAGATCATTATGGAAAGTGAAGCGACCATCATGTTGGAGGGCATTCGGAAAGTGGCTCAAACAGAACTCGGCGTGCTGAACTATCAACCGCAATTCGAAGACTTATTTTTCATGATGGAGGCAAAGATCGGAGAGGAAATCGGCCATGAGCTGGCGGGTAAAATCCATATCGGCCGCAGTCGCAATGATATGGGGGTCGCGATGTACAGGCTCGTATTAAGAGGCCGCCTTCTCCAACTGATTGGTCAAGTGGATCAATTGCGAGAAGTATTCCTCGTCCAGGCAGAGAAGCATGTAGAAACTTATATAACCGGCTACACGCATACTCAGCCTGCCCAGCCGACAACATTAGGCCACTACTTTCTGGCCATTCATGATGTTCTCCAAAGAGATTCAGGCAGGCTATGGGCAGCATACGAAACGGTGAATCAGTCTCCCCTTGGTGCCGCTGCATTGACCACGACCGGCTTTCCGATCAGCCGGGATCGGACTGCGGAACTGCTTGGCTTCGATTCGATTATTGAAAATTCCTATGACTCGATCGCCGGTGCCGATTATTTGGTGGAAACCGCGACGGCGATCATGACGTGCATGGTTGATGCCGGAAGATGGATTCAGGATTTCCTGCAGCATGTGACAAGGGAATTTGGTACATTTCATGTGGCAGATCCCTATGTCCAAGTAAGCAGCATCATGCCGCAAAAAAGGAATCCTGTCTCCATTGAACATTCCCGGTCGATTGCAAGCAGTGCGTATGGGGATGCCCTAGCTGCCATGAATATGATCCACAATACGCCATTTGGGGATATCGTCGATACGGAAGATGATTTGCAGCCGCATTTATACCGGGCTTTTTCGAATGCGGGCCGTGTCATGAAGCTTATGTATGCCGTCATCGCCACTTTGAAAGTAAATGAAGGACATACGAGGGGAATGGCGGCAAAATCCAGTATAACCGTTACTGAATTGGCGGATACGCTCTCAAGGGAGCACAAGATATCCTTCAGAAAAGCCCACTCGATAGCCAGTCATATCGCAAAACGTTCGTTAAGCGAAGGAAAAGAGCTATATGACTGGGACACCAAGGACATTAACAAGATGATAAATGAATTCGTTTCAGTCCATATAGCAGAAGACAAATGGAAAAAAATCATCTCTCCCGAATACTTTGTCGAGATAAGGAGCATCCAGGGCGGACCGAGCCCAAAAGAAGTATCGAGGATGGTAGTGGATAGAAAACAAAAACTAGAAGGAGAGATGCAGCAATATAACGAAAAAATCAACGCTTTAAATGACCGAAGGAAGGCCTTGATCGATTATTGAAGGTATCAAGCAAGATGTGGGGTAAGGGTAATGATCAAGGACTGTCTGCGCTTCGGGGTATATTGTTTAGGCCGTTCCAATCCACTCAGTTTTAACATTTTGATAGAAGCCTTTTGGTCAGCCGTGGGCATCCAGTTCAACTTAGCCTTTATAAGGAACGTTTATAGTACAGTCTAAGGCCCAGTCTTTTTGACTGAGCCTCTCGTCTCGTATTTGCTAGTAGTTGCTTCAAATCTTGTTAATATTAGGTTCTGCCTGCATGGACCTCTTACTGAAAGCAAGGCTTACTAGGAACATCACCAGGAAATTGACCGCCAAGGCAATGATTCCGACATTCAAATCTTTCGCCGCTTGCGGCAAGGATGGAAACAAGGTTCCAATTGTCGAATGACTGACCGTAATGCAGGTGACGATGGCCAACCCACTGATGATGCCGGCAATTGCACCATATTTATTGATGGGATTATTCTTTTTCAAACTAAAGAGAAGGGACGGGAAGAGCTGTGTTATGAAACTGTATCCCATGAGAATCAGTGCCGACATCGTATCGCCTCCGTTCAAGGTAAAGTAGACGGCGATAAGGGCTATGGCGGGCACAAGGAATTTTGCCAATCTTACAATGTGCCTATCGGATGCCGCCGGGGCAATTTCCTTATAGACGTTTTTCGCGAGCAGCGTAGCGACACTCATCAATAGCATCGATCCCGGAACCAATGCGGTCAGCAACCCCGCTCCGCCGATTATGCCGATGAACCATGGATCGAAGGTCTCGATCGAAAGGCGGAGCAAGGAGAGGTCGGCATCTGCACCAACGAGCCCGGGCACTTTCAATATGGCTGTGAACCCCACGAAAAACACGAATAGTAACATGAGTGTATAAATGGGGCTGATGATGGCATTCTTTCGAAAGATCTTCCCGCTGCGCGCTGAATATACCGCACTGAAAACTTGCGGCCACATATAGAAACCGAACACGAGCAAGGTTACCGTGGAGATGAACCATGATACGCTAAGCCCTTCGTCAGGAAGCTTCAGAAAACCGGGCTTGGCTGCATTGACTGCTTCGAACATCGGTTGAAAACCGCCAAAGTAATGAATGGGCAAATAAATGCCCAAGAAGCCTATGATGGCAATCATCAAGGTATCTTTAATGACTGCAGTCCAGACAGATCCGTGTATGCCGGATATCATGACATAAATGGTTAGGCTGATGGCTCCCATCCAAACCGCCGCAGACATGGAAATGCCACCATAAGATGCTTCGGATACAATGATCCCCAAACCCTTCAGCTGCACGACGATCACTGGAATCATCGAAACCACACCGACAATCGCCGCCAGTATGCCGAGGACGGGACTTTGATATTTGCTAACAAAAAAGTCGGATTGGGACATCAGTTTATTTTCTTTGGCATATTTCCATATTTCAGGAAGGAGCCAATAGGATAATACGTAAGACAATGTGATGTATATGAGAACATATAAGGCGGGGGCACCTTTGCCGTAGGCCCAGCCGCTGCCGCCAAGAAAGGAGAAGGTCGTATAGATTTCCCCGGCCATCAATAAAAAGACGAAGATCGCCCCGAACCCGCGTCCGCCGACCGTCCATTGCTCGAGGTTCATGTCTTTTCCTTTGGAGGAGCGAATGCCTAGAAATATGGCTAAAAGTAAAAATGCTAAAATAATGAAAAGGGAGCTCTTCATTCCTGGTCACCTTCGCGATTCCTTGGATCCAGCTTATACATGATGCCCAAGATCACCGATGTAAGGACAACCCACATCGACATCCAGAACATATTGAAGGGCAGTCCCCATACATATGGCTCTATTCTATTCACAAAAGGCAGGAATCCTAGTATGCCTATAAAAGGTACTAGTGTAAGGATATAGATCATCTTCATTAAACAAACCCCTCCGTTTTATATAAAGTGAAGCGTCTGCCATCTTTTTTAGGCAATCGGCCGATGATATATAGCTTACACTATTTTGATATAAAATTTAATGTGGACGCTTATATATTTATGTGGCACTGTCAAGGGACGATTGAACCTTGAGCTCCAATGAGTCCAAGGCTTCATCCTTTTCGTTATCGTTTTTTATATTTGTAAAGCATCGCCAAGACGATGAACCAGATCGGCGTCATCAACAGTGAGAGTCGTGTAGCCTCAGCGAATAGCATGACGAGCAGGATGAACGCGAATAAACCTAGGATCAAGTAATTGATGAAGGGTGTCAAGGGTGCCCTGAAAGTCGATTTGGCTCTTAAGTCAGGCCGTGTTTTCGTATATATGATATGGGAGATCAAGATGATGCTCCATACCCAAATGAAACAGATGGCACTGATCGTGGTCACGACGGTAAAGGCCTGTTCCGGTATCAGTTTGCTTAACAAAGCCCCCAATGAGACAACGATCGTCGATGTGAATAAGGCATTGCTTGGAACAGCCTGTTTATTTAAATGGGCCAGTTTGGCAGAGGCTTCGCCATTCCTGCTTAACGTATAGAGAATGCGGCTCGTTGAAAATAATCCGCTGTTGCATGCAGAGGCGGCAGATGTCAACACAACGAAATTGATGATTCCAGCAGCGACAGGAATGCCGATTAACGCAAAAACTTCAACAAATGGGCTGCTCGTTGCATCCAGTTGCGTCCAAGGGTTCACAACCAGGATGACGAATAGGGCTCCTACATAGAACAATAAAATCCGGACAGGGATTTTATTGATGGCAGACGGAATGTTTTTCCTGGGGTTCGCCGTTTCCGCTGCAGATACCCCAACCAATTCGACACCGACAAAGGAGAAGACGACCAATTGTAAAGACAAAAGGAAACCGGAAATGCCATTGGGGAACATGCCCCCATGGCTCCATAAATTCGTTACGGAAACCGTACCCGTGCTTGTCTTGAAGCCGATGATCAACAAAATGATTCCTGCGATGATCATGGCGATGATCGTGATCACCTTAATGATGGCAAACCAAAATTCCAATTCGCCAAATAGCTTGACGGTCAATAGGTTCAATCCTAACAAAATGACAAGGCATAGGAGAGCCGGAATCCATTGAGGGATATCGAACCAGTATTGCATATAGACACCGACGGCAATGATATCGGCCATTGCGGTCATGATCCAACAAAACCAATAGGTCCATCCGGTCACAAATCCAGCCCAAGGGCCGACATATTCGGTAGCGAATTCGGTGAATGATGTATAACCTGCGTTGGATAAGAGCAGCTCACCTAAAGCCCTCATGACAAAAAACAAGGCTATACCTATGATTAGATACGAAAAGATGATGGATGGACCTGCCAAGTGAATGGCTTTTCCAGATCCCAAAAATAAACCGGTTCCGATCGTTCCTCCTATTGCGATTAATTGAACATGACGATTTTGTAAATCTCTTTTTAACTCCTGTTTAGCCATTCCGTAAGCCCCCATCTTTTCATAGTAGTAGTGGAAAATTATTTCAAGCCGGCATGATATTGGAGAGAGGGACGTGAAATTTCGCCTTGTTTTTTACATTCCTTCACAAAAGTGAACATTAAAAAAAGAGATTGGAAAATACCAATCTCTTAAAAGGTCAGAATAACAATTTATCATTCGTTACTCTTCTGTCCTTTTGCCTGAGATTGTGAATCCTTCGGCGCTGCATCTTGTACAGTCTCTCCAGAAGCTGCTCCTGCTATAGTGTCATCCATAGCATTCATCGCTTGCTTGTATGCGGTTGTCAGCAAATGTTTGTCGGTGAAGGGGGTGCCTTCACGATAAACCATTCATTATGCTTATAAAATAATATTCGAATTCTAACATTTATTCCCCCCTCGGTCAACAAATTATTTTTTCGTATCGGCAGGAGCTTGAGTGCAGTTTTAAGAGCATGATTTATAACCGGACATTGAAACGAGCTCCAAGAAAACCTGCCACTTTTGGATAATCACTATCATGAAATATCGACTAACATTTTTTTAAAATGATAGTTTTAGGGTGGGGAAATTGAAAAGATATTTTTGCCAGCTGTTTTCTTCAAAAATACATTTGTATTTTTACAGAATATTTACTATTATAAGATAAGAAAATGAAATTGAAGTGTTATACAATATTTAAACGAAATGAGATCAATAGAGTGTCAGTTAGTGTGAGCATAGAAAAAGCACCTGGAGGAATCAATCATGTCAAACAAGGAATTGAAGAGAGGGCTGGAGGCACGTCACATTCAAATGATAGCCTTGGGCGGAACCATCGGGGTCGGGTTATTCATGGGATCGGCGAGCACGATCAAATGGACTGGACCCTCCGTAATGCTTGCTTATGCCATCGCAGGTATTTTTATTTTTTTCATCATGCGTTCCATGGGGGAAATGCTTTATATGGAGCCGACTACAGGTTCTTTCGCAACCTTTGCGAGCAGCTATATTCATCCATTGGCAGGTTATATGACTGCTTGGAGCAACTGGTTTCAATGGGTAATCGTCGGGATGTCCGAGATCATTGCCGTTGGCTTGTATATGCAGTACTGGTTCCCTGAGTTACCTGCTTGGATTCCAGGTGTTGTTGCCATGATCATTTTGGGGGCTGCCAACCTCATATCCGTAAAATCTTTCGGTGAATTCGAATTTTGGTTCGCACTCATAAAAATCATTACGATTGTACTGATGATCATTGCTGGTATCGGCCTCATTTTCTTCGGAATCGGAAATGGAGGGGATGCCATTGGGTTATCAAATCTATGGTCAAACGGCGGCTTCTTCACTGGAGGCTGGAAAGGGTTTTTCTTTGCGCTTTCCCTAGTCGTAGCTTCCTACCAAGGAGTTGAGCTCATCGGCATCACGGCCGGTGAAGCAAAAGATCCTACGAAGACGGTTACAAAAGCGATTCAGTCAATCATATGGCGCATTTTAATTTTTTATATCGGCGCCATTTTCGTCATCGTAACGGTCTTTCCTTGGAATCAACTGGATGAGATAGGCAGTCCATTCGTTTCAACCTTTGCAAAGATAGGTATCACGGCAGCGGCAGGAATCATTAACTTTGTCGTGATCACGGCAGCGATGTCTGGCTGCAACAGCGGGATTTTCAGTGCAGGGAGAATGCTTTACACGCTAGCCCAAAACGGACAAGCACCAAAAATCTTTGCAAAAGTATCGAAAAGTGGCGTACCGGCCTATTGTACGATTGCCGTCCTATTAGGTTTGGGCATCGGCGTTATCCTGAACTACCTTGCACCGCCTCAAGTATTCCTTTATGTGTACAGTGCAAGTGTTTTACCTGGGATGATCCCATGGTTTGTCCTGCTCATCAGTGAGCTGAAATTCAGAAAGGTAAATGCCGCTGAAATGGAGAAACATCCCTTCAAAATGCCATTGGCCCCTTTCAGCAACTATGCGACGATCGCCTTTTTACTGATGGTTCTTGTCGGTATGTGGATCAATCCGAGCACCCGGATTTCCCTGCTTGTCGGGATCATTTTCCTCGCCTTGGTCGCAGCAAGCTATTACTTGCTGAAAATGGATAAACGAACGCCTTTACAGGATGACGATATTTAGGATAAGTCAATAAAAGCCCACTCTTCTAAAAGGGAGTGGGCTTGTTTGATGTCTGCCTGAAGCATGGGTATGTAATTCAGGTGTAATCACCAAAGGAATGGAATTAAGAAAATCCAGATAATAATGTACATAATTTGTTATTGAGCTTATAGATCGAAAGTATTATAATGAAATTACAAATTCATTGATATTGGGTAACCGCAAGTTGCCTTTATATCCTGATTTTTATATTTATTTTACGTGATGAGATGGATAACTGGTAGGTAAAGCTGCTTAGTCATTAGCCCGTCATAAAATAGGCTGTGTATGAACTTGTACACAATTTATTTTATGATGGGCTTTTTTGTTTCCCTCCTTTCTTGATTGATATTCATATGTTTGAATCTTTTTCCAAAAATCGTTTGGCCATAATGATAATGACGCTAATATTAAAAATGGAGTGATAGGAATGCTGACGCACGAAGAAGTTATGAAAGCACTGAAACACGTCGAAGATCCCGAATTGCATAAAAGTATCGTGGATTTAAATATGGTAAAAAATGTTGAAATAAACGGTGCAAATGTCGAACTTGAAGTGGTATTAACGATTTCCGGATGTCCTTTAAAGGCAAGAATCAAAGAGGATGTCGAAAATTCCCTTAAAGGGACAGGCGCCTCAGAAGTGTCATTGACCTTTGGTTCCATGACACCAGAAGAACGTGCTGCATTGACGAAAACCTTGAAACAAAATGCTTCAACAGAGACGGGGATGCCCAACATGCTGCGGCCGGATTCAGGAGTTCACTTCATTGCTGTGACGAGCGGGAAAGGGGGCGTGGGGAAATCGACGGTGACCGTGAACCTTGCCACGGCCTTGGTTCGTATGGGTAAAAAAGTAGGCATTTTAGATGCTGATATATATGGATTCAGTATTCCAGCCATGATGGATGTGAAACAAAAACCGACCATGCTTGATAAAACGGCCATTCCAGTTAGTAGTAATGGTGTTAAAATTATGTCGATGGGATTCTTTACAGATAATAACAATCCGGTCATGTGGAGAGGGCCGATGCTCAATAAATGGATTCAAAATTTCCTTGCGAATACACACTGGGGTGAATTGGATTATCTTCTTTTGGATTTACCTCCGGGCACGGGAGATGTAGCGATTGATGTAGCCGCGATGATTCCTCAGGCTAGGGAAATCATCGTCACGACTCCGCATAATGTCGCCTCTTATGTTGCTTCCAGAGCAGGCGCCATGGCAAAACATACAAAACATGAAGTACTGGGTATCGTGGAGAATATGTCTTATTATGAAGAGCAAGACGGTTCTAGAAATTACCTTTTTGGAAAGGGCGGCGGTGATATGCTGGCCCGCCAGATTGATTCTGAAGTCATTGCCAGAATACCTTTTGCGAAGCGAGAGGAAAATAATCATTCCAATGTATATGATGAAGATTCGCTTACGGGAGAAATGTTTACGTCCCTAGCTGAAGACCTCATTCATAGAGAACAAGTCTTAAGGCACTGATTCTGTTTCAGTAAATATAGCAGAATGGTCAATGTATCACGCCACTGAAAAAGTATGGAATTCTTTAAGAAGAATATAATTTTAAGGATGATTTATGATATGAAAACAACGGTGGGGAAAAGGGAGATCCTGAAATTTGCGAACGGGCATATTGAACGTGCCGAGGATGTAATTGTCACAGAGTATCCTGTTACGGTAAAAATCAATGAACAGGAATTCGTTACGATGGTCTGTACACCGGAATACATTGAAGATATGGTCATCGGCTACTTGGCATCTGAAGGGATCATCAAAAAATATGAAGAGATTAAAGACATTTGGTTTCAAGAAAAAGAAGGGTATGTACATGTGAAAATTGATAAGCTGAATCCTTATTATCAAAGCTTCCAGAACAAGCGTTACATTACATCTTGCTGCGGGATGAGCAGGCAAGGGTTCGTTTTTGTCAATGATGCTTTGACCGCCAAGAAAATGAATGATATCCGGGTGAAGATCTCCCCGGATGATTGCCTGCGTTTGATGAGGAACCTACAAGATTCAGCTACTATTTTTCAGGATACAGGAGGGGTCCATAACGCCTCCTTATGTGATGTGGATGATTTCATGCTTAGCCGAATGGATATAGGAAGGCATAATGCGTTGGATAAAATATACGGCTACTGCTTGAAAAATGACATCCCGATCGGAAATAAGATTATTGTATTCAGCGGGAGGATTTCTTCGGAAATTTTATTGAAGGTCGCAAAAATCGGCTGTGAAATAATTCTGTCAAAATCCGCTCCAACCGAATTGGCGCTAGAGTTGGCAGAAGGCCTGGGAATTACGACAGTAGGCTTTATTCGAAATCGATCATTTAATATATATACATGTCCAGAACGAATTCTATAAATGAGGTAAAGAATAATATGATTTTCAATCTTATGGAAGAGAGCTGAGGATTGTGGAAGAAGTTATCTTGGATAAATTACAGCGTCCGTTGAAAGACTTGCGTCTATCTGTCACGGATCGTTGTAATTTTCGTTGTCGCTATTGCATGCCAGAAGAAATCTTTGGGCCTGATTATCCTTTTTTAGCTTCGGATAAAATTCTGTCTTTTGATGAAATGGAGCGATTGACCCGTATATTTGTTTCTTTAGGTGTAACGAAAATACGTATTACAGGAGGAGAACCACTATTACGCAAGGATCTTCCAGAATTGATTCAACGTCTGAATTCGCTTGCTGGAGTAGAGGATATTGGCATTACGACGAACGGATCTCTTCTTAAAAAATTTGCCCCCCTCTTATTTGCTGCTGGGTTAAGAAGGGTGACAGTCAGCCTTGATTCCTTGGATGATGAACGTTTCACCCAGTTAAATGGAAACAGGAGCAAGGTCGGGAGAGTGTTGGAAGGCATTCAGGCAGCTTCTGACGCAGGGTTGAACGTGAAAGTGAATATGGTCGTCCAAAAAGGGAAAAACGATCAAGATATCGTACCAATGGCAAGATATTTTAAAGAAAATAAACATACACTTCGCTTCATCGAGTATATGGATGTAGGAAATTCTAATGGTTGGAGAATGGCGGAGGTAATGACCAAAAAGGACATTTTGGATCGAATTGGAAAAGTTATGCCGCTTGAACGAATCAAGCCGAATTATGTAGGGGAAGTGGCAACAAGGTATCGCTATTTGGACGGTGATCAAGAAATCGGAATCATCTCTTCTGTCACCGATTCATTTTGTTCCACCTGTTCAAGGGCTCGGGTTTCCGCTGAAGGAAAATTATATACATGTTTGTTTGCATCAAATGGTTATGATCTTCGTCATTTGCTCCGCTCTGAAGATTCGGATGAGGTGATTACCGATAAAATCACGGATATTTGGCATCATCGCGGTGATCGTTATTCTGACGAACGAGCAAGTGGAGAAAGTACAAAAAGAAGTTCAAAGGTAGAGATGTCTCATATTGGCGGATAAAAGCATCTTCCGCTTTAAATAGCTTCTTAACATACGAAGGAGGCAAATGATGAGCAACTTTTCACATTGGAATGAAGAAGGAAGACCTAAGATGGTCGATGTTTCCCAAAAGGAAATTACATCACGTACAGCTATTGCTCAAAGTACGATTGCGTTATCAAATGAACTATTCGATGCGATTGAAAACAAATTAATAAAAAAAGGCGATCCGCTCCAAATAGCACAGATTGCCGGAATCATGGCTGCTAAAAAAACAGCCGATATCATACCGATGTGCCATCCAATCATGCTGCAAGGAAGTAACTTTACCTTCCATTTTCAAAAAAGTGACAAAGGCTATGATCTGATCATCCGAGCTACGGTGATTTGCAATGAGAAAACAGGAGTCGAGATGGAAGCATTAACTGCCGTATCCGTTGCTGCCCTTACCTTTTATGATATGTGTAAAGCCGTCGATAAAACCATGGTCATTAAGGAAACATTTTTAGTCCAAAAAACGGGTGGGAAAAGCGGGGACTTCTTTCATGAATGATGATTGCGATACGAATTTTTCATTATACTAAGTTATTAATATTGAAAAATAACTTCAACATCACCAGGCTCCGGCGTTGATGAAAGGGTGCTGCCGATATGGGTTGGACCTTTGAGAGATAAAATAAAGGATATTCGTGGGAAAGAAGGCGAGTTCGTTGATTGATCGTTATTCACGGCAACAGCTGTTCAAGCAGATAGGACCGAGGGGTCAGGAAGAAATCAGAAATAAGCATGTACTGATTGTTGGTGCTGGGGCATTGGGCAGTGCCGGTGCTGAAGCCTTAGTGCGAGCAGGTATCGGAAAGCTGACAATTATTGATCGAGATTATGTTGAATGGAGTAATTTGCAGCGCCAGCAGTTATACAATGAAACTGATGCAAAAGGACAAATTCCAAAAGCGGTAGCTGCCGGACAGCATCTGAAGAAAATCAATTCAGAAGTGGAAATCGAAGCGCTTGTATTGGATGCAAGACCGGGAAATTTGGAAGACTTGTTACGCGGCGTTGATGTCATGATAGATGGGACTGACAATTTTGACATTCGGTTCATTTTAAATGATCTTTCACATAAGTTAAACATTCCATGGATTTATGGTTCATGTGTAGGAAGCTACGGAGCCACGTACACGATCATTCCTGCCAGGACACCATGTTTGCAATGCATCCTGAAGAAGGTGCCGAGTGGCGGTGCTACATGTGATACAGCAGGGATCATTAGCCCGGCTGTGCAAATTGTTTCGGCTTATCAAATAGCCGAAGCGTTAAAAATTCTTGTCGGTGATTATTCATCGCTTAGAAACACGTTTTTGACATTTGATGTCTGGAGCAACCAGCATTACTCCATTAAATCAGGGAAAATCCAAAAAGAAGGCTGCCCAACCTGCGGAACGGCTAGAACGTTTCCGTATTTATCGTATGAAAACCAGACGAAAACAGAAGTATTATGCGGGCGGAATACCGTTCAAATCAGACCTGCTAAAAGTATTGAATATAGCTTCGATCAAATGGAAAACCGATTAAAAGCTCATGGAAAGGTTTCTAGAAATCCTTATTTATTGTCTTGCCAGCTTCAAAATCATCGCCTGGTTATATTTGGTGATGGACGTGTTTTTGTTCATGGAACGAATGATATCCAGCTCGCCAAAAATCTCTATTATCGTCTGTTGGGCTAATGGAAGGAGTGAAAGGTATGGTAGAAAAACGAACCCCGATTCCTATAGGAGAATGTGTACGTAAAGTAACGCAATACGCCAAGAATGGCGTGAAGGAATTGATTTCGCTTGAAAAGGCCTATGGCCGGTTTCTTGCAGAAGATCTGATAGCCGATCATAATGTGCCCTCATTCGATCGCTCGCCATATGATGGATTTGCCATTCGATACGAAGATACAAGAACTGCCACAACCCATCATCCCGTGTCATTGAAAGTGGTGGGCGAGATAGGTGCGGGTATGGTTTTTGATGGACAAGTCAGACCATTTGAAGCAGTCAGGATCATGACCGGTGCTCAAATTCCCGAGGGCTGCAGTGCGGTAATCATGCTTGAATTAGTGAAGGAATTCACGGAATCTAATCAGAAGTTCATTGAAATTAAACGTTCCCTCAACAAAGGAGATAACATCTCTTTTGAAGGAGAAGATACAACAAAAGGGACCATCTTGGCAAAAAGAGGTACCTACATCAATCCTGGCATTTCGGCACTTTTGGCAACGTTCGGATATAGCAGGGTACCTGTTGCCCAAAAGCCTGTCGTAGGGGTCATAGCCACTGGAAGTGAACTGCTTGAAGTAAGTGAACAGCTTAAACCCGGAAAAATCAGGAATAGCAATGCCTATATGATGCTTTCGCAAATTGAAAGAGCCGGAGGGGACGTCAAGTATCTCGGGAAATTGAGCGATGATTTCGATAGTTGCTTCATGGCTGTCAAAAACGCCCTTGCCGATGTTGATATGCTTATTACTACCGGAGGTGTATCGGTGGGGGACTATGATCATCTACCGGCGATTTACGAAAAATTGGGAGCTACGGTCCTCTTTAATAAAGTGGCGATGCGGCCTGGAAGTGTAACGACGGTAGCGCAATTGAATGGGAAGCTATTATTCGGATTATCGGGCAATCCGTCTGCTTGTTACGTTGGATTCGAATTATTCGTTCGCCCTGTGATCCGGATTCACTTATTCAATGATCGGCCACACCTCAAAAAAGAAGCGGCATCATTAGGAGAGGACTTTACGAAGCCCAACCCGTTTACCCGATTGATAAGGGGAACGCTTGCCTATGATAAAGGCAGGCTATTGGCTTCGCCTTCGGGTTTCAATAAATCTGGTGCCGTATCCTCTTTAGCGGGAGCGGATGTATTCATCGTCCTTCCAGGAGGCACGCGAGGGTATCAAAAGGGAATGGCTGTCGATGTTTTATTATTGGAAGACGTACAAGGCAGTGCATGGCCTTGGGATGACATTGTCCCATCATACAGGTCGTAGAACATTCATGAGGTGGTAAAAAAAGTGGAACGAACGATGTTTAAAATAGTCCGTGACCCCATATTTGCAGACGAGGTAACGAACCTGGTTTCCAGAAGGGAAGCAGGAGCCATTACGGTTTTCATTGGAACCGTCAGGGAATTGACCAAAGGGAGGAAAACGTTGTCCCTTGAATATCAAGCGTATGATTCAATGGCTGTAAAAATGTTGAGTCAAATCGGGGATGAAATCAAAAATAAATGGCCGGATGCCTTGGTTGCCATCACTCATAGAATAGGCAAGTTGGAAATAACGGATATAGCCGTTGTTATCGCTGTTTCTTCCCCACACCGGAAAACAGCGTACGAAGCGAATGAATATTGCATAGAACGAATTAAACAAATCGTCCCCATTTGGAAAAAGGAATTTTGGGAAGACGGGACGAAGTGGATTGGAAATCAATTAGAGACCGCTGAATATCCGGAAGGAAAGCCGAGTAAGGAGTGATAAGAAATGATTACAGTTTTATTTTTTGCGGAAATAAGGGAAGTAATCGGATTAGATCGGATAATAATAAAAAAAGATCGGATAACCGTTTTGCAACTAAAACAATATTTTGAAAGCAAGTATCCGCTTTTATCTTTCGAGCCATTCATGACAGCCATTAACGAAAGCTTCGTAACAGATGAGGAAATGATAAAAGATCAAGATACAGTTGCCTTTATCCCCCCGGTAAGCGGTGGATGAGAACCTATCAAAAACCATGTACCAGGAAAGGGTTGGTGCAATTTGGATTTTATGAAACGTGAATAGTCGGGAATTCTTATTGAGCTTACTTATGTAAAGTATTATAATGAAATATGAAGAAACGTATAAGGAAATCATTGATATGAGGTACGACAACTTGCCGTCATATCCTGTTTTTCTTTTAATATTGTGGTGAGATGGATTACAAGTAGATAAAACTGCTTAGTTATTAGCCCGCCATAAAATAGAATGTGCATGACTCGTGCACACTCTATTTTATGGCGGGCTTTTTTTGATTTTTTTAGAATAGGAGATTTTAAAATGGCAGAAACAGTCCGAGTGAAAATTAATGGACAGCAACATGAAGTGAAACAGGGGACTCGAATTCTAGATTATCTTTTGGAGATGGAAATAGAGCATCCACATATTTGTTATTCAGAAGTATTAGGGCCCATTCAAACGTGTGATACGTGTATGTGCGAAATTGACGGGAAAATCATGAGAGCCTGTTCCACGGAAATCGAGGCTGGGATGAATATATTAACTTCTTCAGAATTGGCCAAGGCTTCACAAATGGAAGCAATGGATCGCATTTTGGAGAACCATTTACTTTATTGTACGGTTTGTGATAACAACAACGGAAATTGCCGTGTTCATAACACAGCCGAATTATTGGAAATTGAACATCAAACCCGCCCATATCGGGAAAAAGGATATGAGGCGGATATGTCACATCCATTTTACCGATACGATCCGGATCAATGTATTCTTTGTGGTCGTTGCGTGGAAGTTTGCCAAGACCTGCAGGTCAATGAAACCCTATCCATTGACTGGGAACGTGAGATTCCACGTGTCGTGTGGGATGACGGCAAATCGATCAATGAATCTTCTTGTGTATCTTGCGGACAGTGCGCCACCGTTTGTCCGTGTAACGCATTGATGGAAAAATCGATGTTGGGCGAAGCTGGGCTCATGACAGCCATTCCAAAAGATTTATTAGACCCTATGGTTGACTTAATTAAAGAGGTCGAACCGGATTATAAAACCATTTTTGCCCTATCGGAAGTGGAAGCGGCCATGCGTGATACACGTACAAAAAAAACAAAAACGGTTTGTACCTTTTGTGGCGTAGGATGTTCATTCGAGGTTTGGACAAAAGGACGGGAAATCTTAAAAGTGGAACCAACTGAAAATAGTCCTGTCAACAGCGTTTCAAGCTGTGTGAAAGGGAAATTCGGATGGGACTTCGTAAACAGTGAACAACGGCTTACAACGCCTTTGATCCGAAAAGGCGATGCATTTGTCCCTGCTACATGGGATGAAGCCTTAACATTGATTGCGGGAAAAATGGGTGCATTTAAACAAACCTACGGAGGGCATGCGCTTGGCTTTGTAAGCTCCTCTAAAACAACAAATGAAGACGCCTATCTTATGCAAAAGCTAGCCCGTCAAGTATTTGAATCAAACAACATTGACAACTGTTCAAGATACTGTCAGTCTCCTGCCACGGATGGATTGCTTTCGACAGTAGGATATGGAGGCGATTCCGGTACGATCAAAGATATCGCTAGTGCAGGCCTTGTCATCATCATTGGTGCCAACCCGACTGAAGGTCATCCGGTGTTGGCTACTCGGGTAAAACGTGCCAAGAAATTACACGGACAAAAATTAATCGTTTCGGACCTTCGAAAACACGAAATGGCCGAGCGCTCCGATTTGTTTCTGCATCCAAAACAAGGAACGGATTATGTATGGATAACGGCCATTGCTAAGTACATCATCGATCAAGGCTGGCATGATGAAGCATTCATTGAAAAACATGTAAATCAATATAGTGAGTATGCTGGGCTTTTAGAAACATACACACTTGAATATGCAGAAGAAATAACAGGCCTTCCAAAAGAACAGCTTATTGAAACAGCCAAAATGATTCATAAAGCGGATGGAACGTGTATTTTATGGGGAATGGGCGTCACACAAAACGTTTCGGGATCTCATACATCAGCAGCCATCGCTAACCTTTTATTGGTAACAGGGAACTTTGGCCGCCATGGTGCAGGGGCCTATCCTCTTCGTGGCCATAATAATGTGCAAGGTTCATGTGACATGGGTACCCTGCCACAGTGGCTTCCAGGAAATCAACGTCTATCGGATGACATGGCGCGAGAAAAGTTTGAACAATCATATGGAGTGAGTATTTCTGATAAGCCAGGGCTAACAAACATTGAAATGTTAGAAGCAGTGGAGAATGGTGAATTAAAAGCGATGTATCTAATGGGAGAGGATATGGCCTGGGTGGATTCAAATTCCAATCATGTACATGAAACGCTTGGCAAGTTGGAATTCTTTGTCGTCCAAGATATCTTCTTAACGAAAACGGCTCAATTTGCAGATGTCGTTTTACCGGCAGCTCCTTCGTTGGAGAAAGATGGTACATTCACGAATACGGAGAGACGCATTCAACGTCTGTACCGTGTGCTTGATCCATTAGGCGACTCCAAACCGGATTGGTGGATCATTCAGCAAGTGGCAAAATATATGGGTGCCAATTGGAACTATGATCATCCAAGCGAAATCATGGATGAGATTGCCAGCCTGTCGCCGCTATTTGAAGGGGTATCGTATGAACGGCTTGAAGGATGGAAAAGTTTAATGTGGCCCGTGAAAAAAGATGGTACGGATGAGCCTCTTCTTTATACGGACCATTATAACTTCCCGGATGGAAGAGCTCGTTTTTCTCTTGTCGAATATGTGCCGCCTATTGAATTTGCACAGGAATTTGATCTTACGTTGAATAACGGGAGACTTTTGGAACATTTCCATGAAGGAAATATGACTAACAAATCCAAGGGGCTTCAGTATAAATTGCCTGAAGTATTCGTAGAGGTTTCACCGGAACTTTCCAAAGAACGCGGTATTAAGGACGGTTCTTTAGTACGTCTTGTGTCACCATATGGTGCCATCAAACTTCGGGCAGTGGTGACGGATCGAGTGCAAGGAAAAGAGCTATATGTACCGATGCATTCAGTAAGCCATGAAAATGCGATTAATCTATTAACTGGAAGCATTGGCGATGTTCGAACACAAACACCAGCGTATAAACAGACAAAAGTGAAAATGGAATTAATTAATGTCAAGGGCAGCAAACCGCTTCCTTTATACAACCCTCGGTATGCTAAGCGAAATCCACAGCTCGGTGTGCAGGTTGAACGTAAATGGGATCGTGAAGATTATGAGCCGATTGCAGACCTGAATATAACAGCAGATAGAAAGTGATAGGGGGTAACATGTAATGGCAAAACCAATTACGAAAATAGAAGAACCAGTGTTTACTGAAAAAGAAAAGCAAAGCCAAGAGCTTGATAACGTTTTGCAGGATATATCGCGAAATTCCGATGGGATTAAAGAAACCATCAAACTGCTCCAGGAACTCCATGATAGTGGAATTCTTGGGGCAATCAATAATTTGGTTGAGGCAAAAGAAGATGTAGCTAAAATTGCAGTAGGGCAAATGTTGCGTCCGCCTGTAACTAATGCGCTCAATAATGCGATGGCTGCCGCTGGAGTATTGACAGAATTGGACCCTGAGACAACACAAAAATTAGTGGGGGGCTTATCAAAAGGGCTTCAAAGAGCAGAGGAAGGATTCCGGGCAAACAAAAAAGTCGGTGTTTTTGATTTAGTGAAGCTGCTAAGAGACCCCGATGTGAATCGAGTTATGAGGTTTACTATTGATTTAGTGAAGGGGCTGGGTGAAGGCCTGAAAAAATAACTAAATGAGTGCAAAGGGCTTGTTCAATTTCTCTTTTGCCTTATTAGGAAGGTCCGCATTCCTGCCGGTAAATAGTATGATTTCTGGGGACGAAGTACAGAATGAATGTACAATGGTCGATCCTTATTCCTCGTCGGGCATCCCTAACTTTTCGATAGCTAAAAACGTTCTGTATCAGAAAAAAAAATGAAACTGCTCTAGTACATGCCCATGGACTTTTTATTTTGGAACTCTTTGGGTATGTTCTTTATTTCATATGATCCATGAAAGGACAGTAGGCAGGACAACATTAGAAAAATGAAAGTGAATGAAAGGAAAAAATCATGTAGGAGTGGTATTACGAAGATGGGGGATACAGATGGTTGAATCAGCTGGAAAATCGTTGATCAAACTTTATCAAATAGTATTGAATATCGCATTAATTATTCTTAGTCTTATCCTTACTTATTTTCTTTTTAGAGAACTATATTACATTTTAAGTGATATCTTGCTGGAGAATGGTGATGTTCATGGAACGTTCAGTAAGATTTTGGTTTTTTTCTTGTATTTTGGATTCATTTCAATGATTTTAACGTATTTTAAAGAAAGTCACCATTTCCCGCTAAGATACCTTTTATATATCGGAATTACAGCGACGATCCGGTTCATTATAGTGAATAATGGGAATTCATTTCAAAATTTATGGCTGTCCCTCGTAATTCTCATGCTCACAATCAGCTATATACTATTACCTTCACCAGAAGGACAAAAAATTAAAAGATTCAGAAGGGAGATATCGTGATATGGAACATCAATTTAATATGTTAATTCGTGAGATACGTAAAGAATATGTAGGAAATGGACCAAAAGAGATTCATACACGTTTTGTAGACAATTGGGCAATTAGTGAGATGAAAGGCAATTTGACGAATGTAGAGAATTTTATGATCAGCTCAAGAGATGGACAAAGGATGGTCCATGAAGCAAGAACAAAATTAGTAAAGCAAATTTATAAAAATCCCACGGTCCTGAAAAAAATCGAGGATTTGGTGAATGCAAAAATTGTGAGCATCTTTACAGATATTGATTTGGACATAGATACAGCGATGACGATTTATGTATTTGATAAGCCTGTTCAAGGTTAACTAAAAAAATTCCCATCAAAAATATCTCTTTTGTGCGTAAGGGATATTTTGAGTTGTCCAGATATAGTTTTTGAGAAGGAAATGATTCAACTACCGAATGAAGGCGGAGAGGCAATGGATATAAAAAAAATGATAGAGATGACGGAGAAAACCGAAATCGGGATTGAGTCACTTGTTTCGAAAGTGAATAACGACTTTATAAAACTTTATAAAGAAAAAAACATTGAAAGTTACATTGATACTCTAAACGACATGTTAGAGTTAGCGGTTCAGCTGGAATTTGATTTTGTTTTGAAATATTTTGGTGCAGTTCCTATCGCCGCTGCCCATGAAAGATTTCAATTTCAAGAAATATTTAAGTGTTTAGGCACGAGAAAAAGTAATAAAGATTGGTATTTACATTTATTTGCATTGTTTTTAGGGATACCTTCCGTTTTTCGGTTGGATAGCAAGGAAATTGAGAGGAGTTTCTTTGAAACCAAAAAATCAACTTCTTAAGAGGTACTAGGTATTAGAGTACGAAAATCATTATTACTAGTCAAAGTAGGAGGATACATGTTCCAAGCGTTTCTAACACCCGTACTGTTGTCAATTAAAATCACGATGATATCTGGTGCAGCTGTAATTATTTTAGGTACTTTAGCGGGGAGACTGCTGTCACTTAATAATTTTAAAGGAAAAGTTATAGTAGAGACGATCTTAATGCTTCCATTGGTCCTACCTCCCTCGGTTGTGGGATTCTTAATGCTGATTGCGTTGGGAAAGAAGAGTGTGGTGGGGGAAGCACTGGAATTGGTTTTTAGGCAATCGATTCTATTTACATGGTGGGGCGCTGTTCTCGCATCCATCGTTGTGGCATTTCCCTTAATGTACCAGTCAGCAAAGATTGGATTTCAGGGAATAGATCATGAAATTGAAGCTGCTGCAAGAGTATTTGGAGCAAATGAATGGCAAGTTTTTTTCCTGATTTCACTTCCCTTGGCTTCTAGAGCGATCATTTCCGGAAGTGTTTTAAGCATGGCCAGAGCACTGGGCGAATTCGGTGCTACCTTGATGGTCGCCGGGAACATACCGGGAAAGACGCAAACGGTACCGACAGCCATATATGTGGCCATTGACACTGGAAATATGACGCTAGCTTGGCTATGGGTTCTTTTAATGGTAGTCCTATCGTTTATCATGTTATTTCTAGTACAAATCAAACAGAAGTGAAATAGGATTTCCTCTATTTATTAATGAGGCGAAGTTCTGAAGTGAAAGACCAGTAGTGCGGATCTAACCTGGCTCTTTTCCGCATGGCAAAGTTGAAATGCCTGTTCCATCCAGTGACGTAAGGTCATTATCGAAACATCGTGCACCAGGTTAAGGATCGCTCCATGAATGATGGGCAATGCTGCCAGGATAACCTATTTGGAGAGTTTTTCCCTTCACTCGCTGCAATCTGTTTTTGTATGGAGTGCAGCCCTCTACCAATATCCCAAAAGGATCCATCCCCTGTTCTTTACTTCCCTTGAAATCCACTCCGCTCAAGGTAATGAATATATTTCGTAATTTGGCGGATCGTTCAATTTAGACTTTTGCAACCGTCCTTCATTAATTAATTCCTGTAACATGTTTTCGATGACATCAGGCTTTACACCAAATAGATCAGCAATCTTTACGGTAGAGAGGGCTGTGTATTTTGGTTTTTTAGCTGAAGAAATAATCATATTATGTACCCGCTGAAATAAAATTTCTTTTTCCACTATTCAAACCCTTCGTTCGTCATAATTACAAAACATAATCCCTTCTAAGATTACCCCTTTTATCGTTTTCTTATGCCCTTATCATGATACAGTAACCCACACACCTAACTATAAGGAAATGGGTGTTTTGAATACCGTGAACGGGCTGCTGGAAAAACGTGTTGATGTAGGGGTGATTGCCGTTCAACAGCTCAATCAGCCTAATATGCATAATACAATCAAGAATGGGATGAATGCTTTTAACTTTCTTGGCCAATTGAATCCTGAGCAGTTACAAACGGTACTGAATGGAGTGAGTCACGGCTTGGAAAAATTGGCAGAGAATATAGATAAAGATGAAAAAGTGAGCTTATGGCAACTAGGAAATAGTATTAGAAATCCGGAAATAAGAACCTCCCTGTCGACGATGTTAGGCTTTTTGGAAGGAATGGGGGAGGCATTCCAAGGAGATAAGCGAGAGTTACACTAAAAAGGAGCATGGTAAAGTGGAAAATGGATTTCTTAAAGTGGAAGATATGAGAGATGAGAATGATGTTAATAAAGTTCTTCATGCACTGAATGAAGTCTGGGGTGTAAGGGATGTTGAAGTAAGCTTGGCAAACAAGCTGGCTACATTTAGTTATGATGAGAAAGCAGCCTCTCCAATTGATTTTCTTCAGGCTGTGAAAGATACGGGATTCGACATGAAAGAAGAGTAGCCATCTTCATCGAATCTGGTTATAAAGGAGAGATGGACAATGAAAGTATGTGAAGTATGCGGTGCAAAAGAGGAATTAGATCAAGACGGTAATGGTCAAGAACAAATGAGGATCCTTCATTTATGTGAAACCTGCAGAACCGAGCGCAGGTTCGCATCCCGATCCTTTATTGAGCAAACATAATCAAAATCTGATACCTTGTTCTCGATTCAGGGGACAAAGCGAAAATAGAGTTGAATAACGCATTGATGAATGAGATCGAGACTGAATGGCGGATAAGAATTTTGGATGAAGCTGAAATGGATTTAATAGATGGGAAAGAGCAGAAATGTTAATTTAACAGCATTTCTGCTCTTTCCATTTTATGTTGTTTTAATGAAAACCTCATCTGTCAGCGGTGGCGGACCGAATATCCTCTTACCTTCATAGGAAATTTTCATATTAATTCATACTTTACTTATTTGATTTATAAGATTAAAATCGGATAAACAAGATTATAAGATGGGCTGATTGGACAACCGAAAGCTCCTGAGCGCGATAAGCGAGCAGGGGCTATTTGTGTTCATTTTAAAAAAAGGAGCCGAAGGCATGAATATTGATCATATTGAAGCTTTTATGTATGTCGTTCACTTTAATAGCTTTCATAAAGCCGCAGAGGCGATGTTTTTATCACAACCAACCGTATCGGCAAGAATTAAGACGCTTGAAGGGGAACTCGATACAGAACTATTCGAAAGGCAAGGGAGGGGAATCATTTTAACCGAAAAAGGGAAAGCCTTCATTCCATTTGCGGAGCAAATCATCCGCACCTTCCAACAAGGGAAAAAGCAGCTGAAGGCAGGAAGTGATTTGGAGGAAATAACGATTGGGGCCAATATCATTACATCGCAATACTTTATTCCGTTCGCGCTTCCTCTTTGGAAAGAGAAAAACCCAGATTTACGCTTTAAATTCATATCAGCAACAAATGAGGAATTAATGGATAAATTGCTTCGGAAACAGGTTGATATAGCCTTCATGAAAGATGTTGCACATAGTGGGCTGCAAAATCATAAGACGCTTGATAATTCGATTCGATTAGTCGTATATCCGGGACATCCTTTTCAAGTTCAAACCGAGCTTTCTGTGCAGACATTAGCAATGGAGCCGCTCGTGTTTTTTGAGTGTGGTGCGTTTGACTGGAATCAGGTTCATAAAATATTTGAAGTCTCTAACGTGGAGCCGCGGTTTGAATTTCAGGTTAATCACCTCGAAGTGGCGAAATCATTGATTGTTAGCGGAAGCTGTATCGGGTTTTTGCCGTATTTATGCATTAAAAAGGAGTTGGAAGAGGGTACGTTGGTTGAAGTGGATGTATCCCATTTAATCAAGATCAAGCAGCACATCTATCTTACTCACTTAAATCAGGGGTTGGAGGCTCCTTTATTATGGAATGACATCCTTTTTTCCATACAGGAATTTGAACAAAACCATCATCCTTCACCGTTATAATCGAATCGATAGATATTTTCTATCGATGCCATATTTTTTTCTATTGGTAAAACCATTGCCATCCGCATGTTCTGGTGATAGGATATACAAAATCAATTAATCGTATAAATTAACTCGGAATTAAAGCGGAGGAGAGAAAATATGAGTTATACGCTTGGCATTTTAGATCAGAGTCCGATATTTCCCGGTTCTACAGCAGTTGATGCATTACAGCAAACCATCAACCTGGCTAAGCATGCAGAAGAGTGGGGGTATAACCGTTTCTGGGTTTCGGAACATCATCATGCCGAAACCTTGGCGGGATCCTCACCGGAGGTATTGATATCGCATCTTTTAGCCCAAACCCATTCGATTCGAGTAGGGTCGGGAGGTGTCATGCTTCAGCATTATAGTCCGTATAAAGTGGCGGAAAACTTTCATGTGCTATCAAATCTTTCACCTGGCAGAGTGGACCTTGGCATCGGAAAGGCACCCGGGGGACTCCCATTATCCACGAAGGCGCTGCAGCATGGTACCGTGAATGATGGAAAAGATTTTGAAGAGAGGTTATCTTTCTTGCAAGAAATAATTGAAAATTCGATCAATGATACCCACCCTCTTGCAGGCGTTCAAGCGACCCCGCTTCCGTCCATAAAACCTGAAATGTTCCTGCTTGGTGCCAGTGCTGACAGTGCGAGGCTAGCCGCCAACCTTGGTATCGCCTATGTATTTGCCCGATTTATCAATAGCAATGAGACTGTACTCGATGATGCTGCACGCATTTACCGGAGCATCTTTCCGACTGGGAGCTTTAAGGTATCGGTTGCCGTGATTGCCGCTCCTTCACAGCAAGAAGCAACCCAATTAATCGGTGATCAAAAGATAGTGAAAGTCCATCTCAGAAGCGGTCGTTCAGTGACGGTCCAAACACTCGAGCAAGCGGAAATATTCGGGAAGCAGGCTGGGGAATCATACGAAATTGAAGAACAGGAATCCACTATCATTGCCGGGACTCCCACATACGTAAAAGAACAGTTAACAAATTTACATGAAAAGTACGGGGCAGATGAGTTCATCTTGCATACGCCGGTTTTAAAAGAAGCAGAAAGATTACGATCTTTCCAATTATTGAGTCCGCTCCAATTAGCCTTACCTGAAGGGAAACACGTAACGAGCCCAAGTTGATTTCTTCACTCACAGGGATGTAAAAGCAAAAAAGAATAAAAGGGGGAGTATGGATGTCTGAGCGGAGAAAGTTGAAATTAGGAGCGCTTATTCATGGAGTTGGAGGAAGCATATCTGGTTGGAGGCATCCTGACATTCAAGCAGATGCCAGTGTCAGTATCGAATTTTATACGGAGCAGGCTCGGAAGGCCGAAGAGGGAAAGTTTGATTTATTATTCATCGCTGACGGTTTATATATCAACGAGAAATCGATTCCCCATTTCTTGAATCGATTTGAGCCACTTACTCTTTTGTCCGCACTTTCAGCTGTGACGACAAGGATAGGGCTTGTCGGTACTGTTTCAACTTCGTATAGTGAGCCATTTACTGTAGCAAGGCAATTCGCTTCACTTGATCATATCAGTCATGGACGAGGGGGATGGAACCTTGTTACTACGCCTCTTGAGAGTACAGCCTTGAACTATAGCAAAACCATTGAAGAACATCCCGATCATGCCAAACGGTACCGGATTGCTTCAGAATATATCCAGGTCACTAAAGGCTTATGGGATTCATGGGAGGATGATGCGTTTATCCGGGATAAAAAGTCGGGTAAGTTTTTTGAGCCTTCAAAAATGCACCAATTAAATCATAAAGGAGAATTCTTCTCTGTACAGGGACCGCTTAACATTGCTCGATCCAAACAGGGGCGTCCGGTCATTTTCCAAGCTGGATCATCCGAAGACGGCAAAAATCTTGCTGCCAAAGATGCGGATGCAATCTTTACGGGTCATCCAACTTTGGAAGAGGCGCAGAAGTTTTATCAAGATGTTAAAAAAAGGGCCATTGCATTCGGGAGAAACCCTGATGATATCGTCATCCTTCCGGGTATCGCCCCGATCATCGGTGCAACTGATGAAGCGGCAGAGAACAAATATCAAGAACTTGCTAATCTTGTTTCCGTCGATAAGGCGCTCGATTACTTGGGACGGTACTTTGATCATCATGATTTTACGCAATATGATGTGGATGCCCCTTTCCCGGATCTCGGGGACATCGGAAAAAACAGTTTCCGAAGTACGACCGATCGAATTAAGCAGGAGGCCAAGGAGAAACATTTGACGCTCCGACAAGTGGCCCTTAATGAAGCTACACCCCGTACTCCCTTTATTGGAACTCCAGAGAAAGTGGCGGATTTGATCCAGCAATGGTTCGAAGAGAAGGGTGCGGACGGATTCATCTTTGCTTCAAGTGTCCCGAACGCTTTGAATGACTTTGTTCTCCATGTGGTTCCCATCCTTCAACAAAGGGGGATATATCGTACTGAATATGAAGCAGATACATTAAGGGGCAACCTGGGGCTTCCGTTCCCGGAAAATCGTTATGCGAAAGAAAAAATCAATCAATAATCAAGGAGGAATATGAAATGGGAGAACAGCTATCTGTCGTCGTTTGGTCAAAACAAGGCTGCCACTATTGCGAGGATGTTAAACAATACTTAAAGGAAAAGGACATTGCGTATCAAACGGTGGATGTTACCAACCAGGATGAACGGCGCGATATTTTAGAAATCAAATATGGCGTCCGGTATGTGCCCATTATTGAAATCGGGCGGGGGAACGTCTATGAGGCCGTTACAGAAGTCGGCATCCCCCATCTTGAAAAAGCACTTGACCGGTACCATCACAAAAATCCAGCATTTTAACCTAGATTCCTGAATCAGCAGCAGATAGAAAGGTCTTGAACAGGTGAATGAATAAATCGCGATATAATTCCGACTATTCTTGTTTGGATAATAAACTATGGAGATGGGGGATGAATCATGTCACAGCTAATCCGTCTTGCTACTGTTACGGATGCCTCTGAAGTGCTGGGGGTCACGCTTAGGGCGTATGAACCGATTAGGGATTTGAATATTAAATTTTTGGCTGCGACGGCTGATCTGCAGTTAGTGACGAATAATATTCGGCGGAATCTCACTTACGTATTAGAACGGGATGGCCAAATTGTTTCGACCGTGACCGTTCGCCATCCATGGAATGATCCTGAGCACTTCAGTCCCTACCCCTTCATTTGGTGGTTTGCGGTAGATCCCTTGTATAAGCAAAAAGGCATCGGGGCGGCTTTGTTAACTTGGGTGGAAGAAAATATGCTTCGGGATCTGGTGAAAGCGCCGGCTGTCTATTTGGCGACAGCCGATCGCCACCCTTGGCTTGTATCCATTTATGAAAGAAGAGGCTATGAGATTTTTGCCGAACGAGTTCACGATGGCGAAAAGATTGTCTACCTTCGTAAAATTCTTGATGAAACGCTGTACCGCATCATTGAAAATAAAGAACCATTGGTTAGTCATTAAAAATGTCGGGGGAAATTGAGATGAAAAAAATATTATTTTTGGTGATGGCACTGCTGCTGACTGTTTTAGGAGCTTGCTCTTCGAAAGAAACAACGAGTACAGCAAAATCAAATGCAGGTGATACAGAAAATAAAAAAGTTCAGAAAATCATTGTAGGAACAGGCACGCAATTCCCGAATATTTGCTTTTTGGATAAGAACGGGAAGCTGACAGGATATGATGTCGAGTTGGTCCGCCAAATCGATGAAAAGCTCCCTGAATATGAATTTGAATTTAAAACGATGGATTTTTCTAATCTTTTATTAAGTTTAGAGACGAATAAAATCGATTTCGTTGCTCATCAAATGGAAGTGAATGATGAACGAAAAGAGAAATTCCTCTTTAATAAGGAGCCATATAATGTCTTTCCCTTACAGGTTACCGTTCATAAGGACAACAATGATATTCATTCCATTAAAGATCTAAAAGGGAAAAAAGCGATAGTGAGTGCAACGAGCAATTCAGCCGTATTTCTTGAAAAGTACAATAAAGAAAATAATGCCGGCATTGACATCATTTATTCAGGCCAAGGTGCCGATGATACGAAGAATCAAATCAAAACGGGCCGGGCCGATGCCACCATCACGACACCATTTGCAGTCGACTTCTTGAATGAACAAGCAGATGCACAGCAAAAGGTCGTAGGTGAACCTCTCCTTAATTCAAAGGTATACTTTTTGCTAAGAAAGGATGAAACGCCTTTACAGAAGAGAATTGATGAAGCACTTGTGGAGCTGAAAAAGGAAGGGGCAGTGAGCGAACTTAGTAAAAAGTGGCTGGGTGCTGATTATTCAGTCGGATTTTAATTAGATTGTCGTAAGCGCGGAGGTGCTAAAGCATGGGGAAATCATTCGATCTTTCTTTAATAGTCGATTTCGTACCGACTTTAATCCATTATCTAGGGGTTACGTTACAGATCCTGGCAGCCTCGGTTTCATTAGGGATGATCCTTGGGATAGCGGCTGCCATCCTGAGGGTATTCCGTATCCCGGTCTTGAATCAATTTGTCATATTGTATATTTCCTTCATTCGGGGAACTCCTATTTTAATCCAATTATTTCTAGTGTTTTATGGGCTTCCTGCCATCCTTTTATTCGTTAACATCGATATTTCAAGAATGGAGGCTCTGTATTTTGTCATTATTACGTATGCACTAAGTAATGGGGCGCATTTTGCGGAGATTTTTCGAGGGGCGATAAAGGCTGTCGATCATGGGCAAACGGAAGCAGCCTATTCAGTGGGGATGAATAATAGCCAAAGTTTTTTTCGGATCGTGCTTCCACAGGCAATACGGATCGCTTTTCCCAATATCGCTAACGCCATCATCGGATCATTGAAGGATACCTCTCTTGCCTTTACCATCGGTGTGATGGATATGATGGGGAGAGGGGAGACATTGATTGCTGCAACGGCACACGGTCTCGAAGTCTACCTCTCCTTATCCATCATCTATTATGCAGTCGTGCTACTGTTCGAGAAAATATTTAGATTGTATGAAAAACGCATCAACCGGCATCAGGCAGTCCATGTGTCTGCTGCTGGATAACAAAAGGAGGAGGGAAGGTTTTGACGATTGATATTCTATTTATCTGGACTGCTTTCAAGGAGATTTTGAAGGCACTTCCCACTACGCTTTTCTTGACGATTATTCCTCTTTTTGCAGGTTTTCTAATCGGTCTCGCCGTTGCCTTGATCAGGATTTATAAAGTGAAATATTTAGCTGGAGTGGCGAATGGATATGTTTCTTTCTTTAGAGGAACGCCGATCATCATGCACATCATGCTCATTTATTTCGGTTTTCCGCTATTGATCGATCTAATTTCCGCGAAATTCGATTGGGGCATTCAATCTAATTCCATCCCAATCAGTTTATTCGTCCTGACCGCCCTATCGTTGAGTGCGGGTGCTTATTTATCGGAAATATTCAGGTCCGGAATCATCAGTGTCTCCACTGGACAAATGGAGGCAGCTTATTCCATAGGCATGAATACCTTTCAAGCGATGACACGCATCGTTTTGCCTCAGGCAATGGCCCAATCCATTCCGAATTTCACGAATATTTTCATTGGATTCCTGCATACGTCATCGATCGCTTTCATTGTCTCCCAAAAGGAAATGACAGGTGCAGCCAATATAGTTGCATCCACCAATCTGAAATTTTTGGAGTCTTTCATCGCCGCTGGTTTGATTTACTGGGGTCTCACAATCATTGCGGAGGGACTTTCGTTTTTCATCGAGAAAAAAGCCACTGCCTATAATCGAGGAGGAGTACAATGATTTATTTAAAAGATATAAAAAAATCATTTAACCGGCAGCCCGTCTTAAAAGGAATCAATTTGAAGGTAGGCAAGGGTGAAGTAGTGACCATCCTTGGACCTAGCGGATCTGGAAAAACGACCTTGCTTAGGTGCTTGAACTTTCTGGATAAACCAGATGAGGGCATTGTTCAAGTGGGAAATATACAGGTGAAGTCCACGAAGGCGACCAAAAGGGAAATCTTGTCCCTGAGGAGACAATCGGCGATGGTTTTTCAGCATTATAATTTATTTGCTCATAAAACCGTTTTGGAAAACGTGATGGAAGGATTAATTGTTACAAAAAAATATAAGAAGGCGGATGCGAAACGAGAAAGCGAGCTTTTATTGGAGAAAGTAGGGTTGGGAGATAAGCATAACGATTTCCCTTCGCAATTGTCAGGCGGCCAACAGCAACGTGTGGGCATTGCCAGGGCCCTTGCTTTAAATCCGGAAGTCATCCTATTTGATGAGCCAACATCGGCACTTGACCCTGAACTCGTCGGAGAGGTTCTATCGGTGATAAAAACCATTGCCCAGGAAGGCATCACGATGGTGATTGTAACCCATGAAATGAGTTTTGCCAAAGAGGTATCCGATCGAGTTCTCTTCATGGACGGCGGGATCATCGTGGAAGAAGGCTCTCCGCTTGAAATTTTCAATGCTCCCAAAGAAGAACGAACACGACAATTTTTAAACAGGATATCAAGGGATATTCCTATACCGTATTTAGAAGAAAAAGCTAATTGAAGGAAGGGGCCAAGGGGAGATGACTAATCCAATTGTAGTCAATGAATTAATTGAAGAAGACAAAGAGAAGGTCCGCCGCTTATTGGTTGAAAGTTATCAGCAGTATGAATTTGAATATTCGAACCCGGAGGCTTGGGATGGATATTTGAAGAATATTCAATCCTCCGTGGATAATCCACTTGTTGATAAGGTATTGGTTGCAAAGTGCCAACAGGATATCCTTGGTACATTACAGCTTTTTCAATCATCTGAAAAGGCATATGAAAAGCCTGAACTTGGAATTTCTTCACCAATCATTCGGTTGCTGGCCGTTCATCCCCAATCAAGAGGGCGCGGTATCGCACAGGAATTATTAAAAGCTAGTGTACAGTATGCAAAATCGCAAGGGGCGTCCAGTTTGTACCTGCATTCTACCGACAAGATGCATAAAGCCATTAAATTATATGAATGGTTTGGCTTTAAACGGGATGAAACGAAGGAATTCCAAAATCATGATATTTTAGTGAAATGCTATCGCTTGGATTTATAAAAGGAAGGAGGCGTCTGTATGGGGCGAGAGTTGGAAAGCCGTTTAATAGCGATACGGCGTCATTTACATCAACATCCCGAGTTATCGAATGAAGAATTCGAAACGACAAAGTCGATTCGAAAGTGGCTTGGGGAAGAGGCTATAGAAATCCGGCAGACAGGATTGAAAACAGGTGTTTTCGCAGATATAAAGGGTGGGAAACCCGGACCGACGATAGCGATAAGGGCGGATATCGATGCGCTCCCGATCGAGGAGCAAACCGGTCTTCCATTTGCTTCAAAAGTAAAAGGAGTGATGCATGCCTGCGGGCACGACTTCCATACCGCAGCTGTCATTGGCGCTGCTTACCTGTTGAAAGAATATCAACCGGAGCTGAGCGGAACCGTGCGCTTGCTTTTTCAACCAGCAGAAGAGTTGGGCGGCGGTGCTGCTTACGTGATAAAAGACGGCCAAATCGACAATGTCGCGGCCATAATCGGACTGCATAATAAACCGGATTTACCTGTCGGGACCATAGGGATAAAAGAAGGAGCGCTAATGGCGGCAGTGGACCGTTTTCAAATTGTGCTTCAAGGCAAGGGCAGTCATGCGGCGATCCCTCAAAGTGGAAATGATCCGATAGCAGCGGGAGCCCAGCTTATTACCGCCCTGCAAACTATCGTCAGCAGAAATGTATCTCCGCTGGAAAGTGCGGTGGTGAGCGTGACGAGGATAACAGGTGGAAGCACATGGAATGTAATTCCGGGTGAGGTCACACTTGAAGGAACGATCCGGACTTTTGAGTCGGCAATACGGGAGGAAGTAAAGCAGAAATTTCATTCGATCGTAAATAATATCGCGGCCGCTTTTTCACAGGAGGCTGTGATTGACTGGTTTCCAGGGCCACCTGCGCTTCATAACCATCCAGCTATTACAGAGATGGCACGCAGTTCCGCTTTGGGGCAATCATTAGGTGTAATCGATCCAGAACCTTCAATGGCTGGGGAGGATTTCGCTTACTATCTTCAACATATTCCCGGTACTTTTGCCTTTTTTGGTACGAACGGAAACGAAGACTGGCATCACCCAGCCTTTACGGTTGATGAAAAAGCGATAATGAAAGCCGCCTATTTTTTATCTGAAAGTGCCAAGGATTTATTGTGTAAACATGGAGAGTGGTGAAGGCAGGATTTGCCGAGCACATTTGGGGAAAGGCTTTGTATGTTGGATTGAAGATTCTATAAGGTGAGGGCAAAGAAATGAGAGACAAGGAGGACCCCTGTCTCTGACATTCTTTCTTCTTATTGGCATACATAACTTTTACTAGAATGAGAAGGGACATTTCAGCAGCTGCATCATTTTTAAAACGATTACCCTTTTCCTGCTTGGAATCCGGGATATTTGGTCATTCCGCCATCAGCGTATAAGGTCATGCCCGTTACGTAGCTTGATTCAGCTGAGGCTAGCCAAGCAGCACAAGCGGCAATCTGTTCCGGTTTTCCGATATATCCCATTGGAATTAAGTCGATGACCTCTTGTTTAGCTTTTGGATCATTGAACTTCTCGGCATTGATGGGTGTATCGATGGCGCCAGGGGATATGTTATTGATGCGAATCCCTTTAGGGGCGTATTCAAGTGCAAGGGTTTCCGTCATCATCTTCACTCCGCCTTTACTTGCTGCATAGTGGACAAAATGAGGCCAAGGGATCCGATCATGAACGGAGGACATGTTAATGATATTCCCTTTAATGTCATGATCCAGCATATAGCTGATCGCTTCCCTGCTTGCCAGGAACATCCCGGTTAGATTTACATCAATGACCTTTTGCCAATCTTCAAGTGTCAATTTTTCACTTGGCACTTCATTTTCAATACCGGCATTGTTGATCATGATGTCGATTGTCCCGAACGTATCGACCGCAAATGAAAGCAGTTCCTTAACATCCGCTTCCTTCGAAACGTCGCCTTGGATCGCTGCCGCTTTGCCGCCCGCTGCTTCGATCGTTTGGATGATATCCTTATGATCGTCATTTTCAGTGTGATAGTTCAAGACTACATGTGCCTTTTCCTTACCGAACCTCTCGGCCATGGCTTTTCCTAGCCCTTTTGCCGCCCCGGTGATGACGACGACTTTTTTCTCTAAATCTTTATACATGATAAATCACTCCTTGAATCATTCTTTTGTAAAGCCGATCATGACGCCGCCAGCAATGACGAGTACACATCCAATGATGACGAAGGTCATTTGCTTTTTCGATTTTTTCTCTCCTAAGAGAAAGATGCCGCCTAAAGTGGAAATGACGATTCCCATTTGGGAAAAGGAGAAGGCAATGGCGACACCAACCTTTGGATTAGCCAGCAGAAGGCCGATGTTACCGACTGCCCACATCAGTCCTGTCAGGATATTTCTTCCGGCATATTTATTGAACGGTTTATGCTTGAGGGAAAGCAGCAGGGCAGCTAGGAACATGCCGATTGCTTGCGGCAGGATCGCAGACCATCCGTCCACTTCATTCCACCTGACCACAATGACATATGTAACATAACCAGCCGTTGAAATGGCAAGATAAAATAGCCCTTTTTTCATGCTTCCTTGTTTTTTTTCAGCACCGTCACCATAACTTGTCAGCAAGACACCGGTAATCAAGCAGATGATGGCAATGATGCCGATGATGATTGTAAGTTTGTCATTCCATTCCCTGAAAATGATCACGGCGAAAAATGTATTTCCTAAAATTTGCAGCCCCGTCGAAATGGGAACGGTTTTAGAAACCCCAATTTCTTTGACACTATTAAACTGAAATAACTGACCGAACGCCCACCCTATTCCGGATATGATGCCGACGATCCACACCAGACTGCTCCATTCCGGGGGATTGATGAAGGACATCACGATGGCGAACAGTAATGAACCGACTGTAATGCCGAGTGTTTGATTATAAGAACTGCCTCCAAGTTTTTCGGAAACAAGCACCAAACTGCCCCATGTCAAAGCGGGGAGAAGTGCCAAGAGAATACCTTCCACGAATTTCAACTCCTAAATTGGAAAACCCTTTTTTAAATGAATAGTAAATACTTAGATAGCAAGCTATTGATTTATATTACGTTCCCTTTACACGGGAAAGAAAACATGGTATTCATTTACCAATTTGAAATCATCCCTCTTTCACTTGGATAGGTTATCAAGGTGTAAACAATGAAATTGTGCGTGATTTATGGTACTTTTAACTTAAAAAAGATAGGAGCAATAAGATGACGACATTGAATGAATGGTTTGAGAAGGGAATCCCAGCAGAAGAATTTGTATCTTCCATGAAGGTCCATAAAGAAAGCTTGCAGTCGATCCTTGAGAACTTTGCCATTTCTGCGGAAGATCAGGATCTTTTTGATGAATGGAAAGCGAAAGATCTTCGGGCCATTGTCCTTACTGAAGACTGGTGCGGAGACGCGATGATGAATATACCGATCCTGTTGAATATTGCTGAAGCTGCAAATATCGAAACGCGCATGGTTCTACGAGATGAAAATCTTGAACTGATGGATCAATACTTAACGAATGGCACAGCGCGTTCCATTCCCATCTTTATATTCATCGATAAGCATGGCGAGGAAAGAGCTGTATGGGGACCTCGTGCACCTAAAGTGCAGGACTATGTCATGGAGCTGCGTTCCGTATTGCCAGCCAAGGATGATGAACGATTTGAGGTCGAGCAAAAAGAAGTCTTTAAAAAGATCACGAAGGCGTTTTCCGAGGATAGGAACCTTTGGTTTGAAGTTTACGGCAGCATCAAGGAGACATTGGGGAAAATTGATTGAATTCTCGCAGTAACGGGAATTTCAGGCTGTAGGCAAACTCGATAGTCATTGAGGATGTCTACTGCTTTTTGCGAAATTCAACCGTTAAATTCCCCTCCACTAGCCTTAAAACTTTAACAAACTTCCATTTTTACGCAAGGCATCATCCCTGCTTTAAACGTAATGAAAAATCAAAAAAGGCTTCGGAATGAAATCATTCCGAAGCCTTTTTGTCTGGCTTGCGCCGGTGCTTCCAATGACGTTCTTACTGTCATCCCATCATGGTAACGGGGATGGATAGGGCTATCGTACCTGACAGCATAGCCTTACCTTACCCTTTTACTACTTCCTGTCCGCGAACATTCCATGTAATCGCAAATACGACTACTGCAAGAACACAAGAAATTGTGATTAATGTAAAGCCTGCGTTCCAACCTGCAAAGTCCACTACATATCCCATCATGGCATTCGCTGCCACAGACCCACCTAAATATCCAAACAAGCCAGTCAATCCTGCGGCTGTACCGGCAGCTTTTTTAGGAACTAGATCAAGTGCTTGTAGACCTATTAACATGACCGGTCCATAAATTAAGAAGCCAATCGCAATCAAGGAAATGATATCGACCATTGGGTTTCCTGCGGGATTAAACCAGTAAACCAGGACAGCGATTAATACTCCCAGCATAAAGACAACCCCCGCCGGTCCACGACGACCTTTAAAAACCTTATCCGATATATATCCGCATAATAAAGTTCCGGGGATGCCAGCCCATTCGTACAAGAAATAAGCCATACTCGATTTATCCATATTAAAGCCTTTTTCTTCGCTCAAATAGGTCGGTGCCCAATCAAGTACACCATAACGGACGAAATATACAAAGATATTTGCAATGGCGATTGCCCAGACCCATTTGTTATTCAATACATATTTGAATAGAATCTCTTTTGTTGTCAATTCCGTTTCAAACAACTTTTTCGTTTTATTAGGATAATCATTGCGATATTCTTCAATAGGTGGTAAACCAACTGATTGGGGTGTATCACGTATTAAGAGAAATGAAATGAATGCAATTACAATAGCTACTAATGCAGGGAGTATAAAAATTCCTTCATAGCCAGCATAGGAAGAGCCCATTGATGTAGCAAAGATGGAGACACCTGCAATGGCCAATGGTGCCATTAAGCCGCCGCCCACGTTATGGGCAACATTCCATATTGCTGTTTTTCCCCCTCTTTCACTTACACTATACCAGTGAACAAGTACTCGGCCAGATGGGGGCCATCCCATTCCTTGAAACCATCCATTAATGAATAACATGATGAACATGATTGCAACCGATGATGTAAAGAAAGGGACGAATCCCATAAGGAGACTTACGATTCCGGCTAGAATCAAGCCTGCTGGCAAGAAATACCTTGCATTACTTCGATCTGAGACGGTTCCCATTACAAACTTACTTATCCCGTATGAAATGGAAATGGCAGACAACGCTAGTCCCAGCTGTCCAGTTGTAAATCCTTCTTCCTTTAAATAGGGCATGGCCATGGAAAAGTTTTTCCGAATTAAATAATACGCTGCATAACCAATGAAGATCCCGATGAAAACTTGTAACCTGAGTTTTTTATATTCAGAGTCAATTTTTTCCTCAGGTAATCTTTGAACTGGTGGGGCAGGCTTAAACATTTTGAACATTTCAATCCTCCTTAATGAATTTAAGTTATGAACGTGGTTAAGAAACGGCGATAAAACAAAAAAACCCATACCAAAATAGCGTACCTTCATATTGACAGGTCCTATTAAAGCATGGGTCTCCAGATCTCCACCATCATTAACTTGTACAGAAAATAATACCTGCATATAAAAGTGTTGTCAACGTTTACATACGTCCGGGGTGGGGGATGTCAGGCAGTTGAGTCATTTAACATAGGTAACGCTATAAAATCCATGATGGGAATCAATCAGGTATTCTTGCGACTTCAAAAGATTTTTATGCTTTCTTTATTGCAAAAATATTAAATTCGTATTTTTTTGTCCGCACAATATGGACAACGATAAAATTATCTATTATTATGATGGGTATAACCACTAATACAAAAGGATTCATGTTGAACCTATCTGTATTTTTGGGAAGGACACATGTATTTTCTTAAAAATAGTAAAATTCTATATTCTTAAAGGTTTGTTTTTAGAATAGGAGTAAATCATAAAAAAATCCGCATTTGTTCCAACCAATAATGAGGGGGTATATGTAATGACTAGTGAATCATTAAATCAATTTTTAACAGATAATTTGAACGATTTAAAAGATAAAGGTCTGTACAACGTTATTGATCCAGTAGAAGGTCCAAACGGGCCGGTGATCAAGATTGCTGGCAGAGAGCTGATCAATTTATCATCCAATAACTATTTAGGTTTAGCCACGGATCAACGATTGATTGTTGCTTGCATCGAAGCGACGAAGAAATATGGTGTCGGGGCCGGGGCGGTTCGTACGATCAATGGTACGTTGGATATCCATGTGAAATTGGAAGAAAAGCTGGCGGAATTTAAGCATACGGAAGCAGCCATTGCTTATCAATCTGGATTTAATTGTAATATGGCAGCGATTTCAGGAGTGATGGATAAGAATGATGCCATCCTTTCAGATGAACTGAATCACGCTTCAATCATTGATGGATGCCGTTTGTCCAAAGCAAAAATCATTCCCTTCATCCATTCGGATATGGAGGATTTACGATCAAAGGCACGTCAAGCAAAAGAGTCGGGATTGTATAACAAGGTCATGGTCATTACCGATGGAGTGTTCTCCATGGACGGGGATATTGCCAAGCTTCCTGAAATCGTGGAGATTGCCGAAGAATTTGACTTAATTACGTATGTGGATGATGCGCATGGTTCTGGTGTATTGGGAAATGGTGCAGGGACGGTAAAACATTTTGGCTTATCGGACAAAGTCGATTTCCAAATTGGCACATTATCCAAAGCGATTGGCGTTGTTGGAGGCTATGTAGCGGGGAAGAAGGATTTGATTGACTGGTTGAAGGTTAGAAGCCGGCCATTTTTATTTTCAACGGCTGTCACACCTGGGGCAGTTGCTTCGAGCATAGAAGCGATCGATATTTTGATGAACAGCTCGGAACTTCAAAATAAGCTGTGGGAAAATAGCGCTTACTTGAAAAAAGGTCTAAAGGAATTAGGGTTTGATATCGGCGATAGCGAAACACCGATCACGCCTTGCATCATTGGCGATGAAGCAAAAACACAGCAATTCAGCAAGCGGCTGAATGAAGAAGGTGTGTATGCCAAGTCCATCGTATTCCCTACCGTACCAAGGGGAACAGGAAGAGTAAGGAATATGCCGACTGCTGCCCATACAAAAGAGATGCTCGATCGTGCGATAGCGATTTATGAAAAAGTGGGAAAAGAGATGTCAATCATCTAACGGATTAATTTGCTTGCTGGGAATACATTGGGGAGGGATTTTTAATGAAAAAGGTCTTAGTCACAGGAGCTTTAGGTCAAATTGGTTCAGAACTGACGCTGAAAATGAGAGAGATTTACGGAGCCGACAATGTCGTGGCAACGGATATCCGAAAGACGGAGAGCTCCGTCGTCCAATCGGGTCCATTTGAAATTTTGGATGTTACCGATGAAAAAGAGATGTTCAACATTGCCAAGAAGCATGAAGTGGACACCATCATTCATTTAGCTGCTTTATTGTCTGCAACAGCTGAGAAGAAGCCGCTGTTAGCCTGGAATTTGAACATGGGTGGATTGGTGAATGCGTTGGAAGCGGCACGGGAGCTCAATTGCCGATTATTTACTCCAAGCTCGATCGGAGCGTTCGGTCCAACCACACCTAAAGATTGCACACCGCAAGACACGATACAACGTCCAAATACGATGTATGGAGTGAACAAAGTATCGGGAGAGTTGCTATGTGATTATTACCATCATAAATTTGGCGTTGATACGAGAGGTCTTCGTTTCCCGGGGCTGATTTCGTATGTCACGCCTCCTGGCGGTGGGACCACCGACTATGCGGTTGAAATTTACTATGAAGCGATTAAAAACAGGAAATACACTTCCTACATCGCAAAAGGAACGTATATGGATATGATGTATATGCCTGACGCCTTGGCTGCCATCATGGCATTAATGGAGGCGGATGCATCCAAGCTGAAGCATCGGAATTCCTTCAATGTATCGGCCATGAGCTTTGACCCGGAACAAATTGCTGCCGAGATTAAAAAGCATATTCCTGACTTTGTCATGAACTATGAGGTCGATCCCGCAAGACAATCCATTGCCGACAGCTGGCCGAATAGAATCGACTCGACTTGTGCGAAGGAAGAGTGGGGATTCAAAGCGGAATACGATCTGGAGAAAATGACGAAGGATATGTTGGTTAAGCTTGGATTGAAATCATTTTTAGTGACCGCATAACGGACCGTATCTGAATAAAAGAGTTGCAAGACTCTTTTATTCAGGTTATTTTATTAAGGTCGTGATTTTTTTAGCGGTTGAATGATACACTTTCGGAATCATGTAAAAGTAAGCGCTTTCCGAGTGATTCACGTTGTAAGCTGATAAATGTGAAAATTCGTATGAATCTTTCAAACTATCAGGAACGCTTGAATTTGAAGTGTGAAATGATTTTGAAGCGTGTGAAGACGCCTGCTCATCACTTCGGTACGATATGTTTTCATTGGGAGTATGCAGCAAAATTGACTGATTAGCAGTGTAGGGGGAAATGGAATGGCAAACAAAGATTTGAATAGGGACTTGAAAGGCCGTCATATTCAGATGATCGCTTTGGGCGGGACAATTGGTGTTGGTTTATTCATGGGTTCGGCCAGCGCAATCAAATGGACAGGCCCGTCTGTCATGTTAGCTTATGCAATCTCAGGTTTATTCATCTTCTTGATCATGCGTGCGATGGGGGAAATGCTATATTTAGAGCCAAGTACAGGCTCATTTGCGACATTTGGTTATAAATATATCCATCCATTGGCAGGATATATGACTGCATGGAGTAACTGGTTCCAATGGGTTGTTGTCGGGATGGCCGAGATCATCGCAGTCGGGACGTACATGCAATATTGGTTCCCTCACCTTCCTCCATGGATACCAGGCTTGATTGCAATGGTGATCCTAGGGGCGGCGAACTTGATTTCCGTTAAATCTTTCGGTGAAATCGAATTCTGGTTTTCATTGGTTAAAATCGTAACGATCGTCTTGATGATCGTTGCAGGATTTGGACTTATCTTCTTCGGCTTAGGTAACGGCGGAGACGCAATTGGACTATCAAATCTTTGGGAACACGGTGGGTGGTTTACAGGCGGTTGGAAAGGCTTCTTCTTTGCACTATCACTTGTTGTGGCTGCCTATCAAGGCGTGGAACTGATCGGGATTACAGCTGGCGAAGCGAAGGATCCGCAAAAAACGATCACCAAAGCGATCCAAAGTACAATTTGGCGTATTCTAATCTTCTATATAGGTGCCATTTTCGTTATTGTAACCGTTTACCCTTGGGACCAACTAACTGCAATTGGAAGCCCATTCGTGGCCACCTTTGCTAAAGTCGGTATCACGGCAGCAGCTGGCATCATCAATTTTGTCGTCATCACAGCAGCCATGTCCGGCTGCAACAGCGGCATTTACAGTGCAGGACGGATGCTTTATACATTAGGAATGAATGGACAAGCACCTAAATCCTTTGCAAAAGTATCGAAAAGCGGTGTTCCTTTATTCGGTACGTTCGGTGTAATCATCGGATTGGCCATTGGAGTCGTATTAAGTTATATTGCTCCAAAAAACCTATTTGTGTATGTATACAGCGCAAGTGTACTGCCTGGAATGATTCCGTGGTTTGTCATCCTGATAAGCCAAATTAAATTCAGAAAAATCAAAAGAGCTGAAATGGTCAATCACCCATTCAAAATGCCTTTTGCACCTGTAACAAACTACTTGACCATCGCCTACTTAATTATGGTATTGGTCGGCATGTGGTTCAATGATGAAACGCGTATTTCACTCATTGCCGGAATGGTCTTTTTAGCCATCGTAGTCATTAGTTTTTACGCTTTTGGAATGGGCAAGCGTGTCCCAGTGGATACTCAAACAACTGAAGAAACGGATGTTAAAGCAGGTTAACGGCTGAACGACAGTAGAAACCGCATCCCTGATGGCAGGTAAACTCGGTAATGATCGAGTTTACCTGCTTTTTTTAGGATATAACAATAGTCAGGGCACTAATCTCCTCGGCTGTAGAATCATACTTGATGTAAGTCCGGTTAGCGGCAATGTGAGTCCAGCAAGATAGGGATGAGGGAAAAAATATCGCCGAAATCCATAGTTATATTGACGATTGAATTAAAAAAGGACTGATTATTTTATTCAGTCCTTTTTTAAATATGATATGGAAATCAAGAGGTTGTTCCGTGTTTCAAACCTCACACAAATCTGGCATACATCAATTAAATAAGAAACATCGCGACGATGGTTGTGACTGCAAGGCCGATTGCCACCGGCAGTAAATTCCGGCGCGCCAGCTCGAAGGGGCTGACATTACACATTGCCGCGGCTGGAATCAGTGCCCAGGGAATCAAGGTGCCTCCGCCAACCCAAATCGCAGTGATTTGCCCCAGTGCAGTCAAGGTAGCGGTTCCGCTGCCGATGGCCGTGCCAAATAGTTTGGCAACCGACCCGGCCAAGGAAATGCCTGAGAATCCCGACCCGTCAAGGCCAGTGATGGCACCGATGCCTGTTAATGTTACGGCAGCGATCTCCTTCGTCAAAGGAACAGAGGCCGCTAAGGCGGCACCGAGGTCATTGACGATGCCGAGCGACGTTTTTGGTAAATGATCTCCGATGATTTGATTGAAGCCGGAATCACCTAAATAGAAGAATGCAGCGATTGGAATGACCGGTCCGAATACCTTAAAGCCAAATTGAAAGCCTTGAATCAAATAGGCCGTCGATTTTTCAAGGCCCTGTTGTTTATGTGCCACAAGAGATAAAATCAGTAAAATGAAAACCGCCGTACCGCCCACCAACGCCGTCGCATCTCCGCCCTGCAGCTTCAAGATAGACAACGCCACCACATCGAGCAGAAATGCAAGCGGAATGAATATGGCAAAAAACTTCTTTTGTGCCAGAGTGAGCAGTTCTTCACTTCCTGCTTGATCCTGGACGATGCCCGCATTATCATCTGCTTTGATTCTTCCAAGCTTCATATCCCGCTTCAAGAGGATGAAAGCGGAGAGGGTGGTGACAACCCCCATCGTAATCACAAGGGGAATGCTGGCGGCGATGACATCACCGACTGGAATTGAAGCCGCGTCTGCCGTCAGTTTGGGTGCCGCTTGAATGATGAAATCCCCTGATAGCGCGATACCGTGGCCAAATAGGTTCATGGCCATCGCCACGCCGAGCGCCGGCAAACCTGCCCGTAACGCTACGGGAAGCAGAACCGCACCAAGTAAGGCAACCGCCGGTGAAGGCCAAAAAAACCACGATATGATCATCATGATGATTCCGATTATCCAAAAGGCAAGTGCAGGATTTTTAATGAATTTAGCAAAAGGAGCAATCATGACATCGTTGATTCCAGACTTGGTCAACACCGTGCTCATGGCGACAATGATGGAGATGATCAATATCGTCGACATTAATTCCGTGATGGCGAAAATGAAGCTGTTGAATATCCCGCTTATCGACGAAGCTAAACTGCCTGTAGCCACCAACGCCAATAGAAAAATTCCAATGATGCAAATGAGGGTCGTATCCCGACGCTTTACCATAAATCCAATGATCAATGCAATGAATACAACATAAATCCAGTGTAGTGCTGTCAACTCCAGTCCCATGATTCGTCCCCCTCATAAATGTGCCTAGTTACAGATTATGAAGGGAGATCATGGTGGTGAGTGGTTTGGCGAATTTAAGGGGCACAGGAAAGCTTTCACTTTGTGAAAACTTCGTATCATTTGAATGTAAGTAAACTTTGATATGTATGTCCATACTTATCTACCTTAGAGAAGGATCAACTTTTTTTGAATAAATAGATAATCAATCCAAATATTACATATTGTTGAAAAATATGATAGTTTAATAAACGACTACATGATTAGAGGAGATGGAAATAAGATAAGAGTAATTGTAATGGCATTAATAGTTAGTGTTTTTTAGTACAGCCTTTATCCCCAAAAGTTTGGCTGAAACAACGGTAGACAATCAAGCAGATTTCTTGAATGAAACTATTGAAGAATTTAGAAATTTAGAAAATAGTAATACACAAACCATTGATATTAAAAATGATGATGGTCATATATTGGTGTGAAAAATACACTTTAAAGGCATATAAAGAACCAACTAATGCATTTTTAGATGGTGGAAAAGGATCACCAAGAACAAAAAAATGTTAGTTATGGAGCAAAAGTAGTCGACTTTAAACAGTTATCTAAAAATGTATCAAGTGCAAAATCTACTATTCTTGAATCGTCAGCTGCCATGATTTCTGCGGGTATTGGTGCCCTTTATTGGTGGACAGTTGTTGGTTTAATTGGCGCAACAGGTACTGCAGGCTTGGCAGCATATCAAATATATAGTGCAAGTAATTCGGCTAAGGCAGATATGAAAGAGGCTTATAATCTATTAAAATAAAGGATAGATAAACTAATATGATGAATTATTTACAAGGTGTTTTTATAAGTGCAATGATTGTGTTTTGTTTATATCAAATTATAGAAAAAAAACAAAAAGACAAAAAAACTAGACATTCTTATTACTGGGTAATTTTCTTATTTATCTTATGGGTATACCTGTTTAATGGAACAAATCAATGAACTATAAGATAAAAGTAAATTCTCCCTCAAGAAAAGATATTTACTAACCCTGACAAGAAATTAGCTAGTTCTTGTCAGGGTTTTTATATTCCTAAACTTGAGTGATTTTGCTTGTTCACAATGCCGTTGAAATAAGCAAATTGCCCTTTACGCATATTCACTCTACTTTTCACCTTCATAACAAATTCCTTGAACGCTTTGGTGCCGATTTCTATTTCCTGTCCCCTTGTGAATGCTCTTTTGTTAGTAGAATAATCAACCACTCTATTACACTGCTTAATTACCTTCCAGAACTCTTGTATAGTTTCAGCTTTCTCGTAGAAAGAACCTACTAGATTACTAAATACACCCGGAACCCAATGGGCTACAAAATTTGCTTGGTTTAAAGATTTTGCTAGAGAATTATCCACAACGGCTTTACGTTTATTGTTTTTAATATTTTGTTTTAAGAAAGATGTAGTTGTTTTAATGGCCGGACACTTCTTGGTCATTTTCACAGGGGTCTTGCCGGTCATTTCATCATTTACAGGCTGAATGATAATAGCATTAGCTGTTTGCATCATATCCTTTTTCCTCTTCATAGGTACTTGGCAGATCATCCCGAGGACTTCGAGTTTCTTCATTAATCGTTGAACAGTTTTATAAGATACTTCAAGCTTATCTGCAATTGTATTCTTACACATATAGCTCACACCAAGTTGCTTACAGCTATGACGCTTCAAGAGCTCCAACAATGCAATTAGTCTGGATTGTACATCTGAACGTTTAATGTCCAGACGAATGACGTCCCTGTAAACTCGTACCGTTTTATTTAATTCTTCAATAACTGTGAAAGAAGATAGGTTGTTATATGATTCTTCATTTGATATTACGTCGATACGTTTCTTCATTTTGCAGTCTCCTTAGACAACAAAAAGCAACGGCCCTGGGTGAGCAAACCGTTGCTAAGAAACCCATGATGTAATAAACTACATCTAAGGGTACAGCAAGTGTTTGCCTATCGTAAGTAGGCGGACGGTATAAATAGTGGTCCAACACTATTTATACACGCTGTGCTTTTTTTGTGTTTTCCAGTAGACACAAGAAATGTTTTTAATCGATGGAAGTGTAGTTTCTACGGTCCATGTGCAGTTCCAAAGTCAAGATCCGGAGGGTACCATTACTCTCAATGGGTATATTCCTCTTAATGCTGAGGAGTATGAACAAAACGAAGCTCTGCCAACTTTAACGGAAGTGGTGAGGACCAAGTTAATTGATCGATTGCAGCCACAAGCCGGTTAGGAGGGGGGCATTTTTGGAAATAGATATGGGGTATCTAATTACATGCATAGGGCTTTTTTGTACTGTGGCCGGATTGGTCATCGGTTTTTTTACGTTTCATCGAAATCGGGATAAGTGTAAAAAATGATGCGACTGAATCGGCCATTATCAAAACCAAGTTAGAAAATATTTGTCAATCCGTTGATTTAATGCGAATTGATTTTAAAGCGAGTGAGAAACGATGGAACACATTGTCAGAACAAGTCGTTCGAATTGATGATAATACCAAGCAGGCGCATAAGCGCATCGATAAAATTGAAAATAAAGGAGAGGTCTAAATTGGATAAAACAAAACAATATATAGCGATGATAGGCGGTGCACTGGGTGCACTGCTTTTATTTTTTCAATCACTCGGCTTTCAGGTGGAATGGTTCATTGAAAATACTATCAATTCATTTATTAATTTCCTTACAGCCATAGTGCCTCTTATGTTTGCTCTATACGGTGTGTATAAGAATCAATATCTCCTAACCGAGAAAGCGAAGAAACAAGAAGGAGTTTTGAAAAAACAAGGATTAAAATGAGCTGCCTATCGGGTGGCTTTTTATCTTGTATAAAAGGGGGATGTTAGAAAATGACTGTATCTTTACAAACTTTGCTGGATAGATCAGCTAGAAAAATGGGTGTAGGGATTAATTTTATTGTGAAGGGCTCGGCATTGGAAATGATAAAACGATCGTATAAGGAAGGAATTTACGTCCAAATAAGTTCAGGTTATCGCTCAATGGAAGAACAGGCTGCACTATACGCTCAAAGCCGTCTTTATAGCTACAAGGGTAATAGCTAAGTCAAAAGTGACGCAAGCGAAACCTGGACAATCTATTCACAATTATGGATACGCCATTGATTATTTCCTTGTTAGTGATGATGGAAAAACAGCCTTGTGGACGGTAAATGCAAAATGGAGACGTGTAGCTGCCATTGGAAAAGAACTTGGGTTTAAATGGGGAGGAGATTGGATAGGCTTTAAGGATTACCCACACTTAGAAATGACAGGTTGCTTTTCCTTTACCCAGCTGTAGGCCGGCAAAAGACCGAATCTAACCTTGAAATTTAAGTCAGGTTCAGAAGTTGTTACTGAGCTGCCTAAAAAAGAAGTAGCTCATGAGGTAAGTAAGAATCCTTCCGAAGGCAAAGGTGATAACACGATCGTTTCCATTCAGAAATCACTAAATAGCCGGTATGTATTTAATCTCATTTTGGATGGTATCCGGGACCTAAAACTAAGTCAGCCCTTAACAAAGCACTACAAACCGAACTTAATAAGCAATTCAATAAAAAGTTGGTTGTGGACGGAAAATGGGGACCTAAGACTAAGGCGGCTATCGTAACTGTTCAAAAGGGTGCTAAAGGCAATCTTACGTGGATTTTACAAGCCACACTTTATATGGAATATTATTCCACTTTTGGAAAGGGTACTGAAACAGCATTAGAAAAGTTTCAGAAAGCTAAAAAGATTACTGCAGATAAAAAGGCTTGAAAAGCTTTTTTCACAGAATTATTTGCTGCATAAAAACTATTAATATAGAAAAAACCTGTAGAATTGCCTCTACAGGTTTTGCTAATCTTTTTTATTTTTGCTTATATGTTTTTCCACTTTTAATTACAAAAAATATTAATGAAGCAAAAAATAAAATATTAGACAAATTCACAAACAGTTTTATTCCAGCATTAAGATCTTTTAATCCCATAAAAATATCAATAACAGAGACTAATCCAGTAATAACCAACAATATCAAAAAAAATAAATATATTTTAATCACTTCCATTTATTTAGAGTAAGAAAAACACTATCGCTCTTGATGTAACATCCGCTAAATAACTTGGTACGCCAACTTGTTTTAAAGCCTTAGATAGCCCTGCTTCAGCAGTACCAGAGAAATCTACTAATATGTCAAAAGCTTCCATTACAACTTGGTAACTCAAATAGTAGTTCAAAGATTTTTTTGCTTTACTTGTTAATGGTAATTTATCAACATATACTTTGATTTGTTCATTCCACGCACGTGATCCAACATTCTTAAGCTTTTTAATCATCTGTTTTGCTGCTTGTTTTGCAGCCATTGTTTTTAAACCAAATGTAGTTATTTGTCCAGATAGTTGTTGATCGTCAGCAATATTAAGATTATTACTTACAGTGTTAAAAAGATCATAGTAATCTACTTGACTTAATTCTAGTTCAATAGCTTCATCAACTTCAACATTCAAAAGTCCTGGATTAGAGTTAAGGTCCTCAGAATAATATTCGTCTGAGTTTTGAGCATTAGCAAACGTTGGAAGTGCTACTGTTGAGAGCATCAACGCAGACATTGAAGCTAAACCTAGTTGTTTTAATTTATTCACAATTTACCATCCTATCTAAAAATTGGTTAATGACAGTAAAATTATAGCATTACAATATTACTATATCAATAATATTTTTAAATCAATAGAAACACTACAAAAGGTAAAAGAATAGCTATTAATGTCAAACAGTTTTGATGTTAGCTCAGCATTATACTTTCGTAAAAAATCGAGTGAAGAAAATTATTTCCAAATAAAAAACGGTACTTGTACAATTACAATAGTAAAAAAACCAAAAAATCAAGCCTCTTCTAGAGTGTGAGGGGCTTGATTTATTAGTTTGAAAAGGCTTCTTATATTGTAGGTCTTGCCTTTTTAATTAACTCCGTAATATTAATATCTCCGTTATAAAACACCTGGTCATTCGAAAATCATCACTCGCAGCAAAGCTCATTTTAATCTGCTCAATCCATTTATATGCGGCAATGGCTGCTGTCCAGCCAGGATCCTTTTTATAGTCTGAATTTATAACAGAGAAGCTTCCACTTTGATATTTATGTTCATACTTACCTACCTAAGAGAAGGATCATACCAGCTTTCGCCAATAATCATATTCTCACCTTTTCTTGTAAAAGTAAATTTCGCTATATTTTGGCCTTCTAAAAGATAAGTGCTTCCCAGAAAACCGTCAGCTAACTGATATCTTCCTCTTTGGCGAGATTAGCTGCTAAATCCTCGCTATACATTTCAATTAAGTTCTTAGTCCTCTTTTCATTGTTCATAGCGTCAAATTTCAAATGTGGTAAAACTATATTACTCCCATCATTTAGACCTAAGTTTTCGTTAACTTCCATATCACTAATATTCGTGTGGCTATAGTTCTTATCTATAATGCTGTTAATTGTATCTTCGATTTTTTCTTCCCTTGTTGAATCCGATTCGGGAAACCATTCATCCTCCAAATCTTCTTCCTGACTTTCTTCGCTCTTCATCGTCTCATTAGCTGAAATAGAATTTTTTTCAACTACAGGTTCTGTTTCATTTGAAGTTTCTGCATCTTCAATGGCTACTGCGATAAATGCAACAACAAAAAGTAAAATGAATGACCCGACCGATGACAATAACATTTTCTTAACTTTCCCTGTTTTTCTAAAAGCTGATATGATTGCGGCAAGAATAAAAAATATTGTGGCAAACACACAAAGTAATCCTAAAAATCTCAACGTTTCTTTCCCCTCCGTTTACTTAATCATATGATAATTTCTCATCTTCTTCATATAAATGATCGACCTTCAAACCTAATAATTTAGCTAATTAACACACTAATAATTGTGAGGTCTTTTCTATTATTTATCCATTTGTGGAACTATTTTTACAAAAAAAGAGTAAAGTTTCTAAATAAATAGATAATTAATCCAAAGATTACTTGTTGTTGGAAAATATGGTAGTGTAATAAACGACTACATGATTAGAGGAGATGGAAATAAGATAAGCGTAATTGTAATGGCATTATAGTTAGTTTTTTTAGTACAGCCTTTATCCCTAAAAGTTTGGCTGAAACAACGGTAGACAATCAAGCAGATTTCTTGAATGAAACTTTTGAAGAATTTAGAAATTTAGAAAATAGTAATACACAAACCATTGATATTAATAATGATGATGGTCATATTATTGGTGTAAAAAATACACTTTAAATGCATTTAAAGAACCAACTAATGCATTTTTAGATGGTGGAAAAGGATCACCAAGAACAAAGAAAAATGTTAGTTATGGAGCAAAAGTAGTCGACTTTAAACAGTTATCTAAAAATGTATCAAGTGCAAGATCACAAATTCTTACTTCGTCAGCTCAATGAATAGCTGCAGGTATTGCAGCTACTAAAATATATAGTGCAAGCAATTCAGCTAAGGCAGATATGAAAGAGACTTATAATCTATTAAAATAAAGGTTAGATAAACTAATATGATGAATTATTTACAAGGTGTTTTTATAAGTGCAATGATTGTGTTTTGTTTATATCAAATTATAGAAAAAAAACAAAAAGACAAAAAAACTAGACATTCTTATTACTGGGTAATTTTCTTATTTATCTTATGTTTATACTTGTTTAATGGAACAAATCAATGAACTATAAGAAAAAAGTAAATTCTCCCTCAAGAAAAGATATTTACTAACCCTGACAAGAAATTAGCTAGTTCTTGTCAGGGTTTTTATATTTCCTTTTGTTGCTGAATATTTGAACAAGCGTAGAAACCTAAACGAAGATTGATAGCTTTGTGGGTATACGTCAATACTGAAAAGAATTAGGAACTTATCTTTTACATCAACACAACCAATTCAGAGCACTTTGAAATTCAATAAGGTGGTTCATAAATTTATCAAAGTAAAGATCGCATAAGCTTATTCACAATGCCATTGAAATTAACAAATGGTCCTTTAAATAGGTACTAACCAAAAAGTATCTCACCGTCGTGAAAAGCGAAACTGTATCGCGTCTTTCACGAAAATATCAAGTAATAAGTAAGCAAATGAAGGAATGGAACAAGCTTAATAGTCACTATATCTTTGAAATTGGACAAAAAATGCATGTGAATTAAGTAAAGGAATTCGGAGCTTGAAAATTAGATTATTCATCTTAAATTAATAGATTGTATGGTCTCTGAGAGTTGATCGGCAAAAATTTCTGTAAACGAGTGGTGTATTGTTTTATTGAAAAAGTATTATAATTCCTTTTCATTGAAGACTTTATCCCCCTTTCAAACGTCTATTAATTAGTACCAATAAAAAGGAGGAGTTAAAATGTTAAAAATTTTAGTATCAGGACTGACAATTTTCACAGTGGCTGGAGGCATTATGACAAGTGGGATCTGGGGGGAACTACCAAATCAAAAGGTTTCTGCTCAAAGCGTAGAGGCTGAAGTACAATCCAGTTACTATGGATATAAAGATTTAAAATCTCTTGCCCTTGCTTGGTATGATAATGGTTATACAAACCTTGACAATCCTAAGCGTATTCCAGTTGACAGAATCAACGGTTTACCTATAGGCCTTTCCAAAGATGACTATGTTAAGTTTGTAGTGGAACAATATGGCGAAGAATCGGGAAATTCAGCCACACAGGTCACCTTCTTAAAGCATTAATTTAGACCCCCTGATAATAACCTAAAATAATATGCAGGCTGCTTAAGTTTATAGAAAGTGATGATCGTTAGTTAGTGGTTTGAAGAATTTAAAATCTTGAGTTTGTCAAAGAGGTAATTTTTCGCCCTGAATTTTACAAATGAAGACCTAAATGCATTGTCCCAATAACCTTCACTCATGTTAGGGAGATAGTAAGTTTGGTTTTTGAAGAACTAGCTAGAATAATTTCCTGGATTAACCTGAACATCCAGCATATAAAAAGTTAACCCGCATTGAACCAAGTATCTGTATAACTGTTAGAAAGTTAAGTGAAAAGTACTGGTTGTTATTCCCACCATAAGGAAAAGCCCTTCTCAAGTGAGAGGGGCTGTATCGTTAATCTTCAAATAGTTCATCCATTAGCTCATCAATTTCTTTTCTTAATTTTTCAGTGCCTTCTTTGGAAATAGTGATTTTGTCATTATCAATTATCAACATATCCCCGATTTTGGCTCCTTTAGGAAGAGAATGCTTAGGTATATCCTTCATTTCCCCGCCATCGATTTCAACGACAGCAATCTTTCCCTCAAAGCGATCGATGATTCCTTGTTGCATTTATTTCACCGTCTTTACATTAATTTGCTTGCCTGTAGAAGTAAAGATAATGTTACCTGATTTATCGGTACGGTATGTTTTGGCTTTAATTGAATTTAATCTTTTGACCACTGTAGAAGTAGGGTGCCCATAACCATTTTTGCCAACGCTAATTACAGCGTATTTAGGCTTTGCCTTATTAATAAAAGCAGCAGTTGAAGATGTATTGGCTCCGTGATGGCCAACTTTGAGTACATCTACACGTGGTACAAGCTTTTTGGCAAGCATATCTTGTTCGGATTTTTCCTCAGCATCACCAGTAAACAGGAATGTCTTTTTATCATGTTTAAGTAAAAGGACTGCACTCCAATTATTTAAATCTGACTTAGCGTAATCTTTAACGGGAGCAATGAAATCCATTGACGTATTTTTTGCTTTCGTTATGATTTCTACCCCAGTCTTCGCAGTTTTTATTTTAAGCTTCTTCTTCTTAACTGATGTCAAAAAATCTTTATAGGCTTGTGTAGTGTGAGAAACCTTAGGAGCATATACAGATTTTACAGTGAGTGTTTTAATCACATAAGCTAATCCGCCTACATGATCGGCATCCGGATGAGTGGATACTACTGCATTAAGGGTTTTTACCTTCTGCTTATTTAGATAGGCAACAACTTCATCGCCTTTTCCTTTTCCGCCACCATCGATTAAAATGTTTTCATTCCCAGTTTGAATTAGAATGGAATCACCTTGACCAACATTAATGAAGTGAACCTTTACATCGTTTGCTGCTTCAGCCGTTTTGATTCCTGTAAATAAAGATAAGAATAGAACTGTTACAAATAGAACTTTTAGATTTTTCAATACGTTTCCCCCTAGAATAAATAAACCAACAAACAAACATCAAAGAATAGGTTACTAGAAACCCTTACCAATTTTAAAACAGTTTCTCATTTTTATCCAGATAAAAATGTATTTTAGAATAGCACCTATTGGTCAAGGAATAAGACAAAAAGAAATAACGCCTACACCCCTTGGCAACAAGTTATGAAAGTGGTTGGGGGGAGGCGTTATATGGAAGAGTAAGCTATCTATCCTTAGGTAGTAAAGAACAGATTCCATTTTAATATCCAATCTGAATTAATCTAAATATCCTAAATGTGAAATCTAAATAATCCTGGAAATCTCTATTTTCCAGGTTGCAAGCTTATTTATCAATTCCTATTAAGACAATTAATTTATGGATTAATCTATTGCTATTCATATTACAGTTCTCCGCTGATAGCTTCAGTAGGTTGTTAGCACAAACACTACAAATCTAAGTTACACGCCTTGATTAACGTCGGATTGAACACGTTTTTGTTTGGACTTGATGACTAGGCTGTCAAACATGCCACTAAATAATGTTAAAATATACAAATGAACAAAAAAAGAAAGGATTTTTTAAAATGCTACAAAATAAACGTTTTAAAGGCATTTCAATCGTTTTTGCAACTGCGCTATTTGTATCTTCCGTTCTAATTATTTCTTCAAGTTATTTCAATAGCAAACAAATACAGTCGGCAACAAGGCAGTGCTATCAAAATAATGGGAACGTGATGTTAGAAATCCACAATCGTTTTACAAATGAGTTCTCTTTTGAGTGCCAATCCAAAAAGTAAGATGGGGCACGATCTAATATGGAATTCTTCGATTTAACAATAGGCAAGAATTAATAAATTGAGAATAAGAATTTCAGTTTCCATGAAATCTCCGCGCGGGGCATGGATAGTGTAAGGCTTTAAGCAGAGCCGCAGAGCTCCAAAAGTGGGTTGTTACATAAATGTAAAGGCGTATCTTCTTTATTTTCAACCATACATCAAGTATTCTTAATTTGAATAGCATCTACTGTAAATGAGGGATAAGGCGTGAAGCAAATATATAGTGATATCATACAATTTAGGGGAACACATTATGAGTTTGGATACATGCAGGGGGAGGAGTTTAAGGATTCATTAACGGTAAAGAATCGTGAAGATCAGTGGAAGATCAGGCAGCCGCGATTTACGGTCGAGGAAGGTGAGGTCAAGCGGGCGATTACACAGTTCGCTCCTGGAGTGTGGGAGGAATTGCTTGGGATGCAGGATGCGCTGAAATGGCCAATTGAGCGTGTGCTCCAAGAATTTGGAGGGTACCGCTTGGATTATGTTCGGTCTGGATGCTCGATCATGACAGGTGATGATTATCTGATTCGCAATTATGATTACCATCCAAAGACATATGAAGGACGTTATGTGTTATTCCAGCCAACCGATCAAGGATATTCAAGCATCGGCCCAAGCCAGCGGGGGACTGGAAGGATGGATGCGATGAATGAGAAGGGCTTGGTGATGGGGTATAACTTCATGAATCGAAAGAATCCTGGAGATGGCTTCATTTGTTGCATGATCGGCAGGCTGATTGTGGAAGCCTGTGCGAACGTAGAGGAAGCGGTGGCGATGTTGAAGGAAATCCCCCATCGGCATTCTTTCACGTACGTCGTCTATGATCGAAGCGGCAGTACATATATTGTGGAAACATCTCCGAGAAATGTGGAGGTGCGCACGGCAAGTGCCTGCACGAATCACTTTGAAATCATGAAAAATGAAAATCGTCACCATCTGATAGATTCAAAACGCCGGTTGGGGATCATTCAAGAGCAAGAAGGGAGCCTTTCGTCTGCCTACGAGGCATATCGCCTGTTCAATGATTCCAACCAAGGTGTCTTTTCGGATTTATATAGCAGCTGGGCCGGCACGATTCATACTTCCGCTTATTTGCCGAAGGAATTGAAGGCTTGGATTGCTTTAGGGGGCAATCAGGAGCCCACGATAATCGATTTTGCGAAGTGGCTAAAGGGAGAAGCTGTTGAGCTGGATCGGGTCATGGGTGTAATCGATACGGATATTCCGTTCGTGCATATGGATGAGGGAGCGAATTGGTTCCGGACTTGAGCAATGAAAAACACCCCACTGTTAAGTGTTGAATAATGTTGTTGTGTTTAACGGGCCCAATCACTCGATTGGGCTTTTTCCTGCATTTATTTTTTGTACATGTTATTGGAGGTTCGCCCAGTAATATTATATGATAAGGTTACATATTTTGGATAACAACCGTACTTGTACAATGAATGAGGGGATGAGCGAATGTTTTCGACAGCTTTCGGATGGTTCAGGTTCATTACAATAATAGAGGGAATTTCTTATGTTCTCTTGTTGGCTATTGGCATGCCCATTAAGTACATATTGAATATTGGTGAAGCGACACTCATTTTGGGCAGCATCCATGGATTTTTATTCGTCGTGTTTGGTCTTTTACTTCTTTATGTAAGCCTTCAATCAAAGTGGTCCTTTGTAAAAATGGCACTGATCTTCATCGTTTCATTTATCCCGTTTGGGAATTTTGTAATCGATCGAAAGGTATTGAAACAAAGTTAACCCTTTACATGATTAGTAAGTGCAATTTCCAGCAGGTGCCTTCCAGTCAATGGAAGGCGTTTTTTTTTTATGGATGTAAGCTTGATGTAAGGTTGACATAAATGTGCTGTAAGAATGAGCTTATATAGTATGAATATCAACAATCATGATGAGGTGAAACAAATGGAACCATTATTGAAAGTGGAAAATATCAAAAAGATTTATGGGAAATCAAGTGCTGCTTACACGGCGCTGGAGAATATATCTTTTGACATTCATGAAGGAGAGTTCGTGGGAATCATGGGTCCGTCTGGAGCGGGGAAATCGACTTTGCTTAATATGCTGGCAACGATCGATTCACCGACTGAAGGCAAGATTTATATGAGAGATGTAAGCATTCACGATATGAAGGGGGCCGATTTAACGGATTTCAGACGTGATAATCTTGGATTCATCTTTCAGGATTACAATTTGCTCGATTCATTGACCGTGAAGGAAAATATATTGCTGCCAATGGCGATTGCAAAAATGCCAGCAAAAGAAATCGATATCTCGGTGAACCGCATAGCTAAAGTATTTGGCATTGAAGATTTATTAGCTAAATATCCGTACCAAATCTCCGGTGGACAAAAACAGCGGACAGCCGCAGCAAGGGCGCTTGTAACTGAGCCTGCACTGATCTTGGCTGATGAACCAACAGGGGCACTCGATTCAAAATCAGCGACCGATTTACTGGAAAGCTTAAGTGAGCTAAATGAGAATAATCACTCGACCATCATGCTGGTAACACATGATGCATATGCGGCAAGCTTCTGCAATCGCATCATTTTTATCAAGGATGGTACACTTTCCAAGGAAATTCACCGTGGTGTCCTAACGCGTAAAGCTTTCTTCCAAGAAATTATGGATGTCCTTGCAACTATTGGAGGTGAGGTAGATGACGTTATTTAGTCTCGCAAGAAAGAATATTGTCCGAAACCTATCCCAATATTTTTTATATATCGCATCCATGGTTTTCAGCATCATCATCTATTTTACATTCGTAACGTTGAAATACAGCGATACGATTGCAGAACAAACGGCTTCATCACAAAAATTAGATTCATTAATGAGTGGAGCGGCAGTCATCCTGATTTTCTTCGTTGCCATTTTCATTGCCTATTCAAATTCATTTTTTATGAAAAAACGTAAAAAGGAAGTCGCATTATATGCATTGCTCGGCGTACGTAATCGTCAAATTGGTTTTATGCTCTTCTTTGAAAACTTATTGCTAGGCTTGGTTTCGTTAGTTGTAGGGATTTTACTCGGATTCCTATGTTCAAAAGGATTCATGACGATTTTGATATATTTGATGGGCTATGATGTCATTGCACCATTTACATTTTCCGGAACTGCAGCTTTGAACACCTCGATCGTATTTTTTATTATTTTCTTGGTGACATCATTCCAGGGCTATCGTTTAATTTATCAATTTAAACTAATTGATTTATTCCACGCTTCTAAAAAAGGGGAAGCGGTCCCGAAGCCATCGAAGGGTGTAGCCATTCTTGGAATCCTGCTGATTGTCATCGGTTATTGGTTGGCGATGCAAGATCTATTTACTTCTAAAGTGTGGGAGAAAGTCGGCTTTTTAATGACGGCACTCATCATCTTGACAACAGTTATTGTCGGTACGTTTTTGTTGTTTCATAGTGTGACAGGCTTTGTGTTGGAGCTGATCAAGAAAAATGAAAAATGGCTATGGAAAGGTCTGCATTTGATGACGATTTCCCAACTGCTCTATCGCATTCGGGGCAATGCACGTACATTGACCGTCATTGCGGTGTTAAGTGCTACGACGGTAACGGCAGGCGGTGCAGTTTATGGTCTTTATTACAACACAAACGATCAGGTTTTGACTGCTGATCCCAGTACGTTCATGTATCGGCAAACGGATGCGAAAAGCGACGAAGAAGTCAGCGCCATTTTACCGGATACAAAGTATGATGAAGTGATCGAAGCACTGTCCGTCACCTTTCATGCGAAAGAGCTAAATGACTTGGATGGTTCAGGCAAGAGAATTTACACGGTTATCGACGAAGAAACATATAACAAATTAGCGGCCCTGCAAAACAAGGATGTGCTGCGTTTGAAGGAGGATCATGCTGTCATTCTCGATATAGGATATGACGAAAGGCTCTCTCCAGACTATAAGGGAAAGACGATCACGACAAAAAACAATACGGCAATCACATTTCAAGGCGTTAAGACACAAACGGTTTTAAATGCGGGTACAGCAGGCATCACGGTTGTCGTATCCAATCATACATTTGAAGCATTGCAAAAGGATGGGGAGTCGCTAACATATCGTGTCATTGGTATGGACAAGGCATCCGTTGATTTATCCGGGGAAATGGCAAAGGAGATACCTGAAGAAGGGCAATTTTCCAGTGCGCCGCAAGACTTTCAACTGGCCCTCGAAAGCGTAGGATCCCTGCTCTTTATCGGGAGCTTCCTTGGTCTCGTCTTTTTAGCTGCGACAGGAAGCATCATTTACTTTAAAGTTTTGACTGAAGCAGAGGAAGATAAATCACAATATAATATGCTTCACAAGATGGGCGTCAGCGCTAAAGAAATGCGAAAATCGATTGCTTCACAAGTGGTCGTCATTTTCTTCGTACCTTTGGCAGCAGGATTATGCCACAGTGTTGTCGCTTTAAAAGCATTTTCTAGTTTATTGATGATGGACCTGGCGAAACCTGTGCTGATCTGGATGGTTGCCTATACGGTGATCTATGGTCTGTATTATATCTTAACGGTAGCTTCTTACAATCGTATTATCACACAAAATAATAAAACGGAAGGATGATCGAGATGAAGAAATTTCTTATGATAGTTGGAATTTTGTTTATACTGGGAGCGGCAGGAGTCTTCGCTCTTACTAAACTAGACTTTAACCGCATGAATGCCGATAATTATTATTTGCAAATTACGGAGGATGGAACACAGCATGAACACAAACTTGACGATGGTTCGGTGATGACTTCTTATTCATATAAACTGGAGGCCACAAATGCTGATGGTGAAACGGAGACGCTTGAATTCACGGCACAAAAAAATCTGCGGAAAGATGCCTATTTGAAGGTATACGTGAAGGATGAAGATCAAGTATCTTCCTATGATGAAGTGACATTCGAGGAAATCCCAAAGAAGGCCCAAGAAAAGCTTAAATAGGAAAGAAGGGCTGTCCGTAAGTTGTGGACAGCCCTTCTCTGTAATAAAAATATTTATAAAAGTATCGTAATGGTCGTTCCCTTATTTTCAATGCTAGTCAAGTCCAGCTTACTTTTATGAGCGTGTATAATATCCCTTGCAATGGCCATCCCCAAGCCTGTTCCGTGTGTGTTGGCGGTACTCGTACCTCGATAGTAGCGTTCAAAAATTTGTGCCAAATCTTTGGCGGGAATGCCGCTGCCATTATCGGCAATGGTAATTTGGGTATGAGTATCTGATTGTTGATGAATGGCATCAATTTTGATTTTCACGACGACATTTTCATCATTATGTACGAGCGCATTGTAGATTAGATTGAAAATTGCCCGTTTCAGTAATTTTTTATCCACTTGATGGATTGCTTTATCGACATTTGCCTCGAATTCAATCTGTCGATCCCCAAATGATGAATCATTTAACAATTCGATCGTCATTTCGCGTATGAATCCAACGATATCAATTTCTTCAAATTGTATAGGTAGTCGTTGATTTCGCAAACGCATCGTTAAATTGAGATCATCTAACAAATCCTTCATATATATGGACTGTCTATTAATAATGGCTATATACTCATCCAATTCTTGCGGCGTTAAATCCACGGCGCTTTCCCTCATCAATTCCGTATACCCAAGGATGGAAGATAGTGGTGTCTTCATGTCATGTGAAATGTTGCTAATCCATTCTTCACGCATGTTGTCGAGTTGATTGCGTTCTTTTTCATACTGATCTAACTTTACCGATAGTTCATTCATATTGCGAAATACATCTTCATAAACGCCCTTTGGTATGCTCATCTTTTTAAAGCGCCTATCCCGAAGCTGCTGTATTCCTTCTATTAAAATGTGGAGCGGACTCGTTAACTTTTTTCCAAATAAGAAACCAATGACTAATGCAATCATGATATCGACGGATAGAAATAGTAAAAGGATGATGTTGATGTACTTTAAAAGGCTATCATAATTATAGGACAATACATACCGGCCTATTCCTCGATCTTTAACTCCGATAAAATAGCTGAAATTGGAGGCTTCACCGACAAAAACAGTCGTCTCAGAATCAACTTCCTTGTACTTATACATTTGGACGATTTCAGCAGGAGTATATACGGTTTTCAATTTCTGAGGGGTGTAATAGGCTGCAACTTGCTGCCCCTTATCATTCAAAAATTGTATCCATGCGTTATTATTCCTCAGACTTTCTCGTCCTTCTTCATTTACCTTTGGTTTATTATCTTTGAGGTCTACATATTGTGAAAATTGCCTGCTAAAGTTCTCCGCAGATTCCTCTTCCGTGTCTATATGAACAAAAAGTAAACATATAAGCAAAATGGTATTCACAATCCCCACGATCACTACGATCGTCACAACGGATCCTAAAAAGCGGCCTGTCAATTTCCACTTCATCTTTGTTTGCCCTTGGTTTGCAATTTATACCCAAGTCCCTTTACGGTTAGGATAAAAGCTGGCTTTGAAGGATCTGCCTCGATTTTTTCGCGTAAGCGGCGAATATGGACCATCACGGTATTATCCGAGCCAAAAAATTCATCGCCCCATACATGTCCAAACAAAGTTTCCTTGCTTAAAATCTGATTCGGATGATGCATGAAACAGCTCATCAATCCGATTTCTTTTGCGGTGAGCTGAATAGGCTTGCCATCCTTCTTCAATTCGGTTTCATTTGCACTAAGCTCAAACGGACCAATCAGCAAATTTTTCGGGACGTGTTTTTCCTCTGAAAAACCAGCTCGTCTCAGCTGCGCCTTCACCCGGTAGGCAACCTCCTTCGGACTGAATGGCTTGGTAATGTAATCATCGCCGCCAATCGCCAACCCTAAAAGCTTGTCGATTTCCTCATCCTTTGCCGACAAAAATAAAATGGGTACATTGGAAACTTCACGAATACGCCTGCATAAATCATAGCCTTCGCCATCAGGCAGCATGATATCGAGTAAGACGAGAGCGGGATCAAGCTCTTGGAATCGAGCCCATCCGTCTGCAAGCGTCCCTGCCGTCACAATATTAGCCAGGCCTTCTTTATGTAAAACGGTCTCCATGAGATGTGCCAAATCTTGTTCATCGTCAATTATTAGAATCCATTGTTCATTAGACATCGTTTTGCCTCCTTAACATCGCTCTTACCCTCCAGTATAGTGCACAAGCAGACTGTATCAAAGGTATCTGCAGTGTTTTTTACTCCGAGGCATTGTATGCCTGCTGTTTAGGAAGCAGCATTTGGCATGAAGGTTCCTAATGCTTGGTAAAGTTTGTATGATGGGCTGTTTAAAGAATGGCTGGGCGGTTCATGCTAAGTAGTATGGTTGGAGGAAAAAATAAAGGAGAAAAGAATAATGGAAACGAAAAAAGTGTTACCCGTCCTTTTTTTGGTGATGTTTTTGGTGATGGTCGGATTTGGAATCATCATTCCTGTCATACCTTTTTTGGCAGAAAAGGTTGGCGGCAGTCCTACGGAGTTGGGGCTGTTAATGGCAGTGTATTCGTTCATGCAACTGTTTTTTGCACCGATATGGGGGCGCATCTCCGACAGGGTGGGACGTAAGCCAGTCATGGCCATCGGCATTGCTGGATTGGCCGTTTCGTTTTTCATCATGGCTCTAGCAGATTCTTTATGGGGATTATTCGTAGCCCGGATGGTTGGCGGCGTTTTATCCTCGGCAAACATGCCGACGGCCATGGCATATGTAGCTGATATCACGAAGCCGGAAGAGAGGGGAAAAGGGATGGGAATCATCGGGGCAGCCACTGGGCTAGGCTTCATCTTTGGACCGGCGATTGGCGGAATATTCTCCAAAACAAGCTTGAATGTACCCTTTTACATAGCGGGGATTTCCTCTATGATTACCTTGCTGCTCGTGATGTTCCTATTGAAGGAATCACTTCCAGTCGAAAAGAGAGCCCCTCGATTTAAAAGTAAACAGTCCAGATGGAGTGGCTTTAAAGGCCCTCTTAGTTACCTGTTCATCCTACAAATGATTGTCACGCTTTCGATGGCAGGACTTGAAACGACTTTTGCTTATTTTGCGGCAAAAAAGGCTGATATCAGCCTTGTGCAATTAGGATACATCTTCATGATCATGGGATTTGGCAGTGCGATTGTCCAAGGTGGCCTGGTGGGCAGGCTGAGCAAGAAATACGGGGAAGGTGTGGTCATCCAGTTGGGGCTCATCATCTCCGCAGTAGGATTCGCCCTCATTCTGTTTTCTTCCGGCTTCTGGACATCGGCGATCTTCCTTACGTTTTTCGGTATGGGAAATGGGTTCATCAGACCGGCGATTTCGGCACTGCTGACGAAAAGGTCTAATACGGGACATGGCAGTATCACCGGACTGCTTTCTTCCTTCGATTCCTTCGGAAGGATTGCCGGTCCTCCTATAGGCGGTTGGTTATTTTCCATTTCAAATGGCTTGCCATTTTTATCGGGCGCGATCCTTTCCGTTTTTGCATGGATTCTTTTTCAGAATTATCAAGCCCGCGCTAATCGAATCGAAGCTCCTTATAATTGTTGAAGCACAAAAATCCCCCATCTCTAGAATGGGGGATTTTTTGCGAAAAGAATGCACCAGGTCATCCTTGAATCAGATTGAGAAATTTACGTGTGCGCGCTTCTTTCGGATTGGTGAAAATTTGGTCGGGTGTTCCCCGTTCCATTATTTTTCCTTCATCCATGAAGATGACCTCGTCGGCGACCTCACGAGCGAAACGCATTTCATGAGTGACGACGATCATTGTCATGCCTTCTTCTTTTGCCAAGTCTTTCATTACCTTCAGCACGTCTCCGACTAATTCAGGATCCAGGGCCGAGGTGGGTTCGTCGAACAGCATGACCTTCGGCTCCATGGCCAGGGCCCTTGCGATGCCGACACGCTGCTGCTGTCCGCCGGACAATTGAAAAGGGTAAAAATCGATTTTTTCACCTAATCCAACCTTTGTCAGCAGAGCCGTCGCCGTTTCTTTCGCTTGATGTTTCGCTATATTCTTCACAATGATCGGACCTTCCATTACATTTTCCAGGGCCGTTTTGTGGGGGAAGAGATTATAGCTTTGGAATACCATCCCTGTCAAACTGCGGAAAGAGGTAATCGATTTTTTCTTGACCGGCTTATTGAAGTCCATCACCGTTTGATCGATCTCGATCGTCCCGTCCGTAGGCACCTCAAGGAGATTCAAACACCGAAGAAAGGTTGTTTTACCTGAACCAGAAGGTCCGATCAGTACGATGACTTTCCCTTGCTCCACTTCCAAATCGATGCCCCTTAATACATCAAGGTCACCAAACGATTTATGAAGATTCTTAATGTTGATCATGTTAAAATCTCCTTTGACTGCTGTGGTTCTCATTTTGCTACATAGCGATTAAGCTTGTCCTCGATACTTCCTTGTATGAAAGATAAAATCGTACACAAAATCCAATATAGGGCAGCGGCTTCGATGTAGAGTAATAGAAATTCATAGTTTTTTGCAGCGATCTCTTGTGCTTTGCGGAATAATTCCGTAACAAGGATCAGTGATGCGAGCGATGTATCCTTTAAAAGGCTGATGAACGTATTTGAAAGCGGGGGAATGGATACACGAGCCGCTTGCGGCAAGATGATACGTTTCAAAGCTTGGGTATATGTCATTCCAATTGAATAGCCTGCCTCCCATTGCCCTTTTGGTATCGATAAAATCGATGCACGGATAATTTCCGAAGCGTATGCTCCAACGCTTAGTGAGAATCCGATGATAGCCGATATAAAAGGGCTGATGGTGACGCCTAGGTTCGGCAGCCCATAAAAGATAATGAATAATTGCACAAGTAATGGTGTCCCACGGATGATTGACACATATACTCGTGCAATTATTTGAAATATTTTAATGGAAGATAATCGAGCCAACGCAGTAAGAACTGCGAGAATAAGACCAAGAACGAATGTAATCAAAGTTAGTGGAATTGTATTTTTAATAGCTCCCTCTATCATCGGATAGAGGGAGGTTTGCGCGATGGAAACAAGCTGGTTCATACGCTCAGGGTCGTTGAAAATATTACTTAGGAGAAACATCTTCACCGAACCATTTATCTGAAATCTTAGCGTACGTGCCGTCGTCTTTCATCGCTTTTAATGCTTTGTTTACTTCATCCACTAATTTGCCGCTGTCTTTTCTGAACATTAAACCACTTGCAGCTCCGTTTTCTTCCTCATCGGCCACTTTAATTGGCGCATCCGGGTGCTGCTTTTTATAATCAAGGAACGACAATTTGTCATTGATCGTGGCATCCACCCGTTTGGAACCAATAAGTTGAACACTTTGGGAGAACCCTTCGATGCCGGTAACTTTAGCTCCATGGGATTCAGCCAGATCATTGTAGTTGCTCGTTAAGGATTGTGCCGAAGTTTTACCTTTTAAGTCATGGAACGATTTAATATCTTTATTATCCTTGTGAACAAGCAGTACGGCACCTGATTGAATATAGGCATCCGAGAAATCATATTTCTTTTGGCGGCCTTCATTAATGCCCACTTGGTTTGCAATCATATCAAAACGTTTCGCATCCAACCCTGCAAACAGGCCGTCCCATTGCGTTTCCTTGAATTCAGCTTTCACTCCAAGGCGTTTTGCCACTTCTTCAGCAATTTCAACGTCGAAGCCCGTTAATTTGTCCGAATCATCGTGGAATGTGAAAGGAGGATATGTACCTTCAGTTCCGACTGTTAATACGCCATCTTTTTTAACTTTATCGTATAGATTTTCTTGTGAAGAAGATTTATTGTCGGTATTGTTTGCCTCGTTTTTTGTATTTGAACCACAAGCGCTAAGTACAACCGTGAAAGCTAACAATAGCGATAAAAGTGCAACCATTTTTTTCATTTCGGTAGACCTCCTAGTAATCTGATAGGGATTGATACTCTGTGATACTATACAAGAAAAGGAAAAAAGTCAATGAAAATAACTTATATCATTAGTGTGAATGAATCTTGATGAATTATACGGATTTTCACGCATTGAATCGAATTCGTTTCAATGCGTGAAAATCCGTTTAGTTTCCATTATGAAGGGAAAAAATACCTGGTTTACCTAACGCAGTGCGCCAAAGAATCGTATCAACTTAAAGCTATTGCACGATATTTTTACACTGTGGCGGACCTGCTTGCCTGATCCTTGTTTTGTCCAAAAATCGATAAATCGCCAAACTCGCGGAAAAATGCGTCGGTTTCGCAGAAAAATCGCCAAATTCGTAAAAAAATGCGTCGAATTCGCAGAAAAATCGCCAAATTCACAGATAAAAGCTTCTGTTTCGTGGATAAATTTTCATTTTCCAAGAAAAAAGGCTGCCGAGCTCCGGCAGCTTGCAACGATTATTCCTTTGCACTCATCAAAAATCATTTAGCTTCCAGTAAATTGACATGATTGACAGTTTGATCTTCACCAACTATGAATTGCAGTTCATAATCACCTGTCTTGTAGATGTAGTTGATTTCATCCGTGCTTGAAATATGACGGATTTGATCGGCACTGCCAAGTTGTTCACCCAATACTTTAGGGGTGATGCTTCCTAAGTTATGATCGCGTTCTACATTTGTCCCAAAATATCTGATTTGGGAAATGGTCTTATCTTCGCCATAAGTGAAGGAGAATCCAGGGTGTCCCATTTCTGGATGATAAAAGTCAAAAGTCCCATCGTCATTGCCAGGTTCTGGGGGAGATCCGAATGTATTGTATACGTCTTTTTGGGTATTTTCCTTAATTTTTAAGCCTGTGGCAGTATAAGGCATTTCGCCAGAAAAGGCCTTATTGTAGATTTCATGTAAAGTGGTGATAGCGTGTGTCTTCGCTAAGCTGGAGGAGTCCTCCACCGTGGATGCGGCTTGAACCGGTTCAGTCGAAAAGGATGCACCTGCACCTAAAAGGGAACCGGTCAGAATAGCGGCACTAAGCATTCTGGTTGCTGGTTTTTTAGATAACATTTCTTATCCCTCCTATATGATACTTTTCCACCAATTCCTAGTCATGAAACATTTTTTCGGCCATTAATCGCCCAGTTAAGGTACTGCGCACCGTAGAAAAGTCAGCATTCCAACAGCTTTGCCCGAATGCTTTAGCTGCTTGCCAACACTACTTGTTAAATTCGCTGAAATCTTCTATATATAAAGCTACATAACCGCAAATGGGGCATACAGATGCTTTAGGCTTTGCAGATACACTCCTGAAAAGTCCCAACTTTTTAATGATCTTGAGTCCATTCATGCCGCCTTGAACATTCACTTGGCAATCCTCTATCATATCAGCATGGCAATGAGTACAAAGTCTTTTCATTATCTCCCTCCATTCCTGTAAAACTTCCTTTCTTGTTAATTCAAGCCTCATTTTAACATGAATATCCAACAGCCCATGACACTGATTTAAGGCGTTTGTTCCAGATTGTGATATCGAAAATCTTCTACCATTTAATGTAATGAGATGATATAATATTTGTGAATTAATTCACAATCACCAGATGAACGATTATCTTATATGAAGAAAGCGGGTTGGTTATATGCTGAAGAAAGTGGTTTTAGCAGGCGGGACTGGTTTTGTCGGACAATACTTTGAACAACATTTCAGGAACCTTGGATATGAAGTCGTCATCATTTCCCGGCAAACACCCCATATTGGCTGGGATGATAGAAAAGGATTAAGGGAAGCCATCGATAATTCGGAAATGCTGATCAATCTCGCCGGTAAAACGGTCAATTGCCGCTACAATGAGAAGAATAGAAAAGAAATTTTGGAATCCCGCACGGACACGACAGAAGTGCTCGGACTGGCAGTTGAGCAATGCGGAAATCCTCCTTCATTATGGATAAACTCCAGTACGGCGACGATATACAGGCATGCAGAGGATAAACCCATGACAGAAGGGAATGGAGAAATCGGTTCAGGATTCTCCGTCGATGTAGCGAAGGCATGGGAGCGTTCATTCTTTCGTTTCCAATTACCGGAAACGAGACAAATTGCTTTGCGGATAGCCATTGTTTTTGGTAATGGCGGCGTAATGACTCCTTATAGGAATCTAGTCAAATTCGGTCTGGGTGGCCGCCAAGGATCAGGGAACCAAAAATTCAGTTGGATACATATAGAAGATTTGTTCAACATTGTCCTTTTTCTAAAACAGAATGAGGGGCTTGAGGGAGTGTTCAATTGTTCCGCGCCTAACCCAGTCACTAATCGTGAGCTGATGGCACAGCTGAGACAGGCGATGAATAAAAAGATGGGCATGCCTTGCCCCGAACCATTGCTTACTATGGGCGCCTTCTTCATGGGGACCGAAACGGAATTGATCTTGAAAAGCCGCTGGGTCAAGCCTGAAAGATTGATAAAGGAAGGTTATGCCTTTACATTCAATCATCTGGATGAGGCGCTCGAACAGATTCTGTCTAAAGCTATATAAAATTATAAAATCCTGTAAAAAGATTGCTATAATGATAGGAAAAAGATTATGAATGGAGGGGAAGCGCATGGTCAGCATGCTTCCATCTGAAAAAGTCCGAAAATTCAAAACAGGAATATTCACAGAGCTTTCCGGGCGCAAGCAGGAAGCGATGAAACGAGGAGTGGATGTTATCGATTTGAGTGTAGGAAGTCCTGATCTACCACCGCCTGATTTTGTCATGGATACGCTTGTGAAGTATGCCCAGGATATTAATTCCTACGGATATACGTTAACGGGAACGCCCGAATTCCAGGAGGCTGTGCGATATTTTTATCAAGCCCGTTACGGAGTGGAACTGGATGAAGAGAAGGAAGTCCTTCAACTGATGGGATCCCAGGATGGCCTGGCACACTTGGCAATGGCGATGATAAATCCGGGAGATTATGTGCTTGTGCCGGATCCGGGATATCCCATTTACGAAGCTAGTGTAAAGCTTGCCGGTGGAATCATACATCCGATGCCGCTTACAGCAGAGAATGAATTCCTGCCGCAGCTTAACGAAATCTCTGAGGAAATAGTGAAAAAAGCAAAGATGATGATCATTAGTTATCCCGGAAATCCAGTCACAGCCCTGGCTGATGAAAGCTTTTTCGCAGAAGTGATCGCGTTTGCGAAAAAGAACGATATACTGGTGGTTCATGATTTTGCCTATTCCGAATTGATTTTTGATGATCATCCCCAAATTAGCTTCATGTCGATCCCAGGTGCCAGAGAAGTGGGAATTGAATTCAATTCACTTTCGAAAACATTTAATATGGCCGGCTGCCGCATTGGATACGTAGTCGGCAATAGCGATGCGTTGAACATATTGGGAACATTGAAATCACATATTGATTATGGAGTTTTTTATCCTATCCAAAAAGCTGCCGCAAAGGCGCTTACTTCCAACTTTTCATTGCTATCCGATCAGGCTCGGGAATATGAAAGACGTCGGGATGCCTTGATAGCAGGTCTTGCAAAAGCTGGGTGGCATGTGCCGAAAACATCCGCCACCATGTTCATTTGGGCCCGGATTCCAGCAGGGTGGAAGTCTCGCGATTTTGCCTATGCCTTGATTGAAAAGGCAGGAGTTACCGTTGTCCCAGGAGATGCTTTTGGGAAACAGGGCGAGGGTTATGTGCGAATGGCTTTGGTCCAGCCACCCGAGCGATTGAAAGAAGCGGCAGAACGGATAGGACTGTTCCTGGAGAAAAATCGATTGTAGGGAACATATTGGATAAGCTTATGAGTATCATGGACCGGTGTGCTGGCGATCGCTCACTAGTACATTGATAAAGAAAGAACGTCAATCAACGATTGAACGTTCTTTTTTTGTTGCTAATAGTCACTTACTTTTCATCACTCGATTCGAAATGAAATAGGCCATTACAGCTGAGAGCGCAGACATTATCATGACAGGCAATTGCGGCTGTGAAACCATACCGGGAGAACCGGCGATAGGAGTTGCCCCTGAAAAATCAGGAGTATATGCAGCAGTTAGAATCAGTCCGGATATCACTTGTAATATCGTGAATAACAATAGGAAACTAATTGTAAAGAAAAGATACTTCTTCATATGTTTCACCTCCTCTAATACATACGGATGACTTCCATGGAAGTTCCTTTAATTTACATTTTGTTATTGAGCGCCTCATAAATGTCTAAGCTTATTTACATTAGGAAAGTATAAAATGCCTTATATAGAGTATCAAGGGCTTGAAGCTGTTACTTACTTATTGAAATGGGGGAATCTGTAGACAAAAGAGGCCGCATCCGATTATTAATATAGAGTGCAGTGCATTGGAACAGTCGGAGTCCCATTCAGCAAAACTGTGGGAAATGGCGCTTCCTTCCTTGTTTTCATGAAGGTTCTAGCGTTTTCCAACCCTACTTGGGGGATTAAGAGAGAGGGAATTTGAAAGAGATTAGAGCGATAGATTATATGATGCATTTCCCGAACGGAAAAAGGACAAGCCGCATACTATATAGCAAGTCCGGATGCTTAATGAAACGGGCTTAATATGATAGATAGGGGGGCATGGCAATGATCAACTGGAAAGTGCGCCTTAAGAATCCAACGTTTATATTCACGGTTCTCCTTCCTGGGCTTTTGTTATTGGTACAGATGGTTGCGGCGTTCATAAACAATTTCATTCACCCAATCGGCTTTACCATTAGTGATGATGCATTGAGCGGGGCTTTGGGCATCATCAACTTTATAGCCATTACATTCTTTGGGGTCGGCGGTGTGATCGATCATACCACTAAAGGGCTAAGTGATAGCGAGAATGCTCGAAGTTATGATGAACCTAAATAATGGTACTCCATTGAAGATATAGAAGGAACCAGATAACACCGTTCAGGTTACACACGGTAGTTATCTGGTTTTTGTGTTTTAAGATGCTGGAAACGAATTGTGGATGTTTTTGACATGAAAACGAAAAAGGCAACATACATTTAAAATCGTGGTTCATTTTCAGTTTGGGGAGGAAAAAGAATGAGTTATCGTTTACCAGTTTCAAAATGGCTCGGGGCCATCGTTTTACTTGTGGCTTTATTGGGGGCATTCGTATTAAGTCCTGGCAATGCTTCAGCGTCCATCAATTATGGTGATGAAGTTGCCGCGTTGGCAAAGAAGCATGTGGGAAGCTCTTATAAATATGGAGGGACGACACCAAAAGGGTTCGATGCGAGTGGTCTGACCCAGTATGTATATAAAAATGCCGCGACAGAATTGAAGATTCCGAGAACTAGCGTCGATCAATATAAAACGGGCAAAGCCATACAACAAAAAGATTTAAAAACAGGAGATTTGGTGTTTTATGCCACAGGTAAGAAAGGGCAGGTTAGTTTTGTGGGAATCTATTATGGAAATGGCACATTTATCGGGGCCACATCCAAAGGAGTCAAGGAAGTGAAAATGATAGATAAGTATTGGAAGGAAAAATATATCGGCGCAAAACGGGTCATTAAGTGACTATGTAACGTTTGAAGCACCATAAGGAAAAGGAGCCTCGAATTTTCGATGCTCCTTTTTCTATTCATTCAATGATAATATCGGTTAAGACAACATTGCCATTGCGAACTTTTATTACCGCCATCGAAGGACTAGTCAATGCACGCGACTCCATTTGCTTTGCTTTTTCCTCTGATGCGAAATAATTGTCCAGGCCGTATTTAATCTGGATGCTTGTTGCCTTTTTCAATTCATAAGGAATTTGCAATTCCCCTTTTAGGTACATTCCTTTGCTTGGTTTCTTTTTCGTTACGGAATCGACTTCATATAGTCCGCTGCCGTCTTGTTTCAAGCGTACATAGACCTTTTTATAATCTCCCATATTCCTTGCTTTGAACTCGGATTTGATCGAATCGGCAAGTTGGTAAGGCTGGACCGTTTCAATGTCATATTCGAGGGCTACATAGCTGCCCCTAAACAAGTCTGTCGGATCGACGGGGGCCGTTTTGATTTTGATTTCTTCTCCCGTCATTGTTGTCAAGAACGGAGGAAATGCCAAAATCAATAGAATCAAGACCGGTATGGAAAAAACGATGAATGGTTGGAATGCTGAATTATTCATGGAGATGGCCTCCTTTTTTTCGTTGATTTTCAAAGAAAAAGCCAAACCCGATAAGCATGATGCCGCCGATGATGAATGTAAGCGATTTTGGCAAAAAGTCAAAGGAATCGAGATAATATCTGAAGATCAATGCACATATAATCACGATGCTGGTCAAGCTGCCTTTTAGAATCAGATATAGCAGGAAAACAAAATAAGCTAAAGGGAACCAAATCGAAAACTCAAAGGTAAGGAATAGTGCCGTAATGCCATGTAAGATGTGCCCTTGGATGTGAATGACGTTTCGTAATCCAGGTGTAACCGGGATGAAAGCCAGCAGGATTCCGAGCACAAACAGGATGGAAAGGACGATCGTATTCGAGTTTTCCAAATCAAGCTTCGGCACGAATTCCATTAGAAATAGGGCGATGGTATTGATGGCTAATGCATTAATGAAAAAGGCAGGATACTTAGGGTAATTGAATTTTTTCAATAGGATGTATAAAGCCGGTAAAAACACAATGATGGCTAACGGATAAGATGTTTCATCAAGGAATATACTTCCATTGATATAAATGAACAGCAGGAACGAAGTAAAAAGGAGGATGAAAACATCCTTTAAGTAGTAGCAAATGAATACCGTTCCGATGGCCCACAATAGGAAGGAACTATTGAAATTGATGACAATGTTGAACATTTGTTCAATTAGGAAGATCCCAGCCCCGAATATTAAGATACCGACATAATGCAGGCTTCTTGCTGTTTTGGGATAGCGCAGCTGCCACTTTACACCAGCAACGTTCACTCCAATCAAGCACGCAATGATAAGCAGGAATTTCACGACTTTATCTAGATAGATCCAGTTACTGGCTACGAAGGTCAAAACGCCCAAACCTAACAGCAATGCCCCGATGGACAAGAGAATGGTGACGAAGCTCATATTCCCTTTCACGGCATAGGAATCTAACATCTTCTCTTTTTCTTGCTCGGAGATGATTCCTCCCTCTTCAAGGTAATTGAACTCATTTTTTAAAAAATCGAATTGCTTTTTCGTTATTTCTTTATGACCCAAAATAATTCCCCCTTCCACATTTTACTATTATACAATGTATTCTCTCCCACCCTCGAATAGATGTTGTTATTTTCCTTCTACCCTCAATGAAAGGAATATAACTAATTTTTTTTAGTACCTTGCAATAAACAATACCGTGTGGTAAATTATTTGTATAAGATGTATTGTTTGATGATCAGTACTGTTTATTGAACTATACCTTAAGATTCCTAAATGAGGAGTGATGGGTCCATGAATGTACAATTTAAGAAGGGTGTCCTCGAGCTGTGTGTTCTCGTTTTATTAGATAAGCAGGACCGTTACGGCTATGAGCTCGTACAGAAGATTTCAGATCAGATCGAGATATCGGAAGGGTCCGTATATCCGCTTTTAAGACGGTTGACGAAGGAAGAATATTTCACGACTTATTTGCAAGAATCGACGGAAGGCCCTCCGCGTAAGTATTATAAGCTTACGGACAAAGGCCGGGATTACCTTCAAGAGTTGCTGACGGAATGGAATGAATTTTCCAATGGAGTCAATCAATTAATCAAGGAAGGTGTGAGCCAATGAATAAAGAACAGTTTTTAAAACAGTTGAATGACTCTTTAACAAGGCTTTCATTAGAGGAGCGGCAGGATATCCTGCAGGACTACGAAGAATATTTCACAATAGGGATGGAGCAAGGAAAGACAGATCAGGAAATTTCCGCATCGCTCGGGAATCCTAAACAGATTGCCAAGGAACTGCTGGCCACCTATCATCTTGGCCAAGTCGAACAAACCACTTCTGCCGGTAATGTCATGAGGGCGGTTTGGGCCGTCATTGGCTTGGGCTTTTTCAATCTCGTCATCGTATTGGGTCCTTTCATAGCACTGGTTGGAGTCGTCCTTGCAGGCTGGGCATCGGCGATAGCATTCATTCTTGCTCCGGTATTCGCATTGCTTAACCTTATAGTGAGCAGCTTTCAATTATTTGATTTGTTCTTCTCATTGGCATTATGCGGGCTTGGGATTTTCATGGCCATGGGGATGTTTGTCGCTACGAGAGCCCTGACGAAGGGGTTCATTCGTTATTTGAAATTTAACGCATCCCTTGTGAAAGGTGGTTTGAAAAAATGATCAATGTTAAAAAGTTATCGATCATAGCTCTTGTTTTGTTTTTGATTGGAGCAATAGGGAGTGCGTTTACGTTTTCCCAAGTGACGAATCAGAGTGCGACGACAGAGGTAAAGACGATTTCGGATGTCGTGACGAACATAAACATCTCTGCTGACAATGCCACCGTCGAGATCATCCGGACGAAGGGTCAGGAAACCAAGGTAGAGCTGGTTTCAAAAGGGGTGGAGAACTCCAAACTGGATTTCACTGCAGATGTGGATGGTAAGAAGCTAACCGTGAAATTGAAAAATCAGCTTACCTTTAGCTTTGGTTTCCATATTCAATCTCTACATCTAAAGGTTTATGTGCCCGAGAGAGCGTATAAATCCTTAGCAATCAAATCCGACAATGGTAAAGTGAAAATATCGGATTTGAAAAGTGAATATGTGAAAGTGAAATCGGAAAATGGCCGAATCGAATTAAATGAGATACTTGCGAAAAAAGTTGAAGTGAATTCTTCGAATGGAGCGGTGGAGCTCGATCATGTTGAAGGTGAACTGGTTGGATCCTCGAATAATGGCAAAATCATGCTGATTACAAAAGACTTGGATAGGAAGATCGATCTCGAAAGCGATAACGGTAAAATCATGATTCAAACGGAAAATGAACCGACAAATACGACTTTCGATGTCTCGGTCGACAATGGTAAAATCGATATTCTTGGCAAGTATGAGGGCAGTACTGTCATTGGCAAGGGTGAAAACCTGGTGAAATTGGAAACGAATAATGGGAAAATCGAAATAACGAAATAGCAATCAATGAAAAAGCCGGCCAAAAGAAGTCGGCTTTTTCCCTATGGGACCTGTTTATATTTCCGGATTTTGAATTATGGTAATACAGGTTTAAGGATGAACCAAATACGGAAGCCACTATTTGCTGAAACAAGGTGCCGGGGATGACGGGAACTGCATCGGCGACCGGAAAATAGGCAACAGCAAGGGCGGTACCTGCGGAGAATTCGATTCCAGCTGGGGAACTATCCTTTCTCATCTGTAAATCAACTAAGAGAGAAACAGGGAAATTCAGATCATGACAGAGATGCTCGCCGTTTTTCCGCTTGTCAATCTACCATGGAAGGGAGAATGTACTAGAGGAGGGTAAGGGGGCAATGGCTGATACAATCCGATCTTCCCCTACTTTAATTTTTTCATAATATGATAGATCGTGACTTGCATTCCTATGATACCCACAATCAATAGAGCTATTATGATGAACGGTCCTGAATCCTCATCTAAGCCGAATAGTAAGAGAAGGAATAAACCTGCACTTACGCCTAAACCCAGGATCATGTTCAATAGGAGCTTCATAGGCACTCTCCCCTAAAGGTTTTTTGCTTACATTATAAAATAGTTTTAAGGCCATTGCATAATCATCCGTTAATTTCCTCCACTTGACGGGGCAAATCGATGCTTATTGTCATATTGGGGTTTTCTTTATATATATTTAGGTACACGAAATAAATCGTTGGCTTCTTGCAACCATTTTTAGTAAACTGGCAAAGACAATTATATTTAGAAGGTGAAGGGATGAAGGAAACTTTAGTCGATGAACGGGTACGGGGTGCTGACAAGATCTGGACACGGGACTTTATCATGATCTGTTTAGCAAACCTTTGCATTTTCATGGGGTTTCAAATGACGATGCCTACGCTGCCGCTGTTTGTTGAGCAGCTTGGCGGGGATGATCGCCTTGTAGGGGCTGTGCTTGGCATTTTCACTTTTTCCGCCCTGCTAGTTCGGCCAATCGCAGGAAGGTTATTGGAAACGAAGGGAAGGCGCATCGTTTTTCTTGTTGGTTTAGCCATTTTTGCTTTGTCGGTGGGTTCCTTCGGCTTCATGGGGAGCATAGGTTTATTATTCATGATGCGGATTATACAGGGTGTAGGGTGGGGATTTTCTTCAACGGCCTCAGGGACGATCGCTTCTGATATAATCCCTGCGAAACGACGCGGTGAAGCGATGGGTTATTACGGTTTATCGGGAAATTTAGCATTGGCCTTCGGTCCATCCTTGGGGCTTTTCCTCGCCGCGGTTTTACCATTTCAAGAGTTATTCCTGATCTGTTCAGTACTCGGTTTACTTGCCATCGTTACAGCGTCACTTATTCGATATCAAAAAGTGGAAAGAGATCCATCAACGGCAGCGGTGGCCAAAAGGTTCGATGTTTATGAAAAAAGTGCCATCCATCCATCGTTGCTGATTTTTTTCATATCCGTCACTTTTGGTGGAATTGCCACCTTCCTCCCGCTTTATACAGCGGAAAAAGGCGTTGATGGAATCCAGTGGTACTTTTTGGTGTATGCAATGGCCCTGATGGTCACAAGATTATTCTCGGGCCGTTTATATGACAGAAGGGGACATCGAGCCATCTTCATACCTTCGACAGTGCTCATCATGGCTGGGATGCTGCTGTTGGCATGGATGCCTGGTGAAGCGGTCCTTTACCTAGCGGCAGTGCTTTATGGATTTGGGTTCGGTTCGGTTCAGCCGGCGCTTCAGGCATGGTCGATTGAAAAAACGCCACCTAACCGGAAGGCGATGGCAAATGCCACGTACTTTTCATTTTTTGACCTTGGAGTGGGCATGGGCGCCATCTTGTTCGGGCAAATAGGCTATCTTTTTGGATATAGAAGTATCTATATTACAGCAGCATTTTCGATTTTCATTTCCATGATCGTTTATTTATTGATTATCAAAAGTGAGAATAAGCTGAGCTCCCTGTAAGAACTGGGGGCTCTTGGTTCGCCCCTTGATAAGAGAGTGCTTTTAGTGGAAAGGAGCGGCCAAGTCGCCACCTTCCAGTTTGTAGACAAAAGGGGTTCGGAATTAAAAAATTCCGAACCCCTTTTGAAATTCCTTTGAATTTTGATCAAAGGTTACGAGATTTGGGCTCTTCGAGCCACTATGTTAAGCCATTTTAGGACCTTGCCATGTCCAAGTGGCCATCTTCTTTACATTCATGGCAGCGAAAGTAAGCATCGCCTGCATCGACAATTTTTTAAGTCCCCTTAAAGTAGTCCAACGCATACCATGCTTTTCTTTTGCATCTGCGAATACACGCTCAATCGTTTCTTTGCGTTTCGCATATATAGGTTTTACCTCTTGATGATGACGCAGATGATCTGCTTCTTCCACATATGCTTGCCAGATATGCCGTGTCACTACTTTTTGATGGTCTTTGCTTTCCGTACACCGTGATAAAAATGAGCATGTTGCACAAATTTGTTTGGGCGATTTGTACTCGCGATAGCCCTCTTTATTTGTTGTTGAGTACTTTAAAGTTTCTCCCGAAGGGCAAAGGTAACAATCAAAGTGTTCATCGTAAACATAGTCATGTTTGCGAAAGAATCCTTCTTTTGTACGAGGACGTGTATAGGGTAAAGCAGGTGTGATTTCTTTGTAAAATAGGTAGCTTGTAATCGCTGGTGTTTTATAAGCGGCATCTGCGGCAGCATGGAATGAATAGGCAAACTGTTTTGTTCGTTCATCTTTCACATAGTAGCCACTCTCAGGATCCGTAGTACTTTCTTTAATTGCTTTGGTTTCTTCCT
>NZ_LNNH01000038.1 GCF_001542915.1 Peribacillus simplex | reverse complement strand
TGGCCACTTGGACATGGCAAGGTCCTAAAATGGCTTAACATAGTGGCTCGAAGAGCCCAAATCTCGTAACCTTTGGTCAAAATTTCAAAGGAATTTCAAAGGAATTTCAAAAGGGGTTCGGAATTTTTTAATTCCGAACCCCTTTTGTCTACAAACTGAGACTTCCATTTTGGAAGTCTTTTTTTTTTTGGTGGAAGTCCAAGATAAAGAAAGAAGCAGTGATTAAAGAATAAGATATAGGGGCAGCCGCATGTCCTCAATGCACATGCGGCTGGAGAAAGATGAAAAATAATTGGTCTATTTTCCCCTAGGGCTCGTATAAATAGGAGTACAAACTGTCCTAGGAGTGATTTTATGTCCAATAAATCAAAAGTAACGATGGCTGTTACCATTCTTGCATCTTCCATTTGGCTTTCGGGGTGCGGATTATTCGGCGGTGAAGAGAAGAAGGAAATTGATCCACCCAAGGATGTTTCATTAGTCGACAAGGAATCTTCATTAAAAGAGTCGAAGGGTCAAGAGCAGCCTGCAACAGATGGTGAGGAAGGCGCTGTTGAATCCAAAACGGTAAAAACGGAGTTATATTTAATTGATAAAAGCGGGTATGTGGTTCCGCAGACATTGGAACTGCCTAAATCCGAAGCTGTCGCTAAGCAGGCGCTTGATTATCTTGTCAATAACGGCCCGGTCACGGATAAACTGCCAAATGGGTTCAGGGCGGTCATTCCTGCAGATACGCAAATAAGCGTGAACATTAAAGACGGAGTGGCAGTGGCGGACTTTTCTCCGGAGTTCAAAAACTACCAAAAAGAAGATGAGCTTAAGATCCTTCAAGCCATTACATGGACGCTGACACAATTTGACTCCGTCGATAAAATTAAAATGAGGATTAATGGCGAGGATATTTCCGAAATGCCTGTCAATGGCACACCGATCGATGAGAATATATCCAGATCTTCAGGAATCAATATCGATACAAGTGACGCAGTCGACATTTCGAATACGAAAGCATTGACCGTTTATTATGTCGGCGGTGACGAGGAATATACGTATTATGTACCGGTAACGCGCCGGATCAGTGAAACGGTATCTGATGATGTTACAGCTGCGGTTCAGGAATTGACGAAGAGTCCTTCGGGTTCGAATTTGCAAACAGGCTTCATGACTGATGTAGCCTTACTTGATCAGCCTAAAATGGCGGATGGCAAGGTCAGCCTCAATTTCAACGAAAATATCCTGGGCAGCTTCAAAGAGAAAAAAGTTTCAAAAGAAGTTCTCGATGCCTTGGTCCTTTCGTTAACGGAACAAAAAGGCATCGAAAGTGTTGAAGTACAAGTGAAGGGCAGCGCCGATATTTTGAATGAAGAAGGAAAGAAAATATCAGAGCCTGTGGTCCGTCCCGAAAAGGTCAATACTGGTAGTTTTTAAAAAAACGATTTTGTATACGAGAGATGGAGCACATCGAGGCAGCCTACCGCTGCCTCTTATTTTTGGGGGATTTAGGAGGAGGCAGACGTGCCAATAACAGGAGGTATCCGCTTCATCCGTGTTCCAGAAAGCAACCAATCAATCAATGGGGGACGATTACAAGACGAACCATGGAAATATAACGTGGGCAATCATCTGGCGGCTACAAGTGTCGGGATTTTAGAAGAAGCACGAATTGTGTTAGACTTAAATGACCTGGTAGATTCACCAGCTCTTGTGGATATGAATGGGAAGGTCAGTTGAATCACAAGGCACTGGGTAAGAGTCGACAATTACATATAACGAGTTACAGCGTGGCCCCAAAAAGGGCTTATTACATTATTCGAAGATCAAAAAAAGAAAAAAGGTGAGATGAAGGATGAAGACAGTAATCATTGCAACGAAGAATAGAGGGAAAGCCAAGGAATTCGAAAGCTTGTTCGCTGCTAAAGGATATGAAGTCAAGACGCTCCTCGATGTACCGGGTGCACCGGACGTGGAGGAAACGGGTACAACGTTTGAAGCCAATGCAATCCTGAAAGCGGAGGCCATTGCCCGGCAGTTGGGCCATTTTGTCATTGCGGATGATTCAGGATTGATCGTAGATGCACTGGATGGCAGGCCGGGCGTATATTCAGCGCGCTATGCCGGTGAAGCGAAAAGTGACGAAGCGAACACGCAAAAAGTCCTCAGCGAACTGGAAGGCGTACCTGAAGCGGAAAGGACCGCGAGATTTTATTGCGCCTTGGCACTAGCCTCACCGAACCAGGAAACGATTACGGTATCAGGAACGATGGAGGGTGTCATAACGGACCAACCTTCTGGAGAGAATGGATTTGGGTATGATCCTATCTTTTTTGTTAAAGAAAAAGGCAAAACAAGTGCAGAATTGACGAAAGAGCAAAAAAACCAAATCAGCCACCGGGCCCATGCCTTGAAGGCTTTGGATGAAAAACTTGATCTATTTCTAAAGAGGGAGGAGGGAATGTGACGATGAAAGTCCTTATCATGAGTGACAGTCATGGGCTAACGCAGGAAATTGGCATGATAACCGACCGTCATAAACATGAAGTCGCGGCCATGATTCATTGTGGGGACTCCGAATTGGAACGAAAAGACCCCCTCATGAAGGATTTCCTCGCCGTTCGCGGCAACTGCGACTATGATGCCGCCTACCCGAATGACGTTGTGGAGAACATCGCGGGCAAACGATTCTTCCTTACTCATGGGCATCTTTACAACATCAAGATGACGTTGATGAACGTAGCTTACAAAAGCGAAGAAATGGGAGCTGATATCATTTGCTTTGGCCATTCCCACGCTGCAGGTTCTGAAATGATCGACGGCAAGCTGTTCATCAACCCTGGAAGCATCCGTCAGCCGCGGGGGAGAATTGAGAAGACCTATGCCATTTTGGAACTCGAAAAAGACCAACTTGAAATCACCTATTATGACCTTGAAGGAAAAATAGTTGATGAACTAAGAAATACTTATCAATTCGAATGACTTCATGTATAATGAACAGGAAGCGTTTTTCCCCGCTTCCTGGATTTTTAAAAAAGGAAAAAACTTTTTTAGAAAAAGCGTTGACTTTCTTTTGATATCCTACTATAATAAGAAGTGTCCTAAGGGAACAGTTAAGGTAATACATAAGTTTTACCGCAACTTATATCATAAACGTCTCAGTAGCTCAGCTGGATAGAGCAACGCCCTTCTAAGGCGTCGGTCGGGAGTTCGAATCTCTCCTGGGACACTAACAGAAAAGGTATGCTAACACAGGTTATAACGCTGTGGGAGCATATTTTTTTTCGTTCATGCAATGCAATATCCCTTCCTGCCAAGTCAAGATACTGAATTGTAGCAGCTCAGCGCAATGTGTGCTCCTTGCTTATTAAGAGAAATGCCAGCCTCACCCTCATCTGTCTCCTCCGATATGGGTATTAGGAGATAATAGAACAGTAGGGGAAGTTGCTGATAATCTTAAGGAATATGTATATGTACCTTTCCCCCTGCTTCTGATAGAACTTTTAGTTAAGTCCTTACAATAATTTTTGAGAGGGTGTCTCCGTCTATAAATGTTCGCCTGCGTAAGAAAGTACAAAACCACTCGTTTTCTTTCTCTAAATCATTCTTTAAACGATAAGAAACTGCACAACCGATGCGTGGAGGAAACTGCGAGCTAAAATCATGCCTATTTAGGCTCTTGAAAGACTTAAAGTGCTACGCTTTTCATGCCCCATAGTCTTCTGGATCTATCGGAATTAGTAACTAGTATTTTATGAAATGTGTATGTGATAAATAAAGCAAACATATTATACATAAGTACTTGAAAACTTTAAAGCTTTAGGGTATTCTGATACATGGTAATAGAACTTTGTTAGGGAATTGTTCTAAACCCTACTATTTATAGTGTAGTCTTACAGTGAAAGTTTTAATTCTTGTAACCCTTTGATATGCCTGTTGTTTGGCTGATAAGGGACAGCATCATGTCTCAGTAGCTCAGCTGGATAGAGCAACGCCCTTCTAAGGCGTCGGTCGGGAGTTCGAATCTCTCCTGGGACACTAACTAGAAAAATCACCCTGGAATGTTGGTTGGTCAACATTCCAGGGTGATTTTTTATTTGTTTAGAAATGTCTTTAGAAAAGTTCCGGGTCGGAAATATTATATGCATTTTTCACCATAAATAATAGTGCAGTTGACGCAAAATAAGCTTAAGCCCTTTCAGGCGTACATGTCGCTATTTCGGAATGATAGCCAATTGAATATTTGTACTATTATTTGTTATCGATACGGAAACATCGTCCGTATCCATACCGAGGAAATCATTTCCTTTTAAATTAGCTTTTAATTCGCTTATATCATAGGATACGTCCAAAGATTGAAAAATCACTTCTAAAACAGCCGTAAATTTCTTTTCAATAGTGGGGAAGTCTTCTTTAGATTCCTCAACGAATAAAAAAAGGTCGGCTAGTTTTTTCTTTTCATCTGTTAAATCATAAGTAAGCTGGATTTTATTATCTTTTGTATTGAAACCTGACTCTGTTTTGATCAGGAGCCTTTGATTATCATTGTTTACTATCTCTTTTTCAAATTCCTCCACTGTTATTGAAAAAGTTGGAGGATTTTCCATGGCAGTTATTTCTTCAGGAGTGGATTCGGTATCACTAGCATCTTCTGGATTTCCAGTAATTCCATATGGAGAGCATGCTGTTAGTAAGAGTATGCCCAAGATAAGACAAGCATATTTTTTATTCAACGAGCTCGCCCCCATTCAATTCATAGACTATGTCACAAAGATAATTTATTTGCCTATCATCATGGCTTGTTAGTAGAATCGTGACTCCGTTCTTCTTGTAATCCAATAACAGCTCTTGGATCTCAATAACGGATTTCTTATCCAATCCATTGAAAGGTTCATCCAAAACTAATATATTCGGGTTCTCCATAATGGCTTGTGCTATCCTTAAACGTTGTTTCATGCCCAAGGAATATTCCTTCACTTTTTTGTCTTTTGCCTGAGCTAGACCCACCTTTTTTAAGGTTTGAACGATATCTTCTTTTGTAATCTTTTTTTGTATATTTGCTAAGATGGACAAATTCTCCATGCCAGTTAAGTAGTTTATGAATGGGGGCTGTTCAATGATGATGCCGGCATTGTCAATATATTTCTTACTGAAAAGGATTCGTTTGCCTTCCACCCAAATCTCGCCATCATTAATTGCCGTAAATCCACAAATCGCTTTTAACAACATCGTTTTGCCTGATCCGTTTGGCCCTACAAAGCCCACACAAATACCTGAATTAATAGATAAGGAAATATTAGTTAGAATGGTGTGATGTTTTATGCTCTTGTTAATATTCTGTACTTTAATCATATTAAGGCCCCTATGCAATTTTATATTTCAAGTTCCGTAGTAAAAAGTGGGAAAGAATCATTAAGCATATTCCGGCAATCATCCCACCAACAAAATAAGCATCTCCACTAATAAATACAATGCTGAACGTCTTTAGTTGCAGATCCATGATGAATAATACGGAAATGAGTATGAACACAGTCAATAATGCCATCGTTTCTTGGAATTTCAAATAGAGGTAAAACAAGATTGATGAAAGTCCTAAGGAAATGAGAATGCTTGCGATGCCAAAAAATAAAAATTGTCTTATGATTGAAGCTGGATACTCAAATTCCAGTGCACCATGAACAAAAACGAACGTAAAAATGGAACTGACGTATATAAATACAAATAACGTTACAGGAAGGATGTATCGACCCCTGATTATTCTTAAAGCCTCTCGTTGCAGGTTGATTCGGGAAAAAACAAATGGATGATAGGCTTTCTTGATCATGAGGAAAGAAATGGAACCCCAAAAAATCGACGCTGCATAAAACGTATATGGACTGATGAAATGGAGAACGCTATTTCCTTCCATATGTTCAATCTGGTTAAAGGCTTTATTAACAAAGATCCGATCAAGGATCGCTTCAGCTGGTAACGATTCATTATAGTCATTCATATAGATGATGATATGTTGATAGCCTTGGATATAGTTAATAAAAGCTAATGAAATGGAAGTGATCATAACGGTTAGTAATAATATTGGATAGTTTTTTATCGCCACTTTTTTAGACCTTTAACTTTCAGGATTTTTAACTGTCTTGTTTACACCCACTACCAGTAATAGTATCGAAATGATAAATAATAGAACCAATGGTAGAAATGCTTCCAATGTGGAATACATGGTGTTGAAAGCGGTAAAGCTTGCGAAAATGTCAAACCAAACACTTTGAGTGTAAACACCTAGTTTTCCGTACAAAAAATAGATGATTAATACCGATACAAGGACTTTATACTCTCGATTTAATAAAAGAACCAATGCACACGCTAACAAACTGAACACGAATGCTAAACATAAATAAATTGTACATACCATGAAAACAAAGAAGAGGTAAGGATGGCTGCTATAAAAATTGTGAGGTAAAATTGAAGCGAATCCTCCTATATCATCAAGACTGCGATAAACAAAGATTGCCCCGATCGAATAATACAATAAATAGGTTGATACAACAGTAAACGTTGATAACAATGTATATTGTATGACATCTCTATAAACAGCCTTCTTTATTAATGGAAACCGATGTCTTCTGAGAACGTATAAACTTCTCTTTTCTGTGAATAATCCAAGCGTAGGTAATATGAATAAAACGGGAATGAAGTTGATGATGTGAAACATCGATGAATCAACAAATACTTCCCAATTTGAAATGGAGGCGATAGCAATTTGTCTGATTTCTTCTTTAGTCCCTGCTAAATCAGGTGCGTTATAATCCATAGTCATGATTTCAAAATAATGACTAGCAAACACCCAGGAAAGGGTCAATCCGCCAAACAACAAAAAAAATGCTAACGCCATATATCTGCTTCTGATTTTAAATTTACTGAGTAACATTGAATTTCCTCCGCTGTTTCTACTAGCTTTAATTATTTAAAGGGTGTTGCCCAAGAATGAAATCCCGGACAACACTTTACATTCCATTAACGTTTAACCGCCACTTGCAGACCAAGAACCTTTTATCGTCACTTTCCCTCCACCGGTATTATTGGTTTTTCTTAGCCCTAATTTGTACTTATACCCTACTTTGCAATTTACAGCTGAAAATGTGGCCCGCTTTCCTCTTTGGACAGTCGTTCCACCTCTGTATACACCATCAGAGTTTTTCATAGTTGCTGTAATCCAAGCAGAACCAGAATCGTTTGATAGATTAACAACACCTCTAGTGTTTGATTTTCTCAACGAATATGGTGCAAATTTTTCAGCTCCAGAATAAGTAACATTATAGCCAGAGAAGCTTCGTACCTCCTGAGCTTGTGTTTCCGTTCCTGCATACCCTAGAATGCCTAATGATAAAAGCCCTGTTAATACTAATTTGCTTTTTCTCAATGCAATTCTCCTTCCAATTAAAGGTTATTTTGGCTGCAACCACCTAAAGTATATATAATATTCTGATAAATTTCAAACAAAAACAAGTAAAAAGTCTGTAGTTTATCCATGAATAATGAAAAAAATAGTGAATAAACGGGACTATATGCTGATTTTTGTATCGGGTAATTTATAAAAAAACAAAAATGTTTTATTTTTTATTGAAACTAAAATCTTCCCATCGAGGGCGGCGGATATTCACAGGCAGGTAAGAAGTATTTTATTTCAAAATATCGCAGGTGGATTGCTTTTTATGTCGAACTTGTTATGGATAAGGAGTTGTTTAAATGAATAAAGATCGTTTGTTCAAGTTCATTCAAACTTCCACTCGGGGTAATTTCTTTTCAGTCGAGATAGCCGAAGATGGAACTAAAGTGGCCCAATTAGCCAAGGAGTTAGAGAACGAAGGTAGAATCAAGCTGAGGGAATGCACACGCAAGGAGCAAGGAATTTATCTGGAGGGAATACTGAAGTTTGTGCCTAGCTAATTCGTTAAGAGCTTTAACGGATTAGCTTTTCCTTTAATGTTTCATATGCTCCAACCTGTAGACAAACTCGAATGATAGTGGAGTTTGTCTACAGGTTTTTTTGGGTTTTGATACTTGACCGTTTCTTGCCACTTTGCGTGAAAAAGAAGATGGAGTTTCCATTTGCCTACATCTACAGACTTGGGAATTGTAATTTATCCGTTCACTCCGCATTGCATGAAGACTAAAGTTGAATCCCGATTGCCTGCTGGTTTGATGTATTGGACATTGACCGTTTCATTGCACTGCAGGCACATAGCTTTCCAGAGGCGATCGCAAGGAAAAAACATTGACATATTTCAAACTAATTAATATTATGTTTAATATATAGTAAACAAAAAGAGGAAGTGTTTGTTATTTTGGAAAACGCTGTAATGTTTTGGAGTGCATCTCAGGATGAACTTAAACAAGGGTATATCGAGGATGAGGAGCAATATACATGTTTGTTGTGCGGTCATGCGATTCAAAAGGGAATCGTATACCCAGAGGAAGGGGTTCTTTATGAAGCGAAGCGTTATATGCGAATTCATATTGAACGTGAGCATGTGTCCGTATTTGAATACTTGATGGATCTTGATAAAAAACTTACGGGTCTCACAGACCATCAAAATCGTTTGCTTCGTCTTTTTTACCAAGGGAAGAACGATGCCGAGGTTCAAAAGGAAATGGGTATTGGCAGTGCTTCGACAATTCGCAACCATCGCTTTGTTCTGAAGGAGAAGGAGCGTCAAGCCAAACTTTTTTTAGCGATGATGGAACTTTTGAAAGAGAGAGATGAACATGCGCCGGCATTCGTTCCACTCCATCAAAAAGCAAGGATGGTCGATGACCGTTATAACGTTACAGAGAATGAAAAGGCGGCGGCTATAAAGAAGTTTTTCCCTAACGGTAGCAAGGATGCCTTGAAGTCTTTCCCGCCTAAGGAAAAACAAAGGCTGCTCATCCTGCAGGAAATCACGAATCGCTTTGAAAATGAGCGGAAATACGAGGAAAAAGAAATCAATCGAATATTAGCAACCGTCTATCATGATCATGTTCTTTTGCGAAGATATTTAATAGAATATGGATTCTTGGATCGGAAGCCTGATGGGAGCCAATATTGGCTGAAGAAATGAATGGGGGCGTAAGGAATATGGATCGTAAAAAAGAATTGAAGCAATTATTTAAAGAAACGAAAGTGGAAGCGGGAATTTATCAAATAAAAAATCAGCATAATCATAAGGTGTTTATCGCGAGCACAAGAAACCTGAAGACATTGAAAGGTAAACAATTTGAATTATCTATGGGAACCAGTACCAATAAAGCGCTGCAAGAAGAGTGGAATCATTATGGAAAAGATGCTTTTGTCTTTGAGGTGCTAGAGGTATTAAAGCCGAAGGAAACAGGGTTTTTTGATACCAAAAGGGAACTGCAAAAACTTGAAGAAGCGTGGCTGGAGAAGGTGCAGCCTTATGGGGAACGAGGCTATAACAAGGAGAAAGCCAACGGACTATAAAGGATTGGAAGAGTTTCTATACCCTTATTTCGTTTAACGGGCCTGACTTGATAAAGGATCCTGGCTATTGGAGGGTTCTTTATCATTGGCTCTTTCGTAAAATTGTTGTTATTAAAACGAAACTAATGAAGGTTGATTGGAGCAGATTGCGAGACTCCTGCGGGAGCGGCGCGACAGGTGAGACCGTTCACTTACGAGGAAGCTCACCGCCCGCCTTCTGCCATGCTGGGCATTGGAGAAGAAATCAACAACACCGCATTGCTTCGCGATTAGCAACAAAGGATGCGGAAACAGCCTTATCATATTACCCTGGTGAAATATATGTATAGATGGAGATGTGCAATAGATCGGTACATCTTCGACTGGGAGCCGGTTATGGTTCTTTTTTTGTATAATTTGAAGGCCTACTTGTTGTTGGTTTTTAAATGGTTTAAGCTAGTGGTGAGGAGTGTATCGTTTTCGTAGAAAACTTTCACTAAATAATTTATTATAGGAGCTGCAAATGAAAAAACTAGGATGGACCATGACGGGGATAGGGACGATCATTGCACTGTGTGCCTTGCTTTATCCTTTGAATGTTATTGATAAAACCCGTTGTATTTATTTATTGCTTGGCGGTGCTGGACTGATGTTCATAGGCTCGATGATCAGGGCTTTTTCTCTCCTTAAAAAATGATGGATGATGTGGAAAAACGGGGAAAGTACATAAAAGGATTGGATGGAGTCAAATGGATGAATCATAATGATGACATGGATAAAAATCAATTGAAATATGCCCAGCAGCACCTCGCTAATGAACGAACCTTTTTAGCTTGGATAAGAACGGTGATCGCGATTGTTGGGGTTGGTTTTCTCACGACGAGCCTGCATTTTACGATTGGTGTTCATCGTGATGCACGGATTGACTTGATCAGTATTGTACTCGGCATGTTCGCGTGTGCTCTTGGTCTTATCATTACAGTGCTGGCAACGTCCGCCTATCTGCAGAAGAGGCGGCAAATACATGATGGGACCTTCCAGTCCTCCAGCGCGAACGTCATACTTATTGCTATATTCATGGTCATTCTGCTATCAATGATCGTTTTATATTTTTCCTTTTTATGAAAGCTTCCCAATCTGCCCTCTCATTATAGGGCAGTTTTTTAGTTCTTTCCATTATTTATAGATTATTACATAATAATGGGAAGATTTCTTCCATTGGAGTTGGATGAACGAAAAACTTCATGTAATCAAGCTGCTAATAATCGGGGATGCTGAGTGATGCATATTCGTTGCGTTGTATGGCTTCGTGCTACCTGGAATTAGCAATCTGCAGCATCGTGTCAGCAGCCCGTTTTTAATAACCTTGGTAGAAAACTTGACATGCTATGTAGGTGCCAGCCATTTTGCAGCAATGGTTTATGGGTTAAGATCAGTGGAATAGGATGAGTGTTGTCTTGAACATGACTCATGATTTGTTTAATTTCGATTTTGTGAGATATGATAAAAGAGATCTAAAAGGAGGTCATCCATATGGTGGATATCCAAAAAGGAGAGAATTCTTTTTTTGTTGAAGAAAATGGCGAAAGGCTAGCAGAAATTACATTCTTTAAATCAGGTGTTCATGAAATGACCGTCGACCATACTGTCGTGTCTGACAAGCTTCGCGGTCAGAAGATAGGAAATGCCCTTCTTGAAAAAGTAGTTGCACTTGCACGTGAGGAAAACCTGAAAATTGTTCCGGTATGTTCCTTCGTTCAACAACAGTTTGAAAAACATCCGGATTACGAGGATGTTTGGGCTAAATGAATGAAAGGGCTGGACCTGGGAGGGCTGGATTTATTCGGAACCTTTCCGGGTCCGGCCCTTTCGCCTTTTTAGGGCATATACAGCGTGTTCCGGTTGGTGAATCATCACTCAAAAGTGTCTTCATCCATACTTTGTCATAAAGCGCCTTTCCGCGAACGGTTTTGCATGCATTAAATATAGGGGAGGTGGCATTATGGCAATTAAACTACAGACCCTTTTGGATAGCGCAGCCGAATGTATGGGAAGCGGAATGAACCCGGTCGTGAAAGAGTCGATGCTGGAGGTGGTGAAATCAGCATATGAAGAAGGGATCATGATTCGAATAACACTCGGCCATCGCAGTTTTGCCGAACAAGCCCGATTGTATGGGCAAGGAAGGACGAATAAATCAAAGCCGATCGTGACCTATGCCAAAGCGGGTCAATCGCTGCATAATTATGGACTGGCCGTTGATTTCGTCATCGTCGGCGATGACGGCAGGAGCGCATTATGGACTGAGGAAGAAAAATGGACAAGAGTAGGGGGCATTGCGAAATCGCTAGGTTTTGTTTGGGGCGGGGATTTTTCCCTGTTCCGCGATATTCCGCACCTTGAAATGTCAGGCGGGCTTTCCGTAAGAGATCTCCAAGGAGGCTGGAGGCCGAGTCTTGTATCTAGAAATGATGGACACATAGGAGGCTGACGGCGAAATATACGGTTTGTCACCTATCTGGTTGAAGGAGACATGTAAACGGGGAAGATTTTTTTAGCATTCATGTTTGAGTGCAATCCCCACCTTCTTGAAAATTAATCATTCAATTGACATTTTTATAGAATGTGGCAGTGATGGGGATGTAAGCGTATACAACAAATCTTTTAATTTGGAATTATCAAAAAATTCTCAAAAACCTGTTGACTACCTTCTGAAATACGCGTAAGATAATCACAAATACAAGACATCACACATAAGCATTCCTTAAAAATATTGAATAATGCGAAAAGCATTGAAGAGGATAAGTAGTCTTTTTACAAGGCATTCACAGAGAGCCGGGTTGCTGAGAACCGGTATTGTCCCGAAAGATGAACTCACCTTGGAGTTTCAGCTTGAACGTCAGACTAGTAGAGCTGAACGGGTGCGTACCAGTACCCGTTACCAAAACAGAGAATGGCTATAGGCTGTTCGAAGTGCGCATGGAATTCCATGCGAAAAAGGGTGGTACCGTGGAGTGGCTCATCAAGCCTTTTCACCCCTTTAACTTGCCAAGGCAAGTACATTTGGGGTGGGAAGGCTTTTTTGTATGCTCAAAAAGCTGAAAATTCAGAATTTTTAAAAGATGAGAAAGCGAAGGAGGTTTTTACGTAATGACACAAAAATCAGTTGTAGCTGATCGGAAAAGTGTAAAGATGCATTATAGTGGTGCCGAGTTCTTGTTGAATGCATTGAAGAAGGAAAATGTCGAAGTGATCTTTGGTTATCCTGGCGGTTCCGTATTGCCGATTTATGACAAGCTTTATAGCTCGGGGCTATTTCATATTTTGACAAGACATGAACAAGGCGCCATCCATGCGGCTGAAGGTTATGCCAGGATTACCGGCAAGCCGGGCGTGGTCATCGTCACCTCGGGCCCAGGTGCAACGAATATTGTTACCGGTTTGGCGGATGCCATGATTGACTCCTTGCCGCTTGTCGTTATTTCCGGCCAGGTCTCAACCAGTGTGATTGGGACAGATGCATTTCAGGAGGCCGATGTTTTGGGGATCACTACCCCGATCACCAAGCATAACTACCAGGTAAGGAAACCGGAAGACCTCCCGCGCATCATAAAAGAAGCCTTTTATATCGCTTCAAGCGGAAGGCCTGGCCCCGTATTGATCGATATACCCAAAGATATGGCGATTGTAGAAGCGCCATCGGTGGAGACGGAGCCGGAGATGGACCTTCCGGGCTATCAGCCGACGACCGTTCCGAATTACCTGCAGATCAGAAAGCTTGTCGAAGCCGTAAGCGGAGCGAAAAGACCGGTCATCCTAGCAGGTGCTGGGGTCCTGCATGCAAAGGCATCCCATTTATTGAAGGAATATGTCGAGCAGCAAGGCATTCCTGTCGTCCACACCTTATTGGGTCTGGGAGGCTTTCCTGCCGATCACCCGCTCTTCATCGGAATGGGCGGTATGCATGGCTGTTTTGCCGCCAATATGGCGTTATCGAAATGTGATTTACTGATTAATATCGGGGCCAGGTTCGATGACCGCTTGACAGGCAATCTTTCCAAGTTCGCCCAGCATGCAGCGGTAGCCCATATCGATATCGATCCAGCTGAAATCGGTAAAAACGTGCCGACGAAGATTCCGGTAGTAGGCAGTGCAAAGGATGCGCTGAAGGAATTGATTGCCCAAAATGGCAGCAAGCCGGAAATTGAAGAATGGACAGTGCAGCTCACAAAGTGGAATGAAGAGTTCCCGTTGCGCTATGACCATGAAGAGGGTGTGCTGAAACCGCAGCGAGTCATCCAGATGCTGCATGAAAAAACAAATGGGGAAGCGATTGTTACGACGGATGTCGGACAGCATCAAATGTGGGCAGCGCAATACTATCGGTTCAACAAACCGAATTCTTGGGTCACCTCGGGGGGGCTGGGAACGATGGGCTTTGGGTTGCCTTCGGCTCTCGGTGCACAGTTGGCCGATCCGAAAGCGACGGTGCTTTCCATTTCGGGGGATGGGGGATTCCAGATGTGCCTTCAGGAGCTTTCGGTCATTGCCGAAAGGAAGCTGCCGATCAAAATCATCATCGTCAACAATGGCGCGCTTGGAATGGTTCGGCAGTGGCAGGAACTCTTTCATGAAAACCGGTTTTCACACAGCATTTTCCAGTCACATCCGGATTTCGTGAAGCTGGCTGATGCATATGGAATTCAGGGGTACAAGGTGACGACGGAGGAAGAAGCGAGCGCGTGCCTGGATTCAGCGTTAGCGACTGATGGTCCGGTGCTGATTGATTTCCGTGTAAAGCAAAATGAAAATGTTTTTCCGATGGTGGCACAAGGAAAAGGGCTTGATGAGATGGAAGGAGTTTAATGATGAAGGGAATTCTTAGCCTCACCGTGAACAACCGGCCAGGTGTCCTGAATCGGATTACGAACCTGTTCACGAAAAGAAATTATAACATTGAAAGCATGGCTGTCGGTCCATCCGAGCAGGAAGGCATTTCAAGAATGACCTTCGTGGTCGATGTTGACGACGCAGCAGTCGTCGAACAAATCACAAAGCAATTGAACAAACAAATCGAAGTGTTGAAAGTGATTGACATCACGAATCAGTCGATTGTGGCAAGGGAGCTTGCACTCATCAAAATATTGGTGACCACACAGAGCCGGGCCGAGATTTATGCATTGATCGAACCGTTTCGGGCGTCCGTAATCGATGTCAGCAAAGATAGCCTGACCGTTCAAATCACTGGGGAATCCGATAAAATCGGTGCCTTCATTGAATTGATCAAGCCATATGGCATCAAGGAATTGGCAAGAACAGGAACAGCTGCCATCCCGCGGGGCATGCAGCTGGCACATGCAAAAAGCGCAACCATCGTATAAAACAAAAAAACAAAAAAACAAAAAACAAAAAAACTACAAAACATGAAAAGAAAAGGGAGATGTAATCATTATGGCAAAAGTATATTATAACGCTGAAGCAAACGAGAATTTTTTCAACAATAAAAAGGTGGCAGTAATCGGATATGGTTCTCAAGGGCACGCACACGCACAAAACCTTCGTGACAGCGGCGTTGAAGTGATCATCGGAATCAGGAAAGGAAAGTCCTTCGATAAAGCGGTGGAAGACGGATTCAATGTTTATACGGTTAAAGAAGCGGCAGAACAAGCAGATGTAATCATGAACCTTTTGCCGGATGAAACCCAGCCTAAAGTATACCAAGACGAAATCAAACCGGTATTGCGTGCAGGTCAAGCATTAATGTTCGCACACGGATTCAACGTCCATTTCAATCAAATCGTTCCGCCCGCAGACGTAGATGTATTATTGGTAGCGCCTAAAGGCCCTGGACATTTAGTTCGCCGTACATATGAACAAGGTGCAGGAGTGCCGGCATTGTTTGCCATCCATCAAAATGTTACGGGCGAAGCAAGGGAATTGGCGCTTGCGTACGCTAGGGCAATCGGTGCATTAAGAGCGGGCGGATTGGAAACGACATTCCAGGAAGAAACGGAAACGGATTTATTCGGTGAGCAGGCTGTCCTTTGCGGCGGACTGACATCGCTTGTGAAAGCTGGCTTCGAAACACTGACAGAAGCGGGATACCAGCCGGAAGTAGCCTACTTCGAGTGTTTACATGAACTGAAATTGATCATCGACCTTATGTATGAAGGCGGGATGGAAAACATGCGCTATTCGATCTCCGACACAGCTCAATGGGGGGATTTCGTTTCCGGGCCACGCGTTGTGACGGAAACGACGAAACAAGCCATGAAAGCGATCTTGAAAGATATCCAAGACGGCGAGTTTGCTAAAGGATGGATCTTGGAAAACCAAGCGAATCGTCCGGTCTTCAATGCCATCAATAACCGCGAAAACCAACATCAAATCGAAGTTGTCGGCCGTGAATTAAGAAAGATGATGCCATTCGTCAAACCTCAACAAAAAGAGAAAGAAGTGGTAGCCGTTGCGAAAAATTAATATATTTGAAACGACGCTTCGAGATGGGGAGCAATCCGCTGGCGTTAACTTGAATTTCACCGAAAAACTTGAAATAGCTTATCAGCTTGAAAGATTGGGTGTCGATATTATCGAAGCCGGTTTTCCGGCAGCATCCAAAGGGGATTTCAACTCCGTCCAGGAAATCGCACGCAAAATTAAAAACAGCTCTGTCACAGGGCTGGCGCGTGCGGTGAAAGGAGATATCGATGCAGCTTGGGATTCATTGAAAATCGGGGCGGAACCAAGGCTGCACACGTTCATCGCCACTTCCCCGATACACCGTGAATATAAGTTGAAAATGACGAAGCAGCAAGTGATTGAGAAGTCGGTCGAGATGGTCAAATACGGTGCGGCCCGTTTTCCAATCGTACAGTGGTCCGCAGAAGACGCGAGTCGAACGGAGCTGGACTACTTGGCGGAAATCGTTGAAGCGGTCATACAAGCTGGTGCCAAGGTGATTAATATACCTGACACGGTAGGTTATGCCGCTCCTATCGAATACGGCAACATTTTCAGATACCTTCGTGAACATGTTCCTTCTATTGATAAGGTTAGTTTATCGGCACACTGCCATGACGACCTGGGGATGGCAACGGCCAATTCATTGGCCGCCATCGAAGGGGGGGCGACACAAGTCGAAGGAACGATCAACGGCATAGGCGAACGTGCCGGTAACGTTGCGCTGGAAGAAGTGGCCATGGCACTGTACATCCGTAAAGACTTCTATCAAGCAAAATCGGACCTCGTATTGAATGAAATCAAACGGACCAGTGATTTGGTCAGCCGCCTGACGGGGATGCAGGTTCCTGCCAATAAAGCGATAATCGGTGCCAATGCATACGCCCATGAGTCGGGCATTCATCAGGATGGCATGTTAAAAGAAAAAACGACATACGAAATCATATCACCTGAACTTGTCGGCGTATCCTCCAATTCACTCGTATTAGGCAAACATTCAGGACGTCATGCCTTCAAAGAGAGATTGCAAGAATTGAATTTTTCCGTGACGGATGAAGAGATGAACTCGTTATTCGTTCAATTCAAGGAATTGGCGGATAATAAAAAGACCATGACGGATGAAGATATCGTGGCACTTGTGCTTGAAGAGAAAGCGGCGGATCTCAGCTTTTATGAATTGACTTCCTTGCAGATTTCTCACGGTACACATCAAACAGCTACAGCGACGGTAACGTTGAAAAAAGGCGATCATGAAGAAATTCAGGAGGCAGCCACAGGCGCAGGAAGTGTCGAGGCCCTCTATAATACTCTCGAGAGATGCTTGGGATGTGAAGTGAACCTGCAAGACTACCGAATCCAATCGGTGGGCGGAGGAATGGATGCCCTTGCTCAGGTTTTTGTCAAAATTGATTATAACGGTGTGGAAACGAGCGGGCGCGGGCTTGATCAGGACGTTCTGGAAGCATCCGCAAAAGCGTATTTGAACGCTGTGAACCGCGTCATCATCATGAGGGAACTGGAAGAAAAGGCAGTATTACAATAGGAAGGGGAGATTTCGATGAAAAGGAATATTGCGGTGCTTCAGGGAGACGGCATCGGTAGGGAAGTGACTAGAGGCGCTGTAGAAATCCTCGAAGCCGTTGCCCAAAGATACGGACACGAATTTGACTTTCAATATGGTGATATTGGCGGCGGTGCCATCGATCTTACAGGTTCACCATTGCCTGATGATACTGTGAAGATTTGCCAAAATAGCGATGCGGTATTATTAGGGGCAGTCGGAGGCCCGAAATGGGATGATCAGCCAGCACACCTAAGGCCGGAACGGGGGTTGCTGAAAATCCGTAAAGATTTGAATCTTTATGCCAATATCCGTCCAATCAGCTATTATTCCAGCTTGTCGGAGTCTTCTCCCCTTAAAAAGGAATTCATTGAAGATGTGGATTTCGTGATCGTCAGGGAATTAACCGGTGGCCTTTATTTTGGAAAACCAAGCGAACGAGTGGAAAGGGACGGGAAGGAAGCGGTCGTCGATACGCTTTTCTATCAGAAAAGCGAAATGAAGCGCATCATTGAACTGGCGTTTGCAATGGCTTCCAATCGCAAGAAAAAAGTCACCTCCGTCGATAAAGCGAATGTTCTTGAATCCAGCAGGATGTGGCGTGAAACGGCCGAGGAAGTCGCCAAAGATTATCCGGATGTGACGCTAGAGCATATGCTTGTGGATAATGCGGCCATGCAGCTGATTAAAAACCCGAAACAATTCGATATTATCGTAACGGAGAATATGTTTGGTGACATTTTAAGTGATGAGGCGTCTGTATTGACCGGTTCGCTTGGTATGCTTCCTTCGGCTTCGATATCTGCGGAAGGACCTAATCTATATGAACCGATTCATGGCTCTGCGCCGGATATTGCTGGCAAAAACTTGGCCAATCCAATCGGGACCATTTTATCGGCGGCTTCCATGCTGCGGTTATCCTTCGGTTTGGAGGATGAGGCACATGCCGTCGAGCAGGCTGTGGAAACGGTGCTTGAATACGGCTTGAGAACAGGCGATATCGCAAATGGGCAACGGGATATTACCACTACTTCAGAGATGATTGCCGAAATTAAAGCCAGCCTTTTAGACCAGGAAGCCATTTCCAATATCATGGGTGCTTATGCATAAACGTCTTCACGGCCTAACATTAGGCCGTGTTTTTTAAAAAAATATAAGATTGATCGAGGTGGATACGGATGGGAAAGTCGATAATAGAGAAAATATGGGACCGGCATATTGTAAATGAAGAGGAAGGTAAACCGGATCTATTGTATATAGACCTTCAATATATACATGAGGTGACCTCGCCGCAAGCATTTGAAGGGTTGAGATTAAAGGGACGCACCGTCAGGAGGCCGGACCGTACCTTTGCGACCATGGATCATAATGTTCCGACCGTCAATCGCTATTTCATCGAGGATGATATTGCCAGGAAACAGCTGGAAGCACTTGACCAAAATTGTAAGGAGTTCGGTATCCGCCTTGCTGACTTGGATAGTCCGGAACAAGGGATCGTTCACGTCATCGGCCCGGAATTGGGGCTGACGCAGCCGGGAATGACGATTGTTTGCGGGGACAGTCATACCTCTACACATGGTGCGTTCGGATCGATAGCATTTGGAATCGGTACAAGTGAGGTCGAGCATGTATTAGCGACGCAAACGCTATGGCAAACAAAACCAAGAACGTTAAAGCTTGAAGTTAATGGCACGCTGGGACACGGTGTGAAGGCGAAAGATGTCATTTTATATGTCATCTCCAAATTCGGTGTCGATTTTGGCACGGGGCATATCATTGAATACTGTGGGGAAGTTTTCCGGGATATGTCAATGGAGGAGCGAATGACCGTCTGCAATATGTCCATCGAAGGCGGGGCAAGAGCAGGGCTGGTTGCTCCTGATGAAACGACTTTTTCTTATTTGAAGGGTCGTAAATATATGCCGAAAGGGGAGGAATTCGAACGATATGTTCAGGATTGGCAGTCACTATCCAGTGATGAAGATGCTGTATATGACCAAGAAATCATCCTCGACGGCAGCCTCATTTCACCAATGGTAAGCTGGGGCACTAACCCGGGAATGGCCAGTGGTGTGGACGGCAAGGTGCCGACCTTTGCCGAGGATACCATCGATCCGAAGGAATTGAATCGTGCACTTGAGTATATGGGCCTTGAGGAAGGCATGGCGATCACCGATATTCCGGTTCAGCATGTTTTCATAGGGTCTTGTACGAATTCCCGCATTGAGGATTTGCGGCAGGCCGCAGAAATGATAGACGGCCACGAGGTTCATCAAGGGGTGAGGGCAATGGTCGTTCCGGGCTCGCAAAGTGTAAAAAGGCAAGCGGAGGATGAAGGGCTCGATGAAATCTTTAAATCTGCAGGTTTTGAGTGGCGTGAGTCAGGCTGCAGCATGTGTCTGAGCATGAATCCGGATGCCGTGCCAGCCGGAGAGCATTGTGCCTCGACCAGTAACCGAAACTTCGAAGGGCGCCAGGGTGCAGGTGCAAGGACACACTTGGTTAGTCCTGCCATGGCTGCTGCGGCTGCCATTCATGGGAAATTTGTCGATATCAGGAATTTTCAGAAGACGGAACAAATTCATTAACACTTTAATCGGAGGTGCAAGTAATGGAACCCATTACGTTATATAAAGGAAGAGCGGCGGTTCTTGACCGTAAAAACGTGGATACCGATCAAATTATCCCTAAGCAGTTTTTGAAACGGATCGAGCGCAGCGGCTTTGGGGAATTTTTATTCTATAACTGGCGTTTTGATGAAAACGGGAAAGAACGTCCTGATTTTGAATTGAATCAACCCCATAATCAAAACACATCCATTTTAATAGCAGGTGAAAACTTCGGCTGCGGTTCCTCGCGCGAGCATGCTCCTTGGTCATTGAAAGACTACGGCTTCGATATCGTCATCGCACCGTCGTATGCAGATATTTTCAAAAGTAATTGCATGAAAAATGGCATGGTTCCGATCGCATTGACGCCGGATGAAGTCAGGCATTTGATGCGGGCTGCATCAGCGCCTGACCATGAGCTGACGATCGATCTTCCGAATCAAACCTTGAAGGACGACCAAGGATTCGAGGCAAGCTTTGACATTCATCCATACTGGAAGGAAATGCTCGTCAAGGGGTGGGATGAAATTTCCATCACGCTTCAATATGACAAAGAGATTTCTGCCTATGAATCACGAACCAAAGCTGTATCCATATAAGCGCAGAAGGATTATCTCCCGTTTTCAATTCCCATTGGGAAAGAAAACGGGATTTTTTATGACTGGAAATACGGAAATCAGCATATATAAGTGAAGATCCGGGGAAATTTTTGTGTTTCCTTCTATTACATGCTAAACTGTTTTTCAAAAAGTGAACGGTGAGGCGGAAAATAGGATGGATAATGAGAACAACCGAAAAAAGGACGGAGAAGCTAGGGTTATCGCCTTTCCAAAACTCGGTGAAAGGCTGATCGCCAAAGGGTTGGATGAGCTAGGTAATCGAAACTTCAAAGCTGCTGCCCAGCTTTTCAGCCAAGCGAGGGAGTATGAACCTGAAGATGATGAGGTGTGCATGGGGCTTGTAGTCTCGCTTGTCGAGCTGGAGTTTTATGAGGAGTCAAAGGAATTGTGCAAAGAGATGCTGAATAAAGGCATCGGTGACTATTTTCAACTGATCAATATCTATTTGATGGTTTTGCTGCAATTAGGCGAGCATCAAGAAATGGTCACGACGATCGAGCTGCTGTTTGACGAGAACCAAATTCCGTTCGACAAAGAGGAACAATTCGAGAAGATGCTGCAGTTCAGTAAACGGGCACTTGAGGATAAAAAAGAGGAAGAAGACAGGAACACTCAGCAGATTGCAGTGGAATTGCAAGAGGATGGGCTTTTTGAAGGCAAGACGGATAATGAAATGTTTTTGGTCATTTCAAAACTAACGCATATCAATATCCGACCGTTTATCCCTCAAATCGAGCAATTTCTGCAATCCGAAGGGCACCCCTTCTTTAAAACGATGCTCCTGAACATTCTGACCGACCAGGAATATAACGAACAAGTGAGACTTAGCAAATTCAATGAATCGAAGTCGGTCCTCCCGACGGAATTGAAGAGCTTGAAGGAAACGGACTTCTATAAGAAGATCACCAGCCTGACGGAAGCAAGAATCAGTCAAGATAACCCAAGCTTGTTCGAGATGGTGCATAGTTTAATCGAACGGCATTCCTCCCTGTTATACCCCTTCGAACCGGAACAGGAGAGCATTCCTTCTTGGGCGGCCGCTTACCATGCCTTGGCGGAGGAATACATGACTGGTGAAGTTTCCGCGAGGGGCATAGCAGGATTTTACCTCGCAGAAGAGGATGCCGTAGCCGATATTCTTTCCTATTTAAAAGAAATTGAGGAAATTTCTTATCCCATTATTTAACCTATTGCTGTTGTAACAGAATCAACCTGTGGTATAATGTAGTGGTTGTAATGTATAATTCGTCTAATTTTGACGAAACCCAAGATTTTTTGGGTATATTTGAGGGATGACTTGTTAACACTTGCAAAGCATATTCATCCAATGCTTATTATTGAAGTATATAGATTTTTTGGAGGGAAACACATGTCTGTAAAATGGGAAAAACAAGAAGGTAATCAAGGCGTACTAACAATCGAAGTTGACGCTGCAAAAGTAAACGAAGGTTTAGACGCAGCTTTCAAAAAAGTAGTGAAACAAGTAAACGTACCTGGCTTCCGTAAAGGTAAAATGCCACGTCAAATGTTCGAAAAAAAATTCGGCGTAGAATCTCTTTACCAAGATGCGCTTGATATCATTCTTCCGGACGCTTACGCAAATGCTGTCGAAGAAGCTGGAATTCAGCCTGTAGATCGTCCAGAAATCGACATCGAGAAAATGGAAAAAGGCGAAAACCTAATTTTCACTGCAACTGTAACAGTTAAGCCAGAAGTTAAATTAGGAGATTACAAAGGTGTTGAAGTTGAAAAGTTCAACACGGAAGTAACGGACGAAGATGTGGATAACGAATTGAAAACTTTACAAGAGCGTCAAGCTGAGCTTGTCGTGAAAGAAGAAGGACAAGTTGCCGAAGGCGATACAGTTGTTCTTGACTTTGAAGGATTCGTTGATGGTGAAGCATTCGAAGGCGGAGCTAGCGAAAACCATTCATTGGAAATCGGTTCTAATTCTTTCATCCCAGGATTCGAAGAGCAACTTGTTGGTCTTGAAACTGGCGCTGAAAAAGATATCGAAGTTACTTTCCCTGAAGAATACCATGCTGCTGAACTTGCAGGAAAACCAGCTGTATTCAAAGTGAAAATTCACGAAATCAAAACAAAACAACTTCCTGAGTTGGATGATGAGTTCGCGAAAGACGTTGACGACGAAGTGGAAACGTTGGCTGAACTGAAAGAAAAAACAAAACATAAATTAGAGCATGACAAAAAACATGAAGAAGAAAACTTCATTCAAAACACTGTAATTGGCAAAGCTGTTGAAGGTGCAGAAATGGACGTTCCTGAAGCTATGATTTCCAACGAAGTGGACCGCATGATGAACGAATTCTCTCAACGCATTCAATCTCAAGGTCTTAATCTAGAACTTTACTACCAATTCTCAGGTCAAGATGAAGAAGCTTTGAAAGCGCAAATGAAAGAAGAAGCTGAAGGACAAGTTCGTACGAGCTTAACTCTTGAAGCAATCGCTGAAGCTGAAAAGCTTGAAGCGACTGATGAAGATGTAGAAGCCGAGCTTGGACAAATGGCTACAATGTACAATATGGAAATTGATGCGATCAAACAAGCTCTTGGAAACTTGGAAGGCATCAAAGGCGATCTTAAAATTAAGAAAGCCATTGACTTCTTGGTAGAAAACAGCAAAACAGTTGACGCTAAATAATTTTTATAAGTAAGCGGATTTTAATATTTTCTTTTAAAAAAACAAGGCGCGAGTAATCGTGCCTTGTTTTATACATATTGAGAATTAGTGGAAATTTCAAATATCGGTTATTTCCTGATTGATTTTTTTTGGATTTCAGTGTAGATTAGTTCTAATACCGCATATACATATTTATACAGCGAATCCTAATTTTAAAAATCAAAAGTTTTGGGCATACTGGTAAAGGGCAAATACATATTGATTGATTATTGTACTTATTTAACAACTCGGACGCGTGAGCATTTTTGTTACTAAACTTCCAAGAACATGATAAAATGCAAAACATACTAGGGATTTGGAATGCTTAACTAGAGGTGTGCCTAGTTTTTTTTCAATTAAGATTGGGTACCGCTATGTACTAGAGTTGGAAGAGTATTTAAAGGGGTGAACGTACATGTTTAAATTTAATGATGAAAAAGGACAGCTGAAATGTTCTTTTTGCGGAAAAACACAAGAACAAGTCCGTAAACTGGTTGCTGGTCCAGGTGTATATATTTGTGACGAGTGTATCGAGCTTTGTACGGAAATCGTCGAGGAAGAACTTGGTACTGATGAAGAAGTGGAATTCAGAGATGTACCTAAACCTATGGAAATCCGGGAAATTCTTGATGAATACGTGATTGGACAAGAACAGGCGAAGAAATCTTTGGCTGTTGCGGTTTACAATCATTATAAGCGTATCAATTCCAATAGCAAAGTCGACGATGTCGAGCTTTCGAAAAGTAACATTGCCCTAATCGGACCGACAGGAAGCGGGAAAACCCTTCTTGCACAAACATTGGCCCGTCTATTGAATGTTCCTTTTGCCATTGCTGATGCGACTTCATTGACGGAAGCTGGATACGTAGGGGAAGATGTGGAAAATATCCTCCTTAAATTGATTCAAGCAGCCGATTATGACGTTGAAAAAGCGGAAAAAGGCATCATATATATTGATGAAATCGATAAAGTTGCGCGTAAATCGGAAAACCCTTCGATTACACGTGACGTATCTGGAGAAGGCGTGCAACAAGCTTTATTGAAAATTCTTGAAGGAACCGTTGCAAGCGTGCCGCCTCAAGGTGGACGTAAACATCCGCATCAAGAATTCATTCAAATCGATACGACCAATATCCTGTTCATTTGTGGCGGTGCATTCGATGGCATCGAACCGATCATCAAACGCCGTCTTGGCCAAAAGGTCATTGGATTTGGCTCTGATGTGAAAAAGGATGATATTGCGGAAAAAGAATTGCTTTCCAAAGTACTTCCTGAAGACTTGCTACGTTTCGGATTGATCCCGGAATTCATCGGACGACTGCCAGTAATTGCGACTCTTGAGCAATTGGATGAAGCCGCTTTGATTGAAATCCTGACTCAACCGAAAAATGCTCTTGTTAAGCAATATCAAAAATTACTTGAGCTTGATGATGTCGAATTGGAATTCGAACCGGAAGCGTTAAGTGAAATTGCCAAAAAAGCGATTGAGCGTAAAACGGGTGCCCGTGGATTGCGTTCCATCATTGAAGGCATCATTCTAGAAGTGATGTTCGATCTGCCTTCACGTGATGATGTTGCAAAATGTGTGATCACGGGCAACACGATTTCCAAAAATGAATCTCCAAAGCTTGTCCTTAAAGATGGCACGACCATCAAGGGTCAAGAAAAGAAAACATCCGCTTAATGAATGTGAAAAAGTAAGACGCCAGTACAACCTGGCTGTATAGAAAAAGGGTTTCGGAGTGATTTCATTCCGAAACCCTTTTTTTTGCAAATTGCACGCGTGATCTTATCCTCTTGTCCGATGTTTAGGTGGCTAGGTGCGGTAGAAGAACTGTTTAAACAAGTAAAGACCCAAAATGCAGCTCACCATTTTCCCCGACCTCCTCTGGATAAGCGAGTGCCTGAAAAGTAAAGCAACGGTCAATGTCCATGCCCTCCTCCAACCCTGTGATTAGGCAGGATTCGAAATACATTTTCACGTAAAGTGGAATGAAACGGAAGGCGGCGAGACTCCTGCGGGAATTGCGCGTTCACTTGAGACCCGCAGGCTGAAAGCCGAGAAGCTCAAAGACCGCCTCTGAAAGATAAGTGCCTGCAGTGCAATGAAACGGTCCAAGTACAGATTCCCCCATACTGTGGGCAATGGAGATTTCCACTTCTTGTTCACACAAAGTGGAATGAAACGGAAGGCGGCGAGACTCCTGCGGGAATTGCGCGTTCACTTGAGACCCGCAGGCTGAAAGCCGAGAAGCTTAAAGACCGCCTCTGAAAGATAAGTGCCTGCAGTGCAATGAAACGGTCCAAGTACAGATTCCCCCATACTGTGGGCAATGGAGATTTCCACTTCTTGTTCACACAAAGTGGAATGAAACGGAAGGCGGCGACACTCCTGCGGGAATGGCGCGTCCGCTTGAGACCCGCAGACTGAAAGCCGAGGTGGGTCAAGGACCGCCTCTGGATAAGCGAGTTGCCTGCAGTACAATGAAGCGGTCATTGTCCAAACTCACCGAAACTTAACCAATGAAAGTCTAACCTCAACCTGAACGGAAATACGGAATTCCACCGCCAAAACCCCAAAAATTTACAACGTTGATTTCTTGGATAATTTCGCCCTTCCCAAGGAGATACTAACAGAAATGACAAACTAGGAGAGTGCAGGAGGGAATAGAATGAATTGGACAGGATTGGCGTTGTTTATTCAGCTGTTTTTTGGGATTATTATTGGATTGTATTTTTTGAACTTATTGAAAGGCCAACGGACCCAAAAGGTTTCGATTGACAGAGATTCACGAAAGGAAATGGACCAATTAAGGAAGATGAGATCCATTTCATTAACGGAACCATTGGCGGAGAAGGTAAGGCCAAGCACATTCACCGAAATCATCGGGCAGGAAGATGGGATTAAATCATTAAAAGCTGCATTATGTGGACCGAATCCCCAGCATGTGATCGTTTACGGCCCTCCGGGGGTTGGGAAAACGGCAGCAGCCAGACTTGTTCTTGAAGAGGCTAAGAAAAATGGCAAGTCACCTTTTAAGAATTCAGCCGTTTTCGTGGAATTGGATGCGACTACAGCTAGATTCGACGAGCGGGGGATTGCCGATCCGCTGATTGGTTCGGTTCACGACCCGATCTATCAAGGGGCCGGGGCGATGGGACAGGCTGGCATTCCGCAACCAAAGCAAGGCGCTGTCAGCAATGCTCATGGCGGGGTGTTGTTCATAGATGAAATAGGGGAGCTTCATCCCATCCAGATGAATAAACTCTTAAAGGTTTTGGAGGATCGGAAGGTCTTTCTGGAAAGTGCCTATTACCAAGAGGAAAATCAAAATATTCCCACTCATATCCATGATATTTTCAAAAATGGGCTTCCTGCCGACTTTCGCTTGATTGGAGCGACAACGAGGACGCCGAATGAAATTGCACCTGCGATCCGTTCAAGATGCATAGAGGTTTTTTTCCGCGAGCTGGACCGGGAAGAAATAATGAAAGTGGCCAAGAATGCCTCCGATAAAGTGGGGATCACGATAAGTGAAAAAGGATTGCAGTCGATTTCCGATTATGCCCGTAATGGCAGGGAAGCGGTCAATATGATCCAGACTCTTGCCGGGATCTCGATTAATGAAAATAGGAGCTTCATAAGAGAAGAAGATATTGATTGGATGGCGCATAGCAGTCAATTGACCCAACGCATGGACCGGAAAATAGAAACGAATTCGAAAATAGGTCTAGTCAACGGTCTTGCAGTATATGGTCCCAACTCAGGGGCATTACTGGAAATCGAAGTTACCGTCATGGCTGCATCGAATGAGAAAGGCTCGATAAATATCACCGGCATCGTGGAAGAAGAGAGCATTGGCGGTGGAAATGGCAAGTCGATCCGTCGCAAGAGCATGGCGAAAGGTTCGATCGAAAACGTGATCACGGTTCTCCGGTCGATGGGGGTGCCTGCCGATCAATTCGATATCCATGTGAACTTCCCAGGCGGAAGTCCCGTCGACGGACCTTCTGCAGGGATTGCAATGGCAACGGGCATATACTCGGCCATTTATAAAATCCCTGTTGACCACACAATAGCAATGACTGGGGAAATCAGCATCCATGGCGGAGTCAAGCCGATTGGCGGAGTCATACCGAAAATCAAGGCCGCGAAGCTAGCCGGGGCAAAGAAAGTGATCATCCCAGCCGATAACATGCAGCCGTTGCTATTGGAAATCAAGGATATCGAAATCATCCCCGTTACACATGTAAAAGAAGTGCTGGATCAAGCACTGAAAAAGGAAATGATATCAGAGCAAATCCTCACGTCCTTGGACCTATCAAAAAAAGAAAGCGTATAAAGGAAGTGCCCCGGCTTAATAGAACCGGGGCATTATAATGAAGTCCATTTGGGAAAAATAATCGCAAGTTCAGGCGTGCTTTTTTAATTAATATTGGAGATAATAAGAGCAGTAGAAACGTGTCAAGGTAAACGAATAGACACTTCTATATAAATAAGATAGAATTGTTAAAAGGTCGAGAACATGGGTAAATAGTTTACAACGACGATACTAAAAAGATGGAGGTGTCAGGAAATGACTGATAAAGAAATCATCGTCCCCCTCCTGCCGCTTAGAGGATTGCTTGTATATCCAACGATGGTACTTCATTTAGATGTAGGCCGAGACAAATCGGTGCAAGCCCTTGAGAAAGCAATGGTGGAAGACCATCTTATATTTTTGACGACACAACAAGATGTTTCGTTGGACGAACCAGGTGAAGAAGATTTATTTAAAATGGGAACTTTAACAAAAGTAAAACAGATGCTGAAGCTTCCGAACGGGACAATCCGGGTATTGGTGGAAGGGTTGAACCGGGCAGAGGTCGTTGAATTTTACGATTATGAGACACATTATGGTGCCAAAATAAAAATATATGAAGACAGTGATGAAAAGGATGCGGAACATCAAGCATTGATGCGCACTCTTCTGGATTATTTTGAACAATACATAAAAATGTCCAAGAAAATAACCGGTGAAACATTCACATCCACTTCCGATATTGAAGAGCCAGGGAGATTGGCTGATATCATTGCCTCGCATCTGCCTTTGAAGTTGAAGGAGAAGCAGGAAGTGCTAGAGACCATCGATATGAAAAAGCGATTGAGCCGTGTAATCGAAATCATCAATAATGAAAAAGAGGTTCTTTTTCTCGAGAAAAAGATCGGCCAGCGCGTCAAGCGTTCAATGGAACGGACTCAAAAGGAATATTATCTGCGTGAACAAATGAAAGCCATACAAAAAGAATTGGGCGATAAAGAAGGAAAGACTGGCGAGATTGAAGTCCTTAACGAAAAGATTGAAGAAGCGGATATGCCTGAGCACATAAAGGCAGCGGCCTTAAAGGAATTGGACCGATATGAAAAAGTGCCTTCAAGCTCTGCTGAGAGCTCTGTCATCCGCAACTATATTGAATGGCTCATATCGCTTCCGTGGTCGAACGCGACAAAGGATGATTTGAATATCCATAAAGCTGAAAGAATCCTGAATAGGGATCATCATGGTTTGGAAAAGGTGAAAGAGCGGGTGCTGGAGTATTTGGCCGTCCAGCAATTGACCAATTCCTTGAAGGGACCGATCCTTTGCTTGGTTGGGCCTCCTGGGGTCGGGAAAACCAGTTTGGCTAAATCAATCGCAACATCCATGAATAGGAACTTTGTCCGGATCTCACTAGGTGGAGTTCGTGATGAATCAGAGATCCGCGGCCATCGCCGCACATACGTAGGGGCAATGCCAGGACGGATCATCCAGGGCATGAAAAAAGCGGGAACGATCAATCCCGTCTTTTTGCTGGACGAAGTGGATAAGATGTCCAATGACTTTAGGGGCGATCCATCCGCAGCGATGCTTGAGGTGCTCGATCCCGAGCAAAACCATAATTTCAGTGACCATTATATTGAAGAAACGTATGACCTATCCAAAGTCATGTTCATAGCGACAGCGAACAATTTGGGCTCCATTCCTGGCCCGCTTCGTGATCGTATGGAAATCATTTCGATTGCAGGTTATACTGAAATAGAGAAACTTCATATAGCCAAGGATCACCTTCTGCCTAGACAGTTGGAAAACCATGGGTTAATGAAGACACAATTGCAAATCCGTGAGGAAGCTCTAACCAAAATCATTCGTTATTATACCCGGGAAGCCGGTGTCCGGAGTCTGGAGAGACAGCTTGCTGGCATCTGCAGGAAGACTGCGAAAATCATCGTGTCCGGGGAGAAAAAGCGGGTCGTCATTTCTGATAAGAATGTCGAGGAGTTTCTGGGGAAAACGATGTTCCACTATGGACAGGCAGAAGTCGAGAATCAAGTCGGGGTAGCCAATGGCTTGGCTTACACATCGGTTGGCGGCGATACGCTGCAAATCGAGGTTTCCTTATCACCAGGTAAAGGAAAGCTTATATTGACTGGCAAGCTTGGCGATGTAATGAAAGAGTCTGCACAGGCCGCTTTCAGCTATGTCCGTTCAAAAACCGAGAAACTTCATATTGATGCGAACTTCCATGAAAAATATGATATTCATATTCATGTCCCAGAAGGTGCTGTCCCTAAGGATGGTCCTTCTGCAGGCATCACGATTGCAACAGCGTTAATATCGGCCCTTACCAACAGGCCGATCAGAAAAGAGGTAGGCATGACAGGCGAAATTACATTACGCGGACGGGTTCTGCCAATCGGCGGCCTTAAAGAAAAATCTTTAGCGGCGCACCGGGCAGGACTTACGAAAATCATCATCCCGCAAAATAACGAAAAGGATATTGATGATATCCCGGAGAGTGTCCGTAAAGCATTAACATTTGTTCCAGTTTCACACGTAGATGAAGTCCTTGAGCATGCATTGGTAGGTGTGGACGAATGAAAGTGACAAGTTCAGATATTGTCATCAGTGCCGTAAAGCCTGATCAATATCCCAATACTCCAATCCCGGAGTTTGCCTTGGCTGGCCGCTCCAATGTAGGGAAATCGAGTTTCATCAACAAAATGATCAACCGGAAAAACCTGGCGAGAACATCGTCCAAACCGGGCAAGACGCAGACTTTGAATTTTTACATCATTAATGAAGCACTCCATTTTGTCGATGTTCCAGGCTATGGCTATGCAAAGGTATCCAAAACCGAACGTGATGCGTGGGGAAGAATGATCGAAACGTATTTCACTTCCCGTGATCAGCTCCGTGCTGCGCTTCTGATCGTCGATTTGCGTCATCCGCCGACAAAGGATGATATCGCAATGTATGAATTCCTGAAGCATTATGACCTTCCAAGGATCGTCATCGCCACTAAAGCGGATAAAATTCCTAAAGGCAAATGGCAGAAGCACTTGAAAGTCACCCGCCAAACGTTAAATATGGAAAAAGAAGATGAATTGCTTCTTTTCTCTGGTGAAACGGGCGAAGGGAAAGAACAGGCTTGGGGTGTCCTTAAGAAATATATGTAAATGAAAAGGGTATTCCGCATCCGGAATACCCTTTTTCAATATGAATTCTGCCTGATCACTTTTTACGAACTAAAAAATAGATGCCGATTGCCATCAAGGCAAATGGCCAAAACCTTTCGATATTCGCCGTGCTCGTTTCGACCAGCCCGAAAGAGGTCGTGATCTTATCATAGAATAAGAATAGAATCGAGATGATCAGCAGTATCAACCCATGAAACATTCCATTATTTGTTTTGCGGGCCCGCAGTATAAAACCCAGTGAGATGATTAAAATAAAGATACCTATATTATCCGGCCAAATTTCCAGGTTTTTTACGATGTGAAAATGAGCCCCGAAACCAAGCAAAATCACGCCTGGCAGGATCGACTCATACTCATTGCCGCTATAGGCCTGAATCAAGAAGGCTGCACCCACTATACATAATAGGGTCGGCCAACTATAAAAACCTGGGAAGATTTCGATGTGGGAATGCTCAAGAAAAAAATATAGGCCGAAACCAATTAAAACGATTCCAGGGAAAATGCGTTGCGTTTTCATGTGATCCTCCTATCCAATTCGATTACTTGAAGTTTTTTGCCATTTTTGATATGGTACTTTTGTACACTATGTCGAAATATGTATGTAACTTATAAATCCCGCCTAGACACCTTTTGGAGCAATCCTGGCGTTTTAGCCGTCTTTTCATGGTAGCATATGTTTTCATAAACTGTTCATATTATTTGCGTGAATCATTTTTTGTACATGGTATAATAAATTTACACGAAAAATTTTGGGGGTGCAAAACAAAAGGATGCATATTCTAGCGGTTGGTATTAATTACAAAACTGCCCCTGTTGAAATTCGGGAAAAACTATCGTTTAACGAAGCCGAACTTGCCGAGGCAATGAAAGCTCTTAAAAATAAAAAAAGCATCTTGGAAAATATCATTATTTCAACTTGTAACAGAACGGAAATATATGTGGTCGGTGACCAGCTTCATACAAGCCGGTATTACATTAAGGAATTTCTTTCGGAATGGTTCCATATCGATAAAGAGGAATTTTCTAAATACCTGTTCATCTATGAAGGTGATGGGGCCGTCGAGCATTTATTTTCCGTTACGTGCGGCTTGAATTCCATGATCCTTGGGGAAACGCAGATTTTGGGACAAGTACGCTCCAGCTATATGTTGGGACAGAAAGAAGATACGATTGGGACCGTTTTTAACCATCTCTTCAAGCAAGCCCTTACATTGGCGAAGAAAGCTCATTCAGAAACGGAAATCAACACCAATGCCGTTTCTGTCAGTTATGCTGCCGTCGAACTTGCCAAAAAAATCTTCGGCGGTCTGAACGGCAAAAACGTTTTGATTCTTGGTGCAGGTAAAATGGGAGAGCTGGCCATTCAAAACCTTCACAGCAATGGTGCAGACAGCGTTACGGTCATTAACCGCACTTTTCAGAAAGCGGTCGACTTGGCCGGCAGGTTCAATGGTAAGGCAAAACAGCTTCAGGAGCTGCAGTGCGCTTTAGTGGAAGCGGATATCCTGATTACTTCGACTGGGTCGAAAGATCTTCTCGTAACAAAAGAGATGATGACATTCGTAAATAAGCTTCGCAAGGGCCGTCCTATTTTCATGGTCGATATCGCCGTTCCGCGTGACCTCGACCCAACGCTGGCCGAGCTGGAAAATGTCTTCTTGTATGACATTGACGACCTTGAAGGGATCGTGCAAGCGAATATCGAAGAGCGCAGAAAAGCCGCCCAGAAAATAGAATTGATGATTGAATCCGAAATCGTCGACTTCAATCAGTGGATTAATTTGCTTGGCGTGGTTCCTGTCATCTCTTCCTTGCGGGAAAAATCGCTTTCGATTCAGAAGGAAACGATGGAAAGCATCGAAAGAAAGCTTCCGCATTTAAGCGAGCGTGACAAAAAGGTATTGAACAAGCATACGAAGAGCATCATCAACCAGATGTTAAAAGATCCGATCCTTTATGCAAAAGAGCTGGCGGATGAGCCGAATGCAAAAGAGCAATTGAATAACTTCGTGAAAATCTTCCATTTGGAGGAATTGATAGAAGACCACCTGGTAGCGGAGGATGATGAAAAAGAACGGAACGGCTCCAAGGCATCCCTGCTAAACCCAGTTCCTGTCCAGTAATGAGGTAGATATGGAATTACTAATGACAAGATTGCATGAAGTCACAGTATTGTTGTATGCCATCAGTATGCTTTTATATTTTATGGACTTCCTTAATAATGACCAGAAGGCGAACAAGGTCGCTTTCTGGTTGCTTTCTATTGTTTGGGTACTGCAAACAATTTTTTTGTTTCTGTATGTATGGAAAACGGGAAGGTTCCCGGTTTTGACGATTTTTGAAGGTTTATACTTTTATGCATGGGTCCTCGTATCTTTATCATTAATCATCAATCGCTTGCTAAGAGTCGATTTTACGGTCTTTTTTACGAATGTCTTAGGCTTCATGGTCATGGCCATCCATACCTTTGCACCTGTACAGATAGAATCGCAAGTTCTTGCACAGCGTCTCGTTTCGGAGCTGTTGCTCATACATATCACCTTTGCGATCCTTTCTTACGGGGCATTTACGCTTTCTTTCGTATTTTCCCTCCTCTACTTGATTCAATATGATTTATTGAAACGGAAGAAATGGGGCAAAAGGCTGCTTCGACTCGGCGACTTAACAAAGCTTGAGCATATGTCTTATGTCCTTGCGGCAATAGGCGTGCCCTTATTGGTGGTCTCGCTTATCCTGGGCATCCAATGGGCCTATATAAAAGTGCCGGGTGTATCGTGGCTGGATATGAAAATCATCGGTTCGTTTATATTGCTCATCGGCTACAGTGTGTTCTTATACTTAAAAATCCGGAAACAAATGTATGGAAGGACATTGGCCTTTCTGAATATTGGATCCTTCATGATCGTGTTAATCAACTTTTTCCTTTTCGGAAGCCTTTCAACATTCCACTTTTGGAATACTTAGGAGGAAATTATGAGAAAAATTATTGTCGGTTCTAGACGAAGTAAATTAGCGATCACCCAAACGAATTGGGTGATTGCCCAACTTAAAGAACTTGGGGCTCCATATGAGTTCGAGGTGAAGGAAATTGTGACAAAGGGTGACCAAATCCTCGATGTCACACTTTCCAAGGTAGGCGGTAAAGGCTTGTTCGTCAAAGAGATCGAACAAGCGATGCTCGATAAAGAAATCGATATGGCCGTACATAGCATGAAGGATATGCCGGCAGTGCTTCCCGAAGGCTTGACGATCGGGTGCATACCTCCACGTGAGGATCACCGGGATGCCTTGATATCAAAAAATCATGAAACCTTATCCGGATTGAAGCCAGGCTCCATCATCGGCACTAGCAGCCTGCGCCGTGGCGCCCAGATTTTAGCAAGAAGGCCGGACCTTGAAATCAAATGGATTCGCGGCAATATCGATACCCGCTTGAACAAGCTGAAAACGGAAGATTATGATGCGATCATCTTAGCGGCAGCCGGACTTTCAAGAATGGGCTGGGAGCGGGAAATCGTTACCGAATTCCTGGATGAAGACATTTGCATTCCAGCAGTCGGTCAAGGAGCGCTTTCCATTGAATGCCGTGAAGACGACAAAGAGTTGCTCGATGAACTTGCTAAATTAACATGCGAAAAAACGAAAAAGACCGTCGAAGCGGAGCGTGCGTATTTGGATAAAATGGAAGGCGGATGTCAGGTACCGATTGCCGGCTTCGCGGTGGCAAAGGATAATGGCTCCGTTGCCTTGACGGCATTGGTCGCTTCCCCGGATGGAAAGGTGATTTACAAGGAAATGGTCGAGGGTGAAGATCCCGAGGCAGTCGGACATGAAGCTGCCAAAAAAATAAGTGAAATGGGCGGTAAAGAATTGATCGATCGCGTAAAAGCGGAGCTCGATCAGTAATGACTCCCTTTCAGCCTCTTAAGGATTATCAGGTACTGATCACCAGAGGGAAAGGACAGGCTGATGGCTTAAAGGCATCTATCGAGGAAAATGGCGGAACGCCGCTTCTTGTGCCATTGCTGGAGTTCACCCTGCCTGATCGTTTGGAGGAGGTCCGTCAATGCTTAGCGGCGATTCATACCTATGACTGGATCATCTTGACCAGTCAAAATGGGGTGGATTACTTCTTTCAGCTTCTTGGTAAACGGCCAAGGACTCTTCCGAAGATAGCGGTGATCGGTTCCAAAACGGAAGTCGCCCTGAAACGGTACGGATATGAGGCGGATTTCGTGCCATCCGAATTTGTTGCCGAAGGGTTCGTTTCGGAGTTCATTACCATATTGGAACCTGGAACCCGTGTGCTGCTGGCGAAAGGGAATCTAGCCAGGTCCGTCATTGCGGAGGCAATCAATGAAGGTGGAGCATCATGTGATGAAGTGATCATCTATCGCACCGTACTTCCAGCAAGCAGCGAACAAGAACTCGTCCATCTTATAAAGAATCATGCCATTGACATCATAACCTTTACGAGTTCTTCGACGGTCAATCATTTCCTGCAGATCATGGAAAGCCATGAATTGGGTACATACATAGACCGGATCGTCATCGCATGCATCGGTCCCATCGCCGCCAAGACGGCTGTTAAACATGGATTATCAGTAGACGTGTGTCCTGATGTCTATACGACGGACGCCATGGTTGCCGATATCATTCACTTCATCATGAAACGAAATACTAAGGGAGGAACTTTACAATGAAAAATATTCCATTCAATCGCCACCGCCGTTTGCGTGCAAGTGCAGGCATGAGGGCTTTGGTCCGTGAAACACAATTGCATAAAGAGGATTTGATTTATCCCATCTTCATCATTGATGGTGAACAGGTAAAAAATGAAATTAACTCGATGCCGGGTATCTATCAGCTTTCCATGGATAACTTGGAGGCGGAAATGGATGAAGTGGCAAGTCTTGGGATTAAATCGGTCATTTTATTCGGTGTACCCTTTGAACATGATAAAGACGAACACGGCACCGGGGCGTTTCACCATAACGGACTTGTGCAGGAAGCAACCCGCCTTATAAAAAAACAATATCCAGAAATCATCGTCATTGCTGACACCTGCCTTTGTGAGTATACAAGCCATGGCCATTGCGGAGTGGTTGAAGGGGAAAAAATCCTCAATGATGCTTCCCTGGACCTTCTTGCCAAAACAGCAATCAGCCAGGCAGAGGCTGGAGCTGATATCATCGCTCCTTCCAATATGATGGACGGGTTCGTGGCAGCCATCCGTGCAGGACTGGATGAAGCCGGATATGAAGATATACCGATCATGTCCTATGCCGTGAAATATGCTTCTGCTTTTTACGGTCCCTTCCGTGATGCAGCGAATGGCGCGCCGCAATTCGGCGACAGGAAAACATATCAAATGGATCCAGCCAACCGTCTTGAAGCATTCCGTGAAGCGGAATCCGATGTCGCTGAAGGTGCGGATTTCCTAATCGTTAAACCGGCACTCGCTTATATGGACATCATCCGGGATGTTAAAAATAATTTTAATCTCCCTGTTGTTTCCTACAATGTCAGCGGTGAATATTCAATGGTCAAGGCAGCCGCCCAAAATGGCTGGATTGATGAAAAAGCGATCGTGACGGAAATGCTGACAGGATTGAAGCGTGCGGGTTCCGACTTGATCATCACGTACTTCTCAAAAGATGTTGCACGGTGGATGGACGAAGATCAACAAAGATAAAAAAAAACCGGTAATGGAAAAGGGGATTGAATCATGCGGTCATATGAAAAATCGAAAAAAGCGTTTGCCGAAGCAGTAAACTTGATGCCAGGCGGAGTGAACAGCCCGGTACGTGCCTTCAAGTCAGTGGACATGGACCCCATTTTCATGGAGCGCGGCAAAGGCTCAAAAATGTATGATATCGATGGCAATGAATATATCGACTATGTTCTTTCATGGGGACCGCTTATCCTCGGTCACACAAATGATCGTGTCGTCGAAGCATTGAAAAAGGTAGCCGAATCGGGCACTAGCTTTGGAACATCTACGGTAATCGAGAATGAACTCGCTAAGTTGGTCATAGACCGCGTGCCTTCGATTGAGATGATCAGGATGGTATCTTCCGGAACGGAAGCGACCATGAGTGCTCTCAGGTTGGCACGAGGCGTTACAGGACGTGATAAAATCCTGAAATTCGAAGGCTCTTATCATGGACACGGAGATTCCTTGTTAATCAAAGCAGGTTCCGGCGTTGCCACGTTAGGATTACCGGATAGCCCCGGTGTACCGGAAGGCATTGCCAAAAATACGATTACCGTGCCTTATAATGATCTTGCAGCAACCAAATATGCATTTGAACAATTTGGCGAAGATATCGCCTGTATCATCGTCGAGCCGGTTGCCGGCAATATGGGGGTCGTTGCGCCACAGCCAGGCTTCCTCGAAGGCTTACGGGAAGTGACGACCGAATATGGGGCCTTATTGATCTTTGATGAAGTCATGACAGGCTTCCGTGTCGGATATCATTGTGCCCAAGGGTATTTTGGCATCGCGCCGGATCTTACCTGCCTTGGCAAAGTGATTGGCGGTGGACTGCCGGTTGGAGCCTTCGGAGGCAAGCGTGAATTGATGGAACGAATTGCTCCTAGCGGAACGATTTATCAAGCGGGAACATTGTCAGGCAACCCGCTGGCCATGACGGCTGGTCTTGAAACACTGAGCCAATTGACGCCTGAATCTTATCAAGAATTCACTCGAAAAGGCGATATGCTTGAAAAAGGCATTGGCGAAGCAGCCAAAAAGTACGATGTCCCACATACATTCAACCGGGCAGGCTCGATGATCGGACTATTCTTCACGAATGAAGAAGTCATCAACTACGATACAGCCAAAACATCCGATCTTGAATTTTTCGCCTCTTACTATCGGGAAATGGCGGACCAAGGCATCTACCTGCCGCCGTCCCAGTTCGAGGGCTTATTCCTATCCACTGCACATAGTGATGAAGATATCGAAAAAACCATCTCAGCTGCAGAAAAGGCTTTTGCCAAATTAAAGAAATGATTCGAAAAAAAAACGCTTAAGTCAGGCTACCCTCCTCCAAACGCTTTTGGAGAACGGAAGCCTGACTTTTTTTTATTTACTCGATTGTGGCCGGATTAAGTAGGGTGTAGGTCGAATTAATGTGGTTACAGGCCGGATTAAGTTGGATGTAGGTCGGATTAATGTGGAGGTAGGCCGAAAAAGTGGGCGCAGGCCGGATTAAGTTGGTTCAGGACGAAAAAAGGTAGCAGTAGGCCGAATTAAGTTGGATGTAGGCCGGATTAAGTTGGGTTCAGGACGAAAAAAGGTAGCAGTAGGCCGAATTAAGTTGGGTGTAGGACGAATTAAGTTGAATGTTGGTCGAATTAATGTGGAGGTAGGCCGAATTAAAGTGGCTGAAGGCCGGATTAAGTTGGTTCAGGCCGAAAAAAGGTAGCAGTAGGCCGAATAAAAGTCACTGTAGGCGAATTATAGGCAAAAGCCCGAATCATGTACATGAAATTTCTCCTTTAAAGCTGCGGACAAAAACGTGGACTAGATAGGTTTAGATGAAAATAAGGAATAATTGATCGTTTTCCTTCATAGATTGTTATTGGTATATGTACCGTTTCTGAAGTTGAAAGGAGGAGTTGTTTTGTCGCAAGAAAATGAATCGCATTTACGATTTTCTTTAGAGGAATCCGTTTGGTTCCAGAAGGGACAGGAAGTGGCTGAGCTTTATTCGATTTCCCTGGATCCGAATGTGACGATTCAAGAGAGTGATCAATATGTTTTTATACGAGGCTCGTTAGACTTATGCGGTGAATACAAGGACTCGCAAAATGGTGAACAAGAGGAGTTTTCGCAAACCTTTTTGCCAAAAGCCGTGCAAAAGGTCGAGAGGCATCTCAATGGACTTAATGAGTTCACACACCGTTTTCCGGTTGATATAACGATTCCGACAAATCGGGTTGCTTCATTGGAGGAAATCGATGTCTCGATTCAGAGCTTTGACTATGCGTTGCCGGAACATAATCACTTGAAATTGCAGGCGGATTTATTGATAACTGGAATTTACAATGATTCATACGTGGAAGAGCGGTTCGATACGGAACAGGAAGCAGGGGAATTGGAGGAACAGGAAGAAACGGATGGAGAAAATGAGTCTTACATTCCTTATGCGGCTGGAATGCCGACCATTCCGGATTTTCAGCCTGTTTTCCGTGATGAGGAGGAAGATGAGTTATATTCGCCATTTTCCGCTGAGGCAAAACGGGTAGCCGAAGCTAACGAAGAGGAAGAAGAAGAAGAAGAGCCGATTTACTTAAGCGATCAGCACAGCGCTCCTGTTTTCGAAATGCCGGTGTCACCTTATCCTGAAGAGGAGGAGTGGGAAGCGGAAGTAAGCAGACAGGAAGACACGGATGCCAGTGAACAAGGGTCCGAAGAACCTGTATTATCCGTGCAGGAAGAGAGGCCTAGCAGGCAGGAAAAAACGATAGAGAACGTGGAATTGCCAATGGCGTCCTTGAATGCGGAAGAAGGTCAGGGGGATGCTGGCAATCATCAGAGTGTTCCAATTGCCAGCGGTCCAGTGTCACGGTTCAAAACCGAGGGCGGCGCCCTTCAGGAAGAGGATGAAGTTGTGGCCGCAGGTCCGGTCCTCAACGAACAGGTGAAGGTGGAAAAGGAAGTCGAGCTTCCTTCATCGATAGGGGACCTGTTCAAAGAAAGGGAAAGACCGGCACCGCAAGCCAAAGATAAGGAAGTGAAAACGTACAAGGGCCGGAAGCAAGCAGCGGAACGGGATGAAAAAGAAACGGCTGAGCATGGGGAAAAGCAGTCTTCCATCATGGATTTATTCGGCAGGAAGCAAGATGAAGAATTGGTAAGGATGAAGGTCTGCATCGTTCAGCAAGGAGAAACGCTTGAAGACTTGGCGCAGCGTTATGATGTAACGGTCCAATCGATACTCTTCAGCAATGAATTGGAGTCGAATCAGAGTATCGAGGAAGGTCAAGTCGTTTATATACCGAAGGCGGTTGCCTATAAAAATTAACCGTGACAGAGAGCAGCGCATCCATATGGCCTGCTCCTGTTTTTTACGAAGGTAACGGGTTTAGTTTTTTTAGAGAAGGTGAGTGGGTCTCGTGAGGGAAAACGAGAATCAGCAGTCGGTTAATCGGGATCGGGACACGGAAGCCGTCTTGAGGGAATATGCCCTTTATGTACAATATATAGAGGATTTCGGACGGGTGAAGAAAGTATACAGTGATCGTGGTACGTTTGCCTTGAAATCGATTTTACCGCATAATGGCATAGATTTTATTAAAAATGTCCAAAAGCTTTACCATCGCGGTTATAATCGGATCGTTCCCATCTATCAAACGATGGATCAGCGTTATGCCGTCCTCCATAATGGCCGGTTGTATTACTTGATGCCGTGGTTGAACAACGAAGGGGACGGGGAGCGTGATGAAAAGCATAAGCAAATGTTCCGGGAGCTTGCCCGGATGCATACGCTGACAGTAAAAGAAACGCAAGTGGATATAGAAGAACGGGAAGCACATTATGAGCGGACGCTTGAGGCCTGGAATAATGAGAAGGACTTTATGGATGAGTATATTGTCAGTTGTGAAAAGAAGTGGTATATGTCGCCATTCGAAATGTCTGTGTGTACGTTCTTCACTGATATTTCACAAGCCCTGAAGTACTCGATCAAGAAGTTTGAAACCTGGTATGAAAAGACGAAGGAAAGTGAAAAGGTTCGAACCGTCGTTACCCACGGAAAGATTTCCCTTAAGCATTTCGTTTATGATGAACGGGGATATGGCTATTTCATCAATTTTGAGAATTCGAATACGGCACCGCCTCATTTCGATTTATTGCCTTTTCTCGTTAAATCGGCGAGGACCTATCCGATCCAAAGTGATGATTGCGTCGATTGGCTATATAACTATATGCGATATTTTCCGCTGAAGGAAGAAGAACTGCTGCTCATGCAAAGCTATCTTGCTTTTCCTTCATCTGCTTTGGAGCTGGTGAAGGGATATTCGGAGGGCAGGTCGATCCGCTCCGAGCTGGATCATGTCACCCAACTGCAGCGGCAATTCTGGTTATTGAAAAACATTGAGTATATGGTGATGAAAATCGAGGAAATCGAGCAGCAGAAAAAGGCGGCTGCCGAGGCTGCCAAAGAAGAGCAGTCGCCCTCAAGCTAAATATACATGATTGGATCATCTCCAGTCATGTATATTTTTTTGCTGTAGGGGAATAATTAAATCCATTCGAAATATAAAGACATGGCCAGGAAAATGAATGCGACCAACAGGAGCATATCAAAGAAAGTCGGGAAAATCAGGGTCCGCAATCCTTGGAAAACGATGAAGGGAACGATGAACTGCTGGCAAACACCGCGGAATTTTTTCATCCAAGGCGGTAAAGTATAGGGAGTATATCTTCGTTTCATATTTATTACCTTCCTTTTTTGGACGTCTAATATTCTATGGGCGGCAGTGGAAAAGGTGAAAAAACCGTCACAATGACCGTTGGTGGAGGATACTATGAGATATGGATGGTCCTGCTTCGTTAAAAAAGTAAGCGAAAAGATGATTGACTCTAGCCCCATTTTTTTTGTACTATATACTATATGCGTTTAATGATTTTACATATGAATAGAAATCAATGCTAAGACCGGAAATAGTAAGATGAAATGCACTTTTCAGAGAGGAAGCCGATTGGTGAGAGGCTTTCAGGCAGCAGCATCCGAAGTCGTCCGCGAGCAGTTTTCGTGAAAGATTTTTAGTAGCGAAGGCCGGTGAAGAGCCGTTATCCGATTTGAGAGCCGAAAGGGATTATTTTTCTTTTTCGGAAAAAAGGTGGCACCGCGAACAACTTCCTTCGTCCTTTTATGATGATGGAAGTTTTTTTTATGCCCAAAAAGGAGGAAATGATATGGAAGAGAACCAGATTTCGATGCCGACTAAATATGATCCGCAGGCAATAGAGAAAGGCCGCTACAAATGGTGGCTTGATGGGAAGTTTTTTGAAACGAAGAGTGATGATACAAAAGAACCTTATACGATTGTCATCCCGCCGCCGAACGTGACAGGCAAGCTGCATCTTGGCCACGCATGGGACACGACGCTTCAAGATATATTGACGCGCATGAAAAGGATGCAGGGCTATGATGTTTTATGGTTGCCGGGCATGGACCATGCCGGTATCGCGACGCAAGCGAAGGTGGAACAGAAACTACGTGCTGAAGGCGTAAGCCGCTATGACCTTGGACGTGAAAAGTTCGTTGAAGAAACATGGAAATGGAAGGAAGAATATGCGAGCCATATCCGCGAACAGTGGTCAAAGCTAGGTCTAGGGCTTGATTATACCCGAGAACGCTTCACTCTTGATGAGGGTCTTTCAAAAGCGGTCCGCGAAGTATTCGTCTCCCTTTATAATAAGGGCTTGATTTACCGCGGCGAATACATCATCAACTGGGACCCATCGACGAAAACGGCGCTGTCCGATATCGAGGTCATTTACAAGGATGTTCAGGGTGCGTTCTATCATATGAAATATCCGTTAGTGGACGGCTCGGGTGAAATCGAAATAGCCACAACCCGTCCGGAAACGATGCTTGGCGATACGGCGGTTGCCGTACATCCTGAAGATGACCGGTATAAGCACTTGATCGGCAAAATGGTCCGCCTGCCAATCACGGGCCGGGAAATCCCGATTGTCGGGGATGATTATGTCGATATGGAATTCGGTTCCGGCGCAGTGAAAATTACACCTGCACATGATCCGAATGACTTTGAAATCGGCAACCGTCATGACTTGGAGCGCATCCTCGTGATGCATGAAGATGGGTCGATGAATGAAAAGGCTGGTAAATATGAAGGCATGGATCGTTTTGAATGCCGTAAACAAATCGTCAAAGATCTTCAGGAAGAGGGTGTGCTCTTCAAAATCGAAGATCACCTGCACTCAGTCGGACATTCAGAAAGAAGCGGAGCTGTTGTTGAGCCGTATCTTTCCACGCAATGGTTCGTTAAAATGCAGCCACTTGCGGATGCTTCGGTTGAGCTTCAAAAAGGGTCCGATGAAGAAAAAGTCCATTTCGTTCCAGACCGTTTCGAAAAAACGTATTTACACTGGATGGAAAATATTCGCGACTGGTGTATATCCCGTCAGCTATGGTGGGGCCACCGCATTCCAGCTTGGTACCATAAAGAAACAGGTGAAGTATACGTAGGACATGAAGAGCCTGCGGATGCGGAAAACTGGGAACAAGACACAGACGTTCTGGATACATGGTTCAGCTCGGCTTTATGGCCGTTCTCGACGATGGGCTGGCCTGATGCGGACAGTGTCGATTTCAAACGCTACTACCCAACCGGGGCACTTGTTACGGGCTATGACATCATCTTCTTCTGGGTTTCAAGGATGATTTTCCAGGCGCTTGAGTTTACGGGTGAACGTCCATTTGAAGATGTATTGATCCACGGCCTCGTTCGTGATGAACAAGGACGCAAGATGAGTAAATCGCTTGGCAATGGTGTCGATCCGATGGATGTCATCGATCAATACGGCGCCGACTCGCTGCGTTACTTCTTATCGACTGGCAGCTCACCAGGTCAGGACCTTCGTTACAGTACGGAAAAAGTCGAGGCGGTTTGGAACTTCTCCAATAAGATTTGGAACGCATCCCGATTCGCTTTAATGAACATGAATGGAATGACGTACGATGAAATCGATTTGAGCGGCGAGAAATCCGTAGCAGATAAATGGATTTTGACACGTTTGAATGAAACGATCACGAATGTGACGAGACTTGCGGACCGTTATGAATTCGGTGAAGTCGGCCGTGTGCTTTATAACTTCATCTGGGATGACTTCTGTGACTGGTATATCGAAATGGCGAAGCTTCCATTATACGGTGAAGATGAAGCGGCAAAGAAAACGACACGTTCAATCTTGGCTTACGTGCTCGATAACACAATGAGGCTGCTGCATCCTTTCATGCCATTCATCACCGAAGAAATCTGGCAAAACCTTCCGCATCAAGGGGAGTCCATCACTGTTGCCGCTTGGCCGGAAGTGAACGAAGAATTGACGGATTCGGCTGCAGCCGAGGAAATGAAGCTGCTTGTTGAAATCATCCGCTCCGTCCGTAACATCCGGGCTGAAGTGAACACGCCGCTAAGCAAAAAAATCAATTTGATTTTAAAAGCGAAGGACGAGTCCTTCTTGACGACACTGCAGAAGAATAGCAGCTATATTGAGCGATTCTGTAATCCTGAACAATTGACGATCGGCATTGAGGTCGAAGAGCCAGCCCAAGCGATGACTGCTGTCGTAACCGGTGTGGAGTTGATCCTTCCGCTGACAGGACTGATCAATATTGATGAAGAAGTGAAACGTCTTGAGAAAGAGCTCGACAAACTCAATAAAGAAGTGGAACGTGTACAGAAAAAATTAGGCAACGAGGGCTTCGTCAAGAAGGCGCCGGCAAGCGTCATCGAAGAAGAACGCGCCAAAGAAAAAGACTATAGCGAGAAACGCGATTCCGTGATCCACAGAATCAATGAATTGAAACAACTGTAAACATGAAAGGAGGAACCAGAATATTGGCTGGTTCCTCCTTTTTTTATCGTGAATCTTAAACGTCCTGCAGGGTGTTGATCCTGTCCTTAATGAAAGTGAGATATTCCCTTACGATATTGATCTCGCTTAAGGCACTTAACGTACGGCTCCCGACGACATCCTCGATTTCATTGAGCAGCAGGCTGCCGTCTTTGGCAAAAATGAAATCGATGCCGACCAGGCCAAAATCAAACGCTTCGATGATTCTTTCAACCAGCGCTAAATCGTGTGGAGCTAGTTCACATAAGGAAGCTGTTCCGCCTAACGTATAATTGGCCTTGAAGCTCGAAGCTGATTCGCGGAGCACGGCGGCCTTCACTTGGTTGCCTATTACAAAAACACGGATATCCTGTCCGAATCGGCCAGGCTTTTGCACGATCCAGTTTCCTTCATTCAACTGGGCCAAATCAGCCTCATTCTCGATTAAATACACCTGCTTCCCGCCGCGGCCTTTTGTTTCTTTAGCGATGAAAGGGAGTGCCATATCAGTTGCCTTCGGCCGTCCGTTGCAATATACGGTATCAGTCATCGGAATTCCCATCGCTGATAAATATTGATGGGTCTTTGCTTTGTCATTCGCCATTTCGGATACGGAAGAAGAGTTGAAGCAAACAATCCCCATTTGCTCCAGCTGTCTCGTGAAAAAAGGGTCGATGGTCCGCACGATGGCAAAGGCTGGCATTGTGATTGGCTCCAGCACATGCTCGGCATATAACGCATTGAAGCGATGGCCGATCCGCAGATCTTCACGATGATAGAAATGCAAATCAAGATCAAGCTTGCTTGCCTCGTCCAGCATCCATTCTATGTAGCCTTTATTTTTTTCGGCATCCTCGCGGTTATATATCAGCCAGCCTGCTTGTTTTCTCATCTGTCGCACTCCCCTTCCCTATATTGTTCAACATATGATCAAACATGCTGTCAGCGATGTTGATGCCGGTGCATTCATATATATTAAGCAAATGAGAATTCGAATTCACCTCGCACAAAAGCGCCCCATCTTCACCGAATAACAAATCGACGCCAGCAAATGCGGCGCCAAGAATCTCGGCACAACGGATCGCCAGTATGGCTTCCTCCTTCGTGGGTGTATAGGGATGGGCCCTGCCGCCAGCTGTCATGTTGGCCCGGAAGTCACTCTCGGAATGGCGTTGCATCGCAGCTATGACTTGATCGCCGACGACATTGATGCGAATGTCACGTCCTTTGCTGTGCCTGATGAATTCCTGGATGATGAATGGTTTGTGGCCAAGAAGACGGATCGCCTTGAGAAGTTCTTCTTCCGTTTGAATCAAATAAACTTGTTCCCCGAAAGAACCGTACGACTCCTTGACGACAAGCGGGAATCCAAGCTCGCTTCCGATTTGGTTGAAAACATCCATATTAACCCTTTCGATACCCTCGTAGGTGAAAGGAGGAAAGACGGTCTTCGGCATCGGTATGTTATGTCCCGCTAAGGCTTGATGCGTTTTCGCTTTGCTGTCGCAAATATCGATAGCAGAACTGCTGTTGTATACCGGGAGGCCGAGCAATTCCAAATGGCGCGCCAAATGGATATCTTTATCCATGAATAGGACAAAGTCAGGCAGCTTTCCAAACGTTCCTTTAAGCATTGGAATCCCGTTTTCAATGACGGGAATAAGATCCGAATTACGGATGAGGGTTGCCTTGATTTTTTTTCTTTCAGCCGATTCTTTGATGAACAAAGCCAGGCTGGAAAATTTATCATGCTGTAAATAGCCATTCACGACAATCCAGCAATGGAGGTCAGAAGAAGTTTTCATGAATTAACACTACCTTTCGTCTAGGTTAATCGTTCATATATTGATAAAATAATCTTAACGCATTAGAGCGGTATAAAGATAGAGGAGGCTCGATGATTAATGGCAAGGACCATGAAAGAAATCAATCATTTTTTTGAACGACGACAAGTTCGATTGGGCATGAATTTCGGCCTGTCACGCATGGAAGCATTATTAAAGAAATTAGGCAACCCGCATGAAGGGTTAAAGTATATTCATATTGCCGGTTCAAATGGGAAAGGATCGACGCTGCAGTATATGAAAGGAATTTTGATGGAAGAAGGAGTCCGGGTCGCTTCGTTCACATCCCCGTATTTAAGCCGCATGAATGAACAGCTGAAGATAAATGCAGATGAAATCAGCGATAAGGATTTCATCGCTGTGTTCACGGAACTGTGGCCGTTCATCCAAGAGATGGATCATGCAGGGAATGGCCCCACCCAATTCGAAATATTGACGGCCATGGCGTTCTCTTATTTTAGCAAGAAAGAGGTAGATCTGGTCTTAATGGAAACCGGACTTGGAGGCAGGCTGGATACGACGAATGTCATCAAGCCGTTGCTTTCGATCATTACCTCGATTTCCTTGGAGCATACGAATATCCTCGGTGACACATTGGCGGAAATCGCTTCAGAGAAGGCAGGCATCATCAAAAGCGGGGCGCCGGTCATAAGCGGAGTGACGGCGAAAGAACCGGCAGACGTGATCGAAGATAGGGCACATGCAGTCGGTGTTCCGTATTACCAATTAGCCAGGGATTTTCAAATAAGGCATGTAAAGAAAAGAGAAGGCAGACAAAGCTTCTCGTTTACGCATGGGAATAGGACCATCGATCATCTTGAAATGAACATGTTAGGCCAACATCAAATCGAGAATGCAGCATTGGCCATTGCTGCCGTCCAGATCGGCCTGGAACATATCGATGAAAAAAACATCCGCAAAGGAATAGCGGAAGCGAAATGGGATGGCCGTTTTGAAAAAATCTCCAATGACCCTTTGGTGATTTTGGATGGTGCCCATAATCCTGCGGGCATTCAGGTTCTTGTGGATACGCTGAAGGCACATTACCCTGAATATCACTACCGATTCGTTTTCAGCTCTTTTAAGGATAAGGATTATGCCAAGATGCTGCATGAACTTGAAAAAGATGCGCTTGAGATCATCATTACCGAATTCGGCCATGATCGGGCTGCCGATGCGCAGACGCTTTATGAAGCATCTCATCACGAGAATAAACAGCTAATCAAGGATTGGCAGGCGGCCATAACGGAAGGAAGACGGAAAACAGGGGACAAGGAGGTTCTTGTCATCACTGGTTCCCTGCATTTCCTTTCTCTTGTGAGGGCATTCCTGCAAGACTGACCAATTCGAATCGGGAGGGATCAGACAGTGTTGGCGTGAAGGAGATAGGGGGAGCAATGGAAAATAAAACGGGATATCCACTGCTTCCGTGAAGTTTTTTGTCAGCCAACTCCACGTATATTTGTTAAAATATGCTTATATATTGTTCCTGGATGCTAAATGAATCGTATCAAATCAAGCGGGAATGGGAGATGTTTTGGAAGGGCCGGCCTGAAGATGAAATACGGGGGGATGAATGACGATGAGGAACCGTAATGATTATCGTAAAAGAGATGTCCTGGCAAGGGCTTGGGACATGCTGATGAAGGATTTTATGCAGGCGGGGAAACGACCAATCTGGACGGTTCCCCTGTGCATCTTACATAAATGATCGCTATCCATATTTATCTCCTCATACTAGGCTTGATTTTAGGCTCCTTTTTTAATGTCGTCGGTTTAAATGTTCCAGTAAGTCACGCATTTGTAAACCGTCGCTCGGCTTGCCCATCCTGTGGGCGTACCTTGAAACCCCTTGAGTTGATACCGGTCATTTCCTATATGCTGCAGGGCGGAAAATGCCGTGGCTGTAAAGCGAGGATTTCCCCCTTATATCCGGTCGTGGAAATGCTGACAGGCATTTTATTTGCCTCAGCTCCGATATTCCTCGGCTGGTCGGGCGAGCTTCTTATTGGCTGGACATTGATTTCGTTATTCATGATCATTTTTGTCTCCGATGTGACCTATATGCTCATACCTGATAAAATACTGCTTTTCTTTATGGTGATTTTTATCATCCTGAGAGTGTCGTTCCCTTTGTCCCCGTGGTGGGATTCGATAGCCGGGGCGGCGATCGGCTTCAGTCTTCTGCTCCTGATCGCCGTGGTGAGCAAGGGGGGGATGGGCGGTGGTGATATCAAATTGTTTGCAGTGATCGGATTTGCATTGGGAACGAAGCTGGTCCTCCTGTCCCTTCTTTTTGCTAGTTTTTATGGGGCGCTCTTTGGCATCATCGGGATGTCCAGCGGCGTACTAGACAAGAAAACTGTCATTCCTTTCGGTCCGTACATCGTTTTTGGGACATTGACGGCTTATTATTGGGGCGATTATATGGTGAGTTTGTATGCAAGCTTCCTAAGATGAGTGTAAAGGACCACTCTGGATAAGGGGGAATTTGTCAAAATGCCCCTGGGTCAGCACAACTAGTGAATTTCCCCCATTTGCATTCAAGGGAATGGATGGCACGGAATTTGTGAGGCATGGATATTGATGCGGCAATGAACCAGAAGTACCAGTGATTAAGAAGACCCTTGTAACCTAGTGGTCTGTAAAAGGGAAATTTGACGAAACCTATTAATGACAAGACGACAAAAGTCTTGTTATTTTTTTTTGGCACTATGATAGGATGGAAAAAATGATCAGGAGAGGAGGAATGAAAGTGGGCAAGTCAGGAAAAAGCAAAGGCGTCAAGATAAAAATAAATGGGGAAGAAAAAATATTTACCGATAAAGGCAGAATTGAAAGCGAAGAGGCAGCGAGCGAAGAGCAGGAACAACAAGATGAGAGTTTCGAATGGATCCTTCCTGATGAAACAAGCGAGAACAAGATGGTATTGGTCCCCACACCCCCAAAGAAAAAAATGCCGAAGCTTATCGGCTTTGGTGCCAGCTCGCGGAAAGGCCCGGAAAGTAGGCCGCTTAAGACATTTTTGATTGCTGTCATTTGTGCGGTGTTTTTTGGTTCGATACTTGGCTTGATTGCGGTTAAAACGATCACCAGGGAAAAAGCTGCGGTTCCATCAGTAGAAACCCCGATTTCAACGAAGGCACCAGTGGAGGATAAAAAAGCGGCAGTGAAGGAAAAGGGGACGCAGCTGAAGACATTCCTTGTGCAGGGCGGAGTGTTCAGCAGTGAGGATGCAGCCAGGCAGGTACAAAAGAAAATTTTGGGGAAACAGGTTCCCGCTGAAATTTTCAAACTGGAAGACAGCTATTATTTATTCCTGGGTTCGGCAGAGAGTTTAGCTTCAAGCAAGGAGCTGGCCTTATTCTTAAAGTCCTATGATGTCGACGTTTATTGGAAGGAAATCAATCTGGAAGCGGCTGGAAAAAGCGGGGAAGATGAAAAAAACCTCATCAAGATGAAGACGGTATATGCGTCACTAGCGGAAATATCCGCTGCCAAGCTTCGTGGTAAAGAAGCGACAGTTAACAGGGAAGTGCTGAAGAAAAACTTGAATGAATTGAAGGCGGCGAAAGTATCGGGAGAGTTAGCGAAAATGAATGCTGACCTATCTGCTGCGGCACAGTCGATTACCGAGTTCGAGCGTTCGAAAAAGGAAGACAAGCTGCTGCAGGCACAAGGAAGCCTTCTGGATTTCTTGTTGAATTACCAAAATACATCAAGTTAAGTGAAAAAAGGGAGCCGTCCAACTGGACGAGCTCCCTGCCAAAAGCTGTCAGGTGACAGCTTTTTTATTTTCCGGGAAATACTTAACTGGATTTGTCGATTCGTAGTAAACAATAATTGTGGATTGGAAGATAATTTGATAGGATAGATATGTATCTCCCTATGTAAAGAAAGGTGACCTTTTAATTATGCAGCCATTGATTTTAGCTTCTTCATCACCACGTCGTAAAGAACTTCTGCAGTTTCTACAAATCCCCTTTGAAAGCATGAATTCCAATGTCGATGAAACGATTGATGATACCATGTGCCCGGATGCTGCTGTGAAAGAGCTTGCCTCGCGTAAGGCGAAAGCCATCGCAGCAAGATTTCAGGAACGCTGGGTAATCGGCTCGGACACGGTTGTCGTCCTTGATGGAAAGATATTAGGCAAGCCAACAAGCCGCGCGGATGGAAAAAGAATGCTGGAGATGCTATCAGGCCGGACACATGAGGTATATACGGGTGTTGCCATCTTATTCGGCAAGCATGGCAAAGTGTTCGCAGAAAAAACGGAAGTGACATTTTGGGAGCTGCCAGGAGCTGAAATCGAACGTTATCTGGATAGCGGGGAACCTTTTGATAAAGCTGGCGGTTATGGGATACAAGGATACGGATCCCTGCTTGTCAAACAAATCAAAGGGGACTACTTCTCTGTCGTCGGGCTTCCGGTTTCAAGATTGGCCCGTGAGCTCAAGGCGTTGCAGGCGGACATAGGTGAATGATTTCCGCTCTGGCATCTCCCTTTCGATGGGAGGAAGGATGTTTTGAGTGAAAAAATGTTAATAAAGGATTACCCGAAAGAAGAGAGACCGCGCGAACGGTTTCTGCAAGACGGACCGCAAAGCCTCTCCAACCAGGAGTTGCTCGCGCTGCTATTGAGGACGGGTACACGGGAAGAATCCGTACTCCAGCTAGCAGGCAGGCTCATCAATTCGGTCAAAGGCCTGCGTCTGTTAAAAGAAGCCTCCGTGGAAGAATTGACCGGGATCAAAGGAATAGGCGAAGCGAAGGCGATCCATATTCTTGCATCAGTCGAACTTGGCAGGAGAATGAACCAATTGAATGATCAAGACCGCTATGTGATTCGTTCACCTGAAGATGGGGCCAATTACTGCATGGAGGAAATGCGGTTTTTGACCCAGGAACATTTCGTCTGCCTTTATTTGAATACGAAAAATCAAGTGCTCCAAAAAACAACAATCTTCATCGGCAGCCTCAATGCCTCGATCGTGCACCCGCGCGAGGTTTTTAAAGAAGCTTTCAGAAGGTCTGCCGCCTCTATCATCTGTCTTCATAACCACCCCTCCGGAGACCCCACTCCTAGCAGAGAAGATATTGAAGTGACGAAAAGATTAGCCGAATGTGGTAGAATTATCGGGATTGAAGTATTGGACCACATCATTATCGGGGAGCATAAATATGTTAGTTTGAAGGAAAAAGGTTATTTATGACACTATCAAAATTTTTGACGATACGATATAATATTGTTTATGATTTTTAAAAGAGGAAACTTTTTCAAAACTCTTATTGTCAAAAAACGACAAATTACATGTTGAACTTATAAAAAAAGGCATTTTTGTTTACGAAAGGGAGATACCAATGTTTGGAATAGGCGCTAGAGATATAGGGATTGATTTAGGAACGGCTAACACGCTCGTATATGTTAAAGGAAAAGGGATCGCGGTTCGCGAACCATCCGTTGTAGCGGTGCAAACCGATACAAAGCAAATCGTTGCAGTCGGAAACGATGCGAAAAACATGATCGGCCGTACACCTGGAAACGTGGTTGCCCTCCGTCCGATGAAAGACGGCGTAATTGCCGATTATGAAACGACGGCTACCATGATGAAGTACTATATGAAAGAAGCCCAAAAAAAAGGTGTATTCGGCAACAAGCCATATGTCATGATTTGCGTTCCTTCTGGAATTACAGCTGTTGAGCAGCGTGCAGTCATTGATGCAGCCAGACAAGCGGGGGCACGTGATGCATACCCGATCGAAGAACCGTTTGCAGCAGCGATTGGTGCAGACCTTCCTGTTTGGGAGCCTACAGGCAGCATGGTCGTTGATATCGGCGGAGGAACGACGGAAGTGGCCATCATTTCCCTTGGGGGTATCGTAACAAGCCAATCCATCCGCATTGCTGGTGACGAAATGGATGATGCCATTATCGTTTACATACGCAAAAACTACAATTTGATGATCGGTGAGCGCACTGCAGAAGCGATTAAAATGGAAATTGGTTCTGCCGGTGACACGGAAGGCGTCGAAAACATGGAGATTCGCGGCCGTGACTTATTGACTGGTTTACCAAAGACGATCGAAATCACAGCTGATGAAATATCCAAAGCATTAAGCGATACAGTTTCTGCTATTGTGGATTCCGTGAAAAACACCCTGGAAAAAACACCGCCTGAATTGGCCGCAGATATCATGGACAGAGGCATCGTCCTGACCGGCGGAGGAGCTTTACTGCGCAATTTGGATAAAGTGATCAGTGAAGAGACGCAAATGCCGGTGATCATCGCCGAAAATCCGCTGGATTGTGTGGCGATCGGCACGGGGAAAGCGTTGGACCACATTCACTTATTCAAAACTAAATCAAGAGATTCCCGATAAGCATAACTTCTCAAATAGGAGCCGGCTCAACAAAAGGTTGCAATTTTGAGCCGGTTTTTCTTATGTTCAAGCTGGGTATGACCAGTACAGGCAGCACATGCAAGATTTATAAGAGTGAAGTATAAAGATAGTAAGATATGATATTAAGATATAGAGGTGCAATTACCATGCCACAGTTTTTTAATAAAAAGCTCCTTCTCTTGCTCGTTAGTATCATCGTTCTCGTGGCATTGATCGGTTTTTCCTTAAAGGAAAGAGAAGAGTTGACATGGCCGGAGCAATTCCTGAAAGATACGACAGGCTGGGTTGGGAATGTGTTTAATAAGCCAGTATCGGGTATAACAGGATTTGTAGGGGGCTTAAAGGACCTTCAACATACATACGATGAAAACAAAAAATTGAAGGCCCGCCTGGATGAATATGTATTATTGAAAACCCAGGTACAGGATTTAAAAGAAGAAAATGATGAATTTCGCGATAACCTCAAAAAAGAAGATGACCTGCGGAAGTATTCATCGATTCAATCGACGGTCATCGGCCGTAATCCTGACCGTTGGAATGAGATGCTGACGATCAATAAAGGAAAGCGTAATGGGGTAGAAAAAAATATGGCCGTCATCAAGTCCAATGTGCTCGTAGGCAAGGTCAAATCCGCGACTGATTTCACGGCTTCGGTTCAGCTCTTAAGTTCGATCGATAAAGCCAACCGTGTTTCGGCCATCGTTCAAGGTGATGATAAGGCATACGGTTTGATTGAAGGATTCGATGATAAAAGGAACCTTTTGTTAATGAAACGGATTCCATATGATAAAAAAATCAAGAAGGATTCGACGGTCATCACTTCCGGTTATGGCGGGATCTTCCCAAAAGGCCTTTTGATCGGAAAAGTGGTTGATGTCAAAGTGGATCAATATGGATTGAACCAGACTGCATATATTGAACCTGCCACGGATTTATACGATATAAATAATGTTATGGTCGTTCAGCGTGAAGTTGGCGGGGTAGCGGATGAAAGTGATGGGGAGGATGAAGTGGAGTGAAACAATTCATCCTTTCTTTTATAGCCCTGATTTTTTTCGTTTTTGAAAGCATCTTCGCGCAGCTGTTTGCTGGAGATACGTTCGGGGACGATAAAATCCTCGTTCCCCATTTCATGATGATTTTCATCTTTTTCCTGACCATGTACGGTTCCAGGAAAATGGGCATGCTTTATGGAGCCATCCTTGGATTGACCTATGATGTCGTGTATACGGAAATCCTGGGAATCTATATGTTCCTGCTTCCTTTTCTTGCCTACTTGATTTCAAAATGCATGAAAATCCTGCAAAATAATATATTGATTGCCTGTCTGACGGCTTTTTTATTCACGGCCGTTTTGGAGCTGGTCATCTTTCAGATGAATACCATCCTTTCGTTCGCCGATATGCCATTCGGTGAATTCGCGGAGAGGAGATTGCTGCCGACCTTGTTATTGAATCTCGTATTCATTATCGTCAGCTGCTATCCTTTAAAGAGAATATTCGAAAAGCTTGATTTGCAAGGAGACGCGGAATAACGTTTCAATGTCCGAAGAGCAGGTCGGAATTGTATTTTCTCTTTTCCGAGGACGTAGAAAAAGGAAAATTGTTTTCCTATGTCGAATTATATTTCATTGAGGTGAAACAAACGTCATGAATAAAAGAATTCAGCAAAATGTCATGATTAAGGGAACAAAAGACGGGTTTATGCTTCATCTCGATGATTCTTGCTCATTTTCCGAATTATTGAAAGAGTTAGAAGTGAAGCTTTCGGCAAACTATCAGTTTCAAGAAAATGACCCGTCCATTTCCGTTAAAGTACATACAGGGAACCGCTATCTTGATGAAAAACAAGAAGAAATGATTAAAGAGGTCATCCACAAAAAAAAGAAGCTTTTCGTAGATGAGATGATTTCGAATGTCCTGACAAAGGATGAAGCGAACCGCTGGAAAGACGAAAACCAAGTGACGACCGTGACCAAGGTGATAAGATCTGGACAGGTTTTTGAAGTTCCCGGGGATTTACTCCTGATCGGGGATGTCAATCCTGATGGAACGGTACGTGCCGGTGGCAGCATATATGTAATGGGGCAGCTAAGGGGAATAGCCCATGCCGGTTACAAGGGGAATAATGAGGCCATAATAGCGGCCTCGGTCATGAAGCCTGCCCAGCTCCGCATTGCCGGACAAGTCAATTTATCTCCTGATGAATATACGAAATGGGGGCATGATTTGGAATGTGCCTTCATGGATGATGATGAAAATATCATTATCGACAAACTGCAAGTTTTAAAGAAATATAGACCTAATTTAAATAGATTAGAAGGGGGTCTCTAATCGTGGGAGAGGCAATAGTTATAACATCCGGTAAGGGTGGTGTCGGGAAAACGACCACCTCCGCCAATTTGGGAACATCTTTAGCTCTTCTAGGCAAAAAGGTTTGCTTGATTGATACGGATATCGGTCTGCGGAACTTGGATGTGATCATGGGGTTGGAAAACCGGATCATCTATGATTTGGTCGATGTGGTCGAAGGGCGCTGTAAGATACATCAAGCGCTTATTAAAGATAAACATTTCGAGGATTTGCTTTATTTGCTTCCGGCTCCGCAAAATAGTGATAAATCAGCGGTGAATGAAGAGCAGATGAAGAAACTCATCAGCGACATGAAGCCGGACTATGATTATATCCTCATTGACTGCCCAGCAGGCATAGAGCAGGGCTTCAGGAATGCCATCGCCGGGGCAGACAAGGCGATCATCGTGACGACTGCCGAGAGACCCGCTGTCAGGGATGCAGACCGCATCATTGGCCTGCTGGAAAAAGAAGAGCAAATTGAGCCGCCCCAATTGATCATCAACCGGATACGCGGCCATTTGCTTCATGAAGATGAAGAAATGGATATCGATGGCGTTACCGATTTTCTAAAAATTGATTTGATTGGTGTCATTCCTGACGATGACCAGGTCATTGTGGCAGCGAATAAAAAGGAACCAATTGCCTATAATCCAGACAATAGAGTCTCGCTTGCCTATCGGAACATAGCCCGCAGGATTCTTGGTGAATCCGTGCCTTTGTCGCCAATCGGCGGCGAACCGAAGGGCTTCATGTCCAAATTGAAAAAGTTCTTTAGCGTACGGTGAATTCCCTTTTCCGTGACTTGATTTGGATCGTCTGAAAAGTAAGGGGCCAAGCCCTTGGAGTCAAACAAATTCAATGGAAGCGGGAGCATTTGATGCCCCGCTTTTTTTTGCTTTTCGAATACATAAAAAAGGCAAGCCATGGTTTTGGCTTGCCTTGTCTATATGCAGATAGGTTATCCGCGTCTGCCGCCTCTGCCGCCGCGTTTCGATTCGGTGCTGCGTTTAAGAGTCGATAAATTTTCTTCACTAGTCTTTAAGAAGCGAACCATTTTATCTTCGAAATTTTCCTTTGGTTGGAAGTTACCTTTTGAACGAAAATCTTTAGAACGGCTATCCCCTTGGCGTGGTGGGCGTTTGGTATAAGAAGAGGTTTGCCCTTCGGGTCTATCTATAGCCTTTTTGATGGACAAGGCAGTTTTTCCGTCTTTCTCACTAATCACTTTTACTTCAATTTGGTCGCCTACTTTAAGATGGTCATTGACGTCTTTTACATAGCTATCTGCTACCTCACTGATATGCACAAGACCTGTCGAGCCTCCTGGTAATTCTACAAATGCTCCAAAATTAGTGATACCTGTTACTTTACCTTGTACTTTGCTGCCTATTTCGATTGACATAAAAAAATGTTCCCCCTCAATAATGTTAAAACCACTTTATTATAACAAATTTCAGGGAACAATATCAATTGGATTTTTCCCTCATTTATCCGAATTCATCAATCGATGCGAAAATCCTTTGGATTTCATGGCTTTTTGCTCGATTTACAGGTGCGATATTTATTTCATTTCCAACATCTTTTCTCGGTCATAGTCTGGACAAGTTGCTCATACGCTGTAATATAGCGCTTTTTAAAGCAGGGGGGATCCTTTATGGATGATCGCAGGAAAGATATCCGCAATCGCATCGCCAAGAGACGCAAGGTTAATGAAAGTCCAGTTGGAAACGGCAGTTGGACGGAGATCAACAATGATGAATCGTATGGTGTTGATTCTTTTAACGGATATTCGGAAAAAGATCATCCGCTTTTCAGGAAAGAATATTTCTTCTTTAAAATACTTGTCAGTGTCTGCCTGTTCCTGATCATCGCGGTGATGTTCAAACATCCTTCGGCACGGCTGGAGCCTGCCAGGAGCTTTGTCACGGAAAACATGAGCAAGGAATTCCAATTCGCTTCCATCTCCAATTGGTACGAAAATGCGTTTGGCAAACCGATCGCTTTTTTGCCAAAGGAAGCGGATAAGGAAACGGTTGACACGAAGGAATATGCGATGCCTGCCTCAGGCAAGATCACCCAAACTTTCGAGACGAACGGTGAGGGGATCATCCTGGAAACGAGCAAAGGCTCCAAGGTGGAGGCAGTCAATGAGGGCGTAGTCATTTTTGCCGGTGAAAAGGAGGGGATAGGGAAGACGGTCGTCATCCAGCATGCCAATCAAAGTGAATCCTGGTACGGGCAGCTGAAAGAGATTGATGTGAAGCTGTACGAATTTGTTAAAAAGGGCAATGAAGTAGGACAGGTTACAGTCAGTGAAGACGGATCCAAGGGCAGGTTTTATTTAGCGATCAAAGAAAATGACGCTTTCGTCAATCCTAAAAAGGTGATTCAATTTGAGTGAATATGGGAAATTGCTGTTTAAGATCAGGGTGCATCCGACATTGTGGTTCGTGATTGGCGTTGCCATCCTCACTGCCCATTTCGTGGAAGTGCTGATGCTGCTGCTCATCGTCTTCATTCATGAAATGGGGCATGCCGTCTGTGCTCAGCACTTTAAATGGCGGATAAAATCCATCCAGCTGCTTCCTTTCGGGGGGGCTGTCGAGACGGAGGAGTATGGCAATAAAAGTTTGAAGGAGGATTTGGCGGTTGTGCTTGCCGGTCCGCTTCAGCATGTTTGGCTTATTGGTGCAGCTTTTTTGCTCTATTTCTTTTCTTTTATTTCCCAGGAGCTGTATCAGCCCTTTTTGTATATGAACTTGATGCTGCTGGCGTTTAATTTGCTGCCGATTTGGCCCTTGGACGGGGGGCGGCTGCTATTCATAGGTATTTCGCTTTATTGCACCTTTCTTGAAGCCCAGAAGCATACACTTCATTTTTCGGCAGCATTCGCTGTCGTGGCTTTTTTGACCTGGCTCATTCTTGATCCGCTCAATTTGAATATTTGGCTCATCGTCTTTTTCATCAGTCTCTCACTCGTGATGGAATGGCGGCAGCGCTATTATGCATTTATCCGCTTCCTCCTGCAGCGCCATTACGGGCATACGAATGACTTGGCGAAATTGAAGCCCATTTTGGTGGATTCACAAGAACCGATTTATAAAGTGTTGGAACTGTTTCAACGAGGGTGCAAACATCCCGTCATCATCATGAAAAACGGCAAGGAGAGCGGCTCATTGGATGAAACGGAAATCCTTCATGCTTATTTTTCCGAGAAAATGACAAATGGGAAAATCGGTGACCTATTATATTCTTATTAAATATGTTATCCTTTCTTCAAATTGAGGAGAGGATTTTTTTAATGAAAAAGATGATTGCCAACCTGGCTTCACGCGAAAAAAGAGTCGCCGTATTGGAGAATGAGGTACTACGCCAGCTTGTCATTACGCCTGATCACCACCGCAGTACGGTCGGTAACATTTATCTTGGGAAAGTGACGAAGGTATTGCCCGGTATGGATGCGGCCTTCATTGATTATGGGGCAGAGAAGAATGGCTTCTTGCATCGAGACGAGCTCCCTTCCTTCCAACTGACAAAAAACGTTGAAGGAAAAGCGGCCATCGGTCAATTTGTCCGTCAGGGAGAAAAGCTGCTCGTTCAGGTAAGCCGTGATGAGACAGGTACAAAAGGAGCTAAATTGACGGGGCTGATCGAGTTTTCCACAGAATCCCTCGTATACATACATGGAATCGATTATGTCGGCGTGTCCAAGAAATTCAAAAACGAGCACCTGCAAATGCAGTGGCGGGAAACAGCCCTGCAAAACAAAAATCCTGATGAGGGATTGATCGTACGCACCTCGATGGAGAACGAGAGTGAAGCGGTCTTCCTGGAAAGGCTGACTTCATTGCGTGAGCAGTATCAAGGACTTGAAAGGAAGGCTGCCTCCCTCAAGGCTCCGGCACTGCTGCTTGCGAGGGATACGTTTTTGGAAATGATCATGAATGAAATGTCCCGAACGGCAGTCGGCCAGCTTGTCGTCGATGATTCAGCAGCCTGCCGCGCATTGAGTAAATGGGTAGAGGAAAATGAGAAGGGATGGGAAATATCCCAGGCACCCGGTCCGCAAAATATTTTTTCCGAAGCGAATATGGAAGCGCAAGTGGAAAAATTGAGCAAGAAAATCGTTTGGCTTGATAATGGCGGTTATTTAATCTTTGAAGAAACGGAAGCATTCACGGTCATCGATGTCAATTCAGGCAAGTTCACCGGAAAAGTGGCCAAGGAGGCAACCTTGTTTGCCGTGAATCAGGCGGCGGCGAAAGAGATCGCCCGCCAGGTAAGGCTTAGGAATATCAGCGGAATCATTTTGATCGACTTCATCAATATGGCTCAATCGCGCCACGAGCAGGAAATCATCGATATCGTTAAAAAGGAGACGGCAAAGGATGAGAAGCGGGTACAGGTCATCGGCTTTACTGAACTGGGCATCCTCCAAGTGACAAGAAAGAGAACCTCGCCGTCTTTAAGCGAATTGATGACGGTTCCTTGCCCGGTTTGCAGTGGAAGCGGAAAAATCGAGAGCCCGGAAACCGTAGCCTTCCGGCTGGAGCGTGAACTGCTGGAGCACCGCAAGACCGATGATGAAGCGGTCTGGGTCGAGGCAAGTAAGGCGGTGGCGGACGTGCTGCTCGGTGAAAAAGAATCGTACAGGCAGACGTTGGAGGAATTGATCGGCAAAAGGGTATTCCTATCATTTATCCCCGGCTCCATGAATGCCTATTCCATCAAGCGCTTTGGAAGCATGAAGGAAATCAGCGGCGCCATCGAATGACGGGAGAGAATTTCTACAAATATATTGACAGGCATTCCGGTTTCATGATAGGATTTTACTGTTATGTTTGTAGCACCCGTGCTACAACCGCTCAACAACAGGTCCCAAGCTTTTGCCTTTCAGGCAAGACGCCTGTGATTGGCGAGTCTGAGACATTCAAGGAGGTGCAAGTATGTACGCAATTATCGAAACTGGCGGTAAACAAATTAAAGTAGCAGCTGGCGAAGCGGTTTACATTGAAAAATTAAACGCAGAAGCAGGCGAAACTGTTACATTTGACAAAGTTTTATTCGTAGGTGGCGAAGACGTGAAAGTCGGTGCTCCACTAGTTGAAGGCGCTACTGTAACAGGTACTGTCGAAAAACAAGGGAAGCAAAAGAAAATCACTGTTTTCAAATACAAAGCGAAGAAAAACAATCGTAAAAAACAAGGTCATCGTCAACCATACACAAAAGTTGTTATCGAAGCAATCAACGCGTAAGGGCTGATTCTAGATGATTAAAGTTGTCTTTGATGCTCCGCAGGAACGAATTGCTTCGTTCACCTTAAGCGGACATGCCAATTTTGCTAAAAAAGGTTCTGATATCGTTTGTGCAGGTGTATCGGCTGTATCCTTCGGGGCAGTCAATGCAATCATGTCCTTAACGGACGTGGAGCCTGAGATCGAGCAAGGAAGAGAAGGCGGCTATCTTCGCTGCGTCATCCCGGGGAATCTTTCACCGGAATCCGAAGAGAAGGTCCAGCTGCTTTTGAACGGCATGCTCGTATCGTTGCAAACCATCGAACGTGATTATGGTAAATACATGAAAATTATCCTCAACCAATAGGAGGTGGAACAAATGTTAAGATTAAATCTTCAGTTCTTCGCTTCGAAAAAAGGAGTAGGTTCTACAAAGAACGGACGTGACTCAATCTCTAAGCGTCTTGGCGCTAAACGTGCAGACGGTCAATTCGTATCTGGTGGTTCTATCCTTTACCGTCAACGCGGAACGAAAATCTATCCAGGTGAGAATGTAGGCCGTGGTGGAGACGATACTCTATACGCTAAGGTAGACGGTGTTGTTAAATTCGAACGTTTCGGACGTGACCGTAAAAAAGTAAGCGTATATCCAGTTGCACAAGAAGCATAATTGGCATCTTTGAACAGAGGCTGACTCAAAAGGGTCTGATTCCTTCTACGAGACACTATATACCGCGTCATTTTTAATAATGGTAGGGCTATATAGTAGAGAAGAAGGGGTCCGGCCCTTTATTTATACTATGGTTCGATAAATAACCAGCGTTTTGCAGGAGACTTTAGTCATCAGTATAAGGAAAACAACCTCTGACTTACAAAAGGCTCGCCAACCGGCGGGCTTTCTTACACTTTCAGGGGAACAACCGCATTACTCATTCACCCCGTTTGGTTCATCCGGATGGACAGTCCAATTCAACTATACCATCTCCAATTGGTGCTAAGATAAGGCCCATTCTCTTTTCAAGTTCAAATGGCTCTACCATCGTCCAAAGAACTCAGGGTGTGTGGCTGTATTTTTTGGACGGGGGCTTCATGTGAAGGCATGTGAATCGAGCTTCATTTCCTGTTTGTTGTTTTTTTGTTATACTGTAAAATGGAAGTATTCAACATGATAGAGCTGAAAAAAGTTTCTTTATCATAATTGAAGGTGTAAATAATGGATAAAAATTGGACGACTATTGAAACCCTGCGTCAAACCAGGCATGATTGGCTGAATAAAATTCAAATCATCAAAGGCAATCTTGAGCTGAACAGAATTGACCGTGTCAAGGGCATCATTGATGAAATCATTATTGAAACCCAGAATGAAGCACGTCTGTCCAGCTTGAATTTACCGAAATTCACCGAAATGCTGCTGACTTCCAATTGGAATAACGGATCATTTTATTGCGAATATGAAATCATCGATGTGTTTGAAGGATCTGCCGAGGTGGATGAGCGGATGTATCGCTGGACGACCGATTACTTTTCCATTTTGGATAAGAGTCTGGACCCGGCTTTTGAAAACGTACTGTCTGTTTCCATAGGTGAAAAAGAAATGAGCAACATGCGCTGTTCCTTTCATTTGCAAGGCAGGTTCATTGACCAACCAGCAGTGATCGAGTTTTTGGAACGGTCGCTAACGGCTGGGCAAACGATCGAATTGTGCGAATGTAATGAGGATGAAATGTTTTTTAAGATGAATATTATTTTTTAGAGAAGTATACAGCAAGAATTGACTTGCAGAAAACAAGGAAGTGATAGCATGTTTGTCGATCAAACGAAAGTCTATATAAAAGGCGGAGACGGTGGTAACGGGATAGTTGCTTATCGTCGCGAGAAATTCATACCAAAAGGCGGACCTGCAGGCGGAGATGGCGGTAATGGCGCCAATGTCGTTTTTGAGGTGGAAGAGGGCTTGCGTACGTTAATGGATTTCCGCTATCAACGTCACTTTAAGGCACCGCGGGGTGAGCATGGCATGTCCAAAAACATGCATGGAGCGGCCGCAAAAGATATGGTCATCAAGGTTCCGCCAGGCACGGTTGTCATTGATGAAAAAACGAAGGAAGTCATTGCTGATCTAGTTGAGCACGGACAGCGTGCCATCATTGCCAAGGGTGGGCGCGGAGGCCGGGGGAATTCCCGTTTTGCTACACCTGCCAATCCTGCTCCTGAAATCGCCGAGAACGGGGAACCTGGCCAGGAACGCGATATCATCATGGAGTTGAAGCTGTTGGCTGATGTCGGTTTGGTCGGTTTCCCTAGTGTGGGGAAATCCACTTTGCTTTCGGTCGTTTCCGCAGCAAGACCTAAAATTGCCGAATACCATTTCACCACGATCGTCCCTAACCTCGGTATGGTGGAAACGGAAGATCACCGCAGTTTCGTCATGGCCGATTTGCCTGGTCTGATCGAAGGGGCTTCCGAAGGGGTCGGCCTTGGCCATCAATTCCTGCGCCATATTGAAAGAACGAGGGTAATCGTTCATGTAATCGATATGTCCGGACTTGAAGGCAGGGATCCATATGAAGACTACCTAACGATCAATAAAGAACTGGAAGAATACAACCTGCGCTTGACCGAGCGTCCGCAAATCATCGTTGCAAGTAAAATGGATATGCCGGACTCTGCAGAAAATCTTGCGGCATTCAAGGAAAAGCTGGAAGAAGACTACCCTGTCTTCCCGATTTCTGCGGTGACGCGTGACGGAATTCGTGAGCTTCTTTATGCAATTGCCGATAAAATCGAAGAAACACCTGAGTTCCCTCTTGATCATGAAGAAGAAAATACGGGAATCCACCGTGTTCTTTATAAACATACATCACAGTCGGATGAGTTCAACATTGAACGCGAATCCGATGGCAGCTTTGCCGTATCAGGATTCAAGATCGAGCGTCTATTCAAAATGACGGACTTCACCCGTGAAGAGTCGATCCGTCGTTTCGCCAGGCAGCTCCGTTCATTCGGAGTCGACGAAGGCCTTCGTCAAAGAGGGGCCACAAATGGCGATATCGTCCGTATCCTTGAATATGAATTTGAATTTGTTGATTGATTAGATGCCATGATGGCAGGCAAAAGGAGGCGTGCAGAGTTTGAATAAGGCCGATCAGAAGTTTTTCCTCGTTCGAGAGGATGTCCTTCCCGAAGCGATGAAAAAAACGCTGGATGCAAAAGAAATGATTGAACGGGGAAAAGCGGAATCAGTTTGGGAAGCCGTACAGCGGGTGGACCTAAGCAGGAGCGCTTTTTACAAATACCGGGACACGGTGTTTCCGTTTCATACCGTTGTCAAAGAAAAACTGATTACCCTGTTCTTCTATCTTGAAGATCGGTCCGGTACTCTATCGGAGCTATTACGGCTCGTCGCATCATCCGGCTGCAACATCATGACCATCCATCAAACGATTCCTTTGCAGGGCCGTGCCAATGTCACCCTGTCCCTCAACACGGGCGGAATGACGATGGATATTAATGAACTGCTTACAAAACTGCGTAAAATGGAGTTCGTCGAAAAAGTCGAAATCATTGGGAATGGCGCATGAAAAACAGCCTGTACATGTTATATGTACAGGCTGTTTTTTTATAAGTGGCGATTAACTATTGTAAAAAATCTGAAAATGGCATAACATAAACAATAGATTTTCCGTGAAAGGGAGTTTATAATATGACATCAAAAATCGCATTTCTAGGGCCAAAAGCAACGTTCACGGATTTAGCTGTTTCACGACTATTTCCTAATGACATAAAGATACCGATGAATACGATTCCCGACTGCCTTGATGCTGTCCGGGACGGCGAAGTGAATCACACGCTCGTCCCCATCGAGAATGCATTGGAGGGCTCGGTCAATATAACGATGGATTACCTGGTCCATGAAGTCACATTACCGATAAAAGGGGAAGTGACGATTCCGATCCAGCAGCATTATATGGTGCATCCGGATCATGCGTATCCAGGTTTCAAACCGGACATGGTATATTCGCATTCCCATGCCATTGCCCAATGCCGCAAATTTCTACATAAAGATTTGAGGGGCATTCCATATGAGTATGTGACGTCGACCGCCGCTGCCGCGAAGATGGTGATGGAGAACCCTGACATCAACATTGCTGCCATTGCCAATGATATGGCTGCAGCGGAGTATGGCCTGACGATCGTGAAGCACAATATCCATGATTACGAACATAATCATACAAAGTTCATCGTCGTATCGAACAGTGAAGTGGACTATACCGGGCATTTGACAGTTGAAGGAGATGCGAAGACGACCTTGATGGTCCAGCTTCCTGCCGACCACTCGGGGCAGCTGCATCAAGTGCTTTCCGCTTTCTCCTGGAGGAAGCTGAACCTCTCCAAGATCGAATCAAGACCGATGAAAACCGGCCTTGGCCATTACTTTTTCATCATTGACGTTGAGATGGCCCTTGACGATGTTCTCATCCCAGGCGCCATATCCGAATTGGAGGCACTTGGCTGCACGGTTTCGGTCATGGGAAGCTATTCATGCTTTAAAGTAAGAAACGGTGTGGTGCAGCGCTGATTTCCGGTCGGATGACTTGTTGCGAAGGGTGCATACCTTTTCCACAGTTTCAAAAAGGTCCAGTCTATAGCGGCGGGCCTTGGAATCAGGAAGGAATATAATGATCATGATTGAGACGGCGCCCTGGAGCTTATCCGGGGCGTTTTTTTGTGGGAGGAGGCCGGTTTGAAAAGGCCGAATGTACTCACCATTCTTGCTGAACTCGTATACAATGGGTAGGCGAACGGCAAAATCGATAAAAAAGAATACATACCTACAAGACGAAAGCAACAGCGGCACTTTTTTATGGCCGGGTGAGTATTAAAAATGCATGGAGCGGGTGGTGTTCAGTAGAGATGGATAGTCAATTCAAGGAAACTTTCGGTTCTTGGACGCAAGCGATAGGGACGGTCATTTCTGCTGTTGGAGGAACACCATCGAAAGTGTTCGATGAGGATTTCCGCAAAAACCTGGATTTGATCGGCAATGAACTTCAAGCGACAGGAAATGCGATATTGGCGGATGCGGAAGAAACATGGTCACTAGATAAATTCGGCAATCAAATACAGGCGATCGGTAATTCGACTGTCATCTTAGGCTTGGTCATTGACTTCGATGAGGTGACGAAGCAGGAATTGATCATCAAAGGCAACCTGATTCAGGCGTTAGGCGGGGGAACAGCGGTAGCGGGGGCATACGAAAATCCTGATGAACCTGAACAGGCCTTGAATGTCACGGGGAATATTTTGCAGGCGATCGGGAATTCGATGCAAGCGATTGGTGGAATTAGCGAATTAAGAAATAGCATCCTTGAAAAAGATCAGGAAAATGATGAAGGTGAAAAACAAGAAAACGATGAAGGCAAACAAGAAGAAAACGAGGAGGGAAAACAAAAATATCAATATCCTGATTTAGACGAAAAGCAGACAGATGCTGAATTAATACAGACGATGGGGGGCTGGATACAAGCGGTCGGTTCCGTCCTCAACCTCATTGGCCAATTGAGAAGCAATGAAAGCCAATCAGGCCAAGACAGCTCCCATGAAAGCCATTCGGATCAGCAGCAAGTATAGATAGTCAGACAAGAAAAAACCCCTCCAGATAAGATGGGGTTCGTTCAGTCAATCAACCAATATGCCGGCGTCCCTTAGTGCCTCCTCCGCCTCGTCAAGCAGTTCCTCGGAAGATGCGCTCAGTGTATGGAGATGGATGCCGCTCGTTAGCTCCGATAAAAAGGAAGCATTCGTGGCAGATACCCTTGAGAGGAATTGCTGGACTTCCTTACGGCTGCTGACCATGATGGAAGCAGTAAGGTCACCGTATACAGGGTGCTCGATTTTGACATCCTTCACCGTGATGCCGATATCCACGAGCAGATATAGCTCTTCCTGCGTCCGGGAAGGATCGTGCTGGCAAGCGATGATCCTTTCGGGCTTTTTCGTGCTTTCGGTCGGTAAGAACATATAGCCTTGGCTCGTGGCAATGATCGGTTCATTCCGTGCTTTCAGAAGCGTTATATCGCCAACGATGACTTGGCGGCTTACATTCGTCATTTGCGAAAGTTCGCTGCCAGTAACGGGCTCTGGGCTTGTTTGCAATATATGTAAAAGTTTCGTCCGTCTTTCTTCCCCGAGTAATTTCTTTCTTTCCATCATTCATTCACCTCTTTATGATAAACATTCTACCATAGAATGGCCGGTCTTATCGAATGGCAGCCACTCCTTCGAGGCAGTCTGCCAATTTGTGAATATCATCTGCAGTGGTATGTTTTCCAAAGGAAAGGCGGACGAATTGATGGGCTTCTTCTTCGTTTTTCCCGATTGCCATCATGGTTTTGGATGGCTCCTGTTTACCGATCTGACAGGCGCTCCCCGTCGATACCGCGAAGCCCTTCCTGTTTAATTCGAGCATGATGTACTGCCCTTGCAAACCCGCGAAGGTCAAAGCGAGGATGTGCGGCAATTGCTCAGTTTTCGCTTCGATGATTTGAAAGTCGACCTTTCTTTCCGTTAGTTGGTGAATCAATTGAATCCTAAGCATGAAAATCCGCCTATGCTCATTTTCGATGATATCTCCTAAATTTTTGGCAGCTGTCACGAACGAGGCTATACTGGGGACATCCACCGTACCAGGACGGAATCCAGATTCATGCGTGACATTCGGAATCAAAGCCTTTAAATGCTGGATGGCTGGGAAAATCGCGGCCCCGGTCCCTTTTGGTCCATAAACTTTATGGCTGGAAATGGACATTCCATCACATAAAGCGGATAACCTATCCAGTGGCAACTTTGCAAATGATTGAACACAATCGACATGCAAAAAGGCTTGATGCTCCCGAACGATTCTGCTTATTTGCTCAATGGGCTGAATGACACCTATTTCAGAATTCACATGCTGGACAATGACCAGGCAGGTTTTCTCCGACAGAGCTCCCCTCAGGTGTTCGATATCGATGAGGCCATCTTCCCAATGCCGTAAATACGTCACCTCGTAGCCGGATTGTTCAAGCTTGCAGATATAGTTGGCAATCGATGCATGCTCGGTCCGGCTAACAATCAGATGGTTTTGCCAAGCTGGTTTTGAAGCGATAAATGTATCGATTGCAAGCATATTGCCTTCCGAACCACCGCTCGTGAAGATGATGCCTTCTTTTTTTATATTCAGCATATCTGCCAGTTGCTGTCGTGACATATCCAATAAACGTGCACTATCAGAGCCAATATCATGCAAACTGCTTGCGTTCCCGAAAAACCTCCGGGAGGCTTGGCTGTACACGTCGATCGCTTCTTCATCCATCGGCGTAGTGGCCGCATAGTCCAAATAGATCACTAAATCACTTCCATCCTTCATTCTAAAAAACTCTTGATAATAGTTTAATAATATGTAAATATAGTTGTCAAGACACCTGTCGTAAACAGGAGGTAAATAATCATGGTTAGAACGGAAGTCATCGTGATAGGCAGTGGTATTGCAGCCTTGAAAACGGTATTGGAAGCAAGTGACCATAAACATGTGATACTCATCACAAAATCAGAGCTTCGTCATAGTAATTCCTACTTGGCGCAAGGAGGGATTGCCGCGGCACTATCCGATCAGGATGGGGTATCCTTACATAAAAAAGATACGCTGGCTGCCGGCCAGCACCATAACAAAGTGAAGGCAGTGGAAAAACTTGTCGAGGGGGCCCCTTTGGCGATCTCTGAACTTATCCAGTCCGGTATGCAATTTGACCGAAGTCATGACGGCAGGCTGATGTTTGGCATGGAGGGTGCCCATAGTGAAAGGAGAATCCTTCATAGTCACGGCGATGGTACAGGAAAGTACATGATGGAGCACCTAATAGAATGCTTGAAAAGCTCGAAGGTTCAGGTAATCGAGAATGAGGCCGCGGTGGAGTTGATCATCGGTGAAGATGAATCTTGCATCGGCGTCAAAACCCTTGATAGGTCAGGGAAACTGGCTTTCTATCATGCAGAGCAAACGGTTCTGGCAACGGGCGGATGCGGTTCGCTATACCGTTTTACATCTAATTCACAAACGGTATCAGGTGATGGAATCGCGCTTGCGTTCAAGGCGGGGGCGAAGGTTCGTGATATGGAATTCATCCAGTTCCATCCGACACTGCTTTTTGTGAATAACAAAGCCGAAGGTCTTATTTCGGAAGCGGTCCGTGGTGACGGCGCCCTATTAGTGACTGAAGATGGAATGCCGATCATGCAGGATGTACATCGGTTGAAGGATCTCGCCCCGAGGCATATTGTCGCACAGACGATTTTTTCTTATTTACAGCGCGGTGAAAAGGTATTTTTGGATATTTCGATGATCAAGGATTTTAAAAAGCGATTCCCGACGGTGAGCTCATTATGTGAGAGAAGCGGGGTGGATCTCCAATTCGGAAAGATCCCGGTTGCACCTGGGAACCACTTTTTAATGGGAGGAATCGAAGTGGATGAGTGGGGGAGAACCTCTGTCCCTTCTTTGTATGCAGTCGGTGAGGTGGCATGCACGGGTGTGCATGGTGCGAACCGACTGGCAAGCAATTCACTTCTCGAAGGGCTGGTTTTTGGCAAGATCCTTGGCGATTTGCTTGCTCATACGCCAGCAAGGGAGCTGCCAAAAGAAAAAGAGCGGTCCCAATGTGCCTGTCATGTTGCTTCTTTACCTGATTTACGGGCATTGAAGGAAAAATTGATGAATGAAGCGGGCATCGTCCGGACGGAAGCGGGGTTAATTCGTTTGAAGAATTATCTCGAGGCTTTTCACATCGAAAACCTGCTGCATCTGGAAGTTACCGGACGATCACTAGCAGAAATCACCAAAGCTAACGCCATTATCGTAGCTTGGCTGATTGCCGAATCGGCGTTGACTAGAACGGAAAGCAGGGGCGGTCATTACCGCAGTGATTATCCAAGCGAAGATGACTCCCTATGGCTTGGAAAATCGGTCATCCTTGCATGCCAAGACGTGAAAAACAGAATGAAGGGAAGACGACAGTATGAACATATTGAAGCTTAAGCGAATGCTGGAGCATTTTTTGATCGAGGACATCGGGGAATGTGATGTAACGAGTGATACGATTTTCGGTCCGTCAAAGCAGGGGGCGTTGACATTCATTGCAAAGGAGGGCGGGGTTTTTAGCGGAAGCGACGTCATCAGGACAGGGTTTGCCTTGTTGGATAACCAAATCGAGGTGACCCTCCATGTCCGGGATGGTGAAGTGTTTGAAACGGGTCAAAAGCTTGCACGGATGACAGGCAATATGGCTTTGCTGTTAAAAGGGGAACGGGTTGTTTTGAATTTGGTGCAGCGCATGTCGGGAATTGCCACGCTTGCCCATGAAGCGACGATGATCTTAGCGGGGACGAAGACAAGGGCATGTGATACAAGGAAAACCACGCCTGGCCTGCGAATGCTTGAAAAATACGCGGTCCGCTCAGGCGGGGCCTTCAATCATCGAAATGGTTTGTATGACGCCGTCATGATCAAAGATAATCATATTGCTTTCGCAGGTTCGATTACCGAAGCGGTTCAGGCGGTCAAAGCAAAACTGGGGCATACATGTAAGGTGGAGGTTGAAACGGAATCATTGGAACAGGTCCTTGAGGCTGTGGAAGCCGGTGCGGATATCATCATGTTCGATAACAGGAGTCCTGACGAAATCAAGCAATGGATCAAATCGGTTCCTGGCCATATCATAACGGAAGCTTCAGGAGGGATTACGCTGGGCAAGTTAGCGACATTTCGTGAAACGGGAGTGGATTACATTTCGTTGGGCTGTCTGACGCACAGCGTCCGGGCTCTTGATATCAGTGCAAAAGTTACAGAATGTGAGGGGGTATTGAAATGAATATACTGGAGATGGCTGGCACGGCAAGGAATGTCCTGCCTGAAAAGTACAAAACGATGACAGTGGAGGATATAGAAAAAACGGTACTAGCCATAAAAAGGCGCTTAGGTAACCGTCTTTATATACCTGGTCATCATTATCAACGGGAGGAAGTGATCCGGTTTTCCGATGTAACGGGAGATTCACTTCAGTTGGCCCAGCTTTCCGCCCAAAATCGTGAAGCGGATTATATCGTGTTTTGCGGTGTGCATTTCATGGCCGAAACGGCCGATATTTTGACAGAAGAAGGGCAGACCGTCATTCTGCCTGACATGCGTGCAGGCTGTTCGATGGCAGATATGGCGGATATCGATCAAACGGAACGGGCCTGGACAAAGCTTCAGGAATTATTTGGAGATTCTATCCTTCCGCTTACTTACGTTAATTCGACTGCGGCCATCAAAGCATTTGTGGGGAAGAATGGCGGAGCTACGGTGACTTCTTCCAATGCACAAGAGATGGTCTCATGGGCCCTTGAGCAAAAAGAACGGATCCTGTTTCTCCCCGATCAGCACCTTGGCCGGAATACAGCCTTTGATATTGGCATTCCGTTGGAGGAAATGGCTGTTTGGGATCCTCACAAGGAGGAACTGATCCATGAAGGTGAACGAAAGGATCTGAAGGTGCTGCTATGGAAAGGGCATTGTTCGGTCCATGAAAATTTCACGACGGCGAATATTGAAGCACTTAGGAAAGAGCAGCCTGCCATGAATATCATCGTCCATCCGGAATGCCGCCGGGAAGTGGTTGCCATGTCGGATTATGCCGGTTCCACATCTTATATCATTGATATGATTGAAAAGGCACAAGCGGGAAGCTCTTGGGCAATCGGAACGGAAATGAATCTTGTCAAGCGACTAATCGCCAATAATCCAGACAAGCAAATCATCTCCCTAAATCCGAATATGTGCCCATGCCTTACGATGAACCGGATAGATTTACCGCATCTGCTATGGGCTCTTGAATCAATCGAAGCAGATCAAATCATCAACCCGATAAAAGTGGAAAAAAAAATTGCGGCTGATGCAATCCTTGCTTTAAATCGAATGCTTGAACGGGCCTGAAATCGCCTGTCTATCTCCAGGCTTATTGGACATTGGAAAAAGGAGGCCCTTGCAGCCCCCTTTTTATGTATTGCCCGTATTTGATTGCCATTAAAGATTTTTTGCTTCAAACGTATTGCCTTCATTCATATTTCCGGATTCGAACCCCTTATTGAACCAACGTTTTCGCTGTTCGGACGTACCGTGTGTGAAGCTGTCGGGAACTGCGTAGCCTTGTGCTTTTTTCTGGATGGAGTCATCCCCCACGCCGCTGGCTGCATTCAAAGCCTCATCAAGATCGCCTTTCTCAAGTAAATTCTCCCCCTGGACATGATGTGCCCACACCCCAGCTAAATAATCGGCCTGTAATTCAAGGCGGACAGAATATTTATTATATTCGGTTTCACTAACCTTGGAACGATCCGGCATAACCTTTTCCGTTGTTCCCAATAATGTCTGGACGTGGTGCCCGACTTCATGAGCAATCACATAGGCCATGGCAAAATCCCCTGGTGCCTGGAATTCTTCCTTTAACTCCTGATAAAAACTGAGATCGATATATAGCTTCTTATCGCCTGGACAATAAAACGGTCCCACTGATGAACCTGCGATCCCGCATGCCGATTGCACGCTTCCTGAGTACAGGACAAGAGTCGGTTCTTCATAATTCAGGCCGTTTTCCCGGAATTCCTCAGTCCAGACCCGCTCCGTATCTGCCAGGACGACCGACACAAACTGTGCAAGTTCCTTTTCTTCATCACTTTCCACATAAGTGCCGCCGCTTCCAGGATTAGGTGAAGTCAAGCCGCCCAGTAAATCGCTTGGGTTGCCTCCAAGCAGCGTAACGATCAAGACGATGATTAAGCCGACCCCGCCACCGATGCCTGCCATCCCTTTGCCGCTCATTCCCCTTTTGTCCTCGACGTTCGAACTGCCCTGTCGTCCCTTCCATTTCATTAACATTCCTCCCAGTAAAAATATAAATGCCAGATATAGCTTAAGCCATCTACTTTCTTATACCCGGAATTCCTTGAATTTAGACTGGACCTTAAAGAAAGGCGGCTTAGGAAGAAGGGGTGAACTGTTTTTCGTGCTTATTTCTTCGCCGAGAAAGTGGGCATCGGTGCGCCTAAATCATTGATCCAATCATAAAAGGCCATTTTGAAGCATAAGTTTTCATGATAAAAATAATAGCAATTCACCCACTACATCATAGTATATATGGACATATGCACAGGAGGGGTTATCAGCGTGAAAATTCATATAGTCCAAAAAGGCGATACACTTTGGAAACTCGCCAAAAAATACGGCGTCAGTTTTGAAGAACTTAAAAAAGTGAACGCTCAATTAAGCAACCCGGACATGATGATGCCGGGAATGAAAATTAAAATACCAGGGACAACCGGAGCAGTAATAAAAGAAACGATTAAACCCAACATTCATATGGGAGTGAAAGAATCCCAGATTCAACAGTATCCAGCTCAGCCGGCACCTATGAAAGAGCAGCAAATGATGCAACCGCCAGTCAAAGAACAGCCAAAGTATCAGCCACCGATGAAGGAACAGCCAAAGTACCAGCCACCGATGAAGGAACAGCCAAAGTATCAGCCACCAATGAAAGAACAGCCAAAGTACCAGCCACCGATGAAGGAACAGCCAAAGTACCAGCCACCGATGAAAGAACAGCCAAAGTACCAGCCACCGATGAAGGAACAGCCAAAGTATCAACCACCGATGAAAGAACAGCCAAAGCCAATCGTGAAAGAAAAGCAAATAATCGTTCCAAAAGAAGTCCAGGTACCGACACCAGTGATTCCTGAGGTCGATATCAATAATTATTATATGGTCAACATGACCAATATGAGTGTGCAAAAGCCCCCTGCACCGCCGCCATTACCGAAGAAAGAAGAGCCGGTCGCTAAAAAGAAAAAGAAGAAGAAGCCAGACGTATCGCCAAGTCAGGAATATTGTGAGCCTGTGGATGATTGCATTCCAATGACGCCAATCATGCCAGGAACCGGCTATAACATGCAGCCTCCGCCATGGGCGCATATGCCGATGCAGGGGATGCAAGCCCCTTATCATGGCGGCTATGGGAACCAGGAAACACAAGGCTATCAAATGATGGATGAAAGCTCCGAGATTTGGGGGGAATCTCCTGACATGCAATCGATGGGGCCGCAAGGGTATGTTCAAGGTGCAAGCATGAATCCATACAATCAGCAACAACACTATCCATATCAAGCATCTGCGCCGATGCCGCACCATTTTTATGGGGGGATGATGGGGCAGCAGCATCAAGTAGCGGGCTCATATATGCAACAAGACCATGAGTCACCAAGCGAATCGCCATACAATCATCATAATCACCCGCAACAGTCTGAAGATGAAGAAGATTGTGGCTGTAATAAGGGGTTGCTTGGAACGTATGGGCCGGAAGTGAAGGGGCAGTATCAACCTGGTCAATCAATGAACGCCTATGAGCATCACCATCCTGATTATCATCAATATCAATCCGATCAATCACAGCCCCATTACCATGATCCGAATTTAGGGGCCTATCCACAGATGGGCAATCCGATGCAATATCAATATGAAACAGAGTCAGCTGAATCAGATCAAGCCCAACAATATCAACCCTTCGTAATGCCAGGCCAAAACGGAGGCCAGCCCGGCATGATGATGGGAGGTCAAAATGGAGGTCAGCCCGGCATGATGATGGGAGGCCAAAACGGAGGTCAGCCCGGCATGATGATGGGAGGCCAAAATGGAGGCCAGCCTGGCATGATGATGCCAGGCCAAAACGGAGGCCAGCCTGGCATGATGATGGGAGGCCAAAATGGAGGCCAGCCCGGCATGATGGGAGGCCAAAACGGAGGCCAGCCCGGCATGATGATGGGAGGCCAAAATGGAGGCCAGCCCGGCATGATGGGAGGCCAAAACGGAGGCCAGCCCGGCATGATGGGAGGCCAAAATGGAGGTCAGCCTGGCATGATGATGGGAGGTCAAAATGGAGGTCAGCTCGG
>NZ_LNNH01000037.1 GCF_001542915.1 Peribacillus simplex | reverse complement strand
GTGTGATTTCTTTGTTAAATAGGTAGCTTGTAATCGCTGGTGTTTTATAAGCTGCATCTGCGGCAACTGCTTCTGGTTTTCCAACTTTCTCAATCACTTGGTCAACAAGTGGCTCCAAAATCTGACAGTCATGTGTATTACCAGGTGTTACAATCGTTCCCAATACAAAACCGTTGCCGTCTGCGGCCGCATGGAATGAATAGGCAAACTGTTTTGTTCGTTCATCTTTCACATAGTAGCCACTCTCAGGATCCGTAGTACTTTCTTTAATTGCTTTGGTTTCTTCCTTATCAAATTTATCTGGTGGAAAAGGCTTCTTTCCATGGTTTTCACGATCTTGATTGATTTCTTCTTGAAGACGTCCTTGATACGCTCGTGTTTCTTTACGAACAATTTTCTTTTCAAATTTCCGTTTATTCGCACTGGCTTTCACATGTGTGGAATCCACGAAAACGTGTTCTACACTTATTAACTTTTTATTAGCAGCTGTCATTAAAATGCGACAGAAAATCTGTTCAAACAGGTCTGTATCTTTAAAGCGTCGCTCATAATTTTTTCCGAACGTAGAGAAATGAGGTACTTTATCATGGAAACCATAGCCTAAGAACCAACGGTAAGCCATATTGGTTTCAACTTCTTCAATCGTTTTACGCATGGAACGAATACCGAAGGTATATTGAATGAAAGTCAGTTTAACTAAAATAACTGGATCAATACTTGGGCGTCCTACCTCTGAGTACATATCTTTCACCAAGTCATAAATGAAAGTGAAGTCAATGGCAGCCTCCATTTTACGAACCAAATGGTTCGGTGGCACCAGTTGATCTAACGTAATCATTTCAAGTTGATCTCGCTGAATAGAATCATGTTTAGAAAGCATCCTCATCACCTCAAGTTTTAATCCTTCAATTTTAAAACAAAAATGACTCCAGTCAAAAGTGTTCTATCTAAAAGGTAAGACAAAGTTGATTGGAGCGGGTGTTCGAGACTCCTGCGGGAAAAGCGCGTCTAGGGGAGACCCCGCAGGCAAAGCCGAGGAGGCTCCCCGACCGCCCGCGGAAAGCGAGTGCCTGGAGTGGAAATCAACGTCTAAATTGTACAGGCCATAAAAATAGACAAACTCGATTTTCATCGAGTTTGTCTACAGTCTGAAAGACAGGTGCTAAAGCCTGTCTTTTTCTGTTTCCTGGACACCTGTCAGGCATTGCTTCGACAGGAATAGCGGGACTGCGTCCTAGTTTGAGTCCATTCGAGGGAAATGCACGGTTCTTTGAAAAAATTGGCTAAATAAAAAAGGCATTGAAAAGAAGGGAATTATTACTTGGAAGGAGAAAGTAAAAACAAGTGGAGAAAGGTGGGGGATTGTGGTACATTGAGATTAGAATGTGGGGGTAATGGGTATGTTCATGGGAGAGTACCATCATAACATCGATATTAAGGGCCGTTTGATAGTCCCAGTGAAATTCCGGGACAATCTCGGGGAGCAATTTGTATTGACCCGCGGACTCGATCAATGTTTATTTGGTTACCCTATGGAAGAGTGGAAGCTGCTTGAAGAAAAGCTGAAAGCCTTGCCTTTAACAAAAAAAGATGCCCGGGCCTTTACCCGTTTTTTCTTTTCTGCAGCGACAGAATGTGAAATTGACAAACAAGGGCGAATTAATATCCCCACGCCGCTTACTTCATATGGCCAATTGGAAAAAGAATGTGTAATTCTTGGTGTTACCAATCGTATTGAGATTTGGAGCAAATCCCTTTGGGAAAACTATTTTTCAGCTTCGGAGGATTCTTTCGCTGAGATAGCAGAAAATATGATTGGCTTTGATATTTAAGGCTGCCCTCAGAAATAGAGTCACTCAATAACCGATTGGAAGGATGTCTAGCATGTTTCAACATACGACAGTGTTATTAAAAGAGACGGTTGATGGATTGAACATCAAACCTGATGGAGTTTACGTAGATTGTACACTAGGAGGAGCCGGTCACAGCGAATACTTGCTTTCACAGCTATCTGACAAGGGCAGGCTTTATGCTTTTGATCAGGATGAAACGGCGATTCGAAATGCTAAGGAAAAACTGGAAAGCTATGGTGAACGCATCGTTCTTGTTCCTAATAATTTTAAATACTTGAAAGAAGAGTTGAATGCCAGGGGGATCGAGAAAGTCGATGGGATCCTATACGATTTAGGAGTGTCATCGCCCCAATTGGATACACCGGAACGGGGTTTCAGTTATAACCATGATGCTCCTTTGGATATGAGGATGGACCAAAGTGCGGCCATTTCTGCTTATGATGTCGTGAATACTTGGTCATTCCATGATTTGATGAGGATTTTCTTTCAATACGGAGAAGAAAAGTTTTCCAAGCAAATCGCCAGGAAAATAGAAGCGGCACGCGAGATAAAACCGATTGAAACGACATTCGAGCTTGTGGAGCTGATTAAAGAAGGGATCCCAGCACCTGCAAGACGTAAAGGCGGACATCCTGCAAAACGGGTATTTCAAGCAATCAGGATCGCCGTGAACGATGAGCTTGGCGTCTTCGAGGATTCCCTGGAGCAAGCGATTTCGCTTTTGGATATGGAAGGCAGGATTTCGGTTATCACATTCCATTCACTTGAGGATAGGATTTGCAAAACGGTATTTAAGAAAGCGAGCAGCATGCCGGACCTTCCGCCTGGGCTTCCTGTCATACCGGATGAATTCAAACCAACCTTAAAAATCATAACGAGAAAACCGATATTACCTTCGGAAGAGGAACTGGAAGGGAATAATCGTTCACGTTCGGCTAAGCTAAGAATTGCTGAAAAGCAAAAAATATAGAAAAAATCAGTAAGGGGGAACAGGAATGAGTTCCATAGCCAAAAAAATGCAAGAACAGCAATATGAAGACCAACATCAGCAACAGACACAAACAGTGGTCATCCGTAAGGCGAAGATATCCATTGGTGAAGTTTTCTTACTATGTGCCCTTGCTATTATGGTTGCTTTTATGGGAGTGAAGATCGTTTCCAATCAAGCGGCCATTTATGAAACGAATAAAGAGATCCAGCTTGTTGAGTCGAAAATTGACGAACAGGGCAAAGTGAATGACGATTTGAAAGTGCAAGTTGCCGAACTTAGTACATACGAGAGAATTTGGAAAAAAGCTGCAGCGCTTGGGTTCAAGTTAAATAAGAATAATGTGAAGGGTGTGCAGTAATAATGCAGAAACAAAAAAATATGAAGCATGGGGCAGCCGGATTATTCTTCTTATTCGGCCTGCTCTTTTTTGTTTTAATTTGCCGCTTTTTATATATTCAGGTGACAGGAACAGCAGGCGGGGAAGTGCTTGCTTCGAAAATCGAAAAGAAATACGAGAAAAAACAGGTGATAGAGGCAAAAAGGGGCAGCATCCTCGATACAAAGGGGGAAGTCATCGCCGAGGATACTTCATCTTATATCTTAAGGGCTGTTCTCAGTGACAAGGAACCTAAGCACGTCGAGGATCCGGAAATGACCGCGAGCAAGCTTGCTAAATATATTGACATGGATGAGCAGGAAATTTATGAGCGTCTTACTAGTAATAAAAAGGCTTATCAAGTCGAATTTGGCAGCGCGGGCAAGGATTTGACCCAGGTCGTCAAACAGAAAATCGAAAAAATGGAGCTGCCGGGCATTACATTCGGAAGGACGAATAAACGTTTTTACCCGAATGGAATTTTCGCATCCCATTTGATAGGGTATGTGGAAAAGGATGAGAAAACGGGCGAGATGGCCGGTAAGTTCGGCATTGAGAGGTATCTCAACAAAGAATTGAAGGAAACGAACGGGAAGCTGACCTATGACAGTGACTCATGGGGATTGCTATTACCGGATGCGAAGGAGAAAGTGGTTGCCCCGGATAATGGCAATGATGTCATGCTGACCATCGACAAGAAAATCCAAACCTTCTTGGAAGATTCGTTGAGCAAAGTGCAGGCAAAATATGACCCCGAGCAAATCATAGCGATTGTATCCAATCCTAAAACAGGAGAGATTGTGGCGATGGGACAAAGGCCCACCTTCCATCCGACAACGAAAGTCGGGCTTACGGATACATGGCGCAACCTTGCCATTGAAGAAACCTTCGAGCCGGGATCAACGATGAAAACCTTCACGCTTGCGGCGGCTGTTGAGGAAGGAGTCTTCAAACCGAACGACAGTTTTGTAGCGGGAACCTATAAGGCCGGTTCAGGGGAAATTCATGATCATAGTGGAATTGAAAGAGGGAAAAGCATGACGTTTCTTGAAGGGGTCCAACGTTCTTCCAACGTCGCTTTCGCAACACTTGCCATGGATAAGATCGGTGCGGATACCTTCAGGGAGTATTTGACGAAATTCGGGTTCGACAACAAAACGGGAATCGATTTACCGAATGAAATAACCGGTAAAATTCAATATAAGTACAAGCTTGAAAAAGTGACGACTGCCTTCGGGCAAGGTTCTACCGTCACCCCGATCCAACAGATCCAGGCTGCTTCCGCCATAGCGAATGACGGAAAGATGATGCAGCCTTATGTGATCAAAAGCATTTCCGATCAGGATACAGGCAAGGTTTTGAAAACGACAAAGCCGAAAGTGACAGGGAACCCGATTTCAGCAGAGACCGCCAAGCAGGTGCGTGATTATTTGGAAACGGTCATTTCTGCGAAAAAGGGGACAGGAAGCAAATATGCCATCGACGGATATGAAGTCGCAGGCAAAACCGGTACTGCACAAATTGCCGGTCCGACTGGAAGATATCTGGAAGGTAAAAATAATTACGTATTCTCCTTTTTAGGGATGGCTCCAAAAGATGATCCGCAATTGGTCATGTATGTGGCAGTGAAGCAGCCCAAGCTGGGGGCTTCTTATGTCGGAGCAGACCCATTGTCAGAGATTTTCAATCCGGTCATGCAGAATAGCCTGCAATATTTAAACATCAAGCCATCTGATGTGAAAAAACAAAAAGCGATTGACATTGCCGACTATACCAACCAACCCGAAAGCTCCGCCGCCAAGGAGCTGAAGGAACTTGGTTATGATGTAAGCACGATAGGGAGCGGGCGTAAAGTGCTCGATCAATCCCCGAAGGCTGGGAGCACGCTTCTGCAGGGCGAAAAAATCATCTTGAGAACGGAAGGTGAAATGAAAGTTCCGGATATGACAGGGTGGTCCTTGCGGGACGTCATGAAATTCGCTAATGTCGCCAAACTGGACCTGAAAACGACAGGAACGGGATATGTGAGTAAACAGAATCTCCAGGCAGGGAAAAAGGTGAAGGAAGGGGATTCCTTCCATATTGAATTATCCCAGCCAGAAGGGGCTACTGAAGATATCCCGAAAGATAAAAAAACCGAATGAGCAATGAAGGGGGGAATCCATACGGGTTCCCCCCTTCATTTTTTTGAAGGTTTCTTAGTCTAGCATCAAGTAGACAAGCATATATTGAAGCATGTATGAAATGGAGGTGCCTGTTTTTGCGTGTTTCGAATGTTACTGTCCGAAAACGGCTGGCAATCGCATTGGCAGTGGGTATCGTAGTTTTTTTTATCATTGATATCCGCTTGGGAATTGTACAATTCTATCTAGGTGATAAGTTGACGGGGCTCGCTAAAGATTCCTGGAGCAGGAATATTCCTTTTGAGGCTAAGCGGGGAGAGATTTTGGATCGCAATGGTGTAGAGCTGGCAACGAATATTTCCGCCCCAACGGTCTATGTCATCCCAAGGCAGATTGAAGATCCCGATCAGACGGCGGGACAGCTTGCTTCCATATTGGATATGACCAAGGAAAAGGCTTATCAATGGCTGACGAAACAAGCGATGAGCGTCAGAATTCCCGAAGGCAGAAAAATATCCCATGAAAAGGCGAAAGAAATAAAAGCATTGGGGATAAAGGGCGTGTATATCGCCGAAGATTCAAAGCGCCATTACCCATTCGGTGAATATCTTTCACATGTACTCGGCTTCACGGGATCGGATAACCAGGGGCTAATGGGAATTGAATTGTCCTATGATAAGGAGCTAAGCGGGAAGAAGGGGTTTGTTAAATTCTATTCGGATGCCAAAGGGAAGAGGCTGGAAAACATGGCCGATGACTATAAGCCTCCCGTTGATGGAGATAATTTGAAGCTGACGATCGATAGCAAAATCCAAACGATCGTGGAGAGGGAGCTCGATAATGCGGAGGCAACCTATGACCCTGATGGTCTTATCGCCATTGCCATGGACCCGAATACTGGCGAAATTTTAGCCATGTCCAGCAGGCCGACCTTCGATCCTTCTAATTTTCAAAATGTACCATCCGAAGTGTATAACCGTAATTTGCCGGTTTGGAGCATATATGAACCGGGATCGACTTTCAAGATCATCACCCTTGCTGCAGCGCTGGAGGAAGGGAAGGTGGATTTGCAGAGGGAACATTTTTATGACTCCGGGCATGTTGAGGTGGCTGGATCCACGCTCCATTGCTGGAAAAGCGGAGGACATGGCGATCAAACCTTTCTTGAAGTGGTCGAGAACTCATGCAACCCAGGTTTTGTGGAGTTGGGCAACAGGCTCGGGAAAGATAAGTTATTTAAATATATCAATGATTTCGGGTTTGGACAAAAAACGGGGATTGATTTAACCGGAGAAGGAAAAGGGATCATGTTCAATATGGATCGCGTGGGCCCGGTTGAGCAGGCAACGACCGCATTTGGACAAGGTGTGGCCGTAACGCCGATTCAGCAGGTGACGGCGGTATCGGCTGCCGTGAATGGCGGGACTTTATACACGCCATATATCGCAAAGGAATTGGTTGACCCAAAAACGGGTGAAGTACTTATGAGAAAGACCCCGCAGGCCAAGAAAAAGGTGATTTCGGAAGCGACCTCGAAAAAGGTGCGTGAAGCTCTTGAATCAGTAGTGGCGCAAGGCAGCGGTAAAGGTGCATTCGTCGAGTCATATCGCGTTGGCGGAAAGACAGGTACGGCGCAGAAAGCGGAAAATGGCCGCTACCTTGAAAATAATTATATTCTCTCATTCATTGGTGTCGCTCCAGCCGATGACCCGCAAATCGTCGTCTATATCGCGGTCGATAATCCGAAAGGAACGGTGCAATTCGGCGGTGTCGTTGCGGCTCCGATCGTCGGCAATATCATGGAGGATTCTCTTAGGGCGATGGGCGTCAAACCAAGGAAAAACCAGATTGAGAAGGAAAGGGTCTGGACGGATCCCGTCATGGTCGAGGTGCCGGACGTGGTCGGAATGAGCAGAAAAGAGCTGCAAACCCAGCAAGTGGATTTGAAGCTCGATATCGCCGGAAATGGGGATAAAGTCATAAATCAAGCACCTGATGCGGGCATTAAGGTAAAAGAAGGCTCTACAATAAGAATTTATCTTGGCGAAAATAAAGATTAAGTATAATATAATAGATGAATAGTTTAAGCGGCTGAAGAATCATCAGCCGCTTTGTTTACGGAGGCGCGATAACCCCGTATAATTAAAAATGGTTTCTCGACAAGCCAAGGTTAATCACATATAATGAATCCTCAAATTAAGTTGAGAGGGATGGAAAAATGAAGCTTCAAAAATTACTATCTTATTTACACTCCTTATTTAGCCATGAAGGAGAGAATCCTGAAATCACCTCCATTGAAAATGATAACCGTAAAGTCAAAGACGGAAGTTTATTTGTTTGTATAAAAGGTTATACGGTCGATGGTCATGATTTTGCCCAATCCGCTGTTGAAAATGGAGCTGCGGCAGTCATTGCCGAACGGGAGCTGGATTTGCCTGTACCCGTAATCGTCGTCAGGGATTCAAGCAGGGCGATGGCGGTCCTTGCCGATGCATTCTATGGTCATCCGACGCAAAAGCTGCGTTTGATCGGAATCACCGGCACGAACGGAAAGACGACAACCAGTCATCTGCTGGAAAAGATTTTCGAGGATCGGCATGAAAAAACGGGATTGATCGGCACGATGTATACAAAAATTGCCGATAAGGTCTATGAAACAAAGAATACGACGCCCGATAGCGTTACATTGCAAAAGGCTTTTCATGAAATGACCGAAGCGTCTGTGTCAACGGCCATAATGGAAGTATCTTCGCATGCACTTGAACTTGGACGCGTCCATGGCTGCGACTATGATATTGCCGTATTTACGAATCTCACACAAGACCATTTGGATTTCCATAAAACGATGGACAGATACAAGCAGGCAAAATCCTTGTTTTTCTCGCAGCTCGGAAATGCTTACATAGAAAATCGTCCTAAATATGCCGTGCTTAACGCTGATGATGAGGCAACCGAAGATTTCATTAAAGCGACGGCTGCCACAGTCGTAACTTACGGTATAGACAATGAAGCCGATATCAGGGCAAAGGATTTAAAAATTGATGCCAATGGCACATCATTCATCTTGACAGCGGGTAAGGAAGAACGTTACATTCAGCTGAAGCTCATTGGTAAATTCAGCGTATATAATGTGCTCTCCGCCATCGCGGCTTCCCTATGCGCTGGCAACGATATAGATGACACCATTAAATCGATCGAGAAGATAAAAGGAGTGGCAGGCCGTTTTGAACTCGTTACGGCGAATCAAGCCTTTCCAGTTATCGTTGACTATGCCCACACTCCGGACAGCTTGGAGAATGTCCTCAAGACCGTTGCTGAGTTCGCTGAAAAGAAAATTTTTGTGATCGTCGGCTGCGGCGGGGACCGAGACAAGACAAAGCGCCCGATCATGGCAGAGATTGCCTGCAACTTGGCGACAGATCCCATTTTCACCTCCGATAATCCACGCAGTGAGGATGCGGCCCAGATTTTGCGGGATATGGAAGCTGGAGTGGCAGGTAAAGAATATTTGGTAATCGAAGACCGGAGGCAGGCAATAATCCATGCCGTTTCCAAGGCTGAAGAGGGCGACGTTATTTTAATAGCGGGCAAAGGTCATGAAACCTATCAATTGGTCGGTGACGAAGTGCTGCACTTTGATGACCGTGAAGAAGCGGAAAAGGCGATTCGAAGCCGTTTCGGTACAGTTTGAACCGTCGGTGAATGGGCCCGGTTTACTATCAGGAAAAGACAACAAGCAGAATTTTATATTTGAATTGTGTTAGGAATGAGGGAGTAAGGAATGTTGGAACAAGTAATTTTTTATACGATTTTGGTGGCGTTTTTAGTAACTGTACTTCTTTCGCCCATTTTCATCCCGTTTTTGAGAAGGCTGAAATTCGGGCAAAGCATCAGGGAAGAAGGCCCGCAATCGCACTTGAAGAAAACGGGAACGCCTACCATGGGCGGTTTGGTGATATTATTATCGGTTACCATCGCCACGCTGGTGATGACTTTTAAATTTTCGGTACCATCCACCGAAACCTATTTATTATTATTCGTTACTTTAGGGTTTGGATTGCTTGGTTTCCTGGATGATTTCATCAAGGTGGTCATGAAGCGGAACCTTGGCTTGACATCCAAGCAAAAACTGCTTGGACAAATCGTGATTTCGGTCATCTTTTATTTCGTCTTCAAGCAGACAGATCGTTTCAATCCGGAATTGTCGATCCCGGGCACTGACTTTTCCGTCGACTTTGGCTGGTTTTATCTATTTATCGTGATTTTCTGGTTGGTCGGATTTTCGAATGCCGTCAATTTGACGGATGGACTTGACGGACTTGTCTCAGGAACTTCAGCCATTGCCTTTGGCGCTTTTGCGATTTTGGCATGGAGTCAGTCACAATACGACATTTCTATATTTTCGGTGGCAGTCGTAGGGTCTGTTCTTGGATTTTTGGTATTCAATGCCCATCCTGCTAAGGTATTCATGGGTGATACAGGGTCCTTGGCCCTGGGAGGAGCCATCGCAACGATAGCCTTACTGACGAAGCTTGAAATACTGTTAGTAATCATTGGAGGAGTTTTTGTCATTGAGACACTCTCTGTCATCCTGCAAGTAGGATCTTTTAAAACGACTGGTAAACGTATTTTTAAAATGAGTCCGCTCCACCACCATTATGAACTATCTGGGTGGTCCGAATGGCGCGTCGTCGTGACTTTCTGGACAGTAGGCTTGCTGTGTGCGGTACTCGGAATCTATTTAGAGGTGTGGATATAATTGAAAGAGACGGCAAGGTATTCAGAAAAAAAAGTATTGGTATTGGGCTTGGCAAAGAGCGGAGTGATGGCAGCATCGCTTCTACATAAATTAGGGGCTTTCGTGACGGTGAATGACATGAAGCCATTATCGGAAAACCCTGAGGCTCAAGGACTGCTGGAACAGGGAATCAAGGTCATCTGCGGCAGCCATCCGATTGAACTGCTTGATGAAGGGTTTGAATTGATCGTCAAAAATCCCGGGATACCCTATCGAAATCCGATTGTAAAAGGGGCGTTGGAAAAAGGGATACCGGTTATTACGGAAGTGGAGCTTGCCTATCAAATCAGTGAGGCTCCTTTCATAGGAATTACGGGCACGAACGGGAAGACGACTACGACAACTTTGATATTCGAAATGTTGAAGGCCGGTGAAAAGTCACCGCTCATCGCCGGGAATATCGGGACAGTCGCATCTGGAGTGGCCGAAAAGGCGACAGCGGATGACTCGATCGTCATTGAATTATCATCTTTCCAGCTAATGGGAATAGAGGAGTTTCGTCCTGAGATTTCCATCTTGACGAATTTGTATGATGCGCACCTGGATTATCATAGTTCCAAACAAGAATATGCGGAAGCAAAAGCGGCGATTGCGAAAAATCAGCTAGCCTCCGATTTCTTGATTTATAATGCAGACCAGGATGCCGTTGTATCGATGGCGAAAAAGACCAAGGCTCAGCTCGTTCCCTTTTCGACCGAAGGGAAGCACGAGAATGGTGCCTATGTAGAAGATGGAGCCGTCTTCTTCCGCCAAGAAAAAATCATCGGCATTGCCGACATAGCCCTTCCTGGGAAACATAATTTGGAAAATGTGCTCGCAGCCATTTCAGCGGCCAAATTGAAGGGTGTTGCAAACGAAGCGATCCAGACAGTCCTGAAAACATTTTATGGCGTGGAGCATCGTCTGCAGTTCGTAGCTATGATCGAAAACCGTAAATTCTATAATGATTCGAAGGCGACGAACATCCTAGCAGCATCCAAAGCGTTGACATCCTTTTCTGAACCTGTCATCCTTTTGGCGGGCGGATTGGACCGCGGCAATGAATTCGATGAGTTAAAACCGGCCATGAAAAATGTCAAGGCCGTGATAACGTTTGGTGAAACGGCAGAAAAAATTGAGCGGATAGCCAAAGAAATAGGAATAACGAATATAAAACGTGTCGATAATGTAGAAAAGGCCGTACCGGCTGCATTTGAATTATCTAATGAAGGCGACTGTATTCTTCTCTCCCCGGCTTGTGCAAGCTGGGATCAATATAAAACTTTTGAGCAAAGAGGAGACATGTTTATGGAGGCCGTGCATAAACTTAAGTAACAGCTTTCGCAGAAAGAAGTGAATCTGCTTCTACGTTGACACCTTGGAAAAAAGCGATAATGAGCCGTTATCGCTTTTTTTTTGGCTATAGTGCAGCATTGATTTTTATATTCGTACAGGCTCGAAAAACTTCCTCGAGGTGGATGTCCGTGCCATTAAAAAAATCGAATCCTGATCTCATTCTCATTATCGTCACCTTAACTCTTCTGACCGTTGGTTTAATCATGGTTTACAGCGCAAGTGCCATTTGGGCAACATATAAATTTGATGATTCCTTTTATTTTGCAAAGCGACAGTTGCTGTTCGCCTGCGTAGGGGTCATCGCCATGTTTTTCATCATGAATGTGGATTACTGGACATGGAGGACCTGGGCCAAGATCTTGATCATCATTTGTTTCATCATGCTGCTTGCAGTATTGGTGCCAGGAATAGGGATGGCAAGAAATGGTTCGCGAAGCTGGATTGGCGTAGGGGCTTTTTCGGTCCAACCCTCCGAGTTCATGAAGCTGGCGATGATCGCATTTTTAGCCAAGTTTTTATCCGAACGCCAAAAGCTCATCACCTCCTTTAAAAAAGGGATGCTTCCATCCTTAGGGTTAGTGTTTTTGGCATTTGGCTTGATCATGTTACAGCCCGACCTTGGAACGGGAACGGTCATGGTGGGAACATGCATTGTCATGATTTTCATTTCCGGAGCAAAAATCAGCCACTTTGTTGGCTTGGGGCTGATCGGCGTAGCCGGCTTCATCGGTTTGATTTTGTCAGCGCCTTACAGGATAAAAAGAATCACATCTTTCTTGGATCCGTGGGAAGATCCTTTGGGAAGCGGCTTTCAAATGATCCAGTCCTTTTATGCGATCGGTCCGGGTGGATTGTTCGGTCTTGGCCTCGGGCAAAGTCGGCAGAAATTTTTCTATTTACCAGAGCCGCAGACCGATTTCATTTTTGCGATCCTTTCCGAAGAGCTGGGCTTCATCGGAGGCTCTCTCGTCATTCTGTTATTTGCGCTTATGCTTTGGAGAGGGATTAGGATAGCGCTTGGGGCACCTGATTTATACGGCAGCCTTGTAGCGGTGGGGATCATTGCCATGGTCGCCATCCAGGTGATGATCAATATCGGGGTCGTGACGGGCTTGATGCCAGTTACCGGCATCACCCTTCCCCTGTTAAGCTACGGTGGTTCGTCGCTTACACTCATGTTGATGGCGATTGGGGTACTATTGAACATTAGCCGCTACTCAAGGTTTTAAGAAAATTTCAAAAAAGGGAGGTCCTGTCACACGCGGGGCTTCCCTTTTTAGGTTGAAAGCCTTTGCAGGAAATGAAGGGTGAAGGAACCTTGGCTTAAATTAGAAATAAATGAAATGCCAATAAAATATTACCATGTATGAATGTTTGCGAATCCACAATAAATATTGGCAATACAGCTTTGTTTAGACTATAGTATAAGAGGGTTAGGCCGCATAGGCGCTTGCTTCTGTTCATTTTATATGCTTTTACATGCAAGATGTCATCATTCTTGGAAAAACAGTGACCTCATGAAAGAGGAAATGAAAATCATGATTTGGAATTATGGGAACAACAAGGAGGTTTATCATGGATAAAGTGATAAAGCAATTAACTGAAATGAAAATCGGCAAGGTTCTCGAACAAGAACCGCTTGCGAATCATACAACTATGAAAATAGGAGGGCCCGCTGATTTATTCATCGTGCCATCTTCCGTTGAAAATATAGAAAAAACGATGCAGGTCATCAAAGAGCATGCCATACCGTGGCGGGCTATCGGCAGGGGCTCCAACCTTCTTGTAAGTGATGGGGGAATTGAGGGTGCCGTACTTAAATTGGGCAGAGGCCTTGATCATATCGAGATGAATGGAACGGAAATCAAAGCTGGAGCTGGTGTTTCACTTGTCAGCTTGTCTGTTCAGATCAGTAAAAAAGGCTATGCAGGATTGGAATTTGCCAGTGGGATACCAGGTTCCGTCGGCGGAGCTGTCTATATGAATGCCGGCGCACACGGTTCCGATATGAGTGAGATTCTCAAGGAAGCGCATGTTCTGTTTGAGGATGGTTCTTTAGCTTGGCTTTCGAAGGAGGAAATGGAGTTTTCTTATCGAACTTCCGTACTTCAAAAGAAAAGACCTGGTATCGTGTTGGAAGCCGTGTTCCAATTGACCGAGGGAGATAAAACCGAAATCGTTGCAAGAATGCAGGATAACAAAAATTACCGCAAGGATACGCAGCCGTATAACCTGCCATGTGCAGGCAGCATATTCCGGAATCCACTACCGCATCATGCCGGTAAATTAGTGGAAAATGCCGGTCTGAAGGGACACTCGATTGGCGGAGCGCAAATTTCCCCAATGCACGGTAACTTTATCGTCAACACGGGTAATGGGAGTGCAGCGGATGTTCAGGCCTTGATACAGCATGTGAAAGATACTGTATATGATAAATTTGAAGTTGAAATGGAAACAGAAGTCGAAATTATCGGCCGTAAATAATAGGATGTAATATATCCAAATTTTGTGTTATAATGTGTTACCTTTTAAAGTTTCATATAAACGGACTTAGAGTGTGTCGTGATTTCGTATTGTATAAAAACCATCCATTTTTTCAGGAAGAGGTGAAAGGGATGGAAAAGGGGAAAATCGTTTCCATTGAGGACCGCATCCCGAAATTAAAACAATTAAGAAAAAGCAAAGCAAACAAACGGCTGGTTCTGTTGCTTTCCCTTTTCTTCATTCTGGTTGCATGCGTACTATATTTCTTATCCCCGCTAAGCTATGTGAAAACCGTTCAGGTGGAAGGGAATCGATATATCACTTCCAAGCAAATCATTGAATTGAGCAAGGTGAAGAAAGATCGAAGCATTTGGAAGGTCGATACAGGGAAAGCGGCAGCCAATATTAAAAAAAACCAGGAAATAAAAAGTGCCAAGGTAACACCTGTATTTCCTAATTCGATTAAAATTACGGTATCCGAGCATAACAAGATGGCATACCTGTCCAATAATGGGAAGTATGCCCCTATTTTGGAGAACGGGACCGTCCTGGAGGAGTTAGCGACAGGGGAAATTCCAGTATTTGCCCCGGTTTTAATCGGTTTCAAAGAGGGTAAAGCATTAAAGTTGCTCTTAGAAGAGCTGGATAAGCTTCCTGTTGAAATTCAAAATGCCATTTCGGAAATCCATTATGCTCCAACCAAAACCGACGCCTACCATATCGTCATGTTCATGAACGATGGGTTCGAAGTGAACGCGACAAGCCGGACGTTATTCGAGAAAATGATCCACTACCCATCAATCGTCAGTCAGTTGGATCCAAAGGTAAAGGGAGTCATCGATCTGGAAGTGGGTTCTTATTTTAAAGCGTATAAAAATGTGGAACAAAAGGAAGACACGAATGAACAAAATTGATGGCAAACGGGTGGTGCTATCCCTCGTTTGCCTGGTGCTCGGATTTATGATTGCCTTCTCTTACAATCTGGCTCAGGATAATCGGGGAGTAAGTGAGGACAAGGCATGGAATCAAGAATATGAGCTTAGGCAACAACTGATTGAACAAGAGACCGAGAACCGGGAATTTCAGAAGGAACTGCTTCAAAAGCAGGAAACCGTATCCAGGATCGAAAAAGATTTGGCCCAGGAAAAGCAGCAGTTTTTCAATTTGGCCAAAGATACGGAGAAATACCGGATGTTTCTCGGGAAAGTGAAGGTGACGGGTTCAGGCCTTCAGGTAACCCTTGACGATGGTGCGAATGTGGATCCGGAAGCCAATGTCAATAACTACTTGGTTCATGAACAGCATGTCTTCAAGGTTGTAAATGAATTATACATATCAGGTGCAGAGGCTGTTGCGATCAACGGTCAGAGATTGAACCATGATTCCTATATAATCTGTAATGGACCAGTCATCACGGTCGATGGACACCAGCATCCGGCTCCATTCATCATTACTGCAATCGGGGATCCGGATGTCCTGGGGGCTTCCCTCGACCTTCCTGGAGGCATAAAGGAACAGCTGGTTGACGAAAATATCATCTTTACTATGGAAAAGAAAAAGAATATCATGTTTGACCCCATTATTGGAGGGTGATCAGTTTCCTGGATTCGATGAAAGATTGGTGAGAGACTGGAAATGAAAAAAAAGCTTTCTTTTAGTTTGCTTACTTTGATTGCGGGCTTCATGCTCGCCATCCAATTCAATTTGGTGAATCAACCTGTCGTTTCCGATACAAGGGATATGTGGGAGCTGAAAAATGATTTATTGAAAGAACAGCAAGCACAAGTGGAATTGATAGATGGCATCAGTAAGCTCGAAGGGAAAATAGCATCCTATGAAACCGAGAGAAATGAAAGCAAGGAAGAATTGCTGCGAAAGACCCTGACTGAATTAAAGACTGAAGCTGGTTTGACCGAAATAAAGGGTAAAGGTGTAATCGTGTCCATTCAACCGATTAAGGAAGGGATCCTCCTTGGCGAGCGGATCGAGTATATTTCCCCGGTATTGTTAATCAGGCTCCTTAATGAAATGCATAGGTATGGGGCGGACGACATTTCCATAGCTGGTCAAAGGTACATAACGACATCGGTCATTCGTGATATAAATGGACAGCCGAAAATGGACGGATATCCGTTAACCGATTACCCGGTCGAACTGCAGGTAATGACGGATGATCCAAAGAAATTAAAGCAGCGTATTGAAGGCTCGGAACTAATGGATGATTTTTTCATCGATAACTTCGAATTGCAAATAAAGGCACCTTCTCGTGAATTGACATTGCCTGCCTACCAAAATGATGTAAAAGTGGAACACATGATGCCCTTCATGGATGGGGGGGATTCGTAATGTGGCTGCCAGTTTTTGGACTCCTGATTGGAGTCGCCCTCGGCTTTTTGGTCGATTTGGATATTCCCCATGAATATTCAAATTACCTTTCCATTGCCGTGCTCGCGGCTTTTGATACCTTATTTGGAGGCATCAGGGCCCATTTGCAAGGTCTTTATGATGAAGTTGTATTCGTAACCGGATTCTTCTTTAATATAATTCTTGCCGCAGGTTTGGCTTTTCTAGGTGTACATCTTGGTGTAGACTTATATTTAGCCGCTATCTTCGTATTCGGCGTAAGACTGTTTCAGAATATCGCCATGATCAGAAGAATACTGATTGAAAAATGGTCCGATTCCCGTAAAAAGCAGAAAAAAAATCTATAATTTTAAAGGGAATCACATCTTAAATGACGAATAGTTTATGCAGTATCCAGTTTAGCAGATTTCTCCATTATGACGAGAAACGAACAATGTGCAGCTTAAAGTGAGAAATCTACGAAATGTACCGCTTATTATGACATTCACGAGTTGGTGAAATCAGTTCAGTTATTCTATAATGAATAGGTCTTTCGATATAAAAATGTTATTCTACTAAAACATGTATAAAACTGAAGGAGGTGCCATGGAGAATGAACAGCAATGAAATATACGTAAGTCTTGACATCGGTACATCCAGTGTAAAAGTTATCATTGGGGAAATGGTCAATGACACATTAAATATAATCGGTGTAGGAAATGTTAAATCGGAAGGGCTCAAAAAGGGCTCAATCGTCGGTATTGATGAAACCGTCCAATCCATCCAAAAGGCTGTCGAGCAAGCAGAACGTATGATAGGGATGGAGATAAAAAACGTAATCGTCGGCATAAGTGCAAATCACGTGACGCTGCAGCCTTGTCATGGGGTAGTAGCGGTATCCAGTGATAATAAAGAAATTACGGAGCATGATGTTTTCCGTGTTAGGGAAGCAGCGGAGTTAATTACGATCCCATCCGACAGGGAGATTATCGACGTGGTGCCCATCCATTACAAAGTTGATGAACTTGATGAGATCAGCGATCCAAGAGGCATGATCGGTGTTCGCTTGGAAATGAGAGGGATCTTAATCACAGGTCTTCGGACAATCTTACATAATACGCTGCGGTGTGTGGAAAGGGCTGGGTTAGAAATAACCGATATCGCCCTGCAGCCATTGGCGGCAGGTTCCCTTGTTTTATCCAAGGATGAAAGAGAACTTGGTGTGGCGCTTGTCGATATTGGCGGGGGTTCCACTACGCTGGCAATATTCGAACAAGGCTATTTACAATATACGTCTGTGATACCTATAGGCGGGGAAACACTTACGAAGGATCTTTCCATCGTTCTTAGGACAACGATGGAGGAGGCTGAGAAAATAAAAGTAAAGCATGGCCATGCCTTTTATGATGACGCGTCCGAAGATGAAGTATTCCAAATACCGATCATCGGAAGCGACCAGCAGCAGCCCTGCAATCAATTAATGCTTTCGGATATCATTGAAGCGAGATTGACCGAAATTTTCGAGTTGATTCAAGATGATTTGAGGAGACTTGGCTTTCAGGATATTCCAGGCGGTTTCGTATTGACCGGTGGCGTTGTCAAAATGCCGGGAGTCCTGGAGCTCGCTCAATATGTGTTCCAAAACCGTGTAAGGACGGCCGAACCGAATTACATCGGTGTCAGGGAACCCCAATATACGACTGCAGTCGGCTTGATTAAACATGCATGCAAGAAAGAGAGAATGCAAAAAAACACCGCTAATAAAACGCCTGTAGCAGCCGGTCAAACGCAAGAAGAAAATGACCAGCGCAGCCAAAAGGTTTCTCAGAAAAACAAAGAGAACGTACCGGCTAAAAAACAAGGTGAAAAAGGTGAATCTAAATTCAAAAAAATCCTAGGTTACTTTTTTGAATAACAATCATTAAGAATCGGGAATTTCGTCAAAATAGGAGGATTGTCATGTTGGAGTTTGATTCTAATTTAGAACAATTAGCAACGATAAAAGTAATAGGTGTTGGCGGCGGCGGAAACAATGCGGTAAACAGAATGATCGAGCATGGCGTGCAAGGTGTTGAATTCATTTCTGTCAATACTGACGCCCAGGCTCTTAATCTATCAAAAGCTGAAATCAAAATGCAAATCGGCGGAAAGCTTACACGCGGATTGGGTGCTGGAGCCAATCCTGAAGTGGGGAAAAAGGCTGCTGAAGAAAGCAAAGAACAGATCGAAGAAGCGCTTAAGGGTGCCGATATGGTTTTCGTAACCGCTGGAATGGGTGGCGGAACCGGAACGGGAGCTGCTCCTGTCATCGCGGGCATTGCTAAAGATTTAGGCGCGCTTACCGTTGGTGTAGTCACACGTCCATTTACCTTTGAAGGCAGAAAACGGGCAACACAAGCACAAGGCGGCATTTCATCCATGAAGGAATCGGTCGATACACTGATCGTCATACCAAACGACCGTCTCCTTGAAATCGTCGATAAAAGCACACCTATGCTTGAAGCTTTCCGTGAGGCCGACAACGTACTTCGTCAAGGTGTACAAGGGATTTCAGATTTAATTGCCGTTCCCGGTCTTATTAACCTGGACTTTGCCGATGTTAAGACCATCATGTCCAACAAAGGTTCGGCGCTTATGGGCATCGGGATTTCCTCAGGGGAAAACCGTGCGGCAGAAGCGGCGAAGAAAGCCATTTCCAGCCCGCTACTCGAAACATCGATTGATGGTGCCCAAGGCGTACTGATGAACATCACTGGCGGAACGAACTTAAGTCTCTTCGAAGTTCAGGAAGCAGCCGATATCGTCGCTACTGCATCCGATCAGGACGTAAACATGATTTTTGGTTCAGTCATCAACGAGAACCTTAAAGATGAAATCGTCGTGACGGTAATTGCAACAGGGTTCAACGAAGTGGAAGCTTCCATACGCCCTACTGGACGTCCAACACTTGGACAGCAGCAGCAATCAAGGCCGCAGACACAGCAAGCGCCACAGACTAATGTGAAGCGTGAAGTGAAGCGGGAAGAAGTCAATGAGCAGCCTTCGCGCAATGCGAACCAAGGCGAAGAGGCTTTGGATATTCCAACTTTTCTCCGTAACCGCAATAGACGCCGTTAATATCACCGGCTAAAAAACCGTTCCCGCTGGGAACGGTTCAGTTTGTAGACAAAAGGGGTTCGGAATTAAAAAATTCCGAACCCCTTTTGAAATTCCTTTGAAATTTTGACCAAAGGTTACGAGATTTGGGCTCTTCGAGCCACTATGTTAAGCCATTTTAGGACCTTGCCATGTCCAAGTGGCCATCTTCTTTAAATTCATGGCAGCGAAAGTAAGCATCGCCTGCATCGACAATTTTTTAAGTCCCCTTAAAGTAGTCCAACGCATACCATGCTTTTCTTTTGCATCTGCGAATACACGCTCAATCGTTTCTTTGCGTTTCGCATATATAGGTTTTACCTCTTGATGATGACGCAGATGATCTGCTTCTTCCACATATGCTTGCCAGATATGCCGTGTCACTACTTTTTGATGGTCTTTGCTTTCCGTACACCTTGATAAAAATGAGCATGTTGCACAAATTTGTTTTGGCGATTTGTACTCGCGATAGCCCTCTTTATTTGTTGTTGAGTACTTTAAAGTTTCTCCCGAAGGG
>NZ_LNNH01000036.1 GCF_001542915.1 Peribacillus simplex | reverse complement strand
CGCGGAAAGCGAGTGCCTGGAGTGGAAATCAACGTCTAAATTGTACAGGCCATAAAAATAGACAAACTCGATTTTCATCGAGTTTGTCTACAGTCTGAGCACAGTAGTTAAACAACTACTGTGCTTTTATCGTTTTAAAATAGAACCACTAATTTTAAAAAACGCTTGTAAATAGTAATGATTGCGTTTTATAATGAAGCTGGCGAGAAATACTGGCAGCGATCATCGTTGCTAAATCGTAATCTTTATGATTTGGGTGAAGGAGGGAATCGTTTCAGCATTTAAAGGCTAGTGCAATTCCAGACCAGTTCAGTGCAAATACTCGCGTTTGGCAGGATTTACGTAGCTAAGAGGACAGCATATCTTTACTATACATAAAGGCTGGAAGCACAAATTCATCGTTTTTAAATCGTAATGTTTTCGATTTAATAGAATGTAGGAATCATGGAGGAAACGGATGATGTCGAGAAAATATCAATCAATTATTATCTTATGTCTAACATTTTTTGTTTTGGCTGCTTGTGCTAAGGAGTCATCCAAGGAGCAAGGGAGAGGGGGGAAGGAGGTGAACTTGCTGTTTAATTTTGCGACGGGCTCGCTCGATCCCAATGTGGATACAAGTTATGTGTCCTTGCGGGCTGGCATTACGGAGACATTGGTGCATCTCAATGATAAGGATTCGACCATCGAGCCATGGCTGGCCAAAAGCTGGAGCAGCAAGGATGGTCAGTTATGGGAGTTCGAGCTTAGGGACGGAGTGACGTTTCAGAATGGAAAGAAGATGGACGGACAAGCCGTGAAGGCGTCGTTGGAGCGGGCGATGAAGGACAGCCTCGCGATCAAGAATGCCTTGCGCATTGAATCGATAACAGCGAAGGGAAATACGCTGACGATCAAGACGGAGGGGCCCTTTCCGGAGTTTCCATCGGAATTGGTCCATCCCAATACATCGATCATGGATGTAACGGAAAGCGACTTCATGAACAAGCCGATAGGGACGGGGCCATTTGCCGTCTCGAAATTCACCCCGGGCACGGCGGTTGATTTAATACGTTACGAGGCTTACTGGAATGGAGCTGCGAAGCTTGCAAAAGCAAGGTTTTCTTTTAATGAAGATGCCAACGCCCGGTCTCTTGCCCTTGAATCGGGAGATGCCGATATTGTCTTTCGGCCGGAAGTCGAAAGTCTTGAAAGTTTAGAAGCGATAGATGGTGTGAAGGTGGAATCGACCTCTACCTTCCGGGTGCATCAAATGACGATGAATCTGGAACGGAAAGCGCTGCAGGACATTAACGTCCGAAAGGCCATTGATGCTTTGATCGATCGTTCAACGATTGCGGAAACGATTTTGCATGGCCATGCAGAGGTTGCCAAAGGGCCGTTTCCATCGACGTTCTCTTTTGCTCCTGACTATCCGGAAAAAGGGAAGGGGATGGAGGCGGCAAGATCGTTTCTTGAGCAGGCAGGATATCAGGAAGTGAATGAGGTCATGCAAAAGGATGGCAAACCGCTAACGTTTACCCTTTTAACCTACAGTTCACGTGCCGATTTACCACTGATCGCACAAGTTTTTCAATCGGATGCCGGCCAATTGGGAATCGATGTCGATATCAAGCAAATAGAAATCCCGGAAGAATATATGGCCACCAACAGGGATTGGGATTTAACGACCTACAGTAATTTGACGGCTCCGCGTGGGGATGCCGGTTACTACTTGAATGCAACCTATCATCCGAATGGAGCCTTGAACTTCAGTGGGGCGGATGATGATCATCTGACGGAGATGATCGATGAGCTGAATATGACGGTCGAACAGGAAAAACGCTCGGATATCGCTGAGGATATTGCATTATACGTGGATGAACAAGTGTATAATTCATTCATTTTACACCCGAATACACTCGTTGCTTATGACGCCGCTAAAGTGAAAAACTGGGTCACTTCCAGAAGCGAATACTACATGCTGACGAATGAACTGGATGTGAAGTGAAATGTTTGGCATTTTAGTTAGGCGATTCATTGAGGTCGTGATGTTTGTCCTTACGGTTACATTCATCTCCTTCCTGTTTGTCCGGCTTGCCCCGGGCGATCCGGTCCTATCGATACTTCAAGTGGATGATGTATCGATCACAAATGAACAGGTCAATGAGCTAAGGGAAGAATTGGGCTTCAATGAGCCGCTGCTCGTTCAATATGGGCATTGGTTCATGAACTTCATTCACTTGGATTTCGGCCGTTCCTACCTTACGAACCAGCCTGTGATGGAGATGATCATGAGCGGTTTGCCTGCAACACTGGAGCTGGCAATCGGGGGATTGCTTGTCATGCTTATCATAGCACTTCCTTTAGGTTCTCTTGCTGCTTTGCACAGGGGGCGCTTGATCGATCAGCTAAGCCGGGCCGTTTCTTTAGTAGGTGCCGCCATACCCAGCTTTTGGCTAGGACTGCTTTTGATTGATCTTTTTGCGGTGCGCTTGGGGGCCCTTCCTACGATGGGGAGGGACGGACTCCCTTCCTTGATTCTGCCGTCCGTCACTTTGGGGCTCGCCATCACCAGCGTATACGTCCGCTTGCTGCGCTCAAGTTTGATTGATTCGCTTAGTCAGGAGTTCATCAGGGCTGCCCGGTCAAGGGGGATTTCCGAAATGAGGATATTCTTTGCTCATGCATTTCGCTATAGCTTGCCTCCGGTCATTACCGTATTCGGTGTCAGCCTTGGCAGCTTGATCGGCGGTGTAGTCGTAATCGAGGTGATCTTCGCCTATCCAGGCATAGGCAAGATGGTGGTGGACTCGATCCGGTCGCGGGATTACCCGGTCATCCAAGGGTACCTATTGGTCATGGCCATCATTATATTCATGGTCAACAGTGCCGTTGATTTAACGTATCGGTATGTAAACCCTCAGCTTAGATTGAAGGAAAGGAATCAACGAAAATGGAGTTAACGATAAAAGAACCATTCAAAAGGAAGGGGAAGAAGGCCGTCATTTTTACGGTGCTGGCTTTGGTATTAGCCGTTGCGGCCTACACTTTTCTGTTCCTGAACCATGATCCGGCGCTGGTCAATCTTGGAGAAAGGCTATTGCCGTCAAGTCCGGAACATCCATTGGGCACGGATCACCTTGGGCGTGATGTATTGACGCGTCTATTGCTTGGTGCCCAGCTGACGGTTGGCTATGGGCTTGTCGCTTTATTTGCCGCGGTTATCATCGGGGTTCCATTCGGGTTGATTTCCGGGTTTAAAGGCGGTGTGATCGACCGCATCTTCATGCGCGTGGCAGATGCGTTCCTGGCGTTTCCGGATACGATCGTGGCCATCGTGCTGAGTGGCCTTTTAGGACCGGGAATCGAAAATCTGCTGTTGGCGGTCGTGGTTGTGAAATGGGTGAATTATGCCCGGCTTGTGAGGAGCACAGTGATCACCGAGCGCCAGAAGGACTATGTCATCATGGCCAAGATCAATGGACTAAGCACCTGTAGGATCATGAAAAAACATCTATTTCCGCACATCATCGGAAACGTGCTCGTCCTTTCAAGTCTCGATTTAGGCAAGATCATCTTGCTCATATCTTCCTTATCGTATATTGGGCTTGGTGCCCAGCCGCCAGCACCGGAGTGGGGGGCGATGCTGAACGATGCCCGCCCATACTTCCAATCCAATCAGTCCTTGATGATTTATCCGGGGCTCGCCATCGTATGCGTCGTTTTTTTATCGAATATACTCGGCGATTATTTCCGCGATGCATTCGATGTGAAGAAGGAGGTGGAATCATGACCCTTTTAAAGGTGCGGCATCTACATATCATGGGCAAACAAAATCATATCATCAAAGGTCTTTCGTTTGATGTGCGAGAAGGGGAGTGGCTGGCTCTCGTCGGTCAAAGCGGCAGCGGCAAAAGCCTGACGGCTATGGCGATTGGGCGGCTGCTTGCACCCAACCTCGAGGCTCAGGGGGAAATTTGGTACGAGGGAAAGAATGTATTGACGTTATCAGAACCAGCCATCAGGAAGCTTCGCGGAAAGCGCATAGCTTATATTTTTCAAGATTACCAAAGTTCATTCACACCGTTCCTTACCATCGGCCAGCATTTCGAAGAATATCAGCGGACACATCTTGACCTGTCCAAACAGGCGCGACGGATTCAAGCTGTCGACGCGCTCGTATCAGTGGGTCTGGATGGCGATATCTACAGCAGATATCCCTTTCAATTAAGTGGCGGCCAGCTTCAGCGGGTATCGATTTCATTGGCGCTTTTGCTTAAGCCCGATTTATTGATAGCGGATGAGCCGACTACAGCCTTGGACAGTGTATCCTCTTTTAAAATTTTGGAGCTGTTATCAGGGCTCCAGGCGGTTACCGGATGTGCAATCTTGTTCATCACCCATGATTTACGTCATGTCAGGAAATATGCGGACCGCATAGGGGTGATGAAAGATGGCGTGATGATTGAAAGCGGGGATAAAAACCAGGTCCTCAATCATCCCGAGCATCCTTATACCGATAGGCTGATTCATGCATCGCCATCACTCAGAAAAAGTGCAATAAAGCGTGAAGGAGCCTTAGGATGCGTTTATTAGACATACGAAATATCCATAAAACATACGATAGTGGAGAGGAAGTACTCAGGAACGTGAATTTTGGCATCGATAGCAAGGAATGCCTAGGCTTAATCGGGGAAAGCGGGTGCGGAAAGAGCACACTTGCGCGGTGCATCCTGGGAATTGAGCCTATTGACCAAGGCGCCATCTCATATAAGGGAACGGCGCTGCATAACAAAAGTGATCGCCTTTTAAAACCATACCGAAAAAACATTCAGGCCGTTTTGCAAAATCCTGCTTCCGGCCTGAATCCGAAACTAAAGGTAAAGGAGTCATTGATCGATCCTTTTCAGCAATTTGGGGATCAGATTGAAATGAAGCATTTTTCGTATACAAGTGAAGGTGAATTTATTTCTCAGTTATTGGAAATGGTGGAACTGCCAAAGAATTTGGCCGATCGTTATCCCCATGAGTTAAGCGGCGGACAAAAGCAACGCGTGACCATCGCCAGGGCCGTCAGCACTGAACCGAGCCTCATTATCCTGGATGAGCCTGCCTCAAGCCTGGACGTTCTCTCACAGGCGTCGGTGCTTGCATTGATGGCGGAGCTGCGTGAAAGGTTGGATATGTCTTACCTGTTCATTTCCCATGATCTCTCGGCTGTACAGGAAATGTGCCAAAGAATCATGGTGATGAAAGAAGGGGAAATCGTGGATTCCTTCAAGAAGGAGCAGCTCTTTTCTGAGAGCCGTCATCCCTATACGAAAGAATTGATTTCACTGTTTGAGTGAATAGCTTGGAACGAGTTTAGCGTGTAAATCGAAATGATTTCGTTTTTTAATTTTTGAATCCAGGGAGGAAGCAAGGTGAACCATCGATCATATTTGGCTTTGGCCATTCCTCTGACCATCTCGACGATAACGACGCCCCTCCTAGGTGCGGTTGACACCGCCGTTGTGGGGCAGCTGCCCGATCCTGCCTATTTGGGCGGCGTGGCAATCGGTACAGTCGTGTTTAACACTTTATATTGGCTGTTTGGGTTTTTGCGGGTGAGCACGTCGGGATTTGCTGCACAAGCGCTTGGGGCAAACGACGAAAGGGAAGGGAAATTCGCTTTCATAAGGCCCTTCATCTTGGCCTTAGTTGTCGGGATTAGCTTCATATTGCTTCAAGGACCAATTGAACGAGTTGCTCTAACCTTGATGGATCCGGATGCAGACGTCCGCGTATTTGCCGCAGAGTACCTCGGCATCCGAATATGGGGGATTCCTTTTACCTTGATGAATTACGTCATCTTGGGATGGCTGATGGGGATGGCCAAAATCAAGGTTTCGTTACTATTGCAGGTGCTCATGAACCTCATGAATATACTTTTGGCTCTGGTGTTCGTCCATGTATTCGCAATGGGCGTGTCAGGTGTAGCGATAGCCACGCTGCTCTCGGAAGTGACAGCCTTTTTCGCTGGGTTATTCATTATTTGGAATGCTTTTCAGCATCGATTTGAAATGCCTTCTTTAAAAGAGATGGTCGATGCCTCATCGATTAAGAAAATGATGTCGGTGAATCGTGATTTATTCATCAGAACGCTCTGTTTGCTGACCGTTTTCAATATATTCACGGCAAAGGGCGCCTCGTATGGAACGGAGGTATTGGCTGCCAATGCCGTGCTCATCCAAATCCACTATATGATGGCATACTTTTTTGATGGGTTGGCAAACGCTTCAAGCATTTTGGTCGGGAAAGCGGTCGGTTCGGGAGATAAGCATTTATATAAGAAGACTTTGTTCCTGTCCTTGCAATGGGGAGTGATCACTTCGCTGCTGATGGCCGCCGGTTACTACCTATTCGGTGATTCCCTTCTTACGCTCTTTACACGGATCCCAGGTGTCATTGAAAGGGCACATGCTTATGGATTTTGGTTGATCCTGTTCCCGATCACAGCGAGTGTAGGAATCGTTTTCTATGGTGTTTTTACAGGGGCAACCGAGGCTGCGCCGGTTCGGAATTCGATGATTTACTCCTTGATTGCTTTTTTCGGGACGCTGTATTACTTTGTGCCGATGTATCAAAACCATGGATTATGGCTCGCCTTTACGGTCTTCAGCCTAGGGCGTTCCGTGTTTTTGGCATTGTATATACCGCAGTTAAGCAAAAAAATATTTCCTAAGAGAGGTGTTCGCCTTGAAAGCGATCAAATGGTCTAGAAACCAAGAAAAAATCATCCATACATATGTGGAGGCTTATGAAACCTTACGGAAAGAAACCGATTTATCTCCTAATAATGCAATCATCAACCGTGTATTATCCGAGCTTGTTTCGGTTGTTTCCAAACCGCTGGACCAGCACTTGGCAGCAGAAATCCTCAATCTCGATGAAATCCGATCGATACGGTGCAGCATGCTTGCTAAGCTGGCCATCGCTGAGACGTTGATGGAGGAGCATTATGCCCAATCATATGTCGGCAAGGTGAGCACCCTGGAGGATTTTCATTCCTTCCTTTATTGGGAGAACTACAAAGAACTGATCAAAACGGAAATGAAAGAATTACAGAAAGTGAAGGGAGAAATCCGTTCCTTTGCCTTTGTTGGTACGGGCCCTTTGCCTTTGAGTCCATTGCTGCTTCAGCAAGAGCTTGGAGCGAACATGACTTGCCTCGATATCGATGAACAAGCCTATTCGCTAGGCAGGCGGATCATTCAGCAGCTGGATGGTGGAAAAGCGCCTTCGAATTATGTTTTGAAGGACGGTGCGCTCCATGATTATGGGGCGTGTGATTTAGTCTGGATCGCCAGTCTGGTCCCTAATAAAGCGGAAATCCTGGAGCGGATTTTTCAGACACAACCTGAAGCGATTGTTGCCATCCGATCTGTGGACGGCATTCATCAATTATTATATGAACCCGTTGATGCGACAAAGTTTCGTAATGTGAGGTGTGAAGAAGTCGGAAGAACCATTGCGGATTCTTTCATCATCAACTCAACCATTTATTACACGTTTAAACAATGACACCAAAAAACGCGTTGCTGCTATGGGCAACGCGTTTTTTTATTGAAACTAATGATATCCAACAAACTTACTTGACATTATAAACTTATTAAAATATAATTACTTACATAAAGTAACCTAACAAAAGGAGAATTCATACATGGATAAAAATACGGCAGCACAAGTTTTTTTAAGGGTGATTTTAGGTGTTACATTTTTCATTCACGGCATTGCTAAGTTTCAGGGGGGAATAGGCAACACGGCTGGTTTTTTCGATAGCCTTGGCATTCCCGGCTTCCTGGCATACATCGTGGCGGGAATCGAATTGATCGGAGGACTTGCGGTTATACTTGGTTTGGGGACACGATTCGTATCCGTCCTTTTTGCACTCATTTTACTAGGAGCAATTGTCACGGCTAAACTGCCTGCTGGCTTTCTTGGCAACGGACAAACAGCGGGCTACGAGCTCGACTTGGCATTGTTGGCCATGTCTGTTTATCTGGCGTGCGCTAACCGTACAGTTCTTTCTTTAGATCATTTTTTCAATAAAAAAGGGGGAGTGACATTATGAATGAACAATTTCATCAAAAGCCCGTTACTTTTGTCTCCGAGGTCAGTATAAATGTCATGAATTTGAATGATGCCATCATGTTTTATCAAGATATCATCGGACTTCAACTACTGAAGAAAACGGATAGGCAGGCTGTGTTAACGACGGATGGAAAAACTCCGTTGCTGACCCTAGAACAGCCCGCCGATGTGACTCCAAAGAAAGGGCGGACTTCGGGTTTGTATCACTTTGCCTTATTGCTGCCGACCCGTGCGGATTTAGCGGTTTTCTTACGTCATTTATTGCAAACGAAATATCCGTTTGGAGCGGCAGATCATGCTGTAAGTGAAGCCTTGTACATTACCGATCCGGATGGAAATGGCATCGAAATCTACGCTGATCGTCCTTCTGTTGATTGGAAATGGGCAGCGGGCGAAGTCGCAATGGGCACGGATCCCTTGGATGGGAATGACCTGCTGGAAGAAAGCGACCGCGAATGGAGCCAATTGCCTGCAGATACGAGAATGGGACACATCCATCTCCACGTATCGGATTTACGAAAGACGGAGGAGTTTTACATGCAAGGACTCGGTTTTGCCGTCGTGAACCGATTCAAAGGGGCGCTTTTCATTTCTGCCGGGGGATATCATCATCATATCGGCTTGAACACATGGAATGGCGTCGGCGTTCCAGCTCCTAAGGAAAATAGTGTCGGCCTAAATTGGTATACGCTCGTGTTTGCAGATGAAGACGCGAGAAACAAAGTAACGGAGCAACTGAAAGCAATCGGTGCTGCAGTGACGGAAAATGGAGCAACTTACGTTGTGGCCGATCCATCAGGAAATGTGATCCATTTAGTCGTCTAAGATGGAAAGAAATAAAGCAGAAAGCAAGGGTGAGGATAATGGGTTTTTTAAGTAGGTTATTTGGAAATAAAGAAACAGCTGCAGAGGAAAATGGAAAGATGGCAAAAGTACTATTCGTGAAAGTGAACGATCGCCCCGCAGATCAGGCAATCAGCTCGAAAATGTATGACACTTTCTTAAAATCATATAAAGAGTCACACCGTACAGATGAAGTGACCGAATTGGATTTATTCAAAGAGGACCTTCCCTATTATGGCAATACGGCCATCACTGGGCTGTATAAACGCAATCAAGGGCTGGAACTGACAGCTGAAGAGGAAAAAGCGGCCAATCTAGTTGACCAATATTTAAATCAGTTCCTGGCGATGGATAAGGTGGTTTTCGCTTTCCCATTATGGAACGGAACAGCACCAGCACCGCTCATCACCTATCTCTCCTATTTGTCACAAGCCGGTAAAATGTTCAATTATACGGCGGAAGGTCCAGTTGGATATGCCGGCGATAAAAAAATCATGCTATTGAACGCCCGTGGCTCGGACTATGCCTTGGAAGGAATGGCGGCTGGCGAAATGGCTGTCAATTTGGTCAAGACTATCATCAGCTTATGGGGAATCAAAAATCCTCAAACAGTCGTCATTGAAGGTCACAACCAGTACCCGGATCGGACACAAACAATCATCGGCGATGGCCTGCAAAACGTTGCAAAAGCTGCCGCAGCATTCTAATCCTAACCGAAAGGCCCCCCATTTATGGCGGGCCTTTCAGACTGCTGACAAATTCGTACAAAAGTCAGTTTGCCTTCAGTTGCACAAACCATCAATCGTCCTTGGCGGATAATAATCGACCTACACAACGGAAAATCCGTCCATTCCAGCCGATGATCCGTCCAAACGACACCAAAATCCGTCCGTTCCAGCCAATAATTCGACCTATCCAAAAAAAGGCCCTCCATATAATGGGGGCCTTTTTGGGGCAGGAATGATTCTATTTGACTTGATATTTCTTCAAGCGGTATTGGAGGCTTTGGCGGCTGATATTTAGGGTTTTGGCCGCTTGGGAGATATTCATCCCATGCTCCTTTAAGACTTTCTCCAAGTATTGCTTTTCGGTATTTGCTATATAATCATCCAGAGATAACGTTGACTCCTGTGGCTCCCGATTGGTATGGTCATCGTTTTTAGCGGCAGGTGCTTCCCCCAGATGGGCTTTTTTCTTGAATAGTGCGGGAAGGTGGTTGGGCCAGATTTTAATGTCGCCGGGTTCGAGCAAATTCATGGCACCCTCGATGATATGCTCAAGCTCCCTGACGTTACCAGGCCAGTCGTAATCATAAAAAAGGGCGTAGACCTCTTCGCTTATTCCCTCGATATTCAATTCGAATAACGCATTGAATTTTTCGATGAAGGATTGTGCAAGTAAAGGAATATCCTCTTTCCGCTCCCGTAGAGGGGGGATGAATAATGATACGACGCTTAGCCGGTAATATAGATCTTTTCGTAAATGATCATTTGCAATGGCATCGATTGGATCTTCATTGATGGTCGCAATGACCCGTACATCGATTTTTTTATCTTTTGTATCCCCGACACGGCGAATCGTCCTTTCCTGAAGGGCCCGTAACAGCTTTGCCTGCAAATTCGGATTTAAGGAGTTGATTTCATCGAGAAGGATGGTCCCCCCTTGTGCTTGCTCGAATAATCCAGGCCTTTCAATTGAACCCGTGAAGGCTCCCTTCTTCGTTCCAAACAGGATTCCTTCAATCAGGCTATCCGGGAGGGCGGCACAATTTTGGCTAATGAAAGGATGTGTCGAACGGCTGCTGCCATTATGGATGCTTTGGGCAAAGAGTTCCTTTCCGGTTCCCGTCTCCCCGACGATGAGAATCGAGGATGTGGTCCTGGTCGAGCGCTTGCTCTTTTCTATGACCTCCAGGAAATTCTCGCTCGTTCCAATGATGCTGTCGAACGTGTATTTGGTATCTCCCTTATTCAAAATATTATCTTTAATGATTCTTTCCAGATTCGTTATATCCTTTGCGACTTCAATTGCCCCGATAATATGATGGTTCTGGTCCATTATCGGGAAGGTATTATTGATGGTCGTGATTTCCTGGCCGAGATTATTGAAGTAGGTTTGCTTCGAGTTTTCCGTTTTTTTGCCGGAATGTAAGGCGCGAATCAATGTACTCTCCGTTTCTTCCTTGAATTTAAAAATTTCATGTATCTTTTTCCCCAATACTTCATCAGATTCCATTCCTTCAATTTCAGCCATTTTCTTGTTATATACAATCGTCCGTCCTTTTGTATCAATGATATGTATCCCAATATCGATTACATCCACAAGGGAGTAGAGGATGGTTTGGAAACCTTCTATCTTTATGATTTGGTCTAAATACATGAATGCCTCCCAGTTTATTTCATATGTTAGAGCTTATTGTAGAGGAATAGAACAAAAGGTGCAATGAAAATTTGCGCAGCCAGATTATTTTGCAGCAGGGTGCAAAGATATTTTGCGAAAAAAGGTAAAAATACTGCTTTTTCATGATGAATCAGTTTGGCACGAAATTTGCATCTAGTAAATGTATAGCTAAATGTATAGCTAAATGTATAGCGGTTGAATGTGCAAAATAGGAATTAGAGCAAAAAATAATGGCATCTATGACCATTTTGCCCCGAACATACTGCTTTTCATGGGATATTTCATGCAAAATATTAATTTTTTTAAAAAAATGAAAAGTTGGCACGGAAATTGCTTGTTTAATAAGCGAGAAGTAAAAATATAAATAAACTTTAGGGAGATGAGCCATAATGGTCCAACCATATAAACACGAACCATTTACTAATTTTAAACTCGAAGAAAACGATAAAGCTTTTCAAGCGGCATTGAATGAAGTAGCTAATGAGTTAGGGAAGAAATACCCGCTAATCATTAATGGTGAAAAAGTGTTTACTGATGAAGTCATTACCTCTGTAAACCCGGCCAATAAAGAAGAAGTTATCGGAGAAGTTTCCAAAGCGAATAAGGATTTGGCCGAGCAAGCCATGCAAGCGGCAGATAAGACATTCCAGACCTGGAGAAAAACGAAAGCGGAAGTCCGTGCCAATATTTTATTCAGGGCTGCAGCCATCGTTCGCAGAAGAAAACATTATTTCTCGGCCCTATTGGTCAAAGAAGCAGGAAAGCCTTGGAATGAAGCGGATGCAGATACAGCGGAAGCGATCGATTTCATGGAATATTACGCACGGCAAATGCTGAAGCTGAAAGACGGCATGCCAGTGGAAAGCCGTCCGATTGAACACAATGCATTCAATTATGTTCCGCTTGGTGTCGGTGTCATCATTTCACCTTGGAATTTCCCGTTTGCAATCATGGCAGGCATGACGACGGCGGCGCTTGTTTCAGGTAATACGGTATTATTGAAACCAGCAAGTACTACGCCGGTCATTGCAGCTAAATTCATCGAGGTGTTGGAAGAAGCGGGCTTGCCTGCAGGAGTCGTGAACTTCATTCCAGGAAGCGGTGCCGAAGTGGGCGATTATTTAGTGGATCACCCTCGTACACGTTTCATCAGCTTTACCGGTTCACGTGATGTCGGAATCCGTATTTATGAGCGTGCGGCAAAAGTTCATGAAGGCCAAATCTGGTTGAAACGCGTCATTGCTGAAATGGGCGGTAAAGATACGATCGTTGTCGATAAAGAGGCTGATCTGGAATTGGCGGCACAATCGATTGTCGCTTCTGCATTCGGATTCTCCGGCCAGAAATGTTCGGCTTGTTCACGTACCGTCGTAGTGGAAGAAGTATATGACCAAGTCTTGAATCGTGTCATTGAATTAACGAAAGAGAAAACAGTCGGGGAGCCAACGGATGTAAACAACTTCATGGGCCCGGTCATCGATCAAGCCGCTTATGATAAAGTCATGAGCTACGTTGAAATCGGTAAAAAAGAAGGAAAAGTTGTGGCAGGCGGAGAAGGAGACAATTCAAAAGGTTTCTTCATCCAACCAACGATCATTGCCGATGTGGATGAGAATGCACGCGTCATGAAAGAGGAAATTTTCGGACCAGTCGTTGCGTTCTGTAAGGCAAAAGACTTCAATCATGCCATCGAGATTGCCAATAACACGGATTATGGCTTAACAGGCGCGGTCATCTCCAATAATATTCAACATATCGAACAGGCGCGTGAGGATTTCCACGTAGGTAACTTGTACTTCAATCGCGGCTGTACGGGAGCCATCGTTGGATACCAGCCATTTGGCGGCTTCAATATGTCAGGAACGGATTCCAAAGCGGGCGGTCCTGATTATTTAGTTCTTCACCTTCAAGGAAAAACAACATCTGAAACGCTATAAATTTTAGGGGGAATCATCATGACAACAATTACTGAAAAATTAATCGAGCAAACAGAACAATATGGTGCAAACAATTATAATCCACTTCCAATCGTCATTTCGAAGGCAGAAGGAGTTTGGGTAGAAGATCCTGAAGGCAACAAATATATGGATATGCTTAGTGCCTATTCAGCAGTGAACCAAGGCCACAGGCATCCGAAGATCATCGACGAATTAAAAAAACAAGCGGATCGCGTAACATTGACGTCCCGTGCCTTCCATAGTGATAAATTGGGACCGTGGTATGAAATGGTTTCACGCCTAACACAAAAAGACATGGCGCTGCCGATGAATACGGGTGCTGAAGCCGTTGAAACAGCCATCAAAGCGGTTAGACGCTGGGGCTATGATGTTAAGGGAATCGCAGAAAACCAAGCTGAAATCATTGCTTGTATCGGGAATTTCCATGGCCGCACGATGGCTGCCGTGTCCTTGTCTTCCGATGAGGAATATAGAAGGGGCTTCGGACCGATGCTGCCTGGGATCAAGCTTATACCTTACGGCGACCTTGGTGCATTGAAAGAAGCGATTACACCGCAAACGGCTGGGTTTTTAATCGAACCGATCCAAGGTGAAGCAGGAATCATCATCCCGCCTCAAGGGTTCCTGAAAGAAGCTTATGACTTATGTAAAGAAAATAATGTATTATTCGTTTCTGATGAAATTCAATCAGGACTTGGACGTTCAGGAAAAATGTTCGCCTCTGATTGGGACGGAGTCGTTCCGGATATGTACATTTTAGGCAAGGCACTTGGCGGCGGGGTTTTCCCGATTTCTTGCGTAGCTGCAAACCGTGAAATCCTTGGTGTATTCAATCCTGGTTCACATGGTTCTACATTCGGCGGCAATCCGTTGGCATGTGCGGTATCCATCGCTTCATTGGAAGTACTCGAGGAGGAGAAGCTTGCGGAACGTTCGTTGGAGCTTGGCCAATACTTTATGGATCGCTTGAAAGAAATCAAGAATCCTATGATTAAAGATATCCGCGGCAGAGGCTTATTCATCGGAGTGGAATTAACGGAAGCTGCAAGACCTTATTGCGAGCAGCTTAAAGAAGAAAAATTACTTTGTAAAGAAACGCATGATACAGTCATCCGTTTTGCACCGCCGCTTGTGATCACGAAAGAAGATCTGGACTGGGCAATCGAACGCATCAATAAAGTTTTATCCTAATTACTATCCCTATGAGGTGAATCCATTGAGTACATCGATCAAAGAAGAAAAAGAAACTGCCAGCTTGCTAGAATCAACACAGGTCGTAATCAAGGAGGCGCTCGGTAAGCTTGGCTACTCCGAAGAAGTGTTCGAGCTATTGAAGGAACCTCTTCGTATGCTGACCGTCCGCATCCCAATTAAGATGGATGACAATACGACGAAGATATTCACCGGGTATCGGGCGCAGCATAATGATGCAGTCGGTCCGACAAAGGGCGGAATCCGTTTCCATCCCGAAGTCGATGAGGAGGAAGTCAAGGCGCTTTCCATGTGGATGAGCTTGAAATGCGGCATTGTGAATCTGCCTTATGGCGGAGGAAAAGGCGGCATCATCTGTGATCCGCGCCAAATGTCGATAGGTGAATTGGAAAGGCTTAGCCGCGGGTATGTCCGGGCGATCAGTCAGATAGTCGGGCCGACGAAAGATATTCCGGCCCCGGATGTTTATACGAATTCACAAATCATGGCATGGATGATGGATGAATACAGTAGAATAAGAGAACACGATTCTCCTGGGTTCATTACCGGCAAGCCTCTTGTCCTTGGTGGTTCACATGGAAGGGAAAAGGCCACGGCGCAGGGTGTCACGATTTGTATCGAAGAAGCGGCCAAACGTAAGGGGATTGAACTGAAGGGTGCACGGATCATCGTCCAAGGGTTCGGGAATGCTGGAAGCTTTTTAGCCAAATTCATGCATGATGCAGGCGCGAAGGTGATTGGCATTTCAGATGCATACGGGGCGATATATAATCCGGATGGCCTGGATATCAATTACCTACTTGATAAAAGGGACAGCTTTGGAACGGTTACGACACTTTTCGAAAATAAGATCACCAATCAAGAGCTTCTCGAGCAAGATTGTGATATTTTAGTGCCTGCGGCCATTTCCAACCAGATCACCAAGGAAAATGCACATCTTATCAAAGCCCAAATTGTCGTGGAGGCAGCGAATGGACCAACCACTTTGGAGGCAACCAAGATCTTGACGGAACGCAATGTGCTTCTTGTGCCGGATGTATTGGCAAGTTCAGGCGGTGTGACGGTTTCTTACTTTGAATGGGTACAAAATAACCAGGGTTACTATTGGGAAGATGAAGAAGTCCAAAGAAAATTAAAAGATCTATTGGTCAACTCATTCAACCAAGTGTATGAGATGTCCGAAACAAGGAAAGTGAATATGAGGTTGGCGGCTTACATGGTGGGAGTCAGGAAAATGGCAGAAGCCTCGATATTCCGCGGCTGGGTTTAAGCTTTGGCCAAATAATGAAGAGTGGAGGAGTGATTCCGTGCTAAAACCGATTCATGCAATTGAATGTGCTCAGAACGGGACCGTCGAACAGGTTTACGTTCAAAAGAATTCCTATGTTTATGAATGGGAGAGGCTCTTTCTAGTGAAGACGGAAGATGGGAAATTGATCGATGTTTCAATAGGGGCGAGTGGTCACATTACTGAAATCAATGTCACGGCAGGGGATCCTATAAATAGAAAGCTTCCTTTAGCTTTGCTCCAAGACGATTTTGTTATAACTGGCTCTGATTGAAGAGGAATAAGAGGGTGTTCCAAAAGCGGAGGCGTTTCTGCTTTTGGGATGCTCTTTTTTTTATCTTTTTCAAGATGAAAGTCTTCGCTGCCTGGCGAGGGTTTTTCTTCATGGAATGGTAACGCTCAAAGGCATATACTTATTTTCCCATTCATAGACTGTTAGGGAGGAAGCCGACCTTCGATTGTTTCTTTTGAAAGATGGGAATTTATACCCGCAAATGGTTGGAATATATTAAACTCTAAACGAGTAATAAACAAATGAATGGCTTTTTTACTGAATATCAAATGATTTCAGTGATTCTGCCGTTTTAAAAAAAGGGGAGATCAATTAAAGGATGAGAATATCCGAGTTAAAAAAGAAAGGTCTTGAATCGTTAAAAGGTAAATGGGGAATAGCCGTTTCACTCATGCTGCTCTTGTTCTTGATCAATGTCGTTTTTCCTTTCATTGTCGAAGTGATCGGAAGCGGGGGCTTCGTACAATGGTTCGAGCAAGAAGGATCGCCGTTATGGTCGGATATCTTCGGAACGATACTGTCCATCGTCTTAATACCGCTGACGATAGCGACCACTTGGTTCTACCTGGACCTAGTCAGGAAAGGAAACCCTGAAATCAACGAAGTATTCGCTATTTATAAAGATGGAAAAACCTCGATCAAGCTGATTGGCGGTTCGATTTTACAAGCTATTTTCCTATTCTTATGGTCATTATTATTAATCATTCCGGGTATCATCAAAAGCATCGCCTATTCTCAACTGTTTTTCTTATTGAAGGACCATCCGCAATATACAATACTGGAGGCCATTACAGAGAGCAGAAAAAGGATGAATGGATTGAAATGGAAATACTTCCTCATGAACCTGAGTTTCATAGGCTGGGGATTCCTTTGCATCTTTACTTTGGGAATTGGTTTATTATGGCTGATTCCTTACATCGGGACAACACTGGCAGCATTTTATAATGAATTAATCGTCCCGCAGGAAGACGAGCAGCAAATCGATTCTTAAGACTGTGACCGATGGCGAACTCGCTATCGGTTTTTTTGTGTCTTTTCCCAAGGATTCCTGCAGTATGAGAAAAAGTTGCGTTTCATGCGGTATCTCCCTTAAAAAGGATAAACTGTCATTTCAACTGATGTATAATGGAATGGAGAGTTTGCCATTTAGGGGGATTACATAGTGAGTAGTTATAATATTGCGGATATCATATATCAATTGTTTTTCCTTGCCTTTTTCATTTTGATCATTGTTGGTGCCATATCTTTTTTTCGATCCATGAAGCGCAGGAAAACGAGGCTGGATATCATGGAAAAGAAGCTGGATGATTTGCATCGGCAGCTAAGGAAGAGTACTGATTGACGGCTGCATGATGCGGTGGTCAGAGTGTAGACAAACTCCATCAAGGCGGGTTTGTCTTTTTTTTTTAGGTATCGATATTTGTCCTTAGAGGAGATAATCCGTCCCATGTGGTACATAATTCGCCCTACTTGGCATGTAATCCGGCCGTTCAGGCAAATAATCCGACCTACTTGGCAAATAATTCGTCCGTAATGGAGATAATTCGCCTGAGGTTCTCCCCATAGACCGCATTCCCCGCAGGAGTCTCGCACCCTTCGTTTCATTCCACTTATTTTTTTCTCTTTTACCGATTCTTCGCGCTGGATTTGTGCCGGGGTATGTTGCGGCTATTAAGATATTTTGAAATAATTTACAGGAAGGTTCTACTCGTGAAGTGGGGGTCTTTATCGGACCCTTTGAGAGACATAAAGAAATGGAAAAAGAAAGGGGAATGTAAAAAATAAGCAATTATACATGGTGATGAGCGAGAATGTCATGGTAGGAGTTAGTCTGGATGATGCATGGTTTGTGGGCTTTATTTACCTTATACTGGAATGGGTGAAGAAGTAAGGGGACTTTAATGGTCTATCAGGGATGCTCGACACTATAACGAATCGACGAAGTAAGCGAATGTTGAACATTCCATCCTTTTGTTAGGTATCTTTTAAGAAGTGGGAGGAGTCGGTATCATGAAAGAAATTATTGCAGTAAAAGAAATTACGCAGTTTAAAACCCGAGCGGAGGAATTCAGTCCGTATGCATGGTGTAAAGAGAAGCTGGAAAATGATCCTGTAAGCTATCATGAAGGGACAAACACATGGAATGTTTTTAAATACGAGCATGTTAAGCTTGTACTAAGTGATTATAAGCATTTTTCGAGTGAGAGGAAGCGTACCACGATATCGGTTGGAGCCGACAGCAAGGAAGGCTCGGTGCCCGATAAGATCAAACTTACTGAAGCCGATCCGCCTGATCATCGAAAACGCCGTTCCCTATTGGCCGCTGCCTTCACGCCCAGAAGCCTCAAAAACTGGGAACCTCGGATTCAAGAAATTGCAGATGAATTGATTGAGCAAATGGAGGGAAAATCGGAAATCGATATTGTCTCATCATTGGCGAGCCCGCTGCCGATCATTGTCATGTCCGATTTGATGGGCGTTCCCTCAAAAGACCGTCTTTTATTCAAAGAATGGGTCGATATTTTATTTCTCCCTTTTGATAAAGAAACGCAAGATGAAGTGAATGAAAAGAAGATAGTTGCCGCAAGAGAATATTATGAGTATTTATATCCCATCGTGGTACAAAAACGATCGAACCCGGCAGATGATATCATCTCCGATCTTTTGCAGGCGGAAGTCGACGGTGAAATGTTTACCGATGATGAAGTGGTGCGCACCACCATGCTGATTTTAGGGGCAGGGGTCGAGACGACCAGTCATTTACTGGCCAACAGCTTTTATTCCCTGCTATATGATGACGATACCGTCTATCAGGAATTGCATGAAAACCTGGACTTGGTCCCGCAAGCGGTTGAGGAAATGCTTCGCTACCGATTCAATCTGACTAAATTGGATCGCATGGTATCAGTAGATAATGATTTATTGGGAGTGAAACTGAAAAAAGGCGATACTGTGGTAGCGTGGATGAGCGCGGCAAATATGGATGAAGACATGTTTGAGGACGCATTCACCCTGAATATCCACCGTCCCAATAATAAGAAGCATCTAGCTTTCGGAAACGGGCCGCATTTCTGCTTAGGAGCTCCGCTTGCCCGCTTGGAAGCGAAAATCGCCCTTACGACATTCTTGAAAGAGTTCAACAAGATTGAACCGGTGGCATCCTTTCAATTGGAGGATCACCTTACCGATTCAGCGACCGGACAAACGCTGACGTCCATGCCGCTTATTGTGCACCGTACTTTATAAAAACCACAAATCCCTTATGCATCGACTTGCATAAGGGATTTCAGTTTGTAGACAAAAGGGGTTCGGAATTAAAAAATTCCGAACCCCTTTTGAAATTCCTTTGAAATTTTGACCAAAGGTTACGAGATTTGGGCTCTTCGAGCCACTATGTTAAGCCATTTTAGGACCTTGCCATGTCCAAGTGGCCATCTTCTTTACATTCATGGCAGCGAATGTAAGCATCGCCTGCATCGACAATTTTTTAAGTCCCCTTAAAGTAGTCCAACGCATACCATGCTTTTCTTTTGCATCTGCGAATACACGCTCAATCGTCT
>NZ_LNNH01000035.1 GCF_001542915.1 Peribacillus simplex | reverse complement strand
CCGAGGAGGCTCCCCGACCGCCCGCGGAAAGCGAGTGCCTGGAGTGGAAATCAACGTCTAAATTGTACAGGCCATAAAAATAGACAAACTCGATTTTCATTGAGTTTGTCTACAGTCTGGAAGAAGAGACGTGTTCTTTAACGTCTCTTTTTTTAGTTCCATGTACAATTGGGTTTTCAATAAATAAAAGATGCTGCCGACTTCATGTATCGGCAGCATCCTTCCTTTTTCCTTATTTGTCGGAGACCAGTGCGAACTGTGCATACACATCCTTCAGCCCTGCTTGGATGGCTTGACCAGCCTTCCCGCGATATTGCATTTGTACACGATCGATCAATAACTCGATACCATCTTGCAGGCAATAACCACGCAGCAGCTGCCGAATGAATTCCCTGCCATGCTCTGTAGCGAGCGTGCAGGACGCCTCGACGATGACACCATATTTATAATCCAGCTCCAATGTGATCGTGATGGAATCATATAAATTTCTCGCTGCCATCCCTTGTGGAAGTTTTGCATGCCCTGCAATGAAATATGTGTTCATCTCTGGTCTCCTCTATCTATATTTAATGTACGGAAGCTTTCTCGAAGGGCCATGCAGGCAATTTCTTACGAAGCTCTTTATCCTGTCTGTAGCCTAGTGCGTATTCACCCTGCATCATCGTATGGATTTCACGGGTTCCCTCGTAAATGACCGGAGCTTTCGAATTCCGCAAAAAGCGTTCGACCGGATATTCATCGGAATAGCCATAGGCACCGTGGATTTGAACGGCATCATTGGCAGCTTCGTTAGCTGCATTGCAGGAAATCCACTTAGCAAGGGATGTTTCCTTCGTATTCCGTTTTCCTTGGTTTTTCAACGTCCCCGCTTTAAAGACCAGCAATCGGGAAATCTCCAGATTTGCCGTCATCTTGGCAATCATTTGTTGGACAAGCTGATGCCTGCCAATCTCCTTGCCGAATGTACTGCGTTCATGGCAATACTTCAAGCTGGCTTCGAGGCTGGCTTCGATTAATCCTACAGCACCCGCGGCCACCGTAAAACGGCCGCTGTCCAAAGCCGACATGGATATTTTAAAGCCCTCGCCTTCTTCCCCAAGCCTATTCGCTGCCGGAACTTTTACATCCGTTAAAAAGACTTCCCCTGTATTTCCCGCGCGAATTCCCAGTTTTCCCTTGATGGCCTTCGATTCCACTCCCTCAAAAGTCCGTTCCACGATAAATGCCGTTATGCCTTTTGAGCCAAGATCATGATCAGTCTTGGCAAAAATGAGGAAATGATCGGCATAATCACAGAGGGAAATCCATGTTTTCGATCCGTTCAAAATATAATGATCGCCTACACGTCTGGCAGTAGATTTCATCGCCGCCACATCAGACCCTGCATTCGGTTCAGTCAGTCCAAAAGCGCCAATCTTCGTCCCTTTTGCCTGCGGAACTAAATATTTCCGTTTTTGTTCTTCGGTACCCCATTGCAGCAACGTCATGCTATTCAACCCTGTATGTACCGATACCGCAGTTCTGTACGCCGTATCACCCCGCTCCAGCTCTTCACAAACGATGGCCAAGGTATTATAATCCATTCCCACCCCGCCATACTCTTCGGGGATGCAAACGCCCATCAACTGTAATTCCGCCAATCGTTTTAAGATATGTGGCTGAAATTGACCTTGCCTATCCCACTCTTGGATATATGGGATGATTTCCTTATCCACGAATTTCCTGACCACTTTTTTTACACTTTGCTGCTCTTCTGTTAATTCGAAATTCATCATCAAGATTCCTCCTAGATCATTTTATTTTGCTTGAATTTGTCGATTTGACCGGAATCATACCCCAATTGAGCCAAAATGGCATCGGTATGCTCACCATACAGCGGCGGATGCTTCCTCATCGTGACCGGCGTTCTGGATAGGTTCAACGGCGATCCGATCATCCTCAGGCCATCGATGGTCGGATGCTCCATTTCCACAAGCATGCCTCTGGCACTGATTTGTGGATCCTCGAACATCTCTGCGATATCATAAATCGGACCATTCGGTATCCCAGCAGCATCAAACAGCTCTTTCCACTGTTTTTTTGTCTTTGTTTTTAATGACTCTTCCAATAGCGGCACTAATTCTTCCTTGTTCAGCAAGCGCATTTCATTAAGCTTAAACCGTTGCTGTTCCGCTAACTCAGGTCTGCCAATAACAGCCGCGAACCGCCTGAACTGCTCGTCATTCCCCACCGCCACGACAAGCTCTCCATCACTTGTAGGAAACGTTTGATATGGAACGATATTGGGATGCTGGTTCCCCATTCGTCCTGGAGTCAACCCGTTGAATAAATAGTTGCTCGCGACATTCACTAGCGAAGAAACCTGACAATCCATTAGCGAAATATCAATCTCCTGTCCTTGCCCCGATTCATTCCTATGATGCAGGGCCGATAAAATGCCAATGCATGTATACAAGCCAGTCAAGATGTCTGCTATGGCCACACCGACTTTCACGGGACTTCCATCCTTTTCCCCGGTTATGCTCATCAACCCGCTCATCGCCTGAATGATATAATCATAGCCCGGCAAATCTTTATAAGGACCGGTTAAGCCAAAGCCCGTGATCGAGGCCATGATCAGTTTGGGATTGCATTCCTTTAACTCCCGATAGCCTAAGCCCATCTTCTCCAATGTACCGGTCTTGAAATTTTGAATCACAATATCCCCGGACGAGATCAGTTTTCGAAAAATCTCTTTCCCTTGCTCAGATTTCAAATTCAAAGTCATGCTTTGCTTATTTCGATTGGCGCATAAATAGTAGGCGCTTTCCCCGCCTGAGAATGGGGGGCCCCATCCTCTTGTTTCATCACCTGATTCATGATGTTCAATTTTAATTACTTCCGCTCCCAAATCACCAAGGATCATCGAACAAAACGGCCCTGCCAAAACACGGGAAACATCAATGATCCTGACTCCATCCAAAGCACCATTCATACCATCACCCCTTTCAAATTGCCCGGATACACAAAAGAGCCAGTAAAACAAACAATGCCATCACATTGTACGTTTCACTGACCCTTATCCACGCACTGTCTTCCTGCAAAGGAAGATCAAGTGAACCAAGTCAATTTTTATGAATTCCAGTTTTAGGACAAGCCGGCCATGCAGCAAGGTAGGAAGCTTGCTGTCATCGGTTTGGTAAATTAAGTATAAGGTAATTATTTGAATTTTTCAATAATAATGAATTTCTTTTTGTCGGATGACGCATGCATCAAAAGGTATTGTGATTGAAATTGCCTTTATCCTTGAAGCGTGTGATGATATTGGTATGAACGAACGCCTCGAAGGGAGATCGCAAAATGGAAAAGATAAAAAGCGAAATAGTGGAAACCATCAAGAAATATTCAACCATCATCATACATCGCCATGTTGATCCGGACCCGGATGCCCTGGGGTCACAAGTCGGGCTAAAGCACTTATTGAAGCACTCCTTCCCGTCTAAGGAAATCTTTGTGGTAGGCGAGGAAGTCGATAAGCTTCTTTTCATCGGAAAAATGGATATCATTCCGGATAATATATACGAAGGGGCCTTAGTGATTGTTTGTGATACTGCCAACCTTTCGAGGATCAGTGATTCCCGCTTTCGTTTAGGTGATGGGCTGATTAAAATCGACCACCACCCCGATTACGAGCCATTTGGCGACCTCTCTTGGGTCGACGCTTCCTATAGCTCTGCAAGTGAAATGCTGACGGATTTGTCCTTGGAATTTCCAGATGATTTTGCAATGAATAAAGAAACGGCTAAAGCCTTTTATACAGGGATACTTAGTGATACAGGTAATTTCATGAATGGAAAAATCACTCCACGAACATTAAATTTGGTTTCTCGATTGCGAGCTTATGATTTTCAACCGGAACGAATTCATAACTTTCTCCAGGTAAAGTCGAAAAACTCTTCCAGGCTTCAAAAAGACATCCTCATAGGCTTCAAGGTATCTGATAAAGGAGTTGCTTACTTCATCATTACCGAGGATTTGCTGAAATTGTATAACATGGACCGAAACGACGCTTCGAATTTAGTTAATACGCTATCAAGTGTCCGGGCTAACAAGATTTGGGTATTTTTCATTGAATATCCTGGGAAAATCCGTGTCAGGATCCGTTCACGCACTACCCCCATTGACTCGGTGGCTCGGCAATTCAATGGCGGAGGACATCCGCTGGCCTCTGGTGCCTCCATTGATTCCTGGGAGGAAGTCGATCAGGTGATTCAAGCATTGAATCAAGTTTGTCCATGATAGGCAATTATTCCGGCGTAATATCAATTAATTCGACCTGTACTGAAATTAATTCGTCCTACATCGTAATTATTCGACCGAAATTCGTTTAATCCGGCCTGGATTGGAAGCAATTCGTCCTACAACGGATTAATCCGGCTTTTTTCGATCGTCCTATACTGGTAGTAACCCGACCTTTATATGCGTACAAAAAACTTCTTTACAGCAGCATATTTTGATGCAATTAGAAAATCCTGCTTCCGTACAGTTTATCCTTCATCTTTTGCGTTCTTTCATGCAATGGCTTTTTCAGAATGATGCCAAACCCGATGGTCAGTAGTAAATAGATGAATAAGATGAATATATCCCTGCCGGCGACACTCCAGGTGATCCCGCCAACGGATTCACGTAGTAAACCGACAGCATAGGTGAATGGCAGGAAAGGGTTGATATGTTGAAAAAACGGTGGAGTTACTTGAATGGGGAAAGTTCCTCCCGAACCTGATATTTGAAGTACCATCAGAACAACGCTTATCCCTTTCCCGACATTCCCCAGAACCGAAACGAAGGTGTAGACCATTAATGTAAACACCGTACTTATCAAGACCGAAAAAATGACGTACTCGAATTTATCCACTGCATATACATCAATCAGAAAAAGATTGCCGATGGAAACGGCTAAAGCCTGGACCAATCCAATGATGAAAAATATTAGGTATCTGCCAATATAAATTTGATATGGACTGTAGCCCTTTTGAGAGACGCTCACGCTAAGCATGGAAATCAGTATGGTCCCGCCCACCCAGAGGGACAGTGCCGTGAAAAAGGGAGACATGGCAGATCCATAGTTCGGAATCGGAAATAGACTGTGTTTATTGAGCAGTACCGGCTCCGAGAAAAATTCACTCTCTTGTTCGATATCATTTTTTAGGAAATCAATGACTTCTTCCATATTGTAAGACTTATCAATTTCTCTCATTTTAGAGGCCAGCGCCTTGATTTTTGCTTCGATTACCGGAAACCTATCCTGTAACGTATCGATATCCCCCATGCGAGCCCCAAGCGTTCGATCGGTGTCATTCAAAAGTGCCTTCACTTCAGGAAGAGCCTGGCTGCCCTCTTCGATCGAAAGCTGGGCTTTTTGTAATATGGAATTCGCTTCCGTCCAGATTTCATGTATTTTAGATCCTGTTTGCTTTGAAAAGGTATCCTGGAGGCTCTCCAAGACTTGATCATTATTTTCACCAAGAACCCTGAGTGAATCGAAGGAATGGTCATTCAGAGCTTGAAGCCGGCCCGAAGCATTATCCCGTAAACCATCCACTAGCATTATTTCTGGCTGAAGGCGGTCTTTTTCACTAAATTGATTTACGCTCACCAATAAGTCATACATACTGTCCAAAAGGTAGAGCTCTTTATTTAACCGCGTTCTCCCTTGTTCAACTAGCTGATTAACCTCATCGCTAGGCAAATTCTGATCTGTTACCCTACTTGCAAGCACTAAGATCGTTTCATTATCGCTCCTGATTTTCGCAATATCATTCTTCAAGAGTGGCTGGATTTCTTCGAATGCCTGCTTGGTCGATTCTACATAACCAGAAACGCCTGACACCAATTCATCTTTCTGCGACGTTATCCCCTCTATTGATTCCAGGCCTTCATTGACCTTGTTAATGATCTCTTCTGCCCTCTTTACATGTGTTTGTACGATTTTCAAGTTTTGTTCAAGCTCTGGAAGTTCCCCCTCCAATACATACACCATATTCTTCATCTTCTGAATGGTCGGCAATTCATTTTGCAACGTGATGCCCAGTTCATTAAAGATTTCCAGGATACTCCCGCTAGCTGACTTAATAAAGCTTTTGCTTACATTATCGACGATGGTGTTGGCTCCAGCTGCCGTAATTTTTGGGGCGATGGAATTGATTTTTTCATTAACATAGTAATCAATTTCCGCTTTCATAGGTTCATCGGTCATGATGGTTGCAATATGCTCGGAAAAATTTTCAGGGATGATGATCGTCGCGTAATAATTCCCTTTCTTCACCTTTGCAACCGCATCCTTTTCCGATGTGAATCTCCAGCCTAAATCTTTATTCCCCTTTAACCCCTCTATGACCTCATTGCCTAAGTTGACGGCTTTACCATTCAACTCGGCACCTTTATCATTATTGGAAACACCGACTAGGATTCCTTCCGTGTTGGCATAAGGGTCCCAAGAGGCGACAATATTGAACCACGCATAAATGGACGGGATGAGCATAAGGAAAACAACCACGATGCAAACAAAGAAATTTTTATAAATGCTTTTTAAATCGTCCATGAAGATCTCCCGAATATTTCTCAAAATATACCCCCGTGCATACGTATTTTGATACTATTATTCGGAAAACCTCCATATTCGATACTAAGTAAACATATCCATGGATTTTCCCACTCTCATCTATCGATTAGCTCTTCCTGTGAAATTTCCATTCAACTGCTCGCACTCGCTTTCCGTTCCAATCCACTCTGTGCGAAGAATATGTTAAAACCATGAGTTGCCCATATCGGTCGTTGCATGAACATCGGGACTTTTCATAAAGAAAAAACGGAAGGCGAACCCGCTTTCGGGTTTGCCTTCCGTTCCGTTCGATTGGCCTTTTCATCAAAATTGCATCAACGTTTTTCTATCACCGTTATCAATTCCCTTAAGTAATCCGGCAGATCAGGCGGGCGTCTGCTTGATACTAGGTTTCCATCGACTACGACAGCTTCGTCAATCCAGGTTGCTCCGGCATTTTCCATATCATCCTTAATGCCAGGTGTACTTGTTACATTCTTGCCAGCTAGAATTTTTGCGGAGATCAGCACCCAGCCAGCATGGCAAATTTGCCCGATCGGTTTTTTTGTTTCTTCCATGCTTTGAATAAGTGAAATCACTTCAGGGAACCGACGAATTTTGTCAGGGGCCCAACCGCCCGGTACGAGAATCGCATCATAATCTTCCGCTTCAATGCTGCCATAATCATAATCGGATACGGCGGGTACACCATATTTGCCAATGTACGTTTCATTCGCCTTCTCCCCAGCAAGATGGACGATCGCACCCTCTTCTTTCAATCGTAAGATCGGATACCAGAGCTCTAAATCTTCAAAATCATGGTGCACAAGACTGATAATTTTCTTTCCAGCTAACCTCATGAAAATCTCCCCTTCCTTCGTGCTATTCAACTTTACCATTCTTCCCTGTTTCTTCACTTTTTCAACCATTTTCTCCAGACAACCAGTCCAGCCATATCCTGTCTAAAAATCAACCTTTACTAAATGCAGCCCGCCGGCATCCGCCATACGGCCCGTTTGGATTCTTTCCTTCGACTCCAGAATGCCCGGGATTTGCTCAGCGTCTATTTCACCAAGACCGACCTCTATCAGCGTCCCGACCATCTTTCTAACCATATTATAAAGAAAACCATCCCCACGCACACTAATTTCGATGAATCCGGCATTTTCCACTATATCAATCACATATATTTCACGCACCATTGATTTTTTCTTGGACTTTGCATTTGAAAAAGCAGTGAAATCATGGGCACCTATAAAATATTGACACGCCCTTTTCATTCTTTCTATATCCAGCTTTCCTCAACATGCATACTGTACTTTCTCATGAACGGATTCGTATACCTCTCGTTCCAGATCTTATATAAATAGGTTTTGTCCTTAGCATTATAACGGGCATGAAAACGATCAGGAACTAACATGACCTCTTTGATGCTTATATCTTGGGGCAAATATCTATTCAAATAGTTCATTATTTCTGATTCTGTCAAATTTCCAGCGATCTTGAAATTGGCAATCTGGGCAAAAGCATGAACACCGGCATCCGTTCTGCTGCATCCAATGATTTCGATTTTCTCCCCTGCCATTTCCGTTAATACATTTTCTATTTTCCCTTGAATCGTATCGTCACTATCGCCCAGCCGTTGCCAGCCCCTATAGCGTCCGCCATCATATTGAATGGTCAGCTTATAATTGTTCATTGCTTCCTCCTACTGTAAAGCTATCCGGACAAAAAACCTGATAAAATATAAGCCCCCATACACGCCTGCTGTATGAGGGAACATATGATTTTTCCTTAGAAACGCTTCTTTACATATTTAAGTTTTCATCATTGTCATTTATTATGTGCCCCGAAAACGAAATACCACAATGCAAATCGGAACGTAATATTTCCCAATCAAAGAATAATGCACTTCTGCATAGTGTACCAAAGAGGCTGATGCCCTGCAACGGACGAGCCACCGTCACAAATCACTTTTTTGCGCTTTCCCCTGTCAAAACCACCGCTCTGGTTCTTTATCATTCAATAAAACACTGACACATAGGCGATTATCACTCGCCCATACTTTCCGTTTCTATGGTGATTGTTAAATAAAAAAAGATTTGGAAGTTGATATTTTCAGGCAAATACTCCTAAAGGCAAAGAAAAAATAAGCTATAATAAGGATATTAAAAGTGGATAAATCAATAAGAAGAGTATCACCGGGATCATTTGTTTTCCCATATACTCTAGGAGGTACGTTTTGAAAGAATCTACATTGAATAAAGGATGGGTAAGTTTAGGTGCAATCGGGTTGTTTTTCCTCGGGAAAATAAAGTGGTTGCTTGCGCTATTGAAAGTAGCAAAAGTGGGTTCTCTCTTATCTATTTTCGTTTCACTGGGAGCGTATGCGTTGGTTTACGGTTGGAAATTTGCTGCAGCCTTAGTCTACCTTATTTATATCCATGAAATGGGCCATTTACTTGCGGCTAAGCGAAAGGGCATCAAAACATCCAGTGCCATTTTCTTCCCGTTTGTCGGAGCGTTAATTGCCCTTAAAGAAGAACCGAAGAATGCTAACCAAGAAGCTTATCTTGCATTTGGAGGACCATTGTTAGGTACAGTAGCATTCTTACCAGCCATCCCCTTATTTTTGGTGACGGAAAATCCGTTTTGGCTTTTGGTCATTACCCTTGGAGCCATGATTAATCTGTTCAATCTAATGCCTGTGCATCCTCTTGATGGGGGACGTATTGTAGGAGTCATCTCTGCAAAACTTTGGGTAGTCGGGATTATCGGAATGGTCGTATATATGTTCTTCCGCCCCAATCCGTTATTAATTCTTTTCTTCATATTAGGAATCTCTAAATGGTGGAACGAATTCCGCAGCGAGATAACCATAAATCAAAGAGATAGCGTAATCGAATCCAATCAATTTGGTATGGAACAGCTAGAGGAATTTGCAGCTGCAACAGAAGAAGAAAAAATTCGCCTCGTCAATATTTGGAATATGGAATTAAGTCGGCTGCATGGAAAGCTTAACAAAATGAAGAGTTGGCATATCCCGCTATTCGATGATGATAAGCTAAAAGAAAAACAACGGACCGAGGTAAAATTAACTATTTATAGATCCTTACTTGATGCTGCTAATTCGAATGAATACCAGTACGGACCGACCGATTTTGAAAATATAGGCACCTATGAACGAATTGCAGCAACGTTTTTTAAAGAAGTGCAAGAACAAACGAAAATCAGGGACAAAGAGAAATCCTATTACTCATCAAGTCTCAAAACAAAAGTGATCTGGTTCTCCTTATACCTTGGACTTGCCATTTTCTTAATGTTAACGAGCTTATATGCAGGTGATTTAATGGAACAATATAAAACTTCATTACCTTAACGCATTTTGAAAAAGGGACCTCAATAATGAGCGTCCCTTTTGTTTGCCGAAGTCCGATCCCCAAATGAATCCCTCTGCAAGTAACCCCTAAGCATTTTTGGCATGTTACGCCCAAAGGTGTCAATTAGGCAAGAAAAAAAGGCCTAAAACACGTATAATCTATCCACTTCATCCTGTAAACCCAATTTAATCATTTCTTGAATGACCAATTCCTTTAACGCTATACCATTTGTAATTAAATAAGTGAATTGGACATCTCTGATGAAAGCCAGTTTACTTTCTGTTGTTGCAGAATAAAAAAAGGCTTTCATTTCTGCCAAGTCAATCGTCATATCTTTTTCAAGTTTATATAGGATATGGCTGCTCGTCACGTTATCTACAGGTATGATGCCTAACCCATCAAGAGTGGGAAAAATGGTTTGTTGTGCTCTTTGTTCCCTTACTTTTATCTCTACATAATGATAGACATCCTCGATTGATTCGCTTCCAAACGCGTCTAATATCTTCTCCACTACATATTTTGCTTCTTCTTCAAATTCCTTATCTTCAGGTTTTACTTGATTTTGTTCTTGAAGATATTGAATATACTGTTCTTCTTCTTCGAAGATATTAAAGTTAGATATACTTAAGGCATCTTTCATCGTACAAACCAAGCTAAGATACTCCCTAATATTTCTTGCTACAATCTTGATATGTGTATCAAAATCCATGGGACTAATACAAACGACGAACGCATTCTCTAAATCAGATACTCTACCGAAGTCAGTTAGAAATCCGAAATGTATGCCGTCAACGCCTGTACTGGCAAAAGTAATGACATCATAGAGAGTAGTTTCATAAGGGGAGAAGTCAAATTCTAAATAAAGCGATAAATCACTTAAGGAGTAGCCTTCTTTTTCAATTTCCTTCTTTAATGTATGGAGCTTGTCAATTGTTGGCGGCATGTTCAAATACTCTCCGAGATAACTCATGATTTTCTCCTTCAATATTGTGCCTTGTTAGTTGATTCAAGAATAACTTGTGTTTATCGTAAGTATTTGACACCCTCATAAGGAATTAATGGGAAACATACAAAAAAAAGACCCAAACCCTTATTATATCAAGGATTTGAGCCTTTGTTAGTTGATGACCTGTGAGGGATTCGAACCCACGACCCCTTCCCTGTCAAGGAAGTGCTCTCCCACTGAGCTAACAAGTCGTATGTATAAGCTTGCGTGTGAATTACTTAAGTACATAATTTATTATAAGTTTTTTTGGTGAAAAGTCAACGCATTATAGTAAAAAAGTTTTAATTTTATTTCATTTTTCACAAAAACGAACAAATGTTCCTTTTTCACTTGCATAAAAAACGTACGTTCGCATATAATGATTAAAACCAAGTAAGTTAGCAAAGGGGCGATCGGAAATGAAATATATCCTTCGCAAGCATATGGAAGAAAAGGTTCCTCTGGAGATCATTTACCTCTCGGAGCAAGGAAAGATTACACAACGGAAAATCCAGGTTCTAGAAATATATCCAGGCCATATTCATGCTTTCTGTTTTCTGAGGCAGACGAAACGGACGTTCAAAATGAATAATATCCTTTCTGCCCGCCTCATCAAGGCAAAATACGATCGATCCGGATGAGTCCGCATGACCCATAGGATTCATCCGATTAACTCTTCTTCTTCCTGGATGTCCTTTTCCCTTTCCGTCAACGATTCTTCTTCATCCCTCAGGCGATGGGCCAATCTTGAGGCGGCACTCGCGGCAATGCTTGCAACGATATCATCCAGGAAGGTATGGACAACTCCTTCCTGCTTCTTATCGAGCTCGTGGATGACGCCTATTTTATTTTTATCCAAGTGGCCAAATGTCGTGACAGCAATGCTTCCGTATCCGAGGACTGCACCGAATGCGATGGTTTCATCGACGCCGAACAAGCCTTCATCGGATTCAACGATGGATTGAAGAGGTTCGGAAAGCTTCTTTTGCTCTGCCAGTTTATCAAGCTCCACACCGACTAGAATCGCATGCTGTATTTCCCTTTTCAATAGGACACGCTCGACGCTGCGGATGCATTCCTCCAATTCGAGATCGGCTTTGTATGGAATCTGCAATTCGTAAACGATTTTCGCTATGGCTTCCACACTGACGCCGCGTTCCATTAAGAGGCGCTTTGCCGCCTTTGTTACTTCCCTGCTGTGTACGTGTACATCTGCCATTTAATTCCCCACCTTTTTTATAGTATGATGGATAGATATCCTTGTATTATAGCATTAAATTTTCTAAATTTTTAGAAAATATAAAGAAAATTTTTTATTCCAAATTCTTGGGACGGGAAAATCTCGCAAGGCTATGATAAAATAACTAAGTAATAAGTATTTCATTATTAATGATCATCGAGGTGCGGGAAATGAGTTTACGCAAAGGCACAATTAAAGAGTACATGTTTAAAAGTGAAGCGCTGGCGGAGGAATTGGAACTGCTTGTTTACTTGCCTGCTAATTATTCACCATTGTATAAATATTCGCTTGTAATTGCTCAGGATGGACGTGATTATTTTCAAATGGGCCGAATCGGCCGTGTAGCCGATGAATTATTGGGTAACGATGAAATCGAGAATATAATCGTTGTGGGCATTCCCTATAAAGATCGTTTTGACCGCAGAAGCAAATATCATCCAGACGGGGAACAGCACCTTGCATACATACGTTTCCTTGCCCATGAACTTGTCCCGTTTCTGGATGAAGAATTTCCGACCTATCAAATGGGACATGGCCGCGCCCTGATAGGCGACTCGCTTGGCGGTACTGTTTCATTATTGGCCGCCCTGAAGTATCCGCACACATTCGGGAAGTGCATCATGCAGTCGCCCCTGGCCAATGAAGCCGTGATGGAGGCTGTACGCAACTTTGAGGATCCGCATCTACTCGAACTTTATCATGTGATCGGGACTGATGAAACCGACGTACCAACGACTGATGGGAATCGGGCAAATTTCATAGAGCCCAACAGGAAATTGCATCAATTATTGAACCAAAAAGGATTTCCGTGCTTCTATGAAGAATTTGAAGGTAATCATACCTGGAAATATTGGCAGGCAGATTTAAAAAGAGCACTGCTGGAAATGTTCTAACCTGTAATAGGTTTCTCCACAACATATCCAGCCACCATACAACCATTATAAATATCAGGAGGTTTTATTTATGAAATACGGTGTTGCCATTTTCCCTACAAAGAAACTTCAAGACTTAGCTAACTCCTATCGAAAGAGATATGATACGAAGTATGCGTTCATTCCACCGCACCTGACGCTTAAGCCAACGTTTGAAGCGACGGACATGGAAATTTCGGCGATTGCTGACCAAATAAAAGACATTGCCCAAAAGTGCAGGCCTTTTACGATGAATGTGACGAAAGCGAAGTCCTTCCAACCGGTAAGCAATACGATCTATTTCAAGGTGGAGCTATCCGAAGGGCTTCAGGAGCTGCATGAGGCGCTGAACGATGAGAGTTTCATAAAAAGTGAAAATGAATATGCTTTCGTGCCGCACATCACCATCGCCCAAGATTTATCCGATAATGAACATTCCGATGTTTTAGGTCAGCTAAGCATGCTTGATGTCAGCCATGAAGAAGAAGTGAAGCGGATTCATCTGTTGTATCAGCTAGAGGACGGTGCCTGGACGGTATACGAAACATTTAGGTTAGGAGCTGAATAAAGCCGTGTTTGTAAAAATTGCCGAAAACAGCCAAGAGCGTGAAAAAGCGTATATGATTCGAAGGCAAGTATTCGTTCAAGAACAAAATGTGCCGATTGAAGAAGAAATCGATCAATACGAAGACGTTTCCACGCATTTCGTCTTATATAATGAGCAGGAACAGCCAGTCGGTGCAGGCCGCTTAAGGGACATCGACAACATCGGTAAAGTCCAACGCATCTGTGTCCTGGCAACAGGCAGGAAAAATGGGGCCGGTGCCATGATCATGAACGCAATCGAGGAATACGCCATCCAGCAGGGAATGCATCAATTGAAGCTTGATGCGCAAGTTCACGCCATACCGTTTTATTCCAAATTAGGATATGAGATTGTGTCCGATGAATTCATGGATGCTGGCATTCCTCATAAAACGATGATAAAAACTTTATCATGATACCAAAACGCTGTCCCTTCAGTCATCTGATGGACAGCGTTTTTTTGTTTGTTTCATCTTCCTTGATGATCGTTTTATAAAAAACCCTTTCCGTTCAATGGCAATCTCCGCAAAAATACATAGTCTATATATAGAAAGCAACAAGGAGGGATAATTTTATGGGTAACAATGAATTTAACCTGGAGGAGTCGCAAAAAAGATTAATGGAGCTACTTGTTTCAAGGACAATGAGAAAACATGGTTTCAAAAAGGAGAAAGTTGATCTAACTGAAAAAGAGAGAAACAACTTAAAAGAAACCATTCGCTATTTACAGGAGCAATCGCAAATTCTCATAAACCAGGAAAAAAACATCACGGAACACGATGTTAATCCAGTTACGAATTCCATTCATAATAAATTCACGGATTCCAAAAAAAAATGATTGACCATATCAGCTAATCAAACCTTACTTGCTGGCGAGAATTAAATTAACCAAGACATAGCAGCACTTACATTTCATTCTGAAACTCCAGCTTCTTTATCATTCATCCCCACACATCGATACTTTTCCGAAATATTTAAAAAAATAGACGAATTAATTGATTTATTCGTCCAACCAGAATAATCATCGAAGCATATTTTAATAGGGAATAAAACCTAAGGAGGAAAAAACGACATGAACCAAAATGTATACCGTAGCAACTGTAACACACATGAAAGCTGTGACAGATCTTGGTCAGCTCTAGATTCCGCTTCCAACCACCCCCTGACAGGATTTTGTAACGGCAACGATGACACAAGGATTGACCAAGAGGCAAGACAGGATAATAATCAAGTTCAGCTTTCCGAAGAACTTATTTACATTAAAGATTCCTGTAATGTAAATGTCACTTCAACAGATGTTAAAGCTGCCCTTTCTCTTCAAGCTGCATTGCAAGCTGCAATTGCGGTCATCGTAAGCATTTCCATCGCAGATGCAGATAATGCCGAAAGAATCACTCAAGAATTGATCCAATCCTCTAATGTCAAACAAATCACGCGTCAAAAAACAATTGTTGAGAACAGCCGTGATATCGACATTACGACAACGGATGCACAAATCGCTCTTAACATCCAACTATTACTACAACTATTGTTAGCTCTAATCGTTGAAATAGACATCCTTTAAGAAATCAACACAAAAAGGACACTCACGTGTCCTCTTTTGTATTTCATGGCATTCTAGACCATAACGTTTAAGTAGACTCCCTTTCCCGTCATTGCAGCAGTCAGCTGGTTGCTGGCCCTCATGGCCAATTGCTTTTTATATGTGCCCGCTCCTGCCGTTCTTTCATGGGTACGCTGATGAACTTGATTGAATCCTTCAAAACTCCCCATTTCCTCCTCTAATACCTGAGTGAAACGGATGGGTTGAATGGGCGTCGTGCCTTTAACAATTCTTACTTTCTCTGCAGCTTCGACCGTCCTGTTGGCATATTGAATATAATCAAATTGTGTGACCGGCGCTATGTATCCCATGGTTTACCCTCCTTTTCATGTACGTATGCTGTCATTTAAATACCCGCCCAGGGTGAGAGGTAAACACCATTTCCACATTCTTTTTTCCTCATCTTCTGGTATGATGGGTATTGCCGATATTTTTAATAGATTAGAGGTATCCATTTATATGAATCAAGCAAAATCTGGCAATGAAATTGTACATATACATACCGTTTCAGCTGGTGAGCTGCAGACACTATTCGAAAAAGGGAAACGTGATCAGCTTTCTTGCATCGTTTGTCAAAAGCCCGTTAAATTATTCATTGGCATTCATGAAACGCCCTATTTTTATCATAGTGACCCATCGCAGGCACCCTGTGTAATGCCATATTCCGAACCAATGAATCAGGACAAGCCATTAGAATATATGGAACAGAATGGATTTAAGATCCCCAAGTCTCGAACCATAACCGAAACAAAAACCATTACGGAGCCTTTCCTTAGAAGCCGGCAGGTAACGGGAAATCCGCAATATTCACATAAAACCGCCTCCCTGGCACAATTAGAGGAACCATATTTCCAGGAATTATCCTCTTGCGGGGTCGTACTAGATGCAGAACAGCTTAAAGCCGTAAAAACGATCGAAGGACCCATTCTTGTCCTTTCAGGAGCAGGCAGCGGGAAAACCCGGGTATTAACGGTCCGTACTGCCTACATGCTTACGGTGAAGAAAATCGATCCAAGAAGCATCATGCTCGTGACATTTACCGCAAAGTCAGCTAAGGAGATGCAGCAGCGGCTGCTCAGTTATCCTAATATGACGCCCTCCCTCGTTTCCCAAGTTGTGAGCGGGACCTTTCATAGCATTTTTTATAAAATCCTGATTTTTCACGAACCATCCAAATGGCAGCGCGATTTGCTATTGAAATGGGAATGGGAAAAAGAAAAGATCTTGAAACAGGCTGGTCGGGAAATGGAACTTGATGATAAGGAATTTGCATACGATCAAGCACTCCAGCAAATCGGGCTCTGGAAAAACTCATTGGCTTTCCCCGAAGATATTCAACCTGATGACGAGTGGGAGAAATCCTGTTTATTCTTATATAAGAAATATGAAGAGTATAAAAAGCAAACAGGAAAATATGACTTTGATGATATGCTTGTCGGCTGCTATGTCTTCTTAAAAAATCACCCCGATTTTTTAAAGAAATACCAGCAACGATTTCAGTATTTCTTGGTGGATGAATTTCAGGATATCAATAAAGTTCAATATGAATTGATAAAACTCCTTTCTTCCGAATCAAAAAATGTGTGTGCGGTTGGAGATGATGATCAATCGATCTATTCCTTCAGGGGGAGCGATCCGAAATACATCCTGAATTTCAATCATGACTTCCCTCGATCCCAAGTTGTCAAGCTAACCGAAAATTATCGCTCTTCCCATCAAATCGTCGCCACTGCGAATCGATTGATCAAGCGCAACCAGAATCGGATGGAGAAGCAAATGCGGGCACAGCATGATTCAGGAAATCCGCCAGTATTATTTTATCCATATGATGAGGAATTGGAAGCAACGATGATCGTTAATGATATTCAAGAAAAAATCGCCAAAGGAGCAAATCCCGGGGACTTTGCCGTATTATACAGGACACACACAATGTCCAGGGCCATATTTGAAAGACTGGCCGCTTCCAACCTGCCATTTGTAATCGAAAAAGATGCAGATTCCTTTTATCAGCGCAGGGTCATACGCGGCATGCTGGCCTTCATGCGCTTAAGTTTGTTTCCTCATGATAGCAAGGCAGCAGCGGATGTTCTTTCCTCATTATTTTTAAGGCAAAGCATTTTGCAGGAATTAAAAGCACAAACCATATTGCAGGACTGTGATTATATCGATGCATTTGCTTACATCAAGACAGGTCATGCTTTCCAAGAAAAAAAATTAAAAACGATTCCAGGGCAAATCCGTTCTTTAAAGATTATGTCGCCGCTGGTTGCTTTGGAAATCATCGAAAAGGACTTGGGCTACCAGGATTATGTTAAAAAACGGGGCAACGAAGCGAATCTGGAAAAAGGCTCCGATGACATTCGCGACCTAAAGGTGGCAGCCAACCGTTTTCCCACAGTCGCCGCTTTCCTTGAGCATGTCGACCATATGACAGCCATGGTCCAAGAAATTAAACAGCTCTCGAAACATTTCAAGGATGCCATACAGCTTACCACCGTACACCGTTCCAAAGGGCTTGAATATAAGACCGTATATGTACTTGCTGCAGTCGATGGCAGCATTCCACATGATTTCGCACTTGAATCCTATCGAAAAGGGGAGCTTGCCCCTCTTGAGGAGGAACGACGACTGCTTTATGTTGCAGCGACAAGAGCCAAAACGGATCTTTACCTTTCCATCCTGCAAACAAGACGCGGACGGACCGCACATCCATCACGCTTCCTCAAGCTCTGACCTTACCTTGTTTTCATGGCAGAAGGCAGGATTCAGCCATATGAAAAAGGCCTGCATCTATAGCAGGCCTTGATTCATTATTTTTTATTTATCATATTGGAAATCGTCCCAAAGTCGAGTTTATTGCCTTCAGCTACGATGGAATGGACGATTTTGTCTTCCGTTTCCTTATTGACCGGTTTGTTCGCTATTTTTGAAACGCGTTTAATGACATTCCTGACGGTTGTTTCATCTTTGAAGTTGGCCCCTTGTAGAGAGTTTGCCAATTCCAATACATCTTTCATATTCACGCCCGTTTTACCTTCTATGTTTTTAAAAAAGTTATTATCCATACCTAAGCCCCTCCCTTTTCTGTACCTATCCTATGGTTTAAACAGAAAATGGTGCAAGGCCGATAAAATAAAAAGAAATGGAATAGGCTTCTTCTGCCTATTCCATTTACTTTAGCAGAAAGAAGCCCCTACAATGATCAATAGGATAAACAACACAACGATTATCGCGAACGTAGAACCGCCACCACCGTAGCCTCCGCCATAACTGCCGCCATATCCATAACCGCTGTTGCCGCAGCAACCGTAGCCACCGAAACCAAACATACTATATCACCTCGCTTTCGCTAAAAGCTTACTGATAACATATGTAGGTCTGGACAAATATGTATAGGCCATGTCCTAGTCCAGGCTGCCCATTTCCGATCCTATCCCTTTGGCCTGAAAACCAAAGCCCCGATAAATCCGAAGATGATGGCTGCCGAGATACCGGAGCTCGTGATTTCAAACATTCCTGTTAGTACGCCGACGATGCCATGTTTTTCGGATTCCATCATCGCACCGTTCACAAGGGAATTCCCAAATGAAACGATCGGTATCGTTGCTCCTGCGCCTGCAAAGTCAACAAGCGGTTCATATAAGTCAAACCCGCCAAGAACCGCCCCTATTACAACGAATAAACTTAGCGTATGTGCTGGTGTCAGCTTAGCAACATCAAAAAGAAGCTGGCCGACTACACAAATCAATCCACCGATGACAAAGGCCCAAAAAAACATCGCTAACATCCAAATCTCTCCTTTTTCATGAATTCATCCCATACTCGATGGATACCGCATGAGCAATGCACGGAATTGTTTCCTTTTGCTGGACCGATAACGGCGACAATAATGCCCCAGTAGCAACCAGCAGGATTTTTTTATAATGACCTGAAATCATTTGATTGAGGATATGTCCATATAAAACCACTGCTGAACATCCCGCGCCGCTGCCGCCCGCTAAAACGGGCTGGTCCTTTTTAAAAATCATCAAGCCGCAATCTTTGAATTTTTCCTGATTGATTTGACATCCCTTTTGTTTTAATAAATCCAGGGCGGTTTCCCTGCCCACTTGCCCTAAATCACCGGTAATGACCAAATCATAATCATCCGGACCCAATCCCGTATCTTTGAAATGGGCAAGGATCGTATCGACGGCAGCCGGGGCCATCGCTCCCCCCATATTGAACGGATCCTTCAGCCCCATGTCAATGACCTTGCCGATCGTGGCCGAAACCACATGCGGGTATTCGCCTTGCCTGCTTCCATTCGGAGCGACCAGTGCCACCCCCGCTCCCGTTATCGTCCACTGAGCTGTAGGAGGTTTTTGCCCTCCATATTCAGTCGGATAGCGGAATTGCTTTTCAACGGCTGCATTGTGGCTCGAGGCCCCTGTCAGCACGTAATTCGCCCCGCCATAATTTGTGATGAAGGCAGCCAATGCAAGCCCCTCCATTGAAGTGGAGCACGCCCCAAACAACCCGAAGTAGGGGATGCCATGCGTTCTTGCCGCAAAACTTGTTGGGGTAATCTGGTTAATTAAATCACCCGCCAAGAAAAACTGCACCTGCTCCTTTTCAATTTCTCCTTTTTCCAATGCAAGTTCCACAGCCTTCTCCATCAAGTGGCGATGGGCCTTCTCATACGAATCCTTCTCCATCCACAAATCTCCGTACAAAATATCGAAGTCGCCCGCGATTTCGCCATTTGCTTCAAACGGCCCGCCTGTTACTCCTGTTTCCAAAATGACTGGTTTATTGGCGAACATCCATGTTTGTTTTCCTTTTAACACCCTTTAGCCCCCAATCATTAAATAAATCGTTTTAATCAACGCCACGACAAAGGCTGAAAATACTCCAAATAAAATGACCGAGCCTGCCAATTTGAACATATTCGATCCGACCCCTAACACGAACCCCTCGGTCCTATGTTCGATGGCCGCTGAAATGACTGCATTACCAAACCCGGTAACCGGGACTGCACTTCCTGCCCCAGCGAACTGCCCAATCCGATCGTAGAAGCCGAAGCCTGTCATCAATAGGGCCAGGAATACCATGGTCGCAGTGGTTGGACTTCCAGCTGTCTGTTCGGTAAAGTTGAAAAAGTAAATATAAAAGTAAGAAATCGCTTGTCCCACCATGCAGAAGATCCCTCCTACCAAAAAAGCCTTCAAACAATTCTTCACTATCGGTCTTTTAATTTCATGCTTTCCTTGAAGCTGTTTATATGCATCCTGTTGGGGAGTCGTTTTCTCCTTGCCGCTCATCGTTCTGAACCTCGCTTTCTAAATCAATTCTTTTTGAAGTTCTTCAATTTCCTTGAACTTCTTCCGTGCCTTTTTCTCAGGAACGTTTTCTTTCTTAAGGAACTCATTCAACCTTAAAGATTCCAAAAAGATTTTATAATCACTCGATACGATGAAATCATACTTCGGGAATCTTTCCTCCAGGTGTTGGGTCACATTCTTTTCAATCTTCTTCATATGGAAACGTTGTAAATGTTTGACTTTATAAGCGACGATAATCTTTTTTTCATTTTTCACCACGATAACGTCATAAATCGTATCTTCATTTGCTACCGTTTCCTTCACCTTTGAGATCAGGCCTTTTTCATCTTCTTCATCCATCCCATTGATGATATCCATCGGCTTGGGATTCGTCCGTTTAATCAGAGCCAGATTCTCCGTTTTCCCGTCTCCTTGGCTGCTGCAGGCTGTCAGCATACACAAAGCAACCAAAAGGAGCATCCAGCTGCGATACACATATTTTCTTTTCCTGAACAAAAGAATCACATCCTAATTAATCGTTCTATTAGTATTTTCTTGTTTAATGGTTTTTTTATGAATGGTAGGATTAGGAAATAAAAAAACCTTCCCTAAACGGAAAGGTTTTTCTACTCAGTAATAGCCTTTATTTTTATTATTATTATTATTACAGCCACAGTCTTTCTTGATTTTGATTGGCTGATCCTTTTTCACCGGTTTGGCATAAGTCCATGGGCTCTGCTTCTTATTCAAGTTATGACGCCTCCTTTAAAGTCTATAACTTACTATATGAATGAAGAGACAAGTTGTTTCCAATCAAATGTCCATAATTTTACTGATTATGACCTCAATGATCGCTCCTACGGCCGCTACGGCAAGAATCAACACCACTATGTCCCCTATGAACCAACTTTGCAGGTGCAGGAATACCAAAAAAAGGCTGACCCAGACACCCACGCACCAAAAACAGCTAAGCAACTGTCCTCCCCAGCCAAGTAATCCCTTTTCTTTGGGAAGCAAATATATTTCCACTTCGCCTTCTGCATTCTTTTCCTCTATTTCCTTAAAAAAAGGGCGGCGCAGCGGCTCCATGATTTTATCGAATACAATCAATCGTGTCAGCCTGAAGGAGGCCAATCCTAATAGTACAAACAAGGTGAACTCATTATGCGGGAGAAACATTCTCTATTGCCCCCTTCACTTCGGTTCTTCAATTATTTTGGCATCGATGATATCAGGAAGAGCGACAAAGTGAATACGGTTGCCCCTTTTAATCTTCACCGATTCCCCCTTAATCCCCAATACGTGGAACCGAAGCGTTTCTCCGTTCATTACCGCTTCACACAATGGCTTCGGGAATCCTTGATGTTGGGATAATCGCGTTATGATATCGCGAGAAGATTCTTTTTTCTCGATTTTTTTCCGCTTTTTCTTTACTGGCTTTACCGTTTCCTTTTCTGCTTGTTGAGGGGGCTCCGTCTGCTCGGATGGCGTTTGCACAGGAATATATTGATTGGTTATGTTCCTGATCGCGGTCATTTCCGTTTCGATTTCCTTCATGGCATCATATACACCGAATTCACGCTTAACTTCTTCTACTTTTTCTTCCTTTTGTTCTTGCTCCCCATGCTGTTCTTCCTGAAGCTCTGGCTCAACGGTATCAGGAGCCGTACTCTTTTTCGTCCGGAAATCCGTTTGCATATTTCCTCGCTGATCGGAAATCTTTGATGAATCGACATATAAAAGCGGCTTGGATTGTTTATCGTCATTCCTCTCTGCCATGTTCTTCCTCCTTAATATTTCAGAATATCGACAGACTGCAGCTGCTTCATATCGTATTGAACAACCTTTTTCCCAAATTTATGCCTTATATACAAATCGGATTTCTTTTTATATTCCAATTTCCCAAATAATGTACGGCCATTGATGATGAATTTACAAACGGGCTTGGGTGCAAAGGCTGGGAGTCGGGACAATAGCTCCACCAATTCCTCGGCACTATATGACGTGCTGATATTTTTTTCATTAAATGGCTTATGGCCCTTCATGTCATATACGGTTCGTTTCCCGATAGCACAAGGCAGATCGACTTTCTTCACGTCCATATGATGCCCCTCCTCCTTTTTCATTGGCCCCAATAGGGCTGAAAGCAGGTTTAAGCTGATTGTGTCTAGACAATGGAATATCTGCTCTATGTATCATTTATATGAAAATAAGCTTTTTTTATGCGTAAGATGTGACCGCGGAATAATCGGTTTCAGCCAAGCATAGGACGTCGGGATAATAATTTTTTAACATTGACTTAATTGAAAATGAAGATTAAACTTTAATTGTTATTGATTATCATTCTCATCTATTGGTGAACAAACACTTTTTAGAGAAAGGAAACCTTCGGCAGGATCCACAAGGCAAAAAATATTTTACTATAAGGAGAACTTCATTTTGAAAAAAATACTTTTACCCATCGTCTTCATCTTTACGCTTTTAGTCAGTGCCTGCGGCAATGCAGCCACTGAAAAAACATCGAGCGAAAAAAACAAAAAAAATACGATTACCTATCAGTCGGAAAATGGTGCGATTGAGGTCCCTGCAAACCCAAAACGGGTTATCGTTTTAGCATCTTATGCGGGAGATGTCATGTCACTTGGAGTAAATTTAGTTGGTGTAGAACCTTGGTCCAAAATGAACCCAAGGTTCAAAAAAAAATTAAAAGACGTACAATCGGTATCAGAAGATGAATTGGAAAAAATAATCGAATTGGATCCAGATTTGATCATCGGTGCAAGCACTACCAAAAATTTGGATAAGTTGAAGGAAATTGCCCCTACTGTAACTTATACATACGGTAAAGTGGATTATTTATCACAGCATTTGGAAATCGGTAAGCTGCTGAACAAGGAAAAAGAAGCACAAGCTTGGATTGATGATTATAAATCACGTGCGGCGGCAGCCGGAAAGCAAATTAAAGAAAAAATCGGGGAAGATGCTACCGTTACAGTGGTGGAAAGCTATGATAAGCAGCTTGCTGTGTTTGGAGATAATTGGGGAAGGGGCACCGAGGTCCTCTATCAAGAAATGGGATTAAAAATGCCCGACAAAGTAAAGGAAATGGTCCATAAGGAAGGCTATTATTCGATTTCCTTGGAAGTACTGCCCCAATATGTCGGCGACTATTTGATCATTAGCAAATATAGGGATCAAGATAACTCTTTTCAAAACACCGATGTTTACAAACAAATGCCTGCAGTGAAAGAAAATCATGTATTCGAAGCAAATGGTAACGAGTTTATATTCAATGACCCTCTAACATTGGACTATCAATTGGAATTTTTCCAATCACATTTCTTGGATAAATAAGAGGCTGCGCAGGGAGAATTCATCTTCCCTGCTTTTTATGGTTTAATGAAGAATAAGCTGGAGCCCCGTTTGCTGACATATTGACGGAATAGGACTACGACCATTTCTTGCCACTCCTATATTAAGGCCACGTCCGGCCACGGCAGTGGAGGTTTCCTTTTGTCCCGCATTCTATTGAGAGAGTATCTCGCTCCCTTTCTTTATAGTTAGTCCTCCTCATTGTGGTTGCAACACCAGCTTCATCAAGGAGCCAGGTTCAAGCGGACTTTAAAGAGCGGTTTGATTTAAGATAGCCCCCGCTAAAAATGCTTGAGAAAAATCAAAAAGGGATCCGGAATGTTTTCATTCCGAATCCCTTTTTGGATTTGCTGTCATTACCCCATAATATGATATCCAGAATCGACATGGATATTTTCGCCGGTAATGCCGCGGGACATATCACTTAATAAAAAGAGGGCCGTATCGCCGACTTCTTCAGGAGTCGTTGTGCGGCGAAGAGGTGCCTCTTCCTCAATCTTCTTCAGAATGCTATTGAAGTCACGGACCCCTTTGGCCGATAACGTACGGATCGGGCCGGCCGAAATGGCATTCACACGGATGTTATCTTTGCCAAGATCGCTTGATAGGTAACGGACATTGGCTTCAAGCGAAGCCTTAGCCACACCCATTACATTATAGTTCGGCATGACGCGTTCACCGCCAAGGTACGTCATCGTGACTATGCTGCCGCCTTCAGGCATGAGATCTTTCGCTGCTTTGGCTACAGCCGTTAAAGAGAAAGAACTGATATTGTGGGCAAGCAAGAATCCTTCACGGCTTGTGTTGACGAACTCTCCGTCCAGTTCTTCCTTGTTCGCAAAAGCGACCGAATGGGCGACACCGTGGATGATGCCTACCTTTTCCTTAATGGCTGCAAAGCATGCCACGATAGACTCGTCCTTCGTTACATCACATTGTAATATGATGGAAGGCTCACCTTCCAACGTGGAAGATAGTTCGATTACGCTTTTTTCCGTACGCTCTTTTCCATATGTGAATATCAGTTTTGCACCTGCTTTATGTAAGGAACGGGCAACTCCCCATGCAATACTTCTTTTATTCGCTACACCCATTATGACAAACGTTTTTCCTTCTAGTGAAAAAGTCATCTTGTGACCTCCTATTTTTAATACAAGTTATTAGTACCTGCTACTAATGACAGTATATCAAATTTTCATTAATAAAAACACCGTTTTCTCACCGAGGCCTGCATCCTTCAAGTTACAGTAAATAGCCCATGAACAATGTCGCCAATCCGAAATAAATCAGGATGCTGATCAGATCGTTGATCGTCGTAATGAAGGGTCCGGAAGCTACAGCTGGGTCGATCTTCATTTTATGCATGAGAAGCGGGACGATCGAACCTGCAAGCGTGGCTACAATCAGCGTGATGAAAATTGAAATGCCCACCAATAATCCAAGCATTATATCATGCTGCCAAAAATAGACGATGAAAATGATCGATATTCCGCATGTAAGTCCGATGATGAGCCCGGTTCCAGCCTCTCGGAGCACCAGCTTCCATTTGCTTTCCTGTTCCAAATCCCCTGTTGCGATCCCTCTTACGGCTACTGCCAGTGCTTGTGTACCGGTATTACCGGCCATACCGCCAATCAATGGAATAAAAACGGCCAAAATCGCTTTTTGGCTGAGCGTCTCCTCGAATCGACCGATTAAACTTGCAGTCAATAAGCCTAAAAACAATAAGATCACCAACCACGGCAACCGTTTCTTCGCAGCAGAGAACGGACTTTTATCAACATGGTCCAGATCTGAAATTCCTGCCAATTTAGAATAATCATCGGATGCTTCTTCATCCATTACATCAATGATGTCGTCTACCGTAATGATTCCTAACAGATGATTTTGAAAATCGACGACTGGTACGGCGAGGAAATTATAATCCCGTATTTTACGGGCCACCTCTTCTTGGTCCTCCGAGACAGGTACGGATACGACCCGGTCATCCATCAAATCGCTGATCAAAGCATCTTCATCAGCGATAATCAAGGTACGGAGCGATAACACCCCCAACAGTCTCTTTTCTTCATCTATGACGAAGACATAATAGATCGTTTCTGCTTGGGGGGCTTCCCTTTTTAAAATCTGCAATGCCGAACGAGCCGTTTCATTCGCCTCAATGGCGATGAACTCCGTCGTCATTATGCTTCCTGCCGTTGATTCCTCATAATTTAAAAGCTCCTGGATTTCACTGGCTGCTTCATCATCCATGATCGTCAAATAGCTGACAGCCTGTTCATCATTGATCTCATTCAACACATCTGCAGCGTCATCGGCATACATATGCGAAAGCATATCGGCTACATAGGAAGGATTCATTTCTGCAAGCAGACTTTCGTAATCCTCTTCCTCTATTTCAATATTTTCAAAAAGGTCCGCCATTTCTTCAGGTGACAAGTACCTGTAAACGATGGACCTTGATTCGTCCGACAAGCTTGTATAAAATTGAGCCTGATCATATGGATGCATGTCAAGGAACTCCGTACGGAATTTATCCAAATTCTCCGTTTCAAGAGCTTCATGCAAAAGGTCATGATTCGTTTGTTTACTTTCTTTTTCCAGTTCCTTCATCTCCTCCATACCTATACACCTCCTAAAACGCACTTTTTAATTTCTTCGTTTATATTTTATTTTTTTTATTAATACTATACTAATACCATAAACATATACAAAACAAACAAAGGATGTGACTAATGAACATCGATATCATCGGGGACATTCACGGATGCTTCCCCGAATTCAAGCAGCTAACAAAAAATATGGGCTATACGTGGGAAACCGGGATACCAATCCATCCTTCCGGCAGGATTCTTGGATTTGTTGGCGATTTGACAGACCGCGGCCCAAGCTCCCTCCAGGTGATCGAGGTTGTCCATGAATTGGTCATAAATCAAAAACTTGCAAAATATGCCCCAGGTAATCATTGCAATAAGCTGTATCGTTATTTGTCGGGCAATAAGGTCCAAGTATCACATGGATTGGAGACTACAGTAGCTGAATATCAATCCCGGAGCATTCGGGAACAAAAGAAGATCCGCAAAAAATTCATGGAATTATATGAACGCTCCCCCCTCTATCAACACCTGGATGATGGCCGTTTAATCATTGCGCATGCCGGCATCCGGAGGGAGTATATCGGCCAATATGGCAGTAAGGTGAAAACCTTCGTTCTCTATGGTGATATCAACGGCTCCAAACATCCAGACGGTTCTCCGATCAGAAAGGATTGGGCCCGGTGCTACGAAGGAGATGCCTGGATCGTGTATGGACATACCCCAGTCCCAAATGCCCGACAAGTCAATCGTACATACAACATTGATACCGGCTGCGTCTTCGGCGGCAAATTGACAGCGATCCGTTATCCTGAAATGGAACTTCAAGATGTACCTTCTTCCATGCCCTACCTAGCAGAAAAATTCAGGACTTCTTTCGATTAATCAAAAAAACTCGCCAACTTGGTGAGTTTTTTTGCTTCTATGAATGTTTTTCATTCGCTTGTTTTCGATTACTCCAGCACTGTCCTGATGAAAGGAAACCCATTTCTCACTTCACTTCGAGCAAATTCTTCATATCTTCAGGCAGCTCTTCCTGAAACAACATCATCCTCTTCGTGAAGGGATGCAAAAATTTCAATTCAAAACAATGAAGGGCTTGGCGATTGATTTCCGTCCTGCTGCCTCCATATAAATCATCACCTGCCAGGGGATGCCCGATATGAGCCATATGCACCCTGATTTGGTGCGTCCGCCCGGTTTGGAGTTCCAATTTGAGGAATGTATGGGAAGCAGTGTGTGCCAATACCTGGAATAACGTACGGGCATGCCTGCCATCGTTGCGGACTTCCCGTTCAATGATGCTCGTCGATTTCCTTCCGATAGGGGCGTCGACCACACCTCCAGGCCCGGCAACAAGCCCTTCGGAAATGGCTTGGTATCTCCGTTTCACCTGGCCCATTTTTTGCTGCCCACTCAAAAGATGATGGATATGCCGATGCTTGGCAATTAAAACAAGTCCGGACGTATCCCTATCCAGCCTTGTAACGATATGGATCGTTGCCTGTATTCCCGTTTTCTTATAATAGCCGGCCAAGCCATTTGCCAGACTGCCATTTGGATGCTCCCGGGACGGGATGGTATTCATGGCAGGCGGCTTGACCACCACCAATACGAATTCATCTTCATACTTGACATCCAGGGGGATCGGTTCCGGCAAAAGTCCTCCGCTTGCCAGCTCTGGGGGAAATATGACCGTCACGACATCACCAGCTTCAATACGTTCCCTGACGGTGACGATAATGCCATTCACCAAGATAGATCCGCCTTTAAACTTAATATCCGTTAATGCCCGCTTTGAAATATCGCATTTGCTGAGAAACTCTCGCAATAAAGATCCGGAATCCTCTTCAAGAACCGACCAAGTCAAAGAAAAATTTTGATTTGACATGAGATGAGTTTATCTCCTTAATTAGCAATGAATGAATCATGCACTCTTTTCCAGAATGGAAAAGGGCGGAATCTGGCAAAGCGGATCTTTTCATCAGCCACTCGGCACTGAATCGACTTTACATCCTCTTGAAGAAGGGTTAAATGATCGATGGTAATTTGAAAATTGACCGCATTCACAGGCCGGAACATACACGTATGGTGCGCCGGCAGCAATAGCGGCGAACCGACAGTCCTGAACACACGATTATTGATGGATGCCAATTCGGTGATCTGGATGGCATCGATGGATGGGTGGACGATGGCTCCCCCAAGAGCCTTATTATATGCCGTGCTGCCCGATGGGGTCGCGATGCACAGACCATCCCCGCGGAACGTTTCGAAATGCTGGCCGCGTATCTCGACATCCATCACGAGCGTGCCTTCAACGCTTTTGACTGTCGATTCATTCAAAGCCAAAAACCTGGCCTCACGTCCTCCATGCTGATAGCGGACAATCGTTTCCAGCAAAGGATATTCCACAATTTGAAAGGGGGTTTTTGCTAGCGCTATCACCAATTTTTCTATTTCATCCGGCGTCCAATCCGCGTAAAAACCCAGATGCCCAGTATGCACACCAACAAAGGCCGTTTTGTCCAAACGATTCTTATAACGGTGGAAAGCATATAATAATGTGCCATCACCGCCGACCGAAATGACAATATCCGGCTGATCCTCGTCATAGTCCAACTGAAAGTCCTGGAGATACGTTCGCATCCTTTGCATCAAGGTATTCGATTTTGCATCCCCTTTTGACGTAATCGCAAATTTCATGTAATCCCACCTTACCTTTAGATAACTTTGTATTTACTATTTCATGCGTTCAAGAATCTTTCTTCCTTGAAAAAAGGCGCTGTGCTTCCTGGATTTCCGTCCGGATCTGCGACATCTCTGCATCAAGCAGGAAAGCCGCTTCAGCCGCACGTTTCAGCCGCAGTTGGATATCTTCCGGAAAAATGCCTTTATATTTATAATTTAACGAATGTTCAATCGTCGCCCAAAAATTCATTGCGAGTGTCCTGATTTGAATTTCGGCAAGGATATTTTTTTCGCCATGTATCGTCTGGACCGGATAACGTATGACCACATGATAAGAACGGTAGCCGCTTGCTTTTTTATGGGAAATATAATTCCTTTCCTCAACGATCTCGAAATCATTGCGGCCACGTAACAGTTCAACCACTTGTGCGATATCATCCACAAACTGGCACATCATCCTAAGACCTGCAATATCCTGAATCTCGGTTCCCAATTTATCAATCGGAATGTCCTTCAGACTTGCCTTATCCAAAATGCTGACAATCGGCTTTACCCTGCCCGTAACAAATTCGATGGGGGAGTGAATATTCTCACGCTCAAACTGCTTCCTTAATCCCTTTAGCTTAACCTTCAATTCTTCGACAGCCTGTGTATAAGGCGCCAAGAAATCGTCCCAACTCTCCATTGCCACACCACCTATATCTATCTAAAAAGCGCCTGTTCAACTCTGGTATGGGCAGGACGCTCTCTCCTTATCCAGCGGTTATAGGACACATTGCCTTCAACCCTGGATCCGATGAAATCCTTCACTGATAAAAAATATGTATGAGTTCTCTTTTTATGGAATCCACATCATGTGTTCAACGTTTATATTTTATCATAACCTGCAAATGATTCCTAAATATTCAAGTACAATAGCGAAAATTTATTGCCTTCCATTTGACAGCCGGACTGGTTCTTATATGATTGATTTAAATTAAAGATCAGAAAGGGAGAAACAAATGGACCAGCATATAGAAATCGAGTTTAAAAACCTTTTGGACGAAAAAGAATTCCGGCAGCTGATCGATCATTTCGAGATCGATGCCGCCGATTTTACATCACAGCATAATCATTATTTCGATACATCTGAATTCGAATTGAAAAAACGCAGCTCTGCGCTCCGGATTCGGGAGAAAAACAATCGTTATGAATTGACTTTAAAGCAGCCCGCTACAGAGGGACTATTGGAAACCAACCAAGACATCACCGCCGAAGCTGCCACAGCGTTTCTGAAGCATGGCACTTTCCCTGAAGGGCTGATCTTACGGCTCCTCACGGCAGAGGGATTCGATCCGGGAGCCTTTGCCTGCTTCGGGACTCTGCAGACGGACAGGTTTGAATTCCCATACAAGCAGGGGTTGCTCGTCTTGGATCATAGCTCATATCTAAATCAAGAGGACTTTGAGCTTGAATACGAAGTGACGGACGCAAAGGCGGGGAAAAATATTTTCCTAACCCTGCTTCAAACCCTTCAAATTCCTGAAAGAAAAACCGAAAATAAAGTTAAGAGGTTTTATCGTGCCAAATTCAGGGATTAATCCTGCTTGAACCACAATCGGAGGTGAGGAGTTTGAAAGTACAGGATTTCAAAACTTTTATCGAATTGCAGGCCCTACAGCCATTCACAAATAAAAACCATACAAATATGCCTTCATCGCAATCGATTTTTCAGGACATGCTGTCTGAACTCGTATCGGGTGATACGCTAGACGGCGCGTCGCAAAGATTGGGTTCGTTATTATCCACTGTGGAAACGGAAGCGAACTCCATCCTTCAATCAAGGGACGCAGCATCGATGGTCCCCAACACCCCTGTCTCCCCTGCCCCGGCAGGACGGGAGATGAGCGAAACCGGATCAAATTACGATGAAATCATCAGCCAGGCAGCCACTTTGTATAAGCTCCCGGAAAAGCTGATTAAGTCGGTCATCAAACAGGAATCGAACTTTGACCCTAAAGCGGTCAGTTACGCCGGCGCGGCCGGGCTTATGCAATTAATGCCCGCAACCGCCAGAAGCCTTGGAGTGAATGATGCCACGGATCCCGAACAAAACATCATGGGCGGAAGTAAATATTTAAGCCAGATGATGGCCCGTTATGACGGAAACATCCAACTCGCCCTTGCGGCTTATAACGCAGGACCGGGAAATGTGGATAAATATAACGGCATTCCACCATTCAAAGAAACAAAGAATTATGTTCAAAGCGTTTACGGGACATTTTTAAGTTAATGATAACTGACCCTTCTAGTATTCGGGGGTCAGTTTTTTCATGTTCACTCACTACCTCCAGCAGTGCAACCTAGACCCGGCTTCCCCCCCTTCTCCCGCTGTGTCATACTACAGATGTAAAATTTTCTTCAAGCTATATATTTGTTATATCAGGACGTCATTGATAAAATATGAATAATATCAACCATTTTTCTTTAAAAGGAGTAATCAACATGATGCAGGGAAACCCTACACCATATGAAATAATTGGAGAAGGGCAATTACACAGGTTAATTGATGTGTTTTACTCCAACGTTAGTCAACATCCTGATTTGAAGCCGATTTTCCCTCACGATCTAACGGAAACGGTCCGTAAACAAAAACAATTCATGACTCAATATCTAGGCGGTCCGTCTTTATATACCGAAGAACATGGCCATCCCATGTTGCGGGCAAGACATATGCCTTTTGAAATTACACCAGAACGTGCCAAGGCATGGTTATCATGCATGTATCATGCCATGGACGAAGTGGGACTTAAGGGTGAAATGAGGGAATTTTTCTATCACCGCCTCTATTTGACGGCACAGCATATGATCAATACATCCGGTATGGACGGGAAAGGAGAAGGCAGTTGAGCGCACATAAACCAGTTTTCAATATTTCCGATTGGATTAAAACACAGCATTGCTATGATATAGGAAAAAAGCCAATTGAAATTTATGTTTTTGTTGATCCGCTTTGCCCCGAATGCTGGGGCTTAGAACCAATTATTAGAAAATTACAGATAGAATATGGTCAGTTATTCAGCTTACGCCATGTTTTAAGCGGTAAAATTGATTCTCTTAATATGGGGAAAAATAAAAATTATGAAAACCTTGCTCAAGTTTGGGAAAAGACGGCCAGCCGATCGGGAATGTCCTGTGACGGAAGCCTCTGGTCCGAAAACCCAATCTCTTCTCCATATACTGCTTCCATCGCCATAAAAGCAGCTGAATTACAGGGCCGGAAATTGGCCATTCGCTTCTTAAGACAGCTTCAAGAATATGTATTCATTGGGAAAAAGGACATTTCCAATATCGATGTTTTGACGGAGTGTGCCGAAATGGTTGGATTGGATGTCGAGGAATTCCTATACGACATCAACTCGTCAAGCGCTGCCAAGGGCTTTCAATGTGATCTGAAAATCACAAGTGAAATGGAAGTGACGGAAATCCCTTCACTTGTCTTCTTCAATCAAAATATCGAAGAAGAAGGAATCAAGGTTTCGGGCGTCTATTCTTACGAGGTATATGTTCAAATTTTAGAAGATATGCTGAATGGCCTTCCGGCACCTGCCAAACCGCCCTCTCTTGAAGATTTCTTAAGCTGCTTCAAACTCGTGGCGACCAAGGAAATCGAAACGGTCTATAATATGAACAAAACTAACGTCGAACTGGAAATGAAGAAGCTTGTATTAAAACAGCTGGCTGAGAAAATTCCAGCTAAATATGGGACGTTCTGGAGATATACAAAGAAGCAATCATGAAAAGGGAAAAACCATGCAATCGAACGATTGCATGGTTTTTTATATAAGAAATAAGGGGATGGGAGAAATTTTTCACGATCAAACAAAGGGGTATAAGTTTGTATGTGATTCACTTCACAATAGTAACTATAACAGATAACCCATCCACGTATCAAGTCCTTGTGTAACATTTCACAATTTGTTCACATAATCGATGTTTATCTTCACCCATCCTTGCGATAACAAGTTTTTTGTTATGATTTCATTTATTTACACCTATTAAAAAACAAGCTCTATCTTGTGAAATAAATCACATTTATATGCATTTTAAAACTTTTACTTTTCATTACTGGTTGCCTCTTTTACTTATATACCCAATTATTAAGCAATTCAACAAAAAAAAACCCGACAAATCGTAAAATCTGTCAGGGTTTTTCCTATTTATACGAATAAAGGGGATGGGAGAAATTTCACGACTTTCAAACAAAGGGGTATATGTTTGGGATGTGAGAACTTCTATATCTGTACTATAGCAGGTTATGCACGACAATTGCAAGAACTTTGTGCGACATTTCACATTTTTGTCATATTCTTAGAATACTGCTTATTCCAAGACATAAAATCTACTATAGGAGCAGAGGTCTTTTTTCTGCATCAGGTTGGAGGTGCCATTTTGAAAGGCGTTATATTACTGATACTCTTGATAGGATCGTTATTTGTCCAGCTACTCGGAATCATGGACCTCATTCCCCTTTATTTCTCCTCGCCCATTTTATTTTTTGTTTTTTTCATCATCCTTCACAGCAGGAATCAGAGGAATCGGTTTAAAGGATTATAACCTACATCCCAAAAAGGACCCGGAGCTTGCCGGGTCCCTTCTGTATCCTATTGATTCAATAGCTCTTCCAATTCATTTAACTTCTCTTCGAATACATTCATGGCTTCTTGTACAGGCTCGGCTTTTGTCATATCGACTCCAGCCTTTTTGAGTACTTCGATTGGATAGTCGGAGCTGCCCGATTTCAAGAATTCCAAATACCTTTTGACTGCTGGTTCGCCTTCTTCAAGGATCTGCTTGCTTAGGGCTGTTGCTGCACTGATTCCTGTCGCATATTGATAAACATAATAATTGTAGTAGAAATGTGGGATGCGTGCCCATTCCAACCCGATTTCCTCATCAATGGTCACATTCTCGCCAAAGTATTTCTTATTCAACTCATAATATTCCTTCGTGAGCATATCGGCTGTCAACGCTTCCCCATTCTGCGCTTTTAAGTGGATCGTATGTTCAAACTCCGCAAACATCGTTTGACGGAACAATGTTCCACGGAAGCCTTCAAGATAATGATTCAATAAATAAATGCGTTTCTTTTCATCTTCAATCGTATTTAGTAAATAATCATTCAATAAGTTTTCATTGCAAGTCGAGGCGACCTCCGCAACAAATATCGAGTAGTTCCCGTATGGATATGGCTGACATTTGCGTGTATAGTAGCTATGGACTGAATGCCCAAACTCATGAACGAGCGTGAATAGGTTATTGACGTTATTTTGCCAATTCATTAAAATGTATGGATTCGTGCCATATGTACCGGAGGAATAGGCGCCGCTTCGTTTCCCCTTGTTTTCATGTACATCGACCCAACGGTTTTCAAACCCTTCTTTCAACACATTTAAATAATCCTCGCCTAGAGGCGCAAGACCCTTAAGGACATAATCTTTTGCCTCCTCATAGGTCACTTCCATCTTCACTTCTTTTACGAGCGGAGTGAATAGATCATACATATGAAGTTCATCCAAAGCGAGTACCTTCTTACGCAATTCAAGGTAACGGTGCAGCAGCGGCAGATTGTCATTAACCGTTTTGACAAGGTTATCGTATACGGTCTCCGGGATGTTATTGCTGCTTAAAGCGGCATGGCGTGCTGAATCATATTTCCGAACCGTTGCATTGAAGTTATGATTCTTGACCTCTCCAGACAGGGTAGAGGCAAAGGTATTGCGGAACTCTCCATACTTGCTGTATACCCCTTTGAAGGCCTCCTCGCGTACACGGCGGTCTTCACTTTCAAGAAAACGGATATACCGTCCGTGCGTGATCTCCACTTCAGTTCCCTCTTCATCCTTGATCGTCGGGAATTTCAAGTCAGCATTGTTAAGCATGCCGAATGTATTGCCTGATGCATCGAGTACCTCTGATGCCTGTGCCAATAATTCTTCCTGTTCTGCCGTTAGGATATGGGGCCTTTGAAGACTTATTTCCTCTAATGAATGTTTATAGAGTTTCAGTTCTTCTTTTTCTTCCAAAAACCCCGCCACTTTGCTTTCATCGATGCTCAACAGTTCCGGAACCATATAGGAAAATGCGGCGGCTGCCTGGGCATATAAAGCTTTCGCCCGGTCTTCCATCCCTTGGTAAAAAGGATTGGCCGTATCTTGATCATTGCGCATATGTGAATAAGAATACACTTTGCCCAGGTTTTCGAACACTTCATCTTGAAGTTGAAGAGCGGCAAATAACTTTTCTGCACTCTCGCCAAGCATCCCTTTATGTGCATCCGCTTTTTTGAGATCCTCTTTCACTTCTTTAAAGGCAGCTTCCCAATCTTCCTCGGTTGCGAAGATATCCTCAAGTCTCCAAGTATCTTCAGCAGCTATTTCATTTCTTGCCGGTAAAGTATTCACTTTTGTTTCCTGCACCATAAAAAAATCCCTCTCCATTCTATAGAAACTTGCCACTCGGCCAATCAAATGACACCGGATCAAACACTTCAGTCGGTACCAGGGCATCCATGCTTTGTTCGAGTTATAATCCCCAGTCTTATTACTATTTCTCCATTAACGAAAATAATCCTGCCCTTTCTCCTCAATTCAAGGACAAAAGAGTATCACCCCTCATTATACTGGATATTTCCCTTTTCAATCATCAACTTATGCTCATGATAGAAAGTTTCTTCCAGCATTTGTCCTTCTTCACTGTTCGAGGGAACGGACATGCGTTTTTCAACGGTGAATTCACCTTCGGCCACCTTCATGATGTAGCCCATGTTCTCCAATAGTAGAAGATGTTGCCTTAATGGATATTCCGCAGACTTATCATGAAGCAATGGTAACGTCCTGAATTTTATTTTTCCAGTCCTTGCATGATTCCGGAAATGACGGATAACATCCTTCATGTAAATCATTTCCCCAGGTCTTTTCTTTCCAAACACATCCATGTAAATCCATGCCTGCCATTCAACTGCCGCAGTCTTGATCAATAACATCCCCTTAACGGGAATCCCTATTTCAACTGGAATGGTTGCAGCCGCCAAACGGTGTAGGTAGAGCCCTTTAAGAAAAGGGTCGCCTCTGCGTGCGTTTTTCACGACATGCAGGCACCAATTCTTTCGTTTTTGTCTCCAAGCAGGAAGAAAAGGGAAGCGGGAGCATTTTCGCGGTATTAATTTATGAGGGGAAAGGAACTTCAAAGGAGCAGTCGTCAATTCGGCAAAGACAGTTCTGGGGGAAAAAGGCGTTAAGTTCTTTAATGCTGATAATTGGTTGGATTCGGGACAGAACATCCACAGGAAAGGGTGCTGGTAACTGCCAGTGACAAAAAGCCATTGAAAATCGGATAACTGGAATTCATGCTTATTTTTCCTTTTTAGGCAATTTGCCGCAAGAATCCAAATCGGCTTGATGCCCATGCTTCGATAGGCTTCAGTTCGGTCAATGAATTCGATCTCGGGGATGGTCGAGCATTGGAATTCGATTGCATAGCGGATGCCTCCTACCGTTGCCAAAATATCGGCCCTTTTCTTAATGTCAGGAAGGTAAGCTTCCAGTTCGACTTGATAATCATGTGACAAAAACCATTGAAACAATTTTCGTTTTCCGCTTAAATGATAGGCGGATTCCGGTTCCGAGGATGCATGGCACGAATGATTATTTTTGTGTGCAAAATGGGGAATTCTGACCTCTCCGGCTTTTATCGACATTTCCGATTTACAGCTTGGACAGTAATATTTCCCCGATCTCCTCCATTGCATCAGCAAGTTAGCTGGCATCTTTTCAGGAAGGGTAATCCATGTTCCATCTTTTTTTATCGCAGTCAGCATAAATCTCCTCCTCCCACATAACATTCGCTTGCACCTCCATCAATCCCTTTCAATTCAAAAAAAAAATGCCTGATCGGCATATAACGGAAACGGCATCCTTTAAAGAAGCGGTGAAAGTAATCGGCAGGTGGATTCAAGTATTTTCAATCCAACATTACGCTTGGAAAACGCATCCATTTCCACCTCTTGAGATACCTTCAAATCCTCCACAAAATCATTAACAAGCTGTTGGGTGCTTTCCGTTCTGTAGAGAAAGGCATTGACCTCGAAATTCAAATGAAAGCTTCTCATATCCATATTGGTTGTCCCGATCGAAGCCAACTGACCATCAACAATGATGATTTTACTATGCATGAAACCCTCACTATATTGGAATATGCGCACCCCCGAAGCAAGCATTTCCGGAAAATAGGTTCTCGAAGCATGGTATACGATCCGTTTGTCTGGGTTCATCGGCACTAACAGTCTGACATCCAGACCACTTAAAGCGGCTACCTTCAACGCTTGAAGGATATCGTCATCAGGAACGAAGTAGGGGGAAGCGATCCAGACAGACTTTTCTGCCGAAGTGATCATCTTGAAAAATATGCTTTTAATGACCGTCCACTCACTGTCCGGACCGCCGGCAATCAATTGGACTCCGCCATGATCATCTAGGGGCGGCATGTCGGCCATAAGATATTCATCCGTTAAAAAGCTATGATTGGTGCTGTAATACCAATCCTGTAAAAAAATGAGCTGTAATGTCCGGACCGCTTCTCCTTTTACGATAAGATGAGTATCACGCCAATAACCAAATTTTGAATCGTGACCCAAATATTCATCTCCGATATTGAGTCCGCCCACGAATCCGACAGAACCATCAATCACAATGATCTTTCGATGGTTACGGAAATTGAACGTATTGTTTAAAAAAGGAAGCTGCAAAGGTCCAAATGCGACCATCTCGACTCCACCCTGCTTAAGGTCATCGATATAGGAACGAGCCAGCCTCCAGGAACCAACCGCATCATAGAGAAAACGGATTTCCACCCCTTCACTCGCCTTTTGCAGCAAGACATCCTTTAACGTACAGCCGATGCCGTCATCCCTGACGATGTAATATTCCAAATGAATATGATGTCTCGCCTTTTTTAATTGTTCGATAATATTGAAAAATGTCTCTTGACCGTTCCTTAAAATCCGCGTTTCAGTTACAAATGAAATGGGACTATTCCCCAGCCTATTCGCAAGGGTGATTAACTGCTGTGAGCTTTCGCCCATTTCCTTTATCCGTTCGTGATGTTCCGCTTCTCCGCTTATTTTCACGAAAGATTGCTTATTCAAGAAATACTTCTTGCGAAATATCCTTTCTTTCCTGAAATTACGGCCAAACAAAAAGTAAAAAATGCAGCCGAGGAATGGAAAAGCACCAAAAACAACAAGCCATGTAATCGTTTGGGATGGATTCCTATTTTCAAGGAAAATGACAAATCCAATTATTGTCAAAAAAAGGGTCAAAGTAAGGCTTGAATAAAAAACAAATCCGCCATTGGCTTCATTCATAAGGAAAAACCAAGGGCAGACCAACAAGAGGAAAAGCAGGGTGATGCCAACTATATTCTTCACATAAGCTACCTCCAATTAACTAACGCAGGCACATAGGTGGAAAAGGCCGATTTCTACTGAAATCGGCCTCAACATTTAGGCGAAATATTTATCGACCGTTGAGAATACATCATTTTCAATAACTATTTTCCCGTACTCTTCAAGCATATGCACCGTTATTGGTGACTCCTGGCTGTATTCCAATAAAAGGCTTAGAACATTATCGATTTCTTCCTCGTCGATTTCCGCCTCGGAAAACTCGATATATAGATAATATTTATTTTGATAAACATAAAGTTTCGTTGTCCAGTCATCCAAGCCATGACGCTTGCTTAATGAAATGACATCTTCGAAATCTTCGAAAGTTGTAATGAACTCAATCATACCGTCTTCGAATGTCATGCCGCTTTCTTCATCCTTACCATGAAAATGTTGATCAAGAAGCGTATCCATCTTATCCGATACATTCAAATCCTTTAACTTATCATCTGAAAGAGGCAGCTCGAGTTTTTGACCATCCTTGGCAAGCTGGGCTTTTGTGACCAATACTTCCAAGCCTTTTTCAAGAGCTTGAACCTGAATCCATAAAGGTCCTTCAATCATGAATTCTTCTTCTTGATGCACTTCATCCATCATTTCCCAAAAAAGTTCCTCACTTCTCTCACGGCTGTACCAAATTTCTTCGCGATCGAAGCCTCTTTCCTCAATATCTATATAGGAAATATAAAATTTAACTGTATCGTCATTAATGCGTTCGATTTCCATGATTCCCCTCTCCCTTCCTTTCTCATTTTGAAGGGATAATAACCCCCAAGCGAAAATTGCCCTTAAAGCTCTTTACCCGTAAGTGAATACTCTAAATCATGTTAGTCAGTTGAACAGACTATTTTACATCATTTTATGACAAAACCTTGAAGAAGGGAAATAAAAAACATTACTTATCTAAAAAACAATTGTTTGCCTAATATTCCATTCATTCTATAAAAAAATTCATCGGCATGCAACTCTCACCGTGCACCCCGTCATTTTCCCGCACTGCCTTATGATGCCCAATATATAAGATGAGGTGCACCTCATTCATCTTTAATCTTTAAATGAAGACTGAATATAGGATATGCCCGGAAACACCAAACATCCACTTTTGACTAAGAATCGATAATTGTACCCGATTACAAAAGGAAAAAGCGAAAAAGAATCGATTATGTATAAAGAAAAAGCCCTGCACAATTCCTGGCAGAGCTTGAAAGACCTTTTTATTAGTTGACCATGCGCTGTGCTTCACGCAACTGGAAAGTACGGACTTTACGCGGTAAAAAGCGTCTTATCTCATCTTCGTTGTAACCAACTTGAAGCCTTTTTTCGTCAAGGATAATCGGACGTCTCAGCAACCCAGGATTTTCCTTGATCAATTTATATAATTCTTGAAGAGGCAGGCTCTCTAAATTCACATTTAACTTTTGAAAGGTTTTTGACCGTGTTGAAATGATTTCGTCGGTGCCATCTTCAGTCATTCGAAGTATCTCTTTGATCTCATCGATCGTTAACGGTTCTGAAAAAATATTCCGTTCTTTATATCCAATCTCATGTTCCTCTAACCATGCTTTTGCTTTTCTGCATGAAGTACAACTAGGTGATGTATATAATGTTACCATGTTTACTCACACTCCCTAAATATAGAATCGGTGATCTATGAGGGGAAATCTACTATTAGTATTCATAAGTACCACTCTAATTTGAAATAATTTTAAATAAGTATTTCATAAACCTTATTATACACTATTTTATTTAAAATGAATACCCTTTTTGATATTTGAAAAAACCCTTTAAATCTTCTTGTTTTGCCTGTACTATAGCTTTTTCTGATTTTTATGTAATACATTATCAATCCATTTTCCTAATTGAAAATACCAGGCTGTCATTCTCATTTAACTCTCAATTCGGCCCTCATATATTTTACTTTCCCTTTACTTGTATCTACCCCCTTTCCCTTTCAATAAACAAAAGCCTTTAAATATATTTTCTTTAATGACGGCCAAATCCCTGCTTTCATATGAAAAACGCTTCTTTTAGCACACACTCTTCAAAAAGTAAAAAAAAGGAATTCGAAAGCCCCAGAAGGCAGCGTCATTTCCATCCGAGAAGCTATACCTATTCCATTCCTTATAAAAAATGACAGTGGCTGCAGAAAAAAACCCCTTGTTTCCTGATATCCGCTCCCTTTCCACTTAATTTTTCGGCCGGCTTCTCCCTTTTTTCGGGCTTCCGCGTATTTATTTCGGCCCGTTTCCCTCTTTTTTCACAAATCAAAGGGCCGGTGAATGACCGGCCCTTGCAGACTGTAGACAAACTCGATGAAAATCGAGTTTGTCTATTTTTATGGCCTGTACAATTTAGACGTTGATTTCCACTCCAGGCACTCGCTTTCCGCGGGC
>NZ_LNNH01000034.1:211-7962 GCF_001542915.1 Peribacillus simplex | reverse complement strand
AACTAAAATAACTGGATCAATACTTGGGCGTCCTACCTCTGAGTACATATCTTTCACCAAGTCATAAATGAAAGTGAAGTCAATGGCAGCCTCCATTTTAAGAACCAAATGGTTCGGTGGCACCAGTGGATCTAAAGTAATCATTTCAAGTTGATCTCGCTGAATAGAATCATGTTTAGAAAGCATCCTCATCACCTCAAGTTTTAATACTTCAATTTTAAAACAAAAATGACTCCAGTCAAAAGTGTTCTATCTAAAAGGTAAGACAAAGTTGATTGGAACGGAAGGTACGAGACTCCTGCGGGAAAAGCGCGTCTAGGGGAGACCCCGCAGGCAAAGCCGAGGAGGCTCCCCGACCGCCCGCGGAAAGCGAGTGCCTGGAGTGGAAATCAACGTCTAAATTGTACAGGCCATAAAAATAGACAAACTCGATTTTCATCGAGTTTGTCTACAGTCTGAATCAGCCTCCTTAGAAAAGAGGCTGATTTTCCTTTTTATATGCGTATTAAAATTATTTCAAAAAAACGTTCAAGAGTGCTTGACTTTGATTTTAAATCGATGTATTATAATAAATGTTGATACGGAGGTATACCCAAGTTCGGCTGAAGGGATCGGTCTTGAAAACCGACAGGGGAGTCAAATCCCGCGGGGGTTCGAATCCCTCTACCTCCTCCATAACTTATTAATAACCACAGCGCATAAATTGGATATCGATGAATCCCGTTACAGAAATGTAACGGGATTTTTGTTTTCTGCTATATTATTTGCCCGCCCTTTTTAGGAAATGCTCTATCGCGTGTGCTTCAAATGCAGCCGGCACTTCAGGCATGCTTGAAAGGTCTGTGTTTGGCAAAGGCTTTATGTCTTTTTACTCCCTCCTCTCGGCAGACAAAAAACGGCACTTTGGAATGATTAGATTGCATCTAAGGCTTCCGAAGTGCCGTTCAATTATCGTTTACCTATTTCGTAATAAACTGGTTTGCTCCATATAATCGGCAATCCGCTTTATGAGTGGTTCGATGCTCGCTTCATCCTGCATGAGGTCATATTCGTTTATATTCAAGCGAAGGACAGGGCATGCATTGAATTGATCGATCCATTCTTCATAACGGCCATGCATCTCCTGCCAGTATTCAATGGGGGTATGCTGCTCCATTGGCCGTCCGCGTTCCTGGATCCGTTCAAGGATATCGTCGAGTGACCCTTCAAGATAAATCAGTAAATCAGGATGTGGGAAGTAGGGCGTCATAACCATGGCGTTGAAAAGGCTTGTGTATGTTTCGTAGTCCACTTCATTCATTGTCCCTTTTTCATAGTGCATTTTTGCAAATATACCGGTGTCTTCATAAATGGAACGGTCTTGGATGAAGCCTCCGCCATATTCAAAGATTTTCTTTTGTTCTTTAAACCGTTCAGCGAGGAAATAGATTTGCAGGTGGAAACTCCAACGATCAAAATCATCGTAAAATTTATCCAGGTAGGGGTTCGTATCAACCTTTTCAAAGGATGTCCTGAATTGAAGGGCATCGGCTAACGCATTGGTCATGGTCGATTTTCCTACGCCTACCGTCCCTGCTATCGTAATGACGGCGTTGTTTGGAATATTATATTTCTTTCGTAAGTTCATTTGAATTTACTCCTTTTTGCAGGGCATTCTCTATTTGGCTGATTATCGTTTTTAAATCATCCTTGTTCCCGACGAAATCCAGTTCATCTCCGTTAAAGGTTAGAACAGGAATGTCAGGGTGTTGTTTCTCGAACCTTTCCATGAAGGTCTGATAATCCGCCGATAACTGCTCTAAATAAATGGACGATATATTCTTTTCGATCTCACGTCCTCTTTTGCCGATTCGGGTAAGAAGAGTGTCCAGACTTGCATGTAAATAAATAACCATATTAGGTCTTGGCATATCGCGGGTTAAAATATTGAATATTTCAAGATATTTATTGTACTGTTCGTTTTTTAACGTTCGCTCAGCAAATATCAAGTTCTTGAATATATGGTAATCAGCCACCACGGCCTGGTCTTTAGTGAGATACTTTTTTTCGATATCTTCCAATTGTTTATACCGGTTACATAGAAAAAACATCTCTGTTTGGAAGCTCCACTCTTCGATGTTGTCGTAGAATTTCCCGAGAAATGGATTTTCATCTACAATTTCCTTCAATAGTGATATGTGAAAGTGTTCTGCAATAATTTTTGCCAGTGATGTTTTTCCCACGCCGATTGGACCTTCGACTGTGATAAATGGGGTGGATTTCATCCAATCTGTCCTCCTTCAATGAGGTATCAAGCTGCAATTCCCAGTTTATTAGGTTTTTCAGCCAAGAGATATTGTATCACAGACTCGGGACTTTAGTGATATTTTTGTCAGGTTGATAATGAAGGAGAATGCAAGATTGTTTAACGGGGAGCTTCGGAAGGCGGACTTGCTGCCTTATCCATCCCCGCTTTTCCTGATGGAAGCCTTGAGGACATGGTCCATCATCTTTAGGGCATAATTGTTATCTTCCTTTGATGCCGACGCGATGCAATCCTCGGGTATCCATAATTGATATTCCCTCATATAGGCATCATTGGCGGTAAAAAGCACGCAGATATTGCCAGCTATCCCCGTGATGATCAAGGTTTCGACCTTCAGCCGTTTGAGCAGGGTATTGAGGGCTGTCCCATAAAATGCAGAATGTTTCGGTTTGATGAGGAAGAACTCATCCTGCTGTGGCTTTATCCTCTCGATCAAAGAGGCATTGCCATCATTTTTGCACCTGTCGATTATTTTATCGAAGTCGGCCTGCCATAAATCATAATGATCATTGATATAGATGATCGGGAAGCCTTTTTCTTTCATCCGTTTTTTTATCTTTAAGATCGGATCGATGATCAGCTCCGTATGTTCAAGGAGCATATCACCGTGCTTGAACTGAAAATCATTGATCATATCAATGATGAGCAAGGCGAAGGACGTTGATTCGTGTCGTTTCATGGTATATCCTCCTTGTATGGTGATCATTTACTTGCGGCTCATATGCAGCTTGCGTTACTATTCATTAGAATAAGTAGTATGACCTTTATTTTGTCTTATATTTGTCTGTTTACTCCTACTTAATATGAGGGGGTTTTTTTATCAAGGATGATGTGTATTACATGAATTTAGCCTTAGAGGAAGCGAAAAAGGCACAGAGTTTGAATGAAGTCCCGATCGGCGCCTTAATCGTGATAAATGATCAAGTCATTTCGACGGGGCATAACCTGAGGGAGACGGAGCAGAATGCAACGGCGCATGCGGAGCTGCTTGCGATTAACGAAGCGTGCCGTGCTGCCGGCAGTTGGCGGCTTGAGGACGCGACGTTATATGTGACCCTTGAACCATGCCCCATGTGTGCGGGTGCGATTCTGCAGTCCAGGATAAGGCGGGTCGTTTTTGGTGCGCATGATCCGAAGGCTGGCTGTGCCGGTACATTCATGGATTTGCTCCAAGATGAACGGTTCAATCATCAATGTCAGGTAACGAGTGGTGTATTGGCAGAGGAGTGCGGCGGGATATTGACTGCTTTCTTTAAAGAGCTCAGGAATCGCAAGAAGGCCATGAAAAAAGAGAAGGCCCTCAAAGAGTGAAGAATGAAATAATGCACGCTCCATTTGATCTAACCGTTCAATGAACAACACTTGCGTTTTTTTTGTTACCTTAGTATAATGAATTATGCGTCGTTAAGACGCTTGAAAATTGGTATCACATTTGCCGTGCTAGACGGGGAGGTAGCGGTGCCCTGTACTCGCAATCCGCTCTAGCGAGGTTGAATTCCTTCTCGAGGTTAGCATTCTGTAGGGTCTGCCTTAAGTAAGTGGTGTTGACGCCCGGGTCCTGCGCAATGGGTCTCCATGAACCATGTCAGGTCCGGAAGGAAGCAGCATTAAGTGGAAGTTCTCATGTGCCGCAGGGTTGCCTGGGCCGAGCTAACTGCTTAAGTAACGCTTATGGTTGCTAATCGACAGAAGGTGCACGGCAGTTATTTTACATAATCAAAAAACTCATTCGTAGCGAGTGGGTTTTTTTTTTGCGCAAAGAAAGTACATGACTTGGCTTTTCTTTAATAATCAGCGTTCCATTAATTTTCGATATAGACTTTGAAATTAAGGAAATCAGTAATGTATAATAAAAAAGATGGAGAAAACAAGGAGGGATTTCCGTGGGGTATCAAGCATTATACCGGGTATGGCGGCCACAGCAATTCATTGATGTAGTGGGGCAGGAACATGTGACGAAAACATTGCAGAATGCCTTGCTTTCCCAGAAGGTTTCGCACGCCTATTTATTCTCCGGTCCACGAGGAACAGGGAAAACGAGTGCTGCCAAAATTCTAGCAAAAGCAGTGAATTGTGAGCATGCCCCGACAAGCGAGCCCTGTAACGAATGTGCTACCTGCCGCGGAATCACTGATGGCTCCATATCAGATGTGATAGAAATTGATGCAGCATCCAATAATGGTGTCGAAGAAATCCGTGACATTCGTGATAAAGTGAAATATGCACCGAACGCGGTCACATATAAAGTTTATATCATCGATGAGGTACATATGCTTTCACAAGGTGCCTTCAATGCGCTGCTAAAGACATTGGAAGAACCTCCAAAGCACGTTATTTTCATTTTGGCGACGACCGAGCCGCATAAGATCCCGCTTACGATCATTTCCCGTTGCCAGCGATTTGATTTTAAAAGGATCCAGCCGCAAGATATAGTTGGCAGGATGTCACAAATCATTGCGGAAACGGGCGTTTCGTGTGATGAACAAGCCTTGCATATCATAGCCAGGGCAGCCGAAGGTGGGATGCGGGATGCACTGAGCCTGCTTGATCAAGCTATTTCCTTCAGTTCGGAGACTGTAACGGTGGAAGATGCATTGACTGTCACAGGTTCAGTTTCGCAGGCATTTTTAAGTCGGCTGGCAAAAGCGATATATGATAAAGAAGTGGCAGTGGCCCTAGAGGTACTTGAAGAATTGCTGGCGATGGGGAAAGACCCGGCCAGGTTCATAGAAGACATGATTTATTATTTCCGCGACATGCTTTTGTATCAAACGGCACCAGCTCTGGCAGAATCCTTCGAACGAGTATTGATTGATCCCCAATTTAAAGAATTGGCGGAAGTGATCGCTTCGGAAACGATTTACTCCATTATCGAAAGCTTCAATCAAACCCAGCAGGATATGAAGTGGACTAACCATCCAAGGATTTTCCTGGAGGTTGCACTCGTCAAGCTATGCAATGAGCAGCGAGCGAATCAATTGGACAATGGCCAGATTCAGCAATTGCAGCTGAAAATCGAGGAGTTGGAGTCGAAGGTACAGGAAATGCAGAAAAACGGCATCCCCGCGGCCGTGACAGATAGACCTGCAGAACAGCCGAAAACGCAAAGGGCCGTTAAAAAGGCATATAAAGCGCCTTCCGGCAAGATCAATCAAGTTTTGAAACAGGCTACAAAGTCAGACCTCAATACTGTCAAAAGCAAGTGGGGGGAATTGCTTGAACAGTTAGGCATGCAAAATCAAAAGTCATTGGCAGCTTTATTGTCTGAGGCGGAACCTGTTGCTGCGTCAACTGAAGCTTTTGTGGTAAAATTCAAATATGATATTCATTGTCAAATGGCAATGGAAAATAACCGTTTCGTGGAAGTGATCGCCTCGATCATGCAGCAGTTGACCGGTCATCGAATGGAGATAGCCGGTGTTCCGGAGAGTCAGTGGCAAGGGTTGCGTGAGGACTTCATTTCAACCCAGCAGTTTGACGGTCCAGAAGAAACGGATTCAAAAGAAGAAGACCCTTTTATCGCGGAGGCTAGAAAATTAGTCGGCGATGATTTACTTGAAATTAAAGAATAATTGGAGGTAGGGAAAATGGGTATGCGTGGCGGTAATATGCAAAACATGATGAAACAAATGCAAAAGATGCAAAAGAAAATGGCGGAAGCACAAGAAGAACTAGGTGAAAAAAAGATTGAAGGCACTGCAGGAGGCGGAATGGTAACGGTTATCGTGACTGGCCATAAGGAAATAGTCGACGTGATCATCAAGCCGGAAGTTGTCGATCCAGATGATATCGATATGCTTCAGGATTTAGTCCTGGCTGCAACTAACGATGCCCTGAAAAAGGCAGAAGAGCTGACAAACCAAACGATGGGACAATTCACTAAAGGGATGAACATTCCAGGCATGTTTTAAGCAAGTTTAAAAGAAACTTCCTTTCAGGGAGTTTCTTTTGAAATTTTTAGGAGGAATTCGATGCATTATCCAGAACCAATTTCCAAGCTCATTGATAGTTTTATGAAATTGCCGGGGATTGGGCCGAAAACGGCTGCGCGCTTAGCCTTTCATGTGTTGAGCATGAAGGAAGATACTGTTTTGGATTTTGCAAAAGCACTCGTCAACGCTAAGCGGAATCTGATGTATTGTTCAGTCTGCGGCCACATTACCGATCAAGATCCCTGTTATATCTGTGAAGACCAAAAGAGGGATAGGAGCTTGATTTGTGTTGTTCAAGACCCAAAAGATGTAATAGCCATGGAAAAGATGAGAGAATTCAATGGTTTGTATCATGTACTGCATGGCAGTATTTCACCGATGGACGGAATCGGTCCGGAAGATATAAATATTCCTGATTTATTGAAGCGCCTGCAAGATGAAACGGTGCTGGAGGTCATTTTGGCGACGAACCCCAACATTGAAGGCGAAGCTACAGCCATGTATATATCGCGGCTGCTGCGGCCATCGGGGATCAAAGTGACCCGCATAGCCCACGGTCTCCCTGTTGGCGGGGATTTGGAGTATGCGGATGAAGTGACGCTATCAAAAGCAATAGAAGGAAGAAGAGAAATATAAGATAGCTGGGAGGACTTCACTTGTTCTTTCGTAAAAAAAAGAGGCTTCGAAATGAATTCAATGAGTCATTGATGAAAGAGCTTGAACAATTGAAATGGAATTGGCATAATCAAAAATCATTGCTTGAAAAAAGCGTGGATCCATCCACGGAAGTAATCGCCCAGGCGAGGCTTGCGGAAGTGAAATATTTCTATTTATTTAAGGAAGTTAAAAGAAGGAATGTCCGCATTAAAAGGTGATGAGGGGATGGCTATGAAGGAATGCACTTCATAGTCATTTTTTTGTTTAAGTTCTTATTCCCAACCTATCTTCATATAAGTGTAGTACAAGCTTGCGGGGAGGAATGAGATTGGAACCTGTTGTCTTTGTTGCCGTAATCGGCGGCCTTATCTTAATGCTGCTCATCATCGGGGCGCCTTTGAGGCCTGTTCGGTTCATCGGGCAGGGAATTATCAAGATCATCATCGGTGCGGCCTTTTTGTTTTTTTTGAATACACTCGGAAATCAAGCGGGCATTCATGTACCCATCAACCCGGTTACCTCCGCAGTGGCCGGCCTGTTAGGAATTCCAGGAGTCGCAGCGTTGGCCGCGATTGGGTATTGGGTCATTTGAATGGTTTTGTTTTTAGCTCCATTTAATGAAAACCTCAGGGATAACTTCCTTGAGGTTTTTATCCATGTTATTATCAGCTAATGTTTTTTTTGAAAAAATTCAATTTAAACATTGACGAAATTAAATCAAGCTGATAATATATTAGGAGTCGCCAATAACGACTGGCTTACATAAACTATTGATCGAAAATCAATGATAAATTAAACATTGACAATAGATCAGATAGGTGATAAGATTATAAAGTCGCTTACGAAGTAACGACAAT
>NZ_LNNH01000034.1:0-201 GCF_001542915.1 Peribacillus simplex | reverse complement strand
GGCGGACGGGTGAGTAACACGTGGGCAACCTGCCTATAAGACTGGGATAACTTCGGGAAACCGGAGCTAATACCGGATACGTTCTTCCTTCGCATGAAGGGAGATGGAAAGACGGTTTACGCTGTCACTTATAGATGGGCCCGCGGCGCATTAGCTAGTTGGTGAGGTAATGGCTCACCAAGGCGACGATGCGTAGCCGAC
>NZ_LNNH01000033.1 GCF_001542915.1 Peribacillus simplex | reverse complement strand
GCGGAAAGCGAGTGCCTGGAGTGGAAATCAACGTCTAAATTGTACAGGCCATAAAAATAGACAAACTCGATTTTCATCGAGTTTGTCTACAGTCTGAGATTAGCCGACTAGGCTAATCTTTTTATTGTTTACAATAGCTGCTCTCTCCCTACTCATTCAAAATACTTTCCTCCAGAACGGAAGATTTATCTCCATACACTCTGGTTATATGATTGTCTCCCCATGTACACAGGGCGGTAAGGATGCTTTCCAGACTATGTCCATACTCACTAAGTTCATATTCCACTTTTGGAGGAACCTGGTTGTAAACGATCCGGTCGATGACCCCGTCCTTTTCCAACTCACGCAATTGTTGTGTCAGCATTTTCTGGGTGATGTTCGGCATCAAACGCTTCAATTCGCTAGTCCGTTTTTTTCCGTGGGTCAGGTGGCAAAGGATGACGCATTTCCATTTGCCGCCCAGTACCTCGAGGGTCGCTTCAACCGAGATATTGTACTTCTTTCTTTGCATGATGGCCTACTCTCCTTGTCTTATAGGAACTAAAAGGTACCTATATCACTTTAAAGTACGTACTGTTTTTTATTTATATTATATCTCATAATAACATTTGCACACCGAATCCACTGTACCATTTATCTAAAAATTGCTTGAGGCAATTTTCATGATAGTACAAAAAGACGAAAAGGAGAAGAGAATATGATTTCAAGTAAAAATAGAAGTACATGGGCATTGCTGGCTTTGGCGATCAGTGCCTTTGCGATTGGAACGACAGAATTCATCAGCGTGGGGTTATTGCCGCTCATTTCAAGGGACCTGCACATTACAGTCACGACGGCAGGTTTGACAGTATCCTTGTATGCCTTGGGAGTCATGTTCGGGGCACCGATCCTGACATCCCTGACATCGAATATGTCGCGTAAAACCTTGCTGCTTTGGATCATGGTCGTGTTCGTAGCTGGAAATGCATTGGCGGCTTCTGCTACCACGATCAGTGTATTATTGATTGCACGTGTCATTTCGGCACTTGCCCACGGTATTTTCATGTCGATTGGTGCGACGATTGCTGCTGATTTGGTTCCTGAAGATCGGAGGGCGAGCGCCATCGCCATCATGTTTACAGGTCTTACGGTGGCTACGGTGACAGGCGTTCCCTTCGGAACCTTCATCGGCCAGCAGTTCGGCTGGAGATTTGCCTTCATCATCATCGTGGCGATCGGCCTCATTGCTTTCGTCGCGAATAGCGTCCTTGTCCCATCCGATTTAAGGAAGGCTGCACGCACGACATTTCGGGATCAAATCAAATTAATTACTAATGGCCGCTTACTGCTGGTATTCATCATTACAGCACTTGGGTATGGCGGAACATTCGTTGTCTTCACATACTTGTCGCCCCTGCTTCAGGAAGTGACGGGGTTTAAAGAAGGAACTGTCGCCTTGATTTTGTTAATATATGGAGTAGCTATAGCGATAGGGAATACTCTTGGCGGGAAATTAGCTAATCGCAACCCTATTAATGCCTTATTCTATATGTTCCTCATCCAGGCTATCGTATTGGTGGTCTTGACTTTCACGGCACCGTTCAAACTGGCTGGGTTGATCACGATCATATTAATGGGTTTATTTGCCTTCATGAATGTTCCCGGACTTCAAGTCTATGTTGTCATATTAGCGGAGCGCTTCGTGCCAAGTGCAGTTGATGTGGCATCTGCGATCAATATCGCAGCCTTTAATGCAGGCATCGCTCTAGGCGCCTATCTAGGCGGCGTGATCACGGATTCAATCGGACTCATCCATACAGCATGGATAGGCGGGGTGATGGTGTTCGCTGCAGTGATTTTAACTGGATGGAGCCGTGCCTTGGAACGTAGAGACCTACAAGGGAAAGGGAAGAACTAAAATTAGGATAGGCGAAGTGATGCAAGGTAGTTAAAGCAAGTCATTCCCTGTATGCATATAGAGTATCCCTTATCATCAAGTATCATTACATCCCTTCAGCGAATGGGGAAGATTCCTTGAAGGGATGTAATGATACAGATACGCTAACGCATTACAGTCTATGAAATATTGAATGAAAAAAATGGAGGTAGATCGATAATGGTGAAAAATTTACAAGATACAACAACATTGCATAACGGGGTTAAAATGCCTTGGTTCGGTTTGGGCGTATTTAAGGTAGAGGAGGGTCCTGAGCTGGTAAATGCGGTTAAGGCAGCAATCCAACACGGTTATCGCAGCATTGATACGGCAGCCATTTATCAAAATGAAGAAGGGGTCGGACAAGGAATCCGCGAAGGCCTCGAAGAAGCTGGAATCACCCGGGAAGAGATATTCGTTACATCCAAGGTATGGAATGCGGATTTAGGCTATGAATCGACATTGGCGGCTTACGAAAAAAGCTTAACGAAGCTTGGCTTGGAGTACCTGGACTTATACCTTATCCATTGGCCAGTGGAAGGGAAGTACAAAGAAGCTTGGAGAGCACTGGAAACCCTTTATAAAGAAGGAAAGGTAAAAGCGATCGGTGTGAGCAACTTCCAGGTTCACCATTTGGAAGATGTAATCGAAGCTGGGGATGTGAAGCCGATGGTCAATCAAGTCGAATGTCATCCGCGTCTGACGCAAAAAGAATTGCAAGCATTTTGTAAGGAGCAGGGCATTCAGCTGGAAGCTTGGTCACCTTTGATGCAGGGGGAATTACTGGATAATGAAACATTACAGGCCATTGCGACTAAGCATGGCAAATCCGTTGCCCAGGTCATTTTACGTTGGGATCTGCAAAACGGTATCGTAACGATTCCAAAGTCGACGAAAGAGCATCGCATCGTGGAAAATTCATCTGTATTCGATTTTGAGTTGACTGATGAAGAAATGACCCAAATAGATGGGTTGAATCAGAATCATCGTGTTGGTCCGGATCCTGATAATTTTGATTTTTAATCATCGATGAGGACAGGAAAACGTCCTTAGGCTGCAGACAAACATGAGGTTTGTCTGCATTTTTTTTGATTTGATGAAGATGGCATCCAATGCGCCCATACTGGGGAGTTTATACAATGAACGTTCCATTGCACTGCAGGCGCTCCCTTATCCAGAGGCGGTCCGGTCTCTTCGGGGAACGGTCCTGGGGTTTCTGTCCCTAGATTGTATTTCCGGCAGAGGTCTCTCACTTTCCGTTCCGATAAGTCAGGAACGGAAAAAATGCCCCAAAATGGAATGGGGCACGGAAATGCATGGCTATTTTCTTGGTTCATTGTTCAGAGAGCCCGTCTTTAGCATGTACGAATAACTTGAGTGCTGTGTCGATCTCGCTTTTTTTAAAAGTCTTTTCGAGTGTTTCATTAACGGTCGCAAGGATTTCCTGAAGCCTTATCTCGCCACGGTCGGTTATGATCGCACATACACCGCGGCGATCGTCTTCATATCCAATTCTTTGGATGACACCGCAGCTTTTATTTTCCATCCTGACGGAAAGCCTGGACATGGCACTTTGGCTTAGGCCGACCAACTGTTGCAATTCCAGCAGCCGTAGCTTTTTTTCTGGGGTCTCCGATAGAAATAATAGAACATAAAATTCATTCAGGGTCATTTGATGTCTTGCCTGAAGCATGCGATCTAGCTCATTGGAGAGCTCGGCATGAATACGGGTAAACGCTAGCCATGTTGTTATAATGTTTTGTTCACTGGACATATTTATTCGCCTTCCTCTGCTTACTTCCTTTAAATATAACACATCTTAAACGGAGTATACCAAGAAGCTAGCGGGTCAGGATCCGTTTCTTGCCGTTCGGGGGAATCGGATTGGTTGACACACCATGACCGAAATGATATAAATGCATGTGCATGCATTAAAATTAAAGGGGACATAAAATATGAAAGATTTATTCTCATCCTATCGTATAAAAGAGCTTGAACTTAAGAACAGGATCGTCATGCCGCCAATGTGCCAATACTCCGTTGAAGCAAAAGACGGCATACCAAACAGTTGGCATCAGCACCATTATGTAAGCAGGGCAATTGGCGGTACGGGCCTGGTCATCGTGGAAATGACCGATGTGGAACCGGATGGACGAATTACGGATCACGATCTTGGATTATGGTCGGACGATCAAATTGATGCATTCTCCAAAATCGTTAAGGAAGTGCACCGATACGGAGCGAAAATCGGGATCCAAATTGCCCATGCAGGCCGTAAGGCGCAGGATGCGGAAACTCCGGTAGCGCCTTCGGCAATAGCATTTGATGAAACGTTTAAAACACCAAGGGCCTTAGAGACGGAAGAAGTGAAGGGAATCGTCGATAAATTCCGTGCTTCAGTGAGGAGGGCCGTCCAGGCAGGATTCGATGCCATTGAATTACATGGCGCACACGGGTACCTCATTCACCAATTTTTATCACCGATCACGAATCGACGTGATGATGAATACGGCAAGGACCTGACCAAGTTTGGCGTGGAGGTCATTCAAGCCGCAAAAAGCGAAATGCCTGCTAGCATGCCTTTGATCATGCGCATCTCGGCAAGGGAATATGTAGAAGGCGGATATGGCTTGGAGGAAAGCATCGCTTTTTCAAAAGTGTTTAAAGAAGCGGGCGTCGATATGTTCCATGTGAGCTCAGGCGGCGAGGGCCCGATTGGAGCAGCGGGAAGACCTGGCACGCATGCAAGCTATCAAACGCCATTGGCCAGGGAAATCAAGAAAGCATTGGATATCCCGGTGATTGCCGTTGGACGTTTGGATGATCCGATCCTGGCAAATTCAATCATTGGCAATGAAGAAGCGGATTTGGTCGCTGTGGGAAGAGGAATGCTGCGCAACCCATATTGGGCTTTGGAAGCATCCCAGGCATTGAATAAAAAGGTGGCAGTTCCTGTACAATACGAACGGGGATTCAGGCACTGACATAGGCACTTCAATCGAAGGAAAAGTCAGCGAATACTAGATTCGCTGACTTTTTTTATTGCGACTATAGTAGGGATTATTCGACAGTGAAAAGAATCAGTGTGATCCCGTAATAATGGGGAATGAAGAGGAAATTGATTAGTTCGTTCCATTTTTTTAGGTTGATCTTCCGGTAATTGGCAATAAAGCCCTATGAAATGTGAGGCGATGATGTTTTGTCGACTGAAATGGTGTAAGCCTTTTCATATGAAATGAAGCATATTATCCATTATGGTTAAGAGTGGGCATTATACCAATCATGGATATAATGCCGGGCTGGCTCTGGTTTTTTGGGTGAGAACGATTGCAGGATCAGGTGGGGTCTTAGCCAACTCTAACGGATGGAAGGGGAGCAATTAACATGTATACAGAGAGATTTACCCAAGCTACGGAGTCCAGGGAAGCTATAGGGGCAAAAGCGGAAAATTTAATCAAAATGAAAAAGTTGGGCCTGCCCGTGCCGGATGGCTTTGTGATAAGCCGTCATTCATTCTTGCACTTTGTGAAAGTGAACGAACTCGATTTACAGAGTGGAACCATTCAAACCGAAATAACGCAAGCGAGCATACCCGAGGATTTATTAACTAATCTGACCAGCGCTTTTTTGGAGATGCGTGAAAAATATACGGCCTTGGCGGTACGCTCTTCATCTGGTGCCGAAGACTTGGAGCAGGCATCCTTTGCCGGTCAGTATGAAACCTACTTGAATGTCAGGACGGAAGAAGAATTCCTGTCTAGGGTAAAGGAGTGCTGGGCTTCGTGCTTCGAGGCCCGCGTCTTGCAATATAGCAAGACGATCGAGGAACAGGTCGATGCATTGAATATGGGCGTTGTGGTCCAAGGCTTGATTCATTCTGACGTTTCAGGAGTGATTTTCAGCCAGGATCCCGTTACATGCAATTCGGATCATATTTTGATCAATGCCAGTTATGGGCTTGGGGAGGCTGTCGTATCAGGAATCGTTACACCAGATGCCTTCGTGGTCAAACGGGATGGCAGGAAAATCGAGAAAATCATCGGCAGCAAAGAGCTGAAAATCATCGCGGGCGCAGCAGGGACCGAGGAATTGGAAACGACTAAAGCGGAACGGGATGCGTACTGCCTGGATGAGGCGATGATTTCACGATTGCTCGAATTGACCCTTGAGGTGGAAAGGCATTATCAGCATCCGGTCGATTTGGAATTTGGCATTCAAGATCAAGAAATATACCTCTTGCAAGCCCGGCCGATCACGACTGTAATCCAAGCGGAAGAATCCATTCCCGATGCAAGGAAAGAATTCATGTTGGAACGGGCAGATGAAGAAGAATTCTGGTTCTTGATGGATTCCAGATTTCCCGATCCCATTTCGCCATTATTCGCTTCGATTGTCACACAGCCATTTTATCAAGGGATGGCCAAAGCGTCAGAGGAGCTGAAGGAACCGATGGGATCTACCCAAATGAAAGTCCATAATGGATACTATTATGGAAAGCAAATCCGCTTCAAAACGGAACCGGAGCAGTTATTCAAGGAAAACGAAAAGCTTATGGCGGAATTGTATCCCGAGCTGACTAATAGGATGTATGATATCGTCCATGATCATTTAATGCCCATTTATCGCCATCTCGACGAGGAAACATCGAAGCCATTTACGGCAGCGAAAGCCAAAAGAGGCTTGGAGGAGCTGGCGGGGTTTTTCAAAGAGGTTTATTATTGGCATTTCATCATCGTCCTGCCTCATGCCAGTATGAATATGAAGATGGAGAAGATGTTCCAAAGACTGCTTGGAAGTGAGCCATCCCGTGATCTCTATCAATCCATGGCGGGAATCATGAATAAGTCACTGGAATCCGATCGTCTCTTATGGCAATTATCGATGAAGGCGAGAAAAGAACCGCAATTGCTGCATGCTATCATGAATTCGGATGAAGGGAACGTATCCCAGGCCCTGAGCACTTTTGGGAAAGGGAAGGATTTTCTTGACCGCGTTGAAAAATTCGTCCATGAGTACGGATACAGATGCCTTAAGTCCCATGATTTCATGGGGGAGACTTGGGTGGAAAATAATGGGCATGTCCTTGAAATCATCAAGAATTTCATCAAGAATGGGTATGATTTTGATAAAGAATTCGAAGCGGCAGTGATGGCCAGGAATCGGATTCATCAAAATTTCCTAACGTCAATTGAGGATCCCAGTGAGCGGGAGGTGTTTGAAAAATGTTACCAAATGACCTTGGATGCGGCTGTCATCACCGATGATCATCACTTTTACATCGATGCCATGTTCGATGCCAAGGCCCGCCTATACCTGTTGAAGGTAGGGGAGCTCCTGGTCCAACAGGGCGTTCTCGATGATGCAGAGGATATTTGGTTCTTATATAAAGATGAAATCATTTCAATTTTGGATGCACCGCGCTCGTTGATGGACACGGTATTGGAGCGGAAACGGCAATATGATCTCCAGGGGAAAATCAAAACACCAGCCTACTTTGGCAAACCTACGGAAGAAGAACAGGCTTTTGTGGAAATGGTGTTTGGTTCATTGGCAGAAGACAAGGAAAATACGGCGAATACAATGAAAGGCATATCCGCTTCAGCGGGTGTATGTGAAGGGAAGGTCAAGGTGATTTCCGGCATGCATGAGGCATCGAAGTTTAAAAAAGGAGATATATTGGTTTGCAAAAGCACAACACCTGTTTGGACGTCCTTTTTCCAGGATGCCATAGCGATCATTGCCGATACAGGCGGGATGCTGTCCCATTCGGCCATCATCGCCAGGGAGTATCGAATTCCCGCAGTATTGGGGACAAAAATAGGCACGGAACGATTGAAGGATGGAGATCAAGTCATTGTCGATGGAAATACGGGAACAGTCACGATTATCGATGCATGATTCCATTCGATTCGAACGGCTCTTTTCAATGGATTATTCTTTCGTTTAAGGATTGAGGTGTAAGGATGAGCAGACAGAAAGAATTCCTGATGATTGTTTTTATATTGATGGCAGCGTTCCTTGTACCGGTCAACTCAACGATGATTTCGATAGCACTCGGTTCAATTTCGGACTTTTACGGTTTGGATATACACAGTGTGACGTGGGTGGTCACAATCTATCTCATAGTCATGGCTGTAACCCAGCCGATCGCAGGGAAGCTTGGCGATCTTTATGGCAATCGGAAAATCTATATCATTGGCATACTATTATTTCTCACTGCCTCGATTGGCTGTGGCCTTGCTCCAAATATAGGTGTGCTCGTCGTTTTTCGGTCACTCCAAGCCATAGGGGGAGGATTACTGATCCCGAATGTCGTTGCCCTTATCCGTCATGCCGTTTCACGGGAGCGGCTGCCAGGGGTATTGGGTTTTTTCGGCTTAGGCATGGGGCTTGGAGCGGCAGTCGGTCCATTGATCGGCTCATTATTGATGGCCATGGCCAGTTGGAAAGCGATATTCTGGGTCAATGTCCCTTTATTATTAGGTGCGCTTGCTGGAGGGATGTTGCTTATTCCCAAGCTTGGGAATAAGCGTCCCAGACAGCCCCTGGATGTGTTTGGTGCCATTTATTTGGCCATTGCCATCACATTATTGATTGCCTTGACACATGCAACATCGCCGGCGGCATACATCACACTTGGATTGGGGACGCTTTTATTTACGGGATTGTTCATAAGGAGAGAGCAATCCGTTGCCTCGCCGGTTATAGATTTCGCCTTATTCAAGAGTCCTATATTCGTGAATGCCAATCTATCGGTGTTGATCAATAATTTCACGATGTATGCCATCTTGTTGGTCATGCCGTTGATCATGACCACAAAAATGGATATATCCACCTCGATGAGCGGCGTGATGTTATCCTTGTTCTCCATTTCCATGGCTTTTGGCAATATGATTGGCGGACAGCTTAATGGAAAATGGACATCGCAAAAGGTCATTTTCCTGTCATTCGCCTTCACCGTGTTAACGAATCTATTATTATTGTTCGTCATCCAAAACCAGTCGCTTCTTTATTTAGCCATAACGCTTATCGTGAACGGTTTGGCAATCGGTTTAGGGCTTACCAGCATGCAGGTCGCTTCCCTGGAGGCGGTCGATGAATCTGCATCGGGCTCTGCATCGGGGATCTTTTCGACATTCCGCTATTTTGGCAGCATCATCTCATCGACTTTGATCGGGATCGTCACGAATTATTCGGTCCTTTTTGCGATTTTGATGGCGGCAGCCTTGACTGGAGCGCTTTTATCGAGAATGGTGCATAGAAGGAATAAGCTATCGGCGCCATGACCTGTCAGTAGAGAGAGGGCTTGTTTCTTGGACCGGTTGAATGGCTTCCTTAAAAGTAAGGAATTTTGTTATAATGAGAGAGATAAAACAAACGATAATTCGAGGTGCTAATTATGGAAGAAATCAAAATCGTTACAACCGAAGAAGTGGAAGCTAAGGTAGAGGCCGGCGAAGCGCTGGAACTTGTCGATGTTCGTGAGGACGAAGAAGTGCAGGAAGGGATGATCGAAGGCGCCAAGCATATCCGCATGAATGATATCCCGGCGAACCTTGATTACTTCGATAAAGAAAAGGAATATATTTTCATTTGCCGGTCAGGGCGCCGCAGTGAAAATGTCTGCCATTATCTGCAGGAACAAGGCTATAAAGTGGCAAACATGGTTGGCGGAATGCTGGAATGGGACGGCGAAGTCATCGTTAAGTGAATATGCCCTTGAAATACAAGGCCTGCGAATATTCGCAGGCCCTTTTTAGGATTGAACAGGGGATGCAGAAGGAATATGTTAAAATGAGTGGTGATAAATCAGAAAATTTCGATAAAAAAGGAGCGGAGGAAATGAGTGTTCATAAAATAGCAGTCATTGCAGGAGACGGTATAGGGCCCGAAGTGATTGAGGAGGGCGTGAAGGTCCTTGAAGCGGTGGCTCGGATTGCAGGGGGTTTTTCCTTCGAGTTTACTCATTTCCCTTGGGGGTGTGAGTATTATCTGGAGCACGGTACAATGATGCCGGAGGATGGCCTGGAACAATTGCAGAAATTTGATGCCGTGTACCTTGGGGCGGTCGGGTATCCTGGGGTGCCGGATCATATTTCATTACGTGAGCTGCTGCTGAAAATCAGGAAGCAATTCGATCAGTACGTGAACGTTCGCCCCGTCAGACTGCTTCAAGGTGCGCCATGTCCGTTAAAGGACGTGACTCGTGACCAAATCGATATGGTCGTCATCCGTGAAAATAGCGAAGGGGAATATTCCGGGGCCGGGGATTGGCTTTTTAGAGGCAAGCCGGAGGAAGTCGTCCTGCAAACGGGAGTTTTTTCACGAAAAGGAACGGAGCGGATCATTCGCTATGCCTATGAGCTGGCACGCAAAATGGGGAAAAGCCTAACAAGTATAAGCAAAGCCAATGCCTTGAACTATTCCATGGTTTTTTGGGATCAGGTATTCGAAGAGGTTGGAAGAGAGTATCCTGATGTGGAAACGAAATCTTATTTGGTCGATGCGGCGAGCATGTATTTTGTCAAACAGCCTGAGCGATTCCAAATCGTCGTCACCTCCAATTTATTTGGTGACATCATCACGGATCTGGGGGCTGCCATTGCAGGCGGGATGGGCCTTGCGGCAGGCGCCAATTTAAATCCGGAGCGGATTTATCCCTCGATGTTCGAACCGATTCACGGCTCAGCTCCGGACATTGCCCATAAAGGCATCGCCAACCCTCTTGCCGCCATATGGTCCGCCAGCCAAATACTTGATTTCTTTGGGCATGAAGGTTGGGGTGCGAACGTGTTGGACGTGATCGAACAGGTGATGGTCGATAAGAAGGCACTGACTCCGGATATGGGCGGGACAGCTACAACGGTAGATGTTGGGACTGAAGTGGTTGCGCTGTTATCGACTATACACATAAAGCATGTATAAATTTCTTGGGAAATGGGCATCCTGCACAATATCTATCATTATAGTAAAAAGGGCGGGGAGAGCCGATGATCCAAGTTAAATTATTCGATTATGAGCACGAGAAGGACCTAGAGGATGAAATGAATGTTTTCCTGGAAGACATCCGGGAAAATCAAATCGTCGACATTAAATACAATGTTGCCACTACTGGGGAAGATGAAGAAGAGCAAATCTACTGCTTCAGCGCGATGATCATTTATAAGAAAAAATAACGCGTTCGGACATATACCGATAGGGCAGACTACCTTTTGCTGGATAGTGGCAAACCAAGGTAGTCTTTTTTTCGTACCCATTAAGCGGATGTCAGGATGATGTCGCTTCCCCGCCGTTGACATGAAGTGTTTGTCCTGTCACAAAACGGGAATCATCGGAAGCCAGGTAGACAAAGGTTGGGGCCAGTTCAAATGGCTGGCCTTGACGCTCCATCGGGTTCTGGACTTGTGTGACTTCGTCGGCAGAGAAACTTGCCGGGATGAGCGGCGTCCAAAACCTTCCAGGCGCAATGGCATTCACCCGGATCCCTTGGGCGACGAGGCTGTTTGCCAATGCCCGGGTAAAGCCGATATTGGCGCCCTTGGTCGCTGTGTAATCAATCAATTGCTTGTTTCCATTGAACGTCACGACGGAAGAGGTATTAATGATGGAGGCTCCTGCCTGTAAATGCGGCAGGGCTGCCCGGGTCGTGTAGAAGTGGGAATAAATATTCACTTTAAAGGTGTCATCGAATTGCTCATCGGTAATATCAAGCAAGCTTAATTGCTGGAATTGAATGCCCACGTGGTTGCAAAGAATATCCAGCTTTCCAAATGCATCAATGGTGTCTTTAACGATATCGATGCATTGCTGCTTATCCCTTAAGTCTCCAGGAAGCAGCAGGCAACGCTGTCCTAGCTCTTCAATCCTCGACTTGGTTCGTTCTGCATCTTCATGCTCATCCAAATAAGCGATGGAAACATCTGCACCTTCTTTAGCGAAAGCAATCGCAGCTGCAGCACCGATCCCGCTGTCACCGCCCGTTATCAAGGCAACCTTGCCCGTCAATTTCCCGCTCCCTTTATAATCGGGATTTTCGATGATGGGCCGTGGCACCATGAACTTTTCTACACCAGGCTGGCGAAATTGGCGTTGCTCCGGAACGGTAATCGGCACATCTTGATAACGAGTGATTTTTCCATAATTCGGCTGAAGGGGATAGCCTTTTTGGGATGGTTGCTTTTTCTTGCCTTCTGTCATGAAGAGTCCTCCTAAAAAAGAAATTAGTCGGTTTACTGTATGTTGACTAGGCAAATGCCGTGCATGCTGATATGGAACTAAACGAGTGGGTACGGGCTCGTTGCCGTTTCGTTCGAATATGCTGAAGGGAAGAAAAAAAGTTTTTGGAGGCCTCGATATGCCGTATTATTACAGTGAACAAGTGAAGTTGCTATTGGTCGAACACTCGGATGAAAAAGTGGAGGTATTATATGATTCCAATCCCTATGCCTTTGTATTGCCGCTCATCGGCTCAAGGCCCCCCTATTATTATAACCCGCGCTATGAGCCATATTACCCGGTGATATGAAATGGGAGGCTGCCTATGACCATGAAAGGATCAGACTTAAGGCAGCCTCACCCTTCCGTTTTTATCTAGGGGGAAAAACTAATCACACCCTTCTATGAATTTTACAAAACGGCCATTAATGATAAAGTTATCGGTAATACATAATGCGGACGGCGTAAAAAGAAGATTCCATTGGGACACCTGCGGAAAAACGCCGAACCTTGGACTGCTCTATTGAATATGAGGAAGTACTCATTACACCAGGAATAGAACAGGGGGACCCTATTCTAAATGACCGCATCATTTAAATGAGAAGCAAACGCATTTTAGTAATAAATTTTGATTATTATTGTTTTGCCGTTTGTAGACTTTGGTTAAGCATTTGGAAAAGTTTAAACGGATTGCGGCATCCCTGCCTGGGGAATGTTGAGTGGGCCATGACGATCAGGTCAGTGCGAAAAAAGAACGATGATTGCAGGGTGACTTACGCGTTATCCAGCCTGATCATAACCGATGGGAAAATGACGGTGTTAGCGAACAGATAAAAAAGGGGTGAGTCATTTGGAAAGTTTTACAGAACGGGTAATTAAGATCATACAAAAAATCCCTCCAGGTAAGGTGATGACATATGGTCAGATTGGACAGCTTGCTGGAAGCGCCCGCGGTGCAAGACAGGTCGTAAGGATCCTGCATTCGAGCAGTAAAAAACATCATCTTCCTTGGCATCGGGTAATCAATTCAAAAGGAGAAATCGGCATAAAAGCAGAAGGCGCAGCCGAACACCAGAAAATCATGCTGGAAAGCGAAGGCATCACATTCACAAACCGTAATACGATCGACCTCGAAGCTTATCGCCATCATCCAGAACTAAACGAATGAAAGTGAATGAAGGCAGTCGGTCGGAAAAAGTGCGGAGTCGGCCGGAAAAAGGGCAGAGTCGGCCGAAAAAGTGTGGAGCCGGCCGGAAAAAGTGCGAAGTCAGCCGGAAAACAGGCGGAGTCGGTCGGAAAAGTGTGAAGTCGGCCGAAAAAATGTGAAGCTGGCCCAAAAAGTGTGGAGTCGGCCGGAAAAAGGGAGGAGACGGTCGGAAAAAGGGCGGAGTCGGCCGAAAAAAGTGTGAAGTGGGTCGAAAAAGTATAGAGTCGGCCGAAAAAGCGTAGAGTCGGCCCAAAAAGTGTGGAGTTGGTCGGAAAAAGTGTGAAGCCGGCCCCAAAAGTGTGGAGTCGGCCGGAAAAGTGTGTAGACGGCCCAAAAACCGGATTGTTTGCCGAATTATTCTCCGGACAAACACTGAATGAGTGGCCAATAAAGAAATCATACATAAAGAAAGGCTGATCCGATTGGATCAGCCTGGTTATTAGGTCATGTACGGGCATGTATCGCGGCATTCATTCCGGCTAGTCTTCCGGTAACTAAGGCCGAGGTGATGTTGTAGCCTCCAGTGTAACCGTGTATGTCCAGGATTTCACCGCAGAAGTACAGTCCAGCCATTAGCTTGGAGGACATTTCTTTCGGATGGATTTCCTTGACGGATACGCCTCCGCCGGTGACGAAGGCCTTTTCCAGCGGCTGGGTGCCGTGCACGCCAAATTGGAAGTCCTTGCAAAGCTCGGCAAAGCGGCGGATTTTCTCATTTGAAATCGTCGCTCCTTGCTCTTGAAGGTCGATGCCGCTGCGTTCAAGCAGGAAGTGGAGGTATCGTTCCGGGACGATACCTTTTAACGTATTTTTGATCGCTTTTTTTGGTTCTGCCTTGATTTCCTTCATGATGTCTTGAAAGACTTCTTCTTTGTTTCGATTGGGAAGGGCATCGAGTTTCATGGTCACTTCCGAGAGGTTCCACTTTTTCATCGCTTTCACGACGAATTGGCTGCATCTTAGGACAGCTGGGCCGGATACGCCAAAATGGGTGAAGAGCATATCCATTTGGTGTGTAATCAGGGTCTTGCCTTTTGGGTTGAGCACGCTTAGCGAAACATCCCGAAGTGCCAGGCCTTGCAGCGTTCGCGCCTTAATGAAGGGTTCGTCGCTTAAGATGGGAACTTCAGTCGGGAACAGCTCGGTAATCGTATGCCCCGCTTTTCTGGCCCAAGCATAGCCATCACCGGTTGATCCGGTGTGGGGAACCGATTTACCGCCAACGGCAATCACGACCGCATCTGTGTCAACGGTTTGGCCATCTTTCAGCCGGACTCCGCTTGTTTTTCCATTTTCATAGAGAACCTCGGCAACTGGGGAGTTCTTGTAAATCGTTACCTTCAGATTCGATAGGCGCGTCAGCAGGGCATCCACGACGCTTTGCGCTTTATCGTTGACCGGGAACATCCGGCCATGGTCCTCTTCTTTAAGGGCAACGCCCAATTTTTCAAAGAATTGAATGATGTCCTCATTGTTGAATTCCGAGAAAGCACTATATAAGAATCGCCCGTTACCAGGGATGTGCTGAATGATTTCATCGATTGAGAGCCTGTTCGTCACGTTGCAGCGTCCGCCGCCCGAGATGGCAAGTTTCCTGCCAAGCTTCTCGCCTTTATCCACTAACAAGACTTGGGCACCTTTTTCCCCGGCTGCAATTGCTGCCATTAAACCGGAGGGGCCCCCGCCAATTACCACTACATCATATTTCAAATTGATCACCACTTTATCATTTTCAGTCCCTTCATTATATAGCAAGAGCCCTAAGAATTGCGAATGTAGAAAAAAAGGAATTATTTGTTTGTGTATTATCTTCGAAAACGATAAACTTGAGTGTAGTTTTCTATAGAAAAAATACGTTAATATGATAAGATAAAGAGCGTGTAAAACGTAACTGACAGAGGCAGGAAGGGATTAGATGTCATCTAAGTTTTTAAAAGGGGCTTTTATATTAACGCTGGGAGCGATCATTTCCAAGGTTCTTGGTTTATTTTACGTGATCCCATTTGAACATATGGTCGGGAATAAAGGGGCTACCCTCTATCAATATGGATACGTACCATATACCATTTTCATCAGCTTTGCAACGGCAGGAATGCCGCTTGCCGTTTCTAAATTCATTTCGAAGTATAATGCACTCGAGGAATACGCCGTCGGTGAGAAGCTATTCAAATCGAGCTTGAAATTGATGGCTGTCACCGGTTTTCTCGCTTTTTTGGTTCTCTATACGATGGCCCCGCTGTTTACTGAAGTATTTGGTGTAAAGAAGGAAGATGTCAGGGATGTCACGGAGATCATACGGGCAGTCAGCTTCGCCTTGATCTTTGTACCGTTCATGAGCATCATCCGCGGCTTCTTCCAAGGTCATGAAGCGATGGAGCCAACGGCCATATCTCAGGTAATTGAACAAATTGTCCGCATCGTGTTCCTTTTGGCCGGTGTGTACGTTGTTTTGAATGTCCTCGATGGGGAGTTAGTGAGGGCCATCCAAGTAGCCACATTCGCGGCGACGGTCGGGGCAATCGGCGGGTTAGTGGTGTTATTTTGGTACTGGAAAAAACAAAAACCTTATTTGGACAGCCTGATGGAGAAAGACCGGGGGACGATGGAGATTTCTCTGAAGGAAATCTATAAAGAAATATTTCTATCGTCGATTCCTTTCATATTTGTCGGTATCGCAATGCCAATGTTTCAGTTTGCGGATTTGTTGTCTTTCAATAAGGCGATGTCGTCGATCGGGTTGCAGCATGTCGCAGAAGATGCCCTTGGGGTCTTGAATGTGTATGCCCAGAAGCTTGTCTTGATTCCGATGACGCTTGCAACCGGGTTTTCCATGGCGCTGCTTCCTTCGGTGACGAAGGCATATGTCAGCGAGGATTCGGAAGAGTTGAACCGCCAGCTGAACCAAGCCTTCCAAATTTTATTGTTCATTACGATCCCGGCGGTCGTGGGCATGTCGGTACTGGCGGATCCAATTTATAGTGCCTTCTACAGCCATGATCCACTTGGAATCAGTGTCCTGAAGGCTTATGCGCCCGTTTCCATCTTGTTTGCGCTTTTTTCCGTTTCGGCGGCGATTCTGCAAGGCATCAATCAGCAAAAATATACGGTGCTTAGCCTGCTTGTAGGCTTTTTGATCAAATTGAGCTTGAATATCCCGATGATCAAGTTGCTTGAAACGGAAGGATCCGTTTATGCCACGGCATTCGGCTACTTGGCAGCTGTCGTTCTGAACTTGTATGTCATCACCTACTTTACTGGATATCGTTACAGCCTTACTATTAGAAGATCGGTATTGATTACTGTATTTTCCATGATAATGGGACTGGCAGTATGGGGCATGAACAGCTTATTATCGCTGTGGCTTACAACCGAAGGGCGATTCCAGGCGATATTGATCGTAGCCGTTTGTGCCATTTTCGGAGCGCTCATTTATGCGGCGCTTTCCTTGAAAAGCAAACTGGCCCATCGCTTGTTCGGAAGCCGAATCGATCGATTGAAGACTAAGTTAGGCTTATGAACGTTTGATGTGTAAAAAAAAGGGTATTGGTAAGTGAATCCCCAAAATATCATATATTGGCCTTGCCTGTCATGAAAATGGGCAAGGCTTTTTACTGAAAAGGCTTTAGGAGGAAACGATGAGAATTGATAAGATATTATCCAATATTGGTTATGGCAGCAGGAAAGAAGTGAAGAAACTCCTGAAATCAGGTGCCGTGAAGGTCAATGAACGGGTGCTGAAGGACCCGAAGGAACAAGTCGATCCTTATGCAGAAATCGTGACGGTCCATGGTGACCGGGTAGAATACAGGGAATTCATCTATCTAATGATGAATAAACCGCCTGGCGTCTTGTCGGCTACCGAAGACAATCACCAAGAGACGGTCATCGACATCTTGGAGCCTGAGGACTCGGTATTCGAGCCATTTCCTGTGGGCCGTTTGGATAAAGATACAGAAGGGTTATTGCTGATCACGAATGACGGTAAGCTGGCTCATCAACTGCTTTCCCCGAAGAAGCACGTCCCGAAAACGTATTTTGCGGTCATTGAAGGCGAAGTAACGGAACGGGATATTGAGGCATTCCGCAACGGCGTCACCTTGGATGACGGGTACGAAACCAAACCGGGTGAATTGAATATCCTTAAATCAGGTTTGACCTCGGATATCGAGCTGACGATCATGGAAGGGAAGTTCCATCAGGTCAAGCGGATGTTCGAGGCTGTGGGCAAACGTGTCGTTTACCTAAAGCGGCTCTCCATGGGAAGCCTGCAGCTCGATGAGGAGCTTGAGCTTGGTGAATACCGTGAATTGACCGCCGAAGAGCTTGAACAACTGAAAGCCGGTCAGCCTGATTGAAAAATAAGCAAGAAAAAATGAGGCGGACATATATTGTCCGCCTCAAAGTATTTTACATATCGATTTCGTTCGGGTGGTCGTTCTCTTTACGATGACATCTTCACCTTTTTACTTGTTGTCGTCCAAAGGCCTCGGCTTGGGCTTTGAACAAGGTCATTGTATGCTAAGACATTTAAATCGCGCTGCACAGTTCGAGGAGTGATGCCAAATTCTTCTACAAGCTCTTGAGTAGAAACCGTACCGTTATTGCTAATGAACATATAAACGGATTTAATACGGGTTAACATGCGATTTGTTGAAGGTTTCAAAAAATCACTCCTTATTCTTTTCATTGTTAGTGTAAAACAAATGAAAACAACCGATATGTCGGACAGCGTTTCAGCTGTCGCTATGTACTTGCTATACCCACCCTATAACTCCTCGGAAACATTTAGAGAAAAAACAAGATGTCATTAGCTTCATTCTACTCCTTTGCAAATGCAAATTCTAGAACAAAATGATAATTGACTAAATATTACATTTATTATATCAAATTTTAACAAATTTATTCCGTTTACATATATAAAAATTAACAAACATGGAGGTGACTTCTTTTGCTTATTTGCATTTTGCCAATAAATTGTGTGAAATATGCATGGTCCCGAAGATATTGACTAGGACGCCGATACATGTTATTTTACTAAAAACGATTGCTAATCGTAATTATTACGGTTTATGCCTTGCAAATATACTTGATGGCTTGCTGCTGCGATGTCATAATGAAGTGTTGAGCAGTATAGCGTTTTCATAGATGAGCTAAAGGAATGTAACTATAAATAAATCCGAGGTATAACGATATGAATGAAAGATTAATGGAGTTTTTATTGCGTCATGAAGTGACCAGGCTCTCTGGCGTGAAAAAACAAGTGTATGAATTCATCGTGAATGAAGAGGATTTTCTTGCTTCCAAGGCAGACACGGTCGATCAATTCATGCGCTTGCTGGTGAAGCATTCCCCGCCTAGGCTTGCAGCCCGTCATTTCAATATGCCGTATGGGGAAATCATTCGCTTCATGAATGAAATAGAAGCTGAGCTGAATGAGAGGCTGGAGGAAAGGTGCAAGAAAGTGAAGTGGCTGGACTGTACGGAAAAGGATCAGCAGGCATTCGTGGAATATCATAGAAAGTTATTTTTGTTCGTTAACTGAATGGGAAATCATGAAAATGCCCTGGTGTGAACGGGCATTTTTTATTTGTTCGGAACCGTTAAATCTTGTTTGAATGGACCATAAGAGCAAGAATGAGGACGATTTGGATATGGTTTGTTTGTTAAAATGAGGACAAATAAATGATCCTACAGTAATCAGGGTTCACGCGATTGGAACGACAAGCTGGGAAATTGCCAACTCCCTTGGTCATCCGGATGGCGAATGGATTGATTTTGACAGACATTTATGTATCATTAAACTTATTGCGGATACTGTGAAAATGTCCGACACGGTGCCCCCCCTCATGTATTTTCGCTGCCTGGATTAACAAATGGTAAGGAGCTTCGAGATTTTGGGGTGAAACGCCTCAGTTTTGGGAATGCCCTATCAGATAAAGTCATTGCATTGCTGGAAAGAGATACAGCGCGGATCATGGAGTTCAATGATACCTCACAATGATATGGGAACTAAAACCTGAAAGGATGCGGAGTATAATGGATGTTGCTATAAAGCTTTCTTTTGAAGAAATGTGGGAGAAAATCATTGCCTGCGACCCTACATATGACGGCTTATTCTTTACGGCAGTAAAGACAACCAACATATACTGCCGCCCTTCATGCAGGTCAAGGAAGCCGAAAAAAATAAATGTGAAATTCTATCATGACATCGATGAAGTCGAAAGGGCGGGTTTCCGTGCTTGCAAAAGGTGCCAACCGGAAGTCGAGGATTCCCCGCAGATGCGCCTTGTCAGGGATGTCATCGCTTTCTTGATGAATCAGTATAACCAAAAGGTGGAGTTAAAAGATATTGCCAGCCATGTCGGTGTAAGTTCCTATTATCTGGAGCGGCTTTTTAAAAAAGAAACGTTGCAAACTCCCCGTTCCTATCTGGAAAAAATAAGAGTCGATAAAGCGGCATTTCTTCTAACAAGCACCAGTCTAACGAATCTTGAGATTTCCATTGAAGTGGGGTTCCAAAGCCCTTCGAACTTTTATAAGGTATTTCGCCGTTTGAAGAACTGTTCTCCCCATGAATATCGAAACATGCAGGAAAATGGGAATTGAAAAAAATGAGGGGGGCAGGCCGTCTGCTACCTTATAATCTGGGAGGTTTAGATATGAGTGAATTATATAAATTAGATTATGAATCGCCAATAGGAATGATCGAGATATCAGGAACCAATGAGGCGATCTGTTCGATAATGTTTGCTGAACGGGATATAAAGGTAAATGGTAGGCAAGACCGAACGCCCAAGGTTTTGGTGGAGTGCTATCATCAGCTTGATGAGTATTTCAAAGGTGAACGCATGGAATTTACGTTTCCCTTTTTACTTGAAGGGACGATCTTCCAGAAAAACGTATGGAATGCACTAACGGGAATCGTGTACGCCAATACGGGTACCTATAAAGACATCGCCGTTACAATCGGTAACGAAAAAGCCATTCGGGCAGTAGGGAGTGCTAATGGCAGGAATAAGTTAAGCATCGTGATTCCTTGTCATCGGATCATAGGATCAAATGGGAAATTAACCGGTTATGCAGGTGGCTTATGGAGAAAGGAATGGCTCCTTCAGCATGAAAGGAATGTTAAGCAGGAAACTGGCTCAGCATTAGGGATACCTGGGACGCAAACTGTGGCAAAGCGGTGATACAAGTCTGGTTTCTGGTCTCGACCCATTTCCCTCTCATGATTTTAGCGAGAGAATTTTTAACCGTATAGTACGACTCTCCTGCCGAATAACAGGCTAGACGAGATCCTACAGACGATTGTCAAACTGTCGGACGATTATTGAACGAAAAAACGGGAGCTATACTGCTGTATAGCTCCCGTTCTTTCTTTTAGACTAGATTCGTTGTTTTTAAAACGAAACGTCTTAAGGTTGATTGGGCTGCGGGCCCTCTGCATAGGCGAGCATGGGGAGGGGGAAATCAACGAAAGCAACAAAGTATGCGAAAACAGCCCATCATTTAAGAAAGGATCAAATGTGTGCCGGTACCTTGAAACGAAGAGATGAAATCTTGATGTAAATGATCGTCCGTAATGATGTAATCGATTTTATCCAGTGGTGCAATCCCGATGGTCACGTCTTTGCCGAACTTCGTGCTGTCGGCGGCAACATAGACCTGTTGTGATAATTCGATGATTTTCTTCCGCGTGTTCGCTTCCTCTAAATTATAGTCGGAAATTCCTTTTTCAATCGTAATGCCACTCGCACAAATGAAGGCCTTCGCTATATTCAATTCGCTAAAGTTGAATAGATAGTCAAATGCGACGATGGATTGTTCATTTTGCCGAACCTTTCCTCCTATGATCAATAACTCGATTTCGCTATGAAGGAGCTCGTTCACGACAGGTATGGAATTGGTTATCACCGTCAGTTTCTTTTTCTGTTTTATATATTTTGCGAGTTGATAGGTTGTCGAACCGCTATCGATATAAATGCAGTCACCATCATGAATATACTCACTGCATTTTTGGGCGATTACTTCCTTTTCTCGTAATTGGCTGAACATCCTTTCCTCTATCATCGATTCCCCAAAGGTAGATTGAGCCAGCTTTACGCCTCCATAAATCTTTTCTATTTTTCCTTGTCTAGTGAGAAGGTTCATATCTCTCCTAAGCGTTTCAATGGAAACTTGCAGTTCTTCAGTAAGCTCGGTAAGCTTCATGACTTTTCTTACCGTCAATAAATCGATGATTTTCTTTTGCCTTTCAAGTGGAAGCATGTTTTCACCCGCCATTCTTCAATTCTCATTTTTGGATATTCCTTATAAGTGTACGATGTACGCGAAACATATTCAATAAACAGCAAATAACTGTATCATGATATGGTCAAAAGTTAGTATGAAGTTAGTATAAAAGTGTTCAATATTTACAGAGTATTTACAAAAATCGTAAATTCGATTTACAAACGGCTTTTATACTAAGGGTGTACTTAAGGAGGTGAACGGTTTGCTGAAATTACAAAATATTAGCAAGCAATTCGATGATAAATTCGTTTTGGAAAATATAAATCTTGAAATAGAAACAGGAGAGATCGTTTCACTGTTAGGCCCAAGCGGGAGCGGAAAAACTACGATGTTGAATATCATCTTGGGGCTAACGAGTGTCGAGCAAGGAAAAATCATTTTCAACGATACCGATTTGAGCAACGTGCGGATGAAGGATCGGGGGTTTAATATAGTCTTCCAAGATTATGCGCTCTTCCCTCATTTAAATGCATACGAAAATATTGTTTATGGACTCAGGAATAAAAAAGGATTGGTAACCGAGGAAGAATTACAGGAATATATTGATTTCTTGGAGCTAAAACCTCATTTAAAAAAGAAAATGGCTGAATTATCAGGTGGGCAGAAACAGCGGGTAGCGCTCGCAAGGACCCTCGTAATGAAACCGAAAATTTTATTGCTTGATGAACCTATAAGTGCTTTGGATGGAGTCATCAAGGAATCGATAAAGCAACGCATCAAATCGATTGCAAGACAATTCAAGCTCACGACGATCATCGTAACGCATGACCCGGAAGAGGCGTTGACGATGTCCGATAAAATTTTGATCATCAATCAAGGGAATATTTCACAATTTGGATCACCTAAAGAAATCATCAATCAGCCGGCCAATGATTTTGTTAGGGAATTCATCCTTAAACAACTGGAGATCAAGAAAGAAAATATTTATAACTTATTCGGTGAAAAGTATGCCTGATGTAAAACCGGCAATGCAAGTCATTTATATACCTATCTTACTGCTATTTGCCGCTTTTCTCATTTTGCCTTTGGGCATCTTGTTCGTCCGTTCTTTCGAAACGGCTGATGGCATCAATCTCTCGAATTATGTAACGGTCCTTACAAATGTAGAGCTGATGAAGGCATTTGGAAACAGCTTGAAAATTTCGGGGGTCACGGCCGTCGTAACGACCATTATCGCCTTTTGTCTCGCCTATTCAATCCATTGCACCCGAATATATGGACCATTAAAAAGTGTCATCAAAACGGGGATCCTTATTCCGATGCTGCTTCCGACCATCACATTCGGGTTTGCGATCATCTACTCTTTCGGCAATCAAGGAATCATGACGAAAATTGTGGGAAGCAATGTATTCGATATATACGGCTTTAAGGGATTATTGATAGGTTATGTGATTTATACATTGCCATCGACCTTTCTTCTCATTAACAATTCCTTTAAATATATGGATAAAAGATTCATTGTCGTTTCAAAACTGATGGGGGATGGAATGATAAGAAGTTTCATGAATACGATCATACGGCCATTGTCGGGAACTCTCGGTGGAGCCTTTGTACTTTCTTTCATCTTGAGCTTCACCGATTTCGGGATACCGGCTTCAGTCGGCGGTACCTACTCCGTTGTTGCGACGCAGCTGTATCAAGTTATGCTGGGATCCATCCCTGATTTCAATAATGGTGCCGTGATTGCCATTCTCATGCTCATCCCGGCAGTATTCAGTGTTTTTCTATTAAACTATCTCGAGAAGCGTAATGTTCATTATGACAAGTTCAGCGATATCGAGATTTCGCAGCATAAAGCGAGGGATTTATGCTTTGGGGGTATCTCGCTGCTCGTCCTGCTAGGGATGGTTTCCGTATTTGCGGTCATGTTCATTGCACCATTTTTAACTAGTTTCCCTTACGATCTTTCATTCACATTCAAGCACTTTATCGCGACCATCCAATCAAGCGATTTAACGGCTGTTTATAAAAACTCCTTATTCGTTTCCTTGATGACGGCCGTTCTGGGAACATTCATTGCCTTTAGCTCAGCGGTTTTGAATGTCCGGACGCCGCTTAGGGGGAAATCGTCCATCGATGTCATTTCGATGCTGACGAATACCGTTCCGGGGATGGTGCTCGGCTTATCGTATTTGCTGCTCTTCAGCGGCAGCAGCTGGAAGGGGACCTTCACCATCATCATTTTTTGTAATATGGTTCATTTTTTTACGACACCTTACTTAATGGCGAAGAACTCATTGGCGAAAATGAACCCCTCATGGGAAACGATCGGCGAACTATTGGGGGATAGCTGGATCAAGACAATCCATCGTGTCATCCTGCCAAACTCGGCATCGACAGTGATCGAGATGTTCAGCTACTATTTCATCAATAGTATGGTGACGATCAGCGGAATCATCTTTTTGGTCACCGCCCAAACGACATTAGTGGCCAGCAAAATTAAAGAGCTTCAGCATTTTGCCAAGTTCAATGAAATATTCATCTTGTCTTTGCTTATCTTTTTTACAAATCTAATCGTGAAGCTGCTTTGTGATCATTATCAAAAAAGACAATGGAAACATAAATGAGGGGGATATTATGTTTAAAAAGTGGAAGATAGCCTTACTTTCTTTAGTTGCTTTAAGTTTGGTATTTGTATGGGCGGGCCGTAACAGCGGCAAAGCGGATGAGGAAAAGGTGGTCATCTATACGAATGGGGATGAAGAAGCGACAACAGCAATGGAGACAACCTTGAAAAAGGCCGGTTACGAGGGGAAATATGTCCTTCAATCGTTGGGCACATCCGAATTAGGGGGAAAGCTGCTGGCAGAAGGCGCTGAAATCGAGGCCGATCTAGTTACAATGAGTTCCTATTTCATCGAAAGTGCCCAAAAACAACACCCCATGTTCAAGGACCTTTCATTTGAAACAAAAGCGTTGGAACCCAATCCAGCCTATTACACGCCGATCTTGGCCAATACCGGCTCCGTTTTTGTGAATACGGAAGTGCTCAAGCAAAAAAGCCTGCCGATGCCGAGCTCGATTAAGGACTTAACAAAGCCGGAATATAAAGGGCTCGTTTCCATTCCTAATATTCTGGATTCCTCAACAGGGTGGCTGTTAGTTCAAGCGATTATCAGTCAATACGGTGAAGCAGAAGGGAAAAAGGTCCTTCATGATTTAATAGCGAATAGCGGTCCGCATTTGGAGAGCTCAGGGTCAGGTCCGATCAATAAAGTGCAATCCGGGGAAGTGGCTGCCGGTTTTGGTTTACGCTATCAAGCCGTGATGGCTAAAGAGTCGGGCTTACCGATCCAATATGTCGATCCAATCGAGGGGGATTTCTCCTACACGGAATCCGTCGCTGTCGTGAATAAAGGCGATGAAGCTAAAACACGTTTGGCGATGAAAATGGCAGAGACGATCAGCAAAGACGCTAGGGAAGACCTGTTGGAGCATTATCCTGTCGCCCTATACGAAGGTGAAAAGGTAACGGAAAAAAATAAACCGGCCCACCCGATGAAATTCAAACAGCCTCTTACCGTCGAATTATTGAAACAACATCAACAGTTCTTTAAATCAGCACAATGATCATTACAGCGAGGAGTGAAGGAAAATGAATACATATAAATTATTAACGCCTGGACCGCTAACAACGACAAATACGGTGAAGCAAGAAATGCTCGTTGACCGTTGCACGTGGGAAACTGATTATAAGGATATCACCCAAAAAATCAGAAACCAGCTTCTCGACTTGGCATATGCTGCGAACGGAGAATATACGGCAGTGCTTATGCAGGGAAGCGGCTCATTCGTTGTAGAATCTGTACTGACGACTGCACTTTCGGAATCCGATAAGGTGCTGATCATTACGAATGGTGCATATGGAAAACGGATGGTGAAAATGGCAGCGTGCATCGGCTTGAAATATAGGGAATATCGTGTTGAGTACAACGAATTTCCAAAGGAAGCTGAAATTTGCAGCATATTGCGTGAAGATCGGGACATCACCCATATTGCCATGGTTCATTGTGAAACGACGACAGGAATCTTAAATCCGATCGAGATGGTTTCGAAGGTATCAAAGGAACAGGGGAAAACCTTGATCATCGATGCGATGAGCAGCTTTGGCGGAGTTGACATGAATGTAGCTGAACTCGGAATCGATTATTTGATCAGCAGTGCAAATAAATGCATCCAAGGCATTCCTGGTTTTGGTTTTGTCATTGCCAAGCTGGATGAATTATTGGCTTGTGAGGGCAATGCCCGCAGTTTGTCACTGGATTTATATGATCAATGGAAGGAGATGGACAAGGATGGGAAATGGCGTTTCACCTCTCCGACTCATGTAGTGGCCGCGTTTGCCAAAGCGCTGGAGGAATTAGCTGAAGAGGGCGGCATTTCTGCCAGGTTCGCTCGTTATAAGTCTAATAATGATAGGCTGAGGAAGCTGATGAGTCAATGGGGGATCCAAGCATATATCGCACCGGATAAACAATCGCCTATCATCACGACATTCCTTTTTCCCACTGAAACCTTTGATTTCGAGGACTTTTACAAGTTTATCAAACTGAACGGTTACGTAATCTATCCCGGAAAGCTGACGGACATCAATACATTCCGCATGGGCAATATCGGGGAAATCCATGAAGAAGATATCGAGAAGCTTGGCAGGATCGTAGAAAAATATATGAAAGTGGTGACAGGATGAATAAGGTAGAGGGAATCATTTTGGATTGGGCTGGGACAGCGGTGGATTTTGGCTGTTTTGCGCCAGTGAACGTTTTTGTGGATATTTTTAAGAATGCCGGCATCGATGTGACGATGGCGGAAGCGAGAGCACCGATGGGGATGCTGAAAATCGATCATATCCGGGCAATGCTGGCGATGCCAAGGATATCCGCTTTATGGGAAGAGGCATATGGACGAGGTTTCAATGAGGAGGATGTCGAAAAATTGTACGCTGAGTTCGAACCGGCATTAATGGTTTCCTTGGCAGATTATACAGAACCGATTCCAGGTGTCATCGAGACGGTGGAAGTATTGAGAAATCGCGGGCTGAAGATTGGTTCGACAACGGGTTATACGGATGCCATGATGGAAGTCGTCGTCTCCCATGCGTTGAAAAAAGGCTACGGCCCTGATTTCCATGTAACCCCTGATGCAACCAATTCGGTTGGAAGACCTTATCCATACATGATTTATCGCAACATCGAAGAATTGAGGATATCCGCGTCATGGAAGACAGTGAAAGTAGGAGATACCGCTTCGGATATGAAGGAGGGAGTCCATGCTGGGGTCTGGTCCGTCGGAGTCATTGTCGGAAGCTCTGAGATGGGATTGAGTTTGGAGGAGTATACCAGTCTATCAGAATGGGATAAAGAAAATGTAATCTCCGAAACGGCCCATTCCTTTATGCAAAATGGGGCTGATTTTACGATTAAAACGATGAAGGAATTGCCTGAGCTCATAGATCGTATCAATGATCTTATAGCTGATGGGAAGAGACCGAGTTCACGCTAACCATCTTTCAAAATGTGCAGCCCGCAATCAAGGGGAATGACTGCACTTTTTTTTGCGTTTCATTCACCCTGCGCAGTCGATACACCAGCCTCACGGAATCGGTAAATATGTTGGAGGTTCATTTTTGAAATTTTGCTCACTTATTTCATAAATTCATATTGAAAAAGTGACGAAAAGGGTGTACGATTAAATGAGAATGATAATCAATAACATTTGATTACCGAGGAGTGAACGGAAATGGAACAGCAAGATTTATTTGATGTTACAGTTATTGGAGGGGGGCCCGCAGGCCTGTACTCCACTTTTTATAGCGGGTTAAGGGAAATGAAGACGAAAATCATTGAATACCAGCCGCAGCTAGGCGGGAAGATTCATGTATATCCGGAGAAAATGATTTGGGATGTAGGCGGACTGACACCGACTACAGGTGAGAAGTTAATCGAACAGCTGGTGGAGCAGGGCTTAACGTTCAATCCAACCGTCGTGTTGAATGAGAAAGTGGAATCGATCACACGTAATGAGGAAGGGATATTCGTTTTACTTACAGCATCCGGTCAAAAGCATTATTCTAAGACGATCATTGTCGCGGTTGGCGGCGGAATCTTGAATCCTCAAAAACTGGAGATAGAAGGGGCGGAAAGGTTTGAGGTTTCCAATCTGAACTATACCGTTAAATCATTCAACCGATTCAAGGATAAAACGGTGATCATCTCAGGTGGCGGCAATTCGGCAATCGATTGGGCTAATGAATTGGAGCCAGTCGCCAAAAAAGTCTATCTGACATACAGGAAAGATAGCTTAGCTGGTCATGAATCACAGGCAAGGCAATTGATGGAAAGCTCAGCCGTTTGCTTCTTGAATACAACGATCACTAAGCTGATCGCGTGTGCCAATCATGAATCGATCGAACATGTCGAATTGACCAACCATACGACGGGTGAGGTTTCTTACCTGCCGGTCGACGAGGTCATCATCAATCATGGATATGAGCGCGATACATCGCTGCTGCAAAATAGTAAAGTGGATATTGCAATGGTCGATAATTATTATATTGAAGGTAATGCTTCCAGTGAATCCTCGATGGATGGAATTTATGCTGCGGGTGATATCCTGCACCATGACGGCAAATTGCACTTAATAGCAGGAACCTTCCAAGATGCGGCAAATGCCGTAAACAAGGCAAAGCAATATATTCAGCCCGATGCACTTGGTATGGGAATGGTCTCCTCCCATAACGAAATCTTTAAAAAGCGCAACAAGGAACTGATCAAGCAAATGATGAAACCGGCTGCGGTCCTGTAAAAGGAAAAAATTGGTGGTACATTAATGTTTACTCTATCGGATAGACACTTTAAAAAGTCTATCTGGTAGGGTACTTTTTTTATCTAAACTCTGCATAAAGCGAAGGTAGATTTCTGATTCCCTTTTTGGAGAAAACGAAGATGGATTCTTGATTGGCCGTCGTTTAGGAGGATTCGACCTTTAGCCGTTTCATTTCACTGCAGGCGCTTCCTTTCCGCGAGCGGGTGGGAGCCCTCTCGGCGCATGCGCCTGCAAAAGCCTAAACTTGCGAGTAAAAGCACGAAACTGGTGAGTAACGCTCCGAAAAGGTGAAAGATAGCTGTGATTATACGACGAATCCGGACCGAATTGGAGAGTTAAGCAGGAAATTGACGAGAAACGGTTCCAATGTCATGTGAAACGCACAATTTTTATGAGAACCCGTCTCGCATTCGCTGCAAAGGCAAAATTCGCGGATAAACGAACGAAACTCGCGAGTAAAGTGGCTAAACTCGCGAGTAACTGTATTTTAATATGATTGTTAAAGCGAATCTTTGATGACCTTTTTGTAATGCAGGACGGACAGGATCCCGAAGATCGAATACAAGGCCGTGTATAATACCATGACGATGATCATCGGTGTCCAAACCTCGGTTCCGAATAAGAACCAGCCTGACTGGACGGCGAAATAACTATGAAGCAGCCCGACGACTAAAGGAATGCCAAAATTGAATATTTGCTTTGTTTGGATACCTTTTAGTAGATCACCTTGGGTGAATCCGAGTTTTCGTAAAATCGTATAATTCGATTTTTCATTTTCGCTTTCATCCATTTGCTTGAAATAGAGAATACAGCCGGATGTGATCAGGAAGGTCAGTCCCAAAAAGCCGACGATGAACATCAAGAGGCCCATATTCTTCTTCTGATGATCGAACGTTTCAAACTGCGATTCTTGAATATGTTTTTCGTTAAAGTTCATTTTTTTGAACGTTTCATTCGCGGTGGGAATATTTGCGTCATCCTTGATATCAATCCCGATGTTAATGGATGAGATTTTCTGGATTTCCGGGTCGATATCCTTTTTCAAACGCTTGAATATTGCATCATCGACAATCCCGACGGGCATTCCGCCATTGGTGAAATAGTAGGGAAGGATGCTCTCATCGTTCAGGCCCATGTAGGTTTGCGGTATCACCTCATGTTTGCCCTTCCATTCAACCTTTCCGGAATCCTTCAAGGGCATGACTTTCTCAAGCATGCTGCTGTATCCGCTAAACAGCGTCTCTTCCTCGGCTAGATGGATCCCTTTAACGGATTTCTCACTGATGACGGAAAGAACCATGTTGTTCGGATCGAAATTCACCCCTCCCAGGTTTTTCTCCAATATATTCCTTGCATTGACTTTGATTTGGAGGACTTCAATCTTTTCTTCGGCATAAGCAATGTTACTTGCGGACAAAGCTTGTTTGAATACCTCGGCATCTTTCTTATCGGTCAAGGAAAAATCGTTAGGGATGGAAGACGCCGCCATTTTTTCAGCTGAGTAGTAGGCGATATAGCTTAAAGATAATAATCCGATCGCCAGGGCGGAAACGGTCGTGATGATCGTCAGCAATATCGCATTCGATTTCATCCGGAACATGATCGATGATAGGGACAATACTTCATTGATATTCAAGTAGCCGTTTTTATTTTTACGAATGATATTAAAAATGAAGCTTACGGATCCTTTATAAAATAGATAGGTCCCGATGATGACGGATGCCAAAATGAAGATCATCGCCATAAAAAGCTCGGTCATTTCCATGAACGCTCCATCGAATAATTTGGAGGAAACGACATAGCCGCTAATGATCAGGAGGATCCCGAATACGCCGATGATCATTTCGAACATTGAAACCTTCTTCACTTTTCCTTCGGTCAAGGAAGTCACCCTGAATAGGGATAAAATGGTCTGCCTTTTTATGAAGATATAATTCATCAACATGATGAACAGATAGATGATGCTAAAAACAATCAACGTCTGTATAAGCGGCAAGATTGAAAATTGCAGAGTTGCGATCGCATGGACACCGGTAATCTTAAATAAGATCATCATGATCAATTTGGAACCGGCAAACCCTATGAAGATCCCCATGAACACGGAACAGAAATATAAGATGAAGTTTTCCGCGCTCAGGATACGGAAGATTCTGTTTTTTGTCATGCCTATCAATTGGAATAAGCCAATTTCCTTACTGCGCCGTTTTATGAAAATGCTATTGGCATAAAAGAGGAATATGGAAACGATCGCAACAAGCAGGATCGATGCAGTCTTGATGGCAGCGCCGCCTTTTATGGAACCTTCCGCTTTATCCATCGCTGGGTCATATTGCAAGGTGACAAATGCGAAATAAAGCGAGGCGCTGAAGACCAAAGCAAATACATAAAGGTAATAGTTTTTCAGGTTCTTCTTCAGGTTCCGAAAGATGAGTTGATTAATGCTCATTTTGCACACCGCCCAATACACCTTGTGTTTTCATGATGTCCTTGAAGAAGGTTTGCCTCGTTTCTTCCCCTTTATTCAATTGGGTATAGATTTGTCCATCCTTAATGAAAATGACTCTGCTGCAATAACTTGCTGCCACGGGATCATGGGTGACCATGATGATCGTCGCTTTGTGTTTTTTGTTCATATCACTCAGTTTATTCAATAAATCGGAAGCGGATTTGGAATCAAGCGCCCCGGTCGGCTCATCGGCAAAAATGATGCTCGGCTCATGGATGAAAGCCCGCGCCGCAGAAGTACGCTGTTTTTGCCCTCCGGAAATTTCATTTGGATATTTATCCTTCACTTCATAAATGCCAAGCTCCTTTGCCACGGCATCGAACTTTTGAAACGCTTCGCGATTGGGTGTTTTTGTAATCGATAAAGGCAAGAGGATATTTTCTTTGACGGTCAGTGTGTCCAATAAATTATATTCTTGGAAGATGAAGCCGAGATGGTTCTTCCTGAATTCGGCGAGCATTTTTTCTTTCATCCCCGAAATTTCTTGTCCATCGATTGTAATGGTGCCGTTGCTGATTTTGTCGATGGAGGAAAGGACATTCAGCAACGTCGTTTTTCCTGAACCGGATGCCCCCATGATACTGACGAATTCACCTTCCGCGATGCTTATATCGAGACCCTTCAGTACCTCCTGTTTATTAAACTTATTCCCATAGCTTTTATGGATTTTTTTCGCTTCTAATATATTCATATCGATACACTCCTTTTTTCTATATCTTTATTATAGAAGGCCAGGTATGCTTTTTCCTGCGATTGGCCGAACAAAGAATAAAAGCATGTGACACTTTTGTCACATGCTTGTTATATTCACGAAGTCATTCCGCTTTGGGAAGCGTAAGGTCATGGTCGTTCCCACTCCAGGCTTTGATAGCACATCAATCGAGAGGAATAGGGATTTTGCCGCCTTCTTGGTTAAATATAACCCCATCCCTGTTGCCGCACTGTCGCGATGATTTGTCGTGGACGTAAAACCTTTATCAAAAATGCGTGATAAGTCCTTCGACTCGATGCCTCGGCCGCAATCCTTCACTTGGAGGATCGTTTGTTCATCGTGGATATAGCTTTTTATCAAAATATCGGTGTTTTCACTGTATTTAATCGAGTTCGTCAATAACTGCCTGATGATGAAAGCGAGCCATTTGGCATCACTAAGCACTTCGGTCACCTCCAATTGCATGTCAAAGCCGATGCCTTTTTGGATGCACCATGATTGCAATGTTTTGATCTCATCAAAAATGATGGTTTCCAAGTTCATATTCTCCATATACAAGTCATTTTCGATGAAAGGCATGCGCCTTTGATGGAGCTGCTGATCGAGAAGCAGATGGATCCTTAACCACTCATAAGTCAAATGAGATTTCAGCATGCCATCATCCAAGCGGTCGATCATTAAATGCATCGCCGTTAAGGGGGTCTTCACTTCATGAATCCAAGATAATAATTCATCCTTCTCCTGCTCCAATGTCATTTGGCTCTTTTCGGCGGTCTGCTTCAATAATTCAGTCTGGTTCATGATACTGCATTCGATGATTCTTTCGAAAGGGCTGTCGGCTTCTGCTAGATTGGATAAGTCCAGGTTGTCTTCCCGGGCTTCCAGCAGTTTAAAATAATGGGTTTCTTTTTTATAACGGAAAATCAAAAAGATACAAAACATGATCAAGGATAAAAAGACTATGTACATGATGGGCTTTACGGGAATGGCTGAATCAAGATAGGCGACTAAGATGATGAATAGATGAAGGAATGTGAAGAAGGTGATCCAGCTGAGCCTTTCTGCCAAATATTTTCTGATCATGCATGTACCTCTTCAACGGCGATATAGCCTTGTCCGACCTTCGTTTCGATATAAGCCCCCAACCCTAATTCATCCAACCTTTTACGTAAACGGTTCACATTGACGGTAAGGGTGTTATCGCTTATGAAGCGTTTGTCATCCCATAAGCTGTTGATTAATTCTTCACGGCTGACGATCTTGTTTTTTTGTTCAATGAGCTTTTTCAAAATGAAAATTTCATTTTTCGTCAATTCAATCGTTCCAGACTCAGCGGAGACGGTATTCTTTTCATAATCGACTGTTGCGCCGCACCAGGTTTTCAACTCGATTTTTTCGGTATTGTAATTATAAACACGGCGAAGGGTGGCCTGTATCTTGGCGATAAGTACATCGAAATGAAAGGGCTTCTGGATGAAGTCATCTGCCCCAAGCTGCATCGACATCACCATATCGGTAGGATGATCGCGGGACGATAAAAAGATGATGGGAACATTGGAGTGCGCCCGGATCAGCCTGCACCAATGGAACCCATCAAACTTCGGCAGCTGGATATCAATGATGACCAAATCAGGATTGATGTCCGAGAATTCGAGAAAGACTTTACTGAAATCAATGATTCCATGAATATCATAGGACCATTGCGTCAATCTATCTTTCATTTCATTGAATAATGTCGTATCATCTTCTATTAATAACAATTTGAACAAGGGGTTCACCACACTTTTCAGCTTTTCCTTAAAATTATATAGGAAAACCCTTTTAGGTTCTAGAGGAGGGAGGAAATGGAATTTACATGTAGGGGGGGAATCGCAGAAGAAACCGAATTAGAAGGAACGCCCCTACCGGTTGTAGGTAAACGATTTATAGATTAAAATGGACATTATCGAATGGAGGAAGTGAATGGATGGCTGATTTTCCTAATTGCCCTACATGCAATTTTAGAATATACATATGAAGATGGAAGTCTTTTTGTTTGTCCGGAGTGCGCCCATGAGTGGACGGCAGAAGCGGAAACCTATAATGGTGACCAAAGGACGATCAAGGATGCGAATGGAAATGCCTTGAATGATGGGGATACCGTTACCGTCATTAAAGACCTTAAAGTGAAGGGAAGCTCATCCGTCTTAAAAATGGGTACAAAAGTCAAGAGCATCCGTTTAGTTGATGGAGATCATGATATTGATTGCAAAATCGATGGTTTTGGGGCAATGAAATTGAAATCCCAATTTGTTAAAAAGATATAATGATAAAAAAACGGCCTAATCCATTGATTGGGCCGTTTCAGACTGTAGACAAACTCGATGAAAATCGAGTTTGTCTATTTTTATGGCCTGTACAATTTAGACGTTGATTTCCACTCCAGGCACTCGCTTTCCGC
>NZ_LNNH01000032.1 GCF_001542915.1 Peribacillus simplex | reverse complement strand
CCAGAAGCAGTTGCCGCAGATGCAGCTTATAAAACACCAGCGATTACAAGCTACCTATTTAACAAAGAAATCACACCTGCTTTACCCTATACACGTCCTCTTACAAAAGAAGGATTCTTTCGCAAACATGACTATGTTTACGATGAACACTTTGATTGTTCCCTTTGCCCTTCGGGAGAAACTTTAAAGTACTCAACAACAAATAAAGAGGGCTATCGCGAATACAAATCGCCCAAACAAATTTGTGCAACATGCTCATTTTTATCACGGTGTACTGAAAGCAAAGACCATCAAAAAGTAGTGACACGGCATATCTGGCAAGCATATGTGGAAGAAGCAGATCATCTGCGTCATGATCAAGAGGTAAAACCTATATATGCGAAACGCAAAGAACGATTGAGCGTGTATTCGCAGATGCAAAAGAAAAGCATGGTATGCGTTGGACTACTTTAAGGGGACTTAAAAAATTGTCGATGCAGGCGATGCTTACTTTCGCTGCCATGAATTTAAAGAAGATGGCCACTTGGACATGGCAAGGTCCTAAAACGGCTTAACATAGTGGCTCGAAGAGCCCAAATCTCGTAACCTTTGGTCAAAATTTCAAAGGAATTTCAAAAGGGGTTCGGAATTTTTTAATTCCGAACCCCTTTTGTCTACAAACTGAAACTTCCGTATTATAACGGAAGTTTTTTGTGTATGGATGAAAACGTTTTCTTGGTAGGGTAGATACATGGAAGAACAAGTTTGGAACAAGAAATGTTCCGTTAAAGAGAAAGGTTGAGTCAATGTGGAAGCAAGTTTACCGATTAGTTTTCAAATGATCCTGCATGGTGGCAATTCACGGAGTCATTCGATGGAAGCGCTTCAATTTGCAAAGTCGGGTGAGATCGAACAAGCAAAAAAGAGTCTTCAAAAAGCGAAAGAAGAGTTAACACTTGCTCATCGAATACAAACAAATCTCATACAAAACGAAGCAGGGGGGAATAATACTGAAATTTCTCTAATTCTGATTCATGCTCAAGATCATTTAATGAATGCTATCACAGTAAAAGACTTAGCGGAAGAATTTATTTATCTTTACAAAGAATTGAAAGAAATGAAAGAAAGATAAAAATTAAAATTGGGAGTGACTTGAAATGAACATTTTATTATCTTGTGCGGCTGGAATGTCAACCAGTATCATCGTAAAAAAAATGCAAGATGCTGCTGCAGCTCAGGGAAAGGACTATGAAATCATAGCCTTGGATATAGAAAAGGCGGAGAAGGAATTCGAGAAATATGATGTTGTTTTAGTGGGTCCCCAAATCCGCTATATGTTAACCAAATTCAAAGCCAAAGGAGAAAAAGTTGGTATTCCAGTAGAGTTGATTAATCAAATGCATTACGCCATGTGTAACGGAGAAGAAGTGTTGAAACAAGCTGAAAGGTTAGTAGTAACCTAATAAAAAAAGAATGAGGGGAGTTCTATATATGAGGAATGTTTACAATTTCATGGATGAAAAAATCACTCCTGTCGCTTCCAAAATATCCAATCAACGTCATCTTTCTTCAGTAAGAGACGGTCTGATTATGGCCATGCCACTATTAATCATTGGATCTTTTTTCTTGATTCTCGCCTACTTGCCTATTTCGGGTTATCCAGAATTTATGGAGAACATGTTTGGAGGCAACTGGCAGACAAAATTAACCTATCCTGTAAGCGTTACCTACGACATTATGGCATTATTGGTCTCGTTTGGCATAGCATACCGTTTGGCTGAAAAGTACGGAACCATCGATGCAGTAATGACCGGAGTCTTTTCGATGGTCTGCTTCGCGTTAACTGTACCGCAGCATGTTATGTTTACGCCAGAAGGGTCACAAAAGGCTTTGGAAGTTGGAGGAGTTCTTCCTACAGCTCAGTTGGGCAGCCAAGGATTATTTGTTGCCATAGTTATTAGTATTCTTTCCACAGAAATTTATCGTTTCTTCTATGAAAAAGATTTTGTTATCAAGATGCCTGATAGTGTTCCTCCTGCTGTATGGAAGTCATTTTCGGCACTAATTCCTGGAACGATAACGATCTTAGTCATCTGGGGACTTAGATTATTAATTGAAGTTACGCCTTTTGAAAGCATGAATAATATCGTTTCTATCATAATAGGCATCCCTATGCAGTATGTCGGGGGAACTTTGCTTGGAATGATTGTAATCGTATCGGTAATTGGTGTTTTATGGTCTGTTGGACTGCATGGCGATGCCATTTTAAGTGCTTTCACTACTCCGATATGGCTTAAGAATATGGATGAGAACCGAGCTGCATTTCAGGTAGGTAAAGAAATTCCGAATATTTTCACTCAGCAATTTTATGAGTTATTTATTTGTATAGGAGGTACCGGCGCACTGTTTTCCATTGTCATGCTGATGCTTTGGAGAAGCAAAAGTCAACAAATGAAGGAATTGGGCAGGGTTGCCGCACCAGCAAGTGTATTCAATATAAGCGAGCCTGTAATTTTCGGTGTACCAATCGTGTTGAACCCGTATCTATTCATTCCATTTTTCATGACACCGATCATATTGGTTATTGTTACGTATTTTGCCATGAAGACAGGGTTGGTTGCACGACCTGTAGGCATTGCGTTACCTTGGACCACTCCTCCTATCATCAGCGGGTACTTAGCTACAGGTGGTAAAATTTCAGGAGCCGTTATGCAGATTGTGAATATTTTAATAGCTTTAGTCATATATTATCCTTTTTTTAGGATTTGGGATAAGCAAAAATATAGAGAAGAAAGCGATATGAACGAAAAAATCAATCGTGATGTGGAGATGACTTTATGAAACAAGGAATCAAAATTGCAACAATCGGTGGAGGTTCTAGCTACACGCCCGAATTAATTGAAGGATTTATTAAGCGACATAACGAATTGCCTGTAACCGAAATCTGGCTTGCAGATATAGAAGAAGGCAAAGCCAAGCTTGAAATTGTCGGAAATTTAGCAAAACGGATGGTTGAAAAGGCGGGTGTAGCCATTGAAATCCATTTGACATTAGATCGAAAAGAAGCGTTAAAGGATGCCGATTTCGTTACGACACAAATGCGAGTAGGGATGCTGGACGCACGCATGAAAGATGAGGCTATTCCATTAAAGTATGGTGTGATCGGGCAAGAAACAAATGGTCCTGGCGGCTTATTCAAAGGAATGCGTACAATTCCAGTAATTTTAGAAATATGTAAGGAAATGGAGTGTTTATGTCCGGATGCCTGGTTAATTAATTTCACGAATCCTGCAGGTATGGTAACGGAGGCCGTTCTTCGATACAGCAACATCAAGAAGGTAGTCGGACTTTGTAACGGACCGATCGGTACAACTAAAGGTCTTGCCAAAATGTTAGAGGTTGATTCTGAAAGAGTCTATGTCGAATATGCAGGCCTGAACCATATGGTATTTGGTCTTCATGCTTATGTCGATGGTGAAGAAGTAACCAAAGAAGTGATGAGTATGCTGGGGGGAAGGGAAAAGGATGGGATAACCCCGAAAAATATAGCTGCGCTTTCTTGGGAACCTGATTTCATCGAAAGACTTGGTGTCGTCCCAAGTGGATACCATCGATATTATTATCAAACGGATAAAATGCTTCGACAACTTCTGGACGATGCTAAACATGAGGGGACACGCGCAGAAGTGGTCCGAAAACTTGAAAGCGAGCTTTTCGAGTTATATAAAGATGAGAGCTTAGCTGTTAAACCGAAACAATTGGAGGGCCGTGGAGGTGCATACTATAGTGAGGCAGCTGTCCAGCTGATTCACTCCATTCACACGGATAAGCGTGATATCCAAACGGTAAATGTCCGAAATAATGGTGCCTTATCGAGCATTCCCGATGAGTCTGCTGTTGAGATAAACTGTGTTATTACGAAGCATGGCCCTGTTCCACTAACGGTAGGTGACCTACCAATACAAGTAAGAGGACTTGTTCAACAAATTAAATCATTCGAAAGAATAGCGTGTGAAGCGGCCATTACCGGAAACTATCAAACAGCTCTTCTGGCAATGACGATCAATCCACTCGTGCCATCCGACACAGTTGCCAAACAAATATTGGATGAGATGTTGGAAGCACATAAACAATTCCTTCCCCAATTCTTTCAAAGGGAATCAATAACTAAAGCGTAAGTGAGCATATGACCGTTCAGAAACTATGATTATTCTTTAGGAGGAAATTAATAATGGAAGTTTGTGTATTTAAAGATTATAGTGAAATGTCCAAGCAATCTGCAGAGATGATCATTAAAGCAGTGAACGAAAAACCGGATGCATTATTGTGTATTGCCGCTGGAAGTACGCCAACTGGAACATTGCGCTATTTAGTTCAGGAAGCAAAACATAAAAGAGTTGATTTTTCTAATTGCAAATTTGTCGGGCTCGATGAATGGGTAGGTATGGATCGCCATGACGAAGGAAGTTGCCAGCATTATCTATATTCAGAATTTTTTGATGTTTTGAATATTAATCAGGAAAATATTCATTTTTTCGATGCTAAAGCAGAAGACTTAGAAGGAGAATGCAAAAAAACAGATAAATATATAGAAGAGCATGGTCCGATCAATGTATGTATTTTAGGCTTAGGCATGAACGGTCACCTTGCCTTGAACGAGCCAGGCATATCATTCGAATTGTCTAGCCATGTTGTCGACCTTGATAATACTACGAAGGCAGTAGGTCAGAAGTATTTCACTGAAGCTAAAGAACTCTCAAAAGGGATTACATTAGGCTGCCGGCAATTTTTAGATGCTAAATTAGTGATGCTCCAAGTAAATGGCAGTAAAAAAAGAGAGATAGTAAAAAAGCTAATTGAAAAGTCAGTTACAACAGCATTACCTGGAACCATTTTAAAAAAACACGAAAATTCTTTTTTATTACTTGATGAAGAAGCTGCTGAAATTCTCTAATGCCCCCGTTATACAGCTAAAGCCTAAAATAAGGGGGGAAGAATTGTATATGGAAGAATAAATTTATACAATAGTAGATAATGAAGTACTTCTCCAACTTTCGACAGCAGCGGATTTAAAAAGTGCATCATTTTCTATGAATGTATGCACCATAATTAGAGGAAACGCCGTCATCATTTGGATGGCGTTTTCCAGTCACTTTGGATTACATAGAACGAAATCCAGAAAGATGAGAGGGATTAGACATGATTGTAATTGAAAATGATTGGTTAGAGGTAGGAATAGTAAGCAACGGTGCAGAGGTACGTGAAGTGAAGCATAAGAAAAATGAACTAAACTACATGTGGACAGGGGATAGCACATACTGGGGACGCGTGTCTCCGGTTCTATTTCCGATAGTAGGGCGTTTAAAGGAAGATCAGTATCACCTTGATGGTCTGACCTACAAGATGTCACAGCATGGCTTTCTGCGAGACGTTGAGTTCATGGTCGAAAAGCTGACAACAGATAGCGCGTCTTTTGTGTTTGAGTCTGCTGGACGTTTCATCGATGTTTATCCATACGAATTTAAATCCACTATTCATTATTCACTTAAAGAGGATTCACTCAGCGTTCGTTGGAAGATAGAGAATAAAAATAAGGAAGAAATGTATTTTTCCATTGGAGCGCATCCGGCATTTAAGATTCCGCTCTTAGAAAATGAAACGTTTCATGACTACAGTCTTAAGTTGACCTCAGCTAAGAACAAGAATCCGCTTGAATACGAGTTAAAAGATTCTCTTATCCACGAAAAAGCTGCTGTTAACAATACTGAAACGATACCGCTCACAAGGTCCTTATTTGCAAATGATGCGCTTGTATACAGCAATATGGATGTCACGACACTCACATCCAATAAATCGGGTCATGGCGTCGAAGTAAGTCACAATGACTTTCCTTTTGTAGGGATTTGGTCAAAACATGTCGATTCAGATGGTACTATGGCACCGTTTGTTTGCATTGAACCGTGGTATGGCATTGCGGACACGCATAATACATCGGGGAACTTGAAGGAGAAGTTTGGCGTGAATAGGCTTGGAGTTGGAGAAACTTTCCAGTCTGAGTATAGTATAAAGTTTATATAGAGCTAATGAATGAAATGATCATTTCATTCATTAGCTCATTGCGAAGTAAGCTACCTAGAAACAGGATTGGACCAATATCAATTACATCCAAATGGAAGCTAAGATCGCGTGGGCAAAATTAGAAGGTAATGACTAATTGAAGGATAACCTTCTCAACTAAAGAGTGATCCATATCAATCTCGGGAGCTGATCATCAGCTCCTTTTCTTATGGTATAAAGGGAAAGGGTAAGGAACAAGGATAACCACATTGGCATATAACTGAGTGGACTCACATTTGGGCTACCATATAGAAAGCGGCTTGTAACAAAGAATGGGTAAGGTAACGATTTAGACAGAACTCCATACCATATAAGCTGCATCCCATCCCATGACTTTTCATGAGATCTCGAAGAATATCAAAGTAACGGATGGACCATAATGGGTGTTAACAGCCAGGCAGAAATGATGGGCAGAATAGAGCGATTATATAGAATGATATTTAGGGTTGATGTTCTAGTTGGCAGACGATGATGCGGGAAATTGTATTTATTAACCAACATAATTAAATAGTACAATATACCAGTGACATTTTTCGCTTAAAAATATAACCTGATGTTGAGGTGTTCTATATGACAAAACGAAATAAAGTAATATGTCTTACTTTCATTGTTTTATTTGTCGGTTTAATTGGCTTTAACCAGGCAACCATTAAGGAGTTAGCCCCAAGTGTAGCCAAAGCAGCCACTGTAACCTATACAGCAAGTGCAAACCTGAACGTCCGCACAGGTCCTTCCACTGCCAATAAAATCATAACGACCGTAAAACAAGGCACAAAGCTAACGGTAATGGGAAAAGAGGCAAACGGATGGCTAAAAGTAAGCTTAAAAGGTCAAACAGGCTATGTCAGCAGCCAATATGTGAAAATATCAAACTCTTCAGCAACTAAAATATATACAGCAAGTGCAAACCTGAATGTCCGCACAGGTCCATCTACTGCCAATAAAATCATAACCACCGTTAGTCAGGGCACAAAGCTAAAAGTTATCGGGAAAGAGGCAAACGGATGGCTAAAGGTTAGCATAAAAGGTCAAACAGGTTATGTTAACAGCAAATATGTGAAGGTATCAAATCCTTCATCTGACGCCATTCAGGTTGTTGCAAAGCCTGAAAGCATACCAGTGCTAGTCAATAAAAAAAATAAGTTACCAGAAAACTATGTTCCTAAAGACTTAGTGTATACGACGATACCGTTCACTTTCATAGAAAAGACAGAAAAGAGAAAAATGCGCAGTGAAGCAGCAGTTGCCATTAGTGAATTATTTGCGGAATCCAAGAGGCAGGGGATAAGTCTTCTCGGTGTATCTGCTTACAGATCACATGCTACACAAGTTGCCCTGTTTGATTATTATGTAAAAAGGGATGGGTATGCCAAAGCAATTACGTACAGTGCATTACCTGGAACAAGTGAGCATGAAACGGGCCTTGCCATTGATGTGACAGGAGGAAATGGTAAATGCGCGGCGGAGGATTGCTTTGGAGGTACTAAAGAAGCAAAATGGCTGCAGGCACATGCCGCGGATCATGGCTTCATAATCCGATACCCTAAAGGCAAGGAATCGGTTACTGGTTATAAATATGAACCATGGCACCTTCGTTATGTAGGCAAACCAATTGCCCAAACCATCATGGGCCACGAAATTACCCTTGAAGAATATTATTCTACGAAAGCCGTCCAAAACTAAAAAGAACGTCTTAAAGTCATATGTTTCTAGTGCACAAACTTCTATCCAGATAGCCTCATCAAAACCTTGATGGGGCTATTTTGTATATAGCACAACCTAAAACAGTCCATATAACTTCGAATTTTTGCTATTCGTTACGAGTTTCGGCATATTCAATGTGCACCTGTAATCCAGATAGGCATCCAGCTGCTCCATTTGGATGTTGGGTTATGGCTTGATGTGACGAGTCTTTTGCTATAGGACTTGCAATAATGACATCCGACAGCGGCAACGATACTAACGAAATAAAAAAGAATTGATATATCCCTTACAGTATGATACATTAAATGGAAATTTGAGGTGAACCCATATGCAGTCCGTTAAGAAGAGCATTTCCCTGTCACAATTACATCATCCTATAAAGTAGTCTTGCTATTCGATTTTTAAAAATCGGCATATAGGAAGGCTATTTATCATTAAACCGCATGGATTAAGTTATAAAACTTAAATCTCGTGCGGTTTTTTTATTTTAATAAAAATTGGAGGAATGAATGATGAGAAAAATGGATTACCAAAACGTAAAGGGCACTCAAGATTATTTACCGGATACAGAAGTGATACGAAGAGGCATCAGAAGGACAATAGAAGACGTTTTTATCCAATACGGATGTAAGCCATTGGAAACACCGATATTAAATTACACGGAATTGCTAGCTTCCAAGTATGGCGGGGGTGCCGAAATATTAGAGGAAATGTATACCTTAACAGACAGGGGAGAAAGAGATTTGGCGCTGCGATACGACCTCACTATTCCCTTTGCAAAAGTAGTTGCAATGAATCCAAGCATAAGGAGACCTTTTAAAAGATATGAGATAGGTAAAGTTTTCAGGGATGGACCGATAAAAACGGGAAGGCTTCGTGAATTTACACAATGTGACGTCGATATAGTGGGTATAGAATCTCAAGTTGCTGAAGCGGAATTAATGACGATGGCATTGGATGCATTCCGGAAGCTTGGTTTAAAGGTAAGCATCCAATATAATAATCGAAAATTATTAGCTGGAATGCTTGAGGCTTTTGGAACAACAGATGAAAAGATCAATAAAGTGATATTGATACTTGATAAACTTGAAAAAGTCGGATCGGAGGCTGTTACGGTGGAGCTAAGGGAACAAGGGCTGCTGCCTTCAACCATCAATTCGATTAATCGCTTTATAACCGCCGAGGATAATGCCAGTTCGGGCTATTTCGAGCCTCTCAGTGAACGGAATCAACAAATTAAGCAGGGAGTAGCAGAATTAAAAGAGCTGGAATCTTATCTCGAATTCCTTGGTGTCGATAAGCAATGTACATTCAATCCATTTTTAGCAAGAGGGCTGGAGATATATACTGGTACGATTTATGAGATATTTTTATCTGATAAAACCATTAAATCAAGTATTGGCAGTGGCGGAAGGTATGACAATGCCATTGGTGGACTGATCGGGACGAATGAAAGCTTTTCAACGGTGGGGATTTCATTAGGTCTGGATGTTATTTATACGGCCTTACTATCTTCGAAGGAAAATATCGTGGAAAATCCTGATGTGGATTTTTATGTGATCCCGATAAATACCGAAAAGCAAGCATTATTAGTCGCAAGGCACCTAAGGGATAAAGGATATAAGGTGGAATATGAAATGGGAAAGAAAAGGCTCGGTAAAGCCTTAGATAAAGCAAATAAAGAGAAATTTCGTAATGTCATCATCATAGGAGAGAACGAGGTGAAAAATAATCAAATTAAAATTAAAGATATGTTCTCTGGTGAAGAAAGAATGGAGCCTTTTTCGTTCAGTGAAGGCTGATGAGGGACGAGGCATTAAGATTAAGTGCATTCGGATGAATCTTAAGCCGTTATAAATGATAGATTAAATCAAGCATATCAAATATTTGTAAATTTACTAAATATTTGATATGTTTGATTGGAAAACTTCATACGTGTAGAAACGGGTGTAGATTGATATTTTTTCATCTACATAATAGGGAAGTCGGTTAGAGCCCGACGCTGTCCCGCAACTGTATTTGGGAGCGATCCGGATAAACCACTGTCTTCAGAAACATGAAGATGGGAAGGTTCGGGGAGTGATGATCATAAGCCAGGAGACCTGCCTGTTTCAGCACACATCTATACCTACGAGGATAGGGGGTGTTAAGTGCGAGCGATTGATCTGCATGTTTTTAGTTTGTCATGGGAAAACATGTTTGTTTACGTATCAATTCGAACTTAACAACTTCTTTAATGGAAGTTGTTTTTTTATTTTAAGATCATCATCAGGAGCTGTGCAGAAAAAGTAGTGTATGTGAGCAATGTTGAAAGGGCTTACAATAAACTGGGAAGCCTGCCCGAGAGAAGAGGGCGATGAGTTGAAACAAGGAGGAAAGAAATGGGTGAACTTCAATGTAACGAACCTTTATTTCCTCATAAACTGGACACGGCAGGATTTACACCAGAGGATTTTAATGAGGAAGATCATCTCATATCAAAGACTACAGAGCTCTTTGTCAAAAACGAAATAATGCCCCTGCTGGATTCGATCGATCGGCATGATCACGGCAAGGTGAAAAAATTGTTTCAAGAAGCGGGAGAGCTCGGCTTACTCAGCGTAGAGGTTCCAGAGTCGTATGGCGGATTGTCCCTGAATAAAAAGCTTTCAGGGCTTGTGGCCGAGAAGATGGGATTTGGCGGTTCTTTCAGCGTCTCCTTTAATATACATGCAGGTGTAGGGACCCTCCCGTACGTTTATTACGGGACAGAAGAGCAAAAGCAAAAATACTTGCCAAAACTTGCATCAGGAGAATGGATTGGTGCTTATGCCTTAACGGAAAATAACGCGGGATCCGACGCGCTTAACGCCAAAACGACGGCGGTCTTAAATGAGCAGGGGACAGCCTGGCTATTAAATGGTGAAAAACAGTGGATCACGAACGCACAAGTAGCCGATGTATATGTTGTCTTTGCCAAAACAAATGACAGCATGACTGCATTCATTGTAGACAGAATGTTCAAAGGGGTTTCCGTCGGTCCCGAAGAGAAGAAAATGGGGATAAAAGGGTCTTCGACAGCCACTTTAATTTTGGAAGATGTCAGTGTACCGGCGCAGAATGTTCTGGGAAAAGTCGGGCAAGGCCATCATGTAGCATTGAATATTCTAAACATGGCGCGATTGAAGCTCTCCTTTTCTAACATCGGAGCATCCAAGCAAGCATTGGAGCTTGCCGTTAACTACGCGAAACAGCGTAAACAATTTAACCGGACGATCATCGGTTTTTCGATGATACAAGAAAAGATTGCGAATATGGCGATTGCGATTTATGGAGCGGAAAGTGCGGCCTACAGAACGGCTGATAGCTTGGACAACGTATTCGAAACGGACGAACCTCTCGATGAACAATTGGGAAAACTGGCAAACTATGCAGCCGAATGTGCGATCAATAAAGTTCATTGCTCCGAGATCCTTGATCGAATCGTGGATGAGGCTTTACAAATTCATGGGGGTTATGGCTACATGCAAGAGTACGAAGTGGAACGATTATATCGGGATGCCCGGATTAGCCGGATTTTTGAAGGAACGAATGAAATAAACCGTCTGACCATTGCCAAATTATTGATGAAAAAGGGGTTTCAAAACGGCGGCACATGGTTGAACCCTTTATTTGATGAGGAGGTGAACCGAAACCGGCAATACATCCAGTTTTCTAACATGCTTCTTCACAAATCTTTGAAAGCATTGATACATGCCAATATCAACATTCAACAGGAACAAGAATATGCCCGTTTGCTTGCAGACATGGTGAAGGAAATTCATGTGATGGAATCATCGGTCATTCGCACGGAAAAAGCGATACAAAAGAACGGGATGGAAAAAGAGCGGCTGAAAGAGAATATGACGAACGTTATCTGTGAAGAGGGGTATCGCAGAGTTGAAGAGATGGCCGTGTTGATTTTAACGGGAACGGAATCGGGTGAAGCAAGCAGAAAAGTATTATTGGAAGAAGTTCGCAGCCTTGCTGTTCCCCTCTTTAGGAATCTATTTATACAAAAACGTGAAATTGCAGAAAGAATGGCTGATCAAGAAAAATATAAGGTGTGAACGGAGTGAAGCCTATTGAAAAAAATCGGGTTTATCGGATTGGGCAATATGGGTCTGCCTATGTCGCAAAGTTTACTACTTTCCAATTTTACAGTGTATGGAATGGATTTGAACAAAGAAGCTGAAATGTCCTTTCATCAATCAGGAGGAACGATTGGCGTATCGATTGAAACTATGGTGAAACAATGTGATGTGATCCTTACAAGTCTTCCATCCTCTCAGGCAGTGGAAGAAGTTTTCCTAGGAGAAAAAGGACTCGTTTATCTCGTCGATTCCGCTGTTATGCTGATCGATACGAGTACGGTGGCCCCTGAATTGAATATTCGCATCGAAGAGGCTGCCAAGAAAAAGGATGTTGATTTTCTCGCGGCACCCGTCAGTGGCGGCGTGATAGGGGCGGTAAACCGGACGCTCACCTTCATGGTAGGCGGTTCAAAGAATGTCTTCGATAAGGCCAGGCCTTTATTTGACGCAATGGGCGAGAATATTTTTCATGTGAATGATCAAATCGACAGCGGTACGAATACAAAGCTGATCAACAATCTCTTGATCGGATTTTATACGGCAGGGGTAAGTGAAGCTCTTCACCTTGCAAAGAATAGCAATCTTGATCTTGAAAGATTGTTCGAGATGCTGAACGTAAGCTATGGACAGAGCCGAATCTACGAGCGAAACTACAAAAGCTTCATCGCAAACGATAATTACGAACCCGGTTTTGCTTTAGAGCTGCTAAGAAAAGATCTCGGCTTCGCACTTGGGCTTGCAGCAAAGAATGATCTGGAACTGCCGCTAAGCAAAATCCTTTTTGATCTGTATGAAGAAGCAGTGGAGAACGGGTATGGTGATAAAGACATGTCCATCCTCTATAAAAAAATAAGTGAGCAGGCGACGAAGATTCTTTAAGGAGAGGTGAGGGAGCAGATGATTACAACGAATATAAAAAGAATGAAGAACAACATCAACGGAGAATGGGTGGATTCCAACGGTACGGATGTCGAAGAAGTAATTAATCCAGCCAACGGAAAAATAATTGCCTATGTACCTCTATCGGTGAAAAGGGATGTCGATCAAGCCGTACAGGCCGCTCAACATACGTATCAAACTTGGTCATTGGTACCTGTGCCGAACCGGGCAAGACTTCTATACAATTACCTTCATCTGCTTCAAGAGCAGAAAGAACAATTGGCCGAAATCATAACGATGGAAAATGGGAAAACGTTAAAAGATGCCCGCGGTGAGGTACAGCGGGGAATTGAAGTTGTGGAGATTGCGACTGCAGCTCCGACTCTAATGATGGGTGAATCCCTGCCTGGCATTGCTGAGGGGATCGATGGATCGATCTGGCGCTATCCATTGGGAGTGGTTGCGGGCATTACCCCTTTCAACTTCCCGATGATGGTACCGCTTTGGATGTTTCCGCTCGCAATCGCCTGCGGCAACACGTTTGTCCTAAAAGCTTCAGAAAGAACACCAATCCTCGCCGAGAAACTAGTGGAGCTTTTCTATGAATCTGGTTTCCCGAAGGGTGTCCTCAACCTTGTGCATGGTGCAAAAGATGTCGTGAACGGCTTACTGGAAAGCGATGACATCAAAGCGATATCATTCGTCGGTTCCGAGCCTGTGGCCAAGCATGTATACCAAACGGGTACAGCTAACGGCAAACGTGTTCAAGCACTTGCTGGTGCCAAAAACCATGCCGTTGTCCTAGCGGATTGCCATCTTGAAAAGTCGGTTCAAGGCATTATCGGAGCGGCGTTCGGCAGCAGTGGAGAACGCTGCATGGCCTGCTCGGTCGTAGCGGTGGTCGATGAGATCGCCGATGAATTCATGGAGTTGCTCGTTTCTGAAACTCGTAAACTGAAAACAGGAGAAGGCAAATCGGAAGATAACTTTGTTGGTCCGCTGATCCGTGAAGTCCACAAAAATCGAGTGGTCCATTATATTGATAGCGGAGTAAAGGAAGGGGCTGCATTACTGGTTGACGGGAGAAATCCGGAAGTTGAGGAAGGATATTATGTCGGAGCTACCATTTTCGATCATGTGAAACCGGACATGAAAATATGGCAGGATGAAATTTTCGCTCCGGTATTGAGTGTTGTACGAGTCAAAGACCTTGATGAAGGAATCAAACTCACCAATCAGTCGAGATTTGCCAACGGCGCTGTCATCTATACGGCGAGCGGCAAAAGCGTCCAGCAGTTTCGCGACAAGATTGATGCCGGAATGATCGGTGTGAATGTCAACGTTCCAGCTCCGATGGCGTTCTTCTCCTTCGCTGGGAACAAAGCCTCCTTTTATGGAGATCTTGGAACGAACGGAAAAGATGGGGTCCAATTTTACACACGAAAAAAAGTGGTAACCGAACGCTGGTTTTAACTCTGACTAACCAACAAAAGACCTGTTTGCGGCATAAAGAAACCAATGGAGGGGTCTTTCCTATTTAACAGCGATCATGGGAGGGGTAAACTTTGAACTACAAATATGCAAAGATCGAAAAAGAAAATTTCATTACGTTGGTCACATTGAACAATCCACCCGCAAATGCACTATCTTCTTCCTGTATCGCTGAATTGCGAACCTTAATGCAGGAGCTTGGGCGCGATGAAGAAACAAGAGCCATCATCATGACAGGAGCGGGCCGGTTCTTTGTGGCGGGGGCGGACATAAAAGAATTCGTCTCAAAATTGGGCGATCAGGAACAAGGGTTGGCGCTTGCTGAAGGGGGCCAGGCGCTTTGTAATGAAATCGAAGCTCTTAAGAAGCCAGTCATTGCTGCAATAAATGGGCCGGCACTTGGCGGAGGGCTGGAGCTGGCGATGAGCTGTCACTTCAGGATCTTATCCGATCAAGCGACGCTAGGTCTGCCGGAATTAAAGCTTGGACTTATCCCTACTTTTGGCGGCACACAGCGGCTCCGCAAGATAACGGATACGGCAACGGCATTGGAACTTATCCTTACGGGACGTTCCCTTTTTGCAGGTGAAGCCGTTGAACGTGGGATTGCCCAGGTAGCTGTAAAAGAAGCTGAATTGTTAAAAACGGCTAGAGCAATGGCAACGTCGTTTGTAGAAGGAAAAAGCATGACCAGTGTGATGCGAGCTGTGGAATGTATCGTTCAAGGAGGCAACGACAGCATGGAGCAAGGGTTGGAACGGGAACGAAAACGGTTTGCCGAACTGTTTCTGACAGCTGATGCCAAAGAGGGAATTCACGCATTCGTCGAGAAACGACAACCAGACTTTAAACATTTCTAAAAAGGAGTGGATGGGATGTCTGCCGAAGTGGTGTTTTCCATTAAGCAAAATGGAGTGGCAATGATTATTTTAAACCGCCCGAAAGCGCTCAATTCATTATCTCATGAGATGGTGCGCGCCATCGGTGAAAAATTAATGAAATGGAAGACAGACCGTAACGTATCGATCGTTATCATAAAGGGCGCAGGCACAAAAGGGTTTTGTGCGGGCGGTGATATCAAGACACTCTATGAAGCACGATCATCTGAGTCAGCGATGCGAAAAGCGGAGGGTTTTTTCGAGGTGGAATACGAGACGGATCTGTCCATCTACCAATTTCCAAAGCCGATCATCGCTTTTTTAGATGGAATCGTGATGGGGGGAGGCGTCGGGCTGACATACGGTGCGAGTCACCGGATTGTAACGGAGCGGACGAAGTGGGCCATGCCAGAAATGAATATTGGCTTTTTTCCTGATGTGGGAGGAGCTTATTTTTTAAACAAAGCTCCTGGACACTTAGGGCGTTATCTCGCTTTAACTGCGTCTGTTATACAAGCACCCGATGTACTCTATATGAACGGTGCAGACATATTTATGGAAAGTGACACCATGCAGCTTTTTAATGAAAAAGTGGAGCATACGGATTGGTCCGAGGGGAAAATTGATGAAAAGCTTGATCAGCTGATCGATGAATATCGAACACAGCCATCTCAAGTGAGCAGGCTTGCTTCTTTTCAAAAAGAAATCGATCGACACTTTGGGTTTGTAACAGTTGAAGCGATCCTTGAGTCGCTCGACAGGGAGGGCAGCGATTTTTGCACGAAAACGAAAGAGCAGCTTCTTGCCAAATCCGCATTTTCATTGAAGATCACGTTAAAGCAATTGACCGACGGCAAAAATAAAACATTGAAACAATGCTTCGAAACCGATCTTTTGCTAGCCAAGAACTTTTTGCGGCATGGAGACTTCTATGAAGGTGTGCGATCCATCCTCATCGATCGAGACCATTCGCCGAAGTATGAATACAAACATGTTTCAGAGGTAACGGGGGATACGGTGGATAAATTCTTTAACCAAGTTCTAAACGGGTAAGATACATGCCATTGATCATCACTACCGAGAGTAATGCTCGGCAATTACAATACGTGCAATTGCACGCAATCATGAATTGTATGGGGAAATGAGTATGCCTTTCTGAAAACAACAAGCTGTCTATGGACGGCTTTTTCCCATGGTCCGTCAAAACCATTTTACTTGGAAAACGGTTCTTTGCATCATACTATATAGGAAGGATGGAAGGGAAGATAAATGAAAATGAATAATGGAATGTTGAAGGAAGGGCTATCGATCATTTCCCAATGTAAACAGGAAACGGGCGACATTTGGCAAGCGCATTTTGGTGCGGCGGCCATTGCTGGTCACTTTTTCGTGAAGGATAATGAACTGACTGGAAATCTGGCTCAACTTGTAATTTCGCAGGTGAAATCAATGATCGAGAGCCAGTGTACGGATAGGAAACAATTTGATCCTATAGGTGAATGGGAAATGGAAAAGGCTGAACACAATATTCTTCAATCACTTGATAAAACGATCGATCGACTCCACTGGGTTGGACATAACGTCATTTATGGCGCCATTAGTATATTGGCACTTCGTGACTTGAAAGAAAGCGGGGCCGTTTCTGGCGTCGGCCTTTCTGGGATAGCAGATCTCATTCTATCATTCGAAAACTCGATTCCAGGACGCTCATGGATCGGTTTTTCGGCTTCTGAAGTCAAAAGAATCGAAATGACAAAAGAAGATGGCCTGCCAAAGATTGAGAACGCAAATGACCTTTCCCATTTCGTGCTGGAAGAATTGGCGCAATTTCCAATCATATATCGAGCGGAATCACACCATGACTTAATAGGACATATGATCACTTTTTCTCATGCATTGAACATTTTATTTGATGCTGGCCATGTTTCCTTGTTCAATAGAGGTCTGCAGCCTTTGCTCAAACTGGTTAAAGCTCTTCGGGGCAGCCGGGATGTCAAAATAGGGGATGCGATAAAGATATTCTCACCCGTTGATCATTTGCCGCTGCAAAAGGCGGTGCGATCGGAATGGCTGCCAACGGAGTGCGGGTATTGGACAAAAGACCATAGCAGGAATCGTTGGGATTTTGGACATATCTTTAAATTTCCTTTTAGTTTTTATGATCATGGAAGACGTGTGGGGAGGGTGAAGGATCAATCCATGGAGAATTTTCGCTATATTATCAATCAGTAGTTGTGCCTGCCCTTAACTTGAGTTCGGAAGCAGGTCTGAGCGACAATTAACTTAAGGGCTAACATTAGAAATCAAGCGAAACAGGAAAAGCGTCCCGGACCAAAATCGAGAACGCTTTCCTTTTTAGGTTCATAGAGTTGTATCTTGATAGGTTAGTTTAATACACGTACCGCTTTTATGAAACGGGGTCCCCAGTAGGAACTATTGATGTTTGCATAAGAAACGCCGTTGGATGTGGAAGCATTGAGCATTTGTCCATTACCGGCATAAATGCCAACATGGTTGATTACGCCATCACCATTTGTATCAAAAAACACTAAATCGCCTTTTTGAAGGTTGTTCGAAGATACGGATGCACCTGCCCGTGATTGGGCCAATGAAGTGCGGGGCAAGGAGATGCCTGCAGCCTGAAATGCTTTTAATGTGAATGAAGAACAATCAAAAACATCAGTGCGTGATGTGCTCGCGCCGTACACATATTTAGCCCCCATATATTTTGCACCAGTAGTCAAAACTTGATTAGCCTTGGCGGATTTCGTCGTTGATATGGAAGGTTTGTTAGCTGCCGAGGATGCAGTCTTTCCGGAAACATTGATGGTTTGGCCGATTTTAATGCGATTCGAATTGGTGATCGCAGGGTTTAACTTAAGTAAGGCATTTAGCGATAGGTTATATTTTTTGGCAATGGAAGATAAACTATCCCCCAGCTTGACCACATGTTTTTCGACAGCCTGCTTATTTACATTGTTGCCATTGTTAATGGCAGTGGTCGTGATCTTCAAGACTTGTCCTGGGAATATCAGTGATCCACTCAAGCGATTTACCGATTTTAATTGCTGGAGTGTCATATTTTTTGCTTTGGCAATTTGGCCAAGAGTATCCCCAGGTTTGACTGTATAAGTGTCGCTTGAATTGCTTTTGCTGGCATTCGTGCCAGTCGAAATGGCTTGTCCGGAAACACGGATTGCTTGGCCAATATAAATGCGATCTGAATTGGAAATCGCGGGGTTTAATTTAAGCAAGGCATTAAGGGAAAGGTTATGTCTTTTGGCGATCGTGGATAGAGTATCCCCAAGTTTAACTACGTATTTCTTCGTTGTATCACTACTTTTCTTCGTTGTCTTGTTAAGGCCATCGATCTTCAAGACCTGCCCGGGATAAATGAGGCTTCCCGTCAAGTGGTTGGCGGCTTTAAGTTTCAGGACGGTTGTCTGATTGGCTTTGGAAATTTTATCAAGGGTATCCCCTGATTTAACTTGATAAGTACTGGCATAAGCTGAACTGCTCGCGAATAAGGTCCCGACAATGGTTCCCGCAAGAATGATAGAGTTTTTCGAATTGTTCATTTAGGAAAGTTCCTCCTGATGTGGTAAATAAATATGTAGCATTTATAATTATAAAGGTATAGGAAGGAAAAACCATGGTAATCCGAATAAAATATTATTTCATACTATTGCAATCATTCAGTTTATTTATTTGCTGGGGAGCTTGGCGAATTTTCCTCTTACAAAAGTGATCATGACAATCAATAGAGGCACAATGATTTGAAGAGGTACATGCAAAAGGAATGGTACAAGTTCAAGGCCGATTTTTACATGGAGGGAGTTATTGTCGGAATATAAATATGAGAAGGCGATAATGGCAAGGAAGACCGTGGAAACAAGGCTATTATTATTCACTTTCCATTTATTCATACAATCTTTAGCAACGAATATCGATGCAAATGTGAATACGGTTATTTTAAAATAACAGCCAATCATGAAAATGATGACAGCCAATATATCCAAGCGCTGGAAAAAACCGATCAACCCAATATGTTCTATGGTCGTAACAAGCGGATAAGAATAAGACTTAGCTAAATCAGGGTGTAATACGCCGATCGTTAGAAAAGAAAAAATGGATAGTAAAAAGGTTGAAATGACAATGACGATGCTGCCGCCTTTTGACAATGATTTTTTTTCCTTCAAGAAAGGAAGCAACGCTAAAGAAACAACCAATTCACCATAAGGGAAGGTAATTAGTGTAGGGAAGACGGTCTTAACAATCTTCGTAACGTCTAATGAATGGAAGGGCATGATATAATCAATGTGAAAATTGCTGCTTAATACAATGAAAAAAGGAATGAGTAAGAGAAATAAAAGGGTGACCGACCCGAAAATCACAGCCGACCGTACAAATGGCTCGAGTCCTTTTGAATACGTATAAATAATGAGTAAGAATATGGTGAATTTAATGAAGAAGGGGTGCATATTGTGCAACAATGTACTATTGATGAAATGGACGATATCATTTAACACCCTTGATGCTATGTAGGCAAAATAGACCGCATAGACAGCGGATATGATAAATCCAAGATGCTTGCCGAATTGAGCAGTAAGTATAGGATTAAGACCCTGATGGTGATTTTCATTCCAGATATAAACATACAGATTGAATAAAAGCAGGCCGGTAATGCCTGCCAGTACATTCGCCAGCCATGAATATTCACCTGCATCAAGCCCCAGTCCTAAAATAATGGCGCTTCCAAGGAGAAATAGCAGCATGACGAACTGCATTTCTATCATTCCAACTATGGGTTTTCCGCTCATATTAGTCACCTCTTGACTTGTAATTTCCGACATTCTGTATGGTGATATTAGAATGGATCTCTATTTGGGCAGTCTTGATGCTTGTTGACCACTCTTCTTCAAGGGTGTTCCATAACTTGGGATTCTTATTTTTAATGAAATGACCTAAGCCAAATGGATCTATTTCATAGCCTTGGGCAATGGAAAGGATCTTGTTTTCTTTTTTCTGTATCGTTTTATTTATTTGCTTTTCGAGCTGTTCGATCGTGTCGGGATCTTTCAGATTCCCATGGCAGTTGTACTGACGTATGTCTCCTGATAGATTAAGGGTGTATTGAAAAAGGTAATTATTTTCGACCCTCTTATATTCCCTGTTCTTGACATGACCATTAAATAATTTGAAGGCGAACTTTTCTGGACCTTCCGGACAAGTTGATTCTATTATGAATCCTGATGATTTTCCGTTAAGCAATTGGAGAAATAAAGAATCCCTGTAATCCAGGTACTTTTTCAGATACTCATCTTTAAATAATCCAAACCCGCCAAATACAATGTGGGCAGGGTTTGTCGTATCGAGATTATCGCGGCTCATTCCTTTTTGGAGATCGCCCTTTAATACGATATAAGGCAATGAACTATCTTTTCCCTCTTCTAATAAATCCACTTTTATTTCGCTCGCATTTTGCAGGACATGTTTTCCTAATTTATTCAGTGTATTCGTAATTTCAAGTGCTGAATAGCCTTCGACAGGTGAAAAAATCTCCAGTAGTTCACTGGCCTTGTTGCCTTTAGTGGTAATGATCAGTGCATTGGCCGGTATATCAGGGGAATGGAGGATATATTCAACTATTTCCTTCGTTCTGCCTTTACGTGCCAATTCTTCCCCCAACACGATGATCTGCTCTTGTTTTAAGTCCACATACCTGGATGTATTCATCGATATCTTTTCCAATGCGGTATCTATCGTTTTCCCTTTTGCCTTATACACGATGTAAGGAGAGTTATTCAATAGTTTTTCACCGGAAATCTCTCCTGGATTGATGAGTTGTAAAGACACGACATAGCCTTCTTTTTCATAGTCAATCCCAAGTGCAAATGAGAAAGACGATTGATTCAATTCATGCTTGTCCTCTTGAGAGAAGAAAATGGATGCAACGGATAAAATGATAAAAATTAAATAGAGGTATTTCATTCATTTCCCTCATTTTTTATGATTTTTGATCAGGTCATCTTTGCTGTATTTTTTTGTCGTGTTGATGATTTTTTTTAATGGAAGCCGGACAAATGTGTCTTTTAAATCGACAGTTTTCACTGGAGCGATGGGGGATAAGTAAGGCACCCCAAAACTGTTTAAACTGCATAAATGATTTACCAGGACAAATGTGCCGAGCATGATTCCATATATGCCGAATATACTTGCTAAAAACACGAAAATAAACCGGATCATTTTAACGCTATTGGCAAAGGGGTGGATCGGTACAGCGAAATTCAATACATATGTAGCTGAAACGACGACCAATGAAGCAAGCTGGACCAATCCTGCATCAGCGGCAGATTGCCCTAATATCAATGTTCCGATGATGGAAAAGGCCAACGTGATTCCCGTGGGCAAGCGTATCGAACTCTCTAAAACCACTTGAAATAATAACATGAACACAATCACTTCCAGCACGACAGGCAAAGGAACGATTTGGCGCTGGGCCGCCAAATTGATTAATAGTTCACTTGGGATCAGCTCCTGGTGGAACAAGGTAAGGGCAATGTATAACGGGATTAAATAAATGGATACGATGAAAGAAAAGATCCTTATCAATCGGGTCATTTCGAACAATGATTTTTCATAATAGTCTTCAGGTGATTGCAAGAATTGAATAAATAGAGCAGGAACGATGAGGACGTTTGGAGATCCGTCACAAATTATCGCAATCTTCCCCTCCAATAAATGACCAGAGGTAACATCCGGACGCTCCGTGGTGAATACCAAGGGAAAAGATGTTATCTGATCGCCGCTGATGCTTTCTTCTATATAGGAAGAATCCAAGATGGATGAAAGCTCGATCGATTGTACCCTTTTCCTGAGCGTTTCCAATATTTCCTGATCGACCTTATCCGCAAGATACATAAGGGAGATGCTTGTATTCGTTTCCTCTCCAATTGTTTGTTCCTCTATCACGAGGTCTTCATTTTTCAGTCCTCTTTTTATTAAGGAGATATTATTTTTAGCAAGTTCCGTAAACCCGATTTGTGGCCCTTTCAAGACCCGCTGGGACTGTGGAAAAGTAAATGCCCTGTCCTTCCAGTCTTCTGTATCAGCGGATATGCATCGATCGATCCCGTCAATCAGGACAATCGTCTTTCCGTTCGTCAGGTGACTGATGAGTTCAGTCTTCGTATTAATCACATGGATATTGGATATTTCGATGGTATTGGTAATGTCATTGAGTGGATGAGCAGCAGAAATTACGTTCATATGCAACAATGGGCGCAAAATATGCTCCTGTATGGCAGCCTTATCCACGATGGTATCTAAATAAACCATACAAATTTCCTTCCTCACTTCTAGTAGAGGTGGGGAAATCGTTCGAACGATCAATTCCTTATTCGAATGGAAGGATTTCTGTATGGAAGCTATATTAATTTTTAGGGAATCCGATAAATTCTCTACGCTCTTCATGGTGTTTCCCCTTATATTCTTTTTAGGTTAATATAACCAATTCCCTTTTGAATATTCCCATCGGTCACAATCCGCCCTAGGCATTTTTCATGGTGCCTATAATCCATTTTGTGAAATGAGGATGTTCCTTGATTTATAATCGCTGATGGGTATGATTAGAATTGTAGTTAAAATGAATGGTTAAGGTGAGGTAATGATGAAGAAAATAATAAAATATGGTCTTATAAGTCTGATTGCTGTCTTATTGATTGCTTTTGGGGGGTTCTATATTTGGTCTGAACAAACATATAAACCAACCAAGCAGTTGCATGCTTTAGTCAACGAGAAGGAATGGAAGGTTCAAGACGGGTTTGTCGTGATTGAACCTAAGAAGAGCAATGGGACTGGGATTGTCCTATATCCAGGAGCTAAAGTAGAGCCTGAAGCCTATGCCTATTATTCGAAACAATTGGCAGCAAAAGGGTACACGGTTCTGATTGCGGACGTTGCCTTCCATTTTGCCCTATTGGACGTGAATAAGGCAGCGGATGCCAAAAAGTTATTCCCGCAAATGAAACAATGGTATATCGGGGGACATTCTCTAGGAGGAGTGGCGGCCGCTTCCTACGCTTATAAGCATCAGGATGAGGTGGAAGGGATTATCTTCCTCGGATCCTATCCTAGTAAGTCAAGTGACTTTACCGACATCGACATGCCGATCCTTTCCTTGTACGCTGAATACGACGGGCTGTCAACGGTCGAAAAAATTAAAGAAAATGAACACTTGCTTTCAAAAGAAACGACCATGCATAAAATAAAGGGGGGGAACCACGCCCAGTTTGGAATGTACGGAAAACAAAAAGGAGATAAGGAAGCAAAGATTTCCGCTATTGAACAGCAAAGGGAAATGGCCACGGCGACAAAGCAATGGCTGGATGAGCTTGAAAAGAATTAGTGTGAGCTTGATCAAGAGACGTGACCTTGGCTAGAAATGAACGAGTGTCCGTGTTCCCGCCTAACAAATGCGTGTCCAGACAAGACATCGAGCGCAGATGGCACCCTGAACGCCCCTGTAAAGCTAAGCGCATGCATCGGGAGGGAATTATTTGATTTTATAAAACTAAAAAAACTGGAGGCAAACTCGATTTCCGTTGAGTTTTGCCTCCAGTTTGGGGGAAGGGGCATGCTCCTTCCCTCTTTGAATTTGTCTTAATATTGTCTGTATACATAGGGGTCATCGGGTTCAGCCACTTTGCTGTGTGATGATACTTTAAGAACGGGGATGGTCTTCTTGAAAGGTTGATAATACATGGTCTCCACCTCACCTGTCACGGAATACCACTCATCATTTTTAGGATCCATCCCTTCAGGAAATTCGATCAGCATGCCGAATACCCCAGAGTCAGCGACACAATGAATGACCCCAAAGCGAAACAGGAATACCTGGTTCTTGGCTAGATCATCTGAATGATACGAAAATCCTGTCAACGTAATTTTCTTACCGGTGAACTTGCCCGGAGAGTAATAGATCGCTTCCAAGTCGGTAAGGTAGTTTTGATCGGTCAGCCGAAGGCTATCATGCTTGCCTAAGCTTTTGAGCGATTGATCCATTAAGGTTAAATAGTCATCCTTGCCGTAATAAAGGCTGGTGTCTGGCTGCAGGAATTGATGCTGGCTATATTCATCCGAGTCATCATACACAGGGAAGTGGAACCCCTTTTTTTCCACGATATTGGAATCCATTGTGGCAACGGGCAAAAAGAGTCCAGTGAAGATGGGAAGTGAAAAGAGGGTATATGTCACGGCCTTTTTCCATTTCTTGTTATCCTGGTTGTGATCATGGCCGCACTGGCAATCATCACAATGATCCTGATCCTCTTCTTTGAAAAATAAGTAGGCCCCCATTATCGTGAAAATGGCCAGTATATAGATCGCGATCTGTGAAACATAAGAATACTCCATATTAATGTATTTCGATATATTCCCTGAGGCGTGTAAGTGCATGAATAAAAAAGTCAGTCCAAGTAATATGAATAATCTTCCCATATAAAAACACCCTCTTTAAGAAATAAACAATAAGGTTAAACCTAGTACCCCGATGAAAATATAAGCCAACAAACATAAAACGAACTTTGTTTTGAAGGTACCTAAAAGCATGATGGTATTTTTAATATCGAACATGGCCCCGAACACAAGAAAAGCAACAAGAGAAGAAGGGGAGAAGGTACTTCTAAAAGAACTTGCCACAAAAGCGTCTGCTTGAGAACAGAGGGACATCACATAAGACAAAGCCATCATGACCACATTCCCGGATAGATTTCCATGACCGATATCAAGCAATACGGATGTTTTCAGAAAGGTCTGTATGGCAGCGGCCAAGAGTGCACCGATGATTAAATACTTTCCTACAGAGAAGAACTCTTCGATCGAATGCTTGAACATTCCTGTAATCTTGCCTTTGACAGTAAGGGAATGCTGATGTGTATGCACGATGTGTTCAGTTTTTAGCTGATTGGTCTTGAATTGGAAAGAAATGATGAAAGCAATGAGTAGCACAACCAATAGTGCAGTGCCGCCACGATAGAAAACCATGATCCAATCATTTCCAAATGCGATATAGGTTGAAAACAGAACAATCGGATTCAATATAGGTGCAGAAAGCATAAAGGCGATCGCTGCTGAAAGAGGAACGCCTTTAGCAATCAAGCGGCGGGTAATCGGGACGATCCCACACTCGCATGCAAGAAAGAAAATCCCTGCTCCTATTGCGGATAAAACAGATAAAATCGGATTCTTCGGTATGATCTTTGCAATCATCTCTTCCGACACAAAGATTTGAATGATTCCAGAGATAAGGACCCCCAATAGAATGAAGGGAAGGGATTCAATTAGGATGCTAATAAATATCGTATTCATTTGCAAAAGGGCCTGAACGTTCATCATTAACCACCTTCCATAAAGCTGACTTACCCATATTAGGTTCGTGATGAAAGGAAGTCAATTTTTTATTACTGGAGAAATCGACTAAAAGTTGAATGAACATGAAGGTATAGACAAAAAGGGAGGAAATATGGTCAGGTAGTCTCATATATAAGCTTGTACGGGGGAAAAGCATTCTTATTCAATCGTATTGAAAGCGTGTTTTAGTGGGTTTTAAAACACGCTCTTTTGTTTGATTGAATATAGGAGATTAATCTGGTTAAGTTGCTTCGCCACTGCCCCCGTCAATCTGAGGTTTTAATTCCTCCTTAAGACCAGCCACATATACCGGACCAAAGTACGATATCTTTATTAGTGTTGAGGCCATTTCTTGAGGGGGCTGCTGCATGCCGTTTTCCAACCAGTATTGAATGACACCAAGATGGGCAGAAGTGACATACGCCATCAGGTGCTCAATGGGAACTAAGAGTGACTCATGATTCAGGTTTTTCATCGCTTTTTCAAGAAAGTTGGTTCTCATAAATTGTTTTATTCTCACTTGAAAGGCAGGATCTCCTTTTGGACCTAAAATTAATTTCATGAATTGGGCATTTTCTTTTATATACTCAAATAACTTCACTAAAGGTATCGGATCGTTCAGTAATTGGGAATCAACGAGCATTTTTGGTTTTAATTCTTTGAAAAATTCTTTCATTTCCTGAATGATTTCGTCTTCGCTCTTTTTCAATAGATCGTATTTATCCTGGTAGTGTAAATAAAAAGTCCCGCGATTAATATCGGCCTTTTCCGTTAAATCTCTGACCGTAATTCGTTCAAATCCCTTTTCTTCCATTAAATGTGTGAGGGCGTCTCGTATCATTCTTTTTGTCCGGATTATGCGTCTATCCGTTTTTTGATCAGACATGGGCAAACTACCAACTTTCATTCTTTTTTTCAATAATAATGAACAATATATGACTTTGTGTTAAGTAATGGACGTAAGCTTCGATATTGTTTATTGCGTAAATCCCTTATTTAATTATAATTTACATAGTGATAATAAAACAACACTGTGTGCATTACTTTGGAACAAGGAGTGCTGGATGGTTAAAGAAAGGGAAAAGGAGATAAATTTATGAAAATGGTAAAAAATAAAATGGTGTTTTTAGCACCCATAATTGCATTGGCAGTTGTTCTTATATTTAGCCTGACGTTGATTCCGTCGGTGAATCCAACACCAAAAAACCTGCCCATTGCTTTTGTTAATGAAGATCAAGGAGTGACACTTCCCGATCAAACAAAGGTAAATATGGGTGAGAAAATGGCTGACATGATTAAAACTTCAGCTGAACCTAAATCAGATGAAGAACCCGTTGTGGATTGGGTTACCGTAAAAAACTATAAAGAAGTTAAGCAAGGTTTAGACAAGCGGGAATATTACGCGGCATTGGTCATTCCAAAAGACTTCAGTCAAAAGCAGGCATCTCTTCAGACTCCAAAGCCTTCATCACCTGAAATTCAAATTTTGGTGAACCAAGGAATGAACACGATGGCATCCACTCTTGCGGGACAAATGCTAAATGGAATCGTGGACAATATGAATACCAATATCCGCAGCCAGATTCTAACCGGATTCGAAAAACAAGAAGGTACACTAACGACAAAGCAAGCTGCTGCGTTAGTAACACCGATTACAAAGAATGTAACCAATGTAAATGAAACAGGAACACATAGCGCCAATGGGAATGCGCCCGTGTCGCTATTCCAGCCGCTTTGGATGGCGTGCATAGCTGGTGCCGCTTTCCTTACTATCATGCTGAATAAACTTCCGTTTGCAAACCGGAGAGAAAAATTGGCGAATCAATTGGTACAGGTGCTCATAGGTGCTGTGCTCGCCATTTTGGTAGGCTTTGGTTTGACGTGGATGGCTGATGCAGTGGGGATGCATATTCCCCATTTCACTAGCATTGCTTGGTTCCTATCCATTGCTTATTTCAGCTTCTTCTTAATGATTTCGGCTGCCCTTTCTTGGCTGGGGATGAAGGGATTGCCGTTATTCGTCATTATCCTCTTCTTTGGAGCCCCGCTACTGTCGATGGCCCCAGAGCTGATGTCTTCTTTTTATACTAACTGGATCTATTCCTGGCTGCCGATGCGCTTCATGGTTGATGGATTGCGTGAGTTATTTTTCTTTGACAAGGGGCTAAGCTGGAATCATCCTACTGCTGTTTTAGTAGGCATTGGCATAGGCGGACTTACGGTTTTATGGGCTTCTGCCCTAAAACCGGGACCTAAAAAAGAAGGAGAATCTCAAACAAACATGTAAGGGAAGTTGTTAAATTGGGATAACAAAAAGGTTTCGGAATGGTTTTCTTTCCGAGACCTTTTTCATGTTTCAGCTGTAGGAAAATATGTATATTGACGATCGTTTAATGCTAAACCTCCCCTGGTTCGACGAATTCAGTATGAAAGCAAGAAGTCAGTAAGTGGTTGAAAGTAACGAAATAACGGATGCAATAATATTTGAAAAAGGAAATGTCACCACAAATATCGATTGTCAGGATTATACAAGATACTATACAGTCATCTACCATTCCCCTTGATCTTTTCGGTTCAGTATTTCAGAAGTTCGATGTCGTAAGGGAAAAGAAGGGATTAGAAAAACCCCTTATAGGGGCTTTTTAATGGTCAGAACCGATAGGGCATTGGGGAGTGCCAAGAGTTTGGCGGACAAGGATGCGGAGGGCAAGGATTATGCGGCATTTCACAAATGAGGTTTTGCGTGCAGCACTCATTCACTACAGATTGAGTATGCGGGAAATAATGTTTATACGTGTTGATATGTTTGTTCACCGTTTTGGTATGAGATGGATGGATTACAGGTATTACCGTGTTCGAGACGTTTGTATTAACGTATTGCTTTGTTGGTGAAACCTGCGGCGGGTCATATTGAGTAGGACTAACGTTGGGCGGACAATATTGCGGCGGGCAATGTTGTGGTGGACATTGACCCCAGTTTGGCTGTTGCCATGAGTTATTATTTTTCATTTCTAAACCTCCATTTAAATTAAGTCATGATATTTTATGTGAAATAGTTGAAAATGAACTAATGTGGATGCCTATTTTCTATACAGAATCACTAGTACGAATGACTGGCACAGCAAAAGGAAATAGTAAGGGACATGTGAGAGATACCAAAAGCGAATAAGGTACGGGCTGCGGATGATGTATCGATATTCTTCCCCAAAGGGACGTAAGACCAAAAAAACAGGAAGAGCTTACGTGAATTGGAATGGAAGCATTAGGAAGTCATATCCTTTGACTAAGGAACTTTATCGGTGATACGCTTTTTTTGATAATACGTATTTATAAATCAAGGAGGAACGAATGATGACACAATCCAAACAACAAAAAATCACCCTGGCAAATCGTCCAAAAGGTATGCCCACGAAAGAAGATTTTAAATTTGTGGAGAGTGATGTTCCCACACCAAAAGGCCAAGAGATTTTAGTACGGACGCTTTATTTATCGGTAGATCCCTATATGAGAGGAAGAATGCAAGATACCAAATCATATATTGCACCATTTGAATTGAATAAGCCCATCACTGGCGGCGTCGTGGCCGAAGTGGTGGAGTCTAAATCGGACTCCTTCAAAAAGGGAGATGTGGTTGTTGGCAATATCGACTGGGCGGAATATACAATCGTCACGGAAAAGGAAATCCGCGTAATCGATCCAAAAGTTGCTCCAGTCACAACCTATTTGGGGATTCTTGGAATGACAGGGTTGACAGCTTACTTCGGTTTGCTTGATATCGGTAATCCAAAAGAAGGTGAAACGGTCGTGGTTTCCGGAGCGGCAGGTGCCGTTGGTTCGGCTGTTGGACAAATAGCCAAGATTAAAGGCGCGAAGGTCGTCGGCATCGCCGGATCGGATGAAAAACTAGAGTACTTGACGAATGAGCTAGGCTTCGATGGAGCCGTTAATTATAAAAAAGATAGTTTTGTGGATGATTTAAAACGAGCTGTTCCTGATGGAGTCGATGTGTATTTTGATAATGTGGGCGGAGAAGTCACAGATGCCGTGTTCACTCTATTGAATACAAATGCCAGAATCCCGCTATGCGGGGCGATTTCTTCATATAATGCAGAAGGGAAAGATGTAGGGCCTCGTCTGCAATCGGCCATGATCAAAACAAGTGCCACCATGAAAGGGTTCACCGTCGGAAATTATGCTTCCCGCTTCAAAGAAGGTGCGACGGAATTAGGGAAATGGGTTCAAGAAGGAAAACTGAAGTATGAGGAAACGATTATTGAAGGATTTGAAAATACGCCTGATGCATTTTTAGGCTTATTTAAAGGAACGAACCTCGGTAAGCAGCTTGTAAAAGTCGCGGAGCCCATGTTCGCTAAGCTATAAAAATTTTATCGGTTTTCAGATTAAGCTTGAGGAAAACGGGCCTTTTTCGGTATCGAATCGAAAGAGGCCCGTTTTGCTTAACATGCATGAGCCTTTAGATTAGATTTTTAGAAAAGACTGTAAAAATGCCAATTTTCAGTATAAAATGTACATACATACAGAAAGGTGATGAACCATGTCAAACGTTGCTGAATTTCGTGATTTTTTAACTAGTGAGAAAATCTATATGAATGAACTGAATGAAGATGGCACGACCTTTTTTAGAGCGGAGCAAAAGTTAAAGGATGGCTGGAAGGTCCTGCTAGTATTTGCCTTCAATCAAGATGAAAATGTGGCCGACTTATTTTGCTTTAATGTCGCCGAGTTGAAAAATCCCGATAAGAAGCAGGCTGTACATACTTTGTTAAATGAATATAATGCGAACTTCAGGTATTCAAAGCTGTATGAAGAAAACGGGACCATTTCCATCCGTTATTCATACTCGATCGAAGGTGAGTTCATCCCGGATCTTGCGTTCAGGAAGTTAATCATGCTATTGGAAACGGCGCAGCAGGTTTACCCGCGGCTAATGGAAGTGATTTGGTCTTAAGCTCTCAATGGGGATGATAGAAAAAGTTCACTGATTCAGGGGACTTTTTATCATCTTTACTAGAATCAAAGAATATAGGATCGGTACCTGTCATAAATATTAATAATTTTAAAAAGAACTATTGCATTTATTCGCATTACACTATATAATTGATTTTGTTGGTGATTCGACAAAGTTCTACAAACACATGCGGGTGTAGTTTAGTGGTAAAACCTCAGCCTTCCAAGCTGATGATGAGGGTTCGATTCCCTTCACCCGCTCCAATACATACTCATAACGTAGGGTTTCGTTACCTGGAGAACGAAGCTTTGCGTTTAAATATTATCATGAGAATTCTACTGTATACAGTGGGATTTTTTTATGGTTTCTGTCTAAAAGTCTTTTCTGAATGACTCAAAAAGACCCCTTCCGATATCGGCAGGGGTTATGTCTGTTGAATGTTGGCTATCCTTCTATAATCGAGTAAGTTCCTTCACCGCCATGTATTTCAAGGAACATGTCCATCAGCGATTTCGTTAGTTGACGGGCTTCCTCGATTGGTGTCTTAGGTTGTAAATAAATGATTTGGAGGGCTCTTTTCGTTTCCTCGGTGACTTTCGTTCGCTCTGAATCAACGTAAGGACTGCCGAATGGACCTTCATGATCGGCTGAAGCGATCATATTATCCAGTGAATTCAAGCGGCCGTTCAAACCGACATAGCCATCGGCACTCTCGCCGATTTTAATCGAGATTTTTCCCGCCAATTTATCCGCATCATAAATACCGATCGGCACCTCATATAAAAGGGAGAAAAAGGTATTTAAATCGATAGCCGAATGGATGGGCGCCAAGTAATTCTGTTTTTTGACGCGGCGATATAGGGCTTCCACGGAAGGGCGATAACGTGATGGGTTTGTTCCTGTCGCCTTGAAAATCGCTCGCCACTCTTTAATGCCTGAAAAATCGCTCAATTCCTTTTCTTCAAGGTCGAAGAAGAGAGCCTCCTGAAATAATTGCAGTCTCCCTTTCACCATTTGTGGCGAGGGGCCTACTTCGATATTGTCATATGTGATGATCCCTACTTTGAATCCAGGGATTTTATTGCTCAGATCAGCGGATATGTTAATTTCCAAGCGTTTCACCTCCAAAAATGATTGCAATTAGTTTATCATAGATAGCAATGGTTTGAAATGAATGCAAGATTCGACGGGAATACTTAATGAACGTAGGTGATAATCATGGATATGAATACTTTCAAGCAAGAAGTGATTTTATATAGTAAAGAGATCGGTATCGATAAAATCGGTTTTGCATCGGCTACCACCTTTACCGAGTTGAAAAGTCGGCTCATTCGTCAACAAGAGTTGGGGTATCAATCCGGGTTTGAGGAACCGGATATCGAAAAAAGAGTCAGGCCGGAATTGATATTCGATAAACCGCAATCCATCATTTCGATTGCACTGGCCTATCCTTCGAAATTGAAGAATGCTCCTCAAAGTAAAAAAGGTGAGCGGCGGGGGATTTTCTGCCGGGCTTCCTGGGGAACGGATTATCATGCCGTGCTGAGAAAAAAATTACAGTTACTGGAGGATTTCATTACTGATAAAGCGCCCGGAGCAGTCTCGAAATCGATGGTTGATACGGGTGAATTATCCGATCGGGCGGTGGCGGAGCGCGCCGGGGTTGGCTGGAGTGCGAAAAATAGCATGATCATTACACCGGAATTCGGGTCTTATGTATATTTGGGGGACTTGATTACCAATCTGCCCTTTGAGCCTGATCAGCCGATGGAAGATCAATGCGGGACATGCAATAAATGTGTTGATGTTTGTCCGACAGGTGCGCTCGTTCAGGGAGGGCAACTGAATGCCAAGCGCTGCATTGCCTTTTTAACCCAGACAAAAGGGTTCCTTCCGGACGAATTCAGGACGAAAATAGGCAATCGTTTGTATGGATGCGACACATGCCAGACTGTCTGTCCAAAGAATAAAGGAATCGATTTTCATTTACATGAAGAAATGGAACCTGACCCGGAATTGGCCAAGCCGCTGTTGAAACCGCTGCTGACGATTTCTAATCGGGATTTCAAAGAGACGTATGGACATGTATCCGGTTCTTGGCGCGGTAAAAAACCCATTCAACGAAATGCGATATTAGCTTTGGCACACTTCAAGGATGTAACGGCTTTGCCCTTATTGATCAAGGTCCTGAAGGAAGATCCGCGTCCGGTCATACGGGGAACGGCAGCTTGGGCAGTGGGGAAAATTGGCCGCGAAGAGGCTGTTTCCGTACTGGAAGAGGCGAGAATGAAGGAAATGGATGCAGAGGTTCTGGACGAAATCGAGAAGGGACTGCAGTTTACTTTGGAAACGCAATGATATATGAAGAAGCCGCTCCATTATGGGGGCGGCTTTTTTTTCGATGGTGCTGACAAAATGGGTTCTTAACAATTACGAAGTTGTGTTTTTGTCCATGCCTTCATACATACACATTAGCATAGAAGGTAAGAAGGAGGGCATGAACTTGAGGAAACAATTGCAACGGCTTCTACAGGAAAGGATCGAGTTTTATACTTCCGATAATCAGGAACGCAGTGAACGGAAATACCATTTGAAAAAGGAATTGATGAGGAGCCGTGAGGCGGAAATTGTCAGGGTGAACGCTGCAGGCAAAGTTCATTCGAAGAAAAAGGAAGACAGTGATACAGTCCTGACTTATCAAGTGCATCTGCAATATTTATTGAAACAGGAGGATTCATTTTATATCGAAGAAGAAATGGAAGAAAGGGAAGCCAGGTTTCGAAATGGGTATCTGGTCGATGAACGTGAATTGGTCCCGATTTTCGAAACGGAAGGGGGACAGCCAAAATGGGATGCGGGAGCCGAGCGTCTTGCCTATAAGTATGAGCGGATGAGGGCAGTTCAATATGCCGAGCGTTGGTGGAATGAATTCAATCCCGATTATTACAAATTCACCGATGACTGTACGAATTTCATTTCACAATGCTTACATGCGGGGGGTATTCCGATGTGGGGGGCCCCAAACAAAAATAAGGGGTGGTGGATCAGGGGGAAAAGCTGGAGTTACACATGGACGACGGCAAATGCTTTATATCATCTGCTAAAAGCGGGAAATGTCATCAGGACGAAGCAAGTGGAGTCGGCACGGGAATTGAATTTAGGTGATATCCTTTGTATTGATTTCGAAGGGGACGGACGGTTCGACCATAACCTGATCGTGACGGCGAAGGATCAGGATGGGATGCCGCTCGTTAACGCCCATACGATGAACAGCCGTCATCGGTATTGGACGTATGAGGACTCGACCAGATATACACCGAACATCGTTTATAAATTTTTTGTGATTTTGGATGGAGGCTGATTGATTTTTAGTCTTTTTTGTTTAATGGTATAATTAAGGTGAAGTTTAAACTAGAGGTGAAAATGAAGTGGCCATACATGTAGTTTTATATCAACCACAGATTCCAGCAAATACAGGCAATATCGCAAGAACATGTGCAGGGACTGATACGTCCTTGCACCTCATTCGTCCGCTCGGTTTTTCTACCGATGACAAGCAGCTCAAAAGGGCAGGACTGGATTATTGGGAGAATGTGAAGATCCATTATTATGATTCATTAGAAGAGTTTTTCGAAAAGAATGCCGGCGGTGAATTTTATTACTTGACGAAATTCGGGGAACAGCCGCACTCAAGCTTTGATTACAGTGATCAGGACAGTGAAATTTTCTTCATTTTTGGCCGTGAAACGACAGGGCTTCCAAAAGACCTGATCCAGGAGAATATGGATCGTTGCCTGCGGATTCCAATGACCGATAAAGTACGGTCCCTGAATTTATCGAATACAGCGGCGATCTTGGTATATGAAGCATTGAGGCAGCAGAACTACCGTGAATTGGATCTGAAAACAAAAGACTGAATGTCACCGTCATCCATCATCGGGGATATCAGCTCCGCTGGTGGATGTTTGTTTACATATTTATAAGGGGTGGGAATAATGAATACGATTATTGAGAAGATTCTAGATCACCGTTCCATTCGTTCTTTTGAGGATAGGCCCTTGTCGGAGGAACAAATTCATACGATTGTGGAGTGCGCCCAGGCTGCATCCACGTCCAGTTACATACAAGCGTATTCCATCATCGGTGTAACCGATGCGGAAAAGAAGGCCAAGCTTGCTGAACTGGCCGGGCCGCAATCTTATGTGGAAGAGAATGGTCATCTTTTCGTTTTTTGCGCCGATTTATATCGGCAGGATATCGTTTCAGAGATGGAAGGCACGGACGTGACCGAATCACTTGAAAGTACCGAAAAATTCATGGTCGCTTGTATCGATGCTGCCCTGGCAGCTCAAAATGCAGCATTGGCGGCTGAATCGATGGATCTTGGCATTTGCTATATCGGAGGCATCCGGAATCATCTTCAAGAGGTATCCGATATATTGAATATACCGCATCGTGTCATTCCTTTATTTGCACTTGTTGTCGGATATCCTAAGAACTGGTCTGATAAAAAGCCGCGATTGCCGCAGTCCAATATTTATCATGAAAATGGCTATCAAGAGGATAAGCAGGAATTCATCAATCAGCTTGGCGGCTACAACGCAACGATTTCCGATTATTACGAGCAAAGGACCAATGGGAAACGTAAAGATACCTGGACAGGACAAATGGCCGGTATGCTTGAAAAGAAAAGCCGACTATATATGAAAGATTACGTGGAGAAGCAAGGATTCAAAAAACATTAAGTGATCGTTAAGACCTAATGCGTATTTTTTGCCTTTTCAATAAGTTAGTAATCTAGCTAAATGAAAATGGCGTGACTCAATCAAGAAAGATCCCGGAATTTTCCTGGATCTTTCTGTTTTTTTTCGGTTAATTGGTAAAAGGAATTTCAGTTTATTCATCCTCTTTAACTTTCTTCTTAAATACCCATGAAATGCTATTGACAATATATTTGGATAGAATTATAGTAATTAAGTAATGGATAATGATAATCATTTTCACTCGTGTTTTTACTTACCTATTTTTCAGTAATTGGAGGTTGAAATAATGGTTCGCCTATATACAGAGGAATTAAACATTGGGTATGGTGAACGTTTAATTGTAAAAGATCTCAGTGTGGAAATTCCAGATAAAAAAATCACAACGATCATCGGTTCAAATGGGTGCGGAAAATCCACACTTTTGAAAGCGATCACCCGTATCATCCCCAATCAAGCAGGGACGGTTGTATTGGATGGTGTGAATATCTCCAAAGAAAGCACAAAGATCCTTGCAAGAAAAATGGCCATCCTTCCGCAAACGCCCGAAAGTGCAAGCGGATTGACAGTCGGAGAGCTTGTCTCATACGGCCGCTTCCCTTATCAAAAAGGATTCGGGCGGCTGACCCAAAAAGATTACGATGTGATTGATTGGGCTCTTGAAGTCACTGGTACGAAGGAATTCAAGTTCCGTCCGGTGGATGCTCTCTCGGGAGGTCAACGGCAGCGTGTTTGGATTGCGATGGCATTGGCTCAGGAAACGGAAATCATCTTTCTTGATGAGCCGACCACATATTTGGACATGGCACATCAACTAGAAGTTTTGGAGCTTTTACAGAAGCTGAATGTAGAACAGGGACGTACGATCGTCATGGTCCTTCATGATTTAAACCAAGCGGCCCGCTTTGCCGACTATATCATTGCCTTAAAAGACGGGGAAGTCGTGAAAGCAGGAGATTGTGAAGAGGTCATCACGCATGAAGTGCTTAAGGATGTATTCCATATTGATGCGGTAATCGGACGAGATCAACGAACGAACAAACCAATGTGCAGCACCTACAATTTATTAAAAGGAGATTCAACACCAAATGAAAAAGATTCTGATCCCGTTTATCCTGCTGTTAGTGTTAATTATTAGTGCTTGTGGTAATAATGAGTCAACGGAAAAAGAGAAAAGCTCGGATACGAAAAAGGAAAAATCGGGCACCATCACCTATCAATCTGAAAATGGTCCCATCGAAGTGCCTGCGAATCCTAAGCGTGTAGTCGTGCTATCTTCATTCGCAGGTAGCGTATTGGCTTTGGATGTTAACCTTGTCGGGGTTGATTCATGGTCCAAAATGAACCCGAATTTCAAGCTGGATGACGTCGAGGAAGTAACGGACGATAATTTGGAGAAAATCATCGATTTGAATCCCGATCTGATCATTGGTTTATCCACGATTAAAAATGTCGATAAATTAAAAGAAATTGCTCCGACCGTAACATATACATACGGAAAAGTGGACTATTTAACACAGCATGTCGAAATTGGCAAGCTATTGAATAAAGAAAAAGAAGCTCAAGCATGGGTGGATGATTTCAAAAAACGGGCAAAAACCACTGGTGATGAAATCAAGGCTAAAATTGGTGAAGATGCCACCGTTTCCGTCTTTGAAAAGTTTGACAAGCAGTTCTATGTATACGGCGATAATTGGGGCCGTGGAACGGAAATCCTTTATCAGGAAATGAAATTGGGCATGCCTGAAAAGGTAAAAGAAACGGCATTGAAGGATGGGTATTTTGCCTTGTCATTGGAAGTCCTGAAAGACTATGCCGGTGATTATGTCATTTTGAGCAATAACAAAGATCAAGATAATTCATTCCAACAAACTGATACGTTCAAAAACATACCTGCGGTTAAAAACAATAAACTATTTGAAGCTGATGCAAAAAAATTCTACTTCAATGATCCGATAACATTAGATTACCAATTGGACTTCTTTTCAAAAAGCTTTCTTGGTAAATGATACAGCGAGGGAGAGGGAGTCTGAACCCTCTCCTTTTATTCTATAAAAAAGAGATGAGAGAGACAGATGACTAATGATAATCAACGTTTCATCCCATTTACATATAAACTGATCATAGCGATCGTTGCTTTTATCGGCATGTTCATCATAGCGATGGTATTTGGTGCAGCGGATGCGACCATCAAGGATGTATGGCAAGCCCTGACATCGAATGCTACCGGTGAGAAGATTTCCATCATTCGGGAAATCCGCCTTCCTCGTGAGGTGGGGGCAATCTTCGTCGGCTCGGCACTTGCCGTTTCAGGCGCCATCATGCAAGGAATTACGAGGAATCCGCTTGCTGATCCCGGACTGCTTGGATTGACGGCAGGGGCAAATGCAGCCCTGGCGATAACGCTGGCACTCGTTCCATCAGCTAATAACTTAGGTATCATGGGTGCATGCTTTATTGGTGCCGCTGTCGGGACACTCATGGTTTTTGGTATTGCTGCGATGAAGAAGGGCGGTTTCTCCCCATTACGAATCGTATTGGCCGGTGCAGCGGTCTCAGCCTTCCTATTTGCCGTAGCGGAAGGGGTCGGCATTTATTTCAAAATATCAAAAGATGTATCGATGTGGACTGCCGGCGGGAATATTGGAACATCTTGGGGGCAGCTTCAGGTAATCGTTCCGTTTATCATAATAGGCATCCTGGTCTCCTTCATTTTTTCCAGACAGCTCACCATCCTTAGTCTCAGTGAAGAAGTGGCGGTGGGGTTAGGTCAAAAGACGGCACAAATCAAAGCGGTTCTTTTCGTCGTCGTCATTCTGCTTGCCGGTGCTGCGGTTGCGTTAGTCGGAAATATGGTTTTCATCGGGTTGATGATTCCACACATGGTCCGGGCCATCGTAGGTACGGATTATCGATTCATCCTCCCGATGTCCGCCGTTTTAGGAGCTGCTTTCATGCTTTTGGCCGATACGATCGGCCGTACAATCAATTCTCCGTATGAAACACCAGTGGTCGCGATTGTTGCGTTGATAGGTTTGCCCTTCTTCCTCCTAATCGTACGAAAAGGAGGGAAAGCATTTTCATGATCTCTTCAGCTTTAATCAAAAAACAGCGTTGGCTAATCGGTGCCTTAACCGCACTCATCATCATTACCATCATCATCGGTACGTGTTTAGGCTATTCGAATCTTTCCATAGGGCGGCTGATTCCGACGCTTCTTGGACAAGGGACCTTTAAAGAGGATTTCATTTTATTTTCCGTCCGGTTGCCACGGATCATCATCACCCTATTGGCAGGAATGGCTCTCGCACTATCAGGAGCGATTTTACAGGGAATTACCCGTAATGATCTAGCCGACCCAGGAATTATCGGGATTAACTCCGGAGCAGGTGTAGCCATTGCCGTTTTCTTTCTGTTTTACCCTATAGATGCAGGTTCATTTGTTTATATGGTTCCAATAGTCGGGTTTATCGGTGCGATGCTGACAGCCTGTATCATTTATCTTCTTTCATATAGGCGAAGGGTTGGTCTTGAACCGGTTCGGCTCGTATTGATCGGGGTTGGTTTTTCCATGGCGCTTTCTGGCTTGATGATCGTTCTCATATCTTCAGCGGAACGGGCCAAGGTCGATTTCATAGTGAAGTGGCTGGCCGGAAATATTTGGGGAGCGGATTGGCCGTTCATTTGGGCAGTCCTTCCTTGGTTGATCGTCCTCATTCCATTCACTTTATACAAAGCGAATCGGTTGAATCTGCTTGGTTTAAGCGAACCGGTCGCTATCGGAGTGGGAGTATCGATTGAAAAGGAACGGGTCGTCTTGCTCATAACAGCTGTCGCACTTGCTGCTGCTGCCGTTTCCGTTACGGGCGGAATAGCCTTCATCGGACTTATGGCACCTCATATAGCGAAATCCTTGGTCGGACCTCGAAATCAATTGTTCATTCCGATTGCTGTATTGATCGGCGGATGGCTATTGCTCCTTGCCGACACAATAGGACGTAATATAGTCGAACCAGAGGGAATTCCTGCAGGCATCATGGTTGCCTTGATCGGTGCCCCTTATTTCATGTATTTATTGCTGAAAAAATAATTGCAGTTTAAAATCCCTTGGTTTTTTTCAAGGGATTTTTTGTTTTGCCACAATTTGTCTGTTTAAAGATAGCCGTAAATCCTTTAATAAACAAAGGGGCCTGATCACCAATGATCAGGCCCCTTTGCTGGGAATATTAAAAAATAGGGTGTTATTCCTTTACTTCACACCTGGTTTATCGTCATACCCAGCAGTGAAGATAGCGGCTAAAAATGTAAGAGTTACTGCAACGATAATAACTGTGCCCATGCTGTGACCTCCCTTTACCCAAATTGTCCCACTTTAGTATAGGCTTAGTATACCCTAATTTTTAGCAGGAGTGCACACAATTTTTCTTGCGGGCGGATTTGTCATCGATTGTTCAAGGATCAAGCCTTTTCCTTTAATTAAAATGTGAGGGGACATCGGAAACATGCCCTGTGACTTTTTAAAGTCTGACATGTTTGTCAGACTTGGAGCATAGATTTAAGTATTCTCTGAAAGTGACAGGGGGAGGTTCCTTAAATGGATATATTAAAGAAAATTGAAAAATTTAGAGAAGATGAACAGAAGCTCAAGTGGGAAGGCACCTTCGCAGAGTACTTAGACATATTGAAAGAAACGCCATTAGTTGCTCAATCTGCTCATTCACGAGTATACAACATGATCAGAGATGCAGGGATAGAGGAAGTAAATGGTTCAAAGAAATACAATTTTTTCAGCGGTCAGTTGTTTGGCCTCGAAGATTCACTCGAAAGGCTCATCGAGGAATATTTTCATCCGGCAGCAAAGCGGCTGGATGTGCGAAAACGGATCTTGCTGCTCATGGGCCCCGTTTCAGGAGGGAAGTCCACGCTCGTTTCTTTGCTGAAGCGCGGGCTTGAAAATTATTCATTAAAAGAAACAGGTGCGATATACGCAATAAAAGGATGCCCGATGCATGAAGACCCGCTGCATCTCATCCCACAATATTTACGGAATGATTTTTATGAGGAATATGGCATTAGGATTGAAGGAAACCTATCGCCGCTGAATGTAATGAGGCTTGAAACGGAGTATGGAAACCGGATTGAAGATGTGATCGTCGAACGTATCTTCCTTTCAGAGGATAAGCGTGTAGGGATTGGGACTTTCAGTCCATCCGATCCCAAGTCACAGGATATTGCTGATTTGACGGGCTCGATCGACTTTTCAACCATTGCCGAATATGGATCTGAATCCGATCCGAGGGCTTATCGTTTTGATGGCGAGTTAAACAAAGCGAACAGAGGGATGATGGAGTTTCAGGAGATGCTGAAATGTGATGAAAAGTTTTTATGGCATTTGCTTTCATTGACCCAGGAAGGGAATTTCAAGGCTGGACGATTTGCACTCATCAGTGCGGATGAGCTCATTGTGGCCCATACGAATGAAACGGAGTATAAGGCGTTCATTTCCAACAAGAAAAATGAAGCCCTGCACTCCAGGATCATCGTCATGCCGATTCCATATAATCTGAAGGTTACCGAGGAAGAAAAGATTTACGAAAAAATGATTCATGAGAGCGATGTTTCCAATGTTCACATTGCCCCCCATACACTCAGGGTGGCGGCGATCTTCAGCATCATGACTCGCCTGAAGGATCCGAAAAAGGGTGATATCGATTTAGTGAAAAAAATGAGGCTGTATGATGGGGAAAATGTGGAGGGCTTCAATTCCGCTGACATCAATGAGCTGAAAAAAGAATATCAGGACGAGGGCATGAGCGGAATCGATCCTCGGTACGTGATCAACCGGATATCGTCTACGATCATCCGGAAGGAAAATCCGTCCATTAACGCCTTGGATGTACTTATGTCATTGAAAGCAGGCCTTGACCAGCATCCGTCCATATCGAATGAACTTCGGGAGCGTTATTTGAATTTCATTTCACTCGCCCGGAAAGAATATGATGCAATTGCCAAAAACGAAGTGCAAAAAGCATTTGTCTATTCCTATGAAGAGTCGGCTAAGATCCTGATGGATAACTACTTGGACAATGTCGAGGCATACTGCAATAAATCAAGGCTGCGCGATCCGTTGACGGGGGAAGAAATTAACCCGGATGAAAAATTGATGCGCTCGATTGAAGAACAAATCGGTATCTCCGAGAATGCCAAAAAAGCATTCCGAGAAGAAATATTGATCCGTATTTCTGCCTATGCGCGGAAAGGAAAACGATTCGATTATAATTCACATGATCGCTTACGAGAAGCCATTCAGAAAAAGCTATTCGCAGATCTAAAGGATGTCGTAAAAATCACGACTTCAACGAAGACACCGGATGAAAGGCAATTGAAGAAGGTGAACGAAGTCATTACCAGACTTATCGATGAGCATGGGTATAATTCGACTTCAGCCAATGATTTACTGCGTTATGTCGGCAGCCTGTTAAATCGGTAATCAATCCTGCCCCTACCCTCAATATTGGGTAGGGGTTAATCATTTTCTTGCGAAGAACTTGCAAAAAAAATACTGGGCCCATATTGATTAGCCCAGTATGTTCAAGACATAGTCCATAGAACTATTCATTTAGTTACATTCAAGCCGTATTGTTCGATAAGAGTGACGAGTTGGTCTGATGAAAGTGTGTCTTCACTGTGATCGACTTTTATTTCGCCATCATCGACATCGATGATCGCACGCTCCACACCTTCCGTTTTCAAAAGGATCGATTCCAAATTCAAAATGGGGCCTTCGGATGTCGCTTCTTTTACATAAAGTGTAGTTGTTTGCATATACTTGCACCTCCTTGGATTTGCTATTCTGTCTTATCTATACCCCATCTTCATGTTAGATATGTTACGTTTTGATTTTGGAAATATTGGGTATCAATAAAGTAGAGGTGATGTCAAATGAGTAAAGAAGAACTGAAAAAAGAGCATGTTCCGGAAAACAGCTCAATGGCCAAGGATTATGAAGAAATGAAAGAACTTGGAAAGCAGATGGAAAATCAAAGGACCAATGAAGAATTGAAAGAGTGGGATAAACGCCCTGGCACGGTTCAGCATGAGGTGGAGGTAGATAAAGATTGACGCATAGCACTACGATCGTAATTTTTCCAAGGTAAAGGATGGTCCAGGATGTTAATGGAGCATCCTTTTGTTGTGGAGCCTTTTAGCTGCTTAAATGATTCGGAGGCTCTATCCTTATATGTAAAGCTGCTTCCGTTTTCCTCTTTCGTATATCCTCAGCGATGAAATAAACCAACTGAAGTCTCTTGAATCACAAATTTACGCTTAAAGCGCCTAATTAAGCAGGACGTGACTTGTCCAGATTGTAGGCAAACATCCATTATTGAATTTTGTTGTAAATTATCCGGCAACCCTGCATATGATAGAGTAATACATTTCTTTTCTTTTAGTATGTTTTTATCGACTGTTATTTTCTGTAAATTAAAACCGGGATGCTTTGGGTTTTCTCACACTAATTTAGTATATGAAGGAATGATGAAAAGCGTGCAAACATTTTTAAGGGGGGAAGAGAATGTCGGAAGAGAATAATCAACAATATGTTATCTCACAGGAAAACTGGTCCCTCCATCGAAAAGGCTATGATGATCAACAGCGTCATCAGGAAAAGGTGCAGGAAGCGATCAAGAATAATTTACCTGATTTAATTTCCGAAGAAAGTATCGTCATGTCAAACGGCCGGGATGTCATCAAGATTCCCATTCGCTCCTTGGATGAATACAAGATCCGTTACAATTATGATAAGAACAAACATGTAGGTCAAGGGGATGGAGATAGTAAGGTGGGAGACGTGATCGCAAGGGACGGCTCCCCATCCGACTCAGGAGCAGGTAAAGGGCAAGGAGCAGGTGACAAGGCGGGCGAGGATTATTATGAAGCAGAGGTCTCGATGATGGAATTGGAGGAAGCACTGTTCAGTCAGCTGGAACTGCCTAATCTCCAGAAAAAAGAGCAGGCGGAGCATACGCTTGAACAAATCGAATTCAACGACATCCGCAAGACAGGCTTAATGGGGAATATCGATAAGAAGAAAACGATGATATCCGCTTTTAAACGGAATGCGTTAAGCGGCGACCCGGGCTTTCATCCGATTTATAAGGAAGATTTTAAATTCAAGACGTGGAATGAAATCGAAAAGCCGGATTCCAAAGCTGTTGTGCTGGCAATGATGGATACTTCCGGAAGTATGGGGCTATGGGAAAAGTATATGGCGCGGAGCTTTTTCTTTTGGATGAACCGATTCCTGAGAACGAAATATGAAACGGTTGAAATCGAATTCATTGCCCATCATACGGAAGCGAAAGTCGTTCCGGAAGAGGATTTCTTTTCAAAAGGGGAAAGCGGCGGTACGATTTGTTCGTCCGTATATCGAAAAGCATTAGAACTTATTGATCATAAGTATGACCCTGCGAAATTCAATATCTATCCATTTCACTTTTCCGATGGTGACAATCTCACATCAGACAACGTTAGATGCGTCAAGCTTGTGGAGGAACTCATGAAGCTTTCCAATATGTTCGGGTATGGCGAAGTCAATCAATACAATCGCCATTCTACATTAATGACAGCCTATAAGAATATCGATAATGAAAAGTTCAGATATTTCATCTTAAAGCAAAAGGCGGATGTTTTCCACGCGATGAAGAGCTTTTTTAAGGACGAAGAACAGAAGAAATTCGCATAAGGTTACAGGGGAAGGCCGTTCCGCCTTCCTCTACGATTGTAGGGGTTTTTCTCTACGATCTTTTTTTTTTGCCATTTCATACCTGGAAATACATTCCTATTTCACTCTATTTATTTAAAGTGACACGATACGTCGATATCCACCAGTAAAGCAGCGCAGAAAAATAAGCAGAATTTGAAATGTAAATCAAACCGTTTCATTTTTGGAACGATGGGTTTGGCAAAATATATTAGACTATAATAGAAGTGCGGAAACACTTCCCCTAATCCCATTGTTAAAAGAAGATGCATTACCCTCGTGCTGGATGGATTCAAGGCCTTGAGGCTTGGATCAACACACTTAAACGGCCTGTTCCTTGATTTATTGGGGACAGGCCGTTTAAGTTTTTCCTATGTAGCATGTGAGTTTCAGCCAATCAGTGTTGTAAAGTTTCGTTAGTATTCAAAATTCAACTCATGCGTGTATGTATATGGTTGCCATCAAATAAAAGGAGCAAGATTATGTCGAAGCCATTTGCCTTTTTATTATTATGGATGTCACAAGCAGGGGCATTCCTTATAAAAAATCGGATGTATTTCATCCAAGCCTTTTTAGTCCTATTTTTAATGTACCTACTATTGAATAAACAAGAAATTAATGCGTTGAAAATTACTCTCATTATCGTTACTTCACTCTGCTTCCTTATAAGTGCCCACAGGAAATAAAGGGTATGGGTGAGGAGGGAAAAATAAAGGAATGGAAATAGCGAAAACGTAAGGTTCGATTCGCTCACACATGCATTCAATATCCAATATGCCAATGTTTTTTTCAAACTTAAGATACAAATGTGTTTAGGTAATAGAACACAATTCATGCCAATGATGAGCACAAGCTACTTAATATGTAGCTGTGCTTTTTTTTGCAGAAGTAGTGGAACCTCGACCTTCTATTTTTCATCTTTCACCTTTATATAAAACAAAATCACTATATATAAGTTTTTACGCATACATGCAGTTTCAAAAATGAATTTTTATTCACCATTATTGGAACGATGTGTTTGCCTAAAAATAGTATTATAAATTTGTCATCTACCAAAATTACCATTTTAGGAGTGAAAATCCATATGAAAAAAAGTAAAGTGTTAAAACCTATTAACGTCATGACCACATCATTTTTGTTAGCAAGTTCACTAGTAATGCCAACAGTAGGATTTGCGGAGGAATCATCTACACCAAATAAGGAAGTTATGAATGAACAAGAGTCTGAGGCCAAAGGTCAGGAATCGCGTACACAAACAAAGGAACCCCAATCAGATAGTAAAGCGGCAACAGCTAGGGTGGCCAATGAAGCCGTCGTTACCAACTTCGCACAATTAAAGGCTGCGCTGGAAGCTGATAATGGAATTACGACAATCATACTTGGACAAAACATCGATATAAGCGGTCCCATTAACATTCAAGCGAAAAAATCAAACATATTGATTGAAGGAAATAACTTTACATTATCGGAAACAGGAGCGAATGGATCAACAGGAGGGCTCTACTATGGAAAGGGTAATATATTGCGGAATGTCACTGTAAAGGACCTTAAAATTAAAGGAAAAAATTATTATGGATTCATTACAATAGACGATGCATCAAAAAATGTCGAACAAGTATTCGAAAATGTATCGTATTTAGGACCACAAATGATTTGGAACCGTTACGGGAAAGCAATTTTTAAAGGAACTAATGTGATTAGTATTACTAATGACATAATGCCAGGGTCATCACCTGCCCAAGAGATGGCGGAAGTTGGAAGTATTGATATTGAAGGTGATACTAAAATTTTTCATAATAATGGCTATGCCCTCATTTGGTCAATTTCAAAAACTCCTCAATTCAAGATTGCACCTGACGCTAATGTAGAAATCAAAACAGGCAAAAGTGGGTATGGGATCTTTTATCCAACAGAGGGTAATGGGGATTTCACGATTGGAAAAAATGCAAAGGTGAACTTTGATGGACTAAAGGGAGTTACAGGCAAAGGGATTCTGAAATCATTTATTATTGAATCAGGTGCAGAAGTCGAGATGAATAGAACGGGTACAGAGACAGCGCCAATGATTTTAGCTTATGGAGAAACTGAGATCAATGAAAACTCAGAGCTTCAAGTGAGTACGGAAAATGGACATGCTATACAAGTGGTAAATGTAGGGAAAATGAATTTTAAGAAGCCGGAGAAAGTCATACTTTCCTCACTTACAGGTCAAGCCATTGATAATAACTATACCGACCTAACGATGAGTATGGATACGGGTATGGTCAAGCTATGGACGAAGCAATCACCAACGCCTAACACCTATGTGAGTAGGGACGGCAAGGATTTCACTTGGGATGCTAATTATCGCTATGACGCAGCCACAGCTATTGGAGGTTCAAGGAACTTGGGCTCCGTGTTCAATATTGAATTTGGAAAAACAAGCAAGATTGAACTAGGAAAGGATGTTGAAGGTCAAGCAAATAGAGAACTAGCTGAAGCGAAGAATAAAGTGGAAAATCTCTTTACCGACGGTAAGTTCGACACATTGAAAGGTTCGACGAATCAAGCGGCGATTGACGAAGCCCAAAATGCAGTCAATAAATTACCAGCCGGTTCGGAAAAAAATCGATTACAAGATTTAGTGAACAAAGCGAAAGATTTATTGAACAAGAACGAACAAGCCGAAAAAGAGTTGAACGATGCGAAGAACAAAGTCGAAGATCTGTTCACGGATGATAAGTTCGACACATTGAAAGGAAGTACGAATCAAGGAGCGATAGACGAAGCGAAAGAAGCAGTCGATAAATTGCCAGCCGGCCCGGAAAAAGAGCGACTGGAAGAGCTCCTGAATAACGCCCAAGATTTATTGAACAAGAACGAACAAGCCGAAAAAGACTTGAACGATGCGAAGAACAAAGTCGAAGATTTGTTCACGGATGATAAGTTCGACACATTGAAAGGAAGTACGGATCAAGGAGCGATAGACGAAGCGAAAGAAGCAGTCGATAAATTGCCAGCCGGCCCGGAAAAAGAGCGTTTGGAAGAGCTCCTGAATAACGCCCAAGATTTATTGAACAAGAACGAACAAGTCGAAAAAGACTTGAACGATGCGAAGAACAAAGTCGAAGATCTGTTCACGGATGATAAGTTCAACACATTGAAAGAGACAACGAATCAAGGGGCGATTGATACAGCCCAAGAAGCGGTCAATAAGCTTCCGGGAGGTGCCGAAAAAGACCGCCTGCAAGATTTACTGAACAAAGCAAAAGATTTATTGGATAAGGATATAACGGCTCCGAATGCACCGAGACTGGATGAAGTGACAACAAACAGTAAAGAAGTGACAGGAAGCGGTGAACCCGAAGCAAATGTCACGGTCACCATTAATTCCAATAATTATACGGGGGTAGTGGGTCCAGACGGAAAATTCAAGGTTGCGATTCCCAATCAGCCTGTCAATACGATCATATCAGTCACCCTGACAGACGCGGCAGGGAATGTCAGCAAGAGCTCATCTGTTAGAGTCGTGCAGTTCATGCCTAGTGAACCTGTAAAGATTGATCCTGTGTATCCAGATGCCCAAACGATAACTGGAACTGCGCCGGAAGGAGCAACGGTCGTACGCTTACTGATAAATGGTGTACCATTGCGTACGGCACCTGTCAATCAAGATGGAACATTCAGTATTTACAGCAGATATGTTGGGGTGGACGAGAATGGAAATAATATAACCTTACAAGCAGGCGATATCGTTACGGTTGATTACGGTCTACGGACTCCGTCGAACTTGCAAGCCAATATTACGGTAGTCAAGGAAGCAGTTAAACTGCAGGTGAATCCTGTGGCCCCTAATGCAGATTATGTTACGGGCATAGCACCGGAAGGGACCCAGAATCTCCGTTTGATAGTTAACGGAAAGCCACTGAGAACAGTTTCTCTTACTCAAACTGGAGCAGGAGTCATCAATCCGGATGGAAGTTACCGTATTTACAGCCGATTTATTGAGGATGAAAATGGGGTGACTCGGAGGCTGCAAGCCGGAGATGTCATTGAAGTTGATAATGGTCCTCTCGTAGTTGGACGAGAAGTCGCAAAAACAATAGTTGAATAATCAAAGGAATAAGAAGGACACTCCTATAGGAGCTGGGTCCTTCTTACATACTTGAAAGCCTTCTTAATGGGTCAGGTATTTCTTCGTTTTTTAAAAGGGGTGAATTGATGGGATTGAAGAGAAGCTTCCCAAGCATTTGGATTTGTATATTGACTTTAACCATATTTTTGACAGGCTGCATTTCAGGAGAAAAGGAAGCCCGGGATGAACAGAAAGAAATGCATAAGCAAACGAATGCTTCCACTAACGACGAAACGGATAAAAAAGAAACAGGGCAAGAGAAAACCGTATCTGGCGTAAGCATAGAGATAGAAAAGGCTTTGAAGCTTAAACATCCAGATAAGAAAGACAAGCAGGTTTTACAGATACAGCTGAAGGCAACAAATAAAACGGCAGAAGAACGGCATGTGGATGCTTTTGAAATGTCGGTATGGAATCAAGACAATAAAAAGCTGAAGATCTATCCAGGGGATAATTTGGGGACAAAACTTGAACCTGGAAAAAGTGTAAAAGGAAATGGATATTATGTATTGGAAGGGAAGGGACCTTTCAGGGTGGAGTATGAAAATACGGACACTAAAGAAAAGCAGGAATGGCTGATTTTTAAATGGACAGATATGACTGCGAAAGCTTCTGAAAAGAAATAGTCCTTTACGTTAATAACTAGGCACAATGGAGAAATCCCCCGAAAAAACAGGCACTTGTGACCAAGGCCAAACAATCGGGGGATTTCCTATCCTTAAAAAAATTTCATCATAATTAACTGGTTCTTGCAGCAGCGGATTTAATTATATCAAGTAGAAAACTTACACCAAAGCTTTAATAAATTGCTGCCAATCATCAATGTGGGGCAGGACGGAAATGAAAATAACCGTTTCGACTTGAAGGCGTATCAAAAATAGAACGGCGCATTCGAAAACTGAAACTGCCATTGAAAATAATTATGTTACCTTATTACTGCGAACGAAAAATGTTTACCGAAAAACATACAAAGTGGATGCTCAATCGAGTCACTGGTGAGTATAACAACCTGATTTTTTATAGGGTACACGTACATTCCTTTGTTGTGGGTCTAAAGTGTGAGTTTTCCTGCATGATTCATTCGAGTGTAATGTCCTGATTCCTCAGGCGTTACAGTTTTAAATTAAAAAGGAAAAAATGGAGGAGAGGGAACCATGATAACAGAGGTAATCCAAGAAGTAGACGGGCATATGGATAATGTCCATTATTCATTAAATGAGGTTCTGCGGAGAAAAATAGAGGATAAAACGGCTAAAGTTGGAGTGATTGGATTGGGGTATGTCGGCCTTCCGACGGCCTGCCATTACGCGTCCAAAGGCTATAATGTGACTGGCTTCGACGTTTCCAAGACAAAAGTGGGGAACCTAAATGACGGAATTAACTATATCAATGATGTAGATAGTGCGGAGTTAACAGGATTGATCAAAAAGAAAAGATTTTCAGCAACAACGAATATGGACCTCCTGGGAGAGATGGATGTTATTTTGATTTGTGTCCCGACTCCTATCAATAAAACGAAAGAACCTGATATTTCATTTGTCAAGGATGTAGGGCAAGTCATTGCTGAACATGTGAAGAAAGGTACAATGGTCATTTTAGAAAGTACAACATATCCAGGAACAACAGAAGAATATATTTGTGCCCCATTAATTGAAAAAGGATATGTAATTGGGGAAAACGTCTTTGCAGCTTATTCTCCGGAAAGAATCGATCCAGGAAATAAAAACTTTAATTTAAGTAACACGCCAAAGGTTGTCGGTGGGATAACGGAAAGCTGTACGGATTTAGCGTGCCTGTTTATCGGAAAAACCGCTCATCGGGTCAATGGCATCCGTGTAGCCGAATTAAGCAAGATCTTTGAGAACACATTCCGGTGGATCAACATGGCTTTGGTCAATGAAATGACCGTTCTATGCAAAGAGTTGGAAATTGACGTATGGGAAACGATTAATGCCGCTTCCTCAAAGCCATACGGGTTCATGAAATTCACCCCTGGAATTGGCGTGGGAGGACATTGTATACCGGTCGATCCATACTACTTGCTATATAAAGCAAAAGAACATGGTCATCGAGCAAAAATGATTGAACTGGCTGGGGAAATTAACGACGGAATGCTCCACTATTCATACACCCGCATCCTTGAACTGCTTGCAGCCAAAGACAAGCTCATGAAATACTCACATATTGTGGTTTTAGGTGTTGCTTATAAAAGTGACATCGGTGATTTAAGGGAAAGTCCGGTCGTTCGCTTGCTTGAACGGTTACAAGACAAGGTCCGGAACCTTACCGTCATTGAACCTTATGCCAAAGAAATCATGATCAATGGACAAATCCAACCGGTAGCGGAATACGATGCTGCCATTCTTCGAAGCGCCGATATTGTGGTCATCGGAACACCGCACAGCTGTTTTGACTGGAAAAGCATCCATGAACATGCTCCATTGATTTTCGATTCCAAAAATGTGATGGAGGAAAATGGCTTGATATCAGAAAAGATTTCAAAGTTATAGATATCAAGAACATGAATGAGACAAACGGAAAGATTTTTAGAAGGATTGGAGTTGATTGAATGAGGGAGAAACTAAGTATAAAAGATCTTTTTCAAATGGTAAAAAAACGCATAGCACTCATTTTTATCATCACAACCCTAATAACTGTGATAACAGGAGCCGTTAGCCTTTTTATCCTTTCACCTGTATACCAGGCATCTGCACAAATCCTGGTCAATCAATCCAAAGATAATACAGACCTTTACAAGGTAGGTGAGATTCAAACTAATATTCAATTGATTGAAACGTACAGCGAAATCATAAAAAGTCCAATGATGCTTGAAAAGGTTAAAGACCGACTGAATCTTGACATTTCAAATTCTGCGTTATCGGAACAAATCGAAATCGTCAGTAAGGGTAATTCACAATTGTTTACGATAAAAGTTGAAGCCAGCGATCCCAAACTTGCTGTAGATATCGTCAATACAATAACGGTCATATTCCAAGAGGAAATAAAAACGCTTATGAATGTGGACAATGTCAATGTCTTATCGAAAGGAAATGTTGGAGATAATACCGCACCTATAAAACCGAATCCGATCATCAACATGATTCAAGCATTTTTTGCAGGTGTGGTTATCAGTTTAGTAGTTACATTCCTAATCGAATTTTTAGACAATACCATCAAGGTTGAGTCTGATATTGAAGAACATCTAGAGATGCCGATGCTTGGCATCGTTAATTTAATGGAAAACAAAAAGAAATGGAAATGATGGATTTGTATTGCAATCACAACCTCAAGAGGTGAATAGCTTGACACGCAACGAACGGCATAAAATGACAGAGGCTAAAAAAAGAAGCAGTATTTCCATGTTGAAATCGAAATCTCCGGTTGTGGAGCAATATAGGACAATCCGGACGAATCTTCAATTTTCTGCAGTGGAAAAAGACATAAGGTCGATGATTTTCACTTCGGCAAATCCTGGTGAAGGGAAATCAACCACTTCTATAAATGTTGCAGCTGTTTTTGCACAGCAGGGAAAACGCATCCTCATCATCGATGCAGATTTGAGGAAACCCAGTGTCCATACGAACTTTAACATGGAGAACTTCTTGGGATTAACGAATATCATAACAAAGCAAAATCAATTGCAGGAAGCTATACAATCTTCCATTTACCCAAATTTGGATGTGTTGACAAGTGGCCCTATTCCTCCGAACCCATCGGAATTGCTTGGGTCGAATGGAATGGAGAATTTATTGGAAGAAGCAAAAATGAATTATGATTTGGTTATTCTGGATACGCCTCCGGTCAATGCCGTTACAGATGCTCAAATCCTGGCGAATATGACAGATGGAGTTGTTTTGGTGGTTAGCAGCGGAAGTACGGAAATACAGCAAGCAAAAAAAGCGAAGGAGTTGCTTCAGAAAGCCGACGCCAAGCTTTTAGGAGCAATCCTGAATAAGAAAAAACAAAAGTACTCAGACGAATATTATTACTATGGTAAATAAGAAATTCATCTTTTTGTTGGGTTTAAGGAAGGAAACTAACAATGATTGATATTCATAGTCACATATTACCAGAGTTGGATGATGGCGCTGGAAATATTAAGGAAAGTGTCGAAATGGCGAGAAAAGCGGTTGAACAAGGAATTACCGACATCATTGCGACTCCCCATTACTATAAGGGGAAATATGATAACGATAAAGAAAAGGTCGAGCGCAAGACATGGCAATTAAATCGAGTGCTAGATGAACTCGACATCCCGCTTAAAGTATGGCCGGGGCAGGAAATTAGGATATCGGATGAGCTTCTGGAAGATTACGATAATAATAGTGTCATGGCCTTGAATGGTTCGCAATACATGCTTCTCGAACTTCCTTCAAACCATGTGCCAAGATATACGGAGCGATTGATCTATGATCTGCAAATGAAAAGAATCACGCCAATCATTGCTCACCCAGAGCGGAATTTAGAAATAATAAGAAATCCACACCTTTTAGAAGAACTGATCTGGAAGGGGGCGTATTCACAATTAACTGCTGGGAGCATCACAGGTAAATTCGGATGGAGAACAAGAAGATTTTCCAAATATTTAATTCACTCGGGTCTTACTCATTTCATTGCATCGGATGCCCACAATGTAGGAAACAGAGGTTTTCAAATCAGGGAAGCATATAAGTTGGTTGAAAAGAACATGGGACAAGCAGTGGTGAATGCCTTTCATGTAAATGCGGAAAATGTTTTGTATGGGATGAAAGTCAAGGAATCGTTTCTTTGATTAAAAATATTTAATGAGGAGAAGTAGATTTGACATATTATAACCGGCTTATCACATTAGTCTTATTTGACGCGATGATTGTTGTGACAGCTGTCTTTTTAAGTTATTGGTTATTGAATCCACTTGATGAAATACCAGCATTCGCACTTATTGGTGGGCTAGTTTTGCTTTTGTTTCATTATTTCTATACGGCTTTTTTGAAACAGTATAAAAAGGCTTGGGAATACGTCACTGCCAGTGAAATGTTCCATTTGTTCAGGGCGATGGCATTTGCCCTGATCAGTACATCCATCTGCCAGCTGTACTTTACCCATTATCTTTATTTGAGGGAGCTTTTTATTACAGGGATCCTCTATATGGTCATGATCGGATACTCCCGCCTGGCATGGCGGGTATACTTTAATCCTAAAATCAAGCGGCCATCCGATAACAAACGAACCTTGATCGTCGGCGCTGGATCAGCAGGGACGATGATAACGAGCAGATTGTTGAAATCCAATCATATAAAATTAGTGCCAGTTGCATTTGTTGATGATGATAAAACGAAGCTGGGCTTGGAGATTTTCAATATACCAGTAGTGGCAACAACAAACGATATTTCACAAGTGGTGGAGGAATATAAGATTGAGCATATCGTCATTGCGATTCCTTCCTTGAAAAGAGAAGATATGAATACCATTTTGTCCGAATGCACGAAGACAACCGTAAAGACCCAAATCGTCCCAAGTCTTGAAGAAATCGTACATGGGAACGTTCCGATAAATGAATTGCAAGATATACAAATGGAGGATTTATTGGGGCGTTCTCCCGTTCAATTGGACGATAAAGGGATATTAGAAACGATCGTTGAAAGTACGATACTGGTAACAGGGGCAGGAGGTTCGATTGGATCGGAAATATGTCGGCAGATCATGAAATATAACCCAGCTAAAATCGTTTTGCTTGGACATGGTGAAAACAGCATTTATGCGATTGAGATGGAATTGCTGGAGATTTATGAAGACAAGATAGAGATTGTCACGGAAATTGCTGATATCCAGGACCGAAGGAGGATGTTTGAAGTAATGGACCACCATCGACCCAAGATCGTATATCATGCAGCTGCCCATAAACATGTCCCGCTTATGGAGTCCAATCCTAAAGAAGCGTTGAAAAATAACATCCTAGGTACGAGGAATGTAGCGGATGCAGCGGAAGGGAGTGGCGTGAACACTTTTGTCATGGTTTCGTCCGATAAGGCCGTGAATCCGACAAGCATCATGGGCGCTTCAAAATGTATAGCCGAGATGATGATTTCATACAAAAGTTCATCAAGTCATACAAAATTCGTAACGGTTCGATTTGGAAATGTTCTTGGCAGCAATGGCAGTGTCATTCCCCTTTTTAAAAAGCAAATAAAAAAGGGCGGACCTCTGACCGTCACACACCCAGAAATGGTACGTTATTTCATGACCATTCCAGAAGCTTCGAGATTGGTCATTCAGGCAGGGGTTTTGGCAAAAGGAGGAGAGGTATTTGTGCTGGATATGGGCGAACCGGTCAAAATCGTCGATTTCGCTAAGAAACTCATCCAACTTTCCGGTTACAAGGTTGAAGACATTGGGCTAACCTTTACAGGAATCCGGCCTGGGGAAAAATTATTTGAAGAACTGCTTGGAGCAGATGAAGTCTATGAAGAGCAGGTCTATCCGAAAATCCATATTGGGAAACCAAGGGATGTAAATTGGCATGCCATTCAGGATATTATCAGCACTTATGATGTCATGAGCGAAGAAACGTTAAAAGAAAGAATGCTGTGTTTGGCAAATAATAGGGTGGGCAATGAAATTCACGTATCGTAATGAATGCATGAACCCGAGAATGGACTTTCTATAAATAGAAGTAGGCTTACAGCAAGTAACCATTATGTATCCTATTAAACAATATCCTAGCTAGGCATGAAGAAATAGGGAGGAAAAAATGAAAAGGTCTTTCGAGTTATTGATATCTAGTCTGGCGATCCTTTCGTGTTCGCTGCCCATGCTGCTCATCTTCATCCTTATCCGCTTAAAATTGGGCTCACCCGTAATATTTAAGCAGCAGCGTCCAGGTCTTAATGGCATTCCATTTGATCTATATAAATTCAGGACGATGACAGATGAAAAGGACGAGGATGGGAATTTAATTTCCGACGAAAAGAGGTTGACTAATTTTGGCAGATTTCTTAGGAGACTAAGTTTGGACGAACTACCGCAATTAATAAATATCATCAAGGGAGATATCAGTTTTGTAGGGCCTAGGCCGCTATTGATGGAATATATCCCGTTATATACCCCAGAACAAGCAAAGAGGCATGATGTCCGTCCAGGAATGACAGGGTGGGCCCAAGTAAATGGCCGCAATGCGATATCATGGGAGAAAAAATTTGAGCTTGATGTTTGGTACGTCGAAAATCAATCCTTCTTGTTGGATATGAAAATCATATATCTTACTTTGATCAAGGTATGTAAACAAGAGGCCATTACGCAAGAGGGTCATGTCACGACCCGCAAGTTCGTTGGGTGAAAGGTTCATGCTAAAAACCAACCACGGGGTTCCTAAATGTTTTTCCGCTTAAGGAACCGCTAAACTTTAAAGATATGAGAAGTGATATGAATTGAAGAAAATCGTTATTATCGGAGCAGGAGGACATTCAAAAGTAGTCCAAGACATCATCCGAGCTCTGGATGGACATCGGCTCATGGCCATATTGGATGATGAATTTAAAGTGTTGAAAAAAAAGGGGGAACTGTATTTCGGTCCGATCTCAAGCTTCAAGGACTTGTTCATCCATTTTGAATGTAAGTTAATTATTGCAATAGGCAAGAACGATATAAGAATGAAACTCGTGAACGAACTGAATTTGGATCCAATGGATTACGAGACGGTCATTCACCCGACAGCTGTCATAGGTCAAGATGTCATGATTGGCAGTGGAACGGTCATCATGCCCAATGTCGTTTTGAATGCAGGGGCAAAAGTCGGGAACCAGGTTATCCTTAACACCTCCTCAGTCATAGAACATGATGCACATCTAAAGGATTTTGTTCATATAGCGCCAAATGCAACGGTTACGGGGGCTGTAAGGATAGGAACTGGAACCTTGTTAGGTGCGGGAGCCGCGGTGATACCAAGCATCAAGATCGGTGAATGGTGTACGGTTGGTGCCGGTTCGACTGTTATTGAAGACATGCAAGATGAATTAACTGCCGTGGGTTCACCAGCAAGGATCACTAACTAAGGAGGGGATGGAATGGTGCAAAAAAGAGTTTTTCTTTCACCGCCTCATATGAGTGGGAATGAGCAATATTATGTTGAACAAGCCTTCGAGACGAATTGGATTGCACCTCTAGGGCCGAACGTAAAGGCTTTGGAAGAAGGCTTTGCGCAATATGCCGGCACTAATGGGGCATTGGCGGTAAGCTCCGGTACCTCCGCAATCCATTTGGCCCTGAAAGTATTGGGAGTAAGCAGGGGAGATACCGTATTTTGTTCTTCCTTTACTTTCATAGCAAGTGCGAATCCCATTGTTTACCAAGGAGCGGAACCGGTCTTCATTGATTCTGAATTCGATACATGGAATATGTCTCCTCAAGCATTGGAAATAGCATTGGATACAGCCAAGAAGAAACGCAGGATTCCTAAAGCCGTCATTTTAGTCCATCTGTTTGGTCAAAGTGCAAAGGTGGAGGAAATTCAGAGCATTTGCAGGAAATATAAGGTTGCCTTGATCGAGGACGCAGCTGAATCGCTTGGAAGCACTTTTAAGGGAAAACAAACGGGATCGTTCGGTGATATGGGAATTTATTCGTTAAACGGAAATAAGATCATTACAGCATCTGGAGGTGGGATGCTCGTTTCTGATAATGAAGATTATTTGGATAAAGCACTTTTTCTATCCACTCAGGCGCGTGATCCGGCCATTCACTATGAACATAGCTCGGTAGGCTATAATTATCGCCTGAGTAACATATTAGCTGGAGTCGGCCGGGCCCAATTGGAAGTGTTGGACGATCGTGTCAGCGCACGAAGAGGAGTTTTTGATCGGTATCAAAAGTCATTGGGAGCTATACCAGGAATCGCATTCATGCCTGAGTTGAAGGATACGAGGGGGAACCGCTGGCTTACGGCAGTAATCATAGATGAAAAAGTTACCGGTACACGGCCGATTGATATCATCCATGCACTGGAAGCGGAAAATATAGAATCAAGACCGTTGTGGAAACCCTTGCACTTACAGCCTATCTTTAAAGGTTCAGCATTTTTCACCGCCGCGGACGATATCGGTGTTTCAAGCAGGTTATTTGAACAAGGTCTTTGCCTGCCATCCGGCTCCGCCATGACAAAAGAAGACCAGGATCGTATAGCGGCGATTGTAAAGGAAATTGCAGCACCATCCAAAATGACCCAATGAGATTTCGGACTAAGCCATATATCCAGATATAAAAGTACCGGAACAATCAGGAAAGAACCTTCCTTACCAAATAAAAGGAGGCATGCCGGATATGAGAATGACGTTTAAAAAGATTTATCGAGATATTGACAAATTGGTGTATCTTTCAAGTAAACAAAAGGGTTTATATGGAAGAGAGATAGAAAGTACAAGAAAAAGGTTAGTGGAAAATATAAAAGCGATAGAACTTCATTCCATTGTAGTAAATAATGAAGATTCCGCATGAATATTTTTAATCTTCCCCTTCCAAAAATGGAATTGAGCCTCATTTCATTTTTGGAAGGCTGTTTTATTCTGCAATAGAAACGAGGGCGCTTATGAAGATTGGTGATAAGGTGATCTATAAATCAAGACAATATAAAATTATTTACATCTATGGAAATGATTTAACAGCCGAGCTTCTTTCACTTGACGGTAAGCATGGAAAGTTCGAATTAGCCCCTATATCTCATTTGCAAAAGGTCGATCTGCAGTCTGTAAAGATTCTCCCTAAGAGATTGGTCCATTATGAATATTGATGGGCGTTGTATTTTCCAGTAAGAAAGCCATGGAGGTGAAACGCCGCTATGACCAGACTGTATGGGAGATAACCCTCCGCAGTCTTTTTCTTTCCGGAAATTCGAGAACTGATCACGCATCAGGAAAGTGTCATGATAAAGCGGTCTTTCCAACGATCATAAATGTGGCATATCCAGGAAGTTGCAGATGGAGTAGTGTTTTTTAGGGAAACTCCATCTGCGTTTTCTTTTATCATTTCTGCAAACCGGTGTTTTTATTTTGTGAAGACCGTAACTGTGTAAATAAGTGGAGACCTCAAAATAGTGATGCTAAAGTAATAGGCTTGTGTCTAAAATGAAATACATTGTTTCAATTTTGGAATACTAATGCTTGTTTGTTGTGTATTTCATTTTTTGAAAGATAAGATAACTATCTTCTTGATTACCTGCTCCTTTACTTGCTTATACTAGGCCATTATTGATGTAACAAGGAGATCTTTGTCCTATGAAGCGGGAACAATCCAATAGGATAATGTAAACTTAAGTGTTTTTTTTGAAATTTTAATGAACGGGTAAAGACTTGTCAAGTTTCAATATTTGAATTTCATGTGTTGCATATGAAACGACATCAGGTAGAAAATGTGATAAATTTGGGTTGTAAGTAGTGAGTATGTTAATTTTTTTTATGATGAAGGGAGTTTTGGTACTTAAGTACCTGTGTCGAAAGCTTGTTTAGTAGATATGAAAATTAGTAAAGTTAAAGGTGATAGTATGAATCGATTTAATGATCGTTATTCAGAACTTATGTATCATTTATTTTATGAAGATACCTGGTGCAGTTTAAACGAGCTCTCAAAAAAAACAGGTTATTCAAAAAGTACATTATGGAGGGATTTATTACATACTGGTTCAACACTTCCGCCAGAATGGAAAATTGAAAAAAATGAAGTTCAAGGTGTAAGACTAATTAAACCGAAAAACGGTACCATAGAAGAGCTTTGGTTTCATCTTAAAAGTGAAAATACCTATTTTCAAACCTTGGAATTAATTCTTCTTAATAATGGAGTGACCATAAATTACATTACACAACATGTTCATATCAGCCGTTCCACAGTGTACAGGCAGCTTGAGAAGATAGAAGAAGTAGTGAAAAGTGCCGGAGTTCAATTAACTTATAGTCCGTATAAAATCGTTGGTGATGAAAAAAAGATCAGGCGCTTCATTATGCAGTATGTTGAGTATATGTCAGGGAACTTAAATGAATTCATTACATCCTTCGATCTTAAAGAGTTTCAAGAACAAGTATTGAAGCTTTTGAAGGAGCATAGGACCTCCTTACATATGGGGGCAATCCAAAGATTGGCGATAATCCTTCATATCTCTAACATTCGCATAGCCCATAGTTGCTTTGTAACCATCCCGCAAGCGGTTATCGATGAAAACGAAGGATCGAGAGTGTTTGAAATATCAAAGAAATTATTCAACTTCATGGAAAAAATCCCGAATAGGGAGACACAAATTCAAGAAATATTCTTTTTTTCTTTATATTTAATGAGTGAAGAAATGTCTTTAAATCGTACACAGGAACTCCGGTACATACGTTCCAAGCTTAATTCGGACAGTGGCAGGCCTTTAAATCATTTTCTTGATAATTTATCAAAAGAAATTGGCTTGGATGTTTCCCAGGACGACATCTTCATGTACCAATTTGCGCAAACACTTCGCGGAATCACTTTTGATTTGATATTAAAGACAGATACGAGAATAAATAATATCTTGCAATTCGTTCCGTATTTCGAAAAAAACCCTCTATTTGGGATGATTGGAAAAATAGCAGAAGATATTTCGAGAAAGTTCTCTATATATTTTGAAGATATCGAAATTTTGGAAATATTCATGTTGGTCCAAGCTTCTATATTAAGGAAAAAAAATCAGATGGTTATCGAAGCGGCTTTAGTTTGCCGTTCATATGTCGAGAAAGATTATATTCGTGAAGTCTTAAAACATCATTTTGGAAACCGGCTGAATATCTATGTAATGGACTTTTCTGATATAGATTCACTATTTAGAAAAAATGGATTCGATATATTAATAACTACTGACTTAGGGCAATTGATTAATATAGAGCACATTCCAATATACAAAGTGTCATCATTTCCAACACCTTCCGAATTAAAAGAAATCAAGATATTTACCAGAAAGAATTTTATTGATAGGTATGGTTTAAACCCCAATATCTTATACCCTTTTGAAGATGACATTGTTTGACCTAGTGAAATTTTTTCATGTTTGAATCGGTCCGTTCCCAAACGTGATTCAAAAAAATCAAGCATGATGCCTTACCTCGTTAACGCAATGAGCCAAGATCTTCTACTTTCTGCCTCTAAATATGAAAAGTTTATAAATTACAGTATGCTACGAATAGACTACCTCGTCAGTTCATTCAGATCATTACTTTGTTCACTCAAGATGGTTAATGAGTCATCTTGCTTTGCTGACAGAAGTTTTAAGGCGAATACAATCCACCATAAATTCATGGCCATTTAGAGGATGCCTGTAGCTACTTCCTAACACAAAACACAAAATCAAAATCACAAACGAAAATTGCTGACTTTCTGGTACTCTTTCAGGATACTACTTTGGTAGCTGAAAAAATGAATGATCGAGCTAGAGGTGTGCCCCTACAGGAACACGGCCATCCTTCAGTTTAGTTTTGGTGGAAAGCATCTTGCCACAGTGAATACCAAACTAAAGAAAATGATCCCAATATTATACTGGGATCATTTTTTCATGTAGTTAATGAGCTGTTACATATTCATTTTTCCCTGCACGCATTCCAACGATGAAAATTAGGGCAGATATGATCACTAGCATTAATAATGGAATGGTCCAGCTATGTGTCATGTCATGCAGCCAGCCGAATAACACGGGTCCAACGGCAGCTAGGAGGTACCCGAATGATTGGGCCATACCTGACAATTCCGTCGCTTCATGGGTACTTCGTGTGCGCAGACTAAAAAACATCATCGATAAGCTGAATATGGTTCCGACTCCAATCCCAATCAGCATCATGCATACCGGGATCAATAGCTCGCTTCCATATAGGATGCCGAAAATCCCCACAACAAGGAAGACGGCAGGCGGGACCACCAATATACGCTGGCTCTGGAGACGCCCGGCTAAAATCGGCACAATGAAGGTGATGGGAATGACGGCAAGCTGCATGATGGATAGCATCCAGCCGGCTTCATCGGCGTTAAGCCCTTTTTGCTCGAGGATTTCAGGCATCCAGGTTATGACTGTATAGAAGATGAAGGATTGTAAGCCCATGAAAAACGTAATTTGCCATGCTAACCCTGAACGCCACAGATTCGTGTTTTTTTGTTTGTTAACGGTTTGTACGTTTCTTTCCCCTTTAAATGGCCGTCTTAATTGCGGCATCCAGAAGAAAATGGTGATGAGCGATAGGATGCCCCAGCATCCGAGGGCACCAGCCCAACCCATGCTCGATGAAGATGCAATGGGGATACTGATGCCGGATGCCATGGCCCCGCATAAATTCATGGAAACGGCATAAACTCCGGTCATCAAACCGATATTTCTTGCAAAGTTATGCTTGATCAGGCTAGGTAACAAAACATTGCCAATTGCGATGGCAAGCCCGATTAAAATCGTTCCGATGAACAATGTCGGGACACCGCCAAGTGAGCGTATTGCAATTCCGACCGTTAATAATATCAAAGATGCAAATAAGGTGAGCTCCATCCCGAAACGCCGGGCTATCCTAGGTGCAAATGGAGATAATAAAGCGAAAGAGAGCAAAGGCAAAGTCGTTAAAGAACCAGATAGTGCATTGGTGATTCCCAATGCATCGCGGATCGATGTTACAAGGGGACCGACTGATGTAAGGGGAGCCCTTAGATTGGCTGCGAGTAGGATAATTCCGATGATGAGCAGTCCAAGTTTGGTATTACTATTCAGTTTGTTTTGTTCTAGCTGATTTACCGCTTGTTGCATGGCCATAATATTCCTCCGTACTTAGTCTATGAATTTTTTGAAATGTGCAATGTATCCATTCACCGAATCGATTGCCCGCTCCACATCCTGGTCGATGATGGCTTCAACTAGATTGCAATGGATGCTTAAGTGTAAATTCGCATCAGGACTCATCCCAGCGATTTGATGGATCGAATCATGCAAGGAATCCTCCATATGTTCGTACAAGTCAATCAATAAGCCATTATGTGAGGAAGCCATGATCGTTTTATGCAACTGTATATCCGCTTCCTCATATGCCTTGAGGTCTTTGGCTTCTGCCGCTTTGCTGCAGGCTGTTATGTGCAGCCGTAATTTTTCGATATCTTCTTGATCGCGTCTAGCAGCGGCCAATTGGGCTCCTTGCCTTTCAAGGGCATGACGCACCTCTAACGTTTCAAATAAACTTGATCGTTGGATCCTTCTTTGAAATGCGGCGCCCAAGGCACTTGCTGATTTGACGAATGTTCCTTTTCCTTGTTGCGTGATTAAAAGTCCTGCATAAACAAGAGATCGTATCGCTTCTCTTAATGTATTTCTGCTTACATCGAATTGTTTGATCAAATCCATTTCAGGCGGAATCTGACTTCCAATCTCCCATTCGCCGGATTCGATTAATGTCTCGATTTGGGAAACGACCTGTTCGACAAGTGATAAACGATTTGCTTTGGATATGGACAACAAATACACCTCAAATTTGTAGGATGATTGGTTCATTGGATATTTTAACATATGTATGGTGAAAATATAATAAAAAGATAAGGTTATCAGGAAAAATCCATCGGAAAATTCAATTTTTGGGGATAAGTGGATAATATTTAGAAGCCCTGAATTTCATTCAGGGCTTCTAAATAGGCTATCACGACACTTGGACCGGCCATATTCAATGAATCGGAACTTCCCTTGAAGATCCCTGTTCCAATCAGTCCGACCAAGGCCATAAACTGGACATGCCTTGGCAAATGATGCGTCTTTTCCATTTGATAAAGGCCCTTCCATTGTTATGTATACAAACCAATCTTTTTTAATTGAACGCTTTAAGTGCTAAAAAACTATATTAATATATCATGATTCGTAAAAAAGTAAATTTATTCCACTCAGGCAACTTTATTATGTGGAATTCTTATCTGTAATTAAACATCTTTTGATGGGACGCGTGTGTATGCTGAATAATAAAAACCGGCCTTTAATAGGTCGGTTCAGATCGTATCTATGAAGAATGATGGGGGCAGTTAATGCCATGAGATCATTCAAACTTATCTATAGGAGCGGAAAGCGACTGTCTGTTTTCAGTTTCTTGCACAGTCTCAACATCCTTTTGAAATTCTAAAAATCCGGTGTATACTTGCGCGGCCATCCCTAGATATGGCAATTCTGTGTGAATGATACCCATTCTGGGTGAATGATGCATATACATTTTTCATCCCTCCTTTTGAAATTAAGATAACCCTAAAAGTAAGGACGTCAATAAGTCTTCCCATTGGGTTTCATCAACCCAAACATTAAGCCCCAGGGACGGAAGGAGTGAAAAAGTGGACTAAGGTATGCGCTTGATGGGAATTTGGCGGGGAAATGACGATACGCTGGCTGGTCTTCTAAGGCTAAACGCACCTATATGGCCATGAAATGGAAAAAACATGCTTCCCTTAAACAAGGTTTAGGATCGCGTAGTATTATCCTTGCTGCTTTTGGTGATGACTACTTTATCATTCTATGAGGATAAGCTAAAACGGTTTGGACGAGTCGTCAAAGAAAGGCAGGGCAGCCAAAAAAACTCCGGTTGAATTTACCGGAGTTTTTTTATAGCGCTATGGATAAGTACGAAACATCCAGTAGGATAGGGGAAATTCAGCTTCTTTCTTCATCGTCCGGATGCTGGAGGTGATGCTTATTTTCATTTAGGGGCCCGCCAAATTGTTCATTGATTTCTTTAACCACTTCATCTAAAAATTCATCCGATAGGATCGGTTTCATTGTATTTTTAGCCATACGAATCACGGTCATCCTTTCTGGATTTGCTGGGCTTGGATCTCGTAGGAAGCATAGATTATCAACATAACCTTAGTTGCAAAAAAATATTCTTTTTACAAGGAAAATTTTCATTTACTTTTCCAGTTCACGGGAGTATGATAATCAACAGTTTCATATTTCTAAATCGCTTAAACCATTTGGTGCGGGGGACCCGTTATAGGGATTATTGTATAATCCAAGGGGTGAATCCTTCCAAGGTAGGGCTACTCTTAGGTCCGAATCCGACAGCTAACCTCGTAAGCGTTATATGAGAAGGAAGGTGGAGCTTGTTAGACAAAAAAATTGATGTCTGCAGGTCTATTTAGTTATGACTTGCAGGCATTTTTATTTTTTGTCTGTTTTTTTGCTTTAGCAGGGTAACCTAAACTTATTACTAAAAAACATGGCGGGTGAATTTTTGATGTTATCATCAATAAAGAGGTTCTTGATAGGAAGACCCTTAAAATCAAATGCACTGGGTGATCAAAAGCTTAACAAAACAAAAGCGTTGGCCATTCTATCTTCTGATGCTCTGTCCTCAGTCGCATATGGTCCGGAACAAATATTGATCGTCTTGATCACGGTTGGTGCTGCGGCATTTTGGTATTCCATACCGATTGCCATCGGGGTCTTGATCCTGTTAACGGCGCTTATCTTGTCCTATAGGCAAATCATTTTTGCTTACCCGCATGGCGGAGGCGCCTATGTCGTTTCAAAAAACAATTTGGGCATAAATCCAGGGCTGATCGCTGGCGGATCCTTATTGGTGGATTATATATTGACGGTGGCCGTGAGCGTTTCTGCAGGCACGGATGCCATCACGTCCGCTTTTCCCAGCCTGCATGCTTATAATGTCGGCATTGCCATCATTTTTGTGATCCTGCTTACCATCCTTAACTTAAGAGGGGTGACAGAGTCGGCTTCCGTATTGGCCTATCCTGTCTATCTGTTCGTTTTAGCATTATTCATCCTGATTGGGGTGGGACTATACAAAATCCTGACGGGGGATGTCTCACCTGAATTGCATGCTTCGATCGGAACCCCAGTCGCGGGCATCAGTTTATTCATCCTGCTGAGGGCATTTGCATCAGGCAGCTCCGCCTTGACCGGCGTCGAAGCGATTTCCAATGCAATCCCCAACTTTAAAGATCCAGCACCGAATAATGCAGCCAAAACCTTAATAGCGATGGGCTCGTTACTAGCTGTCTTATTTACGGGGATTGTATTTTTGGCCTATTATTTAAGCATTGTTCCAAGCGCAGAAGTAACGGTGGTATCCCAAATCGCCGAAGAAATATTTGGACGGAATTTCATGTATTTCTTCATTCAAGGCACGACGGCATTGATCCTGATTCTTGCTGCCAATACGGGGTATTCCGCTTTCCCGTTGCTAGCGGTCAATTTAGCCAAGGATAAGTTCATTCCAAGGATGTTTACGATAAGGGGAGACCGCCTAGGTTATTCCAATGGAATTATCATCCTTGGACTTGCATCGATTATCCTGATCGTCGCTTTTGGAGGGCATACCGAGAATCTCATTCCCCTTTATGCAGTAGGTGTTTTCATTCCATTCACCTTGTCGCAGTCAGGGATGATGGTTAAATGGATCCGGGAAAAGCCAAAAGGCTGGATCGTGAAGTTAACGATTAATTCCATTGGGGCAATGATTAGCTTTATTGTCACGATCATTTTCTTTTTAACAAAATTCGTTCATGTATGGCCTGTTTTGATCTTCCTGCCGATCATCATTTTCATGTTCCATCGCATAAGGAGACATTATGATGCGGTAGGCGATCAATTGCGCATCACTACCTGTGAGCAGACCCTGCCCATCCAAGGAAATGTTATCATCGTTCCTGTTGCCGGTATCACTCATGTAGTTGAGAATTCCTTGAATTATGCCAAGTCCCTTTCGGCAGATCAAATCATTGCCGTATACATCTCCTTTGAAAGGGAAGATGAAAAGAAATTCGAAGAAAAATGGAAGAAATGGCAGCCTGATATCAGGCTTGTCACGCTTCATTCCTACTACCGGAGCATCATTCAGCCCTTGACTAAATTTGTGGATACGGTTGAGCATAAGGCCAGTGAATCCAATTATCAAGTAACCGTGATCATCCCCCAATTCATTCCGAAGAAGGGCTGGCACAACATTCTCCATAACCAATCTAGTTTACTGATTCGTGCGTATTTACTTTATAGAAGGAATGTAGTGGTTACGACCGTTCCGTATCATTTGAAGAAATAATTGTCATATCATGATAGAAGCAACCCAACTCAGGGTTGCTTCTTACTTTTTGTCTGCAGTTTTTTTTTGCACTTCATTCAAAAAAATAAAAACTGCCCTTATAAACAGTTATTTCTCCGAAAAACAGAGATATATCAATGAAAACTGCATTTATATCTCCGAAAATAGAGATATATCAATGAAAACTGCACTTATATCTCCGAAAAAGATATCGATCCCTATCGATTAATGACCAAACTAAAAATTACCAAGGCTCAATTCACGGAGTGAGAACATATTAAGTAAAAGACTAAGTGAAATTTTCCTGCTTTAGTTTGGACATACATATATGGGGGTTGAAGATGGATATAGTATTAGCGCTCTTGCCGGCAGTGTTTTGGGGAAGCATCGTTTTATTTAATGTGAAGCTGGGAGGCGGACCTTATAGTCAGACACTGGGAACAACGATCGGGGCCTTGATATTCTCAATCGGCGTTTATATTTTTGCCGATATCAAGCTTTCCCTTTTGGTATTTGGCGTCGGCGTCGTGTCTGGTCTGTTTTGGGCGGTTGGACAAGCCAATCAGCTAAAGAGCATCGATTTAATGGGGGTCTCCAAAACGATGCCGATATCAACTGGGTTGCAGCTCATTTCGACCACGTTATTCGGGGTCATCGTTTTCCATGAGTGGTCGACGATGAAGGCGGTCATTTTAGGCGTTTTGGCACTAGTTTTCATCATTATCGGAATTGTCCTGACCTCTTTGGAAGATAAAGAATCAAAAGAGGGGAAATCGGGAAACTTGAAAAAAGGAATCATGATTCTCCTCATCTCCACCTTCGGTTACTTGGTTTATGTGGTCGTGGCCCGGCTCTTTGATGTAGATGGCTGGTCAGCACTATTCCCTCAAGCGATAGGGATGGTGATAGGTGGACTATTATTGACGTTTAAACATAAACCGTTTAACAAATATGCCATTCGAAATATCATTCCCGGATTGATATGGGCTGCTGGAAACATGTTTTTATTCATTTCCCAGCCTCGAGTGGGAGTCGCTACAAGTTTTTCGCTGTCACAAATGGGCATTGTCATCTCGACGCTAGGCGGAATCATCATATTGCGCGAGAAGAAAACGAAACACCAACTAATTGGAATCGTTATCGGAATAATATTGATCATCATAGCAGGGGTCATGCTTGGATTGGCAAAAAGTTAATTGGAGGGTGATGGAATGTATAAGGATTTAGAAGGCAAGGTCGTTGTGATAACAGGCTCGTCAACTGGTTTGGGGAAAGCGATGGCCATTCGCTTTGCTCAGGAAAAGGCAAAGGTCGTGGTTAATTATCGCTCGAAACCGGAGGAAGCGGATAGTGTATTGGAAGAAATAAAAGCAGACGGCGGGGAAGCGATAGCAGTGAAAGGGGATGTCACCGTTGAAGGTGATGTAATTAATCTTGTTGAATCAGCAGTAAAGAAGTTCGGAAAGCTTGATGTATTCATCAATAATGCAGGAATAGAAAATCCCGTTCCATCTCATGAGATGCCGTTAAGCGATTGGAATAGGGTGATAAACACCAATCTGACCGGCAACTTCCTCGGCTGCCGTGAAGCAATCAAATATTATGTCGAGAATGATGTAAAAGGCAATGTGATAAACATGTCCAGTGTACATGAAATGATTCCATGGCCTCTATTCGTTCACTATGCAGCAAGCAAGGGAGGCGTAAAATTGCTTACGGAAACCTTGGCCCTTGAATATGCGCCAAAAGGAATTCGGGTCAACAGCATAGGTCCAGGTGCCATCGCCACGCCAATAAATGCAGAAAAACTGGAAGATCCCGAAAAGAAAAAAGACCTCGAAAGTATGATTCCGATGGGGTACATCGGAAAGCCAGAGGAAATTGCCGCTGTTGCTGTATGGCTGGCTTCCTCCGAATCCAGTTATGTAACGGGCATCACGTTGTTCGCCGATGGCGGGATGACAAAATATCCTTCGTTCCAAGCTGGAAGAGGATAAAACAAGCGCCAACAGCAAATACTCAACAGATGGTTTCGGAATGATACCTATTCCGGAACCTTTTTATCCTTCAATATTCTTGAAAGCGCCTTGCATACGTTGGAATTTCTAATTTATAAAAGGTACGTGAGCTTCAATGCTCAAAGGAGAGTATCCGTGCAAGCCTTTAGCTTTCCAGAACTCTTTTTACTTGTTAAATAAAGTTAATATTAAATTACAAATTTATTAATCTTCTATTAATAGAATGTTAATGATTACCATATAAACTAAATATTGAATATAGATAGGGAGGAAATAAAAATGAAAAAAATATTCGTAGCTTTACCAGTCATGACCATGTTAGTATCGGGGTTTACTTACAGCACCACAGATGCAAGGAGTGCAGTAGGCCATCTAACAGATAATCCAGAATCCAATCTCACTTCAGAAGTAAAACCGGAAGAGGAACCAAAACAGGAAGAAGTAGTTAAAAACAATAATGGGAGTGCAGTAGGCCATCTGCCAAGTAATCCAGAATCAAATACCACTTCAGAAGTTAAACCGGAAGAGGAACCAAAACAGGAAGAAGTAGTTGAAGATAAAGTAACTGTTAATAACCTTAAAGCTGGAAATAACGTCACAATTGAAGGTAATACAATGGAGATGGCCCCCTATTATGAAATATATGTAAATGAAAAGCCGGTTATATTTACTGTAAAAGATAAAGTTAACCCTAAAGTATATTCAACAAAAGTTTCAAATTTAAATAAAGGAGATATTGTAACAGTTTATGCCAGTTATATGGATGCAACTAGCCGGTACGTCCATGGTTCTGTTACAACTATAGTGCAATAAGTTACTAAAACACCCAAAAACATGGAACCTCATCTAGTGATGTTTTTCTTTGGGCAAGAGTTTTGCATTACGCATAAGAAGAAATAAAGTGGGAGGCAATTAAGAATGAAAAAAGATAGGAACCAAGTACTATTTTGATAAAAGCTTAATTGGAATCCAAAAAAGTACCGGGAGATCCAAAGGAGTTGGAGCCGAAGGTGGTTGTAAAGGTAGTAGAAAGAAGCTATTGAGCTGGGTAAACCAGAAGGATTGATGCTTCACAGTGATCAAGGATCAGTTTATATTTCGTATGCTTTATTAGAACTTAGCTCAAGAAGCAGGGCATCGAATCCTTTCATTCGTCTTCCTCTCTAAAGCCTTCGGAAGGAGTCAACGCTCAAAGGAAAGTATCATTGCAAGCTTTCAACTTTCCGGAACTCTTTTAACTTGTTAAATAAAGTTCATGATAAATGACAAGATTATTAATGATTACCATATAAACTAAATATTGAATATGAATAAGGGGGAATTAAAATGAAAAAAATATTCGTAGCTTTACCAGTAGTGACCATGTTAGTATCGGGGTTTGCTTACAGCACCGCAGATGCAAGGAGTGCAGTAGGATACCTGCCAAATGATCCAGATTCAAATCCCACTTCAGGAATTAAACCGGAAGAGAAACCAAAACAGGAGGAAGTGGCTGAGAACAATAACGGAAGTGCAATAGGCCATCTGCCAGATGATCCAGACTCAAATCCCACTCCTGAATCTAGTCCTTCAGTCCATAGTAAAATTACTATTCTAGAAGCATATGCAGGAGAAAATACAATAAAAGTTGAACATCCAGCGGAAGATCTAACTCTCAACTTTTACCGTAATGACAAATATGAAGGATCAGCTAATATCTATTATTTCTATTATAAAGCTTGGGGTAATAGAGCAAGTTTCACTTATCCAGGCGAAGGATTAAAGCCAGGCGATATTTTGCGAGTGGATACAAAAGATTCGTCCGGCCAAGTAACTAAAGGAAAAGAATTCAGTGTAAGTGATATGAGTAGACCTGAAGATAAAGTAACTGTTAATAACCTTAAAGCTGGAAACAGCGTCACCATTGAAGGTGAAACAATGGAGATAGCCTCGACTTATGACATATATGTAAATGGGAAGTGGGTTACTACCGTCAAAAAAAATAAATACTCCCCATATGTATATTCAGTACAAGTTCCAAATTTAAATAAAGGGGATATTGTCACAGTTTTAGCCAAAGATATTAGTGAATCCGGCCAATATACTCATGGTTCTGTCACAACAACCGTGCAATAAGTTACCAAAAATACTAAAAACATAGAACTCTTCAGACAAAATTAATACTGGAAAATTTAATGTAGGCAAACTTGAACTGGCCCGTAAATGTTAGACTTTTACCTAACGTTTACGGGGTGTTTTTTATGGCTAATTTTACAGCCGAAGAGTACATTATTCTAGAGTAGTGCAAAATTGTATACTCATTGCGCATTCAGGCAAAGGTAAACGAACTGTCCCCAATATATGGGGCACAGGTCGTTTTGGTATTTTTTCTAAGTAATTCCTCAACGAGTATGATGATTATACCAGTCTATGAAGTTATCTACGACGGTATCGATGAATTGGACAGTCGATTCGTGTGTAAGGCTTCCGTCACTGTCGATCTTATCATGCACGGCTCCTACATACACTTCATTTCCTGGTAGGAGTGGTGAGGAGATACCTAGTGCGAATAAGATATCACGTAAATGCAGTTGGGCTTTAACCGTTCCTAGCTGCCCCATTGACGCACCCATGATCCATGATGGTTTGCCAATCAAGACTTTATCCACACGTGATAACCAATCGATGGCATTGCCCAATACGCCGGGAATCGTCCCATTGTATTCAGGTGTTACCCAAAGAACTGCGTCTGCATCGGCCACTTTGCCTTTGAACTCTTTCACGACGGCAGGAGGATCGTTTTCAATATCTTGATCATAAAAAGGCAAATCACGAATGTTTAAGATTTCGAGATCGAACCGATCTTGATATCTTGTTTGAATATATTTGGCAAGCTTTAGGTTATAAGACTCTTTACGAATGCTTCCCACTATTGCGACAACTTTCATCTACATTACCTCCACGTGTTAATTTGTCATGGATACCCATGTTAATATGTTCCTCTTACTCATTATAAGTGGATTTCCAATGAAAGGGAAAAAAGATGCTTATACGCTTCAATTTGAAGGATTTTGATGGTTCAATGAGTAGTCCATCCATTCTTTTGCTTCTCCGAGTTGTTTTTTTATCCTATCTCCTACAACTGGTTTAAGCTTATTTTTGTCCATTAACTTATCGATTAGTTCCATGACTGAATTGAACTCTTTATCCATGTGTTCTGGATTTTTATCAATGGCTTTATTTAATCGATTGAGAGATTGTTTTAAAGCCTTACCTTCTTTTTTATCGAGAGCTCCTTGCTCCAAATATACGTCACTTATTTGTCTTTCGATTTCTGTTAATACGGTTTGAGCAGCCAAAATCGGTTCTTCGCCAGGGTTTAGAGCCTTTTCACGCCACGGTCCTTTCCCTAATGCATCAACTGAAGGGGCACTGGCTTGTCCGAAAGCGAACATATTCACTCCAGACGTACCATGTTTTGCAGATAGGACATCATCCACATTCATCATTTCATCAAGGTGATGGTAGAAAGAATATATTCCCGTATAGTACATCGTCCCAGCAGGCATTAGCTTTTTGCTGTCTTGAACGGTTTTTTGAATACTATTGAAGTCATGCCCATACGCCTGTGGGATGACACCATCTATATCATCTTTCCAATCGCTGATCAATACCGCTTCTGGCCCTGGTTCAGGTGTTGCTGTCATCATGAATTTCTGGTTAATATCTTTAGATTGATCATGCAACTTCTCAACGAATTCATTTTCTTTTGTACGCAACCAAGTTGTCCAATCTTCCCATTGTTCTGGGTTTGTCGCTGGGTTGAGGGTGAATGGATCACTACCAGTCCGTTCCTTATACAAAGCACGAACTTTTGTGCTAAAGCCGTAGCTTTTCTCGAAATCATGATGCGGATAGCGCATATAATCTATATTCAAACCTTTTATATCGTAGTTTAGCTGCATTTCCTTGTATATGGCTAGCATGAATTTCTGTACTTCTGGTTGTGCGATATCCAACCAATAGTATTTGTTTGATGTATCAGGGAGTGGTTCTCCTGTATTGTTTTGTCGTTGGATCGCTGCCCATTCAGGGTGGTTTTTAAATGCTGGCGGAGTTCCTAAACTGCTTTCACCGACCATAAATCCATCTGTCCATGCTTGAACCGTAAGTCCTCGCTTTCTTCCTTCTTTCACATAGGCAGCTAACAAATCGTTACCATAACGACCGTATTCGCCATTCTGAAACCTTGGGTGCTGTCCTGGCATACCATACTGCTCCATCACTTTACTCGGATAAATCGTATAGCCATGGAATGTAGTTTCAAGATAGACTGAATTGAAACCCGCCTCTTCCATACGGTCAAGTACTTGTTTGACTCCCTCAAGTGTCGTTTCCTCCGGACGATACCAAATGGCGCGTTGTTCCGCTACATTCGATGGCAAAGAATAATAGTAGGCGTCATAAGCAGACTGGGTCGCTTGCCGTGTGAGGTCAAGTGCTTTAACGGGGTCTCTTTCTTTTATAGTCTCTGCTTCAATTAATAGTTTTTCAGAATTGGAGATCGACTTCTTCGCTTTATTCATAGCAACATCCAAATAAATAGTTTTGGATTTTTCCATAGATGCTTTAGCTTGTTTAATGGCTTGCTTACTTTGATATGCATAACTATCAACATCTTGAATGATTTTTACAGAGCCATTTTCATCTACAGTGACTTTAGAGCCTATAATCGAATGGGATGTAAGCCATTTCGCTGCTATCCCATGTCCGCTCACAACATATCCGTTTGCCGGAATCCGGGAACCTCCGCCTCCTAATTTCGTAACGAACCCATTTTCAACGGTAATCTCGTAACCATATGCATTGGTTTTAGTTGTTTCTCCAAAAGATGGGTGATATACAATCAATTGATCAGGGCCTCTAAATCCATCGAATGGTGCTCCGGCTGGATTGGATGCCGCTGTAGGGTCGATTGCATTAGCGACTTTTTCTTCCTTCTTCACGACAGGTTCCAATAAGGTAACTGTTTCTCCGCTTTCTAATTGTGATAGGAAGGAATCTATCTCGGCAGTTGTCTTAGCACCGGTTGAAAGAACAAGGCCATTCCGGGGAATCGGGCTATCACCATCGGTCTTAGCTTTCACCCGATATGTATTTAATCCCTTCTTTTCAAGGATGACTTCTTTACTGCCTTTCTTTGTTTCCGTGTAATAGCTGAAGGTGTCATTAAAAACGATCAATTTGTTTTCGTTGGCAAGTTGGTTCGTCCCGCCAATGATCATGTGATCCCCAGAATGATCCTTGATGGTCAATATATCGACAGAAGTGCTTGGATGTTGGGCTGTAACGCTGCTCCCCGATCCGAAAGATGATAAAACTAGGCTTGAAGCAAAAATAGAGCTATTGATCACTCTCAATTTTCTACTCATAATATGTGCTCCTTTTCGTTTTATTGGTTACCCTGCTGTAGTTAGTTCTAGGTGGACAAACGGATGAAAGGCAAAGTGGGTATCATAGGCGGAATTATAAGAAAACGCTTTCAAGGAAACTATAAACAAAGTTTACATATTTAACAACTGGATTTTTAAATAATTTTTCTTTTATTCATTTTTATGAAATTAATTTTCATTAATGAAAAAACGTTCAAGGGAGGGGCAATCATCCACATTGCATTACTTGGTGAATAACAGCCTTTAAATAACAGGCCAGTTTGATGCGGACTCTGCGAAGTGTAAGTATAGTTTTGAGATGGTCTTCGATACAAAAGGCTTGGACCGAATTAAACGAGGGATTCAATAAGAAAGATCAAAATGAAAATTATTTTCAATATTTATAAATTTTAAAAATTAATTTTCGAAAACCGTTGAAATGGAATTAATTCTCTTTTATTATTATTGATAAGAAAACGTTTTCAAGTAGATTAAAAGGGGGACTGGAAATGGGAAAACAGATTAATAAGGTCGTTACTGGTACTTTGGCGGCTGCACTTTCAATGAGTTTATTGGCAGGGTGTAATAAGGAAGGGGCCGAGAAGACGAGCACATCGAAATCTGGAGAGTTGAGCGGTGAGGTAACATTATGGACGGCATCATTGGCAGGGGAGCCATTTGATACATATTTTGATGAGCTTGAGAAAAAATTTGAAAAGCTTCATCCTGATTTGGATGTCACGATAGAGGACATTCCCCAAAATGAAATGGAACAAAAAGTACTAACATCGCTTACGGGTAAAGATGTTCCGGATGTGGTCAACTTAAATCCACACTATATGTCTAATATTGCAGCTCAAGGCGGTTTATTGGACTTAACGGATATGGTAAGTGATAAAACGAAAAATTCGTTCGTAGAAGGCCCATACAAATCAGGTATATATGAAGATAAGTTGTACGCATTGCCATGGTATTTAACGACAACAATTTCTTGGTATAACGGAGATCATTTCGACCAAGCAGGAATTAAAGAATTGCCGACAACGATAAAAGGCATCTATGATACGGCAAAGGCTATAACGGACAAAACAGGAAAACCTTCTTATTATCCAGTAATCAATGACGGAAATACGATTATGGAAAAAATGGTTTCCCTTTCAAACGGAAAACCGATGGTGAAAGATGGAAAAGCAGTGTTTGAAACTAACAAAGACATTATCGACTATTTCACCTATACACAAAAGATGTATAAGGAAGGATTAATTCCTCAAGAAACAGCGGAAGGATCGTTAAAAACGGGCCAAGAGCTGTTCATGGCGGGTAATACATCATTCCTGGAAGGTGGCGTAACGTTTTTAGGACCAATAGAATCTGGTGCGCCAGACGTATATAAAGCATCCAAAGCCGGTCAACCGTTAGAGTCTGAAAGTGCACCAGTGAACGTTGCGGTCATGAACTTCGCAGTACCGGCAAAAACAAAAAACAAAGAAGCGGCTGTTGCACTGGCTGAATTTGTTACCAATGCAGAGAACCAATTGGAATTTTCGAAAACGGCAGGAACAGTATTACCTGCTACGAAAGATTCTTTAGAGGATGATTACTTCAAAAATCCTGGGGAATCACCGAAGGCACTTGGTATGCTGCAGGCATCGGAGTCTTTAGAGCGTGCAAAGGTACTAATTCCACCAACGGAAAGCAGCGCTGAATTACGTGAATCGACTAAGAATATTTTTGTTAAAAACTTACAAGGCAAGCTAACACCTGAAGAAGCTGTCAAACAACTATCATCAGAATGGAATAAAGCATTTGAAAAGTCAGATGAAAAAGTGACATTTTAATGAAGGGAAAAGCGGATAGCTTTGTAAAAAAAGCTATCTTCTTTTTTAAAAGGAGAGAGAAACATGAGCAGGGGACCTGTTGTACTTCCGAATGCTAAAGTGAAAGTCGGCACGCAAAAGAAAAGTAGACTAAGTATGCGACATGTGGCACCGTGGTTCTTTTTAATACCATCACTTTTAATTTTGGGAACATTCCTCATCATACCCATCTTAGAAGCCTTTCAATGGAGTTTATTGGACTATAAAATCATTGCGGGTACGGGTGAATTCGTTGGATTAAGTAACTTTAAAGAGATTTTTACGGATGCTAATTTTTGGATGGCGTTATTGAACACGTTCATTTTCTTAATCATCGTGCTGCCACTGAATGTCTTTTTACCGATGATTTTGGCGGTGTTGGTGAACCAAAAGATCAGGGGCGTTTCCACGTTCCGCATTCTCTACTATTTGCCCGTTGTAACACCAATGGTTGTAGCGGCATTGATGTGGAAAATGCTGTACTCACAAAGTGGAATCATTTCAGGGATTTTAGTTAAGCTAGGTCTCTTTGATTCTCCAACAAACCTACTCATTCAATCTTCCACAGCGTTATTCGCAGTATCGATGATCACGGTTTGGAAAGGGCTTGGATATTATATGATCATCTATTTAGCAGGTCTGCAATCCATCCCAAAGGATGTGTATGAATCTGCCAGTATCGATGGTGCTTCCGTTTTCCAACAATTTAGGAACATTACCATTCCCATGCTTGCACCGTCTGTTACATTGGTATCTGTCATGACAATCATCGCCGGTATGAAGGTGTTTGAAGAAATTGCCTTAACCACAGGTGGCGGGCCTTCTGGTGCGACGACCACTCTTGTTATGTATATATACAAAAAATTCATGAATTTAGATGTCAGCATCGCTTCGGCAGCAGGAATAGTCTTATTAGTTCTCGCTATTGGGGCATCCTTACTTCAAATGAAATTAACTAGTAGCCGCGAAGATGATTTAAGAGCGTAAATAGATAGGAGAGAACATGATGAAATCGAAGCGATTCAATCAAAGAATGTGGCTCTATACTCTAATGATCTTTATCACGATTCTCACTGTAGGTCCTTTTTTGATTACCTTGTTCATGTCATTAAAAGCAGCAAATGAAGGGATTTACAGCAGTATACTTCCAGCTTCCCCTACTCTAGAAAACTTCGTAACCGCTTTTGATAAAGCCAATTTCGGTAGGTACTTTTTAAACACCCTGGTGGTAACGGTAATAGCGATTCCACTAAATTTGTTATTTTGCAGTTTGGCTGCCTACCCGCTAGCACGTATGGACTTTAGGGGGAGAAGTGTTGTGTTGGCAATAATCATTTCCACGATGATGGTGCCTTTTCAACTGTATATGGCGCCTTTATTCCAACTTGCCGGTAGCCTTGGCTTACAAAATACACATATTGGCTTGGTCGTCATGCAAGTATCAACGGCCTTTGGTATATTCTTGATGCGCCAAGCCTTTTTAAGAATCCCAAAAGAGCTTGAAGAGTCAGCCTATCTGGACGGTGCGAATAAATTTAAAGTGTGGTATTTAGTTGCCTTACCACTAGTGAAACCTACTTTGGTTACACTGGCCATCTTCACCTTCATGGGTACGTGGGGGGATTATTTATGGCCGTTGCTTAATTCCACGGAAAGCAGCATGTATACCCTGTCGATTGGTTTAGCTCAGCTTTCACAAAATTTCGATGGCTCAAATCTAAAGTTAATAAGTGCGGCTTCGATATTAACGACAATTCCTACTTTATTAATTTTTATCTGGCTGCAAAAATACTTTATTTCCGGGGCAACGGACGGTGCGGTAAAGGGATAATTGTAATGATTTAATAGGTAAATTGATGCTGAACTGTCTAAAAAAAACGACACGAATTCTAAATGGAAGAGGTGAGTGAAGGTGGGAACAATCTCATTTTTTGGTCGGGAATTGCCGATTATTTGGGATATTGATTGCGTTGTGGTTGGAGGAGGAACAGGCGGGGCGGCAACAGCGATCGCCGCTTTAGACGAAGGCATACAGACACTTGTCATAGAGAAAACGATTTCTTTAGGAGGTACTCAAACGAATGCGTTAGTTTCTCCGATGATGCCGACTTTTGTAAAAGGACAGCGTGTGAATCAATTAATCATCGAGCGGTTACATAAAGAGAAAATCGATACGTTTGATGGGACCACTGCCTGTAGTTGGTTTAACGTTGAAACGTTAAGCTATGTATTGGAGCAGTTGATTATTGAGCGTGGTGGGCATCTATTATATGATGCCAATTATGTAGATTGTCTAAAAGAAGGCAAACAAATTACCCATATCATCGTAAACACATGCAACGGATTAGTGGCGATCAAGGGAAAGACATTTGTCGATGCAACAGCAGATGCGGTTCTATCGAGAACAGCTGCAGTCCCAGTTGAATCGGGTAACCAAGACGGACAAAACCAGCAAATATCGTTCCGGTTCGAAATGGGTGGCATTGATATAGCCGCTTTACGGGAATTCATCTTATCTCGAAACGAAACGTTTTGCAAAATTGAGAACCCGAAGTTCTTCGAGATCGTAATGGTTCCAGGAAAAGGTCATGTGTTAGAACCATTTTTTCAAAAAGGCTTACGGAATGGAGATTTACAGGAAGAAGATTTGCGTTATTTTCAAGCATTCACTCAACCTGGAAAACCTACAGTCATGTCTTTTAATTGCCCTCATATCCCTGATATTTATCAAACGACAGATCCTGTTCTTCGTTCGGAAGCAGTTACGAAAGGGCGTATGATGATTCGCAGATTATCAAACTTCTTAACGAATTATATCCCTGGATTTAAGCATGCTTACTTATTGAAGGAAGCAACACAGCTTGGCATTCGCGAATCGTACCGAATTATCGGCCAATACGTTTTATCGGAAACGGACTATGTGAACCGCGCCCGATTTAATGACGGTATCGCAAGGGGCGATTGGTATATTGACGTGCATAGCGTCAGTGAAGAAAAGGTGGAAAAGGCTCGGTTGTCTCGTGGTGAGTATTACGAAATACCATACAGATCATTGATTACCCATGAAGTGAATAACTTGATCATTGTCGGCCGCCATGTTTCAAGCACATTTCTCATGCAGGCGTCGCTGCGTATCCAACCGACCATTCGGGATATGGCACAAGCAGCGGGGCTAGCGTGCGCATACTCCATTACACATAATGTAGATCTCAATAAAATCGATGGCGCATTCCTTAAGCAACAGCTTGTTGAGATGGGGGAGTGAAATATGAAAAACATTAAAGAGGTACATGTGTTAAATCATACACATTGGGATCGTGAATGGTACGAAACGTTTGAAGAATTCCGTTATAAATTGCGAAATGGGCTGCGTTATGTCCAAGGGTTATTGGATTCTGGAAATCTTGATAATTTTTTTCTGGATGGACAAACCATCGTTTTAGAGGACTATCAAGAAATTGTAAGCCAGGAGGAATATAAGCGTCTTGTTTCATTCATTAAAGAAGGGAAGATTGAAGTCGGACCTTGGTACTTGTTAGCTGATGAGTTTCTCGTTTCCGGTGAATCGATCTTGAAAAACCTGGAAATTGGCATTAATAAATCAAAAGCCTATAATTCTGCTTATAATATTGGTTATTTGCCAGACACATTTGGCCATAACAGCCAAATGCCCCAAATTTTCAAGGGATACAATATTGATACGGCCATCGTATGGCGAGGGGCCATTTCAAGTGCATTCGAAAATACGTGGGAAGGTGCAGATGGAAGTAAGGTCTTTACATTTGTGCTGCCTCTTTTTGAAGGATATTATCAGACCTTCTTGAAGCATGATGACTATGTTGAAAAGACCAAAACATATTTAGAAAGCAATTCCCCATATTTGACGTATGGACGTGCATTAGTCATGAACGGAGCGGATCATACCTATACATGTCCAGATATAAATGAACGGATCAATGAATTAAATGCCTGCTATAAGGAAATTGAATTTAAGCAATCATTAATGTCCCATTATGTGCAATCATTCGCAGGAAATGAACCGGTAGAAACAATCGTTGGTGAGCAACGGGACCCTTCAAAAATATTTATTTTGCCAGGCGTGTATTCTACACGTTCTTATCTGAAAAACCAAAATCAAATGTGTGAAGATCAAGCCATCGGTACTATGGAAGCATTGAATGTATGGACAAACGGAAACACGAATTCAGCCCACTTCATCGAACATATATGGAAACTCATTTTGCAAAACCAGCCTCATGATAGCATTTGTGGTTGTAGTGTAGATGAAGTTCATACTGAGATGGAAACGAGGACACAAAAAGTATTAAGTGCGATTCGTCAATTTTCTAAAGACACATTGAATAATGAATATCCTTTTGAATTCTTGCAGGAAAATATAGAAAACGACTTTCTTTATGTAATGAATAACACACCAGTTGCAGACATCTATCCTGTGAAAACCGAGATACTTATTCCAGCGTCTCTCGATCTAGGTGGAATCACCCTCATGTACGATTCAGAAGAAATAGCGTTTGATCTTATAAAAAAAGAAAAACGGGAAGTGTTTTTACGCCATATTTTAGCTGAACCGCATTATGCTGAATACGTAATATATGATGTTTCTTTCGTCTTACCCTTTGATGGAGTGGAGACCAAAAGAATTCGGATCGAGCGGGTTTGCATGGAAGCCGAGTTAATTGAAATTGTGGATGAAAACGCAATTGAAAATGAGTTTTATCATATCCAATGCAGCGAAACTGGATTAATCATAACCGATAAAGAAAGAAATAAAGCCTATGAAAATCAGCATCAATTTGTTTCTTCATTAGATGCGGGGGATGCGTATAACTATTCGCCGCCTGTCAATGATCCATGCAGCCTGGCGATTGTAAAGGGTGTTAGCGATATTGTAAAAGGGAAATCATATCAATCCATGACGCTTCATTATGAAATGAAGTTACCAGCTTCCTTGAATGAAAATCGAACAGGTCCAAGCGAAGAATATGTTGTGAATAAAATGACGACGACAATCACACTTCATCAAGGTCGACGATTTATATCATTCAAAACAGTAATTCATAATCAGGCAAAAGACCAAAAGCTTCGAATTGGCTTTGCAACATCAAAAGCAGATGAAAGCTATGGGGATACAGCTTTTGATTTAGTAAAACGGCAAACGATTAGGGAAAAGGTATGGGATATGCCTAAAAATAAAGAAGCGGTCATGAACCAATATCCAACCCTTTCAACTGTATTGGCAATGGAGCATCAACTTGTGCATAGGGGTTTGCAAGAGTATGAAGTGGATCATTTTCAAGGAAATGATTTCATATTCCTAACGATGGTAAGAAGTGTTGGTTGGTTATCAAGACGAGATTTGCGTACCCGTGGAAATGGTGCAGCACCTGGATTCGAAACGCCAGGTGCTCAGTGTTTAGGGACGTATGAATTTGAATATGGCTTGGTTTTAGGGACAAGTCATCAGTCATTGAATACTACAAAAGTAATGCGTCAGCAAATCTTGACCCAACAATCATATGTATTGAAAGAGGGAGGGAAGTTGTTCAATCAATCTTCCTCTACCATTGCATTCTCTTCTTTCATACAAAAAGAAGAGAATACATTTGATATTCGCATGTTTAATCCAACTAATGAACGGCAATTGACACGATTAAATCTTGGGTTTGAACCAAGCTCCATTTATGAAGTGGATTTTACAGGAATATTAGCTGAAAAATATGAAACATCAGCACAAATAACGATAGCATTTAATCCTAAACAAATAAAAACGATTCGCGTGAAAAGGAAAGGGAATTAACGACCAACGATTGCTCTTTTCTTAGAAATGAAGGTGAGAATTTTGAGGAGATTTTTAGCATTTGATATCGGGGGAACCATACTCAAATACGGTGTGCTAACTGAAGAAGGGACATTTGTAGAGAAATATGAATGCCTAACTGAAGCATATTTGGGTGGCCCGGCGATTCTTGATAAGGTAAAACGATTAGGGGAGACCCTCATTGATCAGCATACGATTAGCGGTATTTGCATTAGCACGGCCGGCCAAGTGGATTCGAATAAAGGGGAGATTTTATATGCCTCTTCCTTCATTCCGGATTATACAGGTACCCCATTGAAAAAAGAACTAGAAACATTTTTTCAATTACCAGTTGAAGTTGAAAATGACGTGAACTGCGCAGGGTTAGCGGAGTCGTGGATTGGTACTGGCAGGGATGCGAAAAGTTTGTTTTGTCTAACGATAGGGACCGGTATCGGCGGCAGTTATATCATTGACAATAAATTGCAGGCTGGACACAGCTTTAGTGCTGGCGAGATCGGTTACATCCCAATAGAAGGAAGTCAATTTCAAGATTTAGCTTCAACAAGAATATTAGTGAGAAATGTTGCCAAGCGTAAGGGAATACCTGAAAGTGAGATTGATGGGAAAGAAATTTTTGCTCTTGCACAGTTGGATGATGAGATTTGCATCCAGGAAATCAATCGTCTCGTTTACTATTTGGCCAAAGGAATCACAACCATCGCTTATATGATGAATCCAGAAATGATCATAATTGGCGGGGGGATTACAGCACAAAAAGAGTATTTATATCCCCTTATCATGGCACAGTTGGAAAAAGATATCATGCCTGCCGTGTTAGATAAAGTGCAAATTGAAATCGCCCGGAATCTTAATGATGCAGGCATGATCGGAGCGCTTCGTCACTTTTTGCTCCAAGAGTCTTTAAAACCGTTAAAAAGCATCACGACGATTATCGAATCCAATACACATAAATTAACGAAACACGAGCAAAATATCGCCAAATTCATCATTTTAAATTTAGAAAGCATGCCAAACAAAACGATATCCGAGATGTCACGTCAATTAAATTTGTCAGAGGCGACGATTACAAGATTTTGCAAGAAGCTAGAAATCGGGTCTTACAATAAACTGCGATTAATGGCGAAAGAAGCCATTGTGAGCACTCGATTATACGAACAAACAGAAAACACGAGCTTGAGTTCAGTGAAACAAGCTTATACGAGAATGTTCAACAAATTCGATACGCTCAATGAGTTAGAAGATATTAAGCAATTTAAAGATCGATTAGTGTCAGCAAAAAAAGTTTTTCTATACGGTGCAGGCGAAATGACCCTTGTTGCCAAGCAATTAAAATATAAGCTAATGAAACTTGGTATGGAAGCAGACGCATTCTCAGATCTCTACCAAATGGAGATATCTACGCACGTACTAGATCGAGAAACGGTTGTAATCGGTCTAAGTACATCAGGCTATGATGCCCATATAGTGAACATGATGGAAAGCGCTAAGAATATGGGCTCAACGACCATTGGAATTACGAGTCAACAAGACTCTCCTGTCGCGCTTGTTTCTGATATTCACCTGCTCGTTCCTGCCACTGATGATATACAAGGATATAGTCATTCAGCTAGTGAAGTGTGTGCATTTTACTTACTGGATGTCCTGTTAAAGGAAATGCAAAATAATGGTGAAGTGATCAGCCAAAAAAATATTATGTAAAAGAAGTGATGAAGCCGAATGCCGTACCATTCCACAACACCTACTGAAATACTGGTCACCTGCTTATGGAGGAATCACGTTGAATCTCATTGATTTATCACTTGAGCAACTGCAGATGTATCGACCTGAACAAACAAAGAAAAAAGATTTTGAAGAGTTTTGGAATAATCGGAAGAATGAAAGTGCCCTGCAAGGTTTAAATATTGTTATAGAACCAGTTTCCTATTATGTTCCAGGCGTAGAACTGTATGATGTGACCTTCAATGGGTTCAGAAATTCACGTATACATGCGTCCTATTTAAAACCTGAGAAAGATGTTCATCCAAAATCGCCTGCAGCTGTAATCTTTCACGGATATAATTGGAACACTCTTCAGCCGCACTACGCATTCAAATATTTAATTCAAGGTATTCCCGTGATGTTAGTCGATGTCAGAGGGCAAAATGTTCGTTCACCCGATCACAATCCATACAAGAATGGAGGTTCCTCTGGTTGGATGACACTTGGAATTACAGATCCGGATAACTATTACTTCAGTTATGTGTATATGGATTGTTATAGAAGCGTTGATGTTATAAGGGAATTATCAGGAAAGACGGATGTTTTTGTAGAGGGAGGAAGTCAGGGGGGCGCTCTAGCAGTTGCGACAGCTGCCTTGCAAGAAGGCATCTCGTACTTACTAGCTGATGTTCCTTTTCTTACTCATTTTAAACGATCCATTCAACTATCAACAGAAGGTCCTTATCGGGAAGTTAATCATTATTTTAAACTGCATGATCCCTTACAGAAAAACCGTTCAGCAGTTTTTGACGCTTTGAGCTATGTCGATTGTATGAATCTAGCGAGTTTTGTTTCGTGCCCTTCATTAATCGGAGTAGGATTGGAAGATAGGGTGTGCCCGCCTTCCAGCGGATTTGCCTTATATCATCATTTAGGCGGTGAGAAGCACATCCAAGTATATCCAGAATTTGGACATGAGCTACCAGCTATACACGTAGAAAGGAAACTTCAATTCATCGCTTCAAGAAAGAAGTTTAAAAAGGAGTAATCGCATGAAAATTGTCTACGTACCCATCGATGAGCGACCATGTAATGTTGATTACATAAAAAACATTGCCCGTTCTTCATCAAATATGGAAGTAATCCTCCCAAGTGAAGAATTACTCGGGGCCAAAAAAGTTGCAGCTAATACGAGCCAGTTATGGAATTGGTTGACTAAAGCTGCGAGTAACGCAGATGCTATGATTTTAAGCATCGATATGTTGGTGTATGGAGGTTTACTGCCTTCCCGTTTGCATGATTTATCAATAGATACTGTGACTATGTGGATGGAACGAATGCGAACCCTACATAAAGCATATCCACACGTGCCCATTTATGCCTCCAATTTAATTATGCGTACGCCAAAATACAGCTCAAGTGATGAAGAACCCGACTATTATGAAAAGTGGGGCCGTGAAATTTTCATGCGTGCCTACTTATCAGATAAAAAAATTCGCGAGAAGTTGTCTGAAGAAGAACAGAGACAGCTACAAGAGATTGTATCCTTGTTGCCCAAGTCATACATACAAGACTATGAATCGAGACGAGCATTCAATTCCATGATAAACACGAGTATGTTAGAGCTTGTCAAGGAAGGTGTAATTACATTCTTATCAATTCCTCAAGATGATAGCGCAGAATATGGATACACGGCAATGGACCAACAAAAGGTTGCTGAGAAGATAGAACAATTACGCTTGTATAAGCAAGTGCATATGTATCCTGGAGCGGACGAGGTGGGAGCGACTTTATTGGCGCGTGTATATAATGAATGGATGGGGAAAAGGCCAAAGATTTATCCGATTTGGAGTAGTTCGCTTGGGCCCCAATTGATTCCCATGTATGAGGATCGCCCTTACGCTGAAAGTTTAAAATCACATGTACTAGCGGCAGGCTGTCAATTAGTAACGAGCGCTGAAGATGCGGATTTAATACTTGCTTATAATACGCCAGGCCGTATTATGCAAGAGGCATGGGATCAACATAAAAAAGATATTACATACACAAGTTTTCGAAATATGTTAACCTTTGTTGATTCTATCAGGACGTTTATAGAATCCGGAAAAAAAGTGGTGGTTGCCGATGCTGCCTATGCGAACGGGGGAGATCGGGAGTTGATCACACTTTTGGATGAAGAACGAATACTGGATAAATTGTTGTCCTATAAAGGATGGAATACGAATTGTAACACACTTGGTTCAACCATTTGTCAAGGTGTTGTCGCTCTAAATGGCAAGGCGGACATCATCGAGGAAAATATCATGTATCATTTACTAGATGACTATTTTTATCAAACGGAAGTTCGAATGGACATGGTAGCCGATTTTCTCCCCAATTATAATCTCACGTACTTTAATCTGAACAATGAAGCGGGAGTTGTAAGTAGAGAGAGAGATAATCGATTAATAAGGCGTTACCATGAAATGATTTTACATAGTTTTAAAGGAATCAAACTTGAAAAAATCACCACATTCGCACCTTGGAATCGAATGTTTGAATGTGGAATGGTCTTACAAATTGATAGGAGAGGGGGAGGGACATGTTAACAACAATCAAAAAAGGGTTAGTTGTATCTTGTCAGGCTATAGAAGGGTAACCATTATGTGGATCTGATAATATGAAACGAATGGCAGATGCCGCAAAAAGAGGCGGGCCCGTTGGGATTCGTGCTAATGCCGTGGAGATTTTCATCTACCAGTCATCCCCGAAGGGAATGTCAACACCGCCGATAGGCTTTAAAGCGCATTCAGTCGGGGTTTACCGAGCGCTTTGTCAAAGAAATTCAATCGATGAGAAACTCAACTTGAATCAAGCATAAGCCGGAAGATCCAAGTTGGGGTTCACATCCTGTAATTACCGGAGTTATCCTAATGACAGTTAAGGGATAGCTCTTTTCCCTGTGAGGCTGGGCAGATCGGGCTTACCCGATTTTTATGGCAGCAACGTGGAAGAAAAAAGGCAACATATTGTGACAGACAGGCGAGAGGAAAGGGAAGTTCTTATGAAAGTCCCATATTAATATGTACAAGGTTTGTTGGTATCACGTCACTTGACCTTTATATTTCTTCATTTTCCTTACGACCGACGGCTGACTGATGCCTAAGGATTTTGCCATTTCATATGTGGATTTACATTGTTTGCTCGCTTTCATCAACATCCACTTTTCCACTTGTTCAAGAGCAGTCTTAAGGTCACTGTCGTCCACCAGCATTTGATCGAGCATCAAGGTATCATCTTGATTCCCAAAAGAATCCTGTCCATGCAATTGAGCGGCGAGGAAGCCTGGGAAAATGTTGGAGTCTTCCGAGGTCAAAATGAGCCGTTCAATAAGGTTTTCCAATTCTCGCACGTTCCCGGACCATTTATGGTGAATCAGGATTTCATATGTGGAAGGATGCAATTTCTTATTTGTGTTGTATTTCTTGTTGATGATCTCGAGATTATGATTGATTAGGATAGCAATATCTTCTTTTCTTTCTCGTAAAGGCGGTATTTGGACGGGAATCACATTTAAGCGGTAATACAAATCGAGCCTGAAAGCACCCTTTTCGACCATTTCCTCAAGGTTTTGATTGGTTGCCGTTACAAGCCGGAAATCAATCTTATGCTCTTTTTTTCCGCCGACTCTTTTAAACGTCTTCTCTTGCAGTACATTTAATAATTTCACTTGCATATCCAGAGGCAGCTCGCCGATTTCATCCAAAAAAAGCGTTCCGTTATCAGCTTGTTCAATCAAGCCTTCCTTCCCGTGCTTTTGCGCCCCTGTGAAGGACCCTGCTTCATACCCAAACATTTCCGATTCAAAGAGGCTTTCTGGTATGGTACTGCAATTGACTTCGATGAAGGGCTCTTTCCTGCGATAACTTTGATCATGGAGCCTTCGGGCAAAAACGCTCTTTCCCACCCCCGATTCGCCAAGTAGCATGACAGTGGCATCCGTTTTGGAAACACGCAGGATCGTTTTGGCGATTTGCCGCATCTCTTTGCTTCGGTAAATCAGCTCTTCCTGTTCCCTAAGCTCTTCTACCTCGGATTGATATTCTTGGACCTTTTTCTCCAATTGGCCGTATTGATCCTGGAGCTTCCTGATTTCCGTTTGATCTTGGGTATAACTGACGACTCGAATCAGTTCACCATCATCATCAAAGATGGGGTAAGCTGTCGACATGACGATTTTTCCCGTTTTTGTATGCTGCATGATTTGGACAGGTGTTTTTTCTTTCAAGACCATTGCGGAAATTGAAGGTGAGAGGATCCCCTCCGTTTCAAGCTGATAAACGGATTTTCCAAGATAATGGTCAGGTTCAATTCCATAGATCCACCAATGGTTTGGATTAGTAAATAAAATGAATCCCTTTTCATCTGTCACGGTGATATTGTTATTGGAAGTGCTGATGATGCTTTCCAAAATTCTTTTTACGTTATGATCATTCATCATGTTCCTCCTAGTCCTTCTTTCCATTAATTCAAATATAAATTAAAAAAGCGAGGTAAATCAAGAATTTTCAGTTATTTTGATTTGGAAATGAATCATTTCCTACTATAGTCTCTGCCCCGTAAGGTTTGCTTACAAGTTTCCAGAGAGTAATAGAGTAGCAAGGCTTGTCTTCATTACCTGGACACTTATACGGTTAACCTACTAATGTTTGGGTATAAATATAGTAGAGATGAATAATTCGGAGGAGTGTTGATTTGATGGAAAACAGAACCTTGGGACAGTATTTATACGATTGTTTAAAAGGAGAAGGAATTACGGAAATTTTTGGTGTGCCCGGAGACTATAACTTCTCACTGCTAGATACCCTGGAGGAATATGAGGGGATTGAATTCATTAATGGAAGAAATGAACTCAATGCTGGATACGCAGCGGACGCCTATGCCAGGGTGAAGGGCATTTCGGCATTGATCACCACTTTTGGTGTTGGGGAAATGAGCGCATGTAATGCAGTGGCGGGTGCCTACAGTGAGGATGTGCCGCTCATTCATATCGTGGGGTCGCCAAAGTCCATGATGCAAAAAAAGAAGGCGATTGCCCATCATACGTTAATGGATGGAGATTTTGACGTTTTTCGTAAAGTATATGAGCATATCACGGGCTATACAGTGGTTCTTACACCCGAGAACGCTGCTAGGGAGATACCGGCAGCCATCAGGATCGCGAAGTCAAAGAAAAAGCCGGTTTATATGGTAGTGGCTATCGATCTTGTTACAAAACCGTTGCTTTCTCACAGTGAGCCATTGGAAAACGAGGCCAAAACGAACCAGGTCGCGCTGCAGGCAGCAGTCGAGCAGATACAAAAAATGCTAGAGCCGGTAAAGAAAGCTGCACTGCTTGTCGATATGAAAACACTGCGGTATAACCTTGGAGAATCTGTGCAGGAGCTTGCTGAACGGTTGAATGTACCGGTCGCTTCGCTAATGCAGGGGAAAAGCGGTTTCGATGAGAGCCATCCTCAGTATATCGGTGTTTACGGCGGGGCGTTCGGCAGTCAGGAAGTGACCAAGACCGTTGAAGAAGCGGATTGTATCATTGCCGTTGGGCCGGTTTGGTCTGACACGAATACCTCAAAAGAGACAGCAAAGCTTGATCGGCTGAAAATGGTCGAAATCCAACCTGATTCCTTGAAAGTGGGTGCAGCCAGTTATATGAACGTCAAGGCGGAGGATATCCTGGATGCACTCAAGGACATCGGCTTCAGGCAGGAGGAATCGGTTACAGCCATCGCGTTCCCATATGACACAATGGCTGGTGACTCATCCGCACCACTGAATGCGGCTTCTTATTATCCCCGGATTCAGCAAATGTTAAAGGAAGATGACATTGTGGTCACGGAAACGGGAACATTCTCTTATGGCATGTCACAGGTTAGGCTGCCAAAGGGTGTGACCTATATAGCGCAAGGAGGATGGCAAAGCATCGGGTATGCCACACCTGCTGCTTTCGGCGCTTGTATTGCGGATAAAAACCGCCGTGTACTTTTGTTTACCGGTGACGGCTCGATACAGCTTACTGCACAGGAAATAAGTTCGATGCTGGAAAATGGCTGTAAACCTATCATATTCATCCTCAACAATGACGGCTATACGATCGAAAAATTCTTGAACGTCAAGGTTGATATCGAAAAACAGAAATACAATGAGATACCAGCGTGGAATTATACAAAATTGCCTGAAGCATTTGGCCAGGAAGCCTTCACTGCCAGGGTCGAGACGAACAGGGAACTGGATGATGCCATCTCAAATGCTCAGGATCTCAACGGTGAAAAACTGTGCTTGATCGAACTGATCGTGAAAGACCCCATGGATGGACCGGAGTATATGCAAAAAATGAGGCAGTACCTAGAAAAGCAAGAGAACTAAAGTAATACCATCCCACCCCTGAAGATGATTTTTCCTGCATTATTCAAGAAACTGAGGGACCCCGCTAGATTATTGCGGCGGGAGGCTAGGCAGCCATTCACGGAAAGGGTGCGGAATTATGAAACCAACAAAAAAGGCCTTCTGATGAAGGCCTTTTTTGTTGGATAGATGATGTAATTGCGTCAGTGAACTCTGCACGGACAAATCATAAACAAGAATGGCAAGTTAAGAAGTAGAAGTAACCAGAGGATCATATCAATTTTGGTCCATGTCATTTCAAAATTGGAACCGCGAATTCTGAAAATAACAGTATTATAAAACTATCATGCAAGAAGTGGCAAACAGATATAACTATTCTTTTGGAGTTTGCCTATTCCTGCAGGTAAAAGGGCATGAAATTTATCATTGGGGCAATTAATGGAGTGAACGAAGAAAATCTCAACAATAATCAGCTTTTCACAAGCAGGAAAGACATCCACCACAGCAGGCAGATGATAAAAAATGATTTAAAGAAAGCTTTTTATTAAAACAAACAATGGTCTATTATCGGAAAAATGGGTGATATAGCCCAACGAAAGGAATCATCAAGACTGGAAGGTCCCTGTATCATGAGCCAACTCAATTATGTGATTATGGAAATGCAAAGTTTATTGCGTGAGGTATGAGGAAAAGGAAGTATTGGTCTTATAAATAGTTTTTTCTAGTGTGATTATTCTTGCTGCGATTATCCATAAATTAGGGTTTGAAGCAGTCTATGTAATCGTGGTACTGCTAAGGTTAATGAGCGTGCAAGGCGTTAAACATTTACAGAAAAAGGAGTGAAATATCAGATTCTATTAACTTATATTAATAGAATCTTGAAGCTAATACGGTATGGCCCATGCCCTTTACTGTGCTTATATGATATATGGGGTAAAATTCATTTGGAAAACGGAGTTTAAAACATGAATAGAAATGAAAAAGGGTACATGGAATATGGTTTTTATAAAAAATATTGGATTAAACTTAATAAAATGGTTTTAAGAAATATAGGCGGTTTATTGCCTCAATCGGATCATCCTTTCGGTAAAATACTAGGAAGGAACTTCAGGAACTTTGTAGCGAGACAGATTGTTGTGGAATTCGGTAAAGGAATTAGCGTCGAAAGAGGGGCTAATCTTCAGGAAGGGGTTATATTGAAGGATGGATGCACTGTTGGAATTAACTGCCTAGTAGGTGCAGATGCAGTTATAGGCAAAAATTCTAAATTGGCTCCTGATTGCATAGTTTATACAAGAAACAAGCAATTCCACAAGGACGTGGGAAGATTTTACGATTACAGTCCAATCCAACCGGTAATTATCAGGGATAATTGTTGGATTGGAGCGAGGGTCATCATTTTACCTGGAGTGGAAATTGGGGAGAGCTGCGTAGTTGGAGCTGGAGCCGTCGTCACTAAAAGTATGCCGCCATTCTCAGTTGTGGCAGGTAATCCAGCAAAAGTGATGAAGAGCTTACTGGAAGAAGAAAATAAAACGTAATATATTCCAGGAAAACTAACTCCCTATTAATATGATTTTGTGAGAATTAATGAAATCTTGTTATAAGGTTTCATTTTCTTTTTCATCAGCAAATTTCCAGCAACTTCTTTCCTGTGCACATGAAACATCAATAGATTCGTCGAAACGTATATAGTGCTCACCCCATCCAAGGCAGCGAAACCGGATAACGATTAGGGGGGAGTCAAAGATGTGTCATTCCATATGCTGTATTGGAAAAAATAGGTAAGTGAATCCATGTAACTAACTATCTGGAATATACAAAGTTAGCATTTCTGCTGAACTTGAAGTGGTTAAGCTGTTGTCCTGTTTCAAAAATGGAACGCTTCAATTTCTTTTTGGGATATTGGTACATTAAATGTAGAATTTTGTGACAAATGAAGCAGATTTTTATAGAAAACTTCAAATTAAGTTCACCTGATCAACAATCCTATCCTCTACTCATAAAGCTGCATATCCTAAACACAGTCCCCAGAACTAAATTTTCCAGAAAAAAATCGGCATTTATCAATCGTGCCAGTTACCTACAGCTAAGATGTTCCATTTCAGTCATCCCTAATAGTAATCATTTTCCCATATAGAGCCTCTTAATCCATGACTGGATGTAAGCCCGGCCACCTCCGTTATAAATAATGGGGCTAAAAGCCGGCTAAAACTAAGGCACAAGGCTGGTATAATGTTTTAATCAAAGGGAATGGTAGCCTCTTGTATCAATATTCGATAAACGAGCCGTCAATCTCCCCGAATATAGAAGTAAGTTAATAATACAATAAGATGGGGAAAGGATAGTAGTATGGATCTGTGGGCAGAGCCCTTACGAAAATGTAAATCGTTTCATTGTTTAATTGAATTTACATTACAATCCCTTTATATTGAAAAGGTGGCAGTTTATTAGGTGAATTCAAGCAAGGATATGAAAATGGAGAGGATCGGTTTTTTACGTGATGGTTATATGGATGGTCGGTTTTACTATTTTATTGGCTCTATTTCTACTATATACGTTAGTCCCTACGGTGCTTATCCGTGGATTCGGATTGGGAATAACCAAAAATATAAAGAAAAATGGCGGGGTAGCATTAACTTTTGATGATGGACCCAACCCCGAATATACAATAAGATTGCTCGATCTTTTAAATAAGTATGAAGTAAAAGCTTCGTTCTTTGTGGTTGGCAGTAAGGTGAAGAAGAATCCTGAAATCATTAAACGAATGCATGAGGATGGGCATGTGATTGGAATCCATCATTTTGACCATGTTTCAAGTTGGGTCCTTTCACCATTTCAATTAAAGAAGCAATTGGGTATGACCGAAAAGGCAATAACTGAATGTACGAAGGAAAAGGTCGGTTTTTATAGGCCTCCATGGGGACATTTCAATATTTTCACACCTATTCTTAGCAAGAACTATAGGGTGATCATGTGGTCGGCCATCTTTGGTGATTGGAAAGTGGATAATTGCAGAAATAACCTGCTTGAGAGATTACGGACAACTTCCAATGAAGGCGAAATTTTACTACTGCATGACTGTGGTGAAACATTGGGAGCGGATAAGGAGGCACCACTGCATATGATTGAAAACTTGGAAATTTATTTACGCGAAAGTAAAGAAAAGGGAACGAAGTTTGTTACGTTAAGAGACATATAAATTCTGGGGGTACCATGAATATCGATACGATTTTACACTTCATTAATATATATGGATACCTGATCATTTTTCTTTTTTTGTTCCTCGGTATCGTTGGAATTCCCGCTCCTGAAGAATCGCTCCTTTTTTTAATTGGAGTGTTGATCGTCCAAGATAAACTCGCCTTTGGGCTATCGGTATTATCTGCTTTTCTGGGTGCTTTTATAGGGATGCTCGTAGCTTACGTTTGTGGGAAATATGTGGGGTACCCATTTATAAATAAATATGGCAAGTACGTTGGGATTACCAATGAGCGTTGGGAAAAGGCAAAAATAAATTATATGGAAAATATCCAAAAGACGATCGTATTTGGATTTTATATACCTGGGATGCGGCAAATTAGCCCTTATTTTGCTGGGATATCCAATATCCCTTTCCGTAAATTTTTCTTTCTTTCCTTATTGGGCACTTTCCTCTGGACTGTCCCCTTTATAGTGGCTGGATATTATATGGGGAATGCATTCAATATAAACCCTGAATATGTTCCGTATTTAGGTGTCTTTTTCTTATTTATTTTTGTATTATATGGCACTTTCAAATATATTAAAAGAAAGAAACAAAAGTCCAGTAATTGAGAGTCACTTCTTTTCCATGAAGCGTTAGCACTGATTTCCTATTGGAAAATAAGTTTATCAATGGAGACTTATTATACTTTGAACTATCATTGGAATTCTCGATCAACAAGAACGTGTACAGCAAAGATGATAATTTATTGTAGCAGGATCTCCGTTCCGAGCCTGCTAGTATTTGTCTATATGAAATATGGTATTCAAAGTATGATTTCTTAGGAGATGACACGTATGAAAAAGATTTTGTTTTTACCTCTCTTTCGAATGCAGTCAGGACATCATCAAGTTGCTGAGGCATTAATGGATATGTTGAAGAAGCATTCAAACGGTATCGCTTTTAAAAAAGTGGATTTGATAAGCTATACAAATAATTCTTTAGAAAAAATGGTGACAACTGGTTACCTAAAATGGATCAGGTATGCACCAGAAACTTATAACCTCGCCTATAAAAACCTTTTCTATGTTCCAACATCGAAGGAATGGGCATTCAAATGGTATCAAACTATATTCTTAAGAAAGATGGAACAATTGATAGCTGAGGAAAAACCCGATTTAATCGTATGTACACATGGTTTTCCTTCCTATCTTTTGAGCCAGTTAAAGATAAAAGGGAAATGCAATATCCCCATCATTAATGTATACACGGACTACTTCATTAATAATGTGTGGGGGACACAAGGGATAGATGCCCATTTTCTCCCTAGCCAAGAAGCAAAAGAAAAGTTAATGAGCATGCGTGAAATACCAAAACAAAAGATGATGGTCACCGGCATCCCCGTCCATGAGGACATCACTAAAATCGCCAGTGAACCAAAAACATCGGATCGCCCTAAAATTTTGATATCGGGGGGGAATAGCGGCCTGGGCGGGATCTTGAATATAGCTGCCCAATTAAAGACGTCGACCGAGTTCGACTACTTCGTACTTTGTGGCAATAACAACAAACTGTATGATGAAATCCAATCTTGGAATTTGGCTCATATCAAGCCTTTATCCTACATCTCATCAAGAGTTGAAATGAATAAGCTTTATGAAGAGGTTGATGCCATCGTTACGAAGCCGGGCGGTGTCACCATAAGCGAAGCATTACGAAAAAGGCTGCCGATTTTCGTCCATTCCATGCTTCCCGGCCAGGAGGAAATTAATTTAAAGTATTTAAATGAACAAAAGCTTGTATTCGAGCTTAATCAGAAAAGGCCATTTGAACAACAAATGAAGGAAACGTTGTTGAACCAGGAATTAATGGAGAAATGGACCACTTCGATCGAGTCCTATCATAAGGAAATTGAACTTGATAAGCCTGAGGGGATGGTTGAAGTGATGAAGTTGATCATTAATCTCGAAGAAGCCAGCGACCTTCCGTATATGAGCAGTCAAACTAAAGTCATTTAAGGCATGGACTGCGTTACAGATGGGACGAGCTTCATCCCCTCCATGATCAAGTGTATCAATATCACTTGATCATGGAGGGGAGTGGGCTCATCCTTTATTAATGGTGCGGGTGCGGGATATATAGGGGCTTCCTGTCACCCAAAAACGCCACGGATAATCCTTGGCTTCCCCAGAGTTATCGATCCCGATGCGGGGGCCGCAGGAAATGTGTTCAGGCTGCTTCCCGACAGCGAGATAAAGAGGGGGAGCCGTATAGGATCGGCCATAATCCTCCATGGTGATGCCCAGTGCTTTTGTCAGCTTTCCAGGACCATTCGTCCATTTGCGCATGTCGGCAATGCCGCGCCTTTCCTGCATGGTCTCAAGGCCTGAATAAGGTTCAACCGCCCGGATTAAAATGGCTTCCGGGTTCCCGGCCCCGCCGCTTACGACGTTGACCAGAGTATGGGTGTGCATGACGTATGTATAAATCAATCCAGACTTGCCGAACATCACTTCCGTCCGTTTTGTCCTTCTATTTCCAAAACTATGTGCAGCCCTGTCAAGAGGACCCATATAGGCTTCGGTCTCCACGATGAATCCAGAAGCGGTTCCAGTCGGTGTTTCTTTTACAAGCAGGCACCCGAGGAGGGATTTTGCCAGCTCGAGCGTGGGTTGTTCATAAAAATCGCCTGATAAGATTGAATGGTTCGTTATTTCGGTCATATGATCACTCCATTTTATTGCTTACAGGTAAGTTTCCCTAATCAAAGAAGAAGAAACATCGATTTGAAGGGATTAACAAGGCCGGCTGAACCACTCAGCCGGCCTTGTTTTTGTTCAACTTAATTCTTTTTCCGTTTCTTGATCTTTTTTGATTCTGCCGGATCCCACGGAAAGTGCCACTAATATGCCCGCTGCAACAAAAAAGATACCAGTGACGAAAACACTGGAAAAGGCATCTATCCAAGCGTTTTCGATCGTTTTTATCAGGACGCTGCCAAATTCAGCAGGTACTTTAAGATTCTCGGGATAAAGCATGATGTTGAATAACTTATCCGTTTTATCCGCTAGTGCAGTCAGTGCCTCGTGCAATATCGGATTCTTTTCGCTTAGTGCTGCATCATCCATATTTTTCTGTAGGTTATGATTCATGACTGCGTTTAAAATCGTGATGCCCATCGTCCCGCCTATTGATCGGAAGAAGGTAGAGGCCGCCGTGACCGATCCAAGCTGTGACTTAGGAAATTCATTTTGAACGGCAATCATCAATGTCGGCATGACAAGCCCCATCCCGATTCCAAGAACGGCCATGAAGGAATAGGCAGTGTAAATCGTCGTACTGCCATCCATCGTACTCATTAGGAAGAAGCCTAAAGTCGCGATGGCCATTCCAAAGGTAAGCACTGTGCGAAAACGGAAGGTTAATAACAACCTACCGCCTACGATACTGGAAAGAATTAAACCGACCATCATGGGAGTCATGGTCGATCCCGCTTTTGTAGGTGAAACGCCAAGCACTCCTTGCATGAACAGGGGAACGAACATGATCGCCCCGAACATGCCGAGGCCAAGCAGGAATCCGAGAATATTGGTGGTCGCAAAAACACGATTTTTAAAAAGGGCTAAATCAAGGATCGGTTCAACTGCTTTTCTTTCAAAAATGATGAATAGAGAAATGAAGATGATGGTAAAGCCGAAAATCAAGAGAGATTCAAGGGATGCCCATTCGAACTTATCACCACCGAATGTCAAGCCCAATAATAATAGGACAATACCAGGTATCAAGGTGAAGATGCCAAGATAATCAATATTCACTTTCACCGTTTTACTGATCGACTCATGTTTCAACCCGACATAAATCAGGATGGCGGATAATAACCCTGTCGGCACATTGATGAGGAAGATCCAATGCCAACTGATATGGTCTACGATCACTCCGCCAAGAAAAGGTCCAATGACAGAACTTAACCCGAAGAGGCCACCGAATACTCCTTGCCATTTGGCTCTTTGTTCCGCCGAGAAGATATCGCCGATGATCGTCTGGGATAAGGGCATGATCATTCCGCCGCCTATGCCTTGCAGCCCCCTGTAAATGATCAATTGCTCCATGGAGGTGGCAGTGGCACATAAAAATGAACCAATCGTGAAAATGATCGTACCAAGCAGGTAGAGAGATCGCCTGCCATATAGATCAGAAAGCTTTCCAACAATCGGTACAACAGTCGTTGAAGCTATTAAATAGGCAGTCGTTACCCAAGCGAATATGGTAAAACCATTCAATTGCCCGATAATCGTCGGCATGGCCGTCCCGACTATCGTCTGTTCCAATGAACTGAAAAACATTCCAATGATCAACCCTGTTAAGACAAGCCTGGTATTGACTGCTTTTTTCTCCATTTGCATACCATTTCCCCATTCCTCAAACTGTATTCATTGTGACTGATAGGTCAAAATTATATAGGGGAAATGACCAATTAGTCAATGGTTTTTTTTCGCTAAAAAAATCAAGATTTTCTCCATATCCCCTTAGTAATTCGGTTGGAAATCGCTAAATCCTTCCTAGTGGATATTCCGGCGTGTTTCCATATAGCAAATCCGATATAATAAGAAGGAATATAGATGGATCTGGATAGGAAGTGTAAGATATGAATGAAAAAATCGGTTTTATCGGCTGCGGTAAAATGGGGGAGGCCATGCTGGAGGGCATGTTGCTTGCTGAGGTGGTTTCGCCCGATCGAATCATGGTAAGTACTGCAAGCTTGGAATCCATGACGAAGATCACCACGAAACATAAGGTTAAAGGCACCATCGATAATGAAGAAGTTGCCGAGTTTGCCGACATTCTCTTTCTTGGGATTCAACCTGCCATGCATAAGCAAGTGCTTGAACAGGTGAAGGGTCATGTAAAAGGAAGCACCGTGATCATTACGATGGCGGCAGGAATCAATATTTCTCTAATAGAAAACAGCTTTGAAGGGAAAGTGAAGGTCGTAAGGACGATGCCAAACACTCCTTCCCTTGTGGGTGAGGGCTTGACAGCCATAAGCATTAACGATGAAATCACGGATGATGATATCGCAAATGTAACGGCACTGCTCAATAGCTTTGGAAAAACGGAGATCCTTCATGAGAATTTGATGGATGCAGTACCGGCCATAAGTGGATCGTCTCCAGCATATGTATACATGTTCATCGAAGCGCTGGCTGATGGCGGGGTTCGAGATGGCATTCCGCGAAAACAAGCATACCGTATGGCAGCACAAGCTGTAATGGGGGCTGCTAAAATGGTTCTTGAAACGGAAAGGCATCCAGCCGCTTTAAAGGATGATGTTTGCACTCCAGGTGGTTCAACGATAGCAGCAGTGGCTGCTTTGGAAGAGGCACAGCTTAGATCGGGCATTTTACAAGCAATGAAGGCATGTACGGATAAAGCGAAAGGGATTGGCAAATAAGAGAGTGACGATTGCCCCCAATGGGCAATCTCCTTTTGGTTATCGTTTTCAGAATGTTTTGTCAAAAAAGGAGGGTGCAGGATGAATCAGTACATAGAGGACTTAAGGAATATATTGACGGATGAGCAAGTAACGGTGAATGAAACGTTATTGGAACAGCATAGTCATGATGAATCGTACCATACACCGCATTTACCTGATGCGGTTATCTATCCAAAGGATACGGCAGAAGTACGTGCAGTCATGAGGTATGCGAATGACCACGATATTCCTGTGATTCCGTTCGGGTTAGGATCAAGCTTGGAGGGGCATGTCGTTCCGGTTAAAGGAGGGATTTCCCTTGATATGACCTTAATGAATCAAGTTTTGGAGATCAGGGAAAATGATTTTCTCGTTAAGGTGCAGCCGGGCGTGACAAGGACACACCTCAATAAAGAGTTGAAAAAGTATGGACTGTTCTTTTCCGTCGACCCCGGCGCCGATGCGACGCTGGGCGGAATGGCCGCCACGAATGCAAGTGGGACGACCTCGGTTAAATATGGGATAATGCGTGATCAAGTCAGGGATCTGGAAGTCGTACTGGCAAACGGTGAAGTGATCCACACGGGCAGCTTAGCGACAAAATCTTCATCAGGCATTCATTTGAATGGCCTGTTTGTAGGATCGGAAGGTACATTAGGTGTTTTTACTGAGCTGACATTAAAGGTATATGGAATCCCTGAAGTCACCATGGCAGGAAGAGCGACGTTCCCGACCGTCGAACAGGCTGTATCTGCGGTCAATGGGATCATGCTTGCAGGAATCCCGATTGCACGAATCGAATTGGTTGATGCAGAATCAATAAAAAAAGTTAATCAATTCATGGACAAAGCCTATGACGTCAGACCTACCTTATTTCTGGAATTTCACGGGAATTTTGCCGGTTTGGAACAGGATGTCCAATTCGCCAAGGAAATAGTAAGTGATTTTGGGTGTGGCGATATCCAGTTCGAAATGGATTCAAAAGCACGGAATGCTTTGTGGGAGGCCCGGCACAATCTCGCGTATGCCTTCATTCATAGTGCTCCGGGCAAGAAACTGATGGTGACCGACGTAAGCGTACCGCTGCATGAATTATCGAATGCCATCTTGGAAACGAGGAAGAAGGTCGAACTTTCCAAAGTGGAGGGAGCGATCGTAGGACATGTAGGTGATGGCAATTATCATGTTTTGTTCATGATTGATCTACAGAACGATGAGGAAGTGAGAGAGGCGAAGCGATTAAATGAAGAAATTGTCGAATATGCTCTATCAAAAGGTGGCACTTGTACGGGTGAACATGGTGTCGGGATTGGGAAATTGAAGTATCAGTCAAGGGAGCACGGAGCAGCTTACCAAGTGATGAAAACGATCAAATATGCACTGGACCCGAACGGAATTATGAATCCAGGTAAAATTTTCGCAGATTAGAAGAGTACAGGGTGCTAGATGAGCAGTATCTTCCAATAAAGAAATTAGTGAAAGGGCAGACTTGCGGTTCCTATAAGAACGGCAAGTCAACGCCGATTACACGTAATTGAACTACATGAGTGTCCGAAATTTTCGATCTATATCAAGCACATTCGGAAAAAATGCCTGACGTGTAAAATAATCTGCCCGTCCGAGCAGAAAATCCGACCAACATCGGAATAATCCGTCCGAACGAGTTAGTATTTCGCCCCGCATCGGGGATAAACCGGCCTACAGCAAAAAATTCCTGAGATTTCCGATAAAAAAACTCCAGACACGATCCGTGTCTGGAGGCTTCTTTTTTTATATTAAGCGTTAATGTTATTTGGGTTTAAGGCATTTTCAACACTCACATAGTTGTAGCCTAAGTCGTTTGCAACTGCTTCGAACGTGATTTCACCGTTCGCCACATTGACGCCTTTAGCAAGGGCATCATTTTCAAGGATCGCTTTAAGAGCTCCTTTGTTTGCGATTTGAAGGGCGAATGGAACCGTTACGTTCGTTAAAGCGACAGTAGATGTTTGAGGCACTGCTCCTGGCATGTTCGCCACTGCGTAATGGACAACTCCATGTTTTACATAAGTAGGGTTATCATGTGTTGTTATGTGGTCAACCGTTTCAAAGATTCCGCCTTGGTCGATTGCAACATCGACGATCACTGAACCTGGAGACATCGACTTAACCATTTCTTCCGTTACGAGCTTTGGAGCTTTGGCACCCGGAATCAGTACAGCGCCAATCACCAAATCAGCATCCTTGACTGCTTCAGCAATGTTATAAGGATTGGAGATAAGCGTAGTCAGCTCATTTCCGAAAATATCATCCAATTGACGAAGACGGTCGGGGCTTAAGTCAAGAATGGTTACATCTGCGCCTAAACCAATTGCAATCTTAGCTGCGTTCGTCCCAACCATTCCTCCGCCGACAACTGCGACTTTACCGCGTTTCACTCCAGGAACTCCGCTTAATAGGATTCCTTTGCCGCCATTATTCTTTTCAAGGAATTGAGCACCGATTTGTGCAGCCATACGTCCTGCCACTTCACTCATTGGCGTCAATAACGGAAGTGTGCGGTTTACTGCAACCGTCTCATAAGCAATGGCCAAGACACCGCTTTCTTTTAGGGCCTGTGCAAGGGCCGGTTCGGCTGCAAGATGTAGATATGTGAAGAGAATTAAATCTTTACGGAAATATTTATATTCAGATGAGATAGGTTCTTTTACTTTCATGATCATGTCTGTACTTGACCAAACGCTAGCAGCGTCCTCGACTATTACTGCACCAGCTTCTTGGTATGATTCATTTGTAAAACTGCTTCCTAGACCAGCGTTCATTTCGATTAATACTTCATGTCCCGCATTCACTAATGCTACAACGCCTGCTGGAGTGATAGCTACACGGTTTTCATTGTTTTTAATCTCTTTCGGAATTCCTATTCTCATCTTAATCCCTCCAATAATATGTTTTACTATTTGTAACACAAGTATAGTTGGAAAAAGTAACAGTTAGTATGTGGAAATCAGAAAAATGAAAAAGGTGTATTTGTGAAATTCCACAAACGCAGATTCAATAAACATGGACTTGCTCGTTGTGAGCCCTTCATTCATATCAATAATGTGACATAATATGACAAAGGGGCTTAACTTTTAAGTGTCGATTCTTGAATGCGCTCTAAAATCCGTCTTTTCCTATACAGCATGATACCTGTATCAGCCATATCGGCAATCATGGAGCGATTGGTGATGGCGCCAAAGATCATCCCGGCAATCGGAACGATTTGCAAAAGCTTCTTCCAGCCAAACTGATCACGATATGTATATACGACTTCGCGCCATCCTTGCATCTCGGAGGCGATTTTTCTCTTTGATTCAGACTCAGGCAAATTCATTTTAGACAATTCCTCTAATATGGCCTTTTTTCCAACAACATCCGATGTTGTGAATTGCAGGCATTTGACGATGAAAATCCGTTCTTGACGGTCACGGGGATTGAAGCCATACGAGATGGCGATATCCTGAAGTGTCTTGATCGACATGCCGAGAAGAAGGGGAATATCGATGGCTAAGGTGAAGATTCCGCCTATACCGGTAGTGGCTCCTTGAACCGTTGCCAATTTGCTGCCGGAGTTTTTAATTTCCTGGCTCACGCCATCCATGACATGGAGCGGCAAGCTTGAAACATCATCCAGACCCTTAATGTTCGTTTCGGGACTTTTGGCTTGAAGCTTAGCCAGAATGTGGGTCTCTTTCGTTAAATACTTTCCGCCAGTCTGAATGTAACTGCCGATTTCATCGAGCATGATCCCCAATTTATCCTGAATGAAGTCTGGGGTCAACTTATCCAATAGCTTGAAGGGGAGTCGTCCGATTCGTTCCCAAAACCATAGTCCCTTTTGATCCTTCTCCCATTTTTCGATGTTTCGTAATTCTTTCTCAAGCTCTTCTTTTGTTTCCAGTTTCATAAGACCAACCTTTCCATGCTTCTAGTATCTCCATACCGGGCACGATTTCATGAATTTTTCTTGAAATAATCATCATATTGATCCAGTTTAATATTAAGAAAAAGAGACATTTTTTGAATCGGGTCTTTTAGACGGATGGCCCCCACTTCGGATATTCGCTTTAAACGGTAATTCAATGTATTCACATGAATATGAAGCTTTCTCGATGCCTCGTTTGGGTTACAGTCTTTTTCCAAATAAACGGTAAGTGTTTGCAGCAATTCGGTTTGGTTCTTCCTATCATATGCTGTTAATTTTAAAATGGCTGGATGGGCATGACGCTGTTTATTGCCTGCAAGCGCTTCAATCATTTGGAACATGCCAAGCTCTTCAAAGTGTACGATGAGGTTCATATCATCAGGGAAAATATTCTTCATCCTTAACGTGTATTGTGACTCCTCGTAGCTTGATTTAACATCCAGAAAGTTTTTATACGTATTGCCAGCTGTACCAAGGATATGCTCTACACCGAAGCGCTGTTTCATTTCCAGGATGAAATATGGAATGAAATCATATATGGATGTAGTGAAAAAAGGACTGTTTTCCTCTGTGGCGCCTGCGAAAAGAATGAGCTTGTTTTGGTCAATGGCAAAGAGGGAACTATTTATCTTTTGAGTAGTCGTTAGCATGTATGAAATGTATCGTTCCACTTCACGATTGATCTCTTCAGGAAATTCGAATACCATGATCGAAAAAACAACAGGTACATGAAGCGAAAATTTCGTGAAGTTTTCAATTATTTCTGCTTCTTCTTGATAGTGTCCTGTCAACAGGCGCCATAGGAATTCCTGATGGCCCGCCTCTTTCCGTTTCTTTTTCAGCTGCAATTGCTGTAACTGATTTTTAGCCTCCTTGGCTGCAAATTGGAGAAAGTCCATATCTTCATCGGAGAAAGGCGCATTGACCTCCAGGGCCCAGATGAAACCAAGGACTTCATTATTTTTTCGAATGGAAACCGCAGCCCTATTACCGAGGCCAACATCATTGATGGCCCCGATTTTGATGGGGGCATCCTTTTTCAATAAAGCAGGGATGATGCCATCTTTCCATAAACTGTTGATGACCTTTTCAGGTACCCGTCTTCCGATGATGGTCATTATGCGTGCCTGATCGGTAGTATCATCATGTGTGCTATATGCAAGTAAACGGTGGTTACCGTCTTCGATTGTAATAGGGCAACCTAAAACCGAACTGATTCTATCGGCAAACTCCATCATATCTCCATAAAGGTCTTTAAAAATATCTCTATTTTTTTCGAATTCCTTCATATTTATTTTTGCCCCTCGCTAAAAAAATTCCTTCTCCTTGAATTTTATACGATTTTTATTGAATACGCATGGATTAAATGCATGGGGGGGTGTACATATAACAGAAAATCCCTTCCGATGGAAACCGGAAGGGATTTTCTGATTTTTTAAAATAGGAAATTGATTAGGTAATAAATCAAACCTGCCAATGTTGCTGAAATGGGAATCGTGATGAACCAAGTGATGATCATTCTTTTTGCCGTTCCCCATTTTACGCCTTTAACCCGATGAGCCGATCCTACTCCAAGAATGGAAGAGGAAATAACATGGGTAGTACTGACGGGCATGTGTATCACGGTCGCGCCGAAAATGATGAAGGCACCGGTTAAATCCGCCGCTACACCATTTACTGGGCGGATCTTCATGATCTTGCCGCCGACGGTTTTGATGATTTTCCATCCACCTACGGAAGTTCCAAGCCCCATCGCTAGCGCACAGGAGAATTGGACCCAGAAGGGGATATCCGAACTTGAAGCATAACCATTCGCAATAAGGGCCATCGTGATGATCCCCATCGCTTTTTGAGCATCATTCGTCCCGTGAGTATACGATTGAAGTGCTGCAGTGGCAATCTGTATAGTACGGAATTTTTGGTTTGTTTTCGTCAAATTATTGTTTTTGAAGACAACTTTAAAGATGCTGTATACGATAAACCCGATTGCAAAAGCAATTAGCGGGGAGAAAATCAAAGCTTGAAGAATTTTTAGGAATCCTTCCCATCTTATGCCGGCAAAACCAGCTGCAGCAATGGCGGCCCCTGCAATCGAGCCGATCAGTGCGTGGGAGGAACTGCTTGGTATTCCGTAGTACCAAGTGAGTAGGTTCCAAAAAATCGCAGCCAGCAAAGCGGCCAGGATCACATAAGAACCATTAGGAAGCGTGAATGGATCCACGATATCCTTTGTAATGGTCTTCGCCACGCCAGTAAATGTCATGGCTCCGACGAAGTTCATGATGGCGGCCATGATGATGGCATGGCGGGGCTTCATGGCCTTTGTTGAAACGGCAGTCGCTATAGCGTTGGCTGTATCATGAAATCCATTGATGAAGTCAAATGCTAAAGCAAAGAAAACGATTAATATTGTCAGAATTAATAAAGTATCCATTTATTTGGGGTACTCCTTAGGCGTTTTTCATTATGATTGTTTCAAGTGTATTGGCCACCGCTTGACAGTGATCGGCGATTTCTTCCAGGCTTTCGTAAATTTCTTTATATTGAATGATTCTGATTGGATCTTTTTCAACTGTAAACAGGTTTTTGATCGATTGACGTTGTATTCCGTCACAAACAGATTCAAGATCTTTTATTTTAATTGCATTCTCACGAATCATTGGTAATTTTTTTGTCGAGAGAGTATCTACAGCTGTTTCGATTTCATACGTACATTCCTTGATTGCATCAACAAACTTCAGCATATACTCGTCTGCATTGACGATCGAGTACATTTCGAATAATGCGGAACAGTGCTCCAAACCATCAATGACATCATCCATTCTCATGGTTAATTCAAGGATATCCTCCCGTTCGATAGGAGTGATGAAAGCGTTGTTCAACTCTTTGATCACGTTATGGACCATTGAATCGCCTTTATGCTCATAATCTTTCATCTTATCTGAAAATACTTTTAGATCGGAGATGTTTTTCAGCTTATAATCCGCGAAATAGTCAGCACCTTCTTTAAGGTTTTGAGCGATGTTGAAAAGCATTACTGCGAATTTGTCTTTTTTTGATTTAAAAGCCATGTTGAAGCCTCCCAATTATTCATGCAATTTACGCACCTTAGTCGTACGCTTAGTATTAACAAGTTGATTGTAACGAATTCATATACATTCAGGGAAGGTTTTTCGACGAAAATTTACAAAATCTTAATAAAACTTTACAAATTAAAACAAGGATAAGTAAAAAATGGGAACCAATTACACTTATTAAGCGGAATCCGATGTAAAAAAAGCCTCTCCGGAAGGAAAGGCTGACGATGTTATAAAAACAAGGCAATAATATAATAAATCATACCGGCTAATGAAGCGGAGATGGGCAATGTTATGAACCATGTGATTAACATGCTTTTAGCCGTTCCCCATTTTACCCCCTTGATTCTGTGTGCAGAACCGACCCCAAGGATGGATGAAGAAATGACATGTGTCGTGCTGACAGGCATGTGCAGGAAGGTAGCACCGAAAATGATCGCCGCTCCTGTCATATCGGCAGCGACCCCGTTTACCGGTCGAATTTTCATGATTTTCCCACCGACGGTTTTAATGATTTTCCAGCCTCCGATTGATGTTCCAAGCGCCATGGCTATTGCACAGGATAATTGGACCCAGAAAGGGACTTCGGAATTAGTGGAATACCCGTTAGCAATTAAAGCCATGGTGATGATACCCATGGATTTTTGTGCATCATTCGTTCCGTGTGTATAGGATTGAACGGCCGCCGTGAGAATTTGTATTCTCCTGAATCGCTTGTTGGTCTTTCCTAAATTGTTGTTTTTGAAAATCACCTTAAAGATGCTGTATACAATGAATCCAAGTGTAAAAGCAAGGATGGGTGAAAGAATCAAGGCTTGGACAATCTTGGTGAATCCGCTCCATTTAATCGCATCGAACCCACTGGCGACAATGGCCGCCCCGGCTATTGAACCGATTATCGCATGAGAAGAGCTGCTTGGAATGCCAAAATACCAGGTAACCAAGTTCCAAGTTATTGCTGAAAGAAGCGCAGCCAAAATGACATAAGAACCGTTGTTCAATGTGAATGGATCCACAATATCCTTCGTAATCGTATGTGCCACACCTGTAAAGGTCAGTGCCCCTAATAAATTCATGGCTGCAGCCATGATGATGGCGTGGCGCGGCTTAAGCGCCTTGGTTGACACGGCTGTAGCGATGGCGTTCGCCGTATCATGAAATCCATTGATAAAGTCAAAGACCAAAGCAAAAACGATAATTAACGCGGTTAAGATGAAAATGCTACTCATACATGGAAGACTCCCTTAATATTCAAATATGTAAAAATTGAATTTGGATTGTAAACACTGAAAGGTTTGTTCTGCAACTCCTCATTATTTAGAATGGGGGTTTTACGTTTGATTATTCTTTAAAAATCGCACCTTCTTTAACTTGTTTTTAAACAACTATTCAATTGTAACGAATTTCTTATCTATAAGGATAGATGTTTGGTCATTTTTTTACAAAATATTTAATTTAGTGAAGGAATAAATGTGTGATTATTCCTTTTATCTGGTGGATTTTCATTAAAACGGAAACGAAAATACGAGGCTTATGGTTAGAAATAGGAGAAAGGGAGTTGTATAATTGGTAAATAAAAGTATGGGGGAATGTAGATGATTTCAAATATACGGGAAACGATCACTTTACATAATGGGGTTAAGATGCCGCAATTGGGTTTTGGTGTTTTCAAGGTGAAGAATGGCAATGAAACGGTTGCTTCCGTCAAGAAAGCAATTGAAGTGGGTTATCGTGCGATTGATACGGCAGCCATTTATGAAAATGAAGAAGGGGTTGGACAGGCAATCTCTGAGTGTGGAGTTCCCCGTGAAGAGCTATTCATTACATCTAAAGTGTGGAATACGGAGCAAGGATACGATACTACCCTTCAGGCATTTGATGATAGCTTGAAACGCCTTGGTTTGGAATACTTGGATTTATATTTGATCCATTGGCCGGGCAAAGACAAGTACTTGGATACATGGAAGGCTTTAGAAAAGCTTTATAAGGATGGAAAAGTGAAATCGATCGGCGTCAGTAATTTCCATGTTCACCATTTGGAAAATTTACTGGCGAATTGTGAAGTGAAACCAGTCGTCAATCAAATCGAGTTGCATCCCCTTTTGACTCAGGGGGAAATCCGTAATTACTGTGAAAAGAATGAAATCAAGGTGGAAGCATGGAGCCCGCTAGGCAGGGGGAATCTATTGGAAGAACCGACGATTAACCATATTGCGAAAAAGCATGGGAAAAGCCCAGCGCAAGTGCTGATTAGATGGCATCTACAACATGATATCGTCGTTATACCGAAATCGATCACACCGGCCCGCATCGAGGAGAATGCCCAGGTGTTTGACTTTTCATTGAGCCTTAACGAAATGAATCAAATTGATTCCTTGAACAAAAATGAACGATTCGGAAGCAATCCGGATGAGGTTTTGTTTTAAATACGGCGGAAATCAGAGGCTGTCCCACTATGTGGGTTCCCTTACCTGACTGCAGACAAACTCGAGAATAATGGGGTTTGTCTGCAGTTTTTTTAGGTTTTAGCAGGTCATTACATTCGAATTGGAACTCCGGAATTTCAAAGGCCCACAGTATTTGTATCTTGGACTTTGAACGTTCGTATCACTGCAGGCACTTGAATATCCAGGAGCCAGGCGGGAGAAGGCTCCCAAAACGTCTATGTCGGAAAGGGAGGGTTATCCCAAAAGATAGGGCCTTCTCTTTCTTTTATGTAGGGACATATTTGAGGCAGTTCCTGCTTATACTAATTATGTGACAGAATTAAGCGTAATATATACCCGTTCATTCCTTCTAATAACCTTGTTTTTATTGCCAAATATATTTTAAAGAAATTAGGTTTTAGATTATAGAAACGGGGAAAATAATGAGTACAGCGGCAAACAAAAAGAAAACACACTAACATCGAGGAGCGCCAATCAGTTCCGCAGGGCTTAGCTAGCTAACTTTACCCACTAATTTAAAACAGTCGCATTCATTAAAGAGTGTGCAAAATTGGCATCATACCATTTGAGTGTAAAGGTAAAGAACTGGATGGGCAGGACTTAACGTAAAGAGATTTCTTGAGTCTGCTGGAAAAAAACAACTAATTTGAAGGAGGAAATATATTATGGGATTTTTATGGTCATTAATTATCGGAGGTATCATTGGTTGGTTAGCAGGTATGATCGTTGGACGTGACGTACCATTTGGAATTATCGGTAACATCATTGCAGGTTTTGTAGGGGCTTGGTTAGGTTCATTAATTCTTGGAACTTGGGGACCTTCAGTAGCGGACTTCGCTATCATTCCAGCATTGATTGGTGCAATCGTATTTGTCTTCATCTTAAGCCTTATCTTAAAAGGCATGAGAAAAGCTTCATAATATAAAAAATAAAGCTGGCCCAAGCGGCCAGCTATTTTTTTGTCCATTTATAATGAAAAGTCTTTGCTAAGGTAAGGGTATTGCTCGCACGCTTAGATGAATGGGCTGAAAACCGTTTCGTGGTGGAACGGTTTTTTTGTCCATTAAAGGTTCCTTCCATCAAATATTTCAGGTTTATCCAAGAATGGCGCTTCTATTGCCATTTTCTCTTCGGAAATCGGGTGGGTGAATTCGATTTTCCGTGCATGCAGCGCTTGGCGATGAAAAGTTTTTTTGCCGCCATACAATGTATCGCCTGCCAACGGATGATTCAAATGGCTGAAATGAACCCTGATTTGGTGGGTTCGCCCGCTTTCCAAGGTGCAGCTGATAAGTGTCAAGTTACGTTTGGAATCGTGATTGAGAACCCGGTAATGGGTGAGGGCAGTCTGGCCGGTCGGTGACACTCTGCGTCTCGTTGCATGATGTCGGTCCCGGCCAATTTTCTCATTGATTTTTCCTTCCTTCTTATGAAGGGTTCCCTCGACTAAAGCTACATACGTCCGTTTGATTTCCCTTTCTTCCAACATTCTATCAAGCATTGACCCGATCAGGCGGTTTTTGGCAAAAAGGACTGCTCCTGTCGTATCTTTATCAAGCCTATGTATATGCTTGATCATACAGGTCTGACCGGTTTGTTGAAGATAGTAGGCCACTCCATTGATGAGAGAATGGCTATCACCAGGCTGAGATGGGTGGGTATCGATGCCAGCCGGTTTATTGGCTACCAGCAACCATTCATCCTCATATAAAATCGGAATGTCTAAGTTAGTCGCTTGAACGGTTTCATTTTCAGCAGCATCCATTAATGGGATGCTGAGCAAATCTCCTTGCTGTAGAATGGTGGACCATATGGCAGTCCTGCCGTTCAGCATTACTTCTTTACTCATTCTCCATTCATGAACCAGCTTCTTTGGGGCCTTCCATCGTTCCTTAAAGAGTTTTTCCAGCGATAGCCCATTCCAATTTCCCAGAACATTAATGAACATACTTGGATTTTTTGTATTAAAATCTTCCATGGCGATTCCTACTTTCGGCTTATTTGGTTGAGGTTAAATGAAAAATGAATATAATAATTACAGGTGAAATATAAAAAAAGTAACAAAGGACCTATTGTCAAGATTGCGGTGGTGGAAATTACCACATATTTTTTACAATTTTTATGTTATTCTATGGGGAAAGAAATCGCTCGTCCTAGAATATACATATATTAGATAGGTCTAACGGATCTGAAAAAAGGTGGTTTTTTTATTGAAGACGGTCTTTTCTTCAACAGAAGAACAAGAACAAGAAATAGCGAGTCTCGTTTCGAGATTCTACGAAACTGTATTTCCAAAATACTTTACCGAAAGTGAAATTCTTCATTTTCGGAAGATAGGCGTTTTAGAGCGCAATCGCAGCAGCAGTAGGTTTACCTATTTGGGAACCTTAAGGGATGCTTTTCAAGTAATGACCTGCCTCCAGGTACTCCTATCCATATTGGGCAAACAGCAGGCAGAAGAATGGAATGATCCCGATTCGGCGGAATTGTTCCAACATAACATAACGTTATTAAATGAATACGGAATCTTTTTCCCTTTTTATTATGACCATTTTTCAAATATGAACCAAGAAGCGAGTAATGATTTGCAAATGATGGATGCCCATGTGGCGAATCAATATTTAGTATAAGCCCAAAAAAATGAGCAGGCTATAACGGGAGAAGCATTTTCCGTCGGGGCCGGCTCATTTTCTTCATTATTAATTAATGTCGTTGTCTTCGAACCACTTCTTGAAGGTTTCCTCTTCTTTAAATCCAACGATCCGTTCTTGTTCCTGTCCATTTTTATAATGGACGATGGTCGGGGTATCCTTGATGCCATAATCGCTCCATCCTTGCTCAAATTCCAAAAGATTATATTGAACAAGATCGATGCCCAGTTTTTCCGCCAACGGCGCTACGATCGGAGTGGTCTTTTCACTATAACCGTTTTTAGGGCTGTAGTAATAAACAGTCACGTCTTTATTGTCTTGGAGGTCTTGCTCCAATTCCTGGGGCAGTATCAAGTTCTGATAATTGGGATCATTCAGCTGATCGACAGTGGCCGGGTCAAGTTTATCCTTGCCGTAGGGATTTCCTTTTGATTTTTCTTCTTTTTTCATAGTGGTCAAAACGCCCATCATGACAAATAAAGCTACGATTATCACTAAAATAATAGCCATTTTCTTCATTAAGCTGCAACCTCCTTGGATCTTGTCCAGACGATGTAACTGCATATGTGACGAATGCAGCCAAGGCTAGGAACGGGTCGGTAATGAAACCGGACACGTTCATGTATTTTCCTCTGCAGGTACTCCTTCAGCATGCAGAGGTATGGTCAGAAATTAATGATACGTGCAAATCCACGCATCGATTCGAATAACATGATCCAATGATTTTTTCTAATGATTGCAAATTCCTATAAAAGGATACGATGCGCGGAACCAATAAAGTGCATAAAGATCGTTGCACTTTTTTAAAAAAAATGGAAGCTTTGAAACATCACACAGACGGATGCAGCTCAGGCTACGATATACCTGTTTTTTTCACTGCGGTTTGGCTCGTGCCTGGTGCCTCTTCCCCATCTCTTTTTGCCCTCAAGAAAAGTATAGTATGTATGGATGGGGTCTGTAAAATATATATTCTTTTTCGGGGGAGATTAGCCAGGTGAATTTGAGATACATGGATAGGTAAAGTTGTTTTAATTTTTGGATAAGGGGTATAATCCTTATGGAAGAGATTAAAGGAGTTTGAGGAAAATGCCTAATTTGGACCTGCATAAATATGAAAAAATAATGGAAATCCGTAACATGAAACTAGAAGACATAGATGAAATAATCGTTTTGCAATCGAGTTGCTTTCCAGGAATGGTTCCTTGGAAGCGGGAACAGCTAGAGAGTCATTTGGAAATTTTTCCTGAAGGACAATTTGTTGCTGAATATGATGGAAAAGTGATTGGGTCATGCTCGAGCCTCATTATTAATTTTGACGAATATGATGATCGACATACATGGGACGATGTAACGGATAATGGTTATATCACGAATCATAATCCGGACGGGTATAATTTATATGGAATCGAGGTCATGGTCCATCCAAATTTCCGCAGGATGAAAATCGGCCAAAGGCTATATGATTCAAGAAAAGAACTCGTTGCGCAGCTGAACTTGAAAAGCATCATCATCGGCGGCAGGATACCTAATTACCATAAACATGCGGATGAACTTTTACCAAGGGAATATGTGAAAGAAGTACAGTTACATAAAATATATGACCCAGTACTTTCATTCCAGCTGTTAAATGGATTCACGCTCATGAGGATCAATCCGAATTACCTACCGGATGACCTGCAATCGAATAAGTACGCCACGCTCATGGAGTGGAATAATGTCGATTACCAGCCGAAATCCAAACGTTATTATAAAACATCCGAACCTGTAAGGATATGTGTGGTGCAGTACATGCTGCGCAAGATCGATTCCTTTGATGACTTCGCCAATCAAGTCGAGTACTTCACTGACGTAGCTTCGGATGCCAATGCCGATTTCGCGGTATTCCCGGAATTGTTCACCACCCAGCTGATGTCATTCTTGAATGAAAGATCGCCAAGCTTGGCTGTAAGGAAGCTATCCGATTTCACGGAGCAGTATATTGAATTGTTCACCACTCTAGCTGTAAGGTATAACATCAATATCATCGGCGGTTCTCATTTCGTGAAAGAGGACGATGATAACATTTATAATATAGCTTATTTATTCCGTCGTGACGGGACGATCGAAAAGCAATATAAGATTCATATCACACCGAATGAAAAAAAATGGTGGGGAATCAACGCAGGTGACCGCGTTCGTGTCTTCGATACGGATTGCGGGAAAATTGCGATACAAATTTGTTATGATATTGAGTTTCCGGAGCTTGCCCGAATCGCTACCGACATGGGAGCCAAAATCATCTTCACGCCATTTTGTACGGAAGACAGGCAAGGTTATTTGCGCGTTCGCTATTGTGCCCAGGCCCGTGCTGTCGAAAATCAAATTTATACCGTCATTTCCGGAACGGTCGGCAATTTGCCGCAAACGGAAAATATGGATATCCAATATGCCCAATCGGGTATTTTCGCTCCATCGGATTTCGAATTTGCCCGTGATGGCATAGTCGGGGAAACGAGCCCGAACTTGGAGATGGTCCTGATCGGCGATGTCGATCTGGAAATACTACGACGAGAAAGACAGTCGGGGACGGTAAGGCAATTGAAAGATCGCCGCCATGATATATACAAGCTACACTATCAAAAAGGTGAAAAATAAACAGTTAAAGAGCTCGTGATGAGTAGGTACGCTTCGTGTGTTTCCTCTCATTTCGAGCCTTTACTTCATTTATTGGAAAAAATGTGATAATTTTGTATATGTAAGCCGGATACATAACACATAAAAAAGCGTTTGGAGGAGATGTTGGAGATGGACTGGAAGACGTTATACACCAAATGGGCAGGGTACCAGAACTTAAATGGGGAATTACGTGTCCTCCTTGAGGAAATGCAGCGTGATGAAGCGAAGCTGGAAGATGCCTTTTATAAAAACTTGGAGTTTGGGACAGGCGGCATGCGCGGGGAAATCGGAGCTGGAACAAACAGGATGAACCTTTATACGGTTAGGAAGGCTACGGCTGGATTAGCTCAATTCATCACGTCGTTTGGGGATGATGCAAAAGGAAGAGGGGCTGTGATCGCTTATGATTCAAGGCACAAGTCCCCTGAATTTGCGCTTGAAGCAGCTAAAACATTAGGGACATTTGGAGTGAAGGCTTATTTATTCGATGAGCTGCGCCCGACTCCCGAATTATCCTTTGCTGTACGAGAGTTGAATGCATTTGCTGGAATCGTCATCACGGCAAGCCACAATCCGCCTGAATATAATGGATACAAGGTTTATGGTCAAGATGGGGCACAACTGACGCCAGAAGCTGCGGATCAAGTGATCGGCTATGTGAATGGGATTGAAAGTGAGCTTGATATTCAAGTTCAAGAAGTTGAATTCCTAAAAGAGAAGGGCCTTATTGAAATCGTAGGTGAGGAATTGGATGCAGCCTACAATAGGGAGTTGCTGACAGTTCCCGAGAATGCTGAGCTGGCAGAGGAAATTGATGTGTCTATCGTTTTTACGCCGCTTCATGGAACGGCAAATAAATCAGTCAGAAGGGCTCTGCAAAGCTTAGGCTATCAAAATTTACATATCGTGAAGGAGCAGGAACTGCCAGATCCCGATTTTTCGACAGTCAAGTCCCCAAACCCAGAGGAACCAGCTGCATTTGAAATGGCGATCGAGCTCGGAAACAAAGTAGAGGCGGACATATTGATTGCAACGGACCCGGATGCCGACCGATTGGGAATTGCCGTGAAAAACGAATCCGGCCAATATGTTGTCCTTACGGGAAATCAAACTGGCGCCCTTTTCCTTGATTATTTACTTGCCCAGAAAAAAGAAAAAGGGGAGATTCCAGCAAACGGAGTCATCTTGAAAACGATCGTCACCTCGGAAATAGGCAGGGCGATTGCAAAATCCTACGGCCTGCATACAGTTGACGTTCTTACAGGTTTTAAATTCATCGCCGAGAAAATCCAGCAATATAATGAAAGCGGGGAACACAGCTTTTTATTCGGATATGAAGAGTCGTACGGTTATCTGATTAAAGACTTTGCCCGTGATAAAGATGCCATTCAAGCGTCTGTACTCGCTGTAGAGGTTTGTGCTCATTATAAAAAACAAGGGCTCACTCTTTATGAAGGGTTATTGAACGTGTTCGAAAAATATGGCTTTTACCTTGAGGGGCTGCGCTCATTGACGCTGAAGGGAATCGAGGGTTCGAAACAAATTTCTGGAATATTGAATCAATTCCGCCAAAACCCTCCTGCCCAAATTGCCGGCAGCCGAGTAAACACAGTGGAAGATTATCAGAGCAGTAAGAAGGTAACATTGCCTTCAAATGCCGAAGAAGCGATCGAGCTGCCTAAATCCAACGTATTGAAGTATTTTCTTGAAGATGGCACATGGGTATGCCTTCGTCCTTCAGGCACGGAACCGAAAATTAAATTCTATTTTGGCGTTCAAGGTAAGTCAATGTCGGAGGCTGAAACCAAGTTATCGGCAGTGATGACGAATTTCATGAGCCAGATTGAGGCATTAGTTTAAGAAAACACAATGTAATCATTCGGTTATCCTTACAGACTGTAGACTAACTCAAGAACCATGGAGTTTTGTCTATAGTTTTTTTGTGGTTATGTAATTTTTCCAATGTGAGCGAAAATGAACGTTTCATTCCTATTGTCCACAGAGTTGGAGGGTTTGTACATAGAACGTTGCATTCGTCAGCAGGCAACTCCCTTATCCAGAGGAGGCCGGGGAGCCGCCTCGGCCGCTTGCGCCTGCCATAAAAACTGCTTAGCGTAAGACTGAAGGTGAGAATTCGTTTTTTTTGACAGTAAAGGCGAGAAGATGCCGAAAAATATTTAGGAGCTGACATATAATTTCAAGGTAATTCAGCTCCGATTTTTGGTATACTGGATTGGCGAGTGATGGGAGTCAATCGATTATCATCTAACAAGAGAGCGCGTTACAAATGGAGGGGTATATAACATGAAGTTAGTAATCATTAATGGTTCACCACGTAAACAAGGACGTACAGGAATTGCATCACGTTACATATCCAAGAAATACGGAGCGGAACTTATTGACTTAAGCAATAGTGAGATCCCTTTGTATTCTGGTGAAGGTGAGCAATATCAATTGGAAGTGATTCAAGATCTTCGTAAAAGCATCGAGGAAGCGGATGGAGTGATCCTTACCACTCCTGAATATCATGGTTCCATGAGTGGAGCTTTGAAGAACGCTTTGGATTTTTTAAGCAGTGAGCAATTTGCACATAAACCAGTGGCATTACTGGCGGTTTCCGGTGGAGGGAAAGGCGGGATTAACGCCTTGAATTCCGTGAGAACTGTGGGGCGCAGCCTCTATGCCAATGTAATCCCGAAACAATTGGTTCTTGATCCACATTGCTTCGATTATGAAAAAGATGGTTTATTTGAAGAGTCAGCCGTACTGGTAGAAGGCTTACTTGAGGAACTTAAAATGTATGCAACTGCCTATGCGACAATAAAAAAATAATGAGATGAGGGTCAGGTATATGTATACCTGACCCTTCCTTGTTTTTATGGGGTTCACCAGCCAAAGTTTATCCCTAAAAATCCATCTTCTTGTATATATTTTCCCGTTTTGCAAAAACTATAGGTGATTTAGCCTGGAAGTTCACTTAAATAAGCATTTGTTTTTTCTGCTGCATGATCCAAGTAACGAAGCAATGCATAAAGCTGAGATTGAACGATTTGATAATCATGCTCAAATCTGTAGGCGTGTAAAAAATGTTCGATTTTTTTCGAAAGAATATGGTCTTTCGTTCGAACCATCAATATTAACAAGCTGTCCCAATCAGAACGATGTGTGTGAAACAATGCCTGATCATAATCCGCGATCCTCATGTAGTTCTCCCCCTTATTAAGGAGCTATTTGTATTTTGTTCAGTTCCCGATTAACTTCTCCTAACAATAAGTGGCGATGTATTTGGACCGCTGTTGTTGCTTTTTACCTGAATAAAAACAAAGGTGAGTAGGTATCCATGAGAAAAATAATGCTGATTGGAATAGTGTCCCTGCTTTTTTTTCCGAAATCGGCTCTCGCAGAAGCTGTATATTCCCCTGAACGTATGGAGATGGACCTGAAAGCAATCCAGGACCAATATAAATTGGATGTACAAATAATCGGCCAAACGGAAAAAGGGAAAAATATCACGGCAGTCAAGTTAGGAAATGGAAAAAAATCCATTCTGCTTGTTGGATCGCATCATGGCCGCGAATGGCTAAGCTCGAAAATCCTAATTGCAATGCTTGAAAACTATGCAGCCGCCTATCGTGCAGGAAAGCCCATCGAGGGGTACCCTTCCGAATTATTGAATCAAGTCAGCATATGGTTTATCCCGATGCTGAATCCGGATGGCGTCAGCATTCAACAAGGCGATTTATCAAGCTTGAACGTTCTTGAAAAAATATCCGTCTGGAAGATGAACAGGTATAGTACAAATTGGTCACGATGGAAGGCAAATGCCAAAGGAGTCGACTTGAATAGGCAGTATCCGGCTGGATGGAACGAGGTCATAAGCCATGAAACGAAACCAGCTTACCAATTTTTTAAAGGAAAAGAACCCCTACAGGCAGCCGAGGTTAAGGCACTTGTGAAATTCACTGAGGAAATGGACCCTGTTATTGCGGTGTCCTACCATACGTCAGGAAGGGAAATCTTTTGGCATTATCACAATAAACGCGAAAATATGGTGAGGGATTATGGGATTGCCAAAAAAACGGCGGAATTGACTGGGTATGAACTGACCTTCCCCGAAAAAGAAGCGGTAGGCAGCGGTTTTACCGATTGGTTCATCACAAAATTCAATCGTCCCGGTATGACAATCGAGCTTAGTTATTTAGTGGAGGAAACCAATCCACCGGTAACTGTATTTCCCGAGGAATGGGAAAGGAATCGTTCCATTGGAATCATGCTTGTAAAAGAAGCGAGCCAGCTGCATAACAATTGAACAATATTACATAATAATACGTAAGAGTAAGTTACGAGGAGGGAAAAATTTTGAAGAAAGTCATCATGATATTTATCGGAGTTTTTTTGCTTTTCCACACAGGGGCGATTTCAGCAGCAGCTGCCGAAAAGCCCGATTATGAAAAATACGGTAAAATAGCGATTGCCGTTGTCCAGGCGGATTATTCCGAAAATGAGGTTACCGATTATGAATATAAGGGCAGAAAAACAGTAGCGAAGAATTTTGTCGAAGACGATTTCAAATTTTTGGTAGGATCTAATGGAATGGAGTTCAATGTCATCGTGACCGTTCAACACGATTTGCGGAATAAAAAATTGCTTAGTTTAAAGGTCACGGAGCAAAAAGGAAAGTGAGTTCAGATTACGAACAAAAGGGGCAAGCGCTTTGCCGAACATCTTCGTCTGAGAAGATGTTTTTTTTCGCTTCTTTTAGGAATGGGGGAAATGGTCAAACTTTAGATGATAGGATCGTCCATATTCCGCTTCCATGAACTTTTGATTGCTTTTATGAGCTGCATACCAGTATAGTTAGTATGGATTGAAACAATATAGCTTGATTTTAGGGGTATCAATATCATGAGAAAGTTTAAAAAAGTTTATGTGGAAATTACTAATATATGTAACTTGAAGTGTAATTTTTGTCCTAGCTCCAGTTTGCAAAGGACCCTGAAGTTCATGGATCCAGAAGGTTTTACGCATGTCATTGAGAAAATCAAACCACACACCGATCATATTTACTTCCATTTAATGGGGGAGCCATTTTTAAATAAAAATTTGGGTACATTCCTCGACATCAGTGCTGAAAATGATTTGAAGGTGAACATTACAACGAATGGCACTTTGATTCAGAAGGTCAAGGAAAAGCTGCTTTCGAAAAAAGCCCTTCGTCAAATCAATATTTCACTTCATAGCTTTGAAGCGAATGATACAACAAATAGCCTTGACACATATGTCAGTAATATTGCCGACTTCATTAATGAAGCCAATGCGACAAGTGAAGTGATTTGTGCCATCCGTTTATGGAATATGGATACCGATGAGCTAAAAGCGAGTAATGGCCTGAACGACGATATACTTAGCATGTTGGAGGAGAAGCTCTCGTTGGATATACGTCTGAGCGAAGCACTTCAGCAAAAGAATAATATCAAGTTGAAAGATCGGGTTTATATAAATATGGCCGAAAAATTTGAATGGCCGGAATTGGATCGTGACATAATTGACGAGAATATATTCTGCTATGCGTTAAGAGATCAATTGGGAATCTTGGTGGATGGCACGGTTGTACCTTGTTGCTTGGATAGTGAAGGGAAAATCCCCCTTGGCAATATTTTTGAAACGTCACTTGAAGACATCCTGAATGGTGAACGTGCTAGAAATATGTATGATGGCTTTTCCAGAAGATGCGCCGTTGAAGAACTGTGCAAACGGTGCGGCTATGCGAAGCGTCATAAAAAATAAAGCAAAGTAACCCATGGAGCCGGGCTTCGTGGGTCTTTTTAGAGAGCGGATCGTTATATTGTTAATCCTGGATATTGGTATGTCATCAGGCTCTTAAGGTTTAATGGAGCAGTTGCGAGACTCCTGCGGGAGCACCGGGAAACCCCACAGGCGTTCCCCCTCACGATCGCCCTCAGTAAAGCTGAGCATTGGAGGGGAAACCACCAAACCCATTACTTGGTGAATAGCAAATATGCGAAAACAGCCTTTCCTAAACATGCCATGTTAAAATAATCTCGATCGTTGAATGAAGACATGACTTCAAATTTATCGTATTAAAAGTGTAAGATTCATATCATGGTTTGAAAGGGATGTTTTACAGCAAAAGGTGGGGTCTGGCGCAAAACAGTAGCAGAATAGTGGTTAGTGCAATTCAATATATTGGCAGTCACTTCAGCCTAAAAGCTTTTGGCGGAATCGGCGTCCGCTTTTGTTATTCAATCGGGTTAATTGGAGTTGCGGAACCTTAAAACCTTATCCATAATTAGTTATTATATAAGAACAGCAGCTTGAATGAATACCATACTTCCAAACTTGAAGCCGCCAATCAGCCCAACTTCATGGCTCAAGAGATGGGGCGGGATATACGCGGCATGGAATAGACAATACAGAAACTATTCGATGATGATTTCTCCAAAGGGGTCGATAAGTTTGCCATAGCTGATAATCATTTGATTTCTGCACATTGTTCATCATATCGGCAGCGTATTGGTTAACTTTTATGCGCAGGCTTGTTCGGGAGGATTTCCATTTGTATGGACCTGATACGGATGAGGATGATTTGTTTTTTCAAAGGAGTTAAATGACTGAAAATTCCGTCTCATCAGCTCTTTCGTTCCAACGATTGCCGACCTCACCAACGATTCGGCGCCTGGTTCATTTTTCTGTATTGAATAGTTTGGCAGCTGGTGTATCGATTAAAGCTGAGCAACAGTTATGATGCGTTCAACCAAGATGACAATTTCTTTTAAAGTTCCAAACCGATGAGGGAGAGAATGATATGGATATTAAACAAACGATAGAAACATTAAGGCCGCGCATCTTCGGGATATTCGACCATCTGCATGCCCATCCTGAAACGAGTTGGAATGAAGTGAATACGACAGCCTTCATTTCCCATATTTTAAGAGAAAACCACTGTACGGTACAAACCTTCGAAAGCTGTACAGGAGTGGTCGGGGAAATCGGTGCCGGTGCTTTCACGGTTGGGTTGCGCTCGGATATCGATGCACTTTGGCAGGAGGTGGGTGGAGCATTTCAGGCTAATCATTCTTGTGGGCATGATGGGCATATGACCTTGCTGCTTGGGGTGTTCCTCGTGTTGAACGAGATGAACTATAGGCCGGCAGGTAAACTGAGATTGATTTTTCAGCCCGCTGAGGAAAAAGGGACAGGTGCCTTGAAGATGATTGAAGAGAATGTATTGGATGATGTCGATTTCCTTTATGGGGTGCATTTAAGGCCGGTGGAGGAAGTGAAGGACGGGCAGGCGTCGCCAGCCATTGTTCATGGTGCCGCCCAGTTCATGAAAGGCGAAATAATCGGGACGGATGCTCATGGGGCAAGACCGCACCAAGGCCAAAATGCGATTGAAATTGGAGCATCATTCGTCACATTGTTAAACGGCATCCACCTCAACCCATCCATTCCATATTCAGTGAAAATGACGCAGTTCGCTGCTGGCGGTGAAAGCTCCAATATCATTCCTGGAAAAGCCAGTTTCTCATTGGATTTACGGGCTCAAGATAATGAAATGATGAAGCTTCTCACCAAAAAAGTGGGGAAAGTTGCAGAGTCTCTGGCGATTGCTAACGATGTTGACATAAAACTTCAGCCGGTATCTAATGTAGCTGCGGCAATCGTGAACGAACAAGCACAGGAAATAATGGCTGAAGCTATAGCTGATACACTCGGGAAAGAAAATCTGGTGGCACCAGTCGTAACGACCGGAGGGGAGGATTTCCATTTTTACACGCTTAAAAAGCCAGAAATCAAAGCGACAATGCTTGGGTTGGGGTGTGATTTGGCACCTGGGCTCCATCATCCTTATATGACCTTCAACAAAAATGCTTTGCTTTCTGGAATTGAAATCCTGACGAAAGCCATCATTCTTACTTTTGAGAAGTATGGGAAGCCTGAGCTTTGAATGTCAGGTGATTTAAATCTTTAAATCCCAATCATCAATAGCAGATCATGAGGAGATGCAGATGGTTGAAGTCCTTGTATCGGGCATGGATTTGCATTCCTTCGCATCAAACCCTTACCGCGGTTAAAATGGCGGATTTGTAGTGGGCCGGGTCATCGATAAGATGATGACATTTTCTTGTTTCATGCTCCCTGGCTCCGGTGCGATTTTCGAAGACAACCCGGCTTTCCAGGTATAGCCTGAGTTTTTCGTCATGACCGTCCTTACGATTGTAACAATGTTATCCATCATTAGTGCCGTCACACCGCTATTGTTCATCATCATGTTAATTCATTCATGTTATCATTTTTTACGGATAATTCCATATTTATTGAAATCTTATCTTCTTCGAGTAAAGGAAAGACTGTAACCAGAAATTGGCTAAAGGTTCATGGCTATATGCTACATATCATATTATGGCTGGAATGGCCATGCTGGCCGTAAAGGGAGCGACCTTCAGGATAGGAAAGAAGCCGGTATTGGAGGTGTTTTGGGAAATATCGGATTGGGCACCCCGTTTTATATCTCTGTGATCATCGCTAGTCTTGTAGGAACGGTTTATCCAATTACAGGATTTTTAGGTTTTGTAATTATGGCTGGACTAATCATCCCTTGGCACCTTTTCTAAAAAGCCGGTGATTAGGGGATTCCCAAAATAGTGAAATACGGTCTGAAGGATATCATTGCAGCGGTGCAGGGCTAGCATCTTCATCAAAGTGAAGATGTTTTTTTCGTTATCGGTGACCTTTACACATGATCACGGCATTTTTCCTCCTTTTTTTCATACATTAGTGTAAAGGCGGAAGACAAGGGGGATATCGGATGAATGGAGCGGAGCAAAAGGCTCTGGAATATGCCATTAGTGAGATAACAGAAATAGCAACTGGATTCGGATTGGATTTCTACCCGATGCGTTATGAGATTTGTCCTTCGGAAATCATTTATACATTTGGTGCCTATGGGATGCCGACCCGTTTTTCTCACTGGAGCTTTGGAAAACAATTTCATAAGATGAAACTGCAGTATGATTTTGGGTTAAGCAAAATCTATGAACTTGTCATTAACTCTGATCCTTGTTACGCTTTCCTGCTGGACTCCAATTCACTTGTACAGAATAAATTGATTGTTGCCCACGTATTGGCGCATTGTGATTTCTTTAAGAATAATATTCGCTTCAATAATACGAAGAGGGATATGGTCGAAAGCATGTCAGCGACCGCAGAAAGAATTCGGGATTATGAAATCCTGCATGGCAAAAAGGAAGTGGAGACGTTCCTTGATGCACTCTTAGCCATCGAAGAGCACATCGACCCTTCGCTGATGAGACCTAAGCTAGCCTGGTCGATGGAAGACGAGGAAGAGGAAGAAGAGATAAAACCGGCAGCGACTCAATACGATGATTTATGGAACCTGGATAGCAAGGATAAACCGAAGAAATCGAGCATTAAAAAAAGAAAAAAATTCCCGCCGCGGCCTGAAAAGGATATTATGCTTTTCATTGAACAGTACAGCAGGGATCTAGCCGATTGGCAACGGGATATCATGACGATGATGCGGGAAGAGATGCTGTATTTCTGGCCTCAGCTCGAAACGAAAATCATGAACGAGGGCTGGGCCTCCTATTGGCATCAGCGCATCATCCGCGAATTGGATCTATCCTCAGGGGAAGCGATCGAGTTCGCCAAATTGAATGCAGGCGTCGTTCAGCCATCACGCACCAGCATCAACCCTTATTACCTTGGATTGAAAGTGCTTGAGGATATCGAGGAACGCTATGATAATCCAACCGAAGAAATGATCAGGCTGGGCGTCAAGCCTGGATCTGGCCGGGAAAAGATGTTCGAGGTCAGGGAGATCGAATCCGATATTTCCTTTCTCCGGAATTATTTGACGAAGGACCTGGTCATGCGGGAGGATATGTATCTATTCCAAAAGCAGGGCAAAGATTATAAAATCGTCGATAAGGCATGGGAACAGGTCCGCGATCAGCTCGTCAGCATGAGGGTGAACGGCGGATTCCCATATATCACCGTGAATGATGGCGACTACATGCGTAATGGTGAGCTATATTTAAAGCATTGGTTCGAAGGTATAGAGCTGGACCTGAAATACCTCGAGAAAGTCATGCCATATATCCATCAGCTCTGGGGACGCTCCGTGCATATGGAATCAGTGATGGAAGGAAAAGAGGTCCTGTTTTCCTACGATGGAAAAGGGATTCACCGAAAATATTTATAATGCTGAAAAAAACTGCCGGTCATTCGGCAGTTTTTTTGCTTCAAGCTCCATTATAGTCAACTTGGGACATTTTGTTGGAATCAAGGTAATACGTTCTGTCAAGTTCACGTTCCCATACACTCACACAATAAATCCGTTGTTCCGTTTTTCAGGCAACAGCTGTATGCATGTTGATACAATACGCATAACCGTTCATCTGGAAGCCCTACAGCCGGTGCCTGCGGCGATAACAGCTTGGCGATAGATCGCATCTTGCACATCACATGCGCAACAAAGTATGCCAAAAATGCCGTAAAAACCACACACTGACAAATCCAATTAAGTCAATGTGTGGTGTCTTCGTGTGTATAAAGTCGATGACATCGAGAATGGATCATTTGCCCTTAGTGAAATACTCTTTCGTAAAAGAACGAACTTCCTTCGGTAAAAGAATATCCAGTTCAGCCTGTAGCTGAGCAAGTGTCTTCTGACGGAGAAAAGCACGCATTTGCTCTTCCGCTTGTAGCATGGTCAAATTAATGGGACAAGAAAGATTTCCCGAAGGGCAAGAAGAACAGATGGATTCCTCTTTATCCTTGTATGGCAGACCACCCTGTAAAATGTTTTTACATTGAAAAATTGGTTTTACCCCTTCAACCGCTTCGACTACATCCCAAAAAGAAATTTCCTCAGCGGATCTTGCCAACTTATAACCACCTTTGACTCCAGGAACTGAACATACGATGCCTGCCTTAGACAATTTACCAAACACTTTTGAAAGGAACGTTTCCGAAAGTCCCTGAAATTCGGAGAGCTCTTTAATTCCAACACTCGTCTTCTCTGGTACATCAATTAAGTAAACAAGACAGTGCAATGCATATTCGACTCCAACGCCATATGACATAATAACTTCACCTACTTTTCGTTCATAAGATAATCAAATGTATATTAGAAGTAATAGATAGTTTTGTCAATCATGCAAACCTTCGATCCATCATTCACTGGAGTTTTTTTTGTTTGACAAACAACATAATCAGAGGTATATTATTGATCGAGTTAATCGTCGATTGGATTAATCTTTAATTAAATCACCATTCTATATATCCGAAGGAGATCCCACCTATGAGTAAATTGCTAATTATCAATGCACATCCGAGAGTCAATTCTGCTTCTTCTTTTAGCCTTAAAGTATTCCATCATTTTCTGACGCGTTATAAAGAAATACATGGTGAAGAAGAAGAAATTGAAGAAATAAAATTGTACAGAGATGAAGTACCGGCGATAGATGAACAGGTGTTGAACGCCTGGGAAAAAACCGCTAAGGGCCTAGAGCTGACAATGGAAGAAAAAAGAGTGACAGACCGCATGACAGAAGTCTTACACCAATTCAAAAGTGCCAATAAATATGTGATTGTGCTGCCTCTGCATAACTTTAATATTCCATCAAAGTTAAAAGACTATATGGACAATATTATGATTCCAAGGGAATTGTATAAATACACAGAAAACGGGTCAGTGGGTCTATTGAAAGATGGACGGAGCATGCTTGTCATACAAGGAAGTGGATCTATTTACACAAACGATGATTGGTATGCAGAAGTGGAATACTCCCATAAATACTTGAAATCCATGTTCAATTTTTTTGGCATTGAAGATTATGAAATGTTGCGTGTACAAGGAACGGCCTTGATTGGCGGAGAAGAAGTGTTAGCCAAAGCATATGCGGAAGCGGAAGAAGCTGCTGCTGTATTGGCAGCGAAATAGGGAACTATTGTAAGATAGGAAGCGACAGATTGCAGTGTGAAACGGATATCCCAGCAACTGCAACAATGGAGAGTTCATACTGTGGCAGTCCTTCGTTGGCAAAAAGACCAGTCGGAAGTCAGGCTGGTCTTAATATATCTTTATTTTAAGTGCTAGGTTGCAATTTGAAACCAACAACCATTACGCATCAAAAAGAAATAATTACAATAAATCTCCTAGCCTAACCTGTATAAACACTTTCACATGCTCCAGGTTTCGTCCCATAAAAAAAATGATTTTTAAAGAGCCAGCAAAAGGTTGATATGCCATTCGCCTTCTGCTCTCATCATCCTTTCCATTAAGTCGGCGTCTGAAATTCGGTAGTTTACCCTTGGCGTTTTTTCACCCCAAAAGTATAGTATGGAAAAAAGCCCACTATAATGTCATCGTTGATAATATAAGCTTGTTTAGATTTAAAGGCTTAAGTAAAGAGGGCATTCTTTTTAATAACTTTATGTAGCTATCCTGTCCTTTCCATATTAACGGAGGCCCCCATCATGCTTAAAGGTTATGGCCTCCGGTTTGAAAAAGGGCTTGGAAAGGCCCTTTTTATTTGGCTAGCGATATGCCCTCAAGGACTTGATCCCAAATCTCATGGTTACTGGGCTCTTGACGTGGAACTTGTACTAAAGAAACCCCGTCCAAACCCCATTCCACTTCTCTTATTCCCTTTAAACCTTCAAGCTGCTCCATTAACAGAATCGTTACTTTACCCTTAGTGAGTCCAGACAAGATGGCTTGTAGTTCTGCGGTGTTTTCATAATTCGCGTTTAGCCATTCATACCTTATGAATAAAGTGGATTGACTTTGGGCAATTTGGGCGAAAAATCGTTGAATTCGAGTGTTCAATTTTTCCTTATATAATGGATACTGAGCTGTCCAATCTTGATTAACGATCATTGGAAAATCATGAACGGAATCAATCTTATAACGACTATCATGAATGAAATGTGCCCTGGCTGGTTCAGTTTCTCCTTCTTGAAAGACGGCATTACCTTCATCAACGAAATGTGCCAGTATGTCCTTTTCCACCATATTTTCCAGCTCCATGAAACCCTGAAACCCATTTCTCAATAAACGATTTACTTCGGTTAGATTAGGGGATTGAACCCAATCGAAAGGCAATGAATGCCTTCTTAAATCATGACGTTTTGAGTGCAATGCGGGACCGCACCACGCGCCTAAGCTCACTACCAAATCATAGGATCCCTGGATATCTTGTAATTTCATAATCATCACCCCATTTGCTTTTTTTACATACTACGCAGGATGGATTAGCCTTGATTGGATGAGGGCGTAATTACTTAATAAAAACCTAATGTATATCGCCCTTTGTATGAGAAACATTATATTGACATTTCCATTCATCCAATTGATAATGAAAATTGTTATCAATTAAATTACTAGCATTTATATATATGGAAGGTTATACTGCATGGTTGTGGATTCAACTATCGAAATATTGTGACAAAACGTACGATCGAGCGGAAGCCCAAAAAATGCTTGAAGGATCAAACGTATCGGAAAATGATGACTGTTTCTAAGAATATTCCCAAAATACTAGCGTACAAAGGTTGTGTATCATGAAAAAAGAAGGATTATGGACAAAAGATTTTATTTCCATATCAGTGGTTAACTTCGGATTGATGTTATCGATGTATTTACTGTTAGTAACGATGGCGCCCTATGCTATTGAAAAATATGGTGTTTCGGTCAGTACTGCTGGATTGGTTGCCAGTATCTTTATAATTGGCGCTTTAATGAGTCGCTTATTTGCTGGTCGGCAAATAGAAATGGTAGGCAATAAAAAAATGCTGATGATGGGGATTGCCATCTATATCATAATGACCTTTTTTTATTTTATGCCTACTAATATCTTTGCCCTCATGGTTATTCGCTTTTTACAGGGAATAGGAGTGGGAATGGCGACTACAGCAACTGGAACCATTGTAGGGAAGGTCATCCCGCCTAATAAATATGGAGAAGGAATCGGTTATTTCAGTTTAAGTGCAGTGTTGGCGGCAGCTATCGGCCCTTTGATTGGAGTCGCGCTTATAGAATATATTAATTACACGAGTATTTTTGTATTTTCATTAGCGGTCGGGTTGGGAAGCTTGATGATTTCCGTTCTTGTCGATTCTCCAGCAAAGGAGATAATGTCGTCTGCCAGGAAACGATTTACGTTTTCCAGTTTCATTGAACCGAAGGCCTTGCCCATTTCACTCTCGATATTCGTAATAGCACTTGGGTATTCAAGCATTCTGTCATTTATCACCGCGTATACGGCGGAAATCGATTTAGTAGAGGCGGGCAGTTTTTACTTTCTTGTCTATGCACTGGCCATTCTGGTTTCACGGCCATTTACAGGGAAACTGGTTGATTTGAAAGGCGGCAATAGCGTGGCTTATCCTGGCTTGGTTTTATTTGCAATTGGTATGATTCTAATTAGTCAGGCACAAACGAGTTTCGTCTTTTTAGTGGCATCGGCCTTTGTCGGATTAGGGTATGGGAACTTCCAATCTTGTACACAATCACTTGCCATCAAGGTGACCCCTAGGGAAAGAATCGGATTGGCAACATCGACATATCTCGTTTTTCTTGAATTGGGGATAGGTTTTGGTCCATTCATATTAGGCTGCTTGGTCCCTTTAATCGGATACAGAGGTATGTATTTATCGCTGGCGGGGCTAATTATAATGGGCATACCGATTTATCATGTTCTTCACGGTCGGAGAGATAAGGACGTACTCGTTTCGAAAATGACATGAAAAATGTTCATGAAAAAGGAGCTGCTATAAATCAGCAGCTCTCCGATCGCAGACAATCTCGATAATAGAGGCTGTCTGCCTTTTTTAGTTTTTACACTTTGTCCGTTTCGTTCCATGCCCTTTTGCATGTAAATTAAGCTGGAATCCTGATTGCCCGCAGACTTGAAGCCTTTGTATTTGGTCGCTCATCCCGCTCTCCTTATAGTCTGGGCGAAGCGTCCAGCCTATTGATAGGTAAGGCGATCACCCACACCGTGTAGAAGAATGCCATAATACCTGCTTCCAATCCATGAATATCAAAAAGGTTTCGGAAGGGAATTCCTCCGAAACCTTTTGGTCCATGAACTGAACGTACTTGGTTAGATTTTAACTTCGACCTTAGCATCTTTCTTAAGTTCTTCCACATGTTTCACAAGCTTTTCTTGTTTCTTTTGCTGTTCGAGTTGTTCCTTGATTTGCGGTTTCATTTCTTCCAGTTTATTTACCTTTTGCCCGCTTGCCTTGGATTGCTCGGCAATCTGATCATAATATTTCTGAATTTCTTCATCCGTTGGCTCTTCTACTTTAATCTCATTTTCTACGTACTTTGTATAGGGAATATTTTCGGCAATCTGCGTGTTTAACGTTTCTGAATTCAGGCCTGCTTGCTTCATCGCTTCCTTGAATTTTTCCCCGGTTTTATATTGCTCTTTGATTTTCGCAAGTTGCTTTTCGATTTCAGCCTGGGAGGCTGTGTAGCCTTTTTTGTCAGCAGCTTGCAGCAGTAATGTTTGCCCCACTAACGAATTGATGGTTTGCTCTTTAATTTGCTTGGCACCTTCCTTGGTAGTTGGGTCTTGTCCAAATTGCTGCATTTGCATTTGTGTTGACGATAACACGGTATTGTATTCCGCACCAGTAATATTTTCGTCATTGACGATGGCTACCGTTTTCTTTTCATCCACTTTTTGTTTGTCTAGTTTCTTCTGCATTTCTTCCATCTTTTTTTGTTGTTCCTCAGTTGCTTTAGCCGTTTCTTTGCTTTGCTGTGCCTCGGTTGTTTTAGTTTCTTTCTCGTCATTCTTTTTATCCGCTTCATCGTTCGATCCACAAGCCGTCAAGGCAACAGCCAATAATCCGATAACGATAGGGTACAATAGTTTTTTCATGTTCAGTCTCCTTTCGTATTCAGTGCTAAAAAAATCATCTAATGCGCATTATATAGGAATTGCCCCTGAAAACACAATTAAATCATTCTATTTTTCCAGAAAACAGGAATATAGTAGAGTCATCTCCCGAAGATATCGGTGATCCTTTCCAGCAACTGAATCGATTTACCCTTTGTCCTGCGAAGATAAAGGGAGCTAAGAATGATTTCGCATGCAGTCAAGTTCCTGAAAAAATCATGACATAAGTAACCACCGTTCAAGTTGTTTTATGGTATTATATACCTTATTATTCAAAAATAGTTCATTTAACCTAGAAGACACGGGCAGCAGAGAAAGAAGCAGGTAGCGGGGGGATGGAATTTGAAAGGGGAATCTGTACTGCCAATTGAATTGGCGGGATATTTAAAGCTGGGGGATGCCGTCATCATTACGGACCAAGATCATCGAATACTTGATATTAATCGTTATTATGAACAGACGACAGGATATACAAGGGACAGCATAATCGGTTTCAAAGCTGGTTTTTTAAAGTCAGGTATAACACCAGCAACTACCTACACATCTTTGAAAAACGAATTAAGGAACGGGAATCCCTGGTCAGGGGTATTGACCAATCGGAAGAAATCAGGGGACGTATGGCATTCCTCGATAACGATCACACCTGTTCAAGTGAAAAACAAGTCTTATTTCGTCGGGGTTTTTCGAGAATTGGAACAATTGAAGGAAGGAGTTTATCTTTCAAAAAAGAAAAGGACAGAGACGCAAAGGGAATTATTGAAGATCCTCGCCATTTCATGCGAAATTCGCGATCCAAGCATAGAGGAGCATTTATCGAGAGTGCAAACTTTAAGTGAAAAGCTTGTAATCGTACATAATAGGCGAATGCAACTGGGGATGTCTGAAAGAGATATTCATCATATCGCTCATGCGAGTATTCTGCATGATATCGGCAAGGCGGAGATTCCTGAAGGGATCCTATATAAACCTGGTCCATTGTCTCCGTATGAACGAACCATCATTGAGATGCATCCATTAATGGGAGCCGATATTTTGAATAAGATCTCTCGGGAAATAAACAATGAGTTCATCAGCAGTCTCGAAGTGGCGGAAAATATTATCCTTTATCATCATGAAAAATGGGATGGGACGGGATACCCCCATCATTTGAAAGGGGAGGAGATTCCATTGGAAGCAAGGATCACTGCGATTGTGGATGTGTTCGATGCCCTGACAAGCAGAAGGGCGTATAAAGACTCTTGGTCAGTGGGACGGGCATTATCCTTCTTGAACGAACAAAAAGGAAAGCATTTCGATCCAGACATGGTAGAGTCTTTCTTTGAATGTTTCGTCGAAAGGGAATAAAAGGAAAAAGGCTACGAAGCCATCCGCAGCTGAATAATAATGGAAGGGAGGAGCCTCATAGCCGAAAGGAAGAAAACGGAAATCCCGTTTCTTCGAATAAGTGTATTCTAGCGAATATTAGTAAAAAGAAAAGCCTATTGAATTATAGGTCTGTATTCTTATTTCTTTTAACGTAATAAAGGACTGCCATAATGAGAAGCAGCAACACCAAAAATATTTTCCCTTCGTTTGAAGCCTTCAATACTTGGTTCACGGAGTACGCCTCGATGAGGAGGGCGGGCATCTTCCCGATCGATGTGGCGACGAAGAAAATCAGGATGCTCGTCTTACTTAATGCTGCCGCTAGGTTAATCACGCCGGAAGGAACGAAAGGTAGGAGCCTAAGCAAGAGGATCATCCAAAATGCAGGAAATCCCTGTGACTTTTGCAGTCGCATGATCCAACGGTTCCTCGTGAATTTTGGTTGAAGTGATTGAATGCCTTTCCGATATATCCAAAAGCTCACTGCCGCTCCTATAATTTCCCCTAAGTAAGAAACGATCAATCCCTCCTGGAATCCAAACACGGTGATATTTGCTGCAGTGATGAAAGCGCTGGGAATAACACCGAGCACGCTAATCAAAATGTTAAAGACGATACTGACAAGAATGGACAAGTGACCGCTTGATGCTAACGCCTCAGAAAAGAAATGCATATCAATCAAGAAGATTTCCATTTATACCCGACGCCCCATACCGTTTTCAAATGCTCATTTGCCGGAAAGCCGGCATGGCGCAGTTTTTCCCTAATATTTCGAATATGGGAATCGATTGTCCGATCTTCCGTGTTCGATCTGAAACCCCAGATGGTCGTAAGCAGGTGATCCCTGGAGTATACTTGATCAGGTGATTTTAAAAACAAGGACAACAAGGAAAATTCTTTCGGCGTCAATGAAATGGACTTGGCGTGATAATGCGCTTCATAAGCGGATTCATTTAATTTTAACCCCTTAAAGGACACCCCGTCGACTTCGTGATGCGATATCCGTCGCGTCACAGCTTCGATCCTGGCCAGTAACACATCTTCGTTAAAAGGCTTCGTTATATAATCATCGGCGCCATTGTTCAGCCCTTTCACCATATCTTCCGCTGCATCACGGGCAGTGAGCATGATGATGGGAATGGCAGAAAATGACCGAATCCTTTTACAGACTTCCCACCCATCTATCTCAGGCATCATCACATCAAGAATGACGATGTCAGCATGATTATGCTTCAAGAACAATACCGCTTCAAGCGCCGAGTCCTTCTTTATGCACGTATATCCCTGAGGAGCAAGATACAACTCGATCAGATCCATCATTCTTTGTTCATCATCTACCAGAACTGCTGTTTTCATTTAATGGTCTCCTTTGAATATGATCGTGAAGCACGTCCCTTGGTTCAGTTTGCTTCTAACTGAAATGGTTCCTCCTTGAATCTCGACTAACTGTTTGACGATGGAGAGCCCCAAACCGAATCCGCCGGTATTTCTAGCGCGTGATTTCTCGACACGGTATAAACGGTCAAAGATATGAGGGACATCTTCATCGGGAATGCCCACCCCTTGATCGATGATGGAAATATTGATACTGCCAGGTAACCGTTCTGCTTTGATGGTGGTAACCGTATTTTCGTTCGAGTATTTTAATGCATTATCCAGCAGGTTAAGCATGATTTGCTCAAACCTTGCAGGATCTAAATCAATCGATGAATCCTCCTTGCATTCGAGATGCAATTGCATTTTTTTATACTGAAAGGCTGGGAGCACCTTTTCATGAATCGTTTCCAGGAATGAAGCAAGCCGGACGGTTTCTTTTGATATGGTGAAGGTATTCATATCCATTTTAGCCATATTGAATAGTTCGTCCAACAATTTGTTTAATCGTTGTGATTCATCATGGATGATTTCCAAATATGACGTCCTTTCGGATACATCCAAGTCTTTTCTTCGGGCAATATCAGCATACCCCTTGATATAGGTGAGAGGGGTGCGCAGTTCATGGGATATGCTGGCCAAGAATTCGTTGCGTTCCTTCTTTAAATAATTCAATTCATTAGCCAAGCTTTGTATCGATTGAGCAAGTTCACCAAGTTCATCATGTGATCGAATGGGTACAGTTACGGAGAAATTCCCCTCGCTTAATTTCGTTGTCGCCTCCTTCATGCCGATTAGTGGTCTGGTCAAGGCTTTTGATAAGAAATAGATGATGATGAGCATGAAGAAAAGAAGCAATACCGTTGCAAAAAGGAAGTGCTTATTCAATTGGGCAATCAATTCTTCTACTTCACCTGTATTTTTGAACATATAGACATAGCCTTCATATTCATTGTCACTGTTATATGGTGTAACGGTGGCAATATACGGTTGATCCTTCCAACTTGATTGGATGATCAAGCCCTTTCGGGGAACTTGGGGAAGGGTCTTCCGTAAGATTGTTTTCATCTCTGCATTTATATTTTCCGAAGATTGCAGAATATCGCCTGTTGAATTCGTTATCACGACATCTGTATCTGTATGGGATTCCATCAGGCCGATATGCTTAAGGGTCCCCTCGGAATACGAGAGTTCTAACACATCTCGATGGCTGTTGCCCCGGGATTTCAATGATTCCAATTCTTGATTGATCCGCGATTGGATGACGTGATTGTGTAAGTAAAGCATCGAAACTGTTTCCAATAGGAAAATGCTACTAAATATATAGAGTCCTAGCTTCAAGGAGATTTTCAAGATGTTCACCTTCTTGTTAAAGTCATTATAGAGGATAAATATGAAGGAATTATGCAGAGCGACCACATTGCTTCCCATACTAAACATAATCCGAATGAAGGCAGGTTACAAGGAGGACTGCGATCATTTTAAATCAACTCCATCTGACTCCTTCCCGATTCCAGTGGAATGGAAGAATGAGAGTTTTCCTTGGTTTATCGAAATGAATTTTGTTGAGTGAAGGAAACATTTTGTCATCAGGTGAATATAATGTAAAAAAGGAGCTGATCGATATGAATTGTACAAACCGTACCAAAAAAAAAATACTTGCGTATTCGGCTTTATTCAAAAAAATCGGCATCATCAATGAAGAAGAATACAAAACGATTGCTAAGACCTTTCAAGCGAAGGATTGAGGAAGGGAACCTTGAATGATCATAAACGTTTGTCCCACCTTAAGCAGGCTGTAAAACCTCCGCCTTCGATTTCTCAATGAGGGGGTGACAGCCTGCATTCACTTACAACTTAGGATATATATGGTATTGTATAGGTACTCAGGATCATATGTGGAGTGAAATGTCTAAAAAAGGAGAATTTCAGAAGATATGTTCGATTTCGAAAAATATATGCATGCACCCTCTTTAATTGCTACAGCGTCCAGTTACATACTGATCGGAACCTTATTTGCCATCATTTATAGAAAAAAACCAGCATCTCCTAAGCTCTGGAAGGCTATTCTCGTATTGGTGCTAGGAATGTTCGCTTTTCATTTCACTTTTAATCTAGCAGAAGAGGTCATAAGCATACCCATTCTCCCAATCGGTGTGGCTCTCCTCTCTTGGCTCTTGGGAAGGCAAGGGAATGCGGCGAGATGGCAGCGATTTCGCCGTTTTGCCTGGCTCGGATTTTTATCGAATTTCATCGTTTTCGCTTTTGCCCTTTTAGCCATACCGCTTGATGGAATGATGTATCCGAAGAATGTACCGTCGACATATATGATGGATGTTAAAAAGGCTTCATTGATAGCGAGCCACCCCCACTCGAAAGAAGGAACATTAAATAAAGCAAAGCTGGAAAAATTGATGGGAAAGATGAAACAAAAAAAGATCGAGAGTGAATCTTGGTATAATCGAATCCGTAAAGATGGCGATCACAAAGAGAAATTCCCTTATATCCTGAATGGGACAACCGCTGCAAAGGGGAGCGGACTTAAAGCAATCATTTTCATTGAAGAAGATGGCAGGGGAATCCTGATTACACCTAATAAAGGACGTCAAGTCTACTTCAGGCTCAAGGAATCGATTTTGACAGGAGGTGATGGGGAGAATGGCTAAAAAAACAAAAAAGATTATTTTACTAGCTGCGATATTATTGATGATCGGTGTTCTTTCATTTACTCAATTACCTAAAGACCCTGCCCCTTTCCTATCGGATAAGCAAGTCATCAAACGCATCAACTCATTTTTTTCTGAAGCCCAGCCAAAGATCATTCAAGACCGTATCTTTTTGGATGATACACATGTATTTGTTCCTTTTATTAGCGAAGATGATGGGTATGGGATGAGCTTTTGGATCTGGAAGAATAATAAATGGAGAGCAGCTTCCGTGAATGAAGGAGGTCAGCCTCAGGTTTGGAATGGAGAAAAGAAATCAAAAATCATCTGGAATATCAATCCTAAAGATGACGTTGGCGAAATCAGGTTTTTTCTAAAGAAAGAAAGGGAATTCATGGTGGCAGATGGAGTGGATACCTATCAACCAGGAATGGAAATGATGCACCGGATTACGCTTCAAGAAAAAATGTACGGAGTCGAGGAGTATCCTGATCATTGGCAGGAGCTTATGACACAGTATGCGAAAATACAGGCCGAAGATGGACAGAATGAATTTCTGGCGCTGGGGGACGGATTGCAAGTGTTCACTAGTTTTTATGATGCCAAAGGAAAGGAGACATCTCCTCACACCTCCTTTACCGGGAATGGCTATTCGACAGGAAATGATTTCGTCGACGTCCCATTCCTTGTCCAGGTGCATGAGAATGAGCTGGAAGGGGAGTATTGAATTGTCAGGACTTGTTGAAGCGTCCGGATTGTGTCTTAACTATTATTCTTATATAGTTAAGAGATAGTTTCGTAGAAGGAGTTGCGAGTGGTGCAGATAACATGAGTTCGATAATATTGGCGATAATTATTTTTGTTGTCACGTTGGTTTTGGTTATTTGGCAGCCCAAGGGTCTAGGGATAGGCTGGAGTGCGTGCGGCGGGGCAATCATTGCGTTGATGTTCGATGTCGTTTCTTTTCAGGATGTAAGTGATGTAACGCAAATCGTCTGGAATGCGACATTGACGTTTGTCGCGTTAATCATCATTTCGTTAATATTGGATGAAGTGGGTTTCTTTGAGTGGGCAGCGCTCCATATGGCTCGTGTTGCTGACGGCCGCGGTGTCCGTTTATTTGTATTGGTATTGATTTTGGGAGCCATAACCGCTGCGTTTTTTGCCAATGACGGAGCAGCCTTGATTTTGACTCCAATCGTTCTTGCAATGGTACGGGCACTGAATTTTGAAGATAAAATGGTGCTGCCATTCATCATGGCAAGTGGATTTATCGCAGATACGACGTCCTTGCCCTTTGTCATCAGCAATCTAGTGAATATTGTTTCCGCAGATTTTTTTGGGATCGGTTTTGGCGAGTATGCCAGCAGGATGATCGTTCCTACCTTAATCAGTCTAGGCGCAAGCATTTTGGTCCTGTACTTATTCTTTAAGCAACAGATACCCGTTACATATGCAGCAAAGCATTTAAAGAAACCGGCAGAAGCGGTCAGGGATGCAAACATGTTCAAGATTTCCTGGCTGATCCTTGCGATTTTGCTTGTTGGATACTTCGTTAGCGAATTCATCGGCATTCCTGTATCTTTCATTGCAGCTGCGATTGCGCTTTTCCTCTTATTGCTGGCAAGGAGAAGTCCTGCAGTGGACGTAAAAGGTGTAATGAAAGGGGCACCGTGGAATATCGTTTTCTTTTCGATCGGGATGTATGTAGTCGTGTACGGCTTGAAGAATGTTGGATTGACCAGCTTGTTAGCTGATGTCATTCAGGCGACGGCGAATCAAGGATTATTTTCGGCTGCGATCATCATGGGGTTCATCGCAGCGGTTCTTTCTTCCTTCATGAACAATCTGCCAACAGTGATGATTGATGCATTGGCCATCGCCGAGGTACAAACAACAGCGCCAATTAAAGAAGCGCTGATCTATGCAAACGTGATCGGTTCTGATTTAGGACCGAAAATCACCCCGATAGGATCTTTGGCCACGTTGCTGTGGCTGCATGTTTTAAAGGGAAAAGGTGTCAAGATCACTTGGGGGTATTATTTCAAGGTCGGGTTCATCCTAACCGTCCCCACCTTATTGATTACATTGATCGGGCTTTACTTTTGGCTCCGGATCATTCATTAAAGATAAGGCCGAGATATCGGCGGGACAGTTTGCAGACAAAAGGGGTTCGGAATTTTTAAAAATCCGAACCCCTTTTGAATTTTCGCCTATAGGTAAGAAATGTGTTCAATGAGTCCACTATGCAATCAATTTTTAAACTTTAAATTTGGCGGGATTTAAGTGAGCGGAATGACAAAGCCTCCGTAAGCAAAGGCAAGGACGATTACGAATGCTGGATGGATCTTGAATTTACCTAAAGCCAAGAAGGCGAATCCGGCGATGATGATCGAATGGATGTAACCAATGGAACCGACGGCATCTGCGGCCATGCTCCAGGTAAGCAATAACATCATGATCGTGATTACGGGCTGTACCAGTAATGACATCCCTTTTACGACAGATGATTGCTTGTATTTACGCAGGATTTTCAATAAATAGATCAATGCCACGGCGGAAGGGATGATGGTGCCGGCCAATGCAGCTAAGAAACCTGGCCAGCCATACACATCATATCCGACATATGCGGCAATCTTGGTGGCAATCGGACCTGGAAGGGAATTTCCCAGCGCGAGCATTTGTGAGAATTGGGTATTATCGAGCCAGCCGTAACGGGTTACGATTTGATCATACATAAGCGGGATGGAAGCTGGACCTCCGCCATATCCTAGAAGGTTGGCAATGAAGAACGCAAGAAAAACAGCGACCCCGATCGGGATGATAAAGCCCATTAGGCAGATCCCTCCTTCCGATCCATCTTTTTACTTTTCAATTTTTCTTTTAATTTAAAGTGGAACGCTCCATACAAAAGGAAAATCATGATGACGATACCTGGGTGAAGGGAGACCGTCTGGAGCAGGATAAAAGAAATCGCAAAAAAGGTGATGCCAAGCACCATCCCTAACCCTTTTATCGCCTTTTCGCCAAACTCATAAGCCATTTGACCAAGCATGACGGCAACAACTGGCATGACAGCAGCGATCATTGTGCCGACCATTGCTGAATTGCTTAGCACATTAATGAATCCAATCAGGAAAACCATAGCAAGACATGAAGGCAATACGTGTGCAGCCACACTCAAAAGTGCTCCCGGCCAGCCCTTCAATTGATAACCAAGGTATGCCGCCATCTTGGTGGCAATCGGCCCTGGAAGCGTATTGGCGATCGCCAGCGTGTCACCGAATTCATCATCATCGAGCCAATGATATCGGGAAACGGCTTCATGACGGATGAGCGGGATGACAGATGGTCCGCCGCCAAAACCTAAAATGCCTGTCCTCAGCATCCCGATCGTTAATTCCGAATATGGATTTTTCAAAACGGTTCCTCCTTAAAAAACTTAGCATTCATTCCCAAGAATATGAACTAATGATAACAAAAATCCCTTTCGCATAGTACATGAAATGATGATAATCGTTGTGTAATCAGTGTATGAAAGCTTTTTAATGGGATCGGAAAAACAAAAGGAACTTCTTTTGGTCTTCATGTATGAAATTTGGATCAAAGGGGCTGCAAGAACCATAATCAAGAAAGACCTAATGTTGCCAAAAATGCAAAAATGCAATAATGAGATAACACTAATGCAAGTAGCGGTGAGCGTGAAGAATTTTTTGTTAGCTTGTAATCTAGGTTACATTGTCTCTTTCAAACATTGGGGGTCCGAGAAAAAAAATTGAAAAATGAGAATATATCATTGGCTTGTGTCTGGCATGTTAGTAATATGTATACATGACACATGCAAGGATTTGACAAAATAGTAGATTCGGTTGTTCATATGGCAAAAATACAATTATAGCCAATCGGGAAGGAAAGTCCAACGCAAGATAAAGTGTATAAACAGGTTAAAAAAGGTGGCAGTACCAGTGATGGATTATTTACTGAAATTCAATTAGCTGAATGGTTAAATATTTCAAGAACGTCTCTAGCGAAAGCCATTCAAGAGTTACTGAAGGAAGGATTGCTCGTTTGCATGCCATAAAAGGATTTAACGGTAGTAAAGATTGCTTTATCTGATAGTATGAGCGGGTCCAAATGGTGGATGAATTTTTACCATCCTACCTCAGGTGAGAGTGAGAGAACGAATATAAAAAATCTAAATAAAAAGGATGTTGCAGAAATGAAAATTGCATCAATACAATTGGAGATTAAAGATATTGAATCAAAAAATGATCGCATAGATCGCGTCGAGTCAATGATTGACGGATTAAAAGGACAGGATTTAATTGTTCTGCCAGAAACGTGGGCAACGGGGTACTTTTCTTTTGATCGTTATATTGATGAATCGGAAGAGTTGAATGGGGATTTTGTACGGCGATTCTCCTCAAAGGCAAAAGAGGTCAATTCATATATATTTGCAGGCAGTTTTATAGAAAAAAACAATGGGAAATATTACAACACGAGCGTCCTGTTTTCTCCGGACGGGACACTTATAGGTACCTACCGAAAAATGCATTTGTTTCAATACGGTTCAAAAGAGGGGCAAATATTGACGAGGGGAAATGAAACGACTGTAGTGGATACGGAATTCGGGAAAGTCGGCTTATCAACTTGTTATGATTTGCGATTTCCTGAATTGTACCGCGCAGAAGTGGATCTTGGAGCAGAAATGCTTCTGGTTACATCTGCTTGGCCGCATAGAAGATTGGAGCATTGGAAATTATTCAATTCAGTTCGGGCATTGGAAAACCAGTGCTTCTTAATTTCAAGCAATTGTGTTGGCAATACTAATGACGTTCTGTTAGCTGGCCATAGTCAAGTGGTTGACCCATGGGGGATTGTTGTGGCTGCAGGAGGAGATGAAGAAGCCATTATTAAAACGGAGATTGATCCATCTCAGATTGCTGAAATTCGGGATGTGTTTCCTAATTTGAAGCACCGAGTCTTGGAATGAGAGGTCCGTTTCTGCTTCAAAGAACAATAAAAAGGACCTGAAATACTATAGGTGTAACATCATCCATCATTAAAAAAGGCTTCTCGTGATTTACACAACGAGAAGCCTTTTATCTCTGATATTCTTATGCTACATTGAACCAAGTAACGGAAGGATAATTATGGGGTGTGTGTCTTTTGCGCACACGTTTTACATGATAAATGAAATCAAACGGTTGTTTTTATCATGAGCGGTGTTGGGAGCATCATTCGGGATCAACCAATAGTCGTGAAACAGCTTTTTCGCCCACGACTTAGTATGCAATGTTGCATAATTGATGTAGGGGTGCATAAAGCTAAACACCTAATAAATAATCTGTTTATTGTAATTATTGCGAAAATATAGAATCCCAATCGTCAAGAAACCTTTACTCGGCTTGGTATGATATTTGCATATTAGTTGGTTAAGTCTGATTATGGGTGGAGTGATACATGGAGAATGCAAAATTAAGACGTTCGTTAACCGTATTTCCTTTAGTGATATTTGGGTTGGCTTATATGGCACCGACCACCGTCTTTTCCACATATGGGGTAGTAGCCGAAATAACGAAAGGGATGGTACCTGCTGCTTACATCATAGCTTTGGTGGGCATGTTGTTTACAGCTTATAGCTATGGCCAGATGGTTAAGGCCTACCCGGTTTCTGGTTCTGCGTATACATTCACTCAAAAGGCCTTTAATCCTCATCTTGGTTTCTTGGTAGGTTGGGTCATCCTATTGGACTATTTATTTTTGCCGATGATTAACGGATTATTGATTGCCATTTACTTAAACGCATATTTTCCATCCATTCCTTTCTCTGCCTGGTTAATTGGCTTTGTCCTTTTAATCACCTTCGTCAATATCATTGGTGTGAAGATTGCAACCAAGATAAATATTTTATTGGTTGGCTGTCAATTCTCCATCATAGCGATATTCACATTCCTATCCATTAAAGGATTACTTACCGGAATGGGTTCAGGGACATTATTCATGCATTCGCCATTTGTGAATGGAGAAATACCGCTATCCTTGGTATTGGCAGGATCTTCTATTCTATGTTTATCTTTTTTAGGATTTGATGCGGTCACCACATTTTCTGAGGAAACGATTAATCCGAAAAAAACCATACCAAGAGCCATTTTCCTGGTAGCATTAATAGGCGGAGGTCTGTTTATCGCCATCTCATACATCTGTCAACTCGTTTATCCAAATTTCCAAGCTTTTAATGATCCGGATTCCGCTGCCTTGGAGATTGCCATGTATATCGGAGGGAATTTATTTCAATCCATTTTTCTAGCAGGATATATCACGGGGGGGCTGGCATCCGGTCTATCAGCCCATGCGAGTGTTTCACGGCTTTTGTATGCGATGGGGAGAGATGGCGTTCTTCCTAAAAAAATATTTGGTCATATTCATCCCAAATTCCGGACGCCAACACACAACATCATCTTAGTGGGAATTTTTGCTTTATCTGCTTTATTCGTCGATTTAGTGACAGCATCCTCCTTTATTAACTTTGGCGCGCTCGTGGCATTCACATTTGTGAATCTTTCGGTTATTTCTCATTATTTTATGAGGGAGAAGCAAAGGGACGGGATCAACACACTAAAATATCTTATATTGCCGCTGATGGGGGCAAGTTTCACCATTTGGTTATGGACTAGTCTTGATTTAAAGGCACTTTTCCTCGGACTGGGATGGTTTGGAATAGGTTTCATCCTGCTCCTTTCCAATACGAAAATGTTTAGTAAGCGGCCACCAGAGCTTTCTATTGATAGTGTGGCGGAAACTGAAATTCAGGCATAAAGCAATATTCATCGAGGAGGATAAAAATGGGAAAAGCAGACATCGTACTTTCTGGTCAACATGTTTTTACTGGCTTACAAGATGAGCCAATTCAAGCGGCTATCGCCATTAAAGAGAATAAAATTATGGAAATCGGTTCGATAGAAGAAATCACGTCATTGATTGGCGATCAAACAAAAGTCTATGACATGGAAGATGGATTGATCATTCCGGGATTTCATGATTTTCATATGCACATCATGATGGGAAGCATTTTACAGGAGGATAGCGCCAAATTATTTACTGCAGCTTCAGAGGAAGAGGCAGCAAAAATGGTAGGTGAATTTGCAGAAACGAGACCAAATGATGAATGGATATTTGGTATTGGCTGGGATCATACCAATTGGAAAAACAAAGTGCTCCCACATAGATCAACATTAGATCAATATATTTGTGATCGTCCTGTTTTATTATTCAATGCAGAAGTGCATTATGCCTGGATCAATAGTAAAGCAATCGAAAAGATTCAATTGACGAGGAATACCCCCAATCCCGAATATGGAGAAATCGGAAAAGATGAAAATGGGGAGCTGACTGGCCTTCTGTTTGAGCAGGCAATTGGTTTTGCATCAGAACATGCATACAAGTTACCGAAAGAAAAACGGGAAAAACTATTTCAAGTCTTCCTCAATGAAACCAAAAGGTTGGGAATTACATCCGTTAATGATTTATACGGAGCTAAAATTGCGCCAAATCCATTAGATGATCTGGAGATTTTCAAGGAATTCGATCAAAAAGGGTTACTTACAACTAGAATCCACTTTTCGCCGGAGTTAAAAATGGATTTAGCTGACGCAATGGAGTTACAAACAAATTATCAGTCCGATAAGCTTACCTTTTCGGGATTAAAGCAATTTATAGATGGTGTGGTGACAAGTCATACCGCTTTTTTATTGGATCATTACAAGGATCGTCCCGATACGAAAGGGGGAACCACCTATCCAGCTGAAACCATTAAACAATTGGTGCTAAGGGCAGATAAGGAAAGCTTCCAAATTCGCTTCCATGCCATCGGGAATGGGGCTGTCCGCTTGGCGTTGGATGCGTTTGAAGACGCAAGAAATGCAAATGGAGAAAGAGACGCCAGACATGTCATTGAACATGTGGAGGTATTGCATCCTGACGACGTCCATCGCTTTAAGGAATTGAATGTCATCGCTTCCTTTCAGCCCAAACATATCGAATTGATGGAAAGTGAGGCATATACCGCCAGGATTAGTGAGAAGCAGCAACCCCTTTATTATCCTGTCAAAACAATAGTCGATACAGGTGCAAAAATTGCCTTTGGTACGGATTTTCCTGTCGTGCCCCTAAATCCTATGATGGGCATTTATCAGGCGATCACCAGAAAAGATTTGGCAGGGAAGGCATGGCAGGAATCGGAAGGCATAACAGTGGCACAAGCGTTAAAATCCTACACGGCCATTCCGGCATTCGGGTCTTTCAGGGAAAAAGAACTAGGGACATTGGAAGCAGGGAAGATAGCGGATATCGCAGTACTGGATAAAAATTTATTTAGCATATCGACAGAGGAAATCCTGGAAACAAAAGTGAAAATGACGGTGATGGACGGAAAGATCGTGCATGAAAGCCAGGCGGTCCAAAGGGTATAAGTCGAAAAAATAAATAAAGTCAGGTAGTGAGAAAATGTCAAAAGTAAAAGTCGGTCTTATTCAAATCCATTGTGGAGAAAATATCGAACAAAATATTCAAAAAACGATGGGGAAAATAAAAGAAACGGCAAATAAAGGGGCACAAATCGTTTGCTTACAGGAATTATTTTCTTCGGAATATTTTCCGCAAACGGTTAATGTGAAAAATTATGATTTAGCGGAAGAGACAAATAGCGGTAATTTGGTGGAAATGGGTGAATTAGCAAAGGAACTGGCAGTCGTCTTGATTGTGCCATTTTACGAAAGGGCTGGTTCTGGAGTTTATTTCAATAGTGCAGCCGTATTTGATGCTGACGGCGAATGTTTAGGGATTACAAGAAAAAATCATATTCCGGATGGTCCCCAGTATCATGAAAAATATTATTTCGTTCCAGGTAATACTGGGTATCCTGTCTATGAAACAGCTTATGGGAAAATCGGAGTTGGTATTTGCTGGGATGAATGGTTTCCGGAAGTTGCCCGAATCATGAGCTTACAAGGTGCAGAAATCTTATTCTATCCTTCTGCTATTGGTTCGGAGCCCGATCACCCCGGGATATCAACAAGATCATCGTGGGAAAAAGCGATTTCCGCTCACGGCATTTCTAACGGTGTATTTGTCGCAGCGACAAATCGAGTCGGGCAGGAAAAGGACATGAATTTTTACGGTGGGTCATTCATAAGCGATCCACTAGGGAATATCCTGGCTTCTCTGGATGAAGAGGAAGGAATCATTGTACAAGAAATAGATTTGAAAGAAATAGAAAGAACGAGAAATATGCTGCAATTCTTTAGAGACCGTCGTGTCGATACATATGCCCCTATCTTACAAAAAGAATTGCTTCCAACCCCATCCCCATCCAAACTGGTAACAACCAAAGTGCTGTTTAGATAGTCCAAGTGCAAAAAAATAATAGGTACGCTGCTTTCAAGGATTACGTTCGGTACCACCCGGACGTAATCCTTTTAATTTTGCCTTGAGGGGAATTAAACATTTGTTGTTCTGTTTATTGTGATGGAAGAGGGTTAGCAAAGACCGATTTGGGAGATAATAAAAGAAGAAAATAGTCCGTGATTTTCAAAAAAATGTATGGACGGAGAAAAACTTTTGTTATATATTATTAACAAGATAAAAATGTTGTTATATAACAGAGAGGAGAGTCAAGCTCATGAACATTCATGATAAAGCCTATGAAAGTTATTTGAAGATTTGTAAAAGGTATGAAATCGAGTCGATAAACTTCGACCATTTCATTAAAAATTTAACCAAAGACCAGTTGGATGAGTACAGTAAGTTAGCCGTATAAGTGAAAGGGCGTGTTTGCACGAGATGGATCTCCCGGTTGATGTAGATGTAGAAGCAAGTTAGAAACCCCACCAGTTGCCGATTGGGAACAGGTGGGGTTTTATTATGTACGTTCTTTTTGACATTTCACCATTATAAATGGAAATGGAAGCTTATTTTCCATATTTTTATGGGGCTCAACAATTTCCGAAATTTCCATCAGGCCATATGTGCCAAATTCTTGTTTTATCGAATCGGAATCATAAAAAAACATTTTTAGCTCATCGAAAATCCCGAAATAGTCTTTCCCTATTTGCTTACCCTTTCCAAACATGGGGGCTTCTTTTGAAATAGTGATGAAAATCATGTATCCATTAGGTTTTAATTGATTGTAGCAATCTTTAATAAACTTCTCTCTCTCACGCTCATTCAATAAGTGAATAAGGGCATAACAGAATATACCATCATAAAGTTTGTTATCAAAAGGCATATCAGTGACTGAACCATGTATATAACGAATAGTAAGCCCGCTTTGCTTTGCCAATTCAATCGCTGTTTTTGAAATCTCAATACCTGTTACATCTATTCCATTATCAATGAACACCTTTGCATTCCTGCCATATCCAATACCAGGAATCAAAATATCCTTCACTTTTTTTTCAAGGAAAAAGTCCTTTGTGAAGATTGCCGAGTCTGAAGGTTCATATCCCCACATCTCTTGATTTTCTATAAAGCTGGACTCCCAGAATTCTGTCATGGCTCAAGCTCCTTTACAATATTAGCTCTCACATTCTCATTCCTTATCTTCTGAGAAATTATATCAAATTTACCCGATGATTTAAAACATGGCCGAAGTTCGGTCTAACAATACGATATAATCAACAAAGAAACTGCCGGAGAAGAAGTCCGGCAGTTTTTTTAGCTTCCCCGATAAACCTGATAGGCCCATGGGGAAATGATGAGCGGCACATGATAGTGAGAGGATGGCGAAGATAGGCCAAAACGGACGGGAACCAGGTCCAAAAAGGGTGGCTCGGGAAGTCCGAGGTTTTTTCTCCGGAAGTAATCTCCGATATGAAAGACGATTTCGTAGTTTCCCATTTTCGTATCTTCTGCTTTCAGCAGCGGGGCAGCGAGCCTTCCATCGGGATTAGTGACGCTTGTCTGGAGCAGCTGCCAGCTAGCCGAGGGTGATTCACAATAGTATAATTCGATCGTTACATTCGCCGCAGGCTGGCCCTGCATTACATCCAAAACATGCGTAGTTATCCCGGTCATATCCACTCCTTGCCCGCTGCTTTTGCAGCAGCCAAAATATTGTCGTTTTCGAGATGTTCCCTTTTAACGGTGAAGACCTGAAAGCCGAATGGTGGACGAGGCTCGGTATATACTTTTCCCATAGAGTCCGAGATGATGGGAACGACGGTTTCCCATGTGTGATTTTGGGATTCGAATGTAACCTCAAGAAGCTGTGGAAATCTAGTTAAAATCCTGCAGCCGATTTCAAAAATCAGATTTTGGATGGATGGTGTTTCCAATTCATGAAAAACGGATGTAGCGATATCGGTTACCTGCTCGGCAGCTACGTATTTTGAAGGGTCCGTACCAAATGCATCTTTTTGATCCTCATAAATCCAATGGAGATTCAGGTAAATGAAAAGCGGCCGGTTCCCGTCTTCAGGAAGCGTCGTATACTCATCGCGGACAAAACCGACAAAAGAATTTCCGCTTACCTTGATTAATTGGAGATCGAGGATGGAACTGCACTGCTGAGTGATTTCGTTTCCATTTTCGCCACGGATGATTTCAAGGGAGGATTGTGCCCGTTCATTGCGGGATTTTTTGAATACGAGGTCACTCGGTTTCAAGGGAGTGCCTGTCGCTTCAGTGACCGCTTCAAAAGGAATGTCTTCGGCCATCAATTTGACAGTATCGATTTGCGGATATTTATTCAGGAAGGCCTCTGACACGTATGAAGCGAATCCTTCCAATGTAGTCCCCGTGAATGTCGCTAAATGCCTTTGGATGAAGTTCTTCATTGAATCGGTCGCAATGACCATGGAATTGTCTCCTTCCGTGAAGGAAGGAAGAAATGCTGAGCCGCCTACGGATACTTTAACATTGGTGCCAAAAATGATATGATCCCTGCCCGAAAAAGTTGATTCTGGAATTTGTTTAATTCCGGTCAAAGGAATGGAATAGGTCCGATAAGCGAATACATTGCCCTTTCCGTAACTAAGTGATTGGGCAGCAGATTTATTTTTCATGGAATTCTTCCCTTCAATTTTAAGTTTATCCTGTAAACGAAATACGGCTATCCGGTAAATCTCAGCCAAAGCCTTATCGAACTCAGTCGTCGTTGTATGGTTCATCCTTGTTAGCATGGATTGATAGATGTCATTTTTATCTTTGCCTCGTACAGCCAGGATAAATGGAAAGCCAAACTTCTGCATATATTGCCTGTTCAATGATATGAAATTTTCATATTCAGCGGCAGTAAGGTCGCCTAAACCGGCACCATGCTGTTCCAAAAGCGATTCATTGCTCATTTTTACTTTGTCCCCAAGGTTCGGGTGCTTCCTGATTAATGCCAGCTTTTCCTCCTTTGATGAATTCCTTACTATAGCCTCGAGGCATTGATGAAGGTTCATGATGGAATGAAAGGGCCTGCTTGCTGCCGCTTTCTGGGCAATCCATGGCGAATGTTCGAAAGTATCACCAAGGAACTTCGTGAATTCCTTTTCGCTTTGTGCATTTAGCTCCGCAAGTGTGAGCATTTTTTTCCTCCTTTTTTATATACTTTTGGCTATTAACCGATCGGAATCGGGGATCGTGCCATCACCTTTGGCCGTCTCCTTCCTTGGCGGGGAGAAGATCAAGTTCAGGATGATCGCAGTCAGGCTTCCAGTAATGATTCCGTCACCGACGACAATCCGGATGGCTTCAGGAAAACTGGAAAATAACTCGGGAACGACAGTGGCACCCAGTCCAAGTGAAACGAAACAAGCAATGACCAATAAATTGGCGTTGTTGGAAAAATCGACGTCGTTCAACATTTTAATTCCTGAAGAAATGACCATTCCGAACATGATCACGGTTGCACCCCCGAGAACGGCCGTAGGGATCAGTGTAGCGAGCGCTGCGACTTTGGGTGTCAGCCCAAGTCCGATCAAGATGAAGCTTGCAACGATGGTGATCGTTCTTTTTTTGACTCCTGATAACTGAACAAGGCCAACATTTTGTGCGAATGTACTATATGGAAAGGCATTGAAAATCCCTCCTAAAGTGAATGCGATGCCTTCTGCCGGGTAGCCTTTGACTATATCCCTTTCGGTTAATACTCTACCGGTTATTTTTCCGAGGGCAAGGAATGCGCCGGTGGATTCAATTAAAATGACCGTGCCAACCAGCAGCATCGTAAGAATCGGGGCCATTTCAAACGTGGGCGATCCAAAGTAGAAAGGGGCAGGAATATGGAACCAAGATGCCTGGGAAACGGTGGAAAAGTCCATTTCACCAAATGCCGTTGAAGCGATCGTTCCGGTGATGATGCCGATGAGAACGGAAATGGAGCGGATGAATCCTGTGAAGAAGCGATTGATTAATAGAATGACAGCAAGGACGCCGAAGGAAAGCATTAAGTTTTCTGCTGAACCGAAATCTTTGTTGGCTGAACCGCCGGCCATATTCTGGATTCCGATGGGCACTAAGGATAATCCAATAATGATGACGACGGTACCGGTCACGACAGGGGGGAATAATTTAAGCAGTTTACTGAAAATGTTGGAAAATAAAATGATGAATAAACCAGCTGCGATGATCGCTCCATATATGGCGGAAATGCTATAATGGCTGCCAATGGAGATCATGGGGGTGACGGCTACGAAAGATGTCCCCAAAACGATGGGTAGTCCTATGCCAAAAAATTCATTTTTCCAAGATTGCAATAGAGTAGCAATTCCACAGGTTAATAGGTCAATGGCAATCAGGTAGGCGAGCTGTTGAGAGGTGAGCCCCACCCAATGCAGCGCCGACGATGATTGGTACGAGGATCGCTCCTGCGTACATGGCAAGAACGTGTTGAAGACCTAACGAGAAGGTTTTGAACTTATTCATATAAAAACTCCCTTCCTTCATTTAATGTTATATTATATAACACACGTTTGTTATGAAGTATATCATAATAAAAAATCAGAAAATTGTCATTAGTTATTTTAGACAATTTTTGTATAATCATATGAGCAAACTGCATAAAGTGCGGAAGGGAGTAGGGCGGATCATCCATTTAGCAATGATTTAATGCGAAGGGCAAGTCGTATTTGGAGTGTTGTCTCCGGGTCTTTCAAGCTTTTGCCGAGTAGTTCTTCACACTTCTCCAGTCTGTACACGACGGTGTTCCTATGAACGAACAACCGTTTAGCCGTTTCGGATATTTGGCAATGTGTTTCAAGATATACAGATAATGTTTGCAATAAGGACTGCTCCTCCTCGGTAATGATCTTGGAAAATCCCTGCAAGGCAAAAAAGTAGAAATTCTTCAAGTCTTCCTCGGGAATGATCCTCAATAATTCCATGATGTCCTTCGTCCTGAATGATTGGATGTATTCGGTCTTTTTTGCGAGACCTCCTTCAATGAGGGAGTCGTTCGCTTCTTTATACGAATTCTTGGTTTGTAAAAAACTCGGGCTCCTTGTGCTTATGCCGAAAGAAATCGTGCAACCGAACTGGCTGGCTGTGATTTTTTGCAATGATTTTAACGAGGCTTCGACATATTGGAGAACATCCGCAGAAACTTCATTGACTTCGTATAAGAGAATGCATTTCTTTCCTTTTGTGAAGAGATGAATGGGATGGGGTGATAGATGAAGTTCATCTTCCAAGGATTGAAAAATCGAATCGGCCTGCCTTTGCAGCTGTGTATAGCTTTTCGTAGATTCGGGTCCGTCGATCTTGCCGACTGCGCAAATATACGCTTGTTCATTGCGTAAGGAAAACTCTTTAGCCCGGTTTGTGATTTCCTCTTGTGAAGAAAAATTGCCATCAAGAAAATGAAGGAAGAAATCATTCCGGATATTCCGGTCGTGCTGTTTAAGTGCGTGTTCCTTCATTAGAGCGAAGGAGATGACGTTTGTGGCTTGCTCTATCGTCAGTGTTAAAAGGTTATCGCTCGACTTGACCTCTCCTGCTATCGTCAAATAACCAAACTTTTTTTCGTCCATGTATATGGGGAAAATGGTATAGGTTTGTTGGTTGGTAAGGGATGTAAAGGAAAAGGACGAAGCTTTTGTTTTATTAAATCGAAAGCCTGCACCACGCATCTTTTTGATTATTGGAATAATTCCGGATGTGGATATTGGACGGGATAGCGGTTTAAGGTATTGGTCAACTAAAAGAATGCGATATCCAATCATTTCGGATAAATGATCAAGTAATTTCTCGATACCTTTGCCGCGCATGATTAAATCGGTGAATTGCTTATGGGTTTCCATGGCAAATGCCAACTCTGCTGCCCGTTGATCCAATATCCCCCGCAATGTGTAGTTGATGATTTCCCCAAGAGACAATTCGTGAGGCAGGTCGATGATCGGGAGGGATAATTCGTTTGCGAGAACCAATACAGCTTCAGGGATTTCCGTCAGGAACCTCCCTGTCTTTATTCCGAGTGCTGCGCAGCCTTGATTGGCCATTGCCTCGACAAGGGATGACAAAAGGTGCGGCTTGTCCTTTACGTGATAAGCGGTGGTTACAAGAAGTTCGTTAGGCTTTAAAAAGTGGATGATATCTGGAGCGTCCATCATGTTGACTGTGTAGACCTCCCGATCGGTCCCTGTTTCCCCTGCAATTACATTCATGCCGGCTAATGCGGGCAATGTCAAAAGTTCTGTTACCTTCATATGGAACACCTCATTCTGATAAATGTAGTTTTATGGACTTGCTTAGCGGATTTTCATTATCATATCATACAAACCCTTTGACATATCTTACAAATTTCGTTGTTGGACATTTGGGCGTTCATCAAATGTGAGGTTTTATAACATAGTTAATGACAAAATATAATAATTTTGTTATTATTTACAAAAAAAGTCCGAAGGGGAAGTGCATAACATGGGTGAAGGGATAGGTTCATACAAGAAAAAAAGAGTAACGCCATTTCCGAAAGAGTGCACATTCAGTAAAAAGGACTGGGATGTATTAACCGGATATTGGTTTCCTGTAGCGGCAGTCGAGGAAGTGGCAGAAAAGCCGATAGGCATTAAACTTCTTGATGTACACCTTGTCCTATATCGGGTCGATCGGAAGATCATCGTTGCAAGGGACCTTTGCCTCCATCGAGGGGTGCCGTTAAGCATGGGATGGGTTGATGGAGATGATATCGTATGCCCGTACCATGGTTTCAGGTATGGTCCGGAAGGTGATTGTACCGGGATACCTGCACATCCCGGTGCCAAGATTTCCCCGCGGCTATGCATTAATATTTATCCAACTGTCGAGCGTTACGGCTTGGTATGGACATCGATTGCGAGTGATGAAGAAGACATTCCGGAATTGCCTGCGTGGGAGGATGAGGGATATTTGAATATCCTTCCGCCTTCCATTGACATTGCCGGCTCTGCCGGCCGGCAGATGGAAGGTTTCTTGGATGTGTCCCACTTCGCTTGGGTTCATTCGGAAAGCTTCGCTGACCGTAATAACCAGATCGTCCCCAGCTATAAGGTGGATAAAACGGAGTATGGCCTGCATGTTGAATATTTAAGTTCCGTCAGCAATTATGGAAAAGGCATGAAGCACCTAGAGCCTGCCAACTTCGAATGGCTTCGGGTTTTCGATATATTTCCGCCGCTTGCGGCAAGGCTGACCGTTCATTTCCCGTATGATGGAAAACTCCATATCTTGAATTGTGCCAGTCCGGTTTCGGCACGTAAGACAAGAATGTTTTCGCCGATGGCCCGTAATTTCGATGTGGATGCCCCGATTGAGGATACGTATGAATTTAATCTGCAGATATTCAATGAAGATAGGGCGATGGTGGAAAATCAAAAGCCGGAGGAGCTGCCTCTTGACCTTCAAGCGGAAGCGCATATCGCGGCAGATAAGACGTCGATCGCCTACCGTAAGCTTTTGAGGGAATTGGGCTTAGGTTCGAATTATACAAGTTGAAAAGAGGAGGGGGGGCTAGTTTCATGGGTGCTCTCTTCTTTATATAAACTTAGAAGATTGGTACATTGGTTGTTTTGCACAAAAAAACATCAAAATCCTGACAGATTCGTCAATGAAGTTAGAGGCGAAAGGAAGTAAAATAATAGATAACACATGTTTGTGAATATTCATGACATGACTGAATCTGGGAAGGGAAGAGATGTGATGGAAATCCAAATTGAAAAATTCATGGATGAAACGGGTGATGTTGCTTCATTGATTGAGTGGTTGGCCTCTTTTGGAGCGACGGAAAATAAAGGGGTGACCCGTTTATTGTATTCCGAGGAATGGCTGAGTGCTCAGCTTGCAATGAAGGGTGAGATGGATAAGGAAGGCCTTGTTACCTATTTTGATAGTGTAGGGAACCTGTTTGGCAGGCTTGAGGGGGCGGATTCGGCAAGTGGGACGATCCTGACCGGCTCCCATATCGATACAGTCAAGGATGGGGGAAAATACGATGGCGCTTACGGGGTCATCGCCAGCTTCCTTGCGGTTAAAAAGTTATATAGAATATATGGGCAGCCTCGAAAAACGATAGAGGTCGTCTCCTTTTGTGAAGAAGAGGGAAGCAGATTCCCCATTACGTTTTGGGGCTCGAGGAATATCCAAGGAATCTATGATCTAGATCATGTAAAGGATATGGAAGATACAGAGGGAATCCCTTTTGTGGAAGCGATGAAGAAAGCGGGATTTGGGCCCGAAGTCTATAAAACGCCTGCCCGCAACGATATTGACAGATTCGTCGAAATCCATATCGAACAAGGGATGGTCCTCGAAAAGAACCGAAATGCGATAGGCGTCGTCAGCCATATTGTCGGACAGCGCCGCTATACGGTAAAAGTCGTTGGAGAAAGCGATCACGCGGGAACCACCCCCATGTCCTACCGCAAGGATGCAGTCAGCACCGCGTCGGAATTCATCTCCTTCTTAACGAACAAAGCGAAGGGGATGGACCCGCATTTAGTGGCGACGGTCGGCAGATTGAATGTTATTCCCAATGTTCCCAATGTCATTGCTTGTGAAGTGGAGTTCACCCTTGATATCAGGCATCATGAAGAAGTGATACTTGATTTGTTTTGCAAGGAAATTTTCTCTTCTTTTGATGGATTGGCGAAAAAAGCAGGAATGAAGCTGGAGGTTTCGCAATGGATGGATGTCAAACCCGTTGCGATGGATATGGAAATGAATCAGCTTGCAAGGCGGATTGCCGAGGATAAACATATACCTTATCAGGATATTGTCAGTGGAGCCGGTCATGATGCCCAGGTATTTGGTTCTTTCTGTCCGACCTGCTTGTTGTTCGTTCCCAGTCAGGGTGGAATCAGCCACTCGCCTAAGGAGTTTACAAGTGTTCCGGATTTAGAAAGGGGAATCGATGTTTTAAGCGAAGTCCTCTATAAATTAGCCTATTAAAAGGAGCTGGGAAAAATGGCATATTCAGAATTAAATACACCGATGAGAACGATCATGACGCCGGGGCCGGTCGAGGTGGACCCGCGTGTCTTAAGAGCGATGAGCACGCCGATTTTAGGGCAATTCGATCCTGCATTCACCTCGATCATGAATGAAGTGATGGAGATGCTGCGTTTGGTTTTTCAGACGAAAAATACATGGGCGTTCCCGATAGACGGCACATCGAGGTCAGGGAATGAAGCGCTCCTGTGCAGCATCATTGAACCAGGTGATAAAGTCCTCGTCCCCATTTTTGGAAGATTCGGTCACCTGCTGGTGGAAATTTGTGAACGGTACGGTGCCGAAGTCCATACGATTGAATGCCCTTGGGGAGAAGTATTCGATCCGCAAGTCATCATTGCGGAAATCAAGAAGGTTTCTCCTAAGATAACGGCAATCGTACATGGAGAGACTTCGACGGGTTGTATGCAGCCATTGAAGGAAATTGGGCTGGCCTGCCGCGAACTGGATGTCCTGCTTGTTGTCGATGCGGTCGCATCTATCGGGGGCACGGATGTGAAGGTGGATGAATGGTGCATTGATGGATTGATCGGCGGGACACAAAAATGCTTGTCCGTTCCTTCAGGAATGGCTCCGATCACGTATAATGACCGCATCGAAAAAATCATTCAATCCCGCAAAAAAGTGGAGCGCGGCATTGCGACCGCCGAAGACAATCGAAGGGTGTCTAACCGCCGTCCCATCACCAGTAATTATTTTGATTTAAGCATGCTCCAGGATTATTGGGGACCGCGGCGCTTGAATCACCATACGGAAGCGACATCCATGATTTATGCGTTGCGTGAAGGCTTGCGCCTTGTGCTTGAAGAAGGTCTGGAAGCCCGATTTGCCCGTCATGAACTTCATGAAGCGGCATTGGTGGAAGGGATCAAAGCGATGGGGCTGACGCTGTTCGGGAATGGCCAAAACAAACTCCCTTGTGTAACTTGTGTTGAAATTCCAGCTGGAATCGATGGGGAAGCCGTCCGGTCCATGCTGCTGAATGAATTCGGCATCGAGATCGCCTCCTCGTTCGGTCCTCTCCACGGGAAAATATGGAGAATTGGCACCATGGGATTCAGCTGCAGAAAAGAAAACATCCTCTTTGTGCTCGCGTCCTTGGAAGCTGTCCTGCTGCGTCAAGGATTCCAAGTGAATCGAGGGGAGGCTTTGCAGGCTGCGCTTGATGTATATGTAGGAAAGGCGGAGCAAGCTGCGGTATCCAGGGGGGCGTTTTAAGTTTATGAAATTATTTAAGGGGAGTGGTCTGGATGTCAGTTTATGATCTTATTATCCGCAATGGGAATGTAGTTTTTCCTGGTGAAGTGAAGAAAGCCGATCTTGCAATCCGAGATGGAGTGATTGTCAAGATTGACGATCGCCTTGAGGGGAACGCCGTTCAAGAGTATGAGGCGGATGGTCAGCATATTTTTCCTGGAATGATCGATGTCCATGTGCATTTCAGTGAACCTGGACGCGTTCATTGGGAAGGCTTTGAAACGGGCTCGCAAATGATGGCTGCGGGTGGATGCACGACATATTTCGATATGCCATTGAATGGTATCCCTTCAACCATTGACCGTGAAGCCCTCCTTGAAAAAGGGAAAATCGGCGAAGGGAAGTCGATTATAGATTTTGGATTATGGGGAGGCTTGGTGCCTGGCAATGTCGATGAACTAGAAGCGCTCGCAAAATCAGGAGTCATCGGGTTTAAAGCTTTTCTCTCGGCAACGGGAAATGAAGAATTTGAACGTGCAGATGATTTCACCCTTTTACATGGAATGAAGAAGATCGCAGAGTTGGGCAAGGTCTTGGCTCTTCATGCGGAAAGTGACCCGATCACTCAATGGTTGAAGCAGGAAAAAGAGAAGGAAGGTCTATTCAGTGCTGACGATTATGCGGCTACAAGACCTGTGCAGGCAGAAGCGGAAGCTGTCGAGCGTGCGATTGCATATGCGGAGTTAACGGGCTGCCCGCTGCACTTTGTCCATATTAGCAGTGGCTTGGCCATAGAAAAAATAGAAGCTGCCAAACAGCGCGGACTGGATGTAACGGTGGAAACGTGTCCGCATTATTTATTATTCAATCAAGGTGATTTAGTCAAAAAAGGTGCGGTTGCAAAATGTGCCCCCCCATTAAGGGCCAGTGAAGAACAACAAAAATTGATCGAGTGTTTGATGGAAGGGAAATTCGATATGATCTCCTCGGACCACTCGCCATGTCCCTATGAGATGAAGGATCCGGAGGTACATAATCTTTTTGAAGCATGGGGCGGAATAAGCGGCGGACAATTTTCACTCATGTCGATGATAGAACTGGCAGGGTCATATGGAATCCCGCTTTACAAAGTGGCTGAATGGACAGCATCAGGGCCGGCTGAACGATTTGGCCTCTCCTCGAGGAAAGGAAGAATCATGGAGGGACTGGATGCGGATCTTGCGATTGTTTCCCTTGATGGGATCCACGAAGCTTCGGAAACGAATTTTTTCGCGAAACATAAGCAAAGCATTTACCTGGACCATACTTTTCCTTGTCAAATCACTGCTACCTTAAGCAGAGGGAAAATGGTTTATCGGAATGGGGAACCAATCGTAAGTGGTCAGGGGGAATGGGTGAAGGTGACCGATTCCATTGAGGTCAAAAACTAGCAACAAAGATTGGCACTTGGATGAGTTACAATCAAGCAAAGGGGAGTTCCGGAATCGGGACTCCCCTTTGCTTGCCTGATTTTTTTATTCACCTGGCTTTTTCAGTACAAGTGAAAAACCGGGCAGGTCAAGGATCCGTCCGGTTCAGAGGCTGCTTATTCATCTTGGTCAACGAAATATTGATTCTTCCGGTACACCATCGCCTCCATCGTTGCAATCAGTTCGCCTTCGGCTGCCACTTCGATATGGTACCATGCGAGTTTATGGTTTTTCTTAATCTCCTTTGCCCGAGCGACTAGGGTTTCTCCACGTTTGCCAGCTGAGATGAATTGAATGCCATTGGAAACGCCGACCGCTACTTTGCCATATGAATTGCTGGCAGCAGCGAACGCATAATCAGCAAGCGAAAAGATAATGGCACCGTGTACCGCTCCGTGGCTATTTAGCATATGTCCACTTGGGGTCAATTCAGCTTCAGCTTCGCCAGGACCAAGCTTCGTCAACTTCATCCCTAGAAAAGAGGCATATGGTTCGTCTGCCAGCACTTGCTTGATTTGGTCGTAATGGTACTCATGCATATCTTGATCAATGTCGATGGTCATGAAATCACCCTTCCTCTAATGTCCTTTGCCGAGCTATTCGACAGCCACTGTAAAATTAACATGGTCAGAAAATAATGTAAATTATAATTTTAAATTTTCTTTAAATTCAAAAAATAATATTGACAGGTCGAAAGCGGCGTATTAATCTTAAAAATAAGTATAACGATAATATATATATTCGTTAAAATTACGTTATAGGCAAGGGCGGACTGGAAAACGAGCAAAAAAGAGGGGGACTTGAAACCATGTACAATCCTGAAGTTGAAACGGCTACCCGTGCCGAGATGGAAAGTATGCAATTGGCACGCCTCAAAAAAACGATACGCTATGTAGTTGAACAGGTACCTTATTACAGAGAGAAATTTTCAGAGATGGGCCTTGATCCGGCAGATATTCAGACACTGAATGATGTGACGAAACTGCCTTTTACAAAAAAACAGACTCTCCGTGATCAGTATCCATTCGGATTGTTCGCCGTTCCGATGGAACAGGTGGCTAGGATACATGCTTCATCCGGCACAAGCGGGAAACCTACCGTAGTGGGGTATACGAAAAACGATTTGGAGAATTGGGCAACGATCGTCGCCCGCGGGATTGTGGCTGCAGGAGGCCGGAAGTCAGATGTTTTCCATAATGCATATGGATATGGGCTGTTTACAGGCGGACTGGGTCTCCATTGCGGTGCAGAGAAATTAGGGGTTGCCACTGTGCCCATTTCAGGGGGGAATACCGATCGCCAGATTACGATCATCAATGACTTCAAGCCGCGTGGCATTTGCGGAACCCCTTCGTATATCTTGAACATTGCAGAAAAAATGGAAGAAATGGGGATCGATCCAGCTGATAATGGGCTTGATTATGGAATATTCGGAGCTGAGCCGTGGTCAGAGGGAATGAGGGCAACACTTGAGAAGAAATTGAAGTTGAAGGCGGTTGATATTTACGGCCTTAGTGAAATCATGGGGCCGGGTGTAGCGATTGAATGTCATCAAGCACAGAATGGGCTGCATATTGCAGAAGATCATTTTCTCGTTGAAGTCATTAATCCCGAAACCCTTGAACCTGTTGATGAGGGCGAAGACGGGGAACTTGTTTTTACAAGCCTCACGAAAGAAGCGCTTCCGATCATCCGCTACCGAACGGGTGATATCGCCTCCATTACCCGTGAGCCGTGTACATGCGGGCGGACGACAACAAGAATGTCCCGGGTCAAAGGCAGGACGGATGATATGATCATAGTAAGAGGAGTAAATGTATTTCCGTCTGAAATCGAACGTGTGTTATTCCAGATGGAAGGAATTGTTCCGCATTATCAAATCCACCTTGTGAAGAAGGGGCAAATGGATAGCGTTGAATTGCACATCGAAATTGAAAGCGGTTTCTATAAGGGGGTAGGAGAAGACCTTGATCACGAAAATGTAGTGAAATTAAGGAAAAGACTTCTACAGCAAATGAAATCGACATGTCTGGTAACGATGGATATCATTATTAACGCCCCAAAAACCATTCCCCGTTCGGAAGGAAAAGCGATTCGTATTGTTGATAAACGTAAAGATGAAATTCTCAGTGTTTGAGCGGGAAACGTAAATACCTTACGGTGAATGGCGCTGTCCCTCAGGGTAAGTTATGGAGCGATGAGACGATTGTCAGTCATAAAAAAGCGCGGTAACATAACTTCCTATAAAAGGGGATGATGCAGTCTCCGCAGAATGATCCGATGATCTGGATGATGCACTGGAAGGCTGTCCAACGGAATCTAACAAAGTGGAAACGTCTGCGTTTAAAATCCACGTTCCTTCCGGTAATTTCCTTTTTGTCAGAACAAAAGACGGAATTGTCTTGCATTTAATATAACATTTACTTATAATAACGTTATATTAACGTTATATACATTACCGGATAAGAGGTGTTTTAGATGAACATTCTTTTAAATGAGATGGCAGAACAAGAAAAGCTGAAACATTTCATTGCCAGGATCGAAGCAGGGGAAAAGATAGAAGCTGATGATTGGATGCCTGAAGATTACCGAGGGACTCTCATCAAGTTAATTTCCATGCATGGCATCAGTGAAATCATGGGGGCGCTTCCAGAGAAGGAATGGGTTCCTAAAGCTCCAACTTTAAATAGGAAACTTGGAATCATGGCAAAGGTACAGGATGAAATGGGGCATGGACAATTATTGCTTCGTGTCGTCGAGGATTTGCTAAAGCCGTTCGGCAAAAAACGGGATGATCTTATGCAGGATTTATTTAATGGAGATTTAAAGTTTCATAATGTCTTCCATATGGAGGCCAAGACTTGGGGAGATGCGGGCTTGATTGGCTGGCTTGTAGACGGGGCGGCGATCATCTCCCAAACGAATATGCTAGGCGCTTCATATGGACCATATTCCCGTGCGTTACACCGGATTTGTGCCGAAGAAGTTTTTCACGCCCAGCATGGCGAGGCGATCATCATGGCTTTGGCCGAAGGGACGGAAGAACAAAGGAGATTGGTTCAGGACTCGATCGATTATTGGTGGGAATCATTGCTGCTTTTCTTTGGCCCTCCAAGCAAGAATGAGGTGGGGTCATCCAAACAGGATGTAACGATTAGGTACAGAATCAGAACGAGTACGAATGAAGAGCTTCGCCAGGCCTTCTTTTCCAAATATGTGAAGCGGATCCTTTCACTCGGCTATACCATCCCGGATGAAACCCTTCGATTTGATAAAGAATCGAAAACCTGGATATACAAGCAACCTGATTGGAGCAAATTGAAGGTGATGGCGAGGAATGAAGGACCACGTTCACAGGATCGCCTGAATCTTCGAAGAATTTCCTATGAAAATAATAAATGGGTACGGGAAGCCTTGGCTCCGAAGGTCATCTAAGGGAGGGGGAAGGAAGGTATGGAACCAAGACAAGCAACTTACTTTGAAGAATTTGAAGTATTTAGCCGTAAAACGAAATCCTCGCCCGTTCAATATCAGTTTAGCCTGCTGGCCCCGAATGAGGATATCGCCATCATGATGGCACAGGAGAATTTCATGAGACGAGAAGCAGTTGATGATATCTGGGTCGTCAAAAGACAGGATATACGGAAAATGACGGCCGATGAGAAGAAAACGCTTCAGCGTATGGACAACAAAGATTACAGGACCACAAAAGGATATGGGTACCTGAAGAAAAAATGGCGGAAGTATGAGCAGGAAATGCTCGATGAAAAAGAAATAATGTCTTGGGCGGGAGGTGTGAAAGATGGAGAATGAATCATTGAAGAACACGGCAATCAAGGAATTGCTGCTTCACTTGGCCGATGATGATTTTATCCATGCATATCGTGGTTCTGAATGGCTGGGGCTCGCTCCCCATATCGAGGAAGATGTGGCATCCTCCTCGATAGCCCAAGATACGATGGGGCATGCCGCGATATTTTATCAATTATTGGAAGAAATCGGGGAGGGAACGGCAGATCGGCTCGCCCACGACCGTCCCGCCAATGAACGGCGCAATGCCATCATTCTCGAAGCTGCCAATGGTCCCGGACATTATATGAAAGACCCTGATTATGATTGGGCCTTTGCAGTGGTACGGAATTATTTTTACACTCAGGCTAAAGCGATCAAGATTCAATCTCTGCAATCAAGCTCTTATGAACCGCTTGCTGAAGTCGCGCAAAAGGTACAGATGGAACTTTACTATCATTTGATGCACTGGAAATTGTGGTTCGTCCAATTGCTTGGTTCGGATCACGAGGAAGCGGTTTCGAAAATGAAAGCAGCGATTGAGAAAACCTTACCGAATTTCGCCGGCGTGTTTTCACTTGGACAATATGGCGAAGAAATGGTGGAGCAAGGCTTGATAGAGGGCGAAGCGACCTTACGGAAGAAATGGATCGAGGCCATCACCCCGGTTTTTGAAAGTGTAGGCTTAGTTACCACATTTGAAATGGGCATGGCCAAAGGTGATGGGCGAAACGGCGTGCACACGGAGGATTTGGAAACGGCGCTCGAAACGTTAAGCGAAGTGTATGCGTCCGATAAAGCTGCTTCATGGTGAACCATTAGAGAAAAGGGGAGGGATATCATGTCGACCGTACTGATAAACTCAGATGAAATATATAAGCTTCTGGAAGACGTTAAAGATCCCGAAATCGATACAGTAAGCATTCTGGATTTGGGAATGGTTGAAGAAGTGACGGTTTCGGGCCCGGACGTATCGGTGAAAATGCTGCCGACCTTTCTGGGATGCCCGGCATTGCCAATCATTCAGAAAAATGTGGAGACGGCTGTAAAACAGCTTCCAACGGTAAGGAATGTAAGCGTTACATTTTTGCGCTGCCCTTCCTGGACGTCCGATCGTATTACGGAAAAAGGGAAAGCTGGATTGAAGGTTTTCGGGATCTCCCCCCCTCCCAGACAAATGAAAAAAGATGGATCATGGCATATAGATTGTCCGTATTGTGAATCAACATATGTCACGATGGAGAATATATTCGGCCCGACAGCCTGCCGCAGCATCTTATATTGCAAAGCATGTAAAAACCCGTTCGAAGCAATGAAACCGATGATAAAAATGATCTAATAAATGGAGGTTTTCTAACATGATAAAGCTAATTGCCCTATATAAACAACCTGAAAACAAGGAAGAATTCGATGAGCACTATTTCAATGTCCACGGTCCGTTAACGGAAAAAATCCCTGGTCTTCAAAAAATGGAGGTCACTAAAATAATCGGGACTCCAATGGGCAAAGACTCTGAATATCACATTCTATGTGAAATGTATTATGAAAACCATGATGCCCTCCAAAAAGGAATGAGTTCCCCAGAAGGAAAAGCATCGGGGAAAGACTTAATGGGCTTTGCAGGGAAGTTAGTGACGATGATGATTGGCGAAGAAATGAAATGAATGCGCTCCAGTTCATTGAAACGTCGATCGAGGACGGCATTGGATTCATCTTTTTAAACAGGCCGAAGCAATTGAATGCCCTTAATAGGAAGATGATCAGTGAAATCGTTTCGACGATGGAAGCATTCGACATCGATTCCCAAGTGAAGGTGATTTTGCTGACTGGAAATGGAAAAGCATTTTCTGCCGGGGCAGATATTGACGAGATGGTGAATGACAGCCCAATCACTTTGGAGTTAACGAATCAATTTGCCGATTGGGATCGAATCAATTTAATCAGGAAGCCAATAATCGGGGCTGTGAAAAGCTTTGTATTCGGTGGTGGCTTCGAGCTTGCCTTAGCCTGTGATTTCCTGGTTGCTGCCAGCGACACCCAATTTTCCTTTCCGGAAGTCACGTTGGGAGTCATGCCTGGTGCAGGAGGAACGCAGAGGCTGACGAAATTGGTGGGCAAAACGAAGGCGCTTGAATGGATATTGACAGCCGAGAGAATCCATGTAAAGTCAGCCCTGCATTATGGTTTCATAAATAAGATCGTCGCTCCTGAATTATTAATGGAAGAAGCGGTTGATTTTGCTCAAAAGATTGCGAAGCAACCTCCTTTGGCGGTAAGGCTGATTAAAGAATCCGTCAATAAAGCCGTTGACCATTCCTTATATGAGGGGATGCAGTTTGAACGGAAGAACTTCTATCTTCTTTTTGCATCAGGGGACCAAAAAGAAGGAATGAGTGCGTTTGTTGAAAAAAGAAAGCCTAAATTCACAGGCGGATAAGGAGTGCTCTATGTACGAAACGATCACATATAGGGTTGAAAATGGAGTCGCTTGGCTTACTTTGAACCGTCCTGATAAACTTAATGCCTTTACTTCCCAAATGAATGGGGAAATAAAGAAAGCGATCAAAGCATCTGCGGAATCTGACGTTGTACGTGCCATTATCATCACCGGGGAAGGCAGGGCCTTTTGCTCGGGACAGGATTTATCGGAAGTGGATGAAAGCAAGCATTTAGGTCAAGTGCTCCGTGAGGACTACGGCCCGATGATGCAGCAAATTTCTCGTTGCGAAAAACCTATCATTGCGGCAGTAAACGGTGTGGCGGCAGGGGCCGGCTTCAGCCTGGCACTTGCATGCGATTTTCGGCTAATTTCCGAAAATGCCAGTTTTATAAATGCTTTTGTCAATATCGGTTTGATACCTGATTCAGGCAACCTGTACTACCTCACGCGAATCGTTGGCCATGCGAAGGCCTTGGAACTATCCTTATTGGGAGAAAAGGTCACTGCCTCCGAGGCAAAAGCCATCGGACTCGCAACGAAAGTGATCGGTGTGGATGAATGGAACGAGCAATTGAGGGCCTTTGCAGGGAATATCGCAGCCAAGCCGACGAAAGCAATCGGCTTGATCAAAAGATACTTAGAGGCAACCTATCACCTTTCATTGGATGAATACTTAACCGAAGAAGCGGAAGGCCAGCGAATCGCCGGTTTGACGCAGGACTTTGCTGAAGGCGTGGCAGCGTTCACCGAAAAAAGGAAAGCTCAGTTCATAGGAAAGTAATATAAAAAGGGAGAGGGATTACATGGTTAAAGTTCAAGAGGCGGCATTTGAAAAAGCGGAAACGAAACGTGATTATTACCACCTGATCATTAATGGGGAAAGAGTGGAAAGCTCTAACGGATCGACTTTGGATGCATGCAATCCTGCAACTGGCGAAATCATCGCCAAGGTGGCAAAAGCCACTAAGGAAGATGCGGAAAAGGCGGTTCAAGCTGCACGTGAAGCTTTTGATAAAGGTAAATGGAAGAAAACCCCGATTAATAAACGTTCCCGTGTATTGAATAAAATTGCGGCAATCATGCGTTCCCGCTTCAATGAATTGGTTGAGCTGGAAGTGTTGAACAGCGGAAAATCCATATCGGCAGCGCAGGGCCAAGTCATGCAGGCGATAGAGGATTTCGAATTTTATGCAGGTGCTTTAGTTGCGCACCGCGGATCTGTCAATAACGTACCTGGCCAATTCCATAACTATACCGAGAAAGAGCCAGTGGGAGTTTGCGCCCAAATCATTCCTTGGAATTATCCAATGATGATGGCAGCTTGGAAAATTGCCCCTGCAATTGCAGTTGGCTGCTCGGTGATCGTCAAGCCGGCCTCCTTAACGCCGCTGACTGCCATCGTCTTAGGGGAAATCTGTTTGGAAGCGGGTGTGCCGTCCGGGGTGGTCAATATCATCCCTGGTCCTGGAGCGGACGTAGGGAATTACCTAGTCGAGCATCCTAACGTGAATAAGGTCGCCTTCACTGGTTCTACGCCAATCGGCAGGGACCTCATGGGCAAAGCTTCCCAAACATTAAAGAGGGTAACATTGGAGCTTGGCGGAAAATCTCCTAATATCGTTTTTGAAGATGCCGACCTTGAAGCAGCTATCGATGGCTCCCTATATGGCATTTTCTACAATACCGGACAATCTTGCGAAGCGAGATCGCGTCTATATGTGCATGAAGACATTTATGATGAATTCGTTGCCAAGTTTGTAGAAAAAACGAAGAAATTGAAATTGGGCAATCCGCTCGATAAAGAAACGCATGTCGGGGCCATTATAGATCAGGGGCAATTGGATGTCATCAATAATTATGTTCAATCGGCCATTTCGGATGGTGCGGATATCCTAACCGGCGGAAAGCCGGCGGTCATTGAAGGCTTTGAAGGAGGCTACTGGTTTGAGCCGACGGTCATTGCCAATGTCAATCATGATATGAATGTAGTGAAAGAGGAAATATTCGGTCCCGTGGTCGTCATTATGAAATTTAAAGATGAAAAAGAAGCCATCAGGCTCGCGAATGATACAGAGTTTGGACTAGGTTCAGCGCTTTGGACAAAGGATGGCGGACGTGCGACCCGAGTGGCCAATCAAATCGAAGCGGGAATCGTCATGGTGAACTGCCCATTCTCCGCTTTTCCTGGAACCCCTTTCGGAGGGTATAAACAATCAGGATTCGGACGTGAGCTGTGTATTGAAACACTCGATCTTTATACAGAAACGAAAAGCATCATTTCCTATCATGGAAGCCGTCCCTTGAATCCTTTCGGCATTTAATCGAACATAAATAGATGGCTGGCAAAACGATTGTCGGATAAGTAATTCATGTATGGATGAATGCTGATCTGATTCGTTGTAGCCGGCCCTCTTTAAGTAAAAGGAGGAATGGTTGATGATTAAAAATCTAGTGATCGTCGGGTCCGGGGTCATGGGCAGGGGAATAGCCTACGTAGGGGCAACTGGAGGATTCGATGTAATATTGGTGGATGTGAGTCAAACGGCATTGGAAAGCGCAAAAAATGAAATTGATTCCATTTTTGAGAAGGGTGTCCGTTATCAAAAAATCAGCAAGGAGGAAGCGGCTTCCGCAAAAAATAGATTTTCATATTCTTCCAATTTGAAAGAAGCGGCAGCTGCTGCCGATCTAATCATAGAGGCCGTTCCGGAAAAACCGGAAATTAAGAAAGCCGTTTTTGAAACGCTTGAAGAGTATGCAAACGAAGCCTGTTACTTTGCAACGAATACTTCCACCATGAGCCCGACTGAAATTGGATCTTATGGTAAACGCCCCGAAAAAACGATTGCCATGCATTTTTTTAATCCTGTTCAAAAGATGCCGCTCGTGGAAATTGTGCGCGGACTTGAAACAAGTGATGAAACGGCAGCCGTAATTAAGGAAGTTGCCGGAAAAATGGGGAAAGAGACCGTGGTCATCAATGAATTTCCAGGGTTCGTGACGAGCAGGATCAGCTGCCTCGTAGGAAATGAAGCGTTTTATATGCTTCAAGAGGGTTTAGGGACACCCGAAGAAATTGATAAGGCCATTAAGTTAGGGCTGAATTACCCGATGGGGCCATTCGAGCTGGGGGATTTGGTTGGATTGGATGCCCGTTTAAATAACCTAAAGTATTTACATAGCAAGCTTGGAGAGAAGTACCGTCCGGCGCCGCTGCTTGAACAGTATGTTAAAGCGGGCAGGCTTGGCCGCAAGTCAGGCAGGGGCGTGTATGATTATACAAAAGATGGAGAGTTGGTGAGGAAATGAAAGATGTCGTGATTGTCGATGCTGTAAGAACACCCATCGGTAGATATAAAGGCGCTTTGAAGAGCGTTCGCCCGGATGACCTAGGTGCCGTTGTGATCAGGGCGCTGATGGAACGCAATCCGGCGCTTCCGCCAAAACAAATCGATGATGTCATCTTCGGGAATGCAAATCAAGCAGGGGAGGACAATCGCAATGTGGCGAGAATGTCCGCGTTATTGGCCGGTCTTCCCGTAACTGTGGCCGGAACGACCATTAATCGATTGTGCGGATCTGGATTGGATGCCGTCATGTATGGTGCACGGTCAATAGCTGCAGGTGAAGGAGAGATTTATATCGCAGGCGGCACCGAAAGCATGACAAGGGCCCCATTCGTCATGGCCAAACCTGAAAGTGAATTTCCCCGGGGAGCAATGGAGCTCCAGGATACGACGATCGGCTGGCGCTTCACGAATGAAAAGCTTGAAGAGATGTATGGTGTGGATTCCATGCCCCAGACAGCGGAAAATGTCGCACGGCGTTTTTCCATTTCGCGGGAAGAACAAGATCGATTCGCACTTCAGAGCCAGCAACGAGCGAAAAATGCAATGGAAAATGATCGGTTTTTCAATGAAATCGTACCGGTCAGATATACGGATCGTAAGGGGAATGAGGTCATTTTCATTAATGATGAACATCCCCGTCCTGAAACGACCATCGAAAAGCTGGAAAAACTTAAACCGATTTTTAAGGGCGGAACTGTAACGGCCGGTAATGCCTCTGGTGTGAACGATGGAGCTTCAGCCTTGCTGTTAATGAGTGGTGAAAAAGCGCGCGAACTTGGATTGCAGCCTTTGGCCAAATATGTGGCAGGTGCGGTAGCTGGATTGGAACCGTCAGTCATGGGACTTGGTCCCATCCTTGCGACTGAAAAGGCATTGAAGAGGGCGAATATCGCGATTGGAGACATTGGCTTAATTGAATTGAACGAGGCTTTCGCCTCCCAATCAGTCGAGTGTATCCGCCAATTGAAGCTGGATCAGGAGAAAGTGAATGTCAATGGCGGGGCAATTGCGTTTGGTCACCCACTCGGAGCAAGCGGTGCGCGTATATTAACAACGCTTGTTCACGAAATGAAAAAGCGAAATGTACGTTACGGCCTTGCCACGATGTGTGTCGGTGTTGGGCAAGGGATTTCGGCGATCATTGAAAAAATGGAAGAGGATTGATTTATAAAAGGGGAGAGAATATATGTCTAATGTCATTTATGAAGTGAACAATCAAATCGGGTATATAACGGTGGATCGACCTGAGGTCTTGAATTGCTTTGACTACGAGACACTTTCTGAACTGGAGGAAGTCATTGATGCGGTTCATCTGGACGGTGATATCCGTGTGGTCATTTTCACGGGGGCAGGGGAAAAAGCATTCAGTGCAGGCGCAGATTTAAAAGAAAGAAAGAGTTTGAATGATTCGGAGGTAAGAAGGAATGTTAAAATGATCCGCGATGTTTTTGCCAGCATTGCCGGGTTGCCGCAGCCAACCATTGCGGCCGTCAATGGATATGCACTGGGGGGCGGCTTCGAATGGTTGCTATCATGCGATTTTGCCATTGCGGCAGAAGGCGTTTCCTTAGGTCTTACGGAGACTAGCTGGGCAATCATTCCGGGGGCAGGCGGTACACAGCGATTGCCTAGATTGATTGGTGAGATGAAGGCGAAGGAATTAATCTTCACTGCTAAAAAACTGACTGCAGAAGAAGCTTTACAATTAGGAATCCTTTTGAAGGTCGTGCCAAGGGAACAGCTTCGCTCAGCCTGTGAAGGGTTGGCGGCAGCAATCATGAAAAATGGGCCAATCGCAGTCACTCAAGCCAAATATGCAATTACCCAGGGAATGAATACGGATTTGCAAACGGGAATGGCGATAGAAGGAAAAGCCTATGAGCTGACCATTCCGACTCAGGACAGATTGGAAGCACTCCAAGCATTCAGCGAAAGGAGAAAAACGCAATTTACCGGGAAATGATGTTGCGGTTTCTGTTTAAGGGGATATAATAATAATTATGTGGACCGTGTGAAATTGGTAACAATAGAATGAGGTGAGGATATAGGAACGAATACGCAATCCATGATTTTTACGATATATGGCGATTATATCCGGAACTATGGAAGTAAAATTTGGATAGGCAGTTTAATTCGTCTATTAAAGGAATTCGGCCATAATGAGCAGGGCGTGCGTGTAGCCGTTTCACGGATGGTTAAGCAAGGATGGATCCAATCCGAAAAGCAAGGGAATAAAAGTTATTACTTTCTGACTGAGCGCGGTGTACAGCGAATGGATGAAGCTGCCAATCGCATTTACAAGATGAAACCAAATGAATGGGATGGTAAATGGCGCATCTTGATGTACACGATTCCTGAAGATAAACGGCAATTGCGGGATGATCTGCGTAAAGAATTATTATGGAGTGGATTTGGCAGTTTTTCCAATGGGTGCTGGATTTCCCCTAATGATCTCGAGAAAGAAATCGATCTTTTGATTGCGAAATATGAAATTGATGAATATGTTGATTTTTTCATTTCCGAATACAAGGGACCAAAGGAAAATCATTCACTTGTCGAGAAGAGCTGGCAGCTGGAGGAGATCGAGAATAAATATGAACAATTCATCGAGAAATACAGTAAACAATTCATCGTTCACCAAAGCATCATAAGCAGGGGCGAAATGTCTGATGCGGATTGCTTTGTGGAAAGGACGAATCTGGTGCATGAATACCGTAAGTTTTTATTCATCGATCCAGGCCTCCCAAATGAACTGCTGCCCTCAAAATGGAACGGGAACCATGCTGCTCTTTTATTCAGCCAGTATTATCAAGTGTTGGCTGAACCGGCAAGCCGCTTCTTCGAGAGCGTATTCCAGGAGAATAATGATTTATGGCGGAAAGATGAGGCCTATGATGCTAAGGATCATCCGCTGATCATTAAGTGAATAAGAGCTTCAGCCAGTCTCTATCGATTACTGGCCGAGGCTTTTTTTCATGAAAAATGATCACCAGAAAGGGAGGACCCTATTTTACAATCAATCGAGTAAAGCTTTAAATTCCTTTCCTTTTTGAACATATGTATCTATTGAAAGCTGTATCAATTCAAGGTCCTTCTCATTCAATCTGCGAACCACTTTCCCAGGTGAACCGATTACGAGTGAACGCGGAGGGATGATTTTGCCTGCTGCAATCAATGTATTCGCGCCGACAATGCATTCTTCGCCTATTTCTACATGATCCAATATCGTTGACCCCATTCCTATAATGGAGCGTTTACCTATTTTACAGCCATGCAGGATTACGTTATGACCAACCGTTACTTCGTCTTCGATGACAACCGGACAGCCTTCGAATAAATGAATGGTGGAGTTGTCTTGAATGCTGCACTTTTCCCCTATGGTGATGGAATCCTCGTCACCGCGCAGGACGGAGTTGAACCAGATGGTCGATTCTTTCCCAATGGAAATATCACCAATTAAATAGGCGCCAGGGGCAATGAAAACGGTTTCATCAATGAGGGGCTTCTTCTTATTATATGGAATGATCATAGTAGCGCTCCTTTTGAAAAGTCAGAATTGTTTTTCTAATGATTATAGTATAACATTAAATGGACAGGGAGGGGTAATGGTGAAATATATTTGTGATCTTTTTTCAATTAAATATCCCATCATTCAAGGCGGCATGGGGAATATAAGCAATGCAACTCTAGCGGCTGCAGTATCCAACGCAGGGGGACTTGGGACGATCGGCTGCGGTACGATGACCCCGGGCCAGGTGGAGGCCATCATACTTGAAACGAAGGATAAAACGAATAACAATTTCGCGTTGAACATTCCGATAAACGTTAGTCCATATACAGATGAGCTAATCAATCTTGTATTCAAGCATGATATACCTGTCGTTTCGTTGTCAGCAGGAAATCCGGCCCCTTACATTCCGTCCTTGCAACAAAAGAAGAGTAAAGTGATCGCTATTGTGGCATCGGTCAAGCACGCCCAAAAAGCAGAGGCTGCCGGGGCTGATGTGTTGGTTGCCGAGGGGGTCGAGGCTGCCGGTATCAATTCCAACCTGGAATTGACGACCTTTACCCTCATTCCGCAAATTAGCAAGCAGGTGAAACTGCCGGTATTGGCAGCTGGAGGAATAGGCAATGGTCAGGGATTGGCAGCGGCTTTAATGCTGGGAGCCTCGGGAGTTCAGTTGGGAACCAGGCTAATCGCCACGAAGGAAGCCCCTTTCCATCCATCCTACAAACAGAAATTGATTGAATCGATGGGAAATGATACGTGCATATTAGGCAGGTCGGTTGGCCAGGTGAGAAGAGTATTGAAGGCCCCATATGCGGACAAAATCCTGGACTTGGAAAAACGAGGTCTGTCTGCCATGACTTATCGTGATTTGACATCTGAAGTGCATCATATAAATGGTGCAATGCGTGGGGATGTTAACGAAGGGTTCATGAATGGTGGCCAGGTGGCCGGATTGATTGAGGATATTCCCACGGTCCAGGAATTGCTTGATGGGATGATGACGGATGCTAAAAAGCATATCGAGCTGGGATTAGCGGCGTTTTCCACCCCCTTCATGATTTAACACTTGAAGCACAACCCCGGCTTAACAGAAAAAAGCTTGGGGTGGATCCATGTGGATTTTTCAAAAAAAGCCAGGAACTTGTAGGAGATGCTGTCTGTATTTTGCAGGCGGCATTTCTTTGTTTAAACGATCCGGTCATCTATCTTTCTTCTTTGCGTTTCACATCTTTTTACAAAATAATAATTCAATGAAGGAAAGCTTCACACGTCAATGCAACAGGCCTTCATAAGAAACATGGTAACCCATCAGTAGATTATGAAAAATTGTGATTGAACTTGTGATACAATGGAAAATGTCCTTTTTGAAATCAAGGGCTTCGCCAATTCAATCCAGGCGGAGCCTTATTATATGTAATAAGGCGGAAATGGGGAAATCTCAATGGAAACTATAATAATGGATATGATTGAAGCGTTTAAATCTTTATCTTATTTCGGTGTGATGCTGGCTTTGACCTTTGAATTCATTCCTGCTGAAATAGTATTGCCGCTGGCAGGTTACTGGGTTTATCAAGGTGATATGAATTTATACTTGACCATTCTCGCCGGTTCGATTGGTGGGGTAACGGGACCGCTGACGCTTTATGCTTTGGGAAAATATGGCGGGAGACCGCTCGTGCTGAAGTTTGGGAAATACTTTTTGATTAAAGAAGAGCAGTTGAATAAGGCGGACCGATTCTTTGAAAGGTATGGCGGGGGAATTGCCTTTTTTGGACGATTTGTACCGGGAATCCGTACAGCCGTATCGCTTCCATGCGGAATGCTGAAAATGAATGTTTGGAAGTTCATTTTATTCACCTATTTGGCGATGCTCCCTGTTACAAGCGTTTATGTTTATTTAGGATATAAGTTAGGTCCTAGATGGGAACAGGCGGGATCCATCTTTTCCCAATATGCGAATTTCCTGCTTATCCCGATTGCACTTATCGTCATTTGGTTCATTATGAAGGCTCAAAAACAAAAGCAAAGACAAAAATTGAAAGTCCATCAATAACAAAGAAGGCGCCATGAACTGGCGCCTTCAGACTGTAGACAAACTCGATGAAGATCGAGTTTGTCTATTTTTATGGCCTGTACAATTTAGACGTTGATTTCCACTCCAGGCACTCGCTTTCCGCGGGCGGTCGGGGAGCCTCCTCGGCTTTGCCTGCGGGGTCTCCCCTAGACGCGCTTTTCCCGCAGGAGTCTCGTACCTTCCGTTCCAATCAACTTTGTCTTACCTTTTAGATAGAACACTTTTGACTGGAGTCATTTTTGTTTTAAAATTGAAGGATTAAAACTTGAGGTGATGAGGATGCTTTCTAAACATGATTCTATTCAGCGAGATCAACTTGAAATGATAACTTTAGATCAACTGGTGCCACCGAACCATTTGGTTCGTAAAATGGAGGCTGCCATTGACTTCACTTTCATTTATGACTTGGTGAAAGATATGTACTCAG
>NZ_LNNH01000031.1 GCF_001542915.1 Peribacillus simplex | reverse complement strand
TTAGCTCCGGTTTCCCGAAGTTATCCCAGTCTTATAGGCAGGTTGCCCACGTGTTACTCACCCGTCCGCCGCTAATCTCAGGGAGCAAGCTCCCGTCGATCCGCTCGACTTGCATGTATTAGGCACGCCGCCAGCGTTCGTCCTGAGCCAGGATCAAACTCTCCGAAGAAATGTTTGACTTGCTCATTTGCTTTTTTGATAGTGTGTGCTCACTTAAAATTTAACGTTGGCGCTTTGTTTTGTTCAGTTTTCAAAGAGCAATTTTTCACAACGTCGCTTTAGCAACTTTATGAGTATAGCACCTTCCTCTGCGACATGTCAACAGCAAGTTTCAAAATAATCTTGTCTGCCTTTGATGTCGTAAGCGGTGTATTTAATATATTATCACTTGGCCTAAGACAAGTCAATTCAATCTTTGGATATTTTTCATTTTTTTCACGAACCTGCCGTCTTCTTCTATTATAATATATCCTTCCTGCCGAATAAGGCCCATACCAAGCATAAAGGAATGAAAATAGAGGGCAGCCATGACAGCTGCCCTCCTTGTCTACAATTATTATTTGATGGAAATGACGTCCGCTTCTTCCCTGTCTACAGTACCAGCCTTTTCAATCTTCACGCTTTCCCCCTCGGAAAGGTTCGTAAAGACGATTGGCGTGATGATGGAGGCGGCATTGTTTTTAACATATTCTAAATCGACTTTTAGCAACGGCTGCCCGCTTGTTACCTTATCATCTTGAGCGACAAGTGCTTCAAAGCCTTTGCCTTCCAGCTTAACCGTATCGATCCCGACATGAATCAAGATTTCACGTCCAGCATCGGAGACAATACCAATTGCATGTTTTGTAGGGAAGAGATTAACGATCGTGCCATCCACTGGAGAAACGACCAGTCCTTCATGCGGTAAGATGGCAAACCCATCACCCATCATTTTTCCGGCAAAGACTGCATCCGGCACTTCAGTAATCGGCTTCAATTCCCCTTTGATAGGTGAAACAAAGTGATGGGTTGCCCCTTCTGTCCGTAAAGGTTGCGGAATGATATCCTCGATTTGGTTTTCGACGCCTTTTTCCGGAGACGCTTCAACCTTACGAGGCCTTTTCCCATCCATGATATCTTTCATTTGTCCTTTGATCGTTTCCGAACGAGGTCCGAAGATAGCTTGGATATTATTGCCCACTTCCAGCACTCCAGCAGCCCCGAGTTTCTTCAACCTATTTTTATCAACGCTGCCGATATCATTCACGGATACACGAAGACGGGTAATACAAGCGTCTAAATGAGAGATATTCTCTTTTCCGCCCATAGCTTCAAGGATATCTCCAGGCAGGGTACCCGCTGTACTTGCAGATCCAGCAGATTCAGCGTCTTCATCTTCTTCCACTTCACGACCAGGAGTTTTCAGGTTGAACTTCCGGATGGCAAACCTGAAACCGAAGTAATAGATAAGCGCAAAGACTAAACCAACTGGAATGACAATCCAAGCATTCGTTTGCGGATTAATCAAACCGAACAGGACATAGTCAATCAATCCACCCGAGAATGTCATCCCGATCTTAACATTAAGCAAATGCATCGTCATGAAAGAAAGACCGGCAAACACACAGTGGATACCGAAAAGTACCGGTGCAACAAATAAGAATGCAAATTCAAGCGGTTCCGTAATACCCGTCAAGAACGATGTCAGAGCTGCAGAAGCCATCAACCCACCGACAATTTTCTTACGTTCCGGTCTAGCTTCATGATAAATGGCCAATGCTGCAGCTGGTAACCCGAACATCATGAATGGGTACTTACCAGTCATGAAGGTACCAGCAGTTAAATTCTGAACACCATCTTTAATTTGTTCCATGAAAATACGTTGGTCACCTTTAACCTCTACCCCAGCCGAATTGACATAACTGCCAAATTCATACCAAAATGGAGAGTAGAAGATATGATGCAAACCAAACGGGATTAAAGCACGTTCCACTACCCCGAATATAAATGCTCCAAGCGTTAAGTTGGCACCTAACATGTTTTCGGAAAACGAATTTAGACCAGACTGTATCGTCGGCCAAACCAAGATCATCAACAGCCCAAGAATAACTGCACTTACAGCTGTCGCAATCGGTACGAACCGTTTACCCGCAAAGAATCCTAAATATGGAGGAAGTTCAATTTCATAAAATTTATTATACATAAAAGCAGCCATGACACCGACAATGATACCGCCAAAAACACCTGTTCCCAATGTCGGGATTCCAAGAACATTAGTATACATCGCACCATTGTTCTTAATATCGACAGCATCAATTCCAAGAACTGTTCCCATCGTTACATTCATTATTAAAAATCCTATAATTGCAGCAAGTCCGGCAACGCCATCCCCGCCTGCTAACCCAATCGCGACCCCAACAGCAAATAGCAAGGGAAGATTGCCAAAGATAATATTTCCGGCATTCTCCATGACGGATGCGACCATTTCAACTCCGCCACTCGCCAAGAACGGGGCGATATTCAACAAAGTCTCATTTTGCAATGCATTACCAAACGCAAGCAAGATTCCGGCAGCCGGTAATATGGCTACAGGAAGCATCAAAGCTTTACCGATTTTTTGCAACACACCAAACAACTTTTTAAACATGTATTTTCCTCCTCTTTAATAATTTCCAGACTAATAAAACGGTTACATATGGTGATATAATGCATTTTCCCACGCAGCATTTCCCCAATACAAAAAGGCATAAGCAAAGATAGGATCGAAATGAAATCAGGTATATATTACCCTCTTTCATAACAATCATTCTCCTCACTTATGCCTGATCGAATCAGTAACACGTAAGATAATGCATTTTTATTTTATTTTCTTTTGTAATCGTTGAATATGCATCGTTAAATAGACAGCTTCCGCATCACAAACCGGCTTGCCTAATTTCCTTTGCATAATTTTTATTAGCTTCCATGAGATATTGTAGCACAAAGGATATTCTTCTTTCAATAGCAAAGCGATTTTTTCTGGCTCATCCACTTTTTCCCCTGCGAGGACCCTATCTACCATGAATCTTAGATGACGGACCAGGCGGGAATAGTCGATGCTCTCTTTGTTTATCCGTACCCCGAGCTGCTCTTCCACCACTTGTATGAGATGATAGATTAATTGCGAATGCTGATTGACTTCCGATAAGTCCTTGTTGGCTATTGCACTATGGATATGAAGCGTTATGAATCCGATTTCTCCTTGCGGCAGGCCGATTCCTGTCTTGTCTTGAATTAAATCGATGACATCGACGGCGATATCGTGCTCAAAAGGATAGAGGGTTATCGTTTCTTTCAAAAATGGGTTTTTGATAGTCATTCCTTGTGAAACACGCTGAAGGGCGAACAATAAATGATCAGTTAATCCGACATGTATATGTTCATTGAGCTTTCCCGACACTCGATCATTAATAAGATGAATGGATTCTATAATGGCAGCTTGGAGATTCTGGTCGATCTGCGGCAAAAGTTTTTTGTAACTTTCCTGCTCCTTAACATCTTTTAGAACAAATGTCTTATCAAAAAGTTGCGGACTTAACTCCTCGCCTTTCTTTCTGTTGAAGCCTATGCCTTTCCCGATCGAAACCACTTCGCCATACGACGGATGCGTGGCAATCACCACGTTATTGTTCAATACCTTTTCAACGATAAAACCGCTCATTTTTCTCCCTCATTTTTTCGCAAAGTCATCCTTATGCGCACAGGATAAAGTACTCAGTACTTAGTCCCTTTACTATACACGATTTGTCCTTTCTCTTACAACCGAAAGAAGAGCCCCCAAAAAAGGGCTCTTCTGATCAATGCGTATCATTACTTCAAGAAAATAAAATATAAAAGGAAGACGACTCCTAGCCCCCACATGATGGGATGAACTTCCTTGGCTCTTCCCTTCATCGACATCGTGATCGGATAGAAGATGAATCCGCAAGCTATCCCCGTGGCGATCGAATAAGTCATCGGCATCATGATGACGGTAAAGAACGCTGGAACGGCCACTTCGAACTTGTGCCAATCAATATTCTTAAGTGAAGATGCCATCAGTACTCCGACTATGACCAATGCCGGAGCGGTCACCGCCGATGTTACGACGGAAAGAAGCGGGAAGAAGAAAAGCGATAGGATGAACAGCAAACCTGTCACCACGGCCGCAAATCCGCTTCGTGCACCGGCTGCCACGCCCGATGTTGACTCAACATACGATGTAGTTGTGGATGTACCCAGGATTGCACCTGAAACGATGGATAAAGAATCTGCAAGCAACCCTTTTCCCACTCTAGGAAGGACATTATCTTTCATTAAGCCTGCTTGCTGCGCTACAGCCACCAACGTACCAGCCGTATCGAAGAAAGCCACGAACAAGAAGGTCAATATAACGATTAACATTTGTCCCGTGAAGAGATCTCCCGGATTTCCGAAAGCATCGAATGCAACCCCAAATGTAGGGGCAATGCTTGGAACCGCTCCGATGATTTTCTCAGGAACAGGCACTTGGCCAAAAATCATTCCGGCGATGGCCGTAATGACCATACCGATGAACACGCCGCTTTTGACGCCCCTCGTCATTAAAATGACGGTTACGACAATTCCGAAGACTGCCAATAACGTATTTCCCGAGGTTAAATCGCCCAAGCCGACAAGGACACTGTCATCATTCGTAATGATTCCGGAGTTTTGGAACCCTACAAACGTAATGAATAAACCGATACCCGCTCCAACTGCGTATTTCAGCTCGACCGGTATTGCATTGATAATTTTCTCACGTATTCCAGATAAGGAGAGTAAAACGAAAATGACCCCTGATATCAAAACGCCAGTTAAAGCGGTCTGCCAAGGTATTCCGAAACCAAGAACAACGGTAAAGGCGAAAAATGCATTCAGTCCCATACCAGGGGCGAGTGAAATCGGATACCTTGCTATGAGCCCCATCAATATCGAGCCAATTGCGGCAGCTAGGGCTGTAGCCGCGAAAACCGCTCCGTAATCCATTCTCAATTCATCTGGATAGTCATCGATGCTTTGCAATGTCAGCATCACAGGGTTAACAACCAGGATATATGCCATAGAAAGGAACGTTGTTAGACCGCCAAGTATCTCACGGCGATAATTCGTTCCCAATTCATTAAAACGAAAATAATTCTTCATTATGAGTCTCCCCTATCATAAGATCGTAAGCCAAAAGACAAAAAGCCCGATTCGCTTCCGAACGGGACTTGACTACTATTATGTAAAGAAGTGGCCACTTGGCCTCTGTTCACATCGTAGTCAAGCCGTTAACGGCAGCTTGGTAGAAACTTTTGGGCCATATCCCCAATATTATACGACAATTATGTTTTTTTATTAATATAGGTATAGTGTATCAGTCGCCAAAATAATCGTCAATATGTCTCACGAATATTTTTTATGTAATTTCAGGAAACGTTCGCGTTTCGCTTTATATTCCTGTCTAATTATGGGTATACGTTCACCAACATACGTGAAACAAAACCACATCACATACTCTTTCGTTAATCCCACAAAAAAAATCAGTGAAGGTCTCCCTTCACTGATCAGCTGCTAGTTGCTTCTATTCCCACTCGATCGTTGCAGGCGGCTTGGACGTAATGTCATACACGACGCGGTTTACGTGGTTCACTTCATTCACGATTCTCGTCGAGATGATCTCAAGTACATCCCACGGAATACGTGCCCAATCCGAAGTCATCCCATCAATGGATGTAACCGCACGGATGCCGATGGTGTAATCGTACGTCCGGGCATCGCCCATGACCCCAACACTGCGGATGTTAGGCAGCACCGTGAAATACTGCCAGATTTCGCGCTCTAAACCATTCTTTTTAATTTCTTCACGCAAGATATGGTCAGATTCACGAACGATTTCAAGTTTTTCATCAGAGATTTCGCCCAATACACGGATACCTAAACCTGGACCCGGGAATGGTTGACGCCATACGATTTCATCCGGAATGCCCATTTCACTTCCAAGTGCACGCACTTCATCCTTGAATAACGTATTCAATGGCTCAATCAATTTAAATTGCATATCTTCCGGCAGGCCGCCGACATTGTGATGCGATTTGATCGTTTGTGCAGTGGCCGTGCCACTTTCAATAATATCCGTGTAAAGCGTACCTTGCGCAAGGAAATCGATGCCTTCAAGCTTCGTTGCTTCGTCATCGAATACGTAGATGAACTCGTTACCGATGATTTTCCGTTTTTGCTCGGGATCGGATACGCCAGCTAGCTTCGATAGGAAACGCTCGGATGCATCGACCTTGATTACGTTCATATTGAAGCCTTCGCTGAATGTTTCCATTACTCCTTCAGCTTCGCCTTTACGAAGCAATCCGTGATCAACGAAGATACATGTCAGCTGATCGCCAATCGCTTTATGGATCAATACGGCAACAACGGAGGAATCGACACCGCCGCTTAAGGCGCATAATACCTTTTTATCTCCGACCGTTTGGCGGATTTTCTCCATCTCGATTTCAATGAAGTTCTCCATGGACCAATCGCCCTTGCAGCCGCAAACTCCGAATACGAAGTTTTTCAGAATGTCATTACCGTAAACCGAATGGCGGACCTCCGGATGGAATTGCACCGCGTATAATTTACGTGACTCGTCACTCATAGCCGAAATCGGGCATGATGGGTTCGTCCCATCAACGGTGAAGCCTTCAGGAGTCTCAACCACTAAGTCACCATGGCTCATCCAGACGATTTGCTCTTGCGGCAGGTCACTGAATAGCTTGGATTCATTTTGGATGGCTAATGTAGCTTTTCCGTATTCACGGTTTTTCGCCGGCTCCACTTTTCCGCCAAAATGCTTGGTCATCAACTGCATGCCATAACAAATACCGAAGATCGGCAGACCCATTTCGAAAATGCGTTCATCACAGCCAAACGCCGCTGCATCATAAACACTGTTCGGGCCCCCTGAAAAAATGATTCCGGTAGGATTCATTTTCTCGATTTCTTCTACCGTGATTGTATGAGGATGAAGCTCACTGTACACACCGAATTCACGGATACGACGAGTGATCAATTGGTTATATTGGCTTCCGAAATCTAGTACTACGATCATTTCCTGGTTTTTTTGCAATTCTGTTTTCCCCGGCACAAACGTCACCTCTATCAATGTAATTCACCCGTATAATCGGGTGATACTTTCTTATAAAAAATATTATCATAAAAAAAGAAAAACTAAAAATCCACCCTCAAAAATACACAAAAAGTACAGACGAAGGCAGATTTTCAGCTTTCCTGTTAAAATCCGCCTTCATAGTCAAATCATTTACGGTGATTCGGTAGAAACTTTCGATCCATATTATCGAGGATATATGAAGGATATATTAGTTTAAGTTAGTTTTTGTTATTGTATCAATATAATAAAAACCTGGTCAAGAGCTAGTTTTTTTCATCAAGCGTTCCCAGACGCTTTGAAAGTGCTCCCATTCGCCATCTTCCACGTCTCCACGATACAACATTATTTCGTATCCAGCCGTCATTTCGCTCATCTCATTTGTACCGTACACTGCATCGACATAAGCTGCGTACTCCCTTAACGTCTGCCCAGCTGGTCGAATTAGCCCAGCCCGGTTTAATTGCTTCAATAAAATGGCATACGCAGACGTGAAATGCTGGCCGGATTTCCGCCTATACATAAGGATGTGCAGATGCGGAATCCATTTCCTTCTCGAGATATAGCTTATTGCCAGGAGAATCAGGACAATCATAAGAGCGGAGGCCATCCATTTCCTTTGCCCGTCCAGTCTCCGTTCACCCTTTTCCTTCATGGATTCAGCATCGTTATCGGGTTTATCCAGGCGTTCCCTCTCCTCTACCTTTGGTTGCTCTGCATTAGCTGGGGCATCCTCCCGGTTCTTGATTTCTTGCTGTTTCAATTCCGAGTCATAAAATTCGACTTCCCCGTTGAAACTCTTTGTTGGTTCGAAGGGCACCCAGCCTATTCCCGAAAAATAAACCTCGACCCAGGAATGTGCATTATTGTTGGTGACTTTATAAACGGATTCTCCACGATTAACCGTTTTCTCCCCTTCCGTGTAGCCCTTTACCCATCTGGCAGGTATATTGGCGGCACGGAGTAATACGACCATTGCCGTCGAATAATTATCGCAGTACCCTATCTTTGTCTCGAATAAAAATTGATCGGCATAATCCTGATTCGTATCTGGATATGGTATTTCATCTTTTGAATAAATGAATTCAGGGCGATCGAAATAATTCTCAATGACTTTTGCCTTATCGTACCAATTCGTTTCATTTCTCGTAAGCTGCGTAACCAAATCATAGACCCGGTTAGGCAATCCCTCAGGAAGCTGTGTATTTTTTTCCATTAACACAGCCATCGATTCATCGGGTTCCGTTACCTTCCTTAGCTCAGCTATATCAAAACTAGGCATGTCATAGGTCAACTCATATTCTTTCATTAATTGAGGGTCGCCATTTTTCCATTCGGTAATGATTTTGTCCATGCCTAGATAATATATAAAATTCATTTCGGTGTTGCTGTTATCCTCAATCTTTTTTAAATACCCGGATTGAGGATGCAGGATATGCGGATACATTTCTTCCATGGACACTTCAGTTGTCATTTCCTTCGTTTTCATCACTTCAGGAACTTGGTAAATATCCAATGGGCCCATATCCTGACCAATGGAAAAAGAGGCAACGTCCGGTTCCTCTATGGAAACCCAGCCCTTCCCTGTATAAACATCTTTGTTTTCCACTTTCCAATAATGCCCCTCAGTTGCATTATTATAAAAAACGACGGAGCTATCAGGCTCTATCGAACCGCCAAGACTTGAATCATCTTCATCGTAACCGACGCTTTTGTCCTTAGAACCATCGCCTTCCTGCATCGTTTTATTTGAATAAGAAGTGATATAAGGAACTGGGTCGGGCCACTGAGGAGAGAGCTTTGGACCGATGAAGCCAGCGACGGTACTTAACACGATCACGCCAATCAGCACCATGGCCCATTTTTTGATGGCTGCCGGCGGAAACGCAATCTGCTCCTGTATCATGAGACGCAGCAGGGAAAGCAGGCCGAGCATCAGAAAACCAGTGATGATGATCCTTATCATTGACATGTCCCCCGCGTAAGGAGTGAATGTATCAAGTACAGATACGAAAAATACCGTTAAAAGGAAAAAGAAAAAAATGCTTTGCCTTACCATCACCCAGTAATGGATCAAATACGTTACAAGCCATAGAAGCACAAAAAATAACAACGTTCGAAATGGGTTTGTGATCGACTCCCAATTCGCATCGTATATAAACCTTAAGTTAGCTGTAAAATCGACTAGAAACCCACTCATCCATGATATACCATTTATTGAGTGAAGGAGCTGTAAGGAAAACATGATATACACGGAAATGAGGATAAAGCGGATGGACCAATGTATTTGGAAGTAATGCAGTAGCAGGGAAAAGATTAAAAACAGGACAAAAATAAAAATATTGCCTGTATCCGTAAGTTGATCGACCGGCCTTAGCCACTCAGTGGTCAAGATCAGACCAAAAACATATAGGATGATATGCATGTACCTTTGCAGCTTTTCACCAGTGACAGTCATTTTGCCATCACCCCCGTTCTATCGAACCGCAGCTGCTCAGGTTCAATAAAGCTAACCTTGATTCCTTTTGTCATAGCAGTAGTCATTACCCTTTTTTCCTCATCCAGTAGATTTTCCGGATTCTTCATGCATAACATCGTTAACCCTCTATTAGTGCGGAAAGCATTTAATAGTTCCATCTTTTCCCTGGTCAAATCGGATACGATGAAAATCACGGCTACGTTTGCCGGCAAATTTCCCTTCCTTCCTTTATCAGCTAATGCATTTGTTTCATCCGTTCTTTCTTTAGCAAGTCTGGTAAAAATCTTCCTTCTCTGGTTCCTGCCCGCCGCGGCAGGCAGGATTAGACTCGAAGACGTACTCGCATAACCAACCTGGATGCCCTTTTTTAACAGGCTGTGGACAAAGGAAGCCGCCGCAATAATGGATTCTTCAAATGATATCGATGGCTGGTTATCAAGGATGATCCATACATCCCGATTTTTTTGCACTTCGAATTCCTTCGTCATGATCTCACTCGTTCGAGCCGTCGCTTTCCAGTTGATCCATGAAAGCTGATCACCTGGCTGATACTCCCTCACCCCGGATACCACCGAATGTTCCCGATGTGTTTTCTTTGTCGGGCCTGCTTGTCCCTGATTGAACAATTGATCGAGATATAGGGAGTCAAGCTCATGATACGTAGGGAAAACGGTTATATTCATAGGAGAATCGAATATCGCCTCCTTTTCAACGAGTCCAAAAAAGTCCCCTATCAAAAAACGGATCGATTGGAACCTATGCTCACCACGTGGCAGGCCCTCCAAAGCATACGACAAGCTGATGGTACGCTTGCACCCAGGGAAGATCAGTGCCTTTCTATAAATCCCACTATCTTCACTATCTTCCATATCTCCTGGCAATTCCTCCTCTATCACCAGAAATAAGAGCGGGAGCCGGTTCTTACGGGTGAACGTCAGGTTCATTTCAACGGTTTCACCTGCCTGGCATTCTCTTTTGCTGACGTTTCTTTCAACCGTGATGGAGTGAAGGGGATAAAACAGCAGAATCATGGCATACGCGGCAAATGGCAAAAACGAATAAAAAATGAACCAACTGACAAATCCGCCTTGAAACATCGCAAAGCAAAAGGAAGTGGCCATAAGAAATACCAACCCGGCCGCATTCATGTTTTTCTTTAGAAAATGATTGAAGCTACGCATTATGACAAGGCCCGTTTCACAGGCACATGAGTCTTCGCGACAATTTCGGTGATCACCATTTCAGCATCGAAGCCATCATAATTCGCTTCAGGTTTTAAAATCAGGCGGTGGGAGAAAACGAACGGAGCTAAATATTGAACATCATCCGGCAGGACATAATCCCTGCCCTGTATTAGTGCATAAGCTTGGGCTGCCTTCATCAAAGCAATCGATCCACGCGGACTGACCCCAAGATAGACAGCCTGATGGCTCCTCGTTTCATTGGCCAGTTCAACAATATATCCTTTTATTGTGTCATCCACGATCACCATCTTAGCCTCTGCCTGCAGGGCCTTCAATTCTTCCAAGGTGATGACTGATTCCAGCTCTTCAAGCGGAGCCATGTATTGAGCTCTTTGCAGGACCTCGATTTCTTCCGCAACACTCGGGTAGCCCATCTTCATTTTTAACAGGAATCGATCCAATTGCGCTTCCGGAAGCGGATATGTGCCCTCGTACTCAATCGGGTTCTGCGTCGCCATGACAAAAAAGGGCTGCTCCAATCCCCTGGTGACGCCATCGATCGTCACGCTTGCCTCCTCCATCGCTTCAAGCAGGGCAGACTGCGTTTTCGGAGAGGTCCGGTTAATTTCATCTGCCAAAATAATATGTCCCATTATCGGTCCTGGCCGAAAAATGAACGCTTGTTCCTTTGGGTTGAAAATCGAAACGCCGGTTACATCGGAAGGGAGTAAATCAGGCGTGAATTGTATTCGCTTAAAGCTCGCACCTATCGATTTGGCAAGCGCCCGGACCATGACTGTCTTGCCTACTCCCGGAACATCCTCCAACAAAACATGCCCACCGGAAAGCAGTGCGACGATGCTCAGTTCTGCAATATCCCGCTTTCCGATAATCACTTTTTCAATATTTCCTAGAACCTTTTCCAGTTTTTGATTTGCCTGCTTATAAATCATTCGCTACCTCCTGGGAAATCTATCACGATTATCTCATTTCCAATCTATCTCCGACTTCTCTTTACAGTAACAGCCAATTAATCCTTACATTGTAAGTTTACTAGATATTCCGTAAACCATAAACGAAATTCTCTAAAAATATTAGTGCAGCTTAAGGAAAAAGGTATGGTAAACTTATCCTAAGTGAATATGAACCTTGCAGAAAAGGGTGCTGCCTTGTCAGCTTAATAGGGAATTCGGTTCAAAACCGAAGCTGTTTCCGCAACTGTAAGTGCTAATGAAATAAGATGCATACCACTATTTGATGGTGGATTGGACATTTGTGCTATCCATCATCAAATGGGAAGGTTCTTAGAGTAAAATGACGCACAAGCCAGGAGACCTGCCTTTTTTTATCGTATCATGCTCTTCGGAAGATAGGAGATTGTACGGCAGCCTTCCATCTTTTTTTCTACTAGGAATACATGGATGCTCGATGCCGACCAAAACTCTTGGTCGGCTTTTTGTTTTGATGCGAAAAGCGATACGGCAGTCATTCACCAAACTACGTAAAGGAGGAAGAGTTATGGCAAAGAAAGACCTTCGTTTTTTATGCTATCCATACATGCGCGAATCCGCTTCCACAGTCGATTTTGAAATACGAACAGACTCCTTGACGACGCGAATCGGCATGGCCGCATCCCTGACGAAGGATGTTCCTGACGTTCACCGGGATTTAATGGTTTTGCTGCCCATGGCCTATCATCTAAATGGTTCAGTCCGTGGAAAACTAGCCATCAGCGACCATGACCTGGACCATTTAAGTTCGATTTATGACCGGTATGTCGCAGAAGTTAAAGAACAGATCCAGACATTTGTGCTCCCCCAAGGGTCAACGGCGGCATGTGCCCTGCATGCCTGCCGCAGCGAAGCCAAAAAGTCCGTCCGAGCTTTGCACAAAGTCAGTCTGGAAAGGGAAGTTCCGGACATCCTTTTCGATTACGCCCACTTGCTTGCAAACGTTTTATTCGTAATGGCAGTCTACGTTAATAAGCGACAAGGCTTTGAAGAAATACCTTTTATTAGCAAATCTTATCCTACTAAACCGATGAAAAAACAGATGGAGGAATAAATAATGAAATGTACCCAAAGATTCAGCTGGATTTCCATGCTTATGCTCGCCCTTTTCCTTACAGGATGTGGCGTAACGGATCAATCTGCAAAAGATGATAAAAAAGCGAACGAGGCGAAGAGCTATACCGTTACAGATGATACTGGAAAGAAAATAAAGTTCGATAAGGCACCAGAAAAAGTCGTTTCACTGCAGCCTAGCAATACCGAAATTCTATTTGCCTTAGGACAGGGGAAGAAAGTGGTTGGCGTGACGGACTTCGATAATTATCCCGAGGAAGCGAAGAAAATCGAACATGTTTCAGATTCCGTGAATATCAATGCAGAAAAGATCATAGCCCTGAAGCCAGATGCGATCATCGCTTATACCGTTGGCGATGAAGCGACGCTGAAGCCACTCGAAGATGCCGGCATCCCTATATTCATCATTAAATCGGCAGCCAAATTCGATGACGTATACGGGGATATTGAGCAGATTGCCAAAGTGATGGGAGTTACCAAGAAAGGCGATGCATTGGTAAAGGATATCAAATCCCAAATTGCAAGTGTCGAAGAAAAAGTGGGAACCTTGGATGAACAGGAGCAAACATATTTTGAAATCAGTCCGGCTCCGGAAATCTATACAACAGGTGACGAAACCTTCCAACAAGAAATCCTGGAAACCGCTGGCATTAAAAACGTCTTTGCCGACCAAAAGGGCTGGGTTAAAATATCCGGGGAAGAAGTCGTCAAGCGCAACCCGGAAACGATCCTTACCACTGCAACCTATGTAAAAGATGCCGTTGATGAAATAAAATCACGTAAAGGTTGGGAAGAAATCGCTGCCGTGAAAAACGATGACGTCCACCTGCTTGATGAAAGTGTCATGTCCCGTCCCGGACCAAGGATCGGTGAAGCTGTAGAACTTGCTGCTAAAACCGTTTACCCGGACTTATTTAAATAATATTGAACAAGGATGCTCCGATATATCGGGGCATCCTTCCATTCATATCATTCGCTACATTAAGTGATGGCAATCGACTCTGCTTTTCTTCCTTTGTTTATGCTAAAATGAAGGCACTCCAAACCTATGATATCCGAGGTATCGATCATGTATAAAAGATTCTTCATTTGGGTCTTGGCAATCGCCCTTCTTTTAGGGCTTCTTAGAGCCATCATGGACCTTTAGCAAAAAAAAAGATAGGCAACTACAAGGAGATGCTGTCTGCCTTTTTAATTTTCAGGCGGCATCTTTTTTTCGTAACTGTCGGTAATCAGAATTGCACCTTCATTTTCACTCCAAGTGGAATGAAACGGAATAAGTACACCACCACACTGCAGGCATCTTGATCTTAGTGCGGAGTGGAAGAGACGAAATATTACAAACAAAAATACCCTACAGGATAGACATTTTTCATAGTGTCTTCCTGTAGGGTATTTTTTAGCTAAAGCCCTTTTTCATGTTCGTTTAGTAGCTCCATTCAGCTTTCCCATTTTCGGGATGATGATAAAAAACAAACACACGACCGCAAGCGCTAGAATGATAACAAGCAAAATCGTCAGGTCAAAATGAAGCGAGGGCTCCGCTTCTTCTTCGCTTGTCATTCGCTTGCCGGCCTCTTTGAATAATCCAAGCTGTTCGGCCTTTGAAGCGATGGTATTATTATTCTCCGTTACTGGGGAAAGAAACAGTGAATCCGTCACCGAATCGACGGCATCATATTTCCCTCTTTCAAAGGAAAGGTCCTTTTGTTCCTCAGGCAGTCTCTGCTTTTGCTCCAGCAACCCCTCCTCATGGAAATACTCCGTTTGAATATCAATATCCTTTTCCTGATATTCGTTGGGCTCGACCATCGGCTCCTCGGCGTGGCCATGCGGATGATCGATAAAGAACAAAACGAACAAGATATACCATACATATTTATTCCGCTTCATGGGCCATTTCTCTTCTTTCTGTAAAGCGCTTCACTATATAGGGAATGACCGATCCGATGAGCGTCAGTATCATCAAAATGATGATGGCCGGAATGAATGCCGACTGATCACCGAATTGGATGGACATGTATACGTCTGCAACCGGATGATCGACGTTGAAATTAGGCATGATCAAATCCAATAATGGAATCATGAAGAAACTGATCAAACCAATCACCAGCATCGCCCCGACAAACGGCCCGATGGAGAAGGCAAGCCGGGTGCATGCAGAACAGAAGAATAACAGCAGGACGGTGAAAACGGTCCATTTAATCTCCTGCATATCCCCCAAAGGATATATTTTCAAGCCATAGATGCTGATGATCAAACCTACAATTAAATTCAATAAAGCGTTCAGTGCTGCATGGACCATCATTGGAAGGGATCCATAATGATGCAGGAAAAAACCGATCAATAAGCCGGAAATGAGGATGATCACCAACATGACGATCGGCGGGATATTGACCTTTTCCTGCTGAAGGACTTCTCCGCTGATTTGAACGGGATTCGCTAAATACTCATAAACATACCCATTCTGCTGATCATCGACTAGCGTGTTATTCAAGACACTGTATACGTCCGTCTTGATTTGAACGGTCGAATCCACGTTTTTTGACCAATTATCATTAAGCTGATCGGCCCTTTCCTGTACGGAGCCCACTTTCACTTGCAGGTCGGCGGTATCCTTCGTAACCGTTTCTTGACGCTCGGCCACCGAATTGACAAGCTCGGAGATGAAGCCGACAGTTGTCGCTGTATTATCTTGAAGCGTTACAAACATTTCACCATCAAGGTTCAACGGCGGTTCCGTTTCTATTTCAGGTGGCTCCATATGATCCGACATTTGGGCAGATACTTCTTGAGCACGTACGGTAATTGCCGCCAACTCAGCTAACGTTGCTTCCTGCCCCGCTTTTACGTTTGCATCATATTCCTTCATAAAACCTAAGATGGAGTCGGAGAACACTCCGAAATTATCATCGACTCCTGCTAAACTTGTTTTGACGAGTTTAGCTCCCTCATCCACGTTTGGGGAAACCCCATTTTTCAGGTTTTCCAATTCCTTTATATTGGCTGCAAATATTTTATCGACTTTCGCTGCCGTGACTCGTTCAGCCAATTCATTGTAAGATGACAGCGAGCCATAATAGGATAGGAGCTCATTTGCATTACGGTTGGTGATGGAATTATTAAAGACCTGCACCAGCACCGCGCGCCTTTCTCCCCCCACTTTTTCAAGGAGGCTCTGCTCGGAACTCCTGATCTTCGCGATGGCCTCGTCGATGGTCATATTTTGGATGTTCTGCAGCTCCTCTATATCCTCCTGTGACTTTTTCCATTCATCGCCAAGATCCTTGTAATCGGAGCCAAGTTCATGATAATCAGCTTGTAGCTGCTTATGCTGTTCCAGTAGTTGATAATATGAATCTACCAGTGCATTGAACTCCGTTATCACTTGATTATAATTCCCGGTTCTGCCGTTCACCGTTCCGCTGAGGTTATTGATTTCTGCTTGGAGTTCTGCTGTAAGAATATTGAGTTGCTCAGCAGCTCCTTCACTCCCCTCAGCCGGCACCAAACCTGCAAGGGCCGATTGGATGCCATTGATTTGGTCCAGTAATGCCTGCAGCGAGAGCTCATCGATCGGATCCTTCTTTGTAGGGGCATCTGCCGCCTCCCCCATACCCGTTTCAGTCTCGATATCCTCTATCTTTGCACCGTTCCCTCCAGTGGCATCCGTCCCATCGCCAGAGCCGCTTGCAAGGTTTCCTCTTTGCGCAAGCATGGCAGCCTGAAGCTTATCAAGGTCTAACTCTTCCGTTTGTTTGAATTGTTCAATCGAGCTTTGTTGTTCTTGAGAGATTTTCGAAATTTGATCGACTTGCTTTCCTTTCAGGTTTGTTGTGAAGGTTTCCAACTCAGCATTGCTGGAGTCCAGCCTCTCCTTCATGATCCCGACGTTTTCACTAAAGTCTTTGTCATTTAGGCTGTACTTGGCACTCATTCCTTGCTGAATCTCAGGAATCTGTTGGCTCCCCTCATCCAACACCTTGCCATAAGCTTGCACACTGTCTTTGACTAGCTGCTGATTTTGGCTCGAAGCGTCCATGAAAAGTTTGCTTTGATTTTTTTGATATTCCTCGAACGAGGCGACATCTTTTACGAAGGAAGCCATTTGGGCTTTTGTATGACCCATTTCATCCATGGTTTCATTACTCGTCTTCCCGGCATCCTTCGTTTCGGCGAATACCCCTTCAAGCATATCCTTATGCTGCTTTATACTCCCGGCAAGGCTTTCCGAGCTAGGTGTATAGAATTCATACATCGTATTTTGAAAGGCGATTTCCTTTGCAAGGACATTATCGAATTTCTTGCGGATGTCCTCGACTGATTGGGAAACATAACTCCAATACTGTGTTGAAATATGCTTGTTCATTTTGCTTTTTGTCTTTTCTAATTCCTTTTGTACCTTTTCCATATTCTCTGCATTTAAACTTGTTTGTACCTTATACTTTATCCCCGCCTTGATTGGCCGTTCATCATTGAACGTATAAATATTCTTTGAAAAATCGGACGGGAAGTAGATAACGGCATCATACTTTTCATTGGCAAGCCCGCTTTCAGCCGTGCTTCGGTTAACTACGATCCACTCATATTCAGAATCCTTGTCCAATGTCGTAACAAGTTCCGAACCGACGTAAATCGGCTTTTCATTGAATTCAGTGCCATTATCTTCGTTGACGATCGCGATTTCACGGGATGCCGTTTCCAGTTTCTTCATTGGATTTTGACCAATATAAGAAAAAAACAAAATTGGCAGCGCTAAAATCACGAGTATTTTAGCGATTAACAGCACCGGTTTAATTTTTTCAGACACTCTCGTGCACTCTCCTTCTTTCTTCACTTAATGGAATTTGAATTTTACATTCCCGGCCATTTTGGACAAAGTATCCGTAGCCCGGCTGAATTTCTTCTTCTTTTCTCGAATAAGAGAGTGTATACAGGCTTTGGTCCGATTTTTTCAGGAGCAAGACTGCCTGCCTGACTTGCTTCAATTCCGTTGTCAATGAATCATACCCCTTGGTGAAGTCATTGGCATTTCCAGCGACGATCAGTCTGAAACCAAGATGACTATACTGCTTCATCATCCCGCTGATTCGATCCTGGATCCTGCCATCGATCGTTTGCTGAAACCGGGAAATGCTATCAATTACAAAAATGATGGCTTTGTATTCCTCTTGCTCCATCGGTTTCAACTCCAACGCTGCTAGGTACTCCCTTTCACGCTCTTCAAAGATTTCCGTAATATGATCGAGCCACTCCGTTATCTGATCTTTTGTTTCCACATAACGTACCTTTTCAATCGGAGCGTATGAGGATAAACCACGGTCGATTCCGTCAAATAAGCCTATTTCGCCAATCGATTGTGTCAGCAAGGACTCCATGAGCACTCTTAGCACATTCGTTTTTCCTTTCCTAGACTGACCGAGGACAAGCAAGAATGGATCGACATTCAGCTCCACACAAACAGGTGTAACGCTCTCCTCCGAAAGACCGATCGGGATGGCCTCCTTCTTGATGGCTTGTGTCCAGTATTCCTTGAAAGAGCCGGTATCAAGGTGCGTCGGCAACATCGCAATGGCCGGCGGCTTAGGGTATTCCCGGTACTTCCCTTTATGTTCAGCGACAGCCTGTTTCATTTCTGCCAGAACGGCTATATCATCGGCTCCATCGGCTGGTAAATAGACCTGCACGAGATAAGTTTGATCTTTTTTCACCAAAGCTCGTCCCGGGACCGGTTCATTTTCATAAGGGGTTCTGCCCAGGACTGAATATTGTTCCGAGCTGTCCATTAAATAATGAACCACTTTCGTCTTAAGGTTATTCATCAATGGCTGGCGAATGGCATTGATTCTAGTCGCCGTCAAAATCATGAAAATCCCCAGTGATTGTCCGTCACGTGCAAACTGGATCAATTGCGCCTCCTGATCTTGCATCTCATCCTTCACTAAATCGAAATTGTCGACCGTGATATAAATAATCGGCAATTTCTCCTCCGCTAACGCGTTATAAAGCTTGATGTTACTAAGCTCCTTTTGCGAAAAAAGCTGCTTGCGCCTTTCGATTTCCGCTTTCATGAATAGCATGAATTTTTCAATTTTCCTAAGCTCATCGAATCGGAAGTAATCCCCTGTATGGGGCAGCTGGCGCAATGGCAGTAACGCGCTATTGCCAAAATCGAACAAATAATAATGTAGTTCTTCAGGAGAGAATTGATCGGCAAAGCTAAAGAGCAGGGTCAAAGCCGTAGTTGATTTACCGTATCCGGAAGAACCGAATATCCCGATATTTCCATCCTCCAACCAGTTATAGATATAATTTGTCTGGCTTTGCAATTCCGGTTCATCCTTCATTCCGAGATGGATTTGATTGCTCGTCAGGCTGCTTTCACCGCTTCTCGATAGGCGAGCTTGAAGGGGCGGAAGCCATGGGCTTGCCAGCTTCTCGATCTTCATTTCTGCCTGTGTCGCCACGATATGATCGGCAACGGCTTCGATTTCACTGATTTTTTCTTTCCTTCGACTAGCAGCCTGTTCCGAAACACTCGAGATTTGAACTAGGCCAAGGTCGGTGACCAGTGCCACCTCGTCCTCCGATCCCGCCGTATCCTCCAAATAAGGGGCACCGCTCCATGCTGACTGAAACAGTTCGTACACCTCGTTATTGCCTACCTGCAAATATCCCCGCCCCGTGACTGTGATATTTGCGGCATCGCCATTTTTAAGGATTTCCTTGCTATCATTGGCATCCTGCACCTTTAGGGAAATCTTGAAGCGGGCATTACTCCATATCTGGTTATCTATGACACCGCCGGGCTTTTGCGTGGCAAGAATCAAATGAACACCCAAGCTCCGACCAATTCTGGCAGTGCTGACTAATTCACGGATGAAATCCGGCTCCTCATTCTTAAGCTCGGCAAACTCATCTGATATTAAAAATAAATGCGGCAGTGGTTCTTCCGCTTTTCCTTCTTTGTACAAATCCGTGTAGTCGTTGATGTGATTGACTTCATATCGATCGAATAGGCGCTGGCGTTTTTTCAATTCGCTATTGATGGAGGCAAGGGCCCTTGCGCTGAAGTTCTTGCTTCCCTCAATATTCGTAATCACTCCAAGCAGATGGGGAATCTGCCTGAATGGCTGCGCCATTCCCCCGCCTTTATAATCGATGAGCAAAAAGGCTACTTCATGTGGATGATAATGAACGGCTAACGATAGGATGTAGGTTTGCAGCAGTTCACTTTTCCCCGAACCCGTCGTCCCAGCCACCAATCCATGAGGTCCATGCGCCTTTTCATGCAGATTCAATTCAACTCTATCCGTTCTTCCTTTCAGACCAATCGGTACGGCCAAGGATTTGGAGGATTGGTTGGTAAGCCAGTTCTTGCCGATCGGCAGGTCCTCCACTTCTCGTGCCCTCAACAGTTCCAAAAAGGACACCGTTTCTGGGATTGAATTGTTCATGCCCTTTTGATGATCTAGTGAGCGCAGCGTCCGTGCAAAACGCTCATTACCTTCTCTAGCATGGACATCAAGTGTAAAGGGAGTATGGACAGCCTTCGATTGCTGGATGAGAATCTCACCTTGGCGATCGTTTATATACTTCACGAGTGTATGAACATTTTCCGTCAAACTTTCTTTTGCATCGGCAGCAAAAATTGTCGAGATGCCCAAATCATCCGCTCTGCCTTCCAAGTATTCCAATATGACATGCTCAGCAATTAACTGGCGATCCGTAACGATGAAGACAATATGAGGAGTGAACCTCGCTTTTCCTTTGTTCTCATCCAAATCCCGCTCCCTCAAAAGCTGATAAATCGAAGTCAATAGCTGATCGCGTGATTGTTCATTGTATATGAATCCTCTTGCATAGGCGTGAGGCAGTTGAAAATGGGGAAGCCATTTCATCCATTCCCATTCCTGATAGTCGGTTTCCGGAAAGATGGCCACAAACCGGACATCATGATAACTATGGAAAAATGCCAGCTGCCCAATCAATTGTTGCAACTCCCGTTTAACGATCGACTCCTTTCCGACAAGCCCCATCGATCCATGAGATAAATCGATCGATAACGGAAGAGCCTCCAGGTTTTTGTATACATCGACAAGTTCCTGTGACCGCTCGAGTAATTCATCAATTTCTCGATTGGACATATCGTTACTGTTGACCGAGACCTCATAGCTTGACGATATCGTCGCCGTCCCGATCTTAAAGTGGAGTGCGTCTTCACTTTCCAAGGTTCGCTCCCATATACGGTCACTGATACTTTCGGTTAGCTGCTTCATCCTTTCGAAGGATGGATAATGATAGAAAAGCACATTCCTTTGCTTTTCAGAAAGCTCTTGCAGTTCCTCCCGTTTTTGATCTAGATATCTTGTGTAGACACGTTGGCGTTTTTCTTCCCTGAATTTTTGTTTCTTTTTATCTTTAAAGTATTGTGCCGTCGAGGATACCAAAGTCGTGGTGAACATCACAATCGATATGATGATGAATATCCCCCGCGGCTGAACGATCGTAATGACACCCATGACAATCAACATCATCAGCGGCGGCATCAGGATGAGCCATAACCCTCTATTATTATCCTCCGATTCCTGGCTCGGAAATGAGATTGTCACTTTCTCGTCAGGCAAATCATAGATCATCCTTGGAGTCCGGCGAAATTGGGGATAGCTTTTCTTCATTTCCGAGATCGGCTTCTTCATTTCAGGTAAGGATGTTGCATAGGTTTCGGCACTATGAACCATTAGTAAGTCGCCTTCAATCAACCTCAGTGTCATATTAGGCAAAAAAATGAGATCGCCATTTTGAATGGGTGCTTTTGCTGCCAGCCTTTCACCATTCAGGAAAACCCTGCTTTTTTCATCGGGCATTAGAAACCATCGCCCTCGAAGAAAAACCATGGATAAGCCATTCCACGAAAGGGTTCCTTCCTTACGGAAAGTGGCTTCCGCCTTGTGTGATACAGTGATTTCTTTCAAGTTGCCGATATAATAGAGGCTTTCTTCCGATTGTCCTGCTATATAAAAAATATCGACCGTTTCATCTCCCTCACGAAACGTGAAGCTCTGTAACGGCTTTACATCACCAAGCTTCCTTTCTCCTCCATATACCTCATATTCATCGAGCCCATCCCGTTTTCTCAGTTCGATAGATCCATGTTCGAAAGGCAACGAATGGATGCGGATTGTATCCTTTTTTGCTGGCCCAATCGTAATGGGGCCGTTATGCTGATCCTTGATCGTATAGGATTGGTAGGTTCGCTGGGAATAAATCCATAATAAACTCATATAATCTCACCTCCGCAAAAGGCAATATGCTCACTCTTTGCTTTTCTCTTTTTCATCAGATGTTTTTATTGAATCCTTGCTTTCTTTCTTTTCAACTTCCTCTTTTACTGCTGGCTTAGCTTCTGCTTCCGCATCGGATTTCTCCAGGTTCTGTCCTTCCTGTTCATCCAATTGCTTTTCCAATTCCTCTTTTTCCTTTTTATATTGGATCAGCTCCGTATCGACTTCTTTAAGTTGCGTTTCCTTTTCTTCTCCAGATAGCCGATCATCCAGCTTAATCTGTTCTTTCTGGTTGATCAGCCCGTACATGATCAATTCGCGGTCCTCCATGATTCTCGCCAAATCGATCGCGTCCTCGTTCTCCCCCCTGCCTATATAAATCCAATACAAGAGATACTGACTATCGGTCTGCAAGGTGATGGCATTTTCGACATTCTTCCTCGCGGCACCCTCTAACGGTTCATAAGTGACATAAGACCTTGCCAGTTCATATTGAACGACATACGGCATTTTCCTTGGATCATAATTTTCCAATCGGTCAATAACTTCACTATATTTTTGCGTTAGGAAGCTTTCACCGCTTTCTACGTATGCAGTATTTCTTGGCTGGGAGATGAAAAGCGTATAAATCGTAAAGAACAGCAATGGCACAATGGCGATCATCGTTCCCATAAGAGTATACCGTGCCGTTTTCCACTTCTTTTCGGGGATATGCACAAATGCTTTTTCTTCCTTCTCCAACGCATCTATTCGAGATTGAATGATTGTGGAAAGTTCATCCCAGGTCCCGGCAGCCAATATGCTTTGTGCTTCGTTCGATAGCTTCAGTGTTTGATGGTAAAGCAGGTACTCTTCGAATGAATGCTGCCCATCCACAAGCGCCGAAATCGTTGCCTTCGTTTCTTGAAATAACATATCCTGATCCTGCTCATAGGGAGGCAGACTGTCCCTTACACCGTAATGGAGGAAATACGGGGACATACTTGAATCAAAAACGATATTTTCCGGACAGACGGCAAGCATCAACCGAGTCAATTGATGATTTCTGATCTTCTTCACGATTTGATAAGAAGATACCCATTGGCGTATCACATTTTTCTCTCTTGCTCTCGAAAAAACAAAAAAAGAGGCTGGTGGATTTACTCTGATCTGCACCTCATCCTCTGTCACTTCTATATGTCTCTGGAGAGCATCATCAGCTTCATGGATAAGCTGCAATTCCAGCCGATCTTGCATCGATAGGTTCGCCCGTTGAAAAACGAACATATAACCACTATCATCCTTCACCATATGTGCTGCGATTTTTTTCTCCAGATATGAGGAACTCAACTCGTCCATTTTATGTACTCCTTTACCCCTGCTAAAGGGCTTTAGACTTTTATCCTATTATGAGGCCGCACTGAATCACTAAAGGATCTCAAGGCGATCCCCAGTCGTAATCCCGCTATCGAGCAGGGTGTCATATCCTGAACATACAAACTCTTTATTCTGGACCCGCACCCAATAGCCCTCCTTAGGTGTAAGGGCAATATCCTTAAGCTGCCATACTATTTCGATAACCTTCTTGATGGATCGGTAATCCGACACTTGCAAGTCGAATACTTCACCCGTATACCTCTTTAAATCGATCGTTAATTGAATATATATAGAGCCCACCTCATTTCAAGCAAAAAAACACCACGATCTTCATAAAGAGTCGCGGCGCTTTTTCTAAATAATTCTTTATCATTTGTGACCTGAAGATTATCCGCGAATTTGACTAGCAATCTGGTTATCTGTGTCCTCAAGGATCTGAGCTGATTTATGCAATTGTTGAGAAACTTCATTCAACAATCGGGCCATATCCATGAATGAAGGCTTCAATTCCTCGTATTGCCCGACGAAAGCCTCACTGGAAGAACCTTCCCAAATGCCAGTTAAATGATCTCTCATTCTATCTAAACGACCAATGATATCCGTAACCTGCTGGCTCTCATTATCATATTGTCTAGCTACATCTTTCAGTTCTGAAGGTGTTACGCGAATTTGTGACATAGTAAAAATCCTCCTTTTATCTTATAGTTACATTTTAATGGAACCATACAAATTCTGCCATATAAATAAGAACGAAGTCGAAAAATGGTAAAAAATGATTACGTAAATTAACCTAATTCTGGAATCACTAAAGTCTATGTACCTGTTTTCTTAAGGCACTAAACTTTTTTTTCATGAAAATTTCAAAGGTTTTACTTTTTTTCGAAAAAGAAAGTTCCTTTTACCCACTATTTCAGAAGCCTTGCTCAAATATATGATTCTAGTCAAAACCATAGTGACTTTAGACTGGAATTAATTAAACGTTTGATTAATATTCGAAAAAACACCAGCCTTATCAGCAACTCGGATTCAAAAAAGGACATCCGACAAAACGGAAGTCCTTTTTACAAATATATATGAAGCTGATGCGGCTTTATTCAGCCTTACTCAGTTTTATTCGGACTTACCTCAACTTAATTCGACCTTACTCCAGATTTATTTGGCCTATCTCCGATTAATTCGTCCTAACCTCAACTTAATTCGACCTTACTCCAGATTTATTCGGACTTACTACGAACGAATGACCCGTTCCAAAAAGTGTTTTACAAATCGTTCGGCATCGACTTGCGTGCAGACGCGGATATTGGATTCGCGGTCAGGCTGACCAATTGTCCTGCCTGTCTCTTCGCCTTCGGTCACCACTTTGACGTTCATTTGTACTGTACTTACGAAACTTGAATCGATCGCAACCCCTACTGCAAGTGGGTCATGAAGAGCGCAACCGCCCAAGCCTGGATGGGAGGAATCATAAGCCTTCATATAATAATCGGTCATTTCCGCAAGAAATTGGGCAGATTCCTTACCAGACGCACGCCATTCACCAAGCTTCGATTTCGGTAAACACGTTTGCAAGGTCACATCAAGCCCCACCAATGTTACTGGCAGACCTGATGAGAATAAAAGTTCGGCAGCATCGGGATCTGATAGGATGTTCGCTTCAGCAAAGGGGGTTACATTGCCCGGTACTCGTACTGCACCGCCCATTATAATCACCTCTTTGACGAAGGACATGATTTTCGGGTCTTTTTTGATCGCCAAGGCGATATTGGTCAGCGGGCCAACTGCAATGACCGTAATTTCATGGGGGCGGCTTTTCACTTGATCGATGATGAAATCCACTGCATTTCCTTGTGATGCTTGGAGGGATGGTACCTCCTTACGTGTATTTCCCAGTCCGTCCTCGCCATGGACATGCTTCGGGTATTTCTTCTTTTCCCCGCGGTTCAATGTTTGATTGGCTCCGCTAAACACCGGTATATGCCGATCTAACTTTTCCAAAACAGTAAGCGTATTACGAGTCGCATCCTCAACGGCCACATTGCCGAAGCAAGTCGTGAAACCGAGCACCTCCAATTCTGGAGAATGTAATGCGTATGCCATCGCCAGGGCATCATCAATTCCTGTATCAACATCGAATATGATTGGTTTCATTTTTTCCACACCTTCCTGATTCAATATGTACCACTGCTTATTTCTTATGTAGCAAACAAACCTTATTCACAACTTTACCATTCCATAATATGCAGTACCAGACAAAGGTGGACACGCCTATCATTTGACAATCGGTGATGGTCTTGACTCATGATTATTGGAACAGCTAAAATTGTACATAATGACTGCATTCTTTAATCCGATACATGCAAAATGATGAACTTATGATAGTCAAGGTGGAAAAGATAAAATGAAAATGTATAAGTTAATCAAAGAAGAATCTTTTGCGTACAAAAAAGGAACAAAATTCTTTTTGATTTCGCATTCCGAATTCATCGGTGTCAAAAGCTATGTGCTACTGGCTGAAGATTTACAAGGGAAGATTGAAGTAACGGAAGAAGAATTGACAGGCAAGTTCGTTTCCATCCATTAAGCCCCCTTCATTCATAACAGTCTGTAGCTTGTGATAACTAAAAAAATAGGGAATCTCTAATGAGATTCCCTCAGTTTGTAGACAAAAGGGGTTCGGAATTAAAAAATTCCGAACCCCTTTTGAAATTCCTTTGAAATTTTGACCAAAGGTTACGAGATTTGGGCTCTT
>NZ_LNNH01000030.1 GCF_001542915.1 Peribacillus simplex | reverse complement strand
TTAAAAAATTGTCGATGCAGGCGATGCTTACTTTCGCTGCCATGAATGTAAAGAAGATGGCCACTTGGACATGGCAAGGTCCTAAAACGGCTTAACATAGCGGCTCGAAGAGCCCAAATCTCGTAACCTTTGATCAAAATTTCAAAGGAATTTCAAAAGGGGTTCGGAATTTTTTAATTCCGAACCCCTTTTGTCTACAAACTGAAAGGATCTTCAATGGAAGATCCTTTCAGACTGCAGGCAAACTTGATGAAAATCGAGTTTGTCTATTTTTTAAGGCATGTACAATGTGGACGTTGATTGTAAAGAGAGGCCGTGCAGGTTTTTCGGCCGTTCACCGCTTATCCAGAGGAAGCCTTTTCCACCGGGAAAATTTGATAAGAACGAAACCAATTACAAGAAGGAAGGGAATGTCCCTTCCTTCTTGTTTAAACATAATACATGATCGTGACGAGAATGGCCGTAACGAGGATGCCCGGAAGCAGGTTTGCGACCCTGATTTTGGTGATGCCGATGATGTTCAGGCCTAACGCCAATATCATGACGCCCCCCGTTGCAGTCATTTCCAGTATGAACGAATCCATTAAGGCAGTCGGTATCATCGTGTTGATTTGTCTTGAAAAGATTGCAATGAAACCTTCATAAATAATGATCGGAAATGCTGAAAAGAGGACACCTATCCCTAGCGTGCTGGCAAGGACAAGTGCAGTAAACCCATCAATGATCGCTTTCGTCATCAGAACATCATGATTATTCCTGATCCCGCTATCTAGGGCACCGATAATCGCCATCGCCCCAATCCCGAATATGAGCGTAGCCGTTACAAACCCCTGCGAAATCGAAGTCCCTTCCTTGGCCTTCATCCTGCGCTCGATCCAATTCCCTAAAGAATTCAGCCTGCCTTCAAGATTGACCCATTCGCCAAGGGCAGCGCCCCCTACGATGCTTAAAATGACAAGAATGAACTGCTCACTTTTCAATCCCATCTGCAGGCCTAAAACCATGATGGCCAAGCCGATTCCACTCATGACCGTTTCTTTTATCTTTTCAGGTATATGCTGTAAATACCTTCCCAAAATCGAACCGATTAAAATGCACGCACCATTCACCAAAGTACCTAATAAAACCATCATCTAATTCACCCATTTTTCGACAGTGAAAAAATAAATCGACATGCCATTTTCCAAGTTATGAGGAAAGGTTCTCTTGATCGATCAAGTCCAGAATCCGCTCTAGATCTTCTTTTGAAAAAAATTCGATTTCTATTTTCCCTTTTTTCTTGCTCTGCTTTATCGTTACACTGGTTCCCAGCCTTTCGCGAAGGCTTGTCTCGCGCTGTTTTATGAAAATATCTTTTTTCTCTTGTTTATTTGGTTTCGTTTCACGTGAAACGCGATCGTTCAATTGATGTATGTATTGCTCCAGCTGTCTTACATTCATTCCTTCTTTGAGGATTTTATCCACTACAGGCTTCAGCATTTCCTTGTTCTTGATGCCCAGTAATGCCCGGCCATGTCCCATCGACAGTTTCCCCGCTGAGATATGGCTCCTTATCCCTTCAGGCAGCGATAGCAATCGCACATGGTTGGCAATATGGGGCCGGCTTTTCCCCAGGCGGTTGGCCAGCTGCTCCTGGGTGAATTCCAGTTTTTCCAGCAGTGTCTGATAGGCCGCCGCTTCCTCGATCGGGTTTAAATCTTCCCGTTGCAGGTTTTCCAAAATGGCCAGTTCCATCATCTGCTGTTCATTCAATTCCCGGACAACGACAGGAACTGTCTTCAAACCAGCTTCCATGGCAGCACGATAGCGTCTCTCCCCAGCCACGATTTCATATCCCTTGATACTTTTCCGGGCAATAATCGGCTGCAGGATCCCATGCTCCTCGATCGATTGCTTCAGTTCTTCTATCGCTTCAAGCCGGAAGTTCTTTCGGGGCTGATAAGGATTTGGCCTTAGTTCCCTTAATTTGATTTCGCGCACGATTTCATCTTTACTTATTTCACCATTATTGAAAAGTGCGTTAAGTCCTTTGCCAAGCCCTTTAGCCATGTGATACCACTTCCTTTGCCAATTCTAAATAGACCTCCGCTCCACGTGATTTCGGATCATAAATGATGATTGGTTCTCCATGGCTCGGTGCCTCGCTCAAACGCACATTGCGGGGTATGATCGTTTGATAAACTTTATCCTGGAAGTACTTTTTGACTTCTTCAATGACCTGGAGACCTAAATTCGTTCTCGCATCCAGCATCGTCAATAGCACACCTTCGATTTTCAACTCATGGTTCAAATGCTTTTGCACGAGTCGGACCGTATTCAAGAGTTGACTTAAGCCCTCCAATGCATAATATTCACATTGGACGGGAATCAAAACGGCATCAGCCGCCGTCAAAGCATTAAGCGTGAGCAAGCCTAGAGATGGAGGACAGTCGATCACAATGTAATCGTATTCGCTTTGCACCTCTTCCAATGCCCTTTTTAAGCGCACTTCCCTTGATATCGTTGGTACCAGTTCAATTTCAGCACCTGCAAGTTGAATGGTCGCAGGTATGGCATATAAGTTTTCCACCTTTGTTTCCAAGATGACGGCACTGGCTTCGACGTCATCCACCAATACATCATAAATACACTGCTCGACATCTGCTTTATCAATACCTGCACCGCTCGTCGCATTTCCCTGCGGATCGATATCGACCATTAAGACTTTCTGCCCTATGTAAGCAAGGCACGCACTTAGACTGACAGAAGTTGTCGTTTTTCCTACACCGCCTTTTTGATTGGCAATGGCAAGAATCTTACCCACGAATTCACCTGCTTTCAACTATCTTCAATACACCATTTATTACCGTAAATCCACTTATTTCTTTCTATTTTATCATGAATATTACTGGAAGAAATCGTTTTCTTCAATTCCACAGAAAATTGAAAAATGCCTAAACGGCACGAAAAGCGTAACACTTTCGCAAAAGATAAGCCCTGCGAAGGCAAAAAAAGCTTGGTAATCGGAGACTACCAAGCTGGGCCAAGAATGGGGATCAAGATTTTTTCTTGGGTATTTTTATCGTGAATTGATAATACTCCTCGAATTCTTCTTCCTCTGCATCCAAGTTTATTCCGTTGTCTGTAACCATGCTGAGCGATTGCCGGATCGTGTTCACGGCGATCCTCATGTCCTTACTGAACGCCTTCCGCTTAGGTTTCGGTTTTTGCACCGTACCTGTCAGAAGCTTGACGACCTGCTCTTCCGTCTGCTTGACATTCAACCCTTTTTCGATGATTTCCAAAAGCAATTTGATTTGCTTTTCCGGACTTTTCAACGGAATCAACGAACGGGCATGCCGCTCCGTAATTTGCTTTTGAAGAAGTGCATCTTGAACTTCCTGGGGCAGCTTAAGCAGCCGCAGCTTATTCGCAACGGTTGATTGCCCTATCCCCAACCTTTGTGCCAAAGCTTCCTGGGTCAAACTATGCAGCTCCAAGAGTTTACCGTATGCCAAAGCTTCTTCAATCGGTGTCAACTCTTCACGCTGAAGGTTTTCTATCAGCGCAACGGAAGCCGTTTCTGTATCGGTGAAATCCTTGATAATTGCAGGTGCCAATTCCCAGCCCAGCTTTTGCATGGCTCGAAAACGCCGTTCACCTGCAATGATTTCATATTTCCCCTGTCCATAAGCCCTTACTACAATTGGTTGAATGATTCCATGAGTATGGATCGTTTGAGCCAATTCAGCAATTTTATCGTCATTAAAAACGGTCCTTGGTTGAAATCGATTAGGTACAATATCAGAAATGGATATTTTTCTTATTTCTTCATTATTATTGCTAGGTGTCTCCATCTCTAGTTGCTGTTCTTCTTTTTCGCCAAACCCAAAGAACCGCGAAAAAGGATGCTTCATCTTCCTACACCACCTTTTAAAACTCCCAAATAACATATTCTCTATTTAAAGGACAAGTCCTGCATACATTTCCCGACATGGTTATACATATGATCCTTCACTGTAAAAAACATGTCGACTGGCGTCATCAAGGCAATATGTGGAGCGGACGACCAGTGATTTTCTACCTCTTTCGGCATGCCCCGGATTATTTCCCCGAATTGAATAGGGAAATATCGCCAACATACCAGTCCTGCTTCGAAAAATTGGCACAAGGTCTATTGTACCAAGGTCCGCCTTCATGCGGGATTATCCATTAATAAATGAATGGAATGATACCTTTATAGTAAAAGAAAACATGGACAAGTGCCAGCTCTATATGCGATTTTTCTTACTAAAGGTTATTCAATGGGCTGTTTATTCGGTGTCCCTGGTTTTCTTGGATATTTTTTCGGCGTCTTCTTCACCTTATTGACTGTAATGATGTTTCTTTCACTATTTTCTTCTGGCAAAGTGAAGTGATGGATTTCAGCAATTTTTCCGCCTAACGTGAAAATCGCCTTTTTCCCTGTATCCATTTCATCTTGTGCACTGGCTGCTTTCATGGCGATGAACGTACCCTCGGTCTTCACAAGCGGCAAGCATAATTCACTTAAAACGGACATCCTCGCCACCGCTCTTGCCATGACAATATCATAAGCTTCACGGTGCTCCGGTTTTTGGGCGAAGGTTTCCGCCCTGTCATGATAGAAGGAGACGCCCTTTAATTGCAGGGAATCCGCAAGATGATTCAAGAAAGAAATCCGCTTATTCAAGGAATCAACAATCGATACGTGAATGTCCGGGAAACAAATCTTCAATGGAATGCTTGGAAAACCAGCTCCAGCCCCAACATCGCAAATCCGATAAGGTTTGTTGAAATCGAAATAGAAGGCAGCACTGATAGAATCATAAAAATGCTTTAAATAAACCTCTTCTTTATCAGTGATGGCCGTTAAGTTCATCTTTTCGTTCCATTCAACCAATAAACGGTAATAGGTGTCAAACTGATCAAGCTGGTGAGGAGAAAGCTCGATCCCTTTCTCCTGCAACGCTCTTTGGAACTGTTCTATATTCATGTTTTCTTCAATCCTTTTTGGGTATTTCCCTTACTGAGATACTCGGGCAATCTTTCCTTGTTCCAAATAAACGAGCAAAATCGAAACATCGGCCGGATTCACACCGGAAATTCTTGAGGCCTGCGCCACCGATAGCGGAGTGACCTGTTTTAATTTTTGACGTGCTTCCGTTGCGAGGCCAGAAATGGCATCATAGTCGATATTCTCTGGAATCTTTTTATTCTCCATTTTTTTCAGGCGATCGACCTGCTGCAACGATTTTTCTATATATCCTTCATACTTGACCTGGATTTCGACCTGTTCCGTCACTTCATCACTCAGTTCGACATCGCTTGGAGCCAAACTTTGAATATGGGAATAATTCATTTCAGGCCGTTTCAATAAATCAGACGCACGGATGCCATCCTTAAGCTCACTGCCGCCACTGGCAGTGATGACCGCTTGTACCTCTTCGGTCGGTTTGATGAAATGCGATTTCAGGCGTTCTTTTTCCTGTTCGACCGCCGCTTTTTTCAAAAGGAAACGATTATAGCTCTCTTCTTTAATCATTCCAATATTGAATCCCATCTCCGTTAAGCGTAAATCGGCATTATCATGGCGCAATAATAACCGATATTCTGCCCGTGAAGTCAACAATCGATAAGGTTCATTGGTGCCTTTCGTTACAAGGTCGTCGATGAGAACCCCAATATAGGCATCGGAACGGCTTAAAATCAGCTCTTCTTTACCGATCGCTTTCAATCCGGCGTTAATACCGGCCATCAGACCTTGGCCAGCTGCTTCTTCATAACCGGAAGTGCCGTTAATTTGTCCGGCAGTATACAGATTCTTAACCTTTTTCGTTTCCAAGGTAGGCCAGAGCTGAGTAGGGACGATCGCATCATATTCAATCGCATATCCAGCACGCATCATTTCCGCCTTCTCAAGTCCCGGGATCGTTTGAAGGATCTTCACTTGCACATCTTCAGGCAGACTGGTCGATAACCCTTGCACATACACTTCCTTCGTATTGCGTCCCTCAGGCTCAAGGAAGATTTGGTGCCGCGGTTTATCATTAAAACGGACGACCTTATCTTCTATCGATGGGCAATAACGAGGTCCCGTTCCTTTTATCATTCCGGAATACATAGGGGAACGGTGCAAATTATCATCGATCAGCTGGTGCGTCCCCTCATTGGTATACGTCAGCCAGCATGGCAATTGATCGGTGATGAACTTTGTCGTTTCATAAGAAAAGGCGCGTGGCACTTCATCGCCAGGCTGTATTTCCGTTTTGCTGTAATCAATGGAAGAGCTATTCACACGGGGCGGTGTTCCCGTTTTAAAACGGACCAAATCAAACCCCAATTGCTCCAAATGTTCAGAAAGCCTGATGGAAGGCTGCTGATTATTGGGGCCGCTCGAGTATTTCAGTTCACCTAGGATGATTTCACCGCGTAAATAGGTTCCCGTGGTGATTACGACCGTTTTCGCACGATATACCGCTCCTGTTTTCGTGACGACACCCGTACAAATGTCGTTTTCAACGATCAATTCCTCTACCATCCCTTGAATCAAGGTCAGATTCTCTTGGTCTTCTATCGTCTTTTTCATTTCTTGTTGATAGAGAAATTTATCCGCCTGGGCACGGAGCGCACGAACGGCCGGACCTTTTGCCGTATTCAGCATCCTCATTTGAATATGGGTCTTGTCGATATTTTTTCCCATTTCTCCGCCTAAAGCGTCAATTTCCCTCACGACAATCCCTTTTGCCGGTCCGCCAACGGAGGGATTGCATGGCATGAAGGCGACCATATCCAAGTTAATGGTGATCATCAGCGTTTTAGCTCCCACTCTTGCAGCGGCCAGCCCTGCCTCACTACCAGCATGCCCGGCCCCAATTACAATGACATCATAGCTACCTGCTTCGTATTGCATGTCCTTTTCCTCCTTTTTTCGATTATTTTCCTAAACAAAATTGCGAGAACAATTGGTTGATTAAATTATCCTGGACGCTTTCACCAATGATTTCACCGAGGAGCTCCCATGCTTTCGTGAAATCGATTTGAACCAAATCAATCGGCGTACCCATTTCAATCGCTTCAATTGCATCGGTAATGGACTGCCGTGCCTGTCCGAGCAAAGCGATATGCCGGGCATTGGATACATAAGTCAGGTCTCCCGTTTCTAAAGCACCTTCAAAAAATAGGGAAGCAATGGCTTCCTCCAATTCGTCGACCCCTTGGTCTTCAAGTAATGAAGTGGAAACAACCTTATGGGATGCTGAATATTGCTTCACCTTTGCCCTATCGATTTTTTGTGGAAGATCCGTTTTATTGATGATGACAATAACATCCATTCCCTCGACAGCCTGGAACAGCAACTCATCCTCAGGTGTAAAATCATCGGAATAATTCAATACGAGCAGGATTAAATCAGCTTCTTTCAATACTGCACGAGACCGTTCAACCCCAATTCTTTCAACGATATCTTCCGTTTCCCGAATTCCTGCCGTATCGACAAGTTTAAGCGGAACACCGCGAACATTGACATATTCCTCGATTACATCACGCGTTGTCCCAGGAATATCCGTGACAATCGCTTTATTTTCATGAACCAAGCTGTTAAGCAAAGAAGATTTCCCGACATTGGGGCGCCCGATAATAACGGTCGCAAGCCCATCGCGAAGGATTTTCCCCTGCTGGGCTGTATGAAGCAGCTTCTCGATTTCGGTCTTGACATAACTGCCTTTTTCCAAAAATAAACGATGTGTCATTTCTTCGACATCATCATATTCCGGATAATCTATATTTACCTCGACTTGAGCGAGTGTCTGTAAAATTTCTTGGCGAAGGTTTTGGATTAATTTTGAAAGCCGGCCTTCCATTTGTCCTAAAGCAACATTCATCGCTTTATCCGTTTTAGCGCGAATCAAATCCATGACGGCCTCCGCTTGGGAAAGGTCGATCCTTCCATTCAAAAAGGCACGTTTCGTAAATTCACCCGGTTCAGCAAGACGAGCACCTTGAGAAAGGATGAGCTGCAATACCCGATTGACCGAAACGATTCCGCCGTGACAGTTAATTTCCACGACATCTTCCCTTGTAAACGTCTTTGGCCCCTTCATGACGGAAACCATGACTTCCTCTATGATTTCACTCGTTTTAGGCTGGATAAGATGTCCATAATGAATCGTATGTGAATTGACCTCAAGCAATCCTTTTCCGCCTGGTCCTTTAAAAATCCTATCGGCTATTTCTATGGCCTCATCACCGCTGATTCTAACGATGGCGATTGCCCCTTCCCCTAAAGGGGTAGAGATAGCGGTGATTGTATCGAATTCCATGTTTTCACCTCTTATATATTGATGTTTCTATATTATTTTTGATAATAAAATCGTCGAATCCCTAAATTACTACAATACCACAGTATATTCATGAAAAAAAGTAGATACTCCTTCCTTCCAAGAGTTATCCACATGCAGCGCAACCATATTCTGTAACATCCATTTTAACTTATCCACATGTGAATAACAAATGCGGCGGCTCTCCCTTTTTCCCTTTCAATACGGAATGTGCGACCATCGAAATGAAGCGTGTCGGTTATTGCTGAATGGCCCTTTATATTACATAGCTTTCGACAAAAACCGATGGCACGTCCACGTCTCACCAAAAAAAAGAACCCCTGCTCATAAGCAGAAGGTTCATTTAAGCGGCGTGATGACCAAATGGCGATAAGGTTCGACACCGCTTGAAGTTGTTTTGATTCTCGGATAATGCAACAGTGCATTATGAATGACCTTACGTTCATAGCTTGGCATCGGCTCCAATGAAACGGCCTTGCCCGTTTTCAACGCTTTGTTCGCCATTCTGTCAGCCAATTGAATTAACGTCTCATTGCGACGATTTCGATAATCTTCCGCATCGACTGTAATATTCAAGAACTGCTTCGAATGGCGATTCGCAACAAGCTGTGTTAAATATTGGAGGGAATTCAGCGTTTGACCCCTTTTCCCAATCAATAAAGCGATTTTGTCACCTGATAATTGGAATGTTACGTTCTTCCCTTTCCGGTGGACATCGATTTTGGCATCGACACCCATCTCAAGGCTGACATTCTTCAAGAATCCAAGTGTCTCCTCGATCGGATCAGGAGGCAATGTCACATGGACAATGGCCTTCCTTGCCCCAAATAAGCCGAAAAATCCTTTTTTTCCTTCTTCCTCAATTTCAATCTCGACGCGATCCTTCGTGCTGTTCAGTTGAGCTAAAGCTAAATTTACTGCTTCTTCGACAGATTGTCCTGTAGCAGTCACTTTTTTCACTTTTTCTTTGCCCCTCCCGCGTTTTCCGCAGCTGCTTTTCTAAGATCCGGACCTTTAATGAAATAGGTTTGAACGATACCAAAAAGGTTACCTACTACCCAGTAAAGAGAAAGAGCAGCGGGGAAATTAATAGCAAAAACAACAATCATGATCGGCATGATATAAAGCATCATCGTCATTTGTGCAGCCATTTGTGGATTGGAGTTCATCCCGGCCATCGACATTTTCTGTTGGATGAAAGTCGTGATCCCTGCGACTACCGGTAAAATATAATAAGGATCCGGTGAGCCTAGATCAAACCAAAGGAAACTATGTAAGGCTATTTCATGCGTACGGCTGATGGCATGGTAAAATCCGATCAGGATCGGCATTTGAACCACTATCGGCAAACATCCAGCCAGTGGATTCACATTATATTTTGAAAATAGGGCCATTGTTTCTTGCTGTAGTTTTTGTTGTGTGGCAGCATCTTTTGAGCTGTATTTCGCTTGAAGTTCCTTCATCTCAGGCTGGATGGCCTGCATGGCTTTCGAGCTTTTCACCTGTTTGATCATAAGCGGAAGCAATGCTAAGCGAATGATCAACGTGACACCGATGATACCCAAACCATAGTTCTCGCCAAATGTTTCAGAAAGCCAAATGATCAGGGCTGATAATGGATAGACGATGTATGAATTCCAAAAACCTTCACTATCCGCAGTAATCGGTTCTTTAATTTCCGTACACCCAGCTAACAGCATCATTATCGAGGCTAGTCCAATAATGAGTAATATTCGTTTTTTCAACCGTATTTTCCTCCTAACTGCAATCAATCTTTTTTTGATACTATTGCGAACTGCTCATTAGCGAAATGCAGGCCGCCATCTTCACAGTGCAAATGGGATGATCTATGTTATCTTTCTCAAATGGCTGGCATCCGCGAGAAATGCTTTGCTTCCGCCATAAAAGGAGATTTCATTTGTTTTTCTTTGAAAAGTTTAGTGATTTAGAACGTTTCAGGACATGGATCAAGCTGCTTTTCACCTGGAAAAAGTCCATCTCCGCCGCTGGTTTTCGGGCAATCAAGATATAATCCTTACCATCTTCTACATCATCTTTCAATTCCAAAAACGCTTGCCGTATGTATCTTTTGATTTGATTCCTTACAACGGCGTTGCCGATTTTTTTACTGACTGAAAGGCCTATCCGGAAATGATCCTGATCCGGCTTTTCAAGGACATAGACAACGAATTGCCGATTAGCAGAAGATTCACCTTTTTTAAATACAAGCTGAAATTCATCCTCTTTCTTAATCCTTAACTTTTTTTTCATTTTTACACCTTCATTACATGAATTGAGTCTCAGTAAATCCCTTATTTTGCGAAAAAAGACCACTGAGACTTTTCAGTGGTCTATGCAGATAATACTTTTCTGCCCTTGCGGCGACGTGCAGCGATTACTCTACGTCCGTTTTTCGTGCTCATACGTGCACGGAAACCGTGAACTTTACTATGCTTGCGTTTATTCGGTTGATAAGTTCTTTTCATTATATGACACCTCCCTGAGGAATAACAGTTAAAGACAGTCTTTACAATTATATAGATGGAGGTTTCTACTTGTCAACCTCATCCAGAAAAAATATGTTTTTTTTGCTCAATGTCCAGTAGGCCTTTTTTTTACTACCTAGCCTATTGTAAATGATTTTGCTCCGAACTGATATAGAAATTTTTGGTGAGAGGGAAATTCCCCTCCTTTTATCGCTGAACCACAAGGATGGACTCCCAATGATTTCTTTTCCAAAATCGTTGCGAATCGACAAAGAATGCAAAAACCAAAAAACGCCTCATCGAGTACACGGCGTTTTTTGCGCGAACGGCTTTGCGGTGCAGGACACTGCCTGGAAACTTCGCAATTAATTAATTTATTGGTGATCGCAGCCATCGTCTGTGGATAAAATTCGACATGTTTTTTTCTGTCCACAACCCATTTTATAGACTTTTGCACATAACAATAGCCTGTGGAAAAGTTTTTCCCACACGCTCGGTAAGTTGTGGATAAAGTTTTCTGACCCATTGCAAGACGCCTGATTTTCTGATATTATATTTGTGTTTTCACTCTGAATAACTTTATCAACAGGGAACGGTTATCCACAAACTGTGTATAACATGTGGATAGCTTATTCGACCTGTGTATATTATTTTGTCCACAGACGGTGGATATTGTCGAAAACCCTTTTTTCTTCTTTATTATATATTTCTCAAAATACCTGTTGATGAATAAACATCCAAATCTTCATCTGCTAACAAGATGTAGTCTGTACAAAGGTTGTACAGCGCAACATATAGTGATAGGGACAGACCGTTTCACAAACACAACATCCCTTATACAGCTCACCGAAACCTTGCTGTCCAAATAGATAAAGACGGCAATCGATGAGTTTATTTGTGCCTATACAAATAGATGACATTCATAAAAATATTTTGCAAAGGAGGGATAAGTTTGGACAACATCGATAGCCTCTGGAACCAGGCGCTCGGAAAAATCGAAAAAAAAATCAGTAAACCAAGCTTTGAAACTTGGCTTAAATCCACCAAGGCCTATTTACTTCAAGGTGATACGTTAACGGTCACCGCTCCCAATGAATTCGCCAGGGATTGGCTCGAAGAACGCTATTCCCATCTTATTTCTGATGTATTGTTTGAACTTACCGGTGAGGAATTGGAAGCGAAATTCATCATTCCCCCCAATCAAGAAGACGATGATTTCACCGTTCCTGTTCAGCCTAAAAAGATCAAAAAACAAGATAAAGAGCATGCTGCATTCCCGCAGCATATGTTGAATGCGAAAAATACCTTTGATACTTTTGTCATCGGCTCCGGCAATCGTTTTGCCCATGCCGCGTCTCTCGCTGTCGCAGAAGCTCCAGCCAAAGCCTATAATCCATTATTCATATATGGGGGCGTCGGGCTTGGTAAAACGCATTTAATGCATGCGATCGGACACTATGTACTTGAGCATAATCCGAAAGCAAAGGTCGTATATTTATCATCAGAAAAATTCACGAATGAATTCATCAATTCCATCCGGGACAATAAAGCCGGGGAATTCCGTGACCGATACCGAAGCGTGGATGTTTTATTAATTGATGATATTCAATTCCTAGCGGGAAAAGAACAAACGCAAGAAGAATTTTTCCATACATTCAACGCCCTGCATGAGGAAAGCAAGCAAATCGTCATCTCAAGTGACCGCCCGCCAAAGGAGATTCCTACACTCGAGGATCGTCTCCGCTCCAGGTTCGAATGGGGGCTCATCACGGATATCACACCTCCTGATTTGGAAACGCGGATAGCCATTTTACGTAAGAAGGCTAAAGCTGAAGGGCTGGATATCCCGAATGAAGTCATGCTTTATATCGCCAATCAAATCGATTCCAATATCCGTGAGCTTGAAGGGGCACTGATTCGCGTCGTGGCTTATTCTTCATTGATCAATAAGGACATCAATGCAGATTTGGCAGCTGAAGCATTAAAGGACATCATCCCTAGCTCTAAACCTAAAATCATCACCATACTGGAGATCCAGAAGACGGTCGGTGAGCATTATAGTGTCAAGCTGGAGGACTTCAAGGCAAAAAAACGGACGAAATCGGTGGCTTTCCCAAGGCAGATTGCCATGTACCTTTCCAGGGAGCTGACGGACTCATCACTGCCTAAGATCGGTGACGAATTCGGAGGCCGGGATCATACCACCGTTATCCATGCCCATGAAAAAATTTCTAAGCTCATGCAGACGGATACCCAGCTTCAACGTCAGGTCAAAGAAATACAAGATCAGTTGAAGGTATAATCTTATTCTGGATAATGTGTATAACCGACGACAACTTACACACAGTCTGTCCACAAGTGGATAGACTGTTTTTCCTTAGGGTGAATCGACTTATCCACATATCAACAGGCCCTACTACTATTACTACTATCTTTTTTAATAAAAATTATTAATAAATATGCCTGGTAGGCAATTAAAAAATTGGAGGATGAAGCATGAGATTTATAATCCAAAGAGATCGATTAGTTCATAGTGTCCAAGAAGTAATGAAAGCCGTCACATCGAGGACAACCATTCCAATCCTGACAGGGATAAAAATAACCGTTACGAGTGAAGGTGTAACGTTAACCGGAAGTGATTCGGATATTTCCATCCAATCATTCATTCCAACCGAAGTCGATGGAGATGAAATCGTTGAAGTGAAAAATAGCGGCGGCATTGTCCTGAATGCCCGCTTCTTCAGTGAAATCGTCAAAAAACTTCCGATGGATACAGTCGAAATTGAAGTGGAAAATAATTTTCAAACGATCATCCGCTCGGGAAAAGCTGAATTCAACTTGAATGGATTGGACCCTGAAGAATATCCACATCTTCCGATCATTGAAGAAGAGAACATTTTCAAACTGCCAACAGATCTTTTGAAGACCCTTATCCGTCAAACTGGCTTTGCTGTGTCCACGTCAGAAACACGCCCAATCTTGACAGGTGTAAACCTCAAGGTCCAAGATGACGAATTGACCTGTATTGCAACAGATAGCCATAGACTCGCAATGAGAACCGCAAAAATCGAAAATAAAATCACAGGAACCTATAGTGTCGTCATTCCGGGTAAAAGCCTGAATGAATTGAGTAAGATCCTGGATGATACAAACGAACTGATTGAAATTGTCATTACCGAAAACCAAGTCCTTTTCAAGGCTGAGAATTTATTATTCTTCTCAAGATTGCTTGAGGGTAATTATCCTGATACATCCCGCTTGATCCCTTCGGATAGCAAAACGGATGTAACCGTCCATACAAAAGACTTTCTCCAAGCGATCGACAGGGCATCTTTATTGGCGAGAGAAGGAAGAAATAATGTCGTCAAACTGACAACCCTTGAGGGACGCATTATCGAGGTCTCTTCCAATACTCCCGAAATTGGTAAAGTAATCGAAGAGGTCCAGGCCGAAGCCATTGAAGGTGAAGATCTGAAAATCTCATTCAGTGCCAAATTCGTCATGGATGCTTTAAAGGCATTGGAAGGAACCGATATAAAAATAAACTTCACTGGTGCGATGCGTCCATTTGTCATCCGTCCGCTTCATGATGAATCGATGCTGCAATTGATTCTGCCGGTTAGAACTTATTAGGCAAAAATAATATTTCGATATAATTAAAGGCTTGTTTAACAAGCCTTTAATTTTTTTATATTCCAAACATGGGGCGGCATTTGGTCTTGCCAGTAACTTAAGAAACCTTATAAATGAGCGATGAAAAAGCTATACTTTGTCTTAATGGCTTTTTTTTAGTAAAATAAAGTATTAAAGACTACTTGGAAATGAGTGAGGCAGGAAATGGATTCGATAAAAATAAGCACGGAATATATCACGCTTGGACAATTCTTGAAATTAGCCGATTTGATCCAGAGCGGCGGAATGGCAAAATGGTTCTTGAGCGAATATGAGGTTTTCATAAATGGCGAATTAGATGTGAGAAGAGGCAGGAAGTTAAGATCAGGGGATAAAGTGGAGATTCCTGGATTTGGCACATTCACAATAACAAGCTAAAACATAAGGGAAGAGCGGAATATGTATATTGAAAATATAAGTTTAAGAAATTACCGCAACTATACCGAATTGAACCTGGATTTTGAAAATAAAGTCAATGTAATCCTCGGCGAAAATGCCCAGGGGAAGACAAATGTCATGGAATCGATATTCGTTTTAGCGATGGCAAAATCCCATCGGACCTCAAATGATAAAGAACTTATTCGCTGGGATGAAGAGTATGCTAAAATAGAAGGCAGAGTTAGAAAGAGAAATACCTCAATACCACTTGAGCTGACCATTTCAAAAAAAGGGAAAAAGGCGAAGTGCAACCATATTGAACAAAGAAAATTAAGTCAATATGTCGGAAATATGAACGTGGTCATGTTTGCGCCTGAGGATTTAAACCTTGTCAAGGGAAGTCCTATAGTCAGACGCCGTTTTATAGATATGGAAATTGGCCAGGTTTCTCCCGTATACCTTCATGATATGAGCCAATATCATAAAATACTTCAACAAAGAAATCATTACTTAAAGCTTTTGCAGACCCGGAAACAAACGGATACGACGATGCTTGACGTGCTAACTGATCAATTCATCCAGTATGCAGCGAAAATTGTCGAAAGAAGATATGAGTTTCTTTCAAAGCTCCAGCAATGGGCAGAGCCGATCCATTCGGGGATCTCCAGAAATCTAGAAGTATTGAAAATCCAATATAAACCGTCGCTTGATGTATCAGAATCTATGGATTTGACGAAAATGATAGAAGTATACACAGAAAAATTTGATAAAATAAAAACAAGGGAAATTGAACGGGGTGTAACGCTGGTCGGTCCTCATCGTGACGACCTGGTTTTTTTTGTGAATGACCGTGATGTCCAGACATATGGTTCACAAGGACAGCAGCGTACAACCGCGCTCTCCCTGAAGCTTGCCGAAATCGAGCTGATCCATGAGGAAATCGGCGAGTATCCCATTTTATTATTGGATGATGTGCTATCGGAACTTGACGATTTCCGTCAATCCCATTTACTGAATACGATTCAAGGAAAAGTGCAAACATTCGTGACGACACCCTCCGTTGATGGAATCGATCATCAAACCCTGAGAGAAGCGACCACCTTTTATGTTAGTCAAGGAAGTATAAAAAAGGTTAAATGATGAGGTGAATGTATGTATCTCCATATTGGTGAAGACGTTCTTGTGAAAACGGATGATGTCATAGCCATTTTAGATAAGAAGCTGCTCCAGGCATCTCCGATCATGATTGAGTTTTTGGAGAAAAAGTCTGATGTGACTTCACATTTAGCAAAAAACTCGGTTAAATCGATAGTAGTGACGGATAGGCAAGTCTATTATTCACCGCTTGCTTCTTCCACTCTGAAAAAGCGTTCACTGCAGCCATCGTTATTGATCGATGATATAGATGTTCTTGGAATATAAGGACTTAAGCGATAATTACTTCGGAAAATTGATAATGCCAAAAGAAAAGTGTAGGTGATACGAATGACAATGGAACAAAAAGAAGTACAAGCTCAGGCATACGATGAGAATCAGATACAGGTTTTAGAAGGCTTAGAAGCAGTTCGTAAACGTCCGGGGATGTATATCGGCACTACCTCTGCAAAAGGACTTCACCATCTTGTTTGGGAAATTGTCGATAACAGTATTGATGAGGCACTAGCGGGTTTCTGTACGGAAATCAAAGTGACGATCGAAAAAGACAATAGCATAACGGTAGTCGATAATGGACGGGGAATTCCAGTGGGGATCCATGAAAAAATGGGACGTCCCGCTGTAGAAGTAATCATGACGGTCCTTCATGCTGGCGGAAAGTTTGGCGGCGGGGGATATAAGGTCTCCGGCGGTCTGCACGGTGTCGGTGCATCTGTCGTTAATGCCCTATCGACGGTATTGGAAGTGTATGTCCATCGTGATGGCAAAATCCATTATCAGCAATTCAATCGCGGGGTTCCGAAGGAAGATTTGAAAATCATCGGGGAAACCGATCATACGGGTACGACGGTCCACTTCATTCCTGATGGCGAAATTTTTACGGAGTCGTTGGAGTACGATTTCGACACGTTAGCCACCCGTATCCGTGAGCTTGCGTTCCTGAATAAAGGCTTGAAACTCATCATTGAGGATAAACGTGAAGAAGAAGAGAAAATCAGGGAATATCATTATGAGGGCGGAATTAAATCTTATGTCGAGCACTTGAACCGTTCGAAAGAAGTGCTGCATGAGGAGCCGATTTTCATGGAAGGCGAGAAAGATGGGATTTCTGTCGAATTAGCTTTGCAATACAATGACAGCTATATCAGCAATGTCTTTTCTTTTGCCAATAATATTCACACCTATGAAGGCGGTACGCATGAATCGGGATTCAAGACGGCCCTGACCCGGGTCATCAATGATTATGCAAGGAAAAACGGTCTCCTGAAAGAAGCCGATTCCAATTTCTCCGGTGAAGATGTCCGGGAAGGCCTGACGGCAATCATTTCGATCAAGCATCCTGAACCCCAATTCGAAGGTCAAACGAAAACCAAACTTGGAAATTCAGAAGTAAGAACGGTAACTGATTCCATCCTTTCTGAGCGGCTTGATTCTTTCTTATATGAAAATCCGGCCGTGGCCAGGAAAATTGTCGATAAAGGGCAAATGGCAGCAAGGGCCCGTATGGCAGCCAAGAAAGCCCGTGAATTGACTCGAAGGAAGAGTGCGCTTGAAGTTTCCAACCTTCCGGGAAAATTGGCGGATTGTTCATCCAAGGACCCGGCTATCAGTGAATTGTACATCGTTGAAGGAAACTCGGCGGGAGGTTCGGCCAAGCAAGGGCGCGACCGTCATTTCCAAGCGATTTTGCCGCTAAGGGGTAAAATCCTGAACGTAGAAAAAGCAAGATTGGATAGAATCTTGCATAACGAGGAAATAGGCACGATCATCACCGCACTAGGAACGGGAATTGGTGATGAATTCAATATTGAAAAAGCCCGATATCATAAAATCGTCATCATGACCGATGCCGATGTGGATGGAGCCCATATCAGAACGCTGATGTTGACATTCTTCTACAGATATATGCGCAAAATCATCGAATATGGTTATATATACATTGCTCAGCCGCCACTTTTCAAAATCCAGCAAGGGAAAAAAGTGGATTATGCCTATAACGATCGACAGCTTGAAGAAATCATGGCGAGTTTGCCAAGCACTCCAAAGCCTAACCTGCAGCGCTACAAGGGGCTGGGGGAAATGAACCCCGAGCAATTATGGGAAACGACCATGAACCCTGAAACGAGAACGCTGCTTCAAGTCAGCTTGAAAGATGCGGCCGAGGCGGATGAAACATTCGAGATGCTGATGGGCGACAAGGTTGAGCCTAGACGTAACTTCATCGAAGAAAATGCAATTTATGTAAAAAATCTTGATGTTTGATTTTTTGACAGGATGCTCTTACATCCTGTTCTTTACATAGTTCTAGTTAAAATTAAACGAGAGTATAAGCTTTTTATAGGAGGTTGGCTCCATGTCAGAAAATGAAAGATCAGGTGTGAAAGAAATAAATATAAGTACCGAGATGCGGACATCTTTTTTGGATTACGCGATGAGCGTTATCGTATCTCGTGCTTTGCCTGATGTAAGGGACGGTTTAAAACCGGTGCACCGAAGAATTCTTTATGCAATGAATGACCTTGGAATGACTTCGGATAAACCATTTAAAAAATCGGCACGTATTGTTGGGGAAGTAATCGGTAAGTATCACCCCCACGGTGATTCTGCCGTCTATGAAACGATGGTACGGATGGCGCAGCCCTTTAACTATCGTTATATGCTTGTGGATGGTCACGGGAATTTCGGTTCAGTCGATGGAGACCAAGCTGCTGCAATGAGGTATACAGAAGCAAGGATGTCGAAAATCTCGATGGAGCTGCTTCGGGACTTAAATAAAGACACGGTCAACTTCCAGGATAACTATGATGGGTCGGAAAGAGAACCGGCTGTCATGCCAGCCCGTTTCCCTAACCTTTTGGTGAATGGTTCATCTGGTATAGCGGTAGGGATGGCAACCAATATACCCCCGCATCAATTAGGTGAGGTAATTGATGGCGTGTTGGCTATAAGCAAAAATCCTGACATTACGATACCGGAGCTGATGGAATACATTCCAGGACCCGACTTCCCGACAGCCGGGTTAATCTTAGGCAGAAGCGGAATCAGGAAAGCCTATGAAACTGGAAAAGGATCAATCATTCAACGGGCGAGAGTCGAGATTGAAGAAAAACCTAACGGAAAACAAGTTATCCTCGTTAAAGAAATTCCTTATCAAGTGAATAAAGCAAGGTTGATCGAAAAGATTGCCGAACTTGCCCGAGACAAGAAAATCGAAGGCATCACCGATTTACGGGATGAATCGGATCGCAACGGCATGCGCATCGTCATGGAGCTTCGCAAGGACGTTAATGCAAATGTCCTGTTGAATAACCTGTACAAGCATACTGCCATGCAGACAACCTTCGGGATCAATTTGCTTGCCTTGGTTGACGGTCAGCCAAAAGTATTGAACTTAAAACAATGCCTGCAATACTACTTACAGCACCAGCAAGTGGTCATACGCCGCAGGACGGAATTTGAATTGCGCAAAGCGGAGGCCCGCGCCCATATTTTAGAGGGCTTGAGGATTGCACTGGATAATCTGGATGCGGTCATATCGTTAATCCGTAATTCACAAACTACCGACATTGCCCGTGAAGGGTTAATGACACAGTTTTCACTTTCCGAAAAACAGGCGCAGGCCATTTTGGATATGCGTTTGCAGCGTCTGACTGGTTTGGAACGCGAAAAAATCGAAGATGAATATCAAGCATTAATGGCCATCATTGCAGAATATAAAGCGATTCTGGCTGATGAAGAAAAGGTTCTTGAAATCATCCGTGAAGAGCTTCTTGAAATCAAAGAACGTTTTAATGATAAGCGCAGAACGGAAATCACATTAGCGGGCTTTGAGAGTTTGGAAGATGAGGATCTAATCCCAGAGGAAAATATCATCGTGACGCTTACCCATAACGGTTATATTAAACGTCTGCCTGCAACGACATACCGCAGCCAAAAACGCGGCGGCCGCGGGATTCAGGGCATGGGAACGAATACAGATGATTTTGTCGGTCATTTGTTGACCACATCGACTCATGACACGCTATTATTCTTCACGAACAAAGGTAAAGTATACCGTTCGAAAGGATACGAAATACCTGAGTACGGCAGGACGGCAAAAGGCTTGCCGCTCATCAACCTATTGGAAGTGGATAAGGGCGAGTGGGTCAATGCCATCATACCGGTGAAGGAATTTGCCGATGATTGGTATTTATTCTTCACGACGCGGCACGGGATATCGAAGCGTACACCGTTGTCTTCTTTTGCCAACATCCGTAATAATGGGTTAATCGCTCTAGGTTTACGGGAAGATGATGAATTGATTTCCGTTCGTCTTACGAATGGAGATAAACAGATCATCATCGGAACGAAGTCCGGAATGATGATCCGTTTCCCAGAGACGGATGTACGGACGATGGGCCGTACTGCAGCAGGAGTGAAAGGGATATCCTTAAGGTCCGATGATGAAGTGGTCGGTATGGAAATCCTTGAAGATGATGAAGAAGTCTTGATCGTTACGAAAAATGGATATGGAAAAAGGACCTCTGCTGAGGAATACCGTATCCAAAGCCGAGGCGGCAAAGGGATAAAAACATGTAATGTAACGGAGAAAAATGGCGAACTGATCGCCGTGAAAACCGTTACGGGTGAAGATGAGGACTTGATGCTCATTACAGCTGCAGGTGTATTGATCCGGATGGAAGTCGAAGGCATCTCCAAAACGGGCCGTAATACTCAAGGGGTCAAACTGATCCGCCTTGAATCCGCAGACAATGAATATGTCTCGACGGTGGCCATCGTTGGTAGAGAAGAAGAAGAGGAAGCAGATATGGAGCAAGATCCAACAGCCGATCAAGAAACAATATCGGAACCCACTGTTGTGAGCGAGAATGAAGAAACCGAAAAAGATCCAGAAGAATAATGGTAAGCGGCCCAGCGATAAAATGCTGGGCCTTTTTTTGTTGGGTAAAAGGTCATGGAACTTGTGTTGAAAAAGTGTATTTGTAGGTATATAATCATAAAGAAAGATAGTTTTTACCATGTTTTTCAAGTGGAATGATATTCATTACTACTACTATCGAGGTGAACCGTTTTGCTAGTAAAAACACGCTATTTAACGGAAGGCTGTATTCTTTCCAAAGAAATCAGAGGTCTCGCCGACCGTCCTATCATGTATGAAAAAACAATATTGACCGCGGAGTCGATCGAGGCTTTGGAGGCTTTTTTAATTTCGGAGGTAAGCGTTGAAAAAACGTTGATTGATGGAAAGAAGTTTTTACCGAAAGAAGTGATAGATCCGGAATTGGACGAATTGGAAGAGTCGTCCGATTTTACCGATTTGTATCTTAAGTCCGTTCAAACTTATAAGCGATTATTCAGGAACTGGCAAGCCGGCAGCAAGGTAGAGGTGGCCATGATCCGTTTAATCATCATTCCCCTAGTGGATAAAGCACTGGAGGAACCAGGCAACATTTTAATGCTGCACCATTACTGCAATAAAGAGGACTACACCTTTCACCATGCCATTTCCATCGGATTAATAGGAAGCTATATTGCATCTAAAATGAAATACAGCAAGGCCGACGTCTACCAGGTGGCCATTGGCGGATGTCTCGCGGACTGTGGGATGGCTAAGGTCGCCCCAAGATTATTAAATAAGATGGAAGACTTAACTGCGGAGGATTATGAGGAGATCCACAATCACCCCATTTTCAGTTATAAAATGATAAAAGATAGCTCCATCATAAAGGACAGCGTAAAGATTGCGATACTAGAGCATCATGGAAGGCTGGATGGAACGGGTTATCCGAGAAGGCTGAATGCCAAACCGATGAATTTGTTTTCAAAGATCATTGCAGTGGCAGACGTCTTTCATGCGATGACCTCCGAGAGGGTATACAGGAAGAAACAGTCGCCATTTAGAGTATTGGAAATGATATTACATGATGACTTCGGTAAATTTGATATAGAAGTAGTGAAAACCTTGTTATCAAGCTTCTCCAGTTTTTCCATAGGAAGCAGGGTCAAGCTGAACAATGGCTTTATTGCCGAAATCATTTTCATTGATGCCAGTAACCAAACAAGGCCGATCGTCAAGGTGAAAGATAGTGAAGAAATTATCAATTTAAGTCTGACTCGGGAATTATATATAGAAGAAATACTTTAATGGTTAAGGATGGCCTACTCCTAAAAAGATATGTCCTTCCATCTTATTAGGGGTATATCCCAGACTATCATTCATCCATTTCATTTATTTTAAAATAACTCTTGCTTTTGTTTTCGATACTAGATATAATAACTAAGTCGACAGCGAAAGAAAAAAAGTTGTTGACAAAAGATAATATAGTTGATATATTATTAAAGTCGCTTCTAAGGAAACGGCAACTAATCGCTCTTTGAAAACTGAACAAAACAAAGCGCCAACGTTTAAATTTTAAGTGAGCACACACTATCAAAAAAGCAAATGAGCAAGTCAAACATTTCTTCGGAGAGTTTGATCCTGGCTCAGGACGAACGCTGGCGGCGT
>NZ_LNNH01000029.1 GCF_001542915.1 Peribacillus simplex | reverse complement strand
ATTCGCAGATGCAAAAGAAAAGCATGGTATGCGTTGGACTACTTTAAGGGGACTTAAAAAATTGTCGATGCAGGCGATGCTTACTTTCGCTGCCATGAATATAAAGAAGATGGCCACTTGGACATGGCAAGGTCCTAAAACGGCTTAACAAAGCGGCTCGAAGAGCCCAAATCTCGTAACCTTTGGTCAAAATTTCAAAGGAATTTCAAAAGGGGTTCGGAATTTTTTAATTCCGAACCCCTTTTGTCTACAAACTGAGCAGGATTCTCTATGGAATCCTGCTTTTTTCGAAGATCTTGGCAATTTGAATCTCTTGAAGCCGCCATCTTCATTTGGCTATGAATACCGAACAAGGGGCATTTTTCGCAATGGAACTGCTTGTGCTGCCCAGAAAGAATTTTTCGAGCCCGCTTTTATCGCTATTGCCCACAACGATGAGGTCAGCGCCGGTCCTTTCCGCATATTCACATATGCTATCAGGCGCATGCCCTTCCAATATTTCGAAATTACCTTTCACTTGAAACTCACTGAGCAGTCTCAATGTATTGCTTTCTGCGTTTTGGACACTATTCTCGACGACCGAATGGGAGGTATTTCCTTTCGTTTTTTCATGATGTTCAACTTCCATGACAGGATGATTTTGGACGGGATCCACATAAAAGCCAGCAGCAGGTACGAACCCTGGAGCCGATGCATTTCCCATGATGCGCTGTTCCACCTTATCAATTAAGACATGAACTACGGTGAGTTCCGTTTCCGGAAAGGCCTTTTTCAGAGTTGCCCCATACTCGACGGCACGCTTACTCTCCTCATTTCCATCAAAAGCGACGACAATATGCTTGAAGTCTTTCATGAATATCATCTCTCCCCATTTTAAATGTCTTTAGAGGTTTTATACCCACTTTCACAAGCATTAAGCCTTTTAACCAGTATATTGATTGTCATTTGTGGGTAAAGGATAGATACGAGCATTCGTTATTTTTCATGCCGGATCCCGGCCAGATTGCAACACGAAAGGCGAATGAGCTTCTGTTATTTAATTAATCAGCGAGTTTTCTTTCATAAAAAGGGTAAAATATTTTCAATGAATATGACGAAGACGGGAAAATGGGGGTTCAAATGAGAGGGTTAGTGAAATTAGGTCTACTATTAATATTGGCAGTGGTGGTTGTGGGTGCCGGTTTTCTAATTTATTTCAGACAGGGTGCAGACATCAGTCATCTGGAAAATCATCTTCAGCAGCCAACGGGAATTTATGATCTGGATGGGAATCTGGCCAGCACGATCACTGCCAATAAATCTCAAGGCGTTGCGATAGCCGAAATACCGGAACACATGAAACAGGCGGTGGTTTCCATTGAGGATCACCGCTTTTATGAACATCATGGCATAGATTATCAAGGCATTTTGCGGGCCTTGGTCAAAAATGCGAAGGCTGGCAGTATTGTTGAAGGAGGAAGTACGCTTACGCAGCAGCTTGTGAAGATCACGATGCTTGAGTCGGATCGAACCTTGAAGAGGAAGATAGAAGAATTCTTTCTCGCCCAGGAAGTCGAGGATGAATATACAAAAGATGAGATTATGGAAATGTATTTGAATCAAGTCTATTTTGGCCATGGGGCATGGGGCATCAAAAAGGCCGCCAATGTATATTTTTCCAAAGAGGTTTCCGAATTGAGCGTTTCGGAGAGTGCTTTACTGGCTGGCGTCATTAACCTGCCCTCCAAACTTGATCCATACAAGAATTTGGAAGGGGCAATGAAGCGGCGAGATCTGGTTCTTTCAAGAATGGCGGAGCATGGTTATTTGACGAAGGACGAGGAGTCTGCCGCAAAAAAAGATACCGTGACACTCATTAGGGGGGAGAAGCAAACGGATCCGTTAAAGGGTAAATACCCCTATTTCGTCGATCATGTTTTGTCGGAGGCATCCAGTAAATATGGGATAAAGCTTGAGGATTTACTTACCAAAGGCTATAAAATATATACGACGCTGGACCAATCCATGCAGCAGGCGACAGAAACCGTTTATGGGAATGATGCCAATTTCCCCGTCGGAACGAGTACGGAGGAGCTGGTCCAGAGCGGTTCAGTCCTTTTGGACCCGAAAACAGGAGGAATAAGCGCACTTGTCGGCGGGAGAGGAAAGCATCAATTCATGGGCTATAACCGGGCCACTCAGCTGACGAGGTCCCCCGGTTCTGCCATAAAGCCCCTTGTTGTGTACATGCCCGCGGTGGAAGAGGGATATGAAATCACCTCTCCTTTAAAGGATGAAAAAATGAGCTTCGGTGAATATGAGCCAACTAACTTGAGCGGTGTATATAAAGGGGAAGTACCGATGTATGAAGCCGTGATGAACTCCCTGAATGTACCAACCGTTTGGTTATTGAATGAGATTGGCATCGATAAGGGACTTGATTCGCTTAAGCGGTTTGGAATACCGTATGAAAAGGAGGATCGGAATTTAACGCTCGCATTAGGCGGAATGAGAAAGGGTGTGTCCCCGTTGCAGATGGCTGATGCTTTTTCGGCATTTGCAAACAACGGTGAAAGGATCGAGCCGCATGCCATACTAAAAATAGAAAATTTCGAGGGAAAGGAAGTCGCCTCCTTGACGGAAAAGGGCACGAAAGTAACGAAAGTGACCTCTAAAGATGTCGTCGATAAAATGAATACCATGCTGCTCGGAACTGTGGAATATGGCACAGCGAAAAACGCGGCGGTTTCCGGTTATGAAATTGCAGGTAAAACCGGGTCAACGCAAGTTCCGATAGAGGGAATATCAGGAGTTAAAGATCAGTGGTTCATAGGATATACACCTTCGTTGGTCGGGGCCGTATGGGCTGGATACGATAAGACGGATGAAAAGCATTACTTAACGACACATAGCAGCGAGGGAAGTGCGCTCATTTTTCAAAAGATCATGGCAAAAGCGCTCCAGAACCAAGCGTCCCAATCTTTTAAAACCGAAGACATCGGGCCGTTCATAGCTGAACAACAGGCAATCTTGGCAGAGCAAAAGGAAAAGGAAAAAGAAGAGAAACGTAAGCGATATTGGATTGATAAAGGGAATGAAATAAAGGAGGGCTGGAACAAATGGAGGAACTGGGAATTGCCATGGTAATTTCAGGACATGGAGGCATCGTTCACAGGGATGTTTTTCCTCCATGCCATACAGCTCAAAAAAAGCCTGAAGGCAAGCTCAATCATCATCGAGTTTGCCTTCAGGCTCTTCATCATTAAAATATGAAATTTACTATTATGCCGATCACGACGATCGCGCCAATCACCATTAAGATTGTTCTCATTGTAAAAACACCTTCTTCTTTATATAGAATAGTTGGATTCATTTAAATATTGACGGTTTGGTTCATATGAAAACTTAGTGAATTTTCATCATTTTCATTACAAATATCCTGTACTTTTTGGAGCATGGCATGTATATTCTCGCCTTCGAGGATGACTTTCATGTTTGCACATTCCTGAAGGATGAGCACAAAAGATACGAAGGTGGAAAGCTTTTTGGCATCCACCAATTTATGGTTGCAGATAAAATATATATTTCCTTTAAATTCTTTTGTAACTTGATATAGGTTCATGATTTGACGCATGGATAATCTTTTATTCGTTTTAATGTCAGAAGAAATTACTTTATTCATTGTCGTTTACTCCTTTGGTTTTTATACTTTTTCAATAAAAAGCATAATCAAGATGTCGATTGAGCTACAATTTTTAAAAAGATGAACAAGCATATTCGGTCTTATTTATGTAATTGTTAGCGAGTTATGTTGTATATTTACCCGTGTAAAAGTATTTGAAACCTTTTTGGCATATACAATTTTGAAGGGAGAAGGAATGATGCTAACACTTATTAAAAATGGGGAGATTTATGGCCCGGAATATATGGGTCAAAAAGATATCCTTCTGGTTGGAAGGCAAATAGGATTCCTTGAGGATACGATTGATGCACCTGCCAATTTCGTTGAAATGGAAGTGATAGATGCGAGCGGTCAAATCGTAGTTCCGGGGTTTATCGATGCTCATGTACATATTATCGGCGGAGGCGGGGAAGGAGGCTTCAAGACGAGGACACCTGAAATCCAATTGACGGATGCGACGCTGGCAGGAATAACGACATTGGTCGGTGTTATCGGAACGGATGGAACGACAAGGACGATGCCGGCACTGATAGCTAAAGCGAAAGCTCTTGAAGAGGAAGGGATAAGCTGCTTCGTCCATACCGGCTCCTATCATGTTCCAGTCAAGACATTGACAGGGAAGGTCGAGGACGATTTGATCCTTATCGATAAAATCATCGGTGTCGGTGAAATTGCCATCGCAGATCACCGATCTTCGCAACCGACTGCGGCAGAACTTGCCAAACTTGCCTCGCAGGCCCGTAATGGAGGCCTGCTGTCCGGGAAAGGCGGAATCGTGAACATGCATGTGGGCGATAGCCTAAATCAATTGAAGGTGATCGAAGAAGTCGTCGAGACAACGGATATTCCGATCACTCAGTTTTACCCGACGCATATTAATCGAAATCCGCATGTTTTCAAAGCGGGGTTGTTATATGCAAAAAAAGGCGGCTATATCGATTTTACGACGAGTACGGTCAAGAAGTTCCTGGAGGAAGGGGAAGTGAAAGCAAGTACAGCAATAAAAATGGCCATCGAGGGAGGAGTCGATATCAATCAGATCACCTTAACTTCAGATGGGCAAGCAAGTCTTCCTGACTTTGATGATGACGGGAAACTGAGAGGATTGGGCATAGGTACATGCATGTCCCTCTATGACTCCGTGGTCGATGCGATTTTGGTGGATGGAGTAACAACGGCCGATGCCATGCGAGTCGTGACGGAAAATCCGGCGAATATCCTAAAACTCGCAAAAAAGGGCCGGCTTAAAGCAGGGAATGATGCCGATATAATCATAATGGATAAGGAAACGTTCGAAATCGATATCGTCATTGCAATGGGACAAATCATGGTCAAAGATGGAGCGGCGGTGGTGAAAGGAATATTTGAAAGATAGGGTTTCCCCCGCTTATAAAAAACAAGTGATATATAAGCAAGATCACCAATCTATATTCGTGGTGTTGCCTACAGACTGCAGACAAACTCGGTAAAAATCGAGTTTGTCTATTTTTTATGGCTTGTACCATTTTGACGCTGATTATACAGAAGATCTTCCCCCTTTCTCATAAAAAAACGGTTCTTATATCCCAAACGATTTTTGACTGATTCGTTAAACGATTGAACCCAGATAGCATAACTGAAATGATGAACTATCAAGGAAAGTTTACGAAGTTTTTCCATTAATTTAGCATATTTTCAAAATGAAGGCGAAGCATCGGAAAACACAAGCTAAAAAAAGGCAAAATACGGAAAATTCATTCTATTTAACATGTTATTAAAATCACCGATGTATTATCCTTTTATATAAGTAAATGAAGTTTATGAAAAAGCAATTATTCACAGCATAAAAGCCCGGAAAAACGTTTTGGGCTATCATTTCATGACCGTTCGAATCCTTGGTAAGTTTGTGAAATAAATCTAACTTAAGGGGAGAAATATAATGGAAAAGACGGGAAACCCAGTTATGAAAGCGCATTCAAATGAAGGTGAACCAGACATGTATCGTGTATTGAGTGCTGATGGAGAAATCATTGAATCCATTGATGGAAAAATCGATAAATCACTGATGCTGAAGATGTATGAAAGCATGCTTTTACTCAGAACTTTTGACCGTAAATCAGTGAATCTCCAACGTCAAGGAAGAATGGGGACGTATGCGCCATTCGAAGGGCAGGAGGCAGCCCAGGTAGGGAGTGCATTAGCGTTGTCGGCAGGGGATTGGATGTTTCCCACATACCGTGATCATGGAGCGGCAATCATCCACGGGCAGGAATTGTACCGCGTTTTCCTGTACTGGATGGCGCATTTGGAGGGCTCGGTCTGCCCGGAAGGAAAGAGGATACTGCCTCCTAGCGTCCCCATTGCCACTCAAATGGTTCATGCGGTAGGAACGGCTTGGGCAAGTAAGCTGAAAGGGGAAGAGAATGTGAGCATTGCTTATTTTGGTGATGGCGCCACTTCTGAAGGAGACTTTCATGAGGCGCTTAATTTTGCGGGTGTCTATAAAACTCCTACAATCTTTTTCTGCCAAAACAATGGCTACGCGATCAGTGTGCCGTTTGAAAAGCAATCCTCCTCTAAAACGATTTCCCAGCGAGCCTCCGCATATGACATTCATGGTGTACGAGTGGATGGAAACGATATTTTTGCAGTTTGGCTGACCGTGAGGGAGGCTGTCGAAAGAGCGCTTAGCGGCCTGGGACCCACTCTGATCGAAGCGATTACTTTCCGCTATGGTGCCCATACTACGGCAGATAACCCGAATATATATCGGAATCAAGACGAAGTTTCAACATTTTGGAGGGAAAATCGCGATCCGATCGACCGTCTTAAAAAGTATCTGCAAAAAGAAGGTCACTGGAATGAGGAACACGAAGAAAAGATCATCAAGCAGTTCAATGAATTGATAGATTCCCACCTTCAAAAAGCGGAAGCTTACCCGAAATCGTCCCCTCTTGAAATGTTCAATCATGTATATGCAGGGGAGTCATGGCATCTAAAGGAACAGCAGCAAGAATTGAGGCAAATCCTGAAGAAAGGTGTGAAGAAATGATGGGTAAAAGTGTAACGATGCTCCAGGCCATTACGGAGGCGATGGATCAAAAGCTTGATCAAGATGATCGTGTCATGATTTTGGGTGAGGACATTGGGGTGAATGGAGGGGTTTTTAGATCGACGGAAGGGCTTCATGAGAAGTATGGAGGGAATCGCGTTGTCGATACTCCGTTGGCTGAGTCAGGAATCATCGGTTCTGCCATCGGTTTATCCCTTAATGGGATGCTGCCGATAGTGGAGATTCAATTCCTTGCCTTTATTTATCCTGGGTTCGAACAGCTCGTTTCACATGCAGCACGTATGAGATATCGGACCCGCGGGCAATTCGGGGTGCCCCTGGTGATTCGTACACCATATGGAGCTGGAATAAGAGGTCCTGAACTTCATTCCGAGAGTGTCGAAACCTTCTTTGCGCATACCCCTGGATTAAAGGTGGTGGCACCAAGCAATCCATACGACGCGAAAGGGCTGCTCATATCTGCCATTGAAGATCCGGATCCGGTCATCTTCCTGGAACCGACTAAATTGTATCGGGCTTTTAAGGAAGAAGTACCGGAAGAAATGTACCGAGTACCAATCGGTCAGGCAAAAGTGGTCCAGGAGGGAAGTGATCTGACCATTTTTGCCTGGGGGGCCATGTTGAGGGAAGCAGTGAGTGCCGCAAGGAAAATTGAAAAAGAAAAGGGTTGGAAATGTGAAGTGGTCGACCTTCGTACATTGTACCCCTTGGATCGCGATACGATCGTACAATCCATTAAAAAGACGGGGCGCGCACTGATCGTCCATGAAGCCCATAAGACAGCTGGATTAGGTGCGGAAATCATCTCCATCATTAATGATGAAGCGCTTATTTACCTGAAAGCGCCGATTAAACGTGTGACTGGATTTGATGTGCCGGTGCCGCCGTTTTCAATAGAAGATCATTATCTGCCAACTGTCGAACGTGTTAAACAGGGGATAGTCGAAACGATTTCATTCTAATTGTCATTAGGAAGGGGAGGAAGATGCATGATTGAATTCAAACTTCCTGATGTAGGGGAAGGGATGCATGAAGGAGAAATCATCCAATGGCTCATTAAAGAAGGGGATGCGGTGAAGCAGGATCAACCCATCGTTGAAGTGCAGACGGATAAAGTCAATGCCGAATTGACTGCCCCCATAACAGGTGTGGTCAAGAACATATTTTTTTCGGCAGGCGATACTGTGGAAGTGGGGACCACCATATTCACCATTCAAGAAGAGAACGAAGTGTCATTAAAGGACGAAGACCGTAATGAAAGTGGTGGCCGCCAGGAGCAACCTGGTTATGAAGAAACAAATCGAGTGACAAGTCATGGGCAACTTGATGCAGGACGCGTATTGGCAACACCGTTCGTGCGTCAAATGGCGAGGGAAATGAAGATTGATCTCCATCAGGTTAAAGGTACTGGACCAGCTGGACGAATAATCGAGAGTGACCTGCAGCAGTTCGTAGAAATCAGTTCGGTCTTGCAGGAACACCCCGATCACAACAATGACACGATCCTTCCGGAGCGGGAGCCGAAAAAGAAAGCCAAACAGTCAAAGAGTGCGGAAGCTGAGCCGGAGGAGCGCATCCTGCTCAAGGGGATCCGTAAGAAAATCGCTGAACATATGGTAAAGTCGGTTTCCTCCATTCCTCATGTGACCCATGTGGATGAATTGGAAATGAATGCATTGAAGGAATTGAAGGATCAATTAAAGGTATATTCCGAAGACAAAGAAATCAAATTGACTTTTTTACCGTTTTTCGTCAAGGCCATCGTCATTGCTTTAAAGGAGTTCCAAACTTTAAACGCTTCAATAGATGATAAGAGCAATGAAATCATCTTGAAACACTATTATCATATTGGAATTGCAACGAATACGAACGAGGGCCTGATTGTTCCCGTCATAAAACATGCAGATCAAAAAACGATTTTTCAATTGGCTGATGAAATCAGGCAGTTGGCCACCCAAGCAAGAGAGGGGAAGCTGAGCCTGGAGCAAATTACAGGAAGTACATTCACCATCAGCAATGTAGGTCCGATTGGAGGGATGCACGCGACCCCGATCATCAACTATCCGGAAGCGGCGATATTGTCGCTGCATAAAATGGAGCCGCGTATGGTCGTTCGCGATTTGGAGGGTGTTATCCGCTTGATGATGAATATGTCCTTATCCTTCGATCACCGCTTAATTGATGGTGTTACAGCTGTGCAGTTCACCAATCGGATCAAGGAACTGCTGGAGAATCCAATTCGTTTAGTTGTGGAGATGAGATAATGGTAGTAGGGGAAGTTGCTGTAGAAACCGATGTTTTGATCATGGGAGGCGGTCCGGGAGGGTATGCTGCGGCAATCCGTCTCGGACAGCTAGGGAAAACGGTCGTCCTGGTTGAAAAAGATAGGCTTGGCGGAGTTTGTCTCAATAGGGGGTGCATCCCTTCGAAGGCTCTGATACACACGGCTGACCAATTCCGGAAGCTTGGCGATTTGGGGGAAATGGGAATCAAGCTTCCCCAGGAAAGGATCACGATGGATCTTAATGTTTGGCAGGATTGGAAGGGAGGAGTCATTTCCCAGTTGACTCAGGGGATAGCCCATTTATGTAAAGAAAATGGAGTAACGGTTGTTCAAGGTCAAGCGACCTTTTTATCTGATGGCCGGATCGGTGTGGAAACCGCTGGAGACTTTGAAACCTACAAGTTTGAACATGCAATTATTGCGACGGGATCGAGGCCCTTCATTCCTTCATTCATTGAAGTGGATGGAGAGTTTATACTGGATTCGACAGCCTCATTACAGCTGCAGGGAGTTCCAGCCAGCTTGTCGATCATCGGCGGGGGCTATATCGGAATCGAATTGGGCATGGCCTTTGCAAAGCTAGGGACTAAAGTGACCATCATCGAGATGGCCGACCGCATCCTCCCGCAGATTGCCGAAAACCTGGTCAAGGAGGTTATCCATAATGCGAAGAAGCTTGGAATGAATCTAATAACCTCGGCAAGGGTGGAAAAGGCGATGGTGGTGGAGGGTCAAGTGCATCTTCATATTCACTCGGAAAAACTGGGTACGGAAGTGATCGTCAGCGAAAAGTCGCTTGTTACAATCGGCAGAATTCCCAATACGGAAGAGATAGGCCTGAATCGGGCTGGGGTCATGATAGGCGAAAAAGGCCATATCACAGTGGATATGGAATGCCGAACGAATGTGCCGCACATCTTTGCCATCGGGGACATTACGCCGGGTCCGGCTCTCGCTCATCGGGCGTCGAAGCAGGGGGTGGTGGCGGCGGAAGTGATCTGTGGGCTGCCAAGTGCCCATGATTCAGCCTATGTGCCATATGTCATCTTCTCCGAGCCGCAAATAGCAGGAGTCGGGATCACTCGTGAAGAAGCGGAGCGACAGGGCTACAGCGTCAAGACGGGCAAATTCCCTTTCAGCGCGAACGGCAGGGCGCTTGCGACGAATGAAATGAGGGGGTTTGCTGAAGTGATCGTGGATGAGAAAAGCCACATATTGCTAGGGATGCATATGGTCGGACCTGATGCCTCCAACCTGATAGGCGAAGGCGTCCTAGCCCTTGAGTTGGCAGCACGGGTCGAAGATATAGCCCTTAGCATCCATCCGCATCCAACTTTATCGGAAGGGTGGATGGAAGCGGCGGAGGCTGCGTTGGGACATGCGATTCACATCGTGAATAATTAAAATATTCTTAATTCATGGGGATTACCAATGTAGTCCCCTAATTATAGTGCAATACTAATGACAGCGGGGTTTTGAACCTGTTTTATTGGGGAAATCACCACCAAAAAACGATGCTTGGGCATACAGGAACTGTAAGAGTTTACATTGTTTCCTCTTGTAAAACTACCCGCATATTGATATATTTTTATCTTGGTGAAGAAGTGGTTTTTCAAGCAAGCAAGGCATGCTTCCACGCTTTTTCCATAACGGTTGATGAGAATTTAACCTATCAATTCGCCATTCGCCTGTTGAATGGAGAATTTGACTTTTTATACTGGACATTATGGAATGAAGGAGGCAGATGCAAATGGATTCAAATGGCGGGTCACTTCAAAGAAGATTGCTGCCGCGACATATTAGCATGATGGCAATGGGAGGGGCAATCGGTACCGGGATTTTTCAAGGAAGTGCCGAAACCATATCATTAGCAGGACCAGGCGTTATTTTTACTTATATTTTTGCAGGATTATTACTTCTTGTCGTCATGGGGGCCATAGCAGAAATGGCAATCGCCTACCCAAATACGAATATGAAAGGCTTCATCCAGAAAGCCTTCGGCAAGCGCAGTTCCTTCATTATTGGCTGGATGTATTGTTTCATGTGGCTGTCCGTCTGTGTCATCGAGGTAGTGGTGGCAGGCAGCTTCTTGCAATACTGGCTCCCGGCAATCCCGCTATGGGTATTAAGCTTGGCGTGTACAGCCTTGATCATCGGGGTCAACATGATGAATGTGAAAAATTATGGTGAATTCGAATTTTGGTTTGCCGGCATAAAAATTACCATGATCATCTTATTCATTATCTTGGGGGCCTGTATTTTATTTGGCATCATCCCGAGCGGCGGATCCAATTATCTGCAAAACTTTACAGGACATGGCGGTTTCTTTCCTAATGGCTGGATGTCCATCTTTTCCGCATTATTGATCGTGATGTTCTCATATGGCGGTTCCGAGCTAATCGGATTGACGGTAACGGAGGCAAAGGATGCAGAGCGCATCTTGCCAAAGGTCATCAAAAGCTATATTTGGAGAATCATTTTATTCTTCACTTTGCCGATACTTGTTATCTGCGGCTTGATTCCATGGAACGAGATTACCGACCAATCGAGTCCTTTTGTCCAAGTTCTATCGATGTCCGGCTTTCAAGGGTCTGCCCACATCATGAACTTCATCCTAATAACGGCTGTCTTATCTGCGGCTAATTCCGGAATATATGGGTGTACCCGGATGTTACATTCATTGGCTACAGAAGGGGAAGCGCCAAAAGCGTTTTCATATGTTTCTAAAAATGGCGTTCCGATGTACAGTTTGGTGCTTAGTGCCGTTGTTTTGGTGGCCGGTTCGATGATCACCTACGTTGCACAGGACGAAGCATTTCTTTTGTTAATGGCGATACCGGGCTTTGTCGTTTCACTAGTATGGATCAGCATTTGTTTTGCACAGCTAAAACTTCGCCGTTCATATACTGAGGTTCCGAGCTTTAAAGTGTGGGGTTTCCCATATGTAACGACATTTGCAGCCATCATTTTAAGCATCATTAGCCTCAGCTTCGTGTTCAGTGAACAAAATCGAATCAGTATCATAACCTGTCTTCTCGTGTTGGCTGCTTTAACCGTCATTTCGATCTTCAAATTCAAAAGGGTGGATGGTCAGGAACCAACCATCATAAAAAAGGATATCATTAAATGAATCCACTAAAAGATACGGCATGGGCGACAACGACCATGCCGTATCTTTTTATCCTTCCTTTTAGGTCAAACGCCAGCCGTTTCATTGGTTGCATTTTGCAAGCAGGTTATGAACTTTTCATTTTCAAGCGGAGTGCCGATGGTCACACGGATCGTATCCGCATACCCAAGCAAATGACCGGAACGGGTGATGACCCCGGAAGTCAATAGCTTCTCGAAAACAACCTTGCCAGGCTGGTTCAGCTTGATCATTAAGAAATTGGCATGTGAAGGGAAGAATGCCAAACCCATCCTGCTCAGTTCGTTTTCCAAATATCTTCTTCCTTCCTCGTTCCTGCGGGCACATTGCTCCACGAAAGCATCGTCGTCCAATGAGGCGAAGGCTGCAGCCTGTGCAAGCCGGTTCGTATTGAATGGTTCTTTCACTTTTACGAGCTCTTGGATGATGGAGGCGTTCATTATACCGTATCCGATCCTTAATGCAGCCAAGCCATGAATTTTTGAAAACGTACGTAAGATGACAAGATTTGCATGGTCATTTAAAAGGGGCAAGGTTTCCAAATAGTCTTCATCATTGACATACTCATAGTAAGCTTCGTCAACGATCAGTAAAATATGTTTCGGTACTTTTTCGATAAAGGCTCTTAACCTTTCCTTTTGAACGATCGTCCCTGTCGGATTATTGGGATTACAAATAAAAATCATTTTCGTATTTTCCGTTATGGCGTCATACATCCGCTGAAGGTCATGCACGCCATTCATGAGAGGGATCTTGACAGGCGTACCGCCGTCGATCAAAACATTCGTTTCATAGCGCGGAAAGGTAACATCAGCCATGATGACCTCATCCTTTGCTTGGATATACGTTCTTGTCAATAGGCGAATCACTTCATCCGATCCATTCCCCAAGATGATTTGATCTTGTTTAATGGATAATTTCCTGGCTAGCTTTGCCGCTAATGAAGGGGCCATCCCTTCAGGGTAAAGAGATGCTTGCTCCATTTCGACGATCATGGCTTCCTTTGCTAGAGATGAGCAGCCGTATGGATTCTCATTGGAGGCCAATTTGACGATTGTTTCCAGGCCTAATTCGCGTTGCACTTCTTCAATCGGTTTACCGGATACATAAGGACTTAATTCCTCAATCTTTTTTCGCACCGGGATTTTACTATAGGTCAATGCAGGTTCCTCCTTTTATATGATTCTGAATTTTCTTTTTCTATGGTAATTTTAATGATAGAATATTAACTGTCAAAATTACATACAAAAAAGAACGTATTTACAGCTTTCCATCCACCATATTAAAGAAATATAGCCTTATAATCCTTCATTATGAAAGGCGGTCGTTTCATGGATGAAATAGATGTCAGTTTACTGGAGCTTTTACAAATGAATGGAAGGATGACGATAAGTGAACTATCAAAGAAATTGGCCTTAAGTCGACCAAGCATTTCTGAACGCATGTATCGCCTCCAGGAAAAGGGAATCATCGAGGGTTTCAGTGCAAGGGTTTCACCGACCGCAATCGGAAGAGCGGTGCTCGTGTTCATTCAAGTGAGTGAACTTAAGGTTTCCGTTTCCGATTTCGAGCAATTAGTGATAAATGATTTGGATATTATCGAATGCCATCGCGTAACGGGGACAGTGGGGTATTTTCTTAAGGCGGCTTTAGCTGATATGGACAGCATGAGATTACTTATCGATCGATTGATACCCTATGGCCACCTGAATACTTCCATAGTCTTGACATCCCCTGTACCTTCGCGTTCCATCCTTCCAAAGGTCAGTGAATGATAAGGTCGCCAGCCATGATGCAGCACTTGGCGTAAGAAAGACGTCAAAAAGGAACAGTGCAGGTCCACTGTTCCTTTTTGGTGTCACTTCAAGTTCATCAGTGCCCCGAAATATTGCTGGGCGGTAGTAAAACAAATGAAGGCCAATAGTTCCGAAATTTCTTCATCCGTAAGCGCTTCTTTCAAAACGTGGAAAAATGGATCCCCCGTTTTTCACGCTGGGTTAGGAATACTTCTGCAAACCCAATCGCATAGCTTTCTTTTACTTCGCTTGGCTTTAGTGGAGTACCTTTTGCCTGACAGTAAGAACAGCCGTTGCCCAAGGCCAGGACCCTCCTGACATTTTCCTTTAATTCCTTCGATAGTTTCCCATCTGCACACACACTCTCTGAAAGGTCTGACCATTTTTGCAAAATCTCTTCGGAATGAAATAACCGCTGAAAGGGACTGGACCCAAGCTCCGAATTTTTTATTCTTGTCATGTTCATTACTCCTTTGAGATAATCTTAATATAAAAAACGAGCATTTTTAATTGCGTTCGCAAAGTATATCTATTCAATGTTTATTGAATGTAAGGAAAAGAAGGAGAATGTTATTCGAATGAAAATTGATGATAAAGATAGGGACATCCTTGCTGAATTAACGTTGAATAGCCGGGTCTCAATGAGGGAATTGGCAAAGAAGGTAGGACTTTCCGCTCCCACTGTTACCGAACGGGTCCGGCAAATGGAGTCGTTCGGCATCATTAAGGGATACGTTGCCGAAATTGACCACAAAAAGATCGGTTTTCCGATTGAGTGTATCGTGGAAGCAACGATAAAAAATGGGGAATATGAAAAATTCAAAATGTATATTTCCAAGCTGCCGAATGTTAATTTTTGCTATCGAATTGCCGGGCAAGCCTGCTTTATGCTCAAAATTCGCAGTGAGAGTCTGGAAAAAGTGGAGGAATTCATTAATCAAACCATTCCCTTTGCAGCAACGGTGACACATGTGATCCTCTCTGAAGTTGAGCGGAAGCATGAAAGATAGATTTTTTTCATCGCTTGTGAACGAATCCTTCATTCCAAACGTCAAATAAATATAAAGGTTGGGAAATGAGAGTGGGTGATCAATGGATGGGCGAAAAAAATCTGGTTAAAGCGGCAAAAAATGGGGATGACGGAGCTTTGGCGGAATTGTTTCAAAGTTCCTATCCTTTTCTGCTTAAATATTTATTGAAATTGACCTATAATCGCCAAAATGCAGAGGACTTGGTTCAGGAGACCTATTCGAAGGCCATCGAGAATCTTTCAAGGTTCAAGGGGACTTCCAAATTTTCCACTTGGTTGATTTCCATAGCAACACGGCTATATTTGGATCAGCAACGCAGGAGGAAACGTGAATTGAATTGGTTGAAACAAGAGCAGTCACTACGCAAGCTGAAATGGGAGGCACAAAGCAATAACCAAGTATGGGATGATGTGTTGGAAGCGTTAGGACAGTTGAACGATGGTTTACGGGTTCCTGTCATATTGAAGCATTACTATGGTTTTTCTTACGAAGAAATAGGCGCGATAATCAGCATTCCGGAAGGGACGGTAAAATCCCGTGTCCATAAGGGCATCAAAACCATAAGAAAGGAGCTGGCACCGAATGAAGAAGGATCAGTCAGGATATCCAAAACACTCAGCCAAGAATGATCTTGTTGTTGTCGACCAATTGAATAGGAGCCTGGAGAATTTTGATGAGTCGATATCTTTTGAGATTCCACATCCGTCGTTTTTTGAAGAGAAAATTAAAATTCAGCGTGCAGAGACTAAAAATAGGCGGCTGCGAGAACTGCTTATCTTTACAATAACCGCTGCAGTCATCCTATCTTTCCTGTTTTTGGCGCTGTACCTTCAGCCGGTAATGTTCATAATGCTCCAGGTGCTGACCGTGGTGTTCATTTGTTGCTATACGGTACATGTGAAAAGGAAGGTGAAGGTGAGTCATGAGTAATCTTGAGATATTTGCCTTGATGGTCTGTGGGCTGATTTTACTGACCCAAAGCATTTTTCTATTCATCGATGCCAGGAAGAATGGCTTCAACCAATGGATGTGGGGGATTCTTGGGTTGATTCAAGCCCCGTTCCCGATCATTTTTTATATGATCGTTAAGAAAATCAGAAAAAAGGAAGAGGATGAACTATATGATTATCGTGACTACTAATACTGTTCCTGGTAAAGAAATCAAAGATTTAAAGGGGCTTGTTAAGGGAAACTGTGTTCAATCCAAACATATCGGAAAAGATATCCTTGCTGGATTAAGAACCATTGTCGGTGGCGAAATCAATGAGTATACCGAAATGATGAAAGAGGCGAGGCAAAAAGCAATTGGCAGGATGGTGGAAGAAGCGAAGGAAAGAGGGGCGAATGCCATTGTGGCCATGCGTTTGGAAACTTCAGCTATCATGCAGAACACTTGTGAAATCATCGCCTATGGCACTGCCGTTCATGTGGATTGACATGAAATGATCAAAACAGGGTCATAAGTCTTGGTTCATTGAGCATATTCCTTTTTTTCGCTAATTATTTACCGTATAATTCCTGAGCAAGACATAAGGAGGAATGAAGCGTGGGCATATATGATTTTTCAGCAGAGCGGATCAATGGCAAGGAAGTTTCTTTGGAACAATATAAAGGACAGGTTCTCATTGTGGTCAATACGGCAAGTGAATGTGGTTTCACTCCGCAATATGAAGATCTTCAAAAGCTTTATGATCGATATAAAGATAAAGGCCTCAATATTTTAGGCTTTCCATGCAATCAGTTCGGTGGTCAAGAACCTGGGCAAAATGAAGAAGTAGAGACGTTTTGCCAATTGAATTATGGCGTTAGCTTCCCTCTGTTCAATAAAGTCGATGTAAGAGGAAGCCAGGCACACCCTTTATTTCAATATTTAACCGATCAAGCCCCATTTACTGGACTTGACAATAAACCTGGCGGGAAAATGCTGCAGGCGATGCTGCAAACGGAACATCCGGAATTCTTGATAGATGATTCAATTAAGTGGAACTTCACTAAATTTTTGATCGATCGTGATGGTAATGTCGTGAAGCGCTTTGAATCAATCGAAGCACCTTTTGAAATGGAACGGGATATTGAAACGCTTTTATAGACCTTGGTATGTAACTGAATCTGGATTTTATACGACGACAAGCTAAAGATAAACTAGAAATATCCCGTACATGTCAGGTACAAAACCAACATGAACGGGATATTTTTTTAGGTTGGAAATTGTCCGTTCCTCCGTGAAAATCATTTGAATGCAAGTTTTCCTTGAATAGGCTTATGAATTAATGGGTACAGGTAATAATGAATTTAAAAAGATGGGGTGACATGTAATGGAGGGAAACGAGAGCTTAAAACCTGAACTAGCCAGTGAAGCAGTGGATGCGATTGAAAAAGTAGTTGGAACATATCCAGGCTACCGTCGGGCACATGCGAGGGGATATGTGTATAAGGGGGTTTTTACCCCGAACGGAAAAGCTTCGCCGTTAACGGTGGCTGCCCATCTTCAGGATGAAGCCGTGCCTGCGGTCATTCGGTTTTCGAATAGCTCACCGGTCCCGACCCATCCTGATGCCGATTCACCTGTAAAGGGCATGGCCGTCAAGTTTCGATTGCCAGGTGGAGAGGAAACTGACCTCATTGCGGTGACCATTCCGCTCTTCTTTGCGAAAACACCTGAAGCTTTCGTCGAGATTGCTCACTTCATCAAATCTGCAAAAGACGGTTTTCCCAATCTGAAAGAATTGGGGGGTATTTTGTTGAAATACCCGGAGAGTAAGGCAGGCCTGCAAATGCTTAAGGAAATGCGTTCTCCGGCAAGTTTCGCAACGTGTCAATATTACTCGATACATGCTTTCTACCTCATGAACGCAGAAGGAAGGCGTCAGGCCATCAAGTATGAATGGGTGCCGGATTCCGGACTCAGCATGCTGGAGAAAAAGGAGGCAGCCGAGCACCCTGCAGATTATTTGAAAGAAGAAATGGAAGAAAGGCTTAAGCAGGGACCAGTAGGTTTTAAATTGAACATTCAAATTGGAGGCGAAAATGACCCAGCTGACGATCCGACCATCGCTTGGTCGGAAGGCACACAGGTAATCACGGTCGGGCATTTAATGATCACTGATAAGGTGGACACGACTGCAGATCATTTGCTGTTCGATCCAACCAATACCCCTGAAGGAATTGAGTGTTCGAATGATCCGATCCTGCATTTTCGCCATCGCGCTTATGCCGTTTCGTATGAGCGGCGCACACATGGCCAATGAATGGAAAAAGCAAAACCCAAAATCAAGGGTTTTGCTCTTTTTTTGTACGATTACATTTTCCCCGATCTGAAAATGGTGTAAAGCATGAGCAAAAACATCAAGGTGGCAACGACAAATCCAATTTCGATCACCGGGATTTTCCAGAGTAGCAGCGTTTCCCCGCCTATCGCCGAACCGATGATAAGACCGACCATGATGATGCTGAAGGCAAGCAGGATAATACTGAAGGAAAGGCGGTTCGAGATTTGATCAAGCTTATGTAAAAAAACCTGAAGCTCAGGTATGTTGATATCCAAGCGCAATTTTCCTTTTTTGATGATCCCCGTTACTTCCTTGATATCCTTCGGAAGTTCAGCCATCGCCTCAGCCGATTCGATGAATTGGTTCCACGTATTCCTTGCGATGTTTTTTGGATTGTAGCGTTCCTTGAAAAGCCTTTGTCCAAAAGGTTCGGCTGCTTTCATGATGCTGAAATGCGGATCCAGCTCCTCGACTATGGCCTCCATCGTAAGTAAAGCCTTACCGAGCATGGTGAATTCCGGGGGGATTTGGATATGATGCCGATTGGCAACAGTGAACAGATCATTGACCGCTCCGCCTAAGCTGATTTGACTTAATGGGATATCGTAATATTTATTTCGCAGTTCATCGATATCCGCCCTTAATGAAGCCATATCGGTTTCGTCCGTCAGAAGCCCCATGTCGGCAAGCGTTTTGATCAGTCCATTGGTGCTTCCTCGTTTCAGATTGATGACAAGCGAGGCAAATTGATACTTCATATCGTCCTCCAATCGTCCCACCATTCCAAAATCCATGAGTGTGACGACATTCCCTGGCAAAATGATGATATTGCCAGGGTGGGGATCACCGTGGTAAAAACCATCGATCAAAATTTGCTGAAGCAGTGAATTCGCTAATCTTTCAGCGATTATCCGTCGATCATACCCTTCCTCATCAAGCTGTTTATAGTGATTGATCTTAATTCCCTGGATGAAATCCATCGTCAGGATTCTTTTCGTCGAATACTCCCAATGAATTCTTGGTATCTTCAGGCCTTGATCATGATTGAATTGCTTGGCTATTCTCTCCCCATTGCGGCCCTCTGCATTATAATCGAGTTCTGCGCGAAGTGATTTAGCGAATTCATCAATCATTTTCCTGATTTGGTAGCGCCTTGCCCAGGAAATGCGCGCTTCCATCAGTCTTGCCAAATCATCGAGGATTTCCAAATCCGTTTCCACTTTCGGCAAAATATCGGGACGCTGGACTTTGATCGCTACGACTTCCTGTGACGGAAGCCGTGCAGCATGTACCTGTCCAATCGATGCGGTTGCAAGCGGTTTTTGTTGGAATTCAAGAAAAAGGTTTTCCAAAGAGTCACCCAATTCTGCTTCAACTATTTTGCGTACCTTATCAAAAGGAAAGGGGGTAACCTGGTCCTGCAGTTTTTCCAGTTCGCGGACAATTTCTTCCGGAACGAAATCACGCCGAGTGCTTGCAATCTGTCCAAGTTTAATGAAAGTGGGACCAAGGCTTTGTAATATCGTCTGCAACCGCTCACCAATCGAGCGGAGGTTCAGGTTTTCATCGGGCTGGAGGTTCGATGCTGCCTTGCTTTCCGATAACCCGAGACGGTAGATGAAGTATCCAAAGCCATTTTTCAAAAAGGCATTAATGATTTCTTGGTAACGATGTGCGTGTTTCAGTCGTTTGCCAAACATTCAAGTACCTCCAGGTCATGGTTGTGTCTTTTGGTTTTGTTGCTCTAAAATGGTAATGCGACGCTCCAATTCCCGAACTTCTTCTTTCGTTGCTAAGTTTAGTCCGTTGATTGCTTGATTGACTTTAAGCTTGACGGATTCATCCAGTTGTTTTTGTGCTTGTTCCCCTTTTTCCACCCACTGCTTAATCAGAACCTTGGAGTCTTCTTTACTGATATCGCCTTTTTTCACAAGCGAGTCCACTGCTTTTTCAATTTGTTCCTTCGTAGCAGCGGCAGCTCCCAAACCTAAAGAGAACACATTTTTTAATAAGTCCATTTTTCATCCCTCCGTGAATTGTTTACTTTGCGGGCCTGATTCATTCTTGTCGTTTCTTTTATCATACATCATTCAAGGCCACTTCAAAAATATAATGGGTCCCCAGATTGTAGAGAACCACGGAAGCCAGCGTTTGAAGTGAAGGGGATTGGATATTATGATAGGGAAAAGTAAGTTAGCGAAAGGAAGGATGAAAGTATGGGCTTCTCAAATAAAACAGTGATCGTCACAGGCGCTTCAAATGGAATAGGGAGGGGCGTGGCAAAGGGATATGCACAAAGTGGTGCATCGGTCGTTCTGGCGGATACGGACGAGCAGGAGGGCCTTCGGTATGCAGAGGAGCTTAAAGGTAACGGGCATGAAGCTATGTTCGTTAAAACCGATGTTCGGAATGAGGCTGAGATCCGTCATTTGATGGATGTGACGCTAAAAGCCTATAAGACCATAGATATATTAATCAACAATGCCGGAAAGGCTTTATTCAAACCAGTATATGAACTGACGCTTGCGGAATGGGACGATATGATGAATACGAATTTACGCAGTGTTTTTCTTTGCTCCAGGGAAGCGGCTAAAGCGATGCGGGAAAATGAAACGGGCGGGGCGATCATCAATTTAGCTTCCACGAGAGCCCTCATGTCAGAGCCTGATTCTGAATCTTATGCTGCGACGAAAGGAGGAATCGTTTCCCTGACCCATGCACTTGCCGCCTCTTTAAGCAACGAGAAAATTACCGTTAATTCGATTTCCCCCGGATGGATTGAAACGGACCATTATGATGCGCTTAGGGAGAAGGATCATCAACAGCATTTTTCCAATCGGGTCGGTAAACCGGAAGATATAGCAAGGGCCTGTCTTTATTTGACGGCAGCTGAAAATGATTTCGTTACTGGGGTTAATCTTATCGTCGATGGTGGGATGACAAGAAAAATGATGTACGAAGAGTGAGTTCATTTTCTCCGGTAGAGATATTGCAGTTCAGTGCCAAGCTCCCTGTTGAGCAGCCGTTCCATTTCTTCGAGCTCTTCAATGCCGATTGGGTCATCGGCCGCTGTCCAGTGAATGGTGTAAACAAAATAGTAATCTCTTATCTTTCGGAAAATGACGGGTGAGTTCGGGAATCGATCAAAAGTTGCCTTGATATTATATCGTCGCATGTAGGACCATTTAACAAGCTGCAAATAGACAACTCCTTTTACGGAATCGATCGATGGCTGCCTTGATGGCAGCCATCGATCGGACCTTATTTATCGTTGAATAAATTGAATAAACCCTTAGCTACGCTGCCTTCTTCAGAAGATCCCCCGTTTTGCGGCGCTGCTGCAAAGACGCGGCTTGCAAGGCGGCTGAAAGGCAATGATTGCACCCAGACGGTTCCAGGTCCTTTCAATGTGGCGAAGAATAACCCTTCGCCCCCGAATAAAGCGGTCTTCACGCCTTTTACGAATTCGATATTATAATCTACCCCGCCCGTCATGGCGACTAAACACCCCGTATCGACCCGGAGGATCTCACCTGGAGCCAATTCTTTTTTATGGATCGTGCCCCCAGCATGGACGAAGGTCATTCCGTCCCCTTCGAGCTTTTGCATGATGAAGCCTTCGCCGCCAAAAAAGCCCGTTCCTATTTTTCTCTGAAACTCGATTCCAATCGATACTCCTTTGGCTGCCGCCAGAAAGGCATCCTTTTGGCAAATGACTTTACCGCCCAGTTCGCTTAAGTCCAATGGAATGATTTTTCCCGGGTAGGGTGAGGCGAAGGAGGCATGCCGTTTATCTCTTCCTTCATTCGTGAACGCCGTCATGAACAGGCTCTCCCCGGTAAGAAGCCTTTTGCCCGCACCAAATAATTTGCCCATCATCCCGCCGTCACTATTTCGTGACCCATCACCAAAGATGGTTTCCATCTTGATTTGATCTTCCATCATCATCAAGCTTCCAGCTTCGGCCACCACCGTTTCCTGTGGATCCAATTCCACCTCGACGAATTGCATGTCGTCACCATATATTTTAAAATCGATTTCATGATTATTCATTGGCCATTCCTCCCATCATTCTTGTTTCATTGTAAAAGATAATCTTGCAACCTGCCAATATTTTTCAAGTTTACCCGCAAGATTATAAATGAAATCCATCTCAAGGCTGGTAAAAGGCAGTTCAGAACTCAAGGGTTTTTAAATAGAATAAGGTAGGGTATTAATAGAAAGAAGAGATGGATATAGGAACAAACTTAAAAAAGGGGTGTTTAATATGTTAGTGAAGGATTTCATGATCCGGGAAGTCTACGTTGCCCGTCCTGATTTTACCTTGAAGGAAATTTTGCGAACCTTGATCGAAAATAAAGTGGGCGGGGTACCGGTCGTCGATGAACACGATAAGCTACTGGGAATGGTGACGGATGGGGACATCCTTCGTTATCTGACACCTGCAGAAGAAGCCATCAAGGGATATTTCACATATATCACAGTCATTCCAGGTGAGGAACTGGATGAAAAGGTGCGATCCAAAATGAACGATAAAGCCTCACAAATCATAAGAAATAAAAGGATCACAAAGCTGTCTATGGAAGATCCTTTAGATGAAATGATAAAGGTGCTTTCCAAGCATCATTTCAAGAAAATCCCGGTCGTCGACAAAGATGATAAAGTCGTCGGCATCATCAGCAGGGGAGATGCACTAAGGGCCCTATATAAGGAGTTCGTTCACAAGCTGGAATAGGGCAATTTGCATGAAAAGGCCTGCTCGAAATCGAGCAGGCCCAGCTAGATTATTGAGTGTCTTCTGCTTTCTTGTCTGAATCGGACTTACCTTTTGCTCGATCTTCCTTTAATTTAAAGTAGGCGTCCATTACTTGCTCTCCGATCCGTTTGTTGATATCGTCAGCTGGCTTGCCTTGATATACCCATGGCACGACGACAGAGAATGCCACTTCCGGATTATTGTTAGGTGCGTACCCTGCAAGCGTCAGATTGATGGTCGGGACGGGAGCACTATATTGACTCCTCCGCGGTCCGTCGTAAAAGGCCTCGGCTGTTCCCGTTTTCGCTGCAGCCCGATACGGTTTCCCGCCAAAATACTTATACGCCGTCCCACCTGGCTCCTGGGCAACCTGCCGGAAACCTTCCTGGACACGCTGAATCCAAACATCCTTACCGCCTAATTCGTTCAGCACTTTCGGGCTCATCGATTTAAAGACGCTGCCCAACTGATTGTGCTCGTCGGAAGGGTTCCGGATTTCCTTGACCATCCTCGGCTCCAGCCTTTTCCCGCCGTTTGCAATCGTCGATGCGTATTGTGCCAACTGCATCGGCGTATACGTATCATACTGCCCGATCGATAAATCCAGCAGCAATCCGTCTTTTGACATATCGACTCCTTTAAACCCGACCGATTCATTCGGCAGATCGATGCCGGTACGGACGCCCAATCCGAATTGGGCATAATGGTTGCGCATGATCGCATAAGCTTCCCGGTTGATCCCGAGCGGCCGATTGGGAATATAATGGCCGCCGGCAATCTTGATGGCGGTCATGAACATATAGACATTCGACGATTTCTTTAACGCGGAGACATCCGTTACATACCCTAAATCACTATAAGAGCCTTTCGGTGGGGCCCCTGCTAAATGGAGTTTTCTGTCAAAAAAAGCAGACCCCGGTGAAATGGCTCCCGTCTGGTAGCCCGTGTATACCGTGGCCCCTTTAACGGATGATCCTATCGTATAGGAGGTCGTAATGTTCCCGAGGGCGAAATCGTTCATTTCAGTCAAGCCTGTTTTACTGTTAGGTCCATATTGCCGGCCGGCCATCGTGAGCACCTCGCCTGTGTTCGGGTCCATCAAGACGACGAAGGCGCGATCCAAAAGGTAGGTATTCCCCCTGGCCTTCGCCCGCCTTAATTCGTGCTCGATGATTTTTTCGACCTTTTGCTGCAATTCCATATCAATTGACAGGATCAAGTCTTTTCCGCTTTGCCCTTCCGTGAGGGTATTCGTTTGGATGACTTCCCCTTTGCTCATCACATTTTCAACCCGCGTCTTATGACCACGCAGCACATCTTCATATTGCTTTTCAATATAACTTTTACCGACCCTATCATTTCTGGTGTAATCGCGTGCCAGGTAATAGTCGATATTCTCACTGGGAATTCCTTCTTCGGAGGAAGAGACCTTGCCAAGGACCGAGCGAAGGGTTTCGTCATACTTATAGGTCCTTTCCCAGTCCGTCGTGACGTCCAAGCCCGGCATTTCATCCAAATGCTCACTAACCCTCGCGAATTCTTTTGTGGAGACATCTTTGTTCTTCACGATCGACGGAGTGAGGGCATAGCCGCTATTGAATTCCCGGAATATGGCTATCACTTCCAATTCATCCTTGGTGAACTCCTTGATATTCTCCTCGGTGACACGCTCCAACTGAAGCTTGTATAAATCCTTTTGCTCTAATTTCTTTTCGGCAATCTTCTGCCTCTCGGCCTTGGTGATCAACGCCTCGGCTTCTTTCGGATGCTTTAAGATCCAAAAATCCTTTTTATCCGGAATCGTTACCTTTTTCGTATCTTTTTCGATCAAGGTAGCAAGAATCTCCGCCGTCTTCACCATATCGGCGGTTTTTGTATTTGGGTATTTCGTATAAGTAATGGCATTGCGCGGCTCATTATCGACGACGGGATTGAAGTTGCGGTCATACATCTTCCCACGTGGAACAGGGGTATTGGCCACATCGTTTTCCGTCCGGTCGACTTCGCGAAGGTAATCATCTCCATATACGATTTGGACGATGCCAAGCCGGATTATTAAGCTTGAAAATAAAATGAATATTAAAAAGAACATGAAGTTCAGTCGGAAAGGAATTGGGGTTTTTTTCTTTTTCTCTTTGGCCATCAGTAACATTCCTTTCTAGTAAAAGTAAAAAATAAGAAAATTCCTATCTCCAATGATATATAAAATTAACTTATTTTTCTATGCTTTATCCGTAATTTTATCTATATTTCCAAAAGATTGTTATATAGTTAGAAAATACCTCGTAATCTTATGATTGGGAAAATTACTATAATTGTAATGTCTGAAGATGTGGAAAGATACTGATGGATTCGATAAGCGCGGCAGACACTTAAAAGGGGGCTTTTGTAGGTGAAATGAATGATCCGCGCCAACGGATTCCAAAAATTAATGGGCTTCATATTTCTTGACGGGCGTCTGAGTGGTAACGGGGATGATCTCTTTGAAATATCCGGATAACGCGAGCCATTTTTCAGGGTAGATATAGATGAACCGCTCCAACGTTTCCATGGAGTGCAGGACCAGGCAATCGATTTGATCGATTTTCTTATTCTGTAAATTGTATAGCAGTTCATGCGGGATCGTGTAATGGAGATTGAGCTGATAAGGATTTAGTATGACCGGGGAAATATTGTTTTCTTCCATATACTTGTTCGTCACGATCTGTTGGATTGTAAAGCTATCCTTCATATGTAATTCCCCGATCGAATAGTTCGGATTCAATAGTACGATGCCTCTCATTGGCTTCACCCATTCTTTTTGCTATCCATTCTTGCCAAATGGAGGATGGGATATTCAGAATAAGAGGCTTCGTCCTGCTAGAATAGGCTTTTCAGTTCGTTGATGGCTTTGAGATGTTTGACATTTTCAAGCACTTTTTTGGTCAAATCCACCTTTTTAATGAGTGGGGAGTCTTGTAAATGCCCGATGAAGCTTTCATTTGTATACCAATCGATCGGTGGGGGAGGAAAGAAAGGATGATCTGCCCATGCATCTAGAAGGGAAGGGCTATAGACTTTGTCATTATTTGCAAACGGATCGGAGGTATAAATGCTTTCCCAGTAATCCATCCTTGAGCCCGTGTGTGGAACCGCGTTCGTGAACTCTCCAACGCCATGAAAAACATCAGGGTGCTCAAAAAGGAGCTCATACAGGAATTTTCCCGTTTCAATTCGCCGTTTTGGATCGGCAAAGCGTTCAACGGTAAGGCCGGTTAAGGAACGGATTCCGTCTTGCTTATTTACAAAAGGGAAGATTACGTTCGTGAAGCCTAAAAATTCCTGCAGCTGAAAATCAAGCCTTAGGAGGATTTCACCATGACGGGTACGTTTCAACACCCGTTCTTGAATCATGCTTTGCTCATTGATGATAAGGGCTGTCGTCAAAAGGGGGGAATGGGGTTCTTGGATGAAAGATTCCCAAATCGGGGCCATGAATCTTGATATATGGAAAATGGGGAAATACTTTCTTAAGCGAAGTTCCTTATGTTTAGAATGTTCATATAAAAGGAGCTGAGGAAAGGCATCGGCAAAAATGGCTGAATTGGCGCGCTCCAGGAAAAGGAAGAATTTCCGCCGTTCTTCTTGGCTGAGCAGTTGGGTCATGGACGAGCTTTTCAGGTCGGTCATATGGTATCCGCCATTCCTCGAAACCATATGTGCCAAAAGGGCCCAATGAACCTCGGGGTTACGGCGGTAATAGGCAAGATAAGCATGCGTTCTCGTCATATTATTACGGTTCAAGGCTGCCGTTTCGGTTCGGATCCTTTTTACAAGAGCGGTTTCCTCGGGGAAAAATGCCTTAGACTCCTCGTCAGGCTGAAATAGCTCTTTTCGTAATTGAGTTTTTAGCAGGACGAATCTTTCAGAATCGATGAGAGGCTTGGTCTTGACAGGGGATGTGCCTAACAGCTTTTGTGCAAGTTGGGAAAACATGCGATCACCACTCGTGTTTTTCAGCCATTATATGCAGAGAGGTCAAGAAAGGGGCTTTGCATTTGCAACGCCCTTCAAATTGATTGGTGATGAAAATTTTCCTTCATTTTTTATTTTTCTTCTTCTTTTCCCTGCTCAATAAAATATAATAAACTATCCAGAAAAGTAACACGGGGATAAAAGATAACGTCCTATATTGGACCGGTACGGCAAACAAGATGAAAATGGATAGAAATAAAAACGGTACCGCCAAGAGTATATATTTTCTCCAATCCATATGCTTAAACCTCCTTACGTTATGTCATTCTTATAAGAATAAAGGATAATACCGCAATAATCTAGAAAAGTCACAATTGACAAAAATATACTCCCGTAGTAATCTTTAAACACGAGTTGGAAATTACCATTATTTATGGAAAAGGAGGCGAACGTCATGACTAAATCAGTTAAGCAAATAAAAACTTCAATTGAATATGTTCATACGTCCGCCTGCCTTGATCAAATGCCTTTCTAGGCAAAGCTCAAAATGAAAACCATTGATCATTCCAAAGCGCAGGTTGTGGATTTTTCGCGGCCTGCGCCTTTATATGTGTTCTTACGCATCTAAAAAAGCTTCCGCTAAAAGGCGGAGGCTTTTTGGCATTGGGGAATTAAGGAGCATAAGCATCCTTTCCATTTGATAGATAGGGGGAAGCACGATGAGACAAAATAGTTTGGGAGTCATGCAGCAGCCAGGAGATCCGGAAAGCGGTTAGCTACGAAAAAGGTTTTGAACAAAAGGGAGGGGAATTCATGTTTGCAATTTTTAAGAAACTGTCCTGGTTCTTTAAAGAACAATGGCAGCGCTATACCTGGGCCATTTTATTTTTGTGCCTGGTGAATATTTTGGAGGTTATCCCGCCAAAGCTCGTCGGGAACGCCATCGATGATATGAATAACGGCGATATGACGCAAGAAGCAATCATGAAATACGTGATTTATTTGCTGCTGGTACTGTGCGGCAGCTACCTGTTTGGGTACTTATGGAGTTATCTGTTATTCGGCGGCGGGAACTTGGTTGAACGAAAACTAAGGTCTGGGTTCATGGGCCATTTACTGAAAATGACGCCGACTTTTTATGAGAAAAACCGGACAGGGGATTTAATGGCCAGGGCTACGAATGATTTAAAGGCAATATCGCTTACAGCTGGTTTTGGAATATTGACCCTTGTCGACTCGGTGCTTTTCACCATAACGGTCGTCGTCATGATGGGCGCAACCATCAGCTGGGAATTGACGATTGCGGCGGTGCTGCCGCTGCCGATCATGGCAGTGATGATGCAAATCTACGTGAAGAAAATATATAAGCGCTTTACCGATGCACAGGCAGCCTTTGGTACGTTGAATGACAAGGTTCTGGAATCGATTTCTGGTGTCCGCGTCATCCGGGCTTACGTCCAGGAGCGGCAGGATGAAAAGAGATTCGATGAAATGACCGAGGATGTCTATCGTAAAAACCTTGCCGTGGCAAGGATCGACGCCCTCTTCGATCCGACGATTTCAATCATCATCGGCATCAGCTATTTAATCGGTTTGGGATATGGAGCCTATCTTGTTTTCCAGCAGTCGATAACTCTTGGCGGGCTTGTATCGTTCAATGTGTACCTTGGCATGCTAATCTGGCCGATGATCGCAGTGGGTGAACTGATCAATGTCATGCAACGGGGAAATGCCTCGCTTGACCGTGTTCAAGATACGCTTTCATATGAAAGGGATGTGACAAATCCATTGGGGTTGGAGAGTATTCCGAACCCGGAAGATATTCATTTTCAAAAAGTGTCTTTTACATATCCATCTTCATCGGTCATGAATCTAGCCAATGTTTCCGTGCAACTTGAACGTGGGCAAACGTTAGGGATCGTTGGAAAAACAGGAAGCGGAAAAACGACTTTCGTGAAGCAATTGCTCAGGGAATATCCTTTAGGTAAAGGTGAAATCGCTTTTTCCGGCATACCGTTGGAGCAATTGGATCTTGAAGAAATCCGCAAGTGGATCGGCTATGTTCCACAGGACCATTTTTTATTCTCAAGGTCTGTGCGGGAAAATATCTTATTCGGTAAGATGGATGCAACTGAAGAAGAACTGGCTGAAGCAATCAGGCTTGCCGACTTTGAGAAGGACTTGATGATGCTTCCCGATCGGCTTGAGACACTTGTTGGTGAAAAGGGGGTGGCTCTTTCTGGAGGTCAAAAGCAAAGGATATCTATTGCCAGGGCTTTGATTAAAAATCCGGAGATCCTTATCTTGGATGATTCGTTATCTGCCGTGGATGCAAAAACGGAAACGACGATCATCGAAAACATTCAAAAAGAACGGGCAGGGAAAACGACCATCATCACGACGCATCGTTTATCAGCCGTCCAGCACGCCGACGTGATCATCGTTTTGGATAGCGGGGAAATCATCGAAGAAGGTACACACGAAAATTTACTGCAACAACATGGCTGGTATAGGGAGCAATACGAGCGGCAGCAGGTTGACGAAGGAACGGGGGTGAGGGCATGACGGTCGTGAAAAAACTATTTCATTATGCAGCCCTTTATAAAAAATTGATCATTTGTGCATTGATCATGCTGGCACTATCTGTAGCGGCAGATTTAACGGGTCCGTTTGTCGCAAAGAAAATCATCGATTCACATATACTCGGCATCGAAACGTCCTGGTATGAAACGGAAAAAGGAAAAGATGCTGTTAAGTATGATGATCATTGGTACAAACGTGCAGATTACTTTACTGAAGGTGAGAAAAAAGGCAGGGAGGTTCACGTTTTCCAGGTGGGTAATCAATTTGTCTTCGTAAATGAAGCAGTACCTATGGATGGGCGCAGGACCTTGGAAGGCCAAACATTAATCATCAATAAAAACGGGAAGGAGCACCAAGCTCAGATAGAGAGATTGAAGAGTCAGGAAGTGATGGGATTTTACCAGCCTGAAATCCCACGCATCATTAAGCTAGTCGCTTTTTACTTTGGGCTTGTCATCCTTTCATCGATTTTTCAATATGGGCAAAGCTTTTATTTGCAGAAAGCGGCAAACAGGATCATTCAACGAATGCGAAACGATATTTTTACGCATATATCCCGTTTGCCGATCAGGTATTTCGATAATATGCCAGCGGGGAAAGTGGTGGCCAGGGTAACGAATGATACAGAGGCGATCAGGGAATTGTATGTCACGGTGCTCGCCAGTTTCTTTTCGAGTACGATCAACATCATTGGCGTTCTCATCGCTTTGTTCATCCTGGATTCACGTGCAGGGGCGATGGGCCTTTTGCTTATACCGATCATCGTTATCTGGACCAAGGTATACCGTAAATTCGCTTCGAAATATAATCATATCATCCGGGAGCGGATTAGTGATATCAATGGGATGATCAACGAATCCATTTCCGGAATGAGCATCATCCAGGCATTTGGACGTGAAAAGGAAACGAAGCAATCGTTTGAGGATTTGAACCGGGAGCATTATTCCTATCAAAATAAAATGTTGCATTTAAATTCATTGACGGGCGGGAATTTGATCGGAGTCATTAAGGTTTCGGCATTAATCGCATTCGTCTGGTATTTCGGTGGGATATCCATGACAGCGAGCTCGGCGATTTCCTTAGGGGTGATGTATGCGATTGTCGATTTGATCAGCCGCCTGCTCCATCCACTTCATGGCATCGTCAATCAATTCGCCAGCCTCGAACAGGCGCTCGTTGCAGGAGAACGGACATTCAGCTTATTGGATGAGCAGGGGGTGGCTGTCCGTGATGAAAGCAGAGCCAGATACAAAGGAAATGTAGATTTCGAACACGTTTCTTTCGGTTATAAGGAAAATGAATATGTGTTAAAAGACATTACCTTTTCGGCTAAACAAGGGGAAACTGTCGCCTTGGTGGGTCACACAGGTTCAGGAAAAAGCTCGATCATGAATTTATTGTTCCGTTTTTATGACAGCAGTGAAGGGAAAATCAAAATAGATGGAAAGGATATTTTGGATATTCCGCATCAAACCCTTAGGGAGCATATGGGAATCGTCCTTCAAGATCCTTATTTGTTCACGGGCACCATCGCTTCCAATATCAGCCTCGATCATGATGGCATCACGAGGGAAATGGTCGAAAAGGCATTAAAGGATGTGGGCGGGGACAAAGTGCTGAAGCATCTTCCTTTAGGACTGGATGAACCGGTAATCGAAAAAGGCGGAACACTGTCTTCCGGACAGCGTCAGCTAATCTCCTTCGCCAGAGCCCTGGCATTCAATCCAGCGATTTTAATTTTGGATGAGGCAACGGCAAGCATCGATACCGAAACAGAGGCGATTATCCAGCAGGGGATGGAAGTGCTGAAAAAAGGCAGAACGACCTTCATCATTGCCCATAGACTTTCCACGATCAAAAATGCCGATCAAATCCTCGTCCTCGATAAAGGGCGGATTGCCGAGAAGGGGACACACGAGGAGCTAATGGGATTGCAAGGGAAATATTATCAAATGTATGAACTGCAGGTTGGTCCCCATAAAGGGATGGCAGGATGAAGTAATCATTAACGAATGTACAAATAATAATGAGTGTGCCAATTTGGCACACTCAAGCATATCACTTGATAATAGTAATCATTACGTTTAAGATATAGTTATCCTAACAATGAGGTGATAATAGTGAAACAAAATATTCATCCTGATTATCAACAAGTAGTATTTATGGATACGAACAGCGGATATAAATTTTTGACGGGTTCAACGAAAAAGTCGAACGAAACAATCGAGTGGGAAGACGGTCAAACGTATCCATTATTAAAAGTGGAGATAAGCTCAGATACGCATCCTTTTTATACAGGAAAGCAAAAGTTCGCTGAAAAAGGCGGAAGAGTCGATCGCTTTCTTGAAAAATATAATATGAAGAAATGATAGCAGGACCATCGAGCGATCGATGGTCCTTATCCATTGTTATGGAATGAAATAAAGGGTGCCCCATTGAAATATGGGGGAGCGACCTTTCATCATTTTGCAGCTAGAACTTCCCCTTTGGCGATATTGATTAGTGCAGCATCGAAGTCCTTGATTAGATCATCCGGATTTTCAAGTCCCACGGAGAGACGTAGCAGGCTGTTGGTGATGCCCCGTTTATCCCTTTCATCAGCAGGCATCGCAGCATGTGACATTTTAGCGGGATAGGATAATATCGATTCCACCGCGCCTAGGCTTACGGCAAAGACAGGGAGTTCAACGGTGTTCACGAACGAACGGAAAATTTCCTCGCTTGCCAATTCAAAGGAAAGGACCGCTCCCGCCCCAAGCGATTGACCTTTCTGGATGGCATGCTGGGGATGATCCGCAAGTCCAGGATAATAAACCTTTTTCACCAAGTGATGATTCTTCAAGTAGGCGGCCATTTTTTCAGCCCCTTTTTGGGAGTGATCCATTCTTACGGACAAGGTTTTCAGCCCCCTCATCACAAGCCAGGCGTCCTGAACACCAAGAACGGCCCCGAAGGAGTTTTGGAGGGCACCGAGCCTTTGCGCCAATATAGGGTCCTTTACCACTGCAAGCCCAGCTACTACATCACTATGCCCGGACAAGAACTTCGTCGCACTATGAAGGACAACATCAGCGCCAAGTGTTAAAGGCTTTTGCAGCGCTGGCGTCAAGAATGTATTATCGACAAAGCTTAAGGCACCAATTTTTTTGGCGATATCACATACGGCGGAAATATCGGTCACTTTCAGCAATGGGTTTGAAGGCGTTTCGACGTAAATGGCCCTCGTATTTGGCTTAACGGCCGCTTCGATGCTTTCGAGGTCCGTCATATCAACGAAAGTATGTTCAATTTTGAAACGGGTCAGGACTGTGGTCACCATCCTGAACGTTCCCCCGTACACATCTTCGGAAATGATGATATGGTCCCCGGCAGATAACAGCAGAAAAGCTGTTGAAATGGCCGCCATACCTGAGGAAAAGGCGAAGCCATGTGTGCCTTCTTCAAGTTCGGCAATGATTTCTTCCAACGCCTCGCGAGTCGGGTTCCCGCTTCGGCTGTAATCATATTTGCCGAATTGATCGATATCGGATTGATGGAAAGTGGAGGCGTGCTGAATCGGAACGCTCACACCGCCAGTCGTTGCATCGAATTTATGTTGATTATGAAGCAATTTGGTTTCAAAGCTAAAATCATGATCTGTCATCGGAGGGCCTCCCTTTTTACATGCGCGAATGCTTGCTGCAAGTCGGAAATCAAATCTCCGCTGTCTTCGATACCTACGGAAAAGCGGAGGAGGCGATTACAAACCCCGTTCGCCGTCCTGACCTCAAGAGGTATATCGGCATGTGTTTGTGTGGCCGGGTACGTGATGAAGCTTTCAACACCGCCAAGGCTTTCCGCAAACGAAATCAGGGAGAGCGATTGTAAAAATGGGTTGACAGCGTCTTCATCGATGATCCGGAATGAAATCATGCCGCCTCTTCCGGGATACAATACGTCCGATACACAATCATGCTCCGACAAGTAATCTACAAGTATTTTCGCATTCTTTTCATGGCGTTCCATCCGAAGTGCAAGAGTTTTCATTCCGCGCATCAACAACCATGAATCAAAGGGGCTCAACACAGCTCCTGTGCCATTATGATGGAAGGCTAGTGATTCGCATAATTCCGCGCCGCTAGCCACGATCAGTCCGGCGAGTACATCGTTATGGCCGCCGAGATACTTGGTTGCGCTGTGAATCACGATATCGGCGCCAAGCAGGATGGGCTGTTGAATGAGAGGCGTGTAAAAAGTATTATCGACGATCAGCAATACATTGAATCGTTTGGCCAATGCGGCAATGGCGCCAATATCCGTTTGCTGCATAAGGGGATTAGTGGGAGTTTCGATGAAGATGGCTTTCGTGTGAGGAGTGATGGCATTCTCGATATCCTCCAAACAACATGTGTTTACATAGTCACACTTCAATCCCCATTTCTTAAAGCCTTGTTCCAAGAGACGATATGTACCGCCATAAAGGTCTTCGCTGACAATCCAAGCATCCCCCGATTTGAAAAGCGCCAGTATCGTAGAAATGGCGGCCATCCCCGAGCTGCAGGCATAACCTTGATCGCCTTTTTCGAGATCGGCGATCGAACGTTCCAATAGTTGGCGTGTGGGATTACCTGTCCTTGTATAATCGAAGCCAGTCGATTGGCCAATCCCTTCGTGACGAAAGGCTGTCGAGAAGTAGACGGGAGGATTGACCGTTCCTGTCGCCGTTTCACTGCGATTTCCTAATTGAGCAAGAGATGTTTCGGTTTTGTACATAATTTTCACTGCTCCTTTGCGTAATAAAAATAAAAAAAAGTCTTCTTTAAGAAGAAGACTTTGATTAAATGGGGACGAGTCATTCTTCTTATCTTCCAAGTTCAAAAACTTGTGGAATTAGCACCTTTTCATTCGTTGGAACAAATGAAGGTTGCTGAGGTGTCATCGGGCCATTCCCTCTACCTCTCTCGATAAGAGTTTAGATTATTAAATTTCTTTTGAATTTACTATATATACAAAATACTGTCAAGGAGAATTTGGTAAGGGATTGCATGGATGTACCTATTGAAACCCAGCGCGGCAACGTTTTACGTTAATAAAAAAAACTGGAAATGTAGGGGAAGTAGCCTTCAAGTGAACCCTGAATGATCCCTTTAGAAAAAAGAGCAGGCCTGACCGGTTTTTTTTGCTTTAAAATAATAATGTTTGTACAATGGATGGAGAGAAAGAATATTACGACATTATTCATTTATTAATACATAAGATCTTCGATGAATAGTGCAACCATAGGAGGAGAACACATGGAATACAGAATCGAACGAGATACGATGGGTGAAGTGAAAGTGCCTGCTGATAAATATTGGGGAGCACAGACCGAGAGAAGCCGGAACAATTTCAAAATCGGTAACGAAAGAATGCCGATTGAATTGGTGCGTGCGTTTGCATACGTTAAGCAGGCTGCAGCGAAGGTGAACTATGATCTTGGTGATTTATCGGAAGTGAAAAAGAATGCCATCGTCAAGATATGCGGTGAGATCCTCGAAGGTACGCTTGATGAACATTTCCCGCTTGTTGTCTGGCAAACGGGGAGCGGCACGCAAAGTAATATGAACGTGAATGAAGTGGTCGCTAACAAAGGAAATGAATGGTTAAAAGAAATAGGGGAATCCGTTGCCCTGCATCCGAATGATGACGTTAACAAAGCCCAAAGCTCCAATGATACATTCCCTACTGCCATGCATATTGCGGCCTTCATGGAAGTTGCTGAAAAGCTGGTCCCTGCCATCAAAGTACTAAGAGATACATTCGATGCAAAAGAAAAAGAATTTTGGGATGTCGTGAAAATTGGCCGTACACATCTTCAAGATGCAACCCCGTTAACTTTAGGACAAGAAATATCCGGTTGGAAAGCGATGCTTGATAAAGACCTGGAGATGATTGAGGAAAGCAGCCAAAAATTATTGAACCTAGCGCTGGGCGGAACGGCTGTTGGAACCGGAATCAATACAAAAAAAGAATTCCCTGGACTTTCCGCAAAACAAATCGCTGCGGATACAGGACATCCTTTTGTCACATCGGATAATAAGTTCCATGCCCTGACAAGCCATAATGAAATCGTGTACGCCCATGGCGCACTGAAAGCCTTGGCAGCGGATTTAATGAAAATTGCCAACGATGTCAGATGGCTGGCAAGTGGCCCAAGAAGCGGAATTGGTGAAATTGCCATCCCGGAAAATGAACCAGGAAGCTCCATCATGCCAGGGAAGGTGAATCCAACCCAAAGTGAAGCGCTTACCATGATTGCAACACAAATTGTCGGTAACGATGCCACGATTGGTTTTGCAGCCAGCCAAGGGAACTTCGAATTGAACGTATTCAAACCGGTCATCATCTACAACTTCCTGCAAACGGTTAAATTATTGACGGACGGCATTCATTCCTTCAACGATAACTGTGCAGTCGGCATCACTGCCAATGAAGATAAAATCAAAGAAAATGTAGATCGTTCGCTAATGCTTGTTACGGCGTTGAACCCGCACATAGGTTATGAAAAAGCGGCCAAAATTGCCAAAACTGCATTCAAGGACAACTCAACCCTTAAAGAAGCGGCGTTGAAATTGGAATTCCTGACGGAAGATGAATTCAATGCATGGGTCGACCCAGCTAACATGGTCAATAAATAATAGCAGAAGAATGCCCTCCCGCTGGTTTCTTTGGGGAGGGTGTTTCAATGTGTTAAAATCATCCTATCAACAAATACTAAGGATCAAAGGCTGGAAAAGGAGGAAACACAATGTCTTTATGCCCGCTTTGCAACGGTCTGAGAAAAATCCATGTGAATTGCCCCGAATGCGGCAATGATCTTGACGATAAAGGGAAATTCATGGATTACGCTGATGAATACAGTGCTTATATGGATATCGATACACTTAAGCTAAATGACGGCTACCCCCAATCCTTACAAAAAGGCCAATGTCCACACCTTATGAAATGCCCTGAATGCGGACATGATGAAGTGGTATTGGTTCAGGAATAGGAGAGTCCTTGAATCCCGGCTAAACATAAAAAAATACCCGTTCATGAACGGGTATTTTTTTTATGTTTAGTTAGCAGACAATTTCAAACCTTCCTGCATCTGTTCGTCCTCTTCGACAAAAATGCGGTGTTCGCTTCCTTTATCGAAAAAGTGGGCTTTATTCATATCGAGGGCAAGCTCGATTTTTTCGCCTGCATGAATGATATTTTTGGCATCTACCCGTGCAACGAAGTCCTGTCCTTCAAGCGTGGAGTAAAGCATGATTTCCGCCCCCATGAGTTCTGCCACATCGATGTGGGTTTTGAATAGGGCATTCGGGGAATCCGTGAAGTATTCACCTTCATTATGGAAATCCTCCGGCCGGATGCCAAGGATGATATCTTTTCCAACATAGCCTTGATCACGCAACATTCTCATTTTCGCTGCAGGTATCTCAAACGTTTGCTCACCCATTTTGATGAAGCCTTCTTTTAATGTCCCGTTGAAAAAGTTCATGGCAGGTGATCCAATAAAACCTCCGACGAAAACGTTGATCGGTTTCTCATAGACGTCTTTTGGGGCACCGACCTGTTGGATGATGCCATCCTTCATGACGACAAGCCTTGTCGCCATCGTCATCGCTTCCGTTTGGTCATGTGTGACATATATCGTCGTTGTATCAAGTCGTTTATGTAGCTTGGCTATTTCCGCGCGCATTTGGACCCGGAGTTTTGCGTCAAGATTGGATAACGGCTCATCCATCAAGAAAACTTTTGCGTCCCTTACTATTGCACGGCCAAGTGCCACACGTTGGCGCTGCCCGCCTGAAAGCGCTTTAGGTTTTCTGTTTAGATATTCTTCAAGACCAAGGATCCTTGCCGCTTCAGTGACCCTTTGCTTAATTTCCGCTTTTGGCGTTTTCCTCAGTTTTAATCCGAATGCCATATTGTCATAGACGGACATATGGGGATATAATGCGTAGTTTTGGAAAACCATAGCGATATCACGATCTTTTGGCGGTACATCATTGACTCGTTTGCCGTCGATATATAAATCACCCTGTGAGATGTCCTCAAGGCCGGCAATCATCCGTAAAGTCGTCGATTTCCCGCAGCCGGAAGGTCCTACAAACACAATGAATTCCTTATCGGCAACATGAAGGTTAAAATCCTTAACAGCCGTCACCTTTTTATCATAAATCTTGAAAATATGATCCAATACTAGCTCTGCCATGAAAAATCCCCCTTTTACACTACTGATTACTTGTACCAATTAACTATAGTCTAAGCTATCAGTTTAGAAAAAAGTATGTGCACATTGCACAAAAATGGATAATGATCCTTTTCTTGCAAACGGAAAGTCAATCATTCAATAACATAAGCAAGTAAGCAGTCAATGCGTGCCGAAAGTTTCTTATATCGAGTCCTGTCCTCTCGGTGAATTTGTCTATCCGGTACTGCAGGCTGTTCCGGTGTATATAAAGCTGTTTGGCGGCATGTGTGGCATTGGAATTACACTCGATATAGGTTTTGATCGTATTGATAAGCTCCGTATCCTTCCTGGTCTTGCCAAGAATCTGATTGATATACCACTGCGTATTCGCATCAGATTGCCGATTCAATAGTATGTAGGGGATGATATCGGCCAAATCGGTCACCTTCAAATCCGGCAACTCAGCTTGTGCCAAGGCAAAACATTTTTTCTCCCGAAGCCTGTGGTTATGAAGGTCTTGGCTGACAAGGTGAAAGCGCCCGGTGAACATCCGCGTCTTTACATAAAAATCACTTTCCAGTGTAGAGGAGATGGCGAGCAGGTCGTTATTCGATAATGCCTCACCCTTGTCCGTTTCAATCAGGATTCCCTCCGTCTCATTGTCCCAGATCAAGGCTGCGTCGGATGGCACGAAAGCAAGGCAGGCATCTTCAAAATCAGGCCGGGAAAAATCGGCATGACTCAGCTTGAAGTGAATGAAGCGCACGTTTTCCCAGCTTGTCAAAGGCAGGGGTGCATTAGGTTCGGTTAAAAAAGCATTCCAAGATGGTTCCGAAAACGTGGTGAAAGGGGTATGGTCCAAGGAAGACGGAAAAAGCAGCTCCAATAAACGGGTTTCCTCGGCTGTGATTTCAAAGCGGGGGATGCCGAGAATGCTTCCCATTGAGTCCTCGAACCAAACAAATTCAGAGATGTCATCTGTATCGGCTTTATTATAAATCGCGTTGGGGAACTTTTGTTTAAGATTTTCAAGCACTTTTCTTCACCTTCTTTCTCCCTATCATTATAGCGAAAAAAAATAAAGTTCAAAAGAATAGGATGTAACAGATGTTTTTCAAAAAAGGAAACTCATGGTTCTAAAAGGGAGTTCAAAGAAAAATTACAAATATTCGTAACGTTTATTCCTATCTTGCCCACTATGCTGTGTTTAGTGATTGTGCTTTGGCTCGTCATCATTTTGGCTGGGGCCGTTTTTAATAAATGAATGTACAAGAAGTAAAAGGGTGAGGCATATTTTGCAATCATAATATGCCTCACCCTTTATTTTTATGGCTTTTACGATGTGGGTCGTGGATCTCCTATTAGTTCATGGATTTGCTCGCGGGGTTTGTAAGGACTTCAAGGTTTTGCATGGCAGCTGCCACTTTCTCCATGGTTATATCAGGGAAAAGGAGGTGGATGGCTTCACCCTCCATTACAGATAGGGCGGCCATTTGCTCCAGTTCCGCTTTATGCTCCAAGGTAAGGCCAATTTCGGATAAAGTCCTCGGCAGCTTAAGAGATTCGTAGATGGGGAGCAGCTGTTTGATATCCGAGAATTTTCCTTCTAGCAATAACTGCACTAAAATGCCATATGCCACTTTTTCCCCATGCAGTAAATGATGAGTTTGTTCAAGGGAGGTCATGCCATTATGAATGGAGTGGGCACCTGCAATTCGCAGGAACTGGTCACCAAAGCCTCCCACTAGGCCACTCGTGACGATATTCGTTTCCATTACACGCTGAAGGGAATCCGTCCATTTTCCCTTTGTCAAATCCGCCAGGGCTTCTTCTCCATGTGTCAATAAAACTTCCTGGCATTGCTTCGCGGCTATGTGTGCCAATTCAATGCAGGTGGACTTGGTCGCAATTTTTTCTACGAGTGCATTGCCCTCATACCATTTCGCCAATGTATCACCGATTCCTGCCCGGAGATAGGCAATAGGCGAGTCCAGCAGTATTCCTGGCTCGATCAGTAACATCCAGGCGCTTTTTTCATGAATATCGAACCGCACATATGAACCGTTACGATCATAAATGACGCTTAATGGTGTCCAAGCGGCACAAGTGGAAGCGAGGGTCGGAATGAGGATGATTTCCTTTCCAATGGAGTTTCCCGCTGATTTGGCAAGGTCGAGCAGCTTGCCTCCGCCAATTCCGATTAAGACATCCACGTTTTCTTCCTGTGCGTACTTAACCACACGCTCAATCTCAAGATCACTGCACTCCCCATTATATTTTAAAAGTTTCGTTTCGACATTTTCTAATGCAGGAAAGAAGGGTTCAGCCACTTCCCACGATTTGTCTCCGTGAATAACAAGCACTTTACGCATGTTCGCTTTATTTAGTTTTGTTTCCAGCGTATCGAGAATATTAGCCATGCAGGCATAGTAGGAGGGACCGCTGCGGACTTCCAGTAGGGTATTCATCGTTTTTTTTCTCCTTCATGTAAAGGCCTGTTCCACAAAAAGGGACGCAGGCCTCGAATTTAAGTTTTTTGGTCGATCACTTCATCCAATCAGGTTTTCCGAAACCGACGAAATGGCTATCGATCACTTTTTCAAACTCGGAGGACTCTACCACTTTTTTAATATCCTTGGCATATTGAGCGTCTACATCTTTTGTATTCACAGCGACGACGTTTCGATACATATCTGGCATATTTTCCAATACAAGGGCGTCCTCAAGCTTCATTTTTGCTGCAAGCGCGAAATTGCCTGGCACCGCGGATAGATCGACACTTTCCGTTGCCCGAGGCAATTGGGCGGATTCCAATGGCTTGAATTGGATATTTTTAGGGTTTTTCGTTACGTCTTTTTCAGAAATTTTTAAAGGATCGACATCTGGATCGACTTCAATCAACTTTTCATCGACCAATACTTTAAGTGCACGTGCAAGGTTGACCGGATCATTTGGCAAAGCCAAGGATGCGCCGTCTTTAATGTCTTTTAACGATTTATAATTGTTCGAGTAAATCCCCATCGGTGCTGTAGGAACGATGATAAGGTCAGAGAGCTTTAGATTATTTTCTTTAGCGAAGTTTTCCATATACACTTTATGCTGGAATAGGTTTGCGTCGATCGAGTCGTTGCCAAGCGACTTATTCGGCTGGATATAATCAGTGAATTCAACGATTTCCACCTTGTAGCCGAGATCCTCCAGACCTGGTTTGATGGCTTCATTGACCATATCGGCGTATGGGCCGGTGGTCGCCCCGATCTTCAATTCTTTTTTGTCTTCGGTTTTTGGGGATGCATTGTCGCTTCCGCAAGCCGTCAACCCAAGGGCAAGGGCACATACCGATAATAACGAAGCTATTTTCTTCATATAAACTTCCTCCTAAAAATGTTATGTATGGTTTGAATCATGGGTAAAAGAAAGATTCTATCGTTTGTTGACTAAATATGACGCCTTGTCACCAAGCATTTGGATGATTTGTACAAGGCAGATCAAGACGACGATCGTCGTGATCATGACCGTATTATCATAGCGGTAATATCCGAACCTGATGGCCAGGTCACCAATTCCGCCTCCCCCAATCGTTCCTGCCATGGCGGAATAACCGATAAGGGAAATGGTCGTTAATGTAAGTCCTTGGATGATACCCGGTTTTGCCTCAGGCAGAAGTACATCTTTTATGATCATCCACGGCGTGGCACCGACGGCGATTGCCGCCTCAATCACCCCTTTGTCTATTTCGCGCAATGCCGATTCAACGATCCTTGCAAAAAAAGGTATCGCGGAAACGGAGAGGGATACGGAAGCAGCCTTTGGTCCTATCGTCGATCCCGTAAGCAAATTCGTTAAAGGAAGGAGGGCGACCAAGAGAATGATGAATGGGATGGAACGGACAATATTGACTACGAAGCCGAGAGAACGATTCAAGACACTATTTTCGAAGAACAAGTTCCTCGTTGTCGTAAACAGTAATACGCCAAGCGGCAAGCCGATAAGAAGGGCAACCGCCAGTGAGACACCCACCATATAAATCGTTTCAATGAATGCTTTATTAAGGTCAGGCAGGATATTGATGATGGAATCAAGCAGTGACATGTTTTAGCACCTCCACAGAGCTGGTACGATTCTTTATATAGGCTAATGCCGAATGGATTTCAGCAGCATCGCCATTCAATTCGATGATCAATATCCCTAAAGGTATATCCTGAATATACTCGATTTTCCCGTGCAGGATATTACCCTTTACCGAATAAGATTGTAGGGTATCGGAGAGAATCGATTCACCTGCCGTTTGCCCTTCGAATTGAATTTTTATGATCGTGCCTTCACTTTCCTCAATCAAATGTGAGGGAAGCTCAAAATCCAGTACACTGCTAATGAATTTTTTCGTTAACTCCTCTTTAGGCTGTGAAAATATTTCATAAACAGAACCTTCTTCTATCACCCGCCCATCCTGCATGACCGCGACCCGATGGCATAGTTCCTTGACCACTTCCATTTCATGTGTAATCAATACGATGGTGATGCCAAGTTCGCGACTGATTTTCTTCAGTAGCTGTAAGATGGCTTTAGTCGTGGTGGGATCAAGGGCTGAAGTCGCCTCATCACATAACAATACAGTGGGATCATTGGCTAATGCACGAGCGATTCCGACCCGCTGCTTCTGGCCGCCGCTAAGTTGGGCGGGATAAACATCCTTTTTGTCGCTGAGTCCTACGATATCCAACAGTTGTAAAACACGTAACGTAATGGCTCCCTTCGATTGATGCGCTGCCTTCAAGGCAAAAGCCACATTTTCAAAAACGGTTTTGGAACTGACCAGGGAAAAGTGCTGAAAGATCATTCCGATTTTTTGACGTTGCTTACGCAGCTCCTTGCTAGATAAAGAGGTTAAGTCAGTTCCGTCAATGATGATATTTCCTGCTGTCGGACGTTCAAGCAAATTCAAGCAGCGAAGTAATGAGCTTTTGCCTGCTCCGCTGTAGCCGACAATTCCATATACTTCCCCTTTTTGAATGGTTAAAGATACGTTATCCACTCCGATAACTCGGTTTTTCTTCGATATGTATTCCTTCCTGACTGAACGGATTTCAATCATGAGCCAACCCCCTTAAGCATAAAAAAAACTGTCTCTATCATTCAGAAAGAGGCAGCGAAATTATATCTCGTCTTATCTTTCAGAATGCAATCATTCTGCAGGAAGTGGCACCGTTCCCGATTGGGGCGGTTGCCGGACATCACAGGGCCTGATCCCTCCGTCACTCTTGATAAGTAAATTATTATTTTGGAATATTTCAATTTTTTTAATATATTCTATAGTATTTGTTAATCACCTCATTGTCAATGAATTCTGTGATTTTAGAATAATTTTTTTTGCTTGTTCCATTAATTCCTTGTCAAATGGGGGGGGATGGTAATACATTTATTGTAATAAATAGAAAAAACGTGGAGTGTAGCTATCTTATAATATGAAGGGTGTGCAGGTTCATGATAGAGGTTAAGACGGTAAATGATGTGGTTTGTGTGCACGGAATTCCGGGGGGAGCCAGGTCGGGGATGAGCGTTTATGTGTTTCTAACGGACGGTCTTCTGATTGATACGGGCGCCCAGATTTTAATGGATGGACTCATTCCTTTCTTTGAGTCAGCCGACTTCGATTCGGTGGCCCTTACGCATTATCATGAAGACCATACGGGAGGAGCCGCCTGGATTCAGGAACATAAAAAGGTTCCGATATTCATTCATACGATGTCGGTTGAGGCTTGTGCGAAAGATGCAGAATATCCCGCTTATCGTAAAATGTTTTGGGGAAGGAGGGATGCTTTCAAAGCTGAGCCGCTTGGGGAGGCCGTTCATTCCCGAAGCCAAGCATGGGAGCCGATTTACACCCCCGGTCATGCGCATGACCATATGGTGTATTTGAATCGCAATACCGGCATGCTTTTTTCAGGCGATCTTTTCGTCACTCCAAAAACAAAACTTGTTCTGCGGGAAGAGTCCGTTCCGGTAATCATTAATTCCATAAAAAGATTGCTTCACTATGACTTTGGGGAGATGTTTTGTTGCCATGCCGGGCATGTTCCGAATGGAAAGGATATGTTCAGAAAAAAACTCGATTATTTGGAAAACCTCCGTGGTGAAATTTTGCTTTTGCATGAACAAGGACGAACGGTGCGTGAGATTCAGCATCTCGTTTTACCCCATCGATACCCCCTTATCGAAATATCGGAGCATGAATGGGATTCGGAGCATATCATTACATCGATATTGAAAGAAAATGTTCTGGATGCAAGTGAGAAAACAAGGAAGTAGGGTATATTGTCAAGAGAATACGTAATCAGTTCCTGACAATTGACTGATGGAAGGAAGAGTGAGAGGTTTTCATGCTTGTAAAAAGCGTAATAAGCCATTTAGACTGTAGGCAAACTCGCAAATAATGGAGGCTGCTTACAGTTATTTTTGTTGATGAGGCCGTAATCATGATTAAGAGGTTGGACTGCGATCGTTCCTTTCCGCTTCATGCACTCGCTTATCCGCGAGCGGTCCGTTCCTAGCTGTTTTCAACTCGATAAAAATATTTTTTTGCGCGAACGGATCTAAGAATTTGTGTGAGTGCATGTAAGCTGGTTAGGGACAAGTACAGAAGGTAGTAGGTCCGAGTCCCTTTATTATAGGGGGTTGAAGCATATGGATCAGGAATAATCACCTAAAAGAAGGGGAGTGAAAATTAATCAGGTGAACAAAATTGATTTTCTAAAATAAGGAAAAAACACCCACTTTGGTCTCATGAAGTTTTGATGTTATTCGCATGATTTGGTATAATTTTATGTTTAGAAGCATGCAATCTACTAAATAATAAAAAGAACCACAATATCTTAATTTATGGAATTATTAGAATATATTTTAAGCAAGGGATTGTCATGTACAATAAAAATAACGACTGTTCTCTTATGGGATGTTAGTCAAAGAGAATGAACAAACAAAGTGCTACATTACATGGAAAAAAAGGTGATCAACTAGTGGAAGCGATTCATGCAACCGATTTTAATTTAAATGGCTCAAAGATTGAAATAATCCTGAATGGAATTATAGAATCAGCCAACTTGATATTTCGAAATAATGATACAAAGGAAGAACATATTTACGAGCATGTAAATTGTGAAAGTTTGAACGAAGAAACCCGTTTGACCATCACACTTGATAATATGAACTGGCCAGATGTCCATAGGACAACGTATACCATTTTGCTTAAAATGAACGAAGAGTTGTTCAGACTGACAAAGCCTACAATTAAAAGATTGAAGAATCGATTGTTCGCCCGCTCTTATTATCAAATTTCACAAACGGAAACTGCGACCATCTTCCTGAACAAAAAAAATACCCTAAGTATAATGTACGGTAATTCAGCAAGCGTATTCCGTGCCTCCTGTAAAGTGGTTTCAGATACTTTACATATTACAGAGATGGAAGTGGCAGGAGTTAAGGCAAGGTTTTTCCATGAAGAAGGGGAGTTAGGTAAGGCATTACTCACTATATATGATCCGGTCACCAAGCATACCTCAGCGATTGGAGCAGTGCAGGGCGAAAAGAATTCACTGGAAGTGGATGTATCCAAGCTGGCTGAAATTCCTACGGCTGCCGATGTGTATGTGGAAGCGAAAGTCGGCAAGGTGTTGAAGTCATTTAAGCTTCTGTTCCATCCAAACCTTGTTCAGACCCATCGTGAGCTCTCCTTTTACGAAATGGATTCTCTAAGTGATGCGACCGAAAGCCAAAAGACGCTGTACTTTGATGAATTTGAAATAATGGGTGACCATCTTCAAGTTCGTTTGATGGAACCTTCCTGTCAGTCCGCTTCCGTCGTTTTTGAAAAGAGTACATCGGCGGAGTGGATACAAACGCACGAATTCAAACAGGATGGGCAACGATTGATCATTGATTTGAAAAAAATATTTAATGATCGTTTCTTTAAAGAGGGTCAAAAGTGGAAGGTTTATGTCAAAGAGGTTGTGGCCGGGGAAGTGCAGGTAAGGAAATTAAAGCACTTTTCAGCACCTAAAGCTCCTCAAATGGGACAGGTGCCTCTTGAAGACATAAAAACCCAGGCAATGGCTTATATATCGCCTAAAGCAGAGTTGGGAATATTATTAGGAAAAAGTGAAGAAAAAATCAATAATGCGAGTTTCTATATTACGAAAAATAGGCTGCCCATGCATGACTTAAGCTTTCATAAATATGAATTGTCTTTTTCGATAGAAAATATCCAAGATGCCGATATAAACTCCGTGCAGATTGTGATGAAAAATAGACAAAGCGGTGAAATTCATCGGGTGCCGGCTACCGTGAACAAAAGCTCCCGGAATATTGGAATCTACTCAAATTTGGAATCGTTCATTAGATGCGGAATCACCCCATCTAGGTGGGACGTTTCCATTGAGATAACGTATGCGAATATTATGGAAGTGAATCGGGTTGGTTTTTACGATCAAAAGAAACTTCCGATGGAAGAAAGGTATTTACGTTCGGTCGAGGTCGATGAGGAGAATGTTTTTACACCGTATTTAACAGCACGGAATGAACTCTCTTTTGTTATCGGTACAGAGTTTGCGCTTCGGCATGAAAAATTAAAGTCAAAAATTCTAATTAAGAATGTGTCTCTAAAAAAATCGATACTTGAAATCGAAATAACGCTTTCCTTGCCAGACGCTGAAAGTTATCAAGTGAAGGGAATGCTACTGAGGCATCGTAATAATGAAGCATTTGCGCAGATCCCGGTGACTGTAAAGAAGAAGAGCATACTAGCCAAAGTCAATTTGGCCGAACATGAATTTGAACAATTTTATTGGGATTTCTACGTATTGGTCGACGTTGAAGGCGAGGACTACGAAATTAAGCTTAAGCGTCCAACAGACCATGTCCGGAAAAAATTGAATGGGACAATCAGGGATCATTCATACCAAAAGGATGCCGATCATGTCGTATACCCTTACATTACAAGGAGCAACTCCCTTGCGTTAACATATAGAATGAAAAGCTTATATGAAGCGCCAATCTACAAGTGGAAAGAAAAATTTTCCTACATCATTTATCAAATGCTTAATAGGTATTATGATCATAAAAATATCTGGCTTGTGTACGAGAAGATGTCCGAAACTGCACAAGATAATGGCTACCACTTCTTTAAATATTGCTACAACGAAAAACCGGAAAGAAATGTCTTTTATATCATTAAGAAAGATTCTCCTGATCTGGCCAATCTTAAAGGGTTCGAGGACCGTGTAATCCATTTCATGAGCGTTAAACACTTGGTGTACTTATTCGCTTCCAAATTGCTCATCGCTTCTGAAACCAAGGGCCATTCCTATGTGTGGCGTGTACAAAAGGGCAAAGTGATGGAGTATCTGAGAAGAAAGCGGATTGTCTTCCTGCAACACGGAGTTCTTGGTTTAAAGAAAATAGACAGTACGTTAAATAAGGGATCTTCAGAGGAAGTGGATTTGTTCGTTACGTCTTCAGATTTCGAAAAAGAAATCGTGAAAAACTATTTTGGATATAATGAGAAGGATATCATCGTCACCGGTTTGAGTCGCTGGGATGACGTAAACAAAGAAGAAACTCCGATAAAACGCCAAATATTCTTGATGCCTACTTGGAGAAATTGGCTTAATGAAGTGTCAAACGAAGAATTCATCGAATCGAATTACTTTAAAAATTATATCGGTTTATTGAATTCCGAGAAATTGATGGATTTACTTCGGATGCACGATGTCGAATTGAAGTTTTATGTCCATCCCAAATTCCAGCCATTTATCGATCAATTCCATACAACTTGTGACCAGATCGAGATCATCAAGTTCGGGGATGTCAATATCAGCAAGTTGATTCGTGAATCGGCGCTTTTGATCACAGACTACTCAAGTGTAGCTTGGGATATGTACTATCTTGAAAAACCGACAATTTTTTATCAGTTCGATCTTGAAGAATATACGGAATTACAAGGAAGCTACATGGATATGAACAAGGAGTTATTCGGTGATCAGGCACTTGATCCGGATGAATTGATCACTTCGATTGAAAATAGTGTGCGTAACAACTTTGAGGAACAAGATATCTTCAAGGAGAAAAGAAGCCATTATTTTGCTAATATCGACAATAAAAATAGCGAACGTATATATGATAATATTGTTAAAAATGAAAAAAGATTGAGGCCAAGGAGAGTTTCCTTCTATAAAAAACTCTCAAAGGTGACCGTGCTGAGAAAATTGTGGCGCTTGGCGAAGCGCGGGAAAGTAACTAGGAAGCTGGCTTTTTCATTAAGAGATCATTTAATGAATCTGAATGGAAGGGGGACACGCGGCCTATGGAACAGAAGAAGATAATCACGGTGGATAATCTCATAAGTGAAGACGAAAAAATTTCCTTTCAATGCAAGGACCCGAAATCACTGAAAATCATCGGCATTGAAAAAACCATGAAAATCAGATGGACCTTCGATACGGAAATGATCGATTCCAAGATCGTCATCCACCTGAAAAATTTTTCCGAGGAATATTATCAAGCGGCATCCAGATGGGATTTGTATATGGAAGCAAGTGGCGAACTGCATCGAATACAAATTAGCGGGGGAAAGAATGAGTATTTCCATTCGATCCCCTCTATTGGCGTTCAAGTGATCACCCCTTATATTACGGCATCAGGCGGGCTGAGCATTGTCATCAAACAACCGATCCACCTGTCGGATGAGGTACTGTCAGCAAAACTAACACTGAAATCCTTGCGTTTTAAAGGTACTATCCTGACGGGTTCCGTACGCCTTGAATTGAAAGAGGAATATGAACTGGTTGGTATGGTCCTAAAGCAGAGGGATGTTTCGGATAACACGCAGTATATATTCCCTGTTAAAGGAAAGGGTCATAAACTGTCTTTTACAATCGATGTTAAGTCGATGGAATGGCGTCCTTTTTATTATGATTTCTATTTAATGGTCAGGGTTGGGGGGAAGGACCACTATATTCGTTTGAAGAACCCTACGTGCATGGCCTTGAGAAAGTTGAATAAACGACTATTTGGCATGTCGTACACCTTTGATAACGGATATTGGGTGTATCCATATTTGACCGCATCAGGCACTGTGGCACTGACTTATAAGGAAAGAACCGAGTACGAGACGAACAAGCACTTTTTTAAAGAAGTTCTGGCTTCATGGGTTTATAGACTGCTGCTCCCCTATTATAAAAAGAAAAACATTTGGCTGATTTACGAGAAAACCGCTGACAGGGCCCAAGATAACGGATACTACTTCTTTAAATACATCTATGAAAATCATAACCGTCAACAAGCATATTACATCATTAAACCTGATTCGGAAGATTACCCGAAATTGGAAAACATGAAAAATAGAGTCGTTGAATTCATGAGCTTTAAATATATGGTGTTCATGTTTGCCGCACAGCTATTGGTATCCTCCGAAACTAAAGGGCATGCATACGACATAAGAATTCAAAAGGGCAGGATTAGAAAAGCGATGAATTATAAGCCGCTTGTCTTTTTGCAGCATGGCGTTATCGGATTAAAAAAACTTAACAGCATCTTTAAAAAATCCAGCATTAACGCACCAAGCCTTTTTGTCGTTTCCTCACCCGAGGAAGGCAAGATCATCCAGAATCATTTCGGCTATAACAAAAACGAACTGATTGTCAGCGGCCTTCCCCGCTGGGATGTCATTGAAAATAGATCGAACGGAAAACGGATTTTAGTGATGCCGACATGGCGCGTATGGCTTGAAAACTTACCTTTTGAGGAAGTGGAAAAGAGTGAGTATGTACAAGTATTCAAGACTTTTTTACAATCAAAAGAATTGAGCAGGCTATTGGAGCAGCATGATTTGACGCTGCATTTTTATTTGCATCCAAAATTCAAGGACTTTATCGAACATTTTTCCATTGATAATCAGCGGTTCACGATTTCCAATGAAGAAGACTTGAATGCCTTATTGATGGAGGCATCCATGTTGATTACGGATTACTCGAGTGTCGCCTGGGATATGTTTTACCAAAAAAAACCTGTTGTTTTTTACCAATTCGATCTCGAGACGTACAATAAGTATCAAGGAAGTTATATGAATATGGATAATCAATTATTTGGTGATCAGGTTTTCACTACAGAAAAGTTGATTTCGACGATTAACGCCTATGCCGAAACCGGTTTTGCGGAAAAAGAAGCATTTGGCCAGTTAAGGAAAACATATCTTCCATATATCGATCATTCCAATAGCCGCCGGGTCTATGAGCAAATTCATGCAAAGCAAGGTCTGTTGAAAAAAATTAAACGCAAGCAGCTGATTACAAGGATTTCGAATAACCCTTTTGTACGTTCACTTTGGAGAAAATTCAACGGTTTCAACTTCGTTAAGGGAATGGCGGAAACCATAAGGCTGAAAGCGAGATGATCGTTCATCGCGTGAGCGGATTGTAATCCAGGAAATAATTTGATACATTTAAATGGAAAACTAAATAAGTCTAGAAACGGGTGCGGATATGAAACATCGATTTATCCGCTTAAAAGGGAAGCCGGTTGGAATCCGGCGCTGTCCCGCAACTGTATATGTGAGCGATTCGAGTGATGCCACTGTTTTCTGCAAAAGGGAATGGGAAGGTTCGAAAAGCGTTGACCATGAGCCAGGATACCTGCCTGTTTTTAGCACATCATCAAATGCCTACGAGGATAGGGGATGTTACGTGCGAAAATTGGCAAAAGCATGCTTTCATTTTTAAAAATGAAAAAACATGTTTATTTTTGTTATGCTTCGTTATGCATTCAAACAGCTTCCTTCCGGGAAGTTGTTTTTTTATTTTTTAAGGGGGAATACAAATGTTTGGAACGGTTAAATATTTCACGGATCATCTTAAAACCCAGGTTATGTACAATTTTTCGGGAGGGGAAACGATTTCTTTAAGCGGAAATCGTGAAAAACTTACAGAGGAAATCAATGGGCAAGCAATAAGTTCCGCTGAAAAGGAATTGTTTTCCCGTAATCTGGAAGTCGCCTATGAGAGTGTGGTTCGAGAAATGTTCGGGGAAACAGTCCTGCTCCAAAAAGAGCTCTCCTAAAAGAGAGCCCTGGCAATAAGGTCGTCTATTTATTGATGTTAGGATCGGTCTCGTCATAGAAATCATGGGCTTCTTCAATGTTCCGAAGATCAGCGGCCTCATATACATTGCCGCCTGCCAAACCTTCATTGATGTAGCGATCGATGTCAAGGAAGGCGGAATCCCGTCCATCATACTCGCTATCCTTTAAAAAAGTCATTTTTTCTTTGTCCAAAATAAATCCCTCCTAACCTTTTCATTAGTATAGGCATTAGAGGGATTTTTATTCTTTTCAAGCTTTCCTAAAAGCAATTGGACGATACGGTTTATTCATAAACATGATAGACCATCAAGTCATGTATCATGGTTTTGAGTTTCATTTCATCTTCCGTTGCAGGTGGGTTGGCTGTCCATTCGATGGTTCCATCTTTATGATAGAAAGCCTGGATGGATTGTCTATTGTAATAAAAGGAAATTTTCCACCCTGGCAGATTCTTATGCAGCGGTGCCCATTGAAAATGACTGATCATATGTATTACCTCCATATATGCTGTCTCACATTACATTATAATGGAAAACGGCAGCAGGAGGTGTTATTTTATTTTCCTGTTGGAAAAAGTTAATTCTATGAAAAGGTTTTTTAAATGTAAAAGCCGATTAGCTTCGATTTCCTCTTCGTCGAACTGCATGGGCTTGGAGTTCACTTCGTAAATGAAGAGCGAGCCCGATTCGTCTTCACCGATATCAATCGAAAATTCGCCGAGAAAGCCTATTTTTTTTGAAAGAATTTCTCCGCATTTTTGGGCGATTCTAGCCAATGTTAGATTCAGCCTTTTTGATTGCAGGTTTTGATAGGGATAAAGCTTACCGCCTCGAGGAGTGTGTGTAGTGATTTCCTGCAGTTGTGACATTCGTACAGCTTTGCCCGTTACTTTATAAAATCCTTTTTCATAATGGACGAGAACCCTGTAGTCGTAACGGTGACCAAGGAGTTTTTTTGGTACGACCGCCCGCTGAGCCAGGTAATTTCTTTTTATTAAGTCCTTTTTTTTCGTTTCCCAGAAAGAAGCGAAATTCGAGAAAGTCTCGCTGTATTTCAGGCTGTTGAACAAAAGTGTATCATCAGGATTTTTGCGGAGGGTGTAAATGCCTTTTCCCTGGCTTCCTTTACAAGGTTTTAAGTAGATGTGCCGATGTGTATCAAGGAATGACTCCAAACATTCGCGATTTTGCAGGCGCGCTGTTGCCGGCAGGTGATTGGTGAGGGAACCATCACCCATCAAAGCTTCGAACATTAAATATTTATCCAGGAAACCTGGATTGAAAATGTTCACATGGTGCTCATTGAAATGGCTCATGAGTGATTGGAATTCTGCCGAAGCCTCATAGCCCCTGGAGGGTATACGATTATAAACGATATCAGGAAGCGGCACCTTACACTCGATCCACTTGTTTGTATCGGATGAAAATACATAACCTCTCATTGAACCGGAAGCAAAGTCCTTTCCCGTGAATGCATAGGGTAAAATCCCATGTTGGAAAAGATACAATGATAAATCCTGAAAAAGGGCCAAGTTACCGCCCAACCCTGTTTCCTTTTTCGGATTGAACGAAGTCATTATTCCAACAAGGAGCAGCCGGCTTCCGGGAAATTCGGTGATCGGGAAGAGTCTTTGACCTGAAAGCTCATTGCTATAGTTTATCTCTTCATCTGCAGCACCTGCAAAAAGTACTGTATCCTTTTGATCATGGCACCAAGATTCCGAAACGCTATCATAAAAAATATTCATCGCTGCACACTAATGGCGTTTGTAATCGTCTGTTCAGTCAAATAAATGGCATAGTCGAGGCTGAGCTTTCTGGTCAACAATTCGAATTCCTTCAGTTTGGGATGGGAGAAGATGGAGCGTCCTGGCTTGGAATTCGCTTCAAACATCCAAACCTGCCCTTTCTTATCCAACCCAAAATCAAATCCGATTTCCGCTATGATGCCATCCAGATGCTTTTCCATGCTTTCGCTTAATAACAGTGCTGCTTCAGATAGTTTGCGTTCCACTTCTTTTGCCTCATCGTCATCTCCAAACAGTTCGGCAACCGTTTTGATGACCCCGCCGCTTTTAATATGGGTTGTAACACTGCCTGCGCCGGCAATTTTGGCAGCAATTGCGGTTACTTGCCATACGCCATTACTGTCCTTGTTAGTATGAACCCGGAAATCGACTGGTCTTTTTTCGGAACGGATGAGTGAGATGCCCTGCTGGACGATAAGATTCTCTAGCGGTCGGTCATGAAATAGGTGTTTAACGATTGATTCCAGTGTGGAGAATTTTTGTAATTTATTCTCCCTTGCTTCATTTGTATAGCGGCAATAGTAAACATTCTCATGCTTATCATAAAGGATCTGGTGAATGCCGAGGCCGAGGCTGCCATGAATGGGCTTGATATAAACCTGACGATAATGGGAAAGAAGCGTCTCTACCACGGATATGGATTGAAATGGATAAGTTTCAGGCAGATATGGCAGTGCCTGCTCATCTGCACATAATCTTTCATTTACGTCCCATTTATTGAAAAACCCCGGATTGAACCAAGGAATGGTATAGTCTTTTTGGAATTTCTGCTTCACTTCTTTAGGGCCGTCGCGATTTTCGGTCAGCCGGTTGGGAAGCCGATCATAAATGACGTTAGGAAATGGGAATTCCTGAATGTGCCAATTATCATTCTCGAACACATAGCCCTTGATTGTTTCTTCATCCCAATTGATGACATTCTCCCCAAAAATGAAGGGGATGCAGCCTGTAGTCCGGCTAAGGGAAAGAAGCTTTGAGAAAAATGGCGATCTTTCACCTAGAGGTTTGTTTGACAGGCCAGTGAAACCTGAAGAAAAAATACCTACCAAAGGGCCGATATGGATGGTCTTGCCGTATATGAATAAATGAAGGGGGATATCGGTCAAATCGAATTTTAACGATTCCGCGAGACTTTCCGATAGGACGATGGATTGATTGATGGCCGGGTTTTGTTTCACACTGGCAGGACATGAATGCTGTCCGAAATAGATCAATTCGATTTCTTCCAGATCTCCAAGTTCTGAAGGGTAAAAGAGAACGTTGCCAGGGATGACGGCGATTTCGACAGGAAAAGTCTTTCTCACTTTCATTCACCTGCCTTCTGAAGATGATTGGCTAAATATTGGCTATATTGCAGCGGTGCCCGATGAATATCCTTCATGTTCTCCGGCTGCAGTGCCTGGATGATTTTCCTTCCGGGTTTTGAATTAATGTCCATTATCCATAACTGGCCTTTTTTATCGATGCCCAGATCGATGCCCAATTCGAATAGTCTTTCAAACACAGCCTCGATTTCGGCAGGCAGGGTACGGAGTATATGCTGGATCTTTTGTTCGACGGCAATCGAAATGGTTTCCGGATTTTTTTTGATGAAGGCATCCAATGTTATGGCTTCTCCGCCTGTTGCCAAATTTGAGGTGATTCCATCCTTTTGGCCGGTACGAATCCCACGGCCCCGTTCCACCCATTGGTTCCTCTCATTTTTTTGCAGCAGGATGCGTAAATCGAACGGTTCATGTTCTTGGTTGCAAAGTTCCAAATATGGCTGGCAAAGGTATTTGTATCGATTCAATAAATGCTGCAGCCATTTGTTCAGCTGTGATGTAGAAGTGAATTGGCGGTCATATTTGTTGCCTTTTTTTGTCATGGATACCAAAGTGCCGTCATCGTTTTTGGAAAGAAGGTAAATTCCCGTACCGCCTGCACCGAATTCAGGCTTGATGATGATTCGATCCAGGCGCTCCAAATGACCGATAATATCTTCAGATGTGGATACTTGGACGGTCTCTGGGAAAAAAGCTTGAAGAAGGGGGTGTTTTTTCAGGGTTTGATAAACTTCCCACTTACCAGGAAGCCCGAGCCCTAAGAAGCTAGAATGTTCTTTTAACCAATTGATTTTATTTCGTGTTTCCGATGGTTGACGCGATAGCCCATGGAAACAGCGATCATAAATATAATCAGGTATATTAAAAGATGCAGCAATCCACGTCTCCTTTTCTTGATCAAACCGTTCGCCCCGCACTTTCTTAAGGTCACTATCAATATTTTCGGGCGTGAATTTACAAACGTTCATATTGAAGGGTTTTGCCGTTTTAGCTATTTCGGTGAAGTAGTGGTTTTCATGTGAATCCGACGTTGCCATTAATCCGATTAACACGTGCTAGCAACTCCTTTTATCGATGTTTTTCGCTGTTGAGGGTCAGCATGAAATCTATGATGGATTTTACTGATGGGCGAAAGGTTTCATAATTGCCCTGAAATTTTTTCGAAGGTTTGGAATTCACCTCGATGATCCATGGATTTGTATCGACATCAAGTGCTAAATCGATGCCCAGCTCCCCGAAAGATTCGTCATGGTGTTCAACAATTGCCTTTGCCGTGTTTTTAGCCAGTCGTATCAGTTTTTGATACAAACGACCAGAATCGGGGTAATCGAATGCTTCCTTGAGGAAATCCGAGCCGTTTTTCATCAAACCGCCTTGTGCAAGATTGGAAACGATGGCACCTTGTTCTCCTATCCGTGCAACCATTGATGAAACCTTCCAGTTTAGCAGTTCGTTTTGGTGAAGAAGGATGCGGAAGTCCACCTTTCTTTGATCGGTTTCGTATAAGGAAATCCCTTGTTGCAGAATGAAGGCTTGCTTTCTGGATAGTTTTTTTAATGTATGGAACAATTGCTCATCTGAGTCGGCAAAAAGCAGTTCCTGTTTTTTTCCGGAGGGCTCGATTTTCCATTTTCCAGATACTTGCGTTAATCTGCATATATTTTTACCTTGACTGCCTGATACAGGTTTGAAATAGATAATCGAATGTCTTTCTATGAAGGTCAAGAATGCCTCCTGTTCGCCAAAAAGTATCGTATCAGGCAAATTTGGCAACAGCTCATTTTCTAAGCTCAGAAGCTGATGAACATCATATTTGGAAAGGAACCTACCGTTGAACATCGGTATGGATTGTGTCTTGAGTTCGGTTTTAAACAGCTCGAATGATGGCGATGCTTCAAGCTTTCGTGAATGTATCCGGTTATAAAACACATCAGGAATCGGGATAGTCAAGGTTTGCCAGCCTTTTTGTTCCCCGACAAATGCTTCGATTATCCCTTCTTGAAGAGACTGCACTTTCACTAAATAGAAGGGGATGCCTTGCTGATTACAATATGATGTCATTTCCTGATAGAATTTTTCCATCTCCCCGAATGTTCCGTCTTGCAAAGGAGATTGATTGATGAGAGCAGCGAAGGAAGGGCCTATTTGAATGTTCCTTTCTTCCGGATGAAAAAAAACGGATATCGGATCTGAAAAGGCAGGCAGTGATAAAAATTGATTCATATCATATGAAAGTTTCAATGTAGGCCCTGATGAAGGGAATGGCTGCACAAGGACAGGGACGGATCGGCATCCAGCCATGATCGTAACGGGTTCTCCGAAATGAAGGCCCCATTCCCCAAATAGCTTTTCTTCGATAAACAGGAGCGCCTTCTTTCTAGTCACTGCAGGGTTTACCGTAATGAAAACCTTCTGATGGTTAATATTCATATCAATTCCCCGTTTGCACTAAGTTTGTTAACCCTTTCCAATTAAATGATGGGCAAAAGTGGATAACACATTCTATGTTTTTGAGAGTAGAAGGTGTCATGATGCCATCGTTTCATACAATATAAATCACATGTCAGTCATTCAATGTATGTTATCAAGTAGCGGTGTTACTTACAGAATATGAAAATTTCCGTTCAGACAGAAGTAAAGAACGGTTACAACAGAAAAAAATCCCTCTTAATGATGGTTGAAGCAATGCCATCAATCGAGAAAAAAACTCGTTCGATATTCTTGAATATTCAAGTGGCTGCTGCTTAGATAATGTCGAATTCCACGATTATCAAACTGTTTGATAAGGAAGACGTGTATTTCGCAAGCGGATTTGTTATAGTGGAAAAGGTGTAGGAATACAATGATACCGGGAGGGGAAATACATGAGTAACGTATATGATGCAGCGTATGAAATGGAAAAGGCAATTCGGGCAAGCAATGAATATGCTGACTTGCAACGATTATATGATCTTGTCAATTCCGATGAAGCAACAAAAGGAATGTTTGAAAACTTCCGCAATCTGCAAATGTCATTGCAGCAAAAACAAATGATGGGCCAGGAGATCGCTCCTGAAGAAGTGGAACAAGCACAAAAGACGGTACAGCTAGTCCAACAAAACCCAACCATCTCTCAATTGATGGAAGCTGAGCAACGGATGAGCATGGTCATCGCCGACCTCAATAAAATAATCATGAAGCCGCTTGAAGATTTATACGGCTTGCCTGAACAAGAGCAATAAGCTACTGTTACTCCCAGCCTCAAAGTGGTTGGGAGTTTTTTTATATGGACCACTATTTGTTCTACTCTGTAAATTTTAGTCATAAATTTTAAAGAGGATATTACAGATGGGGGAGATCAGCATGGTATATCGTCTACTTGCGGTCAATATCGACGGGACGTTGCTCCAGTCTAATGGCCGTTTAAATAAATCGACTAAAGAAGCAATCGACTATGTGCACCAAAAGGGTGTCCATGTTGCACTAGTGACGTCAAGAAACTATCACTCAGCAAAAAAAGTGGCCAAAGCCCTAAAAATAAATCCGATGATCGTTGCCCAACAAGGAGCTTTTGTGGGAGCTTCCATCGAGAAGCCCATGATGGTAAAAAGAATCTCAGAAGAACTGACCGCAGAGCTCGTGCAAATGCTTGAAAAAACCGTGTGTCAAATTATGCTCATTCATGAAAAATACTCGCTTGGCAATCGGGTGAACCTCCCCGAGAATTTGCTTGGCAAAACGGTCATGTATTTGAATGATCAAAACTTCTATGCTCAAAATTATGTGGATGATATCAGTGAAGAGCTGATTGATAAGCCAATGGCACCAACGAAAATGGATATTATATTTTCAGAACAAAGTGATCGAGGCGATATGCTGAAATTGATAAAGGAAATGTTCCCTGAGGTGGACGCGGTTCTACACCCGGGCCAAAAGATGACGATTGTTCCGAAGGGGGTTTCGAAATGGAGTGGCGTGCTTTATTTAGCCGACCGTTTAGAGGTGAAAAGGACGGAAATCGTCTCGATAGGAGATGGATTGGATGATATGGAGATGATTGCCGGATCCGGGCTGGGAGTTGCCATGGGCAACGCGGATGCGGAAGTGAAGAATGTGGCCAAATGGATCACTCGCTCCAATGACCAAGACGGCGTTGCATATATGCTGAAGGAATTTTTCCGCAAGCAGCATCCCATCGAATTTTTGCAGAAGATGAATATGCTTAAATGAAACATGAGGCTCCTTCATTCATTAAAGAGGGAGCCTCACGATTTTTGGGACTTAGCATCATTTCATAAATAATTCTCCGCATCTTTCCGTAAACTATAGAAAACCAGCAAAGGAAAGGAAGGATAAAATGGGAGTAATCAACGCGAAAGAAGTACAAGTAGGAGACGAGGTATTTGTGATCTATAATAATCCCCATGTCCCAACCGTTTCCAATATAAGGGCCGCGGAAATCGTTCCCCATCCAAAGGACCCTAATGCTGTCGCTTTATTCCTTAACGATACATTCCATACAATCGAGGACGATGATGCCTTATTCTCCTCCGAAGCCGCAGCCGAACAAGCATATAATGACTTTATTGAAAACCAGGATCAGTTAACGTAAAGACTCACCCAAAAGTAGCCCCCGCTTCCTTAGCGGGGGCTGCTTTTGAATTTCCTCGCAAATGCCAAACTCATGAATGAAAGCCCAAACTCACGAGTGAAAGCCCAAAACTGTCGAGTAAAAGGGCCAAACTCGCGGGTAAAAGCCCAAAATTCACGAGTAAAAGGGCCTAACTCGCGGGTAAAAGCCCAAAATTCACGAGTAAAAGGGCCTAACTCGCGAATAAAAGCCTGTAACTCGTGAGAAAAAGCCCGAAATTCACGAGTGAAATTCCGGAACTGTCGAGTAAAAGGGCCAAACTCGCGGGTAAAACCCCAAAACTCGCGAGGAAAATAATAAAAAAGCTGTCATCCATTTAAAGAAAAGGAGTGACAGCTGGTAGAATTATTGATTAGTTGATTGAATGATGCGCTTCATTGCGTGAATTTGGCCAACGTGATTAACTTCGTGCTGGACTACGAAATTAATGAATTCGCCTATAGTTTCCATTCCCATGAAAGGTTGTGCTGCTTTTTCTGTCAGGCGTTCTTCGGGAATTTCAAGCAGGCGGCCAAATTGTTCTTGTAATTGTTGTGTCAGTGTATCGACTGAAGGTACATCGCCGGTCCAAGCGGCAGGTTTTGAGCCATATCCGAATAGCTGGCTGTAATTGGCAGGCAAAGTGCTGCTATCATCCAATAGGAACTTTTCCGCTGCGGTAAGAACGTGTCCTAGATGCCAGTGGATGGTATTATTAAAACCTTCAGGCTGTACATCCATAAGCTCTGGAGTGACTCCCTCGATTTCTTTCAAAAGACTTTTGCGCATCATTGTCAGTTGGTTTTTTACATAATTCATTTTACATTCCCCTTTCAATCTATTTTCTAGGTAACTTATAGAAGTATAACAAGGTTATTGGTACATAATCAATTTTCCTTCCTTGGAAACCATGTCGGATTGCAGGTTGGGCTAAATCCAAAGCGAAAAGCCCGAATTTATTCCGTCCCGCTAACTCCGCCTATTGCTAATGTGTGAGGAATAGTATAATGAAAAATAATATGGATAATTAATCCACTACTGTATAGGGAGATGACATGGATGAAAAAGAAGCCATTTATACTAGCACTTAGCTTATTGCTCATGGTGTTAGTGACAGGGTGTTCAACAAAGGAGGAACATATTTCGATCCAAAAACTTGAAAACAAAACCTACCATTTCGAGGCCTATAAACAAGAAATAGAAACGAGAGATGCAGAAAAAGCAAAGGGAATTTTGAAGAATGCGGATTGGCGTGAATACGTGTTGGAGAAAGACCATCCTAAGGCGGATTTTATCTTTTATTTTAATGATGATAAAAATGAAGGGAATATAGCGGTGTATTATGTTTGGGTTAATCCCGATGATCATGTAACTGAATTGACGCGGGATCAGCATAAAAAACACGTTAAATTGAATCGTGATGATTCAAAAACCATATTAGATTTGCTAAACGAATGAATGGCCCGCAAAAGGAAAACCGGACTTCCTGATTGGGATGTCCGGTGAAGAGCAGGGTTTCATGCTAGGCAAGTCCTGTCATTTTTTCGTTGTCCGCAGTAGAGGCATGGTACAGCAGCGGAAAGAGCCTCCTGACTTGATGATTTCACTTATATCGACTTCAATGATTTCATATCCTCGTTGACGTAGCTGACGATTGACTTGTTCATTACAAGGCAGACTGAATAATTTTTTATTTCCAATGGAAAGTACGTTGGTTCCCAATGTGAATTGTTCTTCTTTTGTCACTTCAATTAAGTCATAGCGCGAAGCTAATAAATCCAACTCTTTTTTTGTGTGGGCTTCAGGAAAAATCAGGGCCTCTGTCGGTGAAATCACATTGAAAACACAGTCTAAGTGAAGGAACTTCTCAATGAAGGGAATGGCGATAATATCATATTCCGGTAACAAGGACTGAAGGTGCTGGATGGATGTTTCGTCCGTCCGATCACTGACCCCGATATAGATCGTTCGGCCATCAATGATGACATCGCCGCCTTCAATATGATTTTTGTGAAGGTTGAAAAACGGAATATCATTCGTTTCGAGCCAGGATTTCAAGATAAGTTCTTCGCCCTGTCTGATAGTTGTAGCCATTTCTGCTACGTAAACTGTGTTGCCGAGAGTGAATCCGATGTCTCTTGTAAAGACTTGTTCTGGATATGTACTTTCTGGAGGCAGTTTAATGACCTCAATTCCTTCTCGTTCAAGTGCCTTGGTAAAATTGGCATGCTGCTCCACGGCGCGTGCTTGATCTATATTTTCCTCCATGAACTCCTTTTGCGTTTCATTAATGATGTCACGAATCGCCATATGACGAGGTTCACAGACAATCACCCGTGATAGCTTTGAATATTCACTCGCACAATACGCCTCTAATTCTTCGTTTATTCTATTTACCATCAGTGAGCTCCCTCTAAATATAATTGTATCTTTACTATTACCTTTTTTTTCTACAAAGAAACATAAAAATTCATTCAAAATAAACCTCTAGGGAAAAAGGATTATTTTTTTTCTGGTCGAATATATAAATGAAGGCGTTTTCATATAAGGGGGAGATTGTAATGATGGATACTCCGTTGATCATGACTCAAATCATTGAAAGAGCGGAAAAATATTTTTCGAAAAAAGAAGTAGTTTCGCGTACGGATGGTGGAATCCATACTTTTACATATGCCGAGATTGCAGCACGCACAAGAAGACTTGCAAGTGTATTGGGCAAATTCGGAATAAAGACGGGCGATCGTGTCGGGACGCTTGCCTGGAATCATCATAGGCATCTGGAGGCTTACTTTGCTATTCCCTGCTCTGGAGCTGTCCTCCATACCATTAATATGCGCCTTTCTCCTCAACACGTTTCTTATATCGTTAATAGTGCAAAAGATCGGTTATTATTGATTGATCCCGATGTGATTCCTTTATTGGAAGCGATTAAAGATGAGCTGCCGACCGTGGAAGGATATATCGTTATGACCGATAAAGCGGAGCTTCCCGAAACATCCCTGTCACCTTTATACCATTACGAAACATTATTGGCCGAAGGGAATCCAAAACAGCCATTCATCGAGGATTTGGATGAAAACGCTCCTGCGGGCATATGCTACACTTCCGCCACGACAGGGAACCCAAAAGGTGTGGTTTATTCACATCGCGGGATATTGCTGCATGCGATTGCACTGGGGCTGGCCGATTCCACTGCCATCAGTGAAAGGGATGTCGCCCTTCCAGTCGTGCCCATGTTTCATGTCAATGCTTGGGGCATGCCTTTTGCCAGTGTATGGTTCGGGACAAAGATGGTTTTGCCTGGACCGTATTTCACACCGAAGATATTGGCGGAGCTGATAGAAGCGGAGAAGGTCACCATTGCGGCCGGGGTACCGACGATCTGGCTTGGGTTGTTGAAGGAGCTTGAAGAAACCAGCCATGACACGAGCAGCATTCGCGCCGTGTTATGCGGAGGTTCGGCTGCACCAAAAAGCATGATTAAGGCATTTGAACAAAAACTTGGAATTCCGTTTCTGCATGCCTATGGGATGACGGAGACAAGCCCGCTCGTTTTCATTTCCAAACCAAAAAGCTATCAGGAAGGCCTGCCTGAAGATGAGCTTTATGAATTGAAGGCTAAGCAAGGCCTTGTCGCGCCAATGATCGAAATTAAAGTGGTCGGTCCTGACGGGGAAGTATCACCTGATGGAAAAGAAATGGGCGAATTGCTGATAAGGGGACCTTGGATTGCAGACGAGTATTTTCAAGATGAACGTACAGAGGATACGTTCAAGGATGGATGGCTATATACAGGTGATGTCGTCACGATAGATGAGGAGGGATTCGTGAAGATCGTCGATCGGACCAAAGACCTGATCAAGAGCGGCGGGGAATGGATTTCTTCGGTCGATCTGGAGAATGCATTAATGGCCCATGAAGGGATTTTTGAGGCGGCGGTCATTGCGGTTCCTCATGAAAAATGGCAGGAGCGCCCGATTGCCTGCGTTGTTTTGAAAGATGCATATAAAGGGCAAGTGACCGAGGAAAACATCATCGAATTTTTAAAGCCGCAGTTTGCAAAATGGTGGCTGCCGGATGAAGTGGTCTTTTTGGATGAGATTCCAAAAACGGGGGTTGGAAAGTTTCTGAAGCGGGCCTTGCGAGATCAGCTTCAGGATAAATATATAAAGAATTAATGAACTGATTTCATATAATTATAACTTTTCGCCCTATTCCGATAATTGTTGGGGATATATAATTAATTCATGGGATAAGAAGAAGGAGGAAGAAAAATTGAGTATAGATTCGACATCAGCTGCAGGTACTGTATTAGTCACTTATTCAGACCGGATAGCTACAGTTTCCATGAATCGCCCAGAGGCGATGAACGCGTTAAATCCGGAAATGCTGCATGATTTCATTACCGCGCTTAAGGAGGTAAGTGATAATGAAGCAGTGGACGTCGTCATTTTAAAAGGGAATGGGAAAGCCTTTTCCGCGGGCGGAGATATCAAGATGATGCTCTCTCCCGGAAAGGAAAACGCTTTCGACAATTTGATGGATGGCATCAGTGAATTGGTGACCACATTATATTTCATGCCTAAATTGACGATTAGCGCCATTCATGGAGCTGCAGCAGGGCTCGGTTTGAGTATAGCTCTTGCAACGGATCACCTTATTGCAGATTCGGAAAGCAAGGTTGCGATGAATTTTATCGGAATCGGACTGATTCCGGACGGCGGAGGACATTTCTTCCTTGAGCGCCGTCTTGGTGAAGTGGGCGCAAAGGAATTGATTTGGGAAGGCAAGGTGCTTACGGCGCTCGAGGCTAAAGAAAAGGGCCTCATTCATGAGGTGGCAGACGAAACCTTGGAACAGGCGGTGGAGAGAAAAGTGCAAGCTTGGCTGCAAAGCCCGATTACTGCCATGATTAAAACGAAAAAAATCCTTAGTGAAAAAAATCGGCCATTATTGATTAAAATGCTTGAGATAGAAAAAGCGGCACAAATGAAAATGCGTCAAACGGCGGATCATCAAGAAGGAATAAAAGCTTTCGTCGAGAAAAGAAAACCGAATTTCACCGGTAAATGACAAATATGAATCAGAAGAGGCCGTCACGCCATTGTGACGGCCTCTTCAATTATATGAGTGCGCTTCCAATATTGTCAGCGGTGAAAAAGCAAGAGTGCTCCTGCTGGGGATACGCATCGGTGTGTTTGGTCTTGATAGTTTTTTTCGATCAAAAGCTTTTGACCTAATTCTTTTGCATTTTCATCATTTTCGGCGGTAAACGATTCATCCAATAATTTTTCCCCCGAAGGTTCAAATACGGTTAGCTTGTATAGTTTGCTCATGTTCAAAAAACTCCCTTTTCGAATTTGTATAGTTGATCATGATAGAAACGGCTAAGAAAATTCTATCATTATCTGTCAATTTTGACTATTATTATCTGAAAGAAATATAGGAAACTAAAAGATATTGAAGTATAGCGGGATTTTATAAGAATAGGATCGGGAAAAATTATATCGAACAAACTTTAAGTGTTGTTTTCTTTAGCGTGGAAGTTTAAAAAAAACGATTGTAACGAGCGGAATCCCATCATTAAAATAGAAATTCATAAATGATATAATAGAGTAGGAGAAAAGTATATGAAGTGTGTGTATAGGCCGAAGGGAGTTAGATGGAATGACGGTGAAAATCGTGAATAATATAACGGAATTGATAGGAGATACACCAGTTGTAAGGATTCATCATTTAACAGGGAGGGATGATGCGGAAGTCTTTGTAAAGCTTGAGTATTTCAATCCGAGCCGAAGTGTGAAGGATCGGGCTGCGTTTAACTTGATAAAGCAAGCGGAGCTGGATGGGGTCATTCAATCTGATTCCACGATCATCGAGCCGACTTCAGGCAATACAGGCATCGGACTTGCGATGAATGCAGCGGCAAAAGGCTACAGGGCCATCATGGTCATGCCGGATAATATGTCAAAGGAAAGAATCAATATTTTAAAGGCGTATGGCGCGGAAGTTGTCCTCACTCCAGCTGCGGAGCGGATGCCAGGTGCCATTCGCAAAGCTCAGGAACTGGCTGCAAAGATTCCGAACAGCTTTATCCCTCAACAATTCGAAAATAAAGCCAATCCTGATATTCATAGAGTGACGACTGCTGTCGAGATTTTGGAACAGATGGATCGAAAGCTGGATGTGTTTGTGGCGACTGCCGGTACAGGTGGGACGATAACAGGAACAGGTGAAGTCTTAAAAGAACAGCTGCCGCATTTAAGGGTCGTCGTGGTCGAGCCTAAAGGCTCGCCGGTTCTTTCAGGCGGGAAGCCTGGTCCGCATAAGTTGGTCGGAACCAGTCCCGGTTTTGTGCCAAGCATTTTAAACACGGATGTGTTCGATGAAATTGTCCAAGCAGCCGATGAGGATGCGATTTCAACGATGAAGGATATGGCGGCAAAGGAAGGGATTCTAATTGGACCATCAGGCGGCGCTTCTGTCTGGGCTGCGCTCAAGGAGGCACGGCGCCTTGGTGCAGGTAAACGTGTCCTATGCATTGCCCCTGATAATGGTGAACGCTATTTAAGCATGGATATTTTCCAATAAAAGTAGAAGGCCGAACGCGGTGCATGCGACAATGTACCAGCCATTCGGTCTTTTTATTTAAGATTGTGGCGATACTGTTTATAACATAAATCGACGCGACAATTCTGATATTTGGCGGGAAAGTATGTTCTGTTTATGTTAAAGTGAAAGAAATGAAATACCGAGGTGAAGCAATGAGCAGCGTGAAATTCATTCATGCGGCGGATCTCCATCTGGATAGCCCATATACAGGGCTGAAGGATTTGCCGTCAAGGATAGTAAAGGAATTAAGAGAAAGTCCATTCAAAGCCTTTCAAAAGATCATTCATGAGGCCATTTTCCATCAGGTTGACTTCATCGTCCTGTCTGGTGATTTGTTTGATGGTGAAAATCGCAGTCTCCGGACACAGGTGCGCTTTCGGACTGAAATGGAAAAGTTACGGCAACATCAGATACCTGCCTATATCATTCACGGAAATCATGATCATCTCAGCGGAACATGGATTACTGTGGAGCTCCCGGAAAATGTCCACATATTTTCAGGGCAAACGGAAGTGAAACTGTTCGAAAAAGCGGATGGGACAAGCGTCCACTTGTATGGGTTCAGTTATCCTCGCCGCCACGTAAAGGAGAGGATGATTGAAACCTACATGAAAGCTGAAGGCGCGGATTATCATATAGGGCTGCTTCACGGAAATTTGGAAGGCAACGCGGAACATAACCCCTACTCCCCTTTTTCCCTGAAGGAACTGGCTGACAAGGATTTCGATTATTGGGCGCTGGGGCATATCCATAAGCATCAGGTGGTTTCAGAGGACCCCCTGGTGATTTACTCCGGAAATATCCAAGGCAGGAACCGCAAGGAATCTGGAGAAAAGGGATGCATGCTGATCGAACTCGATGGTGACTTGAGACGACATTTATTCATAGGGACCTCTGGGGTGATATGGCATAGTGAAACAATCCAAGTAACAGCAGATGGGGGTTTTGATGCAATCTTCAAGCAATGCCAGGAACTCATTGAGCAAAAATGCCTGGATGGAAGAAGCTATCTTTTGGAACTAAAGTTGGATGCCGGGGCATATGCAGGGGAAATTGCGGAATATCTTGACGAATTGACCCGGATTTTACAAGAAGAAGAGCAAGCGGAAGCGTTTGTCTGGGTGTATAAAATCAAGCTCATCCAGACAATGCCGATGATAAGGTCAAGCAAGGTATCTCCATTTGTGGCTGAGATTTCAGAGCTTGCTTCCGAGTTTGAGGATACGGAGGCGGCCTCTGCCGCTCTTTATCATCACCCGATTGCAAGAAGGTTTCTTGATTCGATGGAACCAAAAGAGCAGAAGTCACTTTTGGATGAAGCGGAAAGATGGCTTTTGAAGGTGTTTGAAACGAACGAATAGGTAAGGGAGGAGGAGAAGCGTTGATCATAAAGGACCTCCATGTTTATGGTTATGGCAAACTGGAAAACCAGCATTTCCCGGAACTGGGCCGGATGCAGGTATTCTTTGGCGAAAATGAATCTGGCAAGTCGACCATCATGTCTTTCATGCATAGTATTTTATTTGGGTTTCCGACAAGAGTTCAAAATGAACCGCGCTACGAGCCTAAGATGCATGCCAAATATGGGGGAAGGCTCACTCTTTTAACAAAAAAACATGGGGAAATCGTTATTGAGCGAGTGAAGGGAAAGGCAACTGGGGATGTATCGATCACCTTCGAAGATGGGAGGGTCGCGGGTGAAAAGGAGCTTAATGAAATTCTCCATGGCGTAGATAAAAACTACTACCAAGCCATTTTTTCTTTCGACCTTCAAGGACTTCAAGGTTTACATACGCTAAGTGAAGGAACCATGAGCAAGTATCTGTTGTCAGCTGGACTGGTCGGGAATGATAAGCTTCTTGAAGCAGAGACGAAATTGCAAAAAGAACTCGATCGGCTATTCAAGCCATCAGGCCAAAAACCCCTTTTGAATGTAAAAATAAAAGAACTTAAGGAATTGCAGAAAAAGGTTAAGGCATCAGAACAGGAGCAGCAGTCATATACCGCATTTTTGCAGGAAGAGAAAGAACTTAAGGAGAGGCTTGCTGAAATTACGGAAGCTATCCAAGAGATAGAAAACGATCTTATGGATGTGGGTACGTTCCTGAGAATCAAGCCCTTGATTGAGGAGCAGGCGAAAATTGAATCGGAGATAAGCAATATCAAGGATGTAAGTTTTCCTGTTGATGGTTTAAAAAGACTTGAGCAGCTCCAAGCAGTGGCAATGCCGATGAAGGCGCAATTAGCAGCATTGACAGAAAAACTGAACAAACTTGAAGGGAATCTCGTTGAATTCGAAATAAAACCGTTCATCAAGGTGCACAAAGAGCAGATCGAACTTGCAGTCAACCAAGGCACTTTATTGGAGAAGCTCGAGCTGGACCTTCGGAGGGCGGAACACGAATGCCTGATGGAAGAAAAGTATATCGAAAAGGTGAAGCAGGACCTATTCCTCGATGAACCCGATGATGAATTGAGCAATCTCGATATCAGTGCATTCATGAAGGAAAAGGTCAAGCGGATGGAGAGGGATAAGCATCAACTCCAAAATGCTAAAAAACAGCTGGATGAGAAATATGGGCTGCAAAAGGTCAGTTTGGAGACGGCAGAAGCCCGCTTGAAGGAGATAGCATCCCAGGTAATGTCCGTGGAAAAACGAAGCAAGCTTGAATCTTTATACAACAAGCAACATAACCGTGAATTTAACACGGTCAAAAGGCTCATTCTTGATGAGCAAATACTTGAACTCGAGAAGCAATTGGCCCTACAGGAGAAGCAGGAGGCTCAGGATCGCAAACGTTCCCTAATCATGAATGGAAGTATAGTAGCACTGCTATGTTTAGGTGCGATCAGCTGTTATTTCAGTGAACAGTTGCTGCTTTCCATGATACTTCTGGCCGCGGCGGTCCTGTTTGTGGTTTCCAGATATCTTTCCAAAGGAGAAATGATATTATCAGGGCATATCCGGCAATTGGATGACATGAAACGAAAAAGGTCGGCACTTGGCAGTGAAGCCAATCTGGATCATGATGGAGAGTCGATGGGACAATTGCTGGAATTGGATGACCGTCTCCAAAGGCAGTTGGAAACGGAAAGGTTCAAGTATGGGGAACGGGAGGAGGCTTTCGAAGCGACCATTCAGGAGTATGCGGCTTGGGAAGCTGGAAGGGACGAATTGGATAAAGAAATGAAAAGCATCCTGAACGGATGGGGCATGTCCTTTCCTGGCATGGAAATCAATCTTGAGTCTGTATTTGAAATGCTTGAAGATTGGAAAACTGCCGTTGAAAGGAAATATGAAGCGATCAAGCGGCATCAATATTTAAATGAAGAATTTGATAGCAAAGCGAAGGTTTTATTACATTTTGCCCACAGCCTTGATGTTGAGCCATCTACTTGGCGTGAAGCGATCGGCCTTTTAAAGCGGGAATTGAACAATGCTTTGGAGGTATCCGTCCAGCGCACGCAGTGGCTGCAGGAACGAATCCGTTTGCGGAATGAAATCGAGCAGCTGACGATGGAAAAAGAGTATCTTGATGCCGAAATCGAGCAGCTTTTTGGATTAGCGAAGGTCAATGCTGAGGAAGAGTTCAGACATCACGCTGCCTTGTCCGAAAAGAAAGGCTCCCTGCAAAATCAACTCGGGTTGATTGCGATTCAAATTGAGCAATCGAGAATGCTCCCTGAACGAATACAAACGTATGTTAAACAACGGATCACCACTTATGCATTTGAAGATTTAGAGCGCAAACAAAAGGATGCTGTAAAAGTGAAATCAGCATTACTGGAAAAACTGACTGACACGAAGCATCAGATAAAACGTCTTGAATCATCAGGTGTTTATGACGATTTACTTAATAAGTTTTATGAAGAAAAAGCGGCGTTCAATGAAGAAGCGAAAGAATGGGCGAAATTGGCCATAGCCAAACGCTTATTGAATAAAACTTTGGATCGATATAAAAGGGAACGTCTGCCCAAGGTCATCGCAGATGCCGAGCGACACTTTGCCTTTTTGACGAATGGGCGCTATTCGAAAATCATCCTTGATCATTCAGGAGAAGGGATTTTTGTACAGCGAAGTGACGGCTTGAGATTCGGGGTGGAAGAGGTAAGCCGCGGGACAGCCGAGCAAATTTATGTTTCCCTAAGGCTCGCCCTTGCCGATCATACTTTTGAAAATGATTCTTTCCCGCTTATCATCGATGATGGTTTTGTCAATTTTGATGCAACAAGGACAAAAAGGATGCTTGAATTATTGAAAAAAATTTCTCTCAAACGGCAAATCTTCTTTTTTACCTGCCATCGACATGTAATGGAGGATTTCACGGAGAAGCAAGTGATTCATCTATCCAATTCCATATTGAAAAAAGATAATGATTTGATCATCCGAGGAATATAATCGAGTGAAAACTATGAATAAAGAGAGTGAAGGCATTGGATATGAATGAGTTTGTAAGCCGGCATGATTCGTCATTACGATTAATCGTCGAAAACGAGTTCCCTGGAATACGATGTGTGGGGGGGAAATATTCTGCCGAAGATCATACGATCACTTTATATAAGAAAGATATCGAAATTCAGTGTGAGCGTTTTCTAGGTTCGCTTGATGCGCTTGAGGAATATACATGGGTCATCCTTGCGCATGAAATGGGGCATGCGCTGGATACAGAGCTAGCTATGCTGAGTGAGGAGCTTTGGAATACGGGCAGCTCGGAAATCCTTTATCAAATTGAGGTCAACGCCTGGAATATCGCAGCTGAAATAATGCCTTTGGTCAATCGGGATTTATTTACTTTCATCAAAGATGAATCTCTGGCACATTGTACGAAACGCCTGCTCGTAGGTTAACGTCCTTTCATAGGGAGGGCTGACATACTGTAGATAAACTCTCGATAATGAGGGAGTTTGTCTGCAGTTTTTGTGTTTTCCCTTTGTACGTTGCTTGCCAATGCAGGCACTTGTTTGCCCTTGAAACGTCTTTCCCGTATAGTCACGCGTCTTCCGCTCCACTCCACGTATTTGAACAGCCGAGCAAAAAGCATCAGGGTGAAGTGTGGATACCATATTTTTCATGTATCGGAAAAAAAGCACTTGATATCTTTACTTGAATGTCCGCCAATGAGTGACTTATTTGCAGGATGTTTTTGGTTCAATATGCTCATTAAGATTGACAGTGATAATCATTTTCATTAAACTTAGATTATTAACATAATAAGGGGAGTATTTTTATGCGACCAGTTATTAACACACAGTCTTTATCGCTCGGATATGGTGATAAATTAATAATAAATGATATGAATTTGGATATACCCAAAGGGGAGATCACTGTTTTCATCGGTGCCAATGGTTGTGGGAAGTCAACACTACTGCGATCGGTCGCACGCTTGTTGAAGCCGCAAGCGGGTTCGATCGTGCTTGAAGGCAAGGCGATATCGTCTTTGTCATCCAAGGAGGTAGCAAGAAAAATGGCGATTCTTCCACAATCGCCGACAGCTCCTGAAGGTCTTACCGTCTATCAGCTCGTGAAACAAGGAAGGTATCCGTATCAAAGTTGGTTGAAACAGTGGAGTACCGAGGATGAAGAGAAAGTTCAGAAGGCGATCGAAGCAACGAACCTGTCTGAATTGAAGGAACGTGCTGTCGACGAATTATCGGGAGGGCAGAGGCAGCGGGCATGGATCGCGATGACGTTGGCACAAGATACGGACATCATATTGCTGGATGAACCGACTACATATCTCGATATGACCCATCAAATCGAGATTCTTGACTTATTGTTCGATTTGAATGAGTTTGAGAATCGAACGATCGTTATGGTTCTTCATGATTTGAATTTGGCATGCCGTTATGCGGATAATTTGGTTGCGGTTAAAGACGGGTCGATACATGCAGAAGGACGACCAGAGGAAATCATCACGCCCGGGTTGGTTCAACAAGTATTCGGGATGGAATGCCATATCTCCTTTGATCCGATTTTCGGCAGTCCCATGTGCATCCCGTATGGGAAGGGGCGTTACGCACAAAGCCGGATGAAAGCGATGGCCAATGGTTAAGCTCACACCAACCATGGAAAAAGAGCTGCAAGGCTTTCGCGTATCGATACGTGGAAACGAAGACTCAAAGACCATTCGTAATGTTGAAGAGCTAATTTCGTATGCACAAGCCCGGACAGGAGCGGAGACGTCAAAAATAGCCATGTCGATGTGGTTCAGACGATATGCTTTTTTTGTTACGGCACAATTGTACATGGTCAGCAAGCATCGGCTTGCCTGGGAGGGCACACTGGGGGACATGGGAGTTTTGGATGATCCGGAAGATGAACATTGGCTGCCGGATTTTTTATTGAAAACAAACCGGTGGGGAATTGTCCCGGAGAAGGAAAGCTCCGCTGCCCTCCAGACGATATTAAGCAGGTTTGGTGCGGATGCCATCGCCCCGGTTTCCAAAACCACAAAAATATCGAAACATGTACTGTGGGAAACGATTTGGAGCTATGCGGTATGGATGTACAGCGAGTTATTGAAACTGCCTGATATAAAGGCACGTGTTGAAACGGACATAAATTGTCTGCTGGAAGATGAAATATGGCTGAATATTGAAAGGCGTTCACCATTTAAGCGATTTTTAGGGGGGAAAACGATCCCCGAGTCGATGAATCCTTATAAACGAATGACATGCTGTTTATATTACCGGATTGATGGACAGGAAAAATGCGCGTATTGTCCGAATAAAAACAGTTAATCAGATGGAATGGAAAGCCAGGCTTGGTAAGAGGCTGGCTTTTTTTGCTTGTACATAGCTTCGTTTCCTTAATATGTCCAGCACGATTGATAAAACTAAACGCACTGAAAGGGTTCATATGTTATAATGTTGATATTTAATCGAACGGGGGCAGTCGCATGGGAAATGGGATCATTCACTATGGAATTGGTGAAGTTGTAGATATATATATGTATATAAAAACGAGTACAAAGGCGGTTGCAAGTAATGGAAAGCCGTTTCTAACATTGATTTTGTGTGATAAAACCGGGGAGATCGAGGCGAAGCTGTGGGATGTCTCCGAGGCTGATGAGAAAACGTACAGTGCCGAAGCTACCGTGAAAGTTCAAGGTGAAGTCCAGAATTACCGGGGCAGAAGCCAATTGAAAATCCGCAATATAAGAATCACATCTGATGCTGATGGCGTAACAAAAGCCGATCTGATTCAAACGGCACCTTTAAGTCAGGAAGAAATGATGGAAACGATCACTCAATTCATTTTTGAAATGAGGAATCCGAATATCCAAAGGGTGACTAGACATCTTATTAAGAAATATCAGAATGAATTCTTGACGTTTCCTGCAGCGACGAAGAACCATCATGAGTATATGTCGGGTCTCGCTTATCACGTAGTATCGATGCTGGGTCTGGCCAAAGCGATATCAACCCTTTACCCATCGCTCGATCGTGACCTTTTGTATGCAGGAGTCATACTGCATGATCTAGGGAAGGTACATGAGCTATCTGGACCTGTGTCGACCGTTTACACGGTGGAAGGGAACTTATTGGGCCATATAACCATCATGGTGAATGAAATCGGTAAAGCAGCAGAGGAGTTAGGGATTGAAGCAGAAGAAATCATGATCCTCAAGCACTTGATATTAAGCCACCATGGCAAAGCGGAGTGGGGCAGCCCCAAACCGCCAATGGTGAGGGAAGCTGAAGTGCTGCATTACATCGATAACATGGATGCCAAGATCAATATGATGGACCGGGCCTTGGAGAAAGTGAAGCCGGGTGAATTCACGGAAAGAGTCTTCGCGCTCGATAATCGCTCATTTTATAAACCTACATTTTAAAAAAATATGCTTCTTTCCGTTGGAGAAAGAAGCATATTTTTTTTGTTCACGCATATTCTCTAGTAAATGAATAGTAGATTTTTTGGGAGGTAATGGACATGCCAATTTGGATCTGGTTCGTGTTTATTGGAATAATTGTCAGTGCAGTCATGTCAATTTGGACAGCTAGGCAGGAGCGCCTCATAGATGATGCTTGGATAGAGAAGGAAGGCCAGAAGTACATTGAACGTATGGAAGAAGAGCGTGAGAGGCGTAAAAAGGATATCAATCAGGGAGCTTAACTAAAAAAAGCGACAGGACCAAGTCCTGTCGCTTTTGCTTATCCGATTATTTTTCGGCTTTGGTTGCGTCACCAGAAGTGATGGCGTCTTTAAGGTCTTTATCTTTAATTTTCACGTCAGCTTTTTTCACTTCAGCATTCAAAATATCTTGAACCTTGGTTTGGTCGATTTGCGCGACTTTCAAATCATATTCTAGATCTTTTTTCATATCCTTGTACGATTTCTTTTCTTTCATATCTTCAAGTTGGATGATGTGGTAGCCATAATCCGATTTAACCGGTTTACTGATTTCGTCTTTCTTCATCTTGTAGGCTTGCTCTTCGAATGCAGGAACCATTTCACCTTTTCCGAACCAGCCAAGTTCGCCGCCTTTTTCAGCAGACCCAGTGTCTGTTGAATATTCTTTAGCAAGTTTGGCGAAGTCTTCACCTTTATCCAATTTAGCTTTCACTTCATCAGCTGTTTTTTGGTCTTTTACCAGAATATGCCTAGCTTTGATTTGTGGTTTGTAGTCTTCATATGCTTTTTTCACATCAGCTTCTTTGACTGTAATATCAGCAACGGCAGCTTTTTCTTGAAGCATGCCGATCCTAAGTGCACGCTTAAGATCATCTTCGCTCTTATATCCGGAAGAGGCTAGGGCCGTTTGGAAATTATCACCCATTTGCTCTTTAAGTTCTGCCGTTTTAGCCTTAACTTCTTTATCCGTTACTGTATATTTTTCAGAAAGAACTTTTTCATAAACAAGTTCCTGAAGAACGGTGTCACCATAACGGTCCTTCATGACATTGTAAAATTCTTCTTTCGATATATCCCCCGCTTTCGTTTCCACGACTGCCTCTTTGTCGCTGTTGCATGCTGTAAGTCCAATCAGCCCTGCAGTCACAGCAATTGATAATGCCCATTTCCTCATTGAGAACAACTCCTAATTTTAAGTTTCTGGTTTACTAATCTTCGTATTTCCACAAAATTAACTATAACATATTCTGGTTACTTTACAAAAAATAATATATTGATGTATGAATAAGAATTTTTTGAAAAATGGGCAGATACCTACCCAGATCATGAACATCTACATATGATAAATCGAGGACACCAAAAGGAGGTAGTATAATGAGTAATGGATTTAACGGAGGTTTCGCCTTGTTAGTAGTGTTATTCATTTTATTAATAATTGTGGGAGCAGCCTATTGCTAAACAATTGCAAAATTATAATGGAAAGTGCCCACTCCTTTTGCCATGGAGTTGAATAGGATAGGGTAGCCGCTCAACAATAAAGAATATAGTGTTTATCAAGCTACGAAAGGGATGAATTCCTTTTGGCGGATATAAGAGTGTGCATGAAACTGCTATTACTTAAGAATGGAAAGGAGGAAGATCAATGTCTGGAGGAATAGGTGGAGGCTTTGCTCTAATTGTCGTTCTTTTCATCCTGTTAGTCATCATTGGAGCTTCTTGGTTATAAATGCATAAACAAAAGGCGAAGCTTATCGCTTCGCCCTTTTTCTTTATTATTTGAATAATGCGCCGGTTATCACCAATGTATGTAACAAATGATGGTCGATCATTTGTTGCTCATCTCTACGTATACAAAATTTCAATATAGGAGGATAATAACATAATAGTAATTAATACATTAATGGTCCTGAATACTTTAGGCTGCCGGTCTTCAGCAATTTCTTTTTGGATACATAAAGAGTTGGTCATTCTATTAATATTATAAAGAATCAAAATGGCAACGACAATAAACCAGAATGAGATCAAAACTGAAAATCCCTCCTTGCAAAACATCATGTATAAATACGATACCAAATTATAATGAAAAAAGATACTTAAAAATCTTTTCAGTCACCTTTGCGAAATGAAATGGAATTACTTTTGGATAAGGATGTCGTATCCTTCCCGATGTTCTTCAATAAATGAATGTCCTGGTGAACCAACCAGGTTCTTTATATAAATGAAATCCGATACACATAATCCGGTATGCAGGGATAATAAAATGGTAAAATAATGGATATAATGCGGAAAACCAAGTGCACAACCGATTAATAAGACCGACATAATGAAGAAGGGTAGGACAAGGGTCAAGAGATATAGATGCTTTCGTATCGGATAATGCACATTTACATTGCAGGTAAGCACAAGTTTCCACTTAATGGACCAAGAAGTTTTTACTTTTTTGCATAATAATCGTAAAGGTAAATAGTGTAATAGTTTGTGAACAGGATATAATAAGACTAATAGGCTAAAAAAAAGCATTGTTTGATCGTCATACAAAACAACCCGGGATGAAACGGCACTTAATAATGTATAGATCAAAACAAAAGACATCAATATAGTAAAAACTGAAAAAAAGATCAGACGGCAATTCCCATATTGTTTTGCCACGTCAATTGTTTTCCACGAGTTCATTTTGAAATCAGCCCTCCAAAGACCGTTGAATTTACTTACATACATTACGATGAATGGATGGAAAAAGCAATAGAATTCTGGGATTTAGTTATAAGATAATAATTACCACAGAATGGACAAAGACTAAAGGTGATGATTGGCGGCGACTGTCCACTGGGAGGACAATTTCTGAATGAGAAATCACTAACGTTTTTGCGCGATTAAGGTTAAATATGAATGATTGATTGGGGACTAATGCTGTATGAGAAATATAAATGAAGAAATAGACATACTCCGTTTTCATCAGGGGCTTTTACTGAACCTGATACGCAATCCAGAGGCAAGATTGGACTTTTTGTTTGTGGAAAAAAATTTCACGAAGCAGGAGGCGGAAGCGCTGCTGGAGTTATGTGATATTTTGAGCAAACGCTATGAAATAGAAAAAGCGGAAGGATACATGAACTTTCGACCGCTTTTTAACCAATTTGAAAGAAAGGTCAATCCAAAAATAACGACAAAGGAATGCATTGACGCATGCCTCTCACAAGGTTTATATGTATCCTTCATGAGGGAAATGGATAGAGTGTGGGGCTAAACTGGCTCAGTTTCTTTCTCTATCTTTTTTTTTGTGATTTTACCCTCCACATCAGTAAACTCCTGATCAATATTATCGAAGGACCTCTCAAAGATTTGCATGAAATCTTCCCCGTATATATTACGGATGACGGCCATCATTTCTATCATATCGGGGAACTTACCATAAAGCTCACGAAGTGGAAGTGCACCTGAGAAAGCTGAATTTTTACTGGGGTCATAAGTCTCCATCAGATCAAGAAGAATCTTTTCTCCTTCAGCTGTGATCTCAATATACGTATTCCTCTTGTCATTTTCTTTCTTTGAAAATGTCAAAAACCCGCGTTCCTCTAATTTCTTTGAAAAGTTAAATGCCGTAGAAACATGCATGACCCCAAATTTTGCAACGTCTGAAATGGAAGAGCCATTAAGATGATAGGCAATCCAAAGTATATGGTGCTCATTGATATTTAAATCATAGGGCTTAATCCATTGCTGCCAATCTTTTTCAATCGATTTCCATAATGCTTTGCTTAATTGTGCAATTCTTTGACTAAAAATCATTGCTTCTTTCATAGAATAATTTTTATTCTGCATATTATGGGCTCACCTACTTATAAGATTCTGTATATTTATTATGACAATAAAATAAAAATTAATAAAGATAATATTTGCAAAATTTTTAGAAAATTTTAGTTTTTTTAATCGATTCTCCATTTTCCCTTTGTATATAATGTTATTTATTGGGAAAAATGGAGAATTCGACTTGTGCAACCACGTTTAGCTATTATTTTTTAGAAGCAGGGATGGCCGTTTCTAACTGTTTTAATGAAGTTTCAATTTCTTGAACGTTCTTCAGTAATTCATTCTTATTCGGTTCGATTTCCTGCTTCCAGTTCTCGATGACCACCTGCACGTCAGAAATGAAGGTTTTTACCGTTTCTTTGCTGATTTGAGTGGCTTCCAGCGAGTCATCTTTAATATTTTGCATCTTTACCTTCAGTTCATCAATGGTAGTCTTCATTTCTTCCGCATTCGTTTTGATGCGATTCCGCAAGTCCTTGCCAGAGCTCGGCGCTGCAAGCAAAGTTGCGGCACCCGCTACGACTGTTCCGGTTAAAAAGCCAATTAGTAATGATTTTGCTTTCATTAGGATCACCTCATTAATAATATTGTTTTCGCGTTACATGGTCTGATTCCCTGCTGAAAAAAAACTCAATTGGAAATTTTGATAAATAGGGTTGTAAATGCTATTGATAACAAAATACCATAATTTTCTTTCCTATGGAAGAGTATCTACCATTTTATCTTTATATCACAAAAATATTTTCTTAAACTTAAGCAGTCAATATATAATATTTAAAAATAACTTGGAGTTTTATAGAAAACGCTTCATATAAAGGAAAGAGGAGCATATAGATAGTAAAAACAAGCTGTCGGAATATGGATGGCACTGGTGGGTTATTAATGAAAATCATTTTTTTGTTAGGCCTGGTATGCCTGTGCGGGATGGGGTATTTCCTAAGAAAAGCAAAGACTCCAGGAATCTATCCGCCTAAGAGGGTGCTCCAGGCTAGAGCCTACGCTTTTGCCTTGCCCGGGGGCTTGCTGCTTTTCATTTGGTTGATGTGGCTGTTCATTCATTGATTGCAGAGGGCGGCTTATTCCAGATCCATAGTGTGGAAAAAAAAGCACCGGACTCTGCTCCGGTGCTTTTTAAGTATGATGATTTAGCTGGTTTAAGCATTAATGGTTACATTCGATTTTTTGACGATGCCGTTCACGATTGGATAAATGATGACCATCGCTACTGTATTTAGCAGTACGGCAGGAAGCACAACAGCTCCGAAAAGGGCAACGAAAGGACCTGGAAGGGATACGAGATAATATGCCGATCCAAGGAAGACAGCGCCGGAAATGATTGTTCCTACGGCAGTCAAGACACTTACCGTCACAACGGATGTTGAAAACTTCTTAAGACTGATGAATAAAAGGTAAAACAGAAAGGCTGTTGCCAATTTATCTATGATATTTGGAATCTGTCCTCCAGGAAATGTGGTTGTCATGGCAGAGATGGCTCCAGCAGCCAAGGCAACAATGAATACATTCTTTTTCTCAGGAAACAGGGTAATCGCCAAAAACATCATCAACAGCATCATATCCGGTTTCATTCCAAGGAAGAAGCCTGGAACGATAAAATGCAGGGCAGCCCCGATCCCAATTAATAGGGACAGTGATACAAGGGTTTTCGTTTTCATTACTCATCTCTCCTATTCTCATCTCGACTAACATCTTTTCTTCAACAATGCACTGTTGCTTGTTGCAAGAAGTATAAGATAGTATACCATAAGACCTATTTTTTTAGAAGTAATATTTGTACACAATTAAAGAGTATGAGCTTCCTTCGCGTGATGTGCTTGCTGGAATTTTTTCATGAAAGCCGCAAGTTCCTGGCAATGGGATAGGGGCACGGCATTATAAATGGAAGCCCTGCAGCCACCGATGGAACGGTGACCATTCAATCCGACGAAACCGGCCAGCTTCAGTTCTTTTAGAAATTGTGCCTCAGCTTCTTCAGATGGAAGTGTGAATGTTATGTTCATGAAAGAGCGGCTGTCAGGTTTGGCATGGCCTTTATAAAAACCATCGCTTCCGTCGATGGCATCGTAAATGACTTTTGCTTTTGCCTCGTTGTTTTCAGCGATCTTCTCGACTCCGCCTTGTTCTTTTGCCCAATCCAATACAAGCGACAATAAATAAATGGCCAATGTCGGTGGCGTATTGTATAAAGAATTATTTTTTGCATGAATGGAATAGTTCAACATGGATGGAATGCTGTCCATATCCTTTATTAAATCTTTACGGATGATGACTAACGTGATTCCTGATGGGCCAAGATTTTTTTGTGCTCCTGCATAGATGAGGCCGAATTTACTTACATCGATTTTTTTGCTGAGTATATCACTGGACATATCCGCCACTAAAGGAACGTTACCTGTTTCAGGGAATTCCTTCCATTGAGTTCCATAGATCGTATTATTGCTTGTAATATGAAGATAAGCAGAATCCTCATTCAATTCGATATCTTCCACTTTAGGGATGAATGTATACTTATCTGCTTTTGATGAAGCTACCACTGCCGTTTCTCCAACTTTTTTGGCTTCTTTTAATGCTTTTTCCGACCAAGAGCCAGTGAGGACATAATCAGCCCTTTTTCCCTCAGGCAAGAGGTTCATCGGTATCATGGAGAATTGAAGACTTGCCCCGCCTTGCAGCAGAAGGACCTCATAATTTTCAGGAATGTCCATAAGCTCTTTTAATGATTGGATGGCACGGTTATGGATTTTTTCGAACTCTGCACTCCGGTGGCTTAATTCCATGACGGACATGCCGGAATCCTCGATATTCAACCATTCGTTTTGGGCTCTTTGTAAAACTTCCAAGGGCAGGGCAGCCGGCCCAGCGTTAAAATTGCGTGCACGTTTCAATTTTTTTCCTCCTATACGATAGTGTGTTAAAGTCATTACATCTATTTATCTATCCTAACAGAAATTGAAATTCAATTGGAGGAATTTTTAGAATTTTAAGTGATGATTCCGCTGAAATGAATCACAAAAGAAAAACGGCCCAGCACCTTTTAAGTGTGGACCCGATCGATATTCATTTTATTCACTGCAACACGATCTCTGGATGCCTTCCGAACAGAGGTTATCCCTTCATTCAATATGCTGGGCAATGGAATCGGCAATCTGCTTCAGGTCATCAGGCGAATAAGCGCTGGCATTCGTTTTCCAGACTGCCCCAAAGCCATCACCTTCTCCATGTCGCGGAATTAGATGCATATGAAAATGGAAAACGGATTGTCCTGCCGCTTCGCCGTTATTATTCAAGAGGTTAAGGCCAACGGGGTTGAATTCCTGTTTCATCGCTCGGGAGATCTCCGGTACGACTTCAAATAAATTCTTCGCAATTTCCGGTGTCAATTCATAAAGATTTTCCTTATGTACTTTAGGAATTACCAGCGTGTGCCCTTTCGTTACTTGACTGATATCGAGAAAGGCCAATACATGTTCATTTTCAAATACTTTGGTGCTCGGAATTTCCCCATCGATTATTTTGCAAAAAATGCAATCGCTCATCAAAACCGCTCCTTTGGTAGTTAGTGTATTTGGTTAATCGTACCATAGCATCAATCGTTGCGAAAAGAAAAAATCATAAAAACAGGATGCAACATTGAGTTGCACCCTGTCCTAGAAAAAGGGGGTTTTGCTTCAAAATTCGCATTAGCATAAATTCTCTGCGACAAACACCTCATCTACAATAAAGTAAAATACGGTTATCTGGTTAGAGTTTTTCCATTCAAAGCAACCATCTCCTATATCTTTAAAGTTTCATCAACTTATAAAGCATAATTGATAATCATTGAATGATTTTTCTGCTTTTACGTGCAAGAGAACCATCTCCTTGCTCGAAACGATTTTTTATGAAGCTTCTGGTTTAATTCAGTTATACGTCTTTAACTGACACCTCATTTACAAGATGATATGAATCATTTGTAATAAAACATTTGGGCATTTCAGTGTAATACGTCTTTAACTGACACCTCATTTACATTATGATGTGAATCACACGTAATGACTAACCCCTTCTTCCTTATTTATGATAGCCACTAAGCAGGAAAAATATAATTAGTTATTTTTGGTAATTTTCTTCAGGGAACACTCGACTATATAAATGCAGGAGAATTTGTTAAAATGGAAATAAGAACCTCTATAATAGAAAGGATCGTTAATATGTCCTTATTGGAAATAAAGCAATTAGTAGGCGGATACACGAAAACGCCCGTTTTGAAAGGGATAAGTTTTGACATTCAACCCAATGAGCTGGTGGGGTTGATCGGGCTCAATGGCGCTGGGAAAAGTACGACGATCAAGCATATCATCGGACTGATGGAGCCAAAGGGCGGGAGTGTATCGATACACGGTAAAACGCTTGCGCAGGACCCTGATACATATCGAAAACAATTCACATATGTTCCTGAAACGCCCATCTTATATGATGAGCTGACACTTGAGGAGCATTTAAAGCTGACGGCCATGGCGCATGGTTTGGCGGAAGCGACATACAAAGAAAGAATGGATGCCTTGCTTAAGGAGTTCCGTATGGAGAAAAGACTTAAATGGTTTCCGGCCCACTTCTCCAAAGGGATGAAACAAAAAGTCATGATCATGTGCGCTTTTTTGGTGCAGCCCTCCTTATATATCGTGGATGAACCATTCGTGGGCCTGGATCCATTGGGCATCCAATCATTGCTTGATTTAATGAGGAAAATGAAGGAAAGCGGAGCGGGGATATTAATGTCCACCCACATATTGGCAACTGCGGAGCGGTATTGTGATTCCTTCATCATCCTGCATAATGGAGAAATCCGTGCAAAGGGCAACCTTGAGCAGCTTCGCGAGCAATTTGCGATGCCGGGAGCGACGCTAGACGATTTGTACATTCAATTGACGAAAGAAGAAATCGGACATGAATAGTCAAAATCTCTGGAAGGAAAGATATCTGGGCTATATAAATGAAACGCAAAAATACCTTCGTTATATTTTTAACGGACATCTGGTTTTTGTGATGGTATTGGTTTTAGGTGGTCTGGCTTATTATTACAGTGATTGGGTGAAGACGCTGGACGGTGACTTCCCGGCCGAATGGATCATGGCCGTTGTTTTTTCGATCCTTGTCACAAGAAGTCCGATAAATACCTTTTTGAAAGAACCCGATACCGTATTTTTGCTACCGCTTGAAACGAAGCTGAAAAGTTATTTTAACAATTCGCTGCGCTTGAGTTGGGTTATGCAAGGCTTTATCCTGCTTGTTGTCCTAATTGCATTCATACCGATGTATACGAAGGTCACCGATGCCGGCGGCAGGGATTTTGGAATCATTCTCGCTGTTTTGCTGATTTTGAAGTTTGTTAATTTAATCATTCGCTGGAACGTATTGAAATATCAGGATCCTTCAGTCAGCCATTGGGACTCACTTATCCGCTTTATACTTAATGGAGTGATGCTCTATTTCGTCTGTTCAGGGGCAAATATCCTTTTTGCGCTCATTACGATGCTCATATTGATCGGGCTCTACATGTATTACCGAAGCGCAGCCAAAGATTTTGTCTTGAAGTGGGAGCGTCTTGTTGAACTGGAAAATAAACGGATGAATTCGTTTTATCGAATAGCAAACATGTTTACGGATGTTCCCCATCTAAAAGGGAAGGTGGCAAGAAGGAAATGGATGGACTGGCTCTTATCATTCATTCCATATGGTGAAAAGTCCACTTATACCTTTCTATATGCCCGCACCCTGCTGCGGTCCAATGATTACGTGGGGCTTTGTTTGCGTTTAACCATCATAGGATCGGTCATCTTAAGCGTATTCATGAATATCTGGGCCCACTTGATCGTCGTTTTTTTGTTCCTATTCATGACAGCCCTGCAGCTGCTGCCGGTCTGGAAGATTCATGAATGGAAAGTGTGGGTTTCGCTGTATCCATTGCCGGCAAAAATGAGAGAGTCTGCAGTCATTAAGATCATTTCATATTTCTTATTATTTGAGGACCTTGTCTTTAGTATCGTCCTGCTTGTGAATGGGGAATGGATGTCTGCTTTGGCCGCTTTGGTGCTAGGTCTTGTTTTCTTGGTCGGCTTTAAAATTTACGCAACAAGGAAAATTAAAAACTTTTGAACGGGGAGCTGATTTTTCATAAAATCAGCTTTTTCGTATAAGAAAAGGAAATGAACACTAAAAACCTTGAGAAAAGTATATACATACATAACGGGGGTGCTTAAATGAATGAGTATGAACAAAGGGCCTTAGCGGAGCTAGTTACATGGAAAAAGAAGATGACCAAGAAATCAGGCAAGTTCGAACGCATGTCAAAAAAGGCGCAAACGAAAGTGAATGGTTTCATTCCGGACCGTGTGCACAAAATGATTGCAGATAGCATTAAGAGCATGATCGAGGCAGTATTATCAGGATCTAAATATATGTCCAAAGAGAAGAATGTAATGCTCCTTTCCTTACAGCAAAAAGAAGAATGGATTACGGAAACGGTCGCGGCACATCGCAAAACGGCGATTATAGAGGGTGTGGGAACAGGTGCGGCAGGGCTCTTGATAGGTCTGGCTGATTTCCCTTTACTGTTAAGCATCAAGATGAAGTTACTATTTGAAATATCCCGTTTATATGGTTTCGATCCCAATAAATATGAGGAACGTTTGTTTATCCTCCATATTTTCCAGATGGCATTCTCAAGCGAGCAGAAACGGTTGGAGATATTACATGTGATAGAAGAATGGGGGTTGGGTGATGTACCTGAAATTAATTGGCAAGAGCTTCAGCAGGAATATCGCGATCATATCGATGTCATCAAGATGTTCCAGCTCGTGCCGGGATTGGGCGCCGCTGTCGGTGCATATGCTAACCATCATTTACTGGAGCAGCTCGGGGAGACGGCTGTCAATTGTTATCGAATCAGGCTGCTTAAAGATTGAAGGGACGGGAGTAACCCGTCCCTTTTCCCTTACCGTAATAAAGATTCGTTCGCATTGAGTGCTGATTGATCCTTAGTATGATAAGTTACCGCTGCCGTGCCTAAAATTTTTGCAGCAATGAGCATGGCCTTTTCATCCATATCAAATAAGGGATGATGATGGGGGTACGTTTGTGCATCATTTGGCCTGGCACCTGTAAAAAAGAATGTTCCCTTCACCTTTTGTAAATAATAAGAAAAATCTTCTCCTGTCATATCCGGATCAATTTGTTCCGTAACCGATACTTCCTTGATGGCCTTGGTGCTCTCGATAAGGAATTTCGTTTCCTCGTCATGCGGGATAACAGCCGGATACCCTTGGAAGTACTGATAATCGTAGGTACAGTCCGCAGCCATGCAGGTTCCTTTAACAACCCGCTCTATCTCTTCGCTGATAAATGAACGGACGTCCTCCTTGAAGGTCCGGACTGTCCCGATTATTCTGGCTTTATCAGCAATGACATTAAAGGCATTATCAGCTACAAAGGAACCGATGGTGATGACTGCAGAATCTATCGGATTAAGGCGGCGGCTTACGATTTGCTGCAAGTTCGTGACTAGCTGGGAGCCGGCGACGATTGCATCACGGGTTTTATGTGGCTGTGCTCCATGTCCGCCTTGTCCTTGAATGAGGATTTCAAAACGGTCAGCAGCAGCCATAAGCGGTCCGTAGGTGTATTGAACAGTTCCAGTCGGCACCGTAGCCCATAAGTGGGTACCGAAAATGACATCCACCCCATCAAGGCAGCCAGCCTCGATCATTGGCTTGGCGCCACCTGGAGCATATTCTTCAGCATGCTGGTGGATGAATACATAGCGGCCTTCGAGCTCATCCTTCAGCTCATTCAGGTTTTTAGCTAGGACAAGGAGTGCCGCAGTATGGCCATCGTGTCCACAGGCATGCATGACGCCTGGTACGGTGGATTTGTAGGAAACCTCTTTTTCATCTTGAATGGGTAAGGCATCGAAATCAGCACGCAATGCCACCGTTTTACCGGGTTTGCTGCCAGTGATCGTTGCGATGATCCCATTTCCGCCTATATTGGTTTTGTGCTCGATTCCCAGTTTTTCATAATAGTTAGCGATGAAGCCGGCAGTTTTTGTTTCATGAAACGAAAGCTCGGGATGCTGATGAAGATACCTTCTGATGGAAACCATTTCATCGTAAGAACCTTCCAGAAGGGCGTGTAATTGGTGTATCATATTGTACCTCCCATGCTTGGTTTAATGTTGAATAGTATATCATATTCTGAATAATCAGAGTAAAATAGTCGCTGAGGAGAGTTTTGTATGATTAAACACTCATGGATTGCAATAGTTTTGCTGTGCTTATTGCTATTCTTTTTGCTAGTGCATGAGGTTCTGGGTGAGCGGACCTTGGCGCTTGATACATACTTGGACTTTGCCGTTGCTGAACATACATTGTCGTTCTCGTTTTTAAGGTACATCACCTATCTTGGGAAGTCCATGGTCATTGGTTTTGGAAGCATACTGGTTGTTCTCTATTTATGGATCGTTAAGAAGGATTACTTAAAGATGGCCCTATTCTCGATCGGAATGGGGGGAGCCGATATAATAAATAGGAGGATAAAAAATCAAGTCAAAAGAGAACGGCCTGACGATCAGCTTGTGGATGCATCCGGATTCAGTTTTCCAAGCGGCCATGCCATGGTTGGGCTGATATTCTTCAGTCTCTTGGCTTATTTCATCATAATAGAAGTTAAGCGAAACTCATTGAAATGGGTGGTGGGAATCGGCTTCTTTTTCCTCATCCTTTTGATAGGACTCAGTCGGATTGCCATGAATGTCCATTTTCCAACAGATATATTGGCTGGGTATTCATTGGGTATCGCATTCACCCTAATCTGGTGTAACTTATATAAGCTGCTGGGGAGATTCATTTAAAAATGGATCACAAACTGAAATATTTGTAAACATCCGTTGCATTTCCCTGGAAATAAACAAGGAATTTGTCGGATGGATGATACATTCACCTAAAACGATGAAGACTTTAGAAAATCATAACCAACATGATTGGAACGGAGTGCAAGACTCCTGCTTTTTAAATGAAATCCTAGGAAATCCAGCGGAAAAAGCTCCGAGGGCAGACCGCCACTTGATAAGCGAGTGTTCGAAGTGGAAAGAAACGGGCAATTCTAGAACCAGAAAAACTGCAGATGATCTTTGAATTTCTTCAAGTCATGCAGAATGAGGCCCGTTCTTAATAGAACGGGCCTCATTCTGCATCGAAAGGAACTATTCTTCCGAATCTTGTACCAATGTATATTGTGTTACATAGGCATCACCAGTAAACAGCTTCTGACTGGAGTTCGTAACGGCAGGTTTAACCCCGCTGTCATGCGCTTTCTGGAAGGAAGCGGACTTCTTCCAGTTCGTAAAATCAGCCTGTTTCTCCCAAATCGTCAAAATGACATACGTTTCGGAATTTAGCGGCCGCAGGATGCGCAGAGCGACGAAACCTGGTTCATTTTCTATGAGCCCTGCCCTGTTTTTAAACTGATGTTCAAATACAGGCTGTCCTTCTTCACTGACCGGGATATTGTTCATGACTACATAACCACGATCCTGAAGATTTCCCTTCCCATCGACGACTTCATACTTTCGTGGGGAGCTAAAGAGCGTTTTACCTGTAGTTTCATGTAAAAGGACGGTAGATTCAAAATTTTGCATCAGTAATATCTTTTCATCCGGATGCTTCTCTTTCTTATTTTTCATAAATTCGTAAGTGCCGGACGTGATGTATACATTCATTTATTTCCCCTCCAATTCCTATATAGTACCTGTATACCCATTTTACCCAATGAATAGCGCTTTTACCATTTGCATTTTACTGAATATTTTCAAGTCCATTATCCAGACTAGGTGGAAATTCGTTTTTGCAACTAGACAAAAAAGTCGAATTTCTGACAAATATATAGGTTGGCTATACTTCCATTATAGAAAAAGCTATAGTTGAAGGTGATTCAATTTGAAATTCAACATCCTTCTGATATTCTATTTAAGGAATGAATGAAAATAGAAACGTGATTGCTTGAAAGGTGGATATTAATGTCTAAGGAAATTACGAATGATACATTTCTAAAAGCTGCTAGAGGAGAAAAAACGGATCATGTGCCTGTTTGGTATATGCGTCAGGCTGGCCGATCACAGCCGGAATATCGTAAATTGAAAGAGAAGTACTCCCTTTTTGAAATTACCCATCAGCCCGAATTATGTGCTTATGTGACTAGATTGCCCGTAGAGCAATATGACGTGGATGCAGCCATTTTATATAAAGATATAATGACACCGCTACCAGCCATCGGTGTGGATGTAGAGATTAAGTCGGGAATCGGTCCAGTCATCTCGAACCCGATCCAATCAATCAAAGATGTTGAGAAATTGGGGGAATTGAACCCAGAAGCGGACATTCCTTACGTACTTGACACGATCAAATTATTGACCACGGAGCAGTTGTCCGTGCCTTTGATCGGATTTTCTGGCGCACCATTCACGATCGCTTCCTATATGATCGAAGGGGGCCCTTCGAAAAACTACAATCGGACAAAAGCCTTCATGTACTCCGAGCCTGTGGCATGGTTTGCACTGATGGATAAATTAGCGGATATGATCATTGTTTATGTAAAGTCCCAAATTAAAGCAGGTGTCAAGGCCATCCAAATTTTTGATTCATGGGTCGGGGCATTGAACGTTGAAGATTATCGTGTATTCATCAAGCCGGTCATGAATCGCATCTTTTCTTCATTGCGTGAAGAGAATGTGCCCCTAATCATGTTCGGTGTCGGTGCAAGTCACTTGGCACTTGAATGGAATGACCTGCCGATCGATGTAGTCGGACTGGATTGGAGGCTTCCAATCGCTGAAGCAAGACAGATGGGTATCCAAAAGCCGGTGCAAGGCAATCTTGATCCTGCCCTGCTATTATCATCATGGGATGTCATTGAAGAGCGGACGAAACGGATCCTTGATCAGGGCATGGAACAGGACGGCTACATCTTCAATCTAGGACATGGGGTTTTCCCTTCCGTAAATCCGGAAACACTGAAGAGGTTGACTTCCTTCATTCATGAATATTCATCAAAAATGAAGTAACCGAAAAAACCTTTAATGGGTGGAAAATACGAAATTTTTAAATGAGGTGTAAATTCATGTCAAGAAAAAAAATGGGCCTCCTCGTCATGGCTTACGGGACTCCATACACAGAAGAGGATATTGAAAGGTATTATACACATATTCGTCATGGAAGAAGGCCGAGCGACGAATTGATTGCCGATTTGAGAGGGCGTTACGAGGCGATTGGCGGTTTGTCCCCACTGGCAAAAATAACGGCTGGGCAAGCTGAAGCGCTTGAAAAGCAATTGAATTCGATTCAAGAAGAAATCGAATTCAAAGCATACTTAGGATTGAAACATATTGAACCCTTTGTTGAAGATGCAGTGAAACAGATGCATGATGATGGCATCAAGGAAGCGGTCAGTATTGTATTGGCTCCGCATTTTTCAACCTTCAGTGTCAAGTCTTATAATGGACGTGCACAGGACGAGGCCGCTAAATTCGGTGATATGACGATCACTTCCGTCGAGAGCTGGTATGATGAGCCCAAATTCATTCAATATTGGGTGGACCAAGTAAAAGCAGTGATTGGAAGGATGACTTCAAAAGAACGCGATAATTATGCTTTGATCGTGTCGGCGCATAGCCTTCCAGAAAAGATATTGCAACTGGGTGATCCTTATCCAGATCAACTGAAGGAAACGGCTGAGATGATTGCAAAAGATGCAGGAGTTTCCCATTATGCAGTTGGCTGGCAAAGCGCGGGACAAACGCCAGAACCATGGTTAGGACCAGACGTGCAGGATTTAACGAGAAACCTTCATCAAGCGAAAGGCTATGAAGCCTTCATATATATTCCGGTTGGATTTGTAGCTGAGCATCTTGAAGTTCTTTATGATAATGATTATGAATGTAAAGTGGTGACGGATGATATCGGTGCGGCATACTATCGTCCGGATATGCCTAATGTAAAGCCGGAATTCATCGATGCGTTGGCGACAATCGTCTTGAACCGCCTGCAGGAAAATTGATTAGTCTGTTCATTTAACAACGGGGCTTAATGGCTTAAATTGAATACTTGGTTTGGAAAAGATGGCTGCCCAGATATTGGGCAGCCATCTTTTTCTGCAGATAACGAAAAAATGATTGAAAAGACTGAATATTTTTGGTAAGATATTATTGACTATTTTGTCCGTTTGGTCAGAATCGGGGTGGGAAATGTCTGTTGATCGTAAAAAATTAATTTTGGAAGCTGCGACCAAATCTTTTTCACTTTTTGGCTACAAGGCAACGACGATGGATCAAGTCGCTAAAATTGCCAATGTGGGTAAAGGGACCATTTACACTTTTTATAAAAATAAGGAAGAGCTGTTTAAGGAAATCGTTCAGCGGATGATCGAGGAAATGAAATATGAGGCTGAACAATCTTTGGACGAGCAATTTTCCTTTTTTGAAAATCTGCACAGGGCCGTCTATCGAATCCTCGAGTTCAGGCAGGAGCATCAATTATCTTTAAAGCTCCTTCAAGAAGAGCGGGAGATTGGTACCCCGGCCGTTCAGGAAATGGTCAATGAAATGGAAGAGGCCATCGTATCCTACATTAAGGAAAAACTAAAAATAGCGATCGACAAGAAATATATCCAGCCTTGCGATCCAGAGATAACAGCTTTCCTGATGCTGAAAATGTACCTCGCCCTTATCTTTGATTGGGAGAGGAATCATGATCCATTAGGGAAAGAAGAAATTGCTGAACTATTCAAGATATACTTATTCAAAGGTTTATCCGTTTTCTAACTACAGTGAACCAGATCATATAAAAAGAAGAGATGCCGTTCGTTCAACGGCATCTCTTCTTTTTATATGGCGATGTGTTTCAAGCTGTGCGACTATGAGATCATCCTGCTCTTGGGGAAGCGGATGGTGCAACACTTACTGATTACTCTCCAGAAAGGCAATGGTCACAGTGCATTCCATAACATTCGTGCTGTTCATCGATTTTTTTTCCGCATTCCACACATTGTTTAGGAGGCAGGTTTTTGAAGAACTCGACGCTACTTTGAATCATGAACATCATCTCCTGAAATTTTTTATGTTTTTTTCTGTATCTGTATTGTATTATAACAGATTATAATTGTCAATTATGTTTTATAACATAAGTAAAAAAGGTGAAATAAAGGCGGGAATAGTTTATATTAATGGGGAAGTCATTGAGAGATAAAAAGGAGTGCCGATGCATGAAAATCACCGTAATTGGCTGCTGGGGCGGATATCCAGCTAAAAATGAGGCAAGCTCTGGCTATTTGCTTGAATATGAAGATTTTCGCATTTTGCTTGATTGTGGCAGCGGTGTACTATCACAGCTCCAAAATCATATGAAGCCCGAAGACCTCGGTGCAGTCGTTTTATCCCACTATCATCCGGATCATGTAGCGGATGTCGGTGTCCTGCAGCACGCTGCACTCATCCAGCAGATTTTGGGCAGCGAAAAAAGGGCCATTCCCATCTATGGCCATGATTTAGATGAAGCCGAATTTGGAAAGTTAACGTATAAAGATGTGACAAAGGGAATTGCTTATTCTGCCGATGAACCCTTGACCATTGGACCGTGCACCTTTACATTCATGAAAACGAAGCATCCAGTCCCTTGTTTTGCGATGAGGATAGAAGCTGAAAATCATTCGATCGTTTACACAGGTGACAGTTCTTATATGGATGAGCTGGCGGACTTCGCAAAGGATGCAAATGTTTTATTGTGCGAAAGCAATTTTTACAGTGATATGGATGGTTCAAAGGCGGGACATATGACGGCTAGGGAAGCGGGCATGCTAGCAGATAGGGCAGACGTGCAGCTTTTGCTGTTAACTCATCTCCCCCATTACGGAGATATCAATCAATTGAAGAAAGAAGCATCAGAGGTATTCAAACGGGAAATAGCTGTGGCGAAAACCAATCTCGAATTCCAGCTATGATGGGAAAATTAATGATGCGAATGAAGCATACAAGGAGGAACAACTGTGCTTTTTATTGATAATAAGGGAATTACGGATCCGAGAATTAATCTTGCCATTGAAGAATATGCGCTTAAACATCTGAATATTGATGAAACCTATCTTCTATTCTACATTAATCGGCCTTCAATCATCATCGGGAGAAATCAAAATACGATTGAAGAAATCAATGCCGATTATGTAGATGGAAATGGCATTACTGTTGTTCGAAGGCTTTCCGGAGGCGGTGCGGTTTATCATGATTTAGGTAATCTCAATTTCAGTTTCATCACGAAGGATGATGGTGACAGTTTCCACAATTTTAAGAAATTCACCCAGCCTGTCGTGGAAACCCTTGAGAAACTGGGAATCCATGCTGAGCTAAGCGGCCGTAATGATATCCTGGCTGAAGGGAAGAAAATTTCGGGTAACGCGATGTTTTCGACGAAGGGCAGAATGTTCAGTCATGGAACCTTGTTGTTCCAATCGGAAATGGACCATATTGTATCCGCTTTAAAAGTGAAAAAAGATAAAATCGAGTCTAAAGGTATTAAATCGATAAGAAGCCGAGTCGCCAATATTGCTGAATTCCTCAAAGAACCAATGTCTATAGAGGAATTTCGTTCATTCCTTCTGCAAAATATATTCAAGGATAGCGGTGAGGTCACCGAGTATGTTCTAACGGAGGAAGATTGGGAGCAAATCCATAAGATTTCGGAAGAACGGTATCAAAGCTGGGAATGGAACTATGGAAAATCGCCGAAATTCAACTTGCAGAATTCGCATAGATTTCCTGTGGGGTCAGTTGATATCCGTCTGGAAGTGAACAGGGGGATCATTGAAAATTGTAAAATCTACGGTGATTTCTTTGGGGTCGGAGAGGTTGCGGATATAGAACGAAAACTTACGGGGATACGCTATGAAAGGGACGCCATCAGTGAGGTTTTGGATGAGGTAGATGTTCAACATTATTTTGGCAATGTAACGAAAGAGGAAATATTGGCTTTAATCTATTAAGCCTGAAAAGCCGTCCTGTCTTAATAGGACGGCTTTTGTGTCTGATAATGACAGTAATTGCTTGAATATGGATAAAATTGTTGCTGTAATCATTTTCTTTTAATATAATAAAAAGGTATTTAGTTTAATATAAAAATGAATGACTATTCATTCATGGTGTAAACTGGGGAGGGAGAACGATGAATTTATCCGAAAAGCTTCATCAAACGGCTTTAAGGCAGGCTGAAAAGCCAGCTTATTATTTTATGGACCAATCAACCTCGTATGGGGAATTGGACAGCGCCGTTACAAAGTTTGCCGATGAACTACATAAGCTTGGTGTTTCGAAAGGTGATAATGTTGCGCTGGTTTTAGGGAATTCTCCACATTTCATCATTTCATTGTATGGAGCCATACGAGCAGGAGCTACCGTAATACCCGTAAATCCAATTTACACACCTGATGAAATTGGATACATCCTGAACAGCGGCGATGTAAAGGTTGTCGTGGCATTGGATAAACTGATACCCTTATTTGAGAAAATGGACCCAATTCTTTCAAATGTAGATTACTATGTTATATGTGAGACTGAGCCCGATAAAGGGGATCGTGGTGAACTGAGCATTTATCAAAAAATGAAATCGTTTACAAAAATGGTTGGAGCGGGGGATGCGAGCTTCCAAGGCCCGGAATTGGATTCCGACGATACGGCCATCATCCTCTATACTTCCGGTACAACAGGAAAACCTAAAGGGGCGATGCTCTCACACACCAATATCTACTCCAATGCAAATGATGTAGGCGAATACTTGAAGATTTCCGAAAATGACCGTGTCATTACCACCTTGCCCATGTTCCATGTTTTCAGTTTGACGGTCGTCGTGAATGCACCATTGCTGCAAGGAGGTACGCTTTTAATTGTGCCGCAATTCAGTCCGAAGGAAATATTCAGGCAAGTCAAAAAATATGATGCAACCGTTTTTGCTGGCGTGCCTACCATGTATAATTTCCTGTTCCAATATCCGGAGGGGCACAAAGACGATTTAAGGTCATTGCGTATCTGTATTTCAGGCGGATCAGCCATGCCGATATCTCTGCTTGAATCATTCGAGCAAAAATTCAATGTTAGGGTTTCAGAGGGCTATGGCCTCTCCGAAGCTTCTCCTGTTACATGCTTCAATCCTCTTGATCGCCCTAGGAAAGCGGGATCGATAGGAACATCCATCCTCAGAGTGGAAAACAAGGTCGTCACGGAGCTGGGTGAAGAGGTGCCGCCAAATGGGGTCGGAGAATTGATTGTCAGGGGTCCTAATGTCATGAAGGGGTATTATAAGATGCCTGAAGAGTCGGCAGCTGTGTTGAAAGATGGCTGGTTATATACAGGTGATTTAGCCCGGATGGATGATGAAGGGTACTTTTTCATCGTAGATCGCAAAAAAGAACTGATCATTGTCGGTGGATATAACGTATATCCACGGGAAGTCGAAGAAGTTCTGTATGCCCACCCTGAAGTAGTTGAGGCAGCAGCGATTGGCGTTCCCGATCCAAATCAGGGAGAGGTGGTTCAATGCTTCGTGGTCAAGAAAAACGAAGCATTGACAGAGGAAGATCTCCTGGATTATTGCCTGGAGCACTTGGCTAAATATAAGGTTCCTGCAAAGATTGAATTTTTGGATGAACTGCCAAAAAACACAACAGGAAAAATTTTAAGGCGATCTTTAAAAACCCATGTTACCCAAAACTAAAAGGATCGATCAAGGGCGACCATTGCCAAACCGGCGATGGTCGTCTTTTTGTACAAACAAAGCGTAATGCGCTGCATAAAATATATATGAGGTAAGCTTTAAGTATTGATTCTTTATTCTAAAAGAGTTATGATTGACATTAAAAATTTCCACATAATTGTAAGGAGGGGTTAGATGAGAGATGTAAAGCTGTTAGATGTTTTTACACATCCCATTGCTCAAAAATACTTGAACCGCTCAGGACTTGCCCATGCGATTGCGGTGGCATACCACTCGTTTCACCTTGCCAACGAATATAACATCGATCCGGATATTGCGGCCAAGGCAGGTCTTTTGCATGATATGGGTCACTTCACCTGGTACCGCAATGGAAAATGGGATTATGACCTGTACAAGCAAAATGATATCCATCCGATTAAAGGCGCGGAAAGAGCACATAAATTGTTAATCCGCCTCGGTGAAAATCCGATCAAGGCAAAGACCATTTCCCTCGCCATATTATTTCACACCGATTCATTCTTACCTTCAAATGATATTATCCGGACCCCACTGCAGCAGGTCGTCAAATGGGCAGACGAAAAAGATGAAGAAGAGGGCGGAAAGCACCATTACCGCAAAATTGATTTCCTCAGGGCAAAGGAAAGCATCATGAACCTTGACAAACTTATTGATGAGGAACAAAGAAAAAGGCTATCATCCTGAAGGCAAACGGGTTGATAGCATTATTTATATTCAGGGAACTATCTTTTTTTACGTGTTCTTACAGTTTAAATTTGGATTTTACATATAATTGACTTATATTGTTATCAAGTGAATTAAGAAGTAAAATATAGTTCAAATGAACTACTTGATGAAACCATGAAAAAATGTAGCCAATAATGAAAAGAACAGGTGAAGATATGAAGTTGATTAAGCTATTGTTAGTCAGTAAACAAGGGGGGCTTAAGGGAATCATCGAAAAGGAGGAAGACATTACGGTCATTGGAGCCACTGAAACTGAAAGGGAATTGCGCAGCCTTGATGTTACTGCGGCAGTCATGCCTGATGTCATTCTTTTTGATGTCCGCTCATCATGGACACATGGACAGGAAATGATGGTGATGCTGAAGGAAAAACATCCTTCCATCCCGATAGTCATCCGTGCTGCCTATCCCGAGAATCACTATCTCATTGAAGCGATATCCCATGGCGCAGCAGGTTACGTGTTACAGGATGGCGGAATGGAGCAAGTAGTGGCAGCGATCCGGCAATGCGCCAACGGGCAAATCGTCTATCCTGCCACTGTTAAATCTTTTTTGATGAAGAAGCTTCAGCAGGAAGGGGTGGGGCAGGGGAATGCGGCCTTGGAAAAGGCAATCGAAAAATTGGGCTCCTTTTCCAAACGTGAGTATGAACTGCTCATTCTCCTCACCGAAGGACAAACGAATCAGCAGATTTCCAAAAAACTATATTTATCCATAGGAACGGTCAAAAATTATATCAGCCGGCTTTATAAAAAAATGAATGTGAGCAATCGTCCGGAACTTATGGCGCTTTTGTATAAATTTCAAAATAGGACATGAAGGGCTGACCAGTCAAAACTTTGATCAACAAGGGCCTGTGCCATGCTTGTTAGCTGCCGGAGCTTTACTGCACCCCGCTCATTTGCACTCATATGTGTTTAATGCTGTATGTCATTGTCGAATGGTCCAGAGATGGTTAACGGCAATAAGGCTTGACGGAATGAATAATATTGGATGGAAATGCGGTTCTAACCTGTCCGTTTTGGATTAAACTATTATGAGGGAGAGATTCGAAGGAGGGGCATCATGGTTAGAAAATGGGCTGGGAGAGCTATTCTAGTATATATCCTTTATGTAGCAGTGATGTATTGGTATATTTTTTATGGGGCAAATACTGCGATTCCCGATGCATTGCGAGGTACTGCAGCAGATCCTGCTACATTCCTGAATGCAAGGGAATTAAAGCTTAGCGAAGAATATTCAGGATTGCGGAATTTCATATTTTTCGTTTCCACACCATATGAATGGCTGCTGTATTTTTTCGTTTTATTATTTGGCATATCCAGGGCATTTGAAAAGTCGGCATCGGCCGTTACAAAGCGAAAAGTGATCCAAACAGGCATTTATTTATTCTGGCTTTCCATCATTTCTTATTTGGCACTTTTTCCAATAAGCTTCATTGGCTATTGGCTTAGTAAGAACTACCATATCAGTACACAAAGCTTCACCTCATGGATGAAGGATGGAATCATTGAATTCTGGGTGAATTTCGGAATGATGTTCATCATTGTATCCGTCCTATATTGGTTAATGAAGAAAAGTGCAAAAAAGTGGTGGCTCTATGCTTGGATGCTATCGATCCCATTTACGCTGTTCTTGATGTTTGTTCAGCCTGTATTGATCGATCCTCTGTACAATGAATTTTATCCGCTCAAAAATAAAGAGTTGGAAACGGAAATATTGTCACTCGCCGCACAGGCGGAAATTCCGGCTGAGCACGTGTATGAAGTTAATATGGCGGAAAAGACGAATTCATTGAATGCCTATGTGACAGGTATAGGTTCCAACTCAAGAATCGTCCTTTGGGATACGACCTTGAACAAACTGAAGGAAGACGAAATCCTTTTCATCATGGCACATGAAATGGCTCATTATGTAGAAAAGCATATCTATTTCGGCATTGCCGGTTATCTAGGAATGACCTTGATCGGGCTGTGGCTGACCTCGAGAATCATGAATTATGTCATTAAGCGCTGGGGTCATCTGTTAAAGGTGCATTCGGTAGGCAGCATTTCTTCATTGCCCTTATTTCTTTTGATCACGGCCATGCTGCTTTTTATTTCCAGTCCGCTCTCGAATTTCGTGTCCAGATACGAAGAAACGAGGGCAGACCGGTATGCCATCGAAATGACCGGGGATAAAGAATCGGCAATTACCACATTTCAGGAACTCACCAGATCTGGGTTAAGTCAGGTGAACCCGCCATTTTTGGTGAAATGGCTGCGGTATTCACATCCAACCATGCTCGAACGGATTTCCACAATCGAAAAGGCAAATGCAAAGGGTGATTGAAAGCCAGCTGAAGAACAGCTGGTTTTTTTATATGATCTGAGGATACGGATAGCCGGGATTTATCAGAAAAAACTTTTATTTTATAAATGCTGATGTTCTCCACTATAATTAATTAAATTCTCAGCTCGATTAAGGAGATCGGTTATGTATAATGTACTTCTCATCACCTTAGGCTCAGTGCTTGTTGCAGTTGCCTATAACTTATTTTTGATACCTCATTTAATTTTAAGCAGCGGACTTAGTGGAATTGCGATCATGCTGGGAATCATCACTCCAGTGAATACAGGTATATTGAATTTTCTGTTGAACCTGCCATTGCTGATTCTCGGATACCTCAAATTGGGAAGGCGGTTCATCACATATACGATATTGTCAGTTGTCGTAATTTCCATCAGTTTATACCTGATCCCCATTCATGGAGTATCCACTGAACCGATTTTGTCCTCTTTATTCGGCGGAATCATTTCCGGGTTCGGTATCGGGATCATCTTCCGTGCTTCAGGCTCCTCCGGCGGGTTTGATATCATCGCCATGCTTTTGGCTAAGAAGAGCGACTTCCCGCTTGGTTCATTACTATCGGTGATGAATGCAGTCGTGGTGGTCATTTCAGGCTTCATTTTTGGCTGGGATGCTGCACTATATACATTGATTTCCATATATGCAGCTGGAAAAGTTATCGATACGATTCACTCCAACCACATAAAATTAACTTTGATGATCGTTACGAAAAAGAGTGATGAGATGAAAACGAAGCTCCTGACCAACTTATATCGCGGGATTACAGTCATGGATGGTGAAGGTGCATACTCGGGGGAAAAGAGTAAAGTGATGATGACGGTCATCACCCGTTACCAATTAACCGACGTCAAAACGATGATAAAAGAAGTGGACCCAAATGCCTTTGTCAATATAACGGAAACAGCCGAGGTCATGGGAATGTTTCATAAGGAATGATCAGCAAAGCCCTTGACGTTTCCCATGTGCCGGCGCTCCCGGTGTCACATTGTTACAAACACGTGAGTAGGACCACTTTTGTCTACAAACTGAAGCCTCCCTCATGAAGGGAGGCTTTTTTGATGATTCGGTTGTCATTTAATCGCGGGTGTTAATTTCCAAATTGTTCTAGTAAAACGTTCATTTCAGAACTAAGTTTCAGAAATAAAGGTTTGTTTTTCATATCCAAGGCTTCATCAATTTGCTTCGCAAGGATATTCTTTTTGGTAGTAAGGACGGCTTCCAGAATAATCATATCAATCAACATTTCCTGAACCACGGCATCGTTTTTCATCTCGCTCATTGATAAGGACTTCACTGACTCTGAATAAGATTTTTCATTTTTCAAAGTTACCACCCCTGACCCTTTTTATTAGTATATGGATTTGCGCGGATAAAATCAACTGAAAATTTAAAAAATTCTAATATTAATAGAAAATGTGTCATATAGATGGCGGAACGACCGCTTTTTGAAAGAATTTTTAATTTTTTGTGAACTTTAAATTTCTCATAATTTATTGTGCTATTATAGTGAGGAAATTTACTTATATGGACTGGTACTCTTCACCAATTGTCGGTGAAAGGGGACGAATGCCTTTAGTAAAACGTTGAATCCTAATGCAATGAGGAAGAGGTGGGTTAAAATTGATGCAACACAACGAGGGAATCATAGAGGAATATGAAATAACGCCCCAAACACTTATGGTTGCACCGCTCAACTATGGCAGTAAAATTTATGCCCGTATCGTTGAAATGGAGGACGAGTTCATATCCCCTTTCAAGCCGTTGGAAATTATCAAGAGAAGCTGTGAATTCTTCGGATCCAGCTACGAAGGGCGTAGACAAGGCACTAAGCAGCTCATAAACATCACGCATAAAGCACCGATCGCGATTGATCCGACCAGTTCGATTTTCTTCTTTCCAACTACATCTCCGCTGCGTCTACCATGCATCTGGTTATCACATGAGCATGTCGTAGCCTATGATCGCCTGGACTCCAAACATACAACCGTTACATTCCGGAATAAACAATCGATCGACTTAGAGGTATCGTACAGCTCGTTCGAAAATCAGCTGCACCGGACATCCTTTTTAAAAACGAAACTGATCCAGAGGATTGAGGAAACCAAGAGAAAGTCTTTCTATTTATTCACCGATGCCAATGGAGCCAAGGCTTCAGAGTTGAATTCAAAGTATATTCCACGTTAGAGGAGGAAAAGTGAATGTAAGGAAAGGCTAATCGAATGTAAAGAAAATGGATGAAAATGAATGGAACAAGTTTCTTACTATTAATCGCTACAGTGCTAAATGGGGTACGGTTCCATTGAAACTGCCGTTTTATCATATCAGGTCCCCCCCGTTCAAGTGGGTTTATCCAGACCCATGCTTATACGTGAATAAGTCACCGATATCGGATTGGGAAATCTATCATTTAATGGATTTTATTTCTAGGTCATTTTTAAATCGGCGATGGAGGCGTGTGAAGTGAATAGATTATAATCATCAAAATGAACTCCCTTATCAGAAAAAGATAAGGGAGTTATTTATGATACTATTTACTTACATTCATTTCCTCCACCCTAAATATTCGGCATCTACAGGATAGGTATGTCTGTAACCCGCTAATTCGTAGAACGGTGGCTTCTCTCGAAAAAGTAATAACATAACAGGTCTTCGGTTTTGTTGCGAAGGCGCGGATTGAAATAATTATGATGTTCCTCGTATCCTTTGTATAAAAAACAATACATCGTGAAGGATTCATCGCGTTTGATTTCACTTACCTTAATATTTTCCTTGCGCAGATATCGACGAACCTCGGCAAAATCGTCCTGAACGATTTTTAGGATGTGCTCGACTAGCTCGGAATAGGGCCTTCTTAATTTAAACGGACTGATTTCGATGACTTTGAGATCCCGGTTTAAGACTGTAATCACCATCGGTAGGTAGATGGCTTTTTCGATCATATTCCGGTCATCCTCTGGAATGCGGGTCATCATGACCGCCCCTTTCTGACAAAACACTTTTTTACTATGAATATGTAACATTTATAACACATAGAACATTTGTTCTTGTTTGATTATCCTAATGTATTTTCAATCGATATGCAAGCTGTTTTAAAAAATGGTGAAAATTTCATTAACAAGATTATGATTTCCTGAGATAGGGAAAGTATGAAGATATATGGATAATAATTCTTGCAATTTCAGAAGAAAGTGATATATCTAAAATAAACATCTTTTTAATAAGTTTATGCTGCTTTGACGGCAGCATGTCGAGGGAGATAATTATGGACTTGGAGACAATACGTGAGTGGTTTACACTTGATCATATTTCGGGGCTTATTCAGCAATATCGCTCATTCGGCCCGATTCCCGGTATCTTACTGCCGATGCTGGAAGCGTTCTTGCCCTTTTTACCTTTAGTGGTGTTCGTGTTGGCTAATGCAACCGCTTTTGGCCTTTGGTGGGGATTTTTATTTTCCTGGATTGGTGCGGTAGCGGGGTCATTTTTGATCTTTTTAGTCATTAGAAGATATGGTCAAATGAGGTTTTTTCGGTTTTTACAAAAACATAAGCAGGTTCAGCGTTTGATGGTTTGGGTGGAAAGTCATGGATTCGGACCTTTGTTCATCCTGCTCTGCTTCCCTTTTACACCTTCGGCCATCGTGAATATCGTGGCGGGATTGTCAAAGGTCAGTCCGTTGCAATATGGACTTGCGGTCGTAGGAGGAAAAGCGGTGATGATTTTCACGATTAGCTTCGTAGGCTACGATTTAGTATCATTAATACATAAGCCAATACGCACGATCATTATCGGGGTCGTCATATTCGTCCTTTGGTATGTAGGAAAAAGACTGGAAGTCCGATTAAATAAAAGCATGAAGAGGGAAGAAGGACAATAAGTTAGAATATAAATGTAGTAGGGGTTGACGAGATGGGAAAAACAAACAAGAATTCTTTATCCGATTGGATAAAAGCAGCCATGATAGCTTTTGTTATTTACATCTTGATCCGTACATTTTTCTTTTCAAGCTATGACGTTGAAGGGAAGTCGATGCAGCCGACCCTAGAAGATGGCAACAAACTTGTTGTGAATAAAATCAATTATCAGATTCACGATATTCACCGGTTTGACATTATTGTTTTTCATGCGAATTCACAAGAAGATTATGTTAAACGAGTGATCGGGATTGCAGGTGACCGCATCCGTTACAAGGATGATTGGCTTTACGTAAATGGCAGGAAAGTGGATGAGCCTTATCTCGAGAAATGGAAGGAAGGATTCCCAGATCAGGATTTTACGGGGGATTTCACATTAAAGGAATTGACGGACGAGACCACCGTTCCGAAGGGAAAGCTTTTTGTCATGGGTGACAATCGTCTTGAGAGTGCGGACAGCCGCCACTTTGGCTTTATACCAGTGGAAAATGTCGTCGGTAAGGTGGATGTTCGATATTGGCCGCTCAAAGAATTCAATTATAGATTTACAGGTGAATGACTGGCAAAGCCCGAGAAAGCAGAGGGCTTTTTCTTTTGGGGAAACGCGAACGTACGATTGGTGTTTTGGATTGGGAAACAGTAAAATGATAGAAAGTGGTCCTTGACTGGAAAGGATCCTCATCAAAAAGTTGAAGGATTTTCTGGTATGATAGATCTAGACATAATGTTGGTGTATAAGGGGGAAAAAGAGATGTCACTCCGTTTTTTACTGGGAAGATCAGGTACAGGGAAAACCTCGAATGTATTGGGCGAAATCCGCTCCAAACTGGCAGAAGATCCCGAAGGCAATCCGATCATCTATCTCGTTCCTGATCAGATGACGTTTCTATCTGAATATAAATTAATTAAAACGCCAGGTCTTGCCGGCATGATCCGGACACAGGTTTTCAGTTTTAGCAGGCTGGCTTGGCGGGTTCTACAGGAAACCGGGGGAATGAGCCGCCTCCATTTGGATAGTGTTGGCGTGAATATGCTGATAAGGAAAATAATGGATGATAAAAAAGAGGAGTTCAAGCTGTTTCGCCGGTCTGCAGATAAGCAGGGTTTCATTGCCCAGATGGAACTAATGCTGGCTGAGTTCAAGCAGTATTGCATCGAGCCGCGGGATATTCAAAACTACTTGACTGAAGCATCAAAGGCAGCAAGCGGCATCCAGGATAAACTTCATGACCTTGAATTGATCTATCAGGCGTTTGAGGATGAAATGGTCGGCAAATATCTCGACTCCGAAGACTATTTCACTTTACTGATCGAAAAAATGGCTGAGTCTTCATATATAAAGAATGCGGAGATCTATATCGATGGCTTTTATAGCTTGACGCCCCAGGAATTATTGATTGTCGAAGAAATGATGAAGCTGTGCAAGAATGTGACGGTTTCACTTACCTTGGATCGGCCCTATAGGCAATATGCACCGGATGACCTGCAATTGTTCAGGCAAACGGGAAACCTGTATCATCATCTTTATCAAGCAGGGTTGAGGAATGACATCCCAATTTCAGACGATAAGATCTTAACGGGAACGGAAAGGTTTGGGAAGAGTCCGGCACTGGATCATCTCGAAACTTATTTTGCAATTCGTCCTGTACGGACGTTTGAGCACTTACCGGATGTAGCGATTGCACAGGCCGTTAACCGCAGGGCAGAAATTGAAGGTGTTGCCCGGGATATCTTGATGCTTGTCAGGCAGAAGGGGCACCGTTTCCGTGATATTGCGATTTTAGTCCGGAACGGTGAAGCGTACTCTGATATTTTACAAACCGTTTTCCGCGATTATCAAATTCCCTTGTTCGTCGATTCGAAACGGACGATGCTGAATCATCCTTTAATCGAATTGATTCGATCCACATTGGAGATCATCACTGGATATTGGCGTTATGAACCGGTATTTCGCGCAATCAAGACGGAGCTGCTCTTTCCGCTGCAAAATAATCATGACAGGATGCGCGAGCAGGTGGATAAGCTGGAGAACTATGTATTGTCCCGTGGGATCAAAGGGAGCAGATGGACTTCAAAAGATCGTTGGACGTACAGGCGCTTCCGTGGTCTGGAACTGGAGGACCGGAACCAAACGGATAAGGAAATGAAGCTTGAGCAAGAGCTGAATGAGATGAAGCAATTATTTACCGAGCCCATCTTGAAGCTTTCCAAGCGTGTTAAGAAGGCTGAAAATGGGAGGGAATTATGCGAAGCCCTTTATTTATATCTTGAAGAATTGCATGTATCGGAAAAGTTGGAAAAGCTGAAACAGGACGCGGAAGATGCCGGCGATTTGGTTTCGGCAAGAGAGCATGAACAAGCATGGAATGCGATTGTCGACCTATTGGACCAATTCGTCGAGCTTTTAAGCGAGGAACAGCTTTCCATGAAGCAATTTGCGACAATCATTGAAGCCGGGCTGGAATCGCTTGAGTTCTCTTTAGTGCCGCCTGCCATTGACCAAGTTCTTGTCGCCAATCTCGATCTATCCCGGCTTGACGATGTGAAGACGGCTTTTGTTATCGGCCTGAATGAAGGGGTCCTGCCGGGCAAGGCTGTTTCCGAGGGGGTCTTTTCCGATAGTGATCGCGAGGTTCTTTTGGCTGGTGGATTTGACGTCGCCCCAAGCTCCAAGGTGCGCCTCCTTGATGAGGAGTTCACCGCGTACAAAGCTTTCACGACACCTGCAGAGTCCCTCTATTTATCATATCCGCTTGCCGATGAGGAAGGAAAGGCTCTGCTGCCATCTTCCTACTTAAAGCGGGTGAGGGATGTGCTGCCTAACGTTTCCGATGTGCATTACATGAATGGTCCATCCGATCTGCCTGCTGGGGAACAGTTGAAATATGCCGCGAATAATGATGTGGCCCTCTCGTATCTGGCTGCCCAATTACAGCTCAAAAAAAGGAACTATCCAATTCATCCGCTATGGTGGGATGTATATAATATCATCATAGAGGATGAAATGGCCGGACCTTTTGCGACTAAGGTGTTATCAAGCCTTTTTTACCAGAACAAAACGAAGAAATTATCCGAAGAAACCAGTAAGCAATTGTATGGAGAAAGCATACTTACGAGTGTTTCGCGAATGGAAATGTTCAATAGCTGCCCGTTTTCCCATTATGCAGCCCATGGCTTGAAATTGAGGGAAAGGCAAATTTTCCGTTTGGATGCACCGGATATCGGAGAGATGTTCCATGGAGCGTTGAAAATGATTTCGGATTTTTTAAAGGAGCATGATATCGCTTGGTCTGCATTGACGACTGAACAATGCCTGGAACTTGCCAGAATGGCAGTGGAAAGACTCGCTCCTAAATTGCAAAATCAAATTTTGTTAAGTACGAACCGGCATCACTATTTACGCAGGAAATTGGAGCATGTGATCGGACGTGCCTCGATGGTTTTAAGCGAGCATGCCAAGGTGAGCGGTTTTGCTCCGGTTGGTTTGGAACTTGGGTTCGGGAAAAGTGGAGAGCTGCCGCCGCTAACTTTCACCTTGAAGAACGGTACGAAGATGGAATTGATCGGCCGGATCGATCGCGTGGATAAAGCGGAGGAAGGGGAAGGAGTCTATTTGCGTGTGCTCGATTATAAGTCGAGTGAAAAGGAACTGAACATGAGTGAAGTATATTATGGACTTGCCCTGCAAATGCTGACCTACCTTGATATCGTCGTTACTCATTCGAATTCGCTGATTGGCAAGGAAGCGATTCCGGCCGGCGTTTTGTATTTTCATGTGCATAACCCGGTGGTCAAATCAAAAGGCATGCTCAGTTTGGATAAAATTGAGGAAGAGATATATAAAAGCTTTAAAATGAATGGCCTTGTACTGGATCATTCGAATGTCATCCAGATGATGGATCAATCGCTTGATATCGAAAGCTCGGGTAAGTCCGATATCATTCCGGCAGGATTCAAAAAGGATGGATCGCTCCTCGCCGCTTCCAAAGTTGCCAGCAGGGAAGAGTTTTCATTGCTGAATCGCCACGTTCGCCGCATTTATCAGGAAGCTGGTGATCGCATGGTTGATGGTGATGTGGATATAACGCCATATAAATTAAAGGAAAAAACGCCTTGTACCTTCTGTTCCTTTAAATCGGTATGCCAATTCGACCAGTCCCTAGAGGAAAATCAATTTAGGAATTTAGCACAAAAGAAACAAAATGATGTTCTTGATCTATTGAGAGGGGAGGGGGAGAGCGATGAGTAAAACGATAATACCTGCTCTTCCAGCAGATGTGACCTGGACCGAAGACCAATGGAAGGCGATATGGGCCAAGGATCAGGACATTTTGGTTGCGGCCGCTGCCGGTTCCGGGAAAACGGCAGTGCTTGTCAATCGGATCATTCAAAAAGTGATATCGGAAGATGAGCCGATCGATGTTGATGAACTGCTCGTCGTAACATTCACCAATGCTTCGGCTGCCGAGATGCGTCATAGGGTAGGTGAGGCATTGGAACAAGCGATTTCTGATAATCCGCAGTCACAGCATCTTCGTAAGCAGCTGAGCTTGATTAATCGTGCCTCGATATCGACCCTGCATTCCTTTTGTTTAGAGGTGATCCGGAAGTATTACTATCTGACGGATATCGACCCGGCTTTCAGGATAGCCGATTCTACAGAAGTCCAGCTGCTTCGTGATGAAGTAATGGAAGAGCTTTTCGAGGAGCAGTACGGACAAAGTGATAATGAAACGTTCTTTCAATTGGTTGATGCATTCACGAGCGATCGAAACGATGATGCACTTCAGGATATCGTTCGATCGCTCCACGATTTTTCGCAATCGAACCCTGATCCCGATCGATGGCTCGATGGGGCCGCCAGCATGTATGAGTTGGCTGATGGTGAGGGCATTGACGACCTTTCGTTCATCGCTTCATTGAAATTTGATATTGGGTTGCAGCTGGACACGGCAAGGGATTTGTTGGAACGCTCGCTTGCGTTGACAAAAGTGCCGGGGGGACCGGCGCCAAGGGCTGAAAACTATTTGGCTGACCTTGCCATGGTTGCCAAACTGTCGGAAGTGAAAGAGCAATCCTGGGATGCGCTTTACGAAGAAATCCAAAACGTGAAATTCGGAACGGCAAAACGCTGCACTGGTGCAGATTTCATCAAGGAAATATCGGATGAGGCCACGAAATATCGTGATAAGGCGAAGAAAATCATCAAAGCGTTACAGGAAGAGTTGTTTTCCCGTAAGCCGGAAAGCTACCTGCGCGACATAAGGGAGCTCAAGGGATATGTAGACACACTCATCCTGCTGGTGAAACGATTCGATGCACGATTCTTCGCGGCCAAAGCAGAAAAGAACTTGGTCGACTTCGCTGATTTGGAACATTATTGCCTGCAAATCCTGACTGGTGAAACCGTAGCGGGTGAACGAAAACCATCGGAGGCTGCCATCGAATACAGGAACCAGTTCAAAGAGGTGCTTGTCGATGAGTATCAGGATACGAACCTTGTTCAGGAATCGATTTTAAAACTGGTGACGGCCGATGGTGAATATGATGGAAATCTTTTCATGGTTGGTGATGTCAAGCAGTCCATTTACCGGTTCAGGCTTGCCGAACCGAATCTCTTCCTTGGAAAGTACACCCGCTTTACTCATGATGGAATTGATTCTGGGCTGAAAATTGATTTGAACCGCAATTTCCGAAGCCGTAAAGAGGTTCTGGATGGAACGAATTTCTTGTTTCAGCAGTTGATGGGCATCACAGTCGGTGAGATTGATTATGATGAGGATGCTCAATTGAAAAAAGGTGCGCCTTATCCCGAAGACGTCCCCAATCCGATTGAACTCCATTTGATTGATGGGGCAGCTGATCCAAATGCACATGCGGATACGGCGGCGGAGGACGGATTTGAGGCAGAGGAGCTTGAGAAAGCGCAGCTAGAAGCAAGGCAGATGGCCAAGCTCATTAAAAAGGCCATAAGTGAAAAGCATCCGATATATGATACGAAGACCAAACAGTACCGTTCGGCCACTTATCGGGATATGGTCATCCTGCTGCGTTCGATGCCATGGGCACCGCAAATCATGGAAGAATTTAAAAAGCAAGGGATTCCAGTCTATGCCAATTTATCGACAGGGTATTTTGAAGCGACAGAAGTTGCGATCATGATTTCCCTGTTGAAGGTGATTGATAATCCGCAGCAGGATATCCCCTTGGCATCCGTTCTTCGTTCCCCCATCGTCGGGTTGGATGAAGAAGAAATGTCACAGGTACGATTATTCCATACCGGGAGTTATTACGAAGCATTAGCTGATTTTTACAGGAAGAGTGATCGGGAAGAGTACCCAGCGCTTTATGATAAGGCTTCGGCTTTTTATAAAAAACTGGTCAAGTGGAGAAAGCTTGCCAGGCAGGAAGCATTATCAGATTTAATTTGGCTGTTATACCGCGAAACCCAGTTCTACGATTTTGCAGGGGGGATGCCTGGCGGCAAACAGCGTCAGGCCAATTTGAGGGCATTGTATGACAGGGCAAGGCAATATGAAGCAAGCTCCTTTCGCGGATTGTTCCGTTTCCTGCGGTTCATCGAAAGGATGCAGGAGCGCGGAGATGATTTAGGGGCGGCTCGGGCTTTAGGCGAACAGGAAGATGTAGTCCGCTTGATGACGATCCACTCCTCAAAGGGCTTGGAATTCCCGATCGTGTTTATTGCCGGACTTTCCAAACAATTCAATAGGATGGATATCCGCAAATCGTATTTACTTGATAAGGATTATGGATTCGCAGCTAAGTACGTCAATCCCGAATTGCGGATCACTTATCCATCCCTGCCCCAGTTGGCATTTAAGAAAAAGAAGCAGCTTGAACTGATTGCCGAGGAGATGCGGGTCCTCTACGTGGCACTGACAAGAGCTAAGGAAAAGCTTTATTTGATTGCCAGCATCAATGATGCGGAAAAAACGCAGCAAGACTGGGCAAGCAATGCGGCGCATGGAGAATGGTTATTAAAGGACTATGTACGGGCAGGTGCCAAAAGCTATCTTGATTGGATTGGCCCAGCCCTTGTCCGCCATCGCGATTCACTTATGGAAGGCCAAGGCCTGGAAATGGAGTCGCATCCATCGAACTGGTCGATTTCGATCGTTCCAAGTGAGGAGCTTGCCGTTCTGGATGAAGAAGAGGCAATTGTACAGGAGCAATTACTTGAACATGTCCAGAAATCGGAGAAGGTCGGAATCGTTTCCGAGTTTTATGAAGATATTAAAGCACAGCTTGAATGGGAGTACCCGGAATATGAGGCTTCCGTGCATCGTTCGAAGCAATCCGTTTCTGAGCTGAAGCGTCAATATGAATTGAAGGACGAAACGGGCTCCACGGAATTATTGCGTAAATTTCAGCGTCCCATCACGAAGCGCCCGACTTTCATGCAGGAAAAATCACTTACCCCTGCGGAAAGGGGGACGATTACCCATCTAGTGATGCAGCATATTAATTTATCCCAGCAGATTACCGTTCAAGCGGTCCAAGAATTGATGGTGGATTTGATACAACGTGAACTGTTGACAGAGGAACAGAAAGAAGCTGTGGACCCGGAGACGATTGTCGTTTTCTTTGACAGTGAAATCGGGCGAAGAATGCAAAAGTCGCTGAACATTCGCCGGGAAGTGCCATTCACGATGTCATTGCCGGCAAAGGAAGCTTACGCCGATTGGGCTTCCGGTGAAGAGGAAATCCTGATTCAAGGTGTGATTGATTGTATTTTTGAGGATGAACGGGGCCTTGTCCTGCTGGATTATAAAACGGATACGATAAACGGCCGATTTGCCAATGGGTTTGAAGGAGCTAAAGAAATCCTTGCCGATCGATACCGGATGCAGCTCCAGCTTTATACGAGGGCTGTTGAAGGGATACTGAATAAGAAAGTAACCAACCGCTACTTGTTTTTCTTTGATGGGTCACATTTATTGGAAGTTTAAGGGGTAGGTAGGATCAATCGAGCAAGCCTGCTGGGAAACCTGGATGAATTTGAAAGTATCTCTGAAGTAAAGTGTAAGTTTCGTAAAGGGTATTGAAAATAAAGCTACGCAGCTTGAAGGGAAGGCCGTCTGTATTTTACAGGCGGCATTTTTTATGGTTTTACTGTCCACGATAGAGGTTGTAATCAATCCTCCAATTTTATCGTACCCGTCCAAATTTTATAAAATGACGGAAGAATGGTTCTTGTCGGGTATATCTCTACAGTTTCCCCATGTGACTTGGATGATCCTGACTCACGCATCAACCAGCTTAATTGTAAGGCTGCCTCATCCATCATTCATAATTAAAAAAAATCTTCGTTTTATCTATTCTATTTGAGTCATAAAGCGCCAAGGCGGCTCCCGGACCGCCCGCGAAAAGCAAAGGCCGAAGTCCGACCTCTCCAAAGTTGTGGACAGTCGAAATTTCATCTGCATTTTCAAACCTGGAGTTAATAAAAACCGGCAGTTTTCCACTGGTTCATCCGACGTTTTTTTATTTTAAACAAATGTGCCCAATAGGGTAGACTTTTCGTGTCTACTCTATAGGGCACATATAAGAAGCGGGAGCCTTTTCCTTCGTTAATTATTCCCTGCAATGGGTTGGTCGATTCCATTGATATCAAGGACATTGCTTCCATTCAGTCCGTTGGCGGTAAAAACGATGGCACCTGTGTTCGCTGAACCTGATCCTGTGACCGATTTGGAGGATGACTTTGGAGAAATGACCGCTGCATCACCGAATAATAGATTTCCTTCCCCTACATTGAATATTTGAATTGGGCCGACTATGGCTGGCATATGAACTCCTCCTTCTTAAAAAATCAAGTATTGTTTGTTGAATCCTCAACGGATGTTTCTTCGACCTTTTTAGGGACCTGCCGAATGTGCTTCACCCTGGATTCCATACGTATGTGGCCGACATTGCCCACGCCAACCACGGAAGAGGATGATATCCCGATGATATTGATATGGCCGACACGTATGAAGGGATTCGAATTTGCAAATGTTGAGTAGACCGGTTCATACAATCTCGGAATATAAATGGGCCGCTTAAAAATGTCATAGTCTTTGAATTGAATGTCCACTGAACCAAAAGTCTCGCTTTTCTTTTGAACGGCTAATGCAAGGGCATTTCCGTCTATATAGGAAGTGTCCCCGATTTGCATGGTCGAGCAGAATGAGACCGTATCGGATAATATGGATTTCACTTTCGATATTCGAGAGAACATGTTGGTTACCCTTCCGGGGAAACCGGTACGAATGGACCGATGATAAGGGATTCTGGCGGGGTATCGAATGCGGAAGATAGTTGCACCGTTTGGACATCCCCGATGAGAAATAAAGCAGAGCTGGCTACACCGGTGATTTTTATATCACCTACACAAAGCTGGTGATTGGTTACGTTAAACTCCATTTACATTTCCTCCTGTTTCTGCTTGTGAATGTGTGATGAATTGAAACAATGCCGCTTGAATATCGGATTTCACCCTTTCCTTGACCTTTTCCTTAACGTTATCACGTTGCTGCGGTGCACGTTCCGGGTAAGAGAGGTTATCGTAATACATATTGATCCGTTGATGGAGCTGACGTTCAACGTCTTGTTTAATGAAGTCATGATAAGAAGGCTCCAATGAAATTTTCAGCTGGCTTTCCGTATCGTGAATCATATTTTCCAAGTCTGAAAGAATGTCGTTATGAATTTCCTGGACAACGAGTTCCCGGCCTGGAAATAAATTTGGAGCAGGCTGAACGGGTTGGTTATTAACGGCGAATTCATCAATGTTGTTTAGATCATTCGGATTTAAACCGATATTCAACGTACCGTCCAGTGATTCGACTTTTAATTGATCGAATTTATATTCAATTCTATCAACATGGATTGGCGGCCTATTTTTCAGCTCGGCAAGTTCATCCGTCAGGCGTTTGAGTTCGTGTTCAAGTTTCATGATCCGCTTATCCTGGGCTTCTAGATAACGCTGCATTTGCATGGAGTACGAATAAAGATCCTGATTCACGATTCAACACCTCACCTTCACCAAGATATATTTTCATATATGACAGTATATGAAAAAGTTTGCGGTAGGTGAATGCCTATGAACTAGGAGGAGTAAATGGAACGATGGTGGACAATGGTGCTATATCAGTTTCGATTTCCGGTGCTGGCTCAGTGAAGCCGCCGGTATTGGCCAATGTGGAATATGGTTTGATCACGCCTGCACTCCCGATTTGAAAAACGGAGGAGTTTGCGATGCTTTCAATTTTGATCATATTGATTTGGATGGTTTGGTGAATATTGAAAATCATGATGACTCCTTTCTATACAACCATTAGAGATTTAAGACCATTGGCTGGTCAACACCATCTGTATCATTTGTATTTGTGGTGCTATAGGCATTATAAAGTGAAATGGATTCACCTGTATTGAACGAACCAGCACCTGCAAATGTTTTTGAAGTGGAGTATGGATTAATTTTAAAGACGTCACCAATATGGACAACGCCACTGCTACCGACGTTAATGACTTGAACGATACCTACAATGGCCGGCAAGAAAATCACCCTTTTTTCATTCGGTTTTTCCCTGGGACAGAGGCGACGGGCCTGCTGCAGTAGGGAGTTTCATCGTATTGTATGTTTACCCAGGATCGATGTGATTGATCAAAAAGAATCTGGCATTGAAGATTTTTCATTTTCCAATTGATGGCCCTGTTTTTAAGGAAGCCGGAAGTGTGCGGAGGAAGAAAGAGGAAATAACGGAATTTTTCAATAAAAGGGCTACGGATTTTAATAATAAGTGGTACGATTATAAAATATTTCACATCATGATACTTTTCTTTTTTTCATGGCGTATTTCATGATTAGTAGAAGTGGGGGAGGGCATTGAAACGAATTCATTATAGCTGGGTCATCTTAATCCTTACATTTTTTTCAATTATTGTAGCAGGGATCATTAGGTCCTCATCCGGCGTATTCATCGTACCATTTGAAAATGAATATGGGTGGGACCGTTCCATCATTTCCTTGGCATTTGCGGTAAGTCTATTTCTTTATGGATTATCGGGGCCCTTCATGGCTGCCTTGATTGAAGTGCTTGGATTAAAGAAAATGATGGTACTTGGCATGTCGACTTTATTGGCAGGCATATGCCTCACATTTTTCATGGAGCATGAGTGGCAGCTGATGCTTATCTGGGGGATGATCATAGGACTGGGTTCGGGCGTGTTTTTGACTGTATTGAGCCCGTATGTGGCGAATCGTTGGTTCGAAAAGCGGCGGGGGCTCGCAGTCGGGATATTAACAGCCAGCACGGCTACAGGTCAGCTCATTTTGCTGCCGGCTTTAGCCATCATCATAGAGAATTACTCTTTTAAATGGGCGCTTGGATTGATCGTTTTCCTGAGCTTGATCATGCTGCTGATGATCCTGTTTTTCATGAAAAATACGCCGAAGGAAGTTGGCCTCCTTCCGTATGGGACGGAAGAAGAAATCAAGGAGGAAGCTGCGGTTCAAAAGAAGAATCCCATTGGCATGGCTTTTCGATCTTTAAATGAAGCGGTGCGGGTCAAGGAATTCTGGTTATTGGCAGGTAGCTTTTTCATATGCGGACTTTCAACGAACGGGTTGATCGGGACACATTTCATTTCTTACTGCATCAGTTTCGGTTTGCCGGTCGTTATGGCAGCATCATTGCTCTCTTTCATGGGTATCTTCGATTTGATTGGCACAACCTTATCGGGCTGGTTATCGGACCGTTTTGATAACCGCTGGCTGCTGTTTTGGTATTACGGCTTAAGGGGAGCTTCCCTAGTATTGCTTCCTTTTGCCCTCAAAGAGGGTACGATCACCCTGTTGATCCTCTTCTCCGTATTTTACGGATTGGATTGGATAGCGACGGTTCCCCCGACCATCAGCATTTCAAGGCAAGTCTTCGGGGTGGAGAAAAGCGGGATTGTCTATGGGTGGATATTCGCTTCCCACCAGGCCGGTGCTGCGGTGGCGGCATACGGCGGTGGCCTGATTTTCAAGGTTTTCAACTCCTATACATGGGCATTTTTCCTTGCGGGGATCTTCTGCTTATTGGGAAGCTTGTTCGTCATATTGATAAAGAGGAAAAAAGCGGTTTCCATTGTGGAAAATGGTGCAGTGAGTCCATAAAGAAGAAATTCTGTAGCGGAAAGGGGGGACATTCTTGAACGGAACGATGATATCATTGCAGGAAAATAAACGGATCGTTAGCATCGATATATTACGAGGCTTGGCCATTTTAGGGATTTTTTTAGTGAATATGCCTGCTTTCCACTCCCCGCTCTTGTACATCGATGGTGCAAGGCGATGGCCCGGGGGCTGGGACGGGATATTATACAGGCTCAGTGATGTCATGGCCCAGGCCAGCTTTTATCCGTTATTTGCATTTTTATTCGGTTTCGGTGCGATTATCCTGGCCATCAGGAGTGAAGAAAAGGGGATAGCCTTTCCTGTCCTGTTTACGAAAAGGCTATCCTTCCTGCTGGTTCTTGGGTGCATTCATGCTTTTTTCATCTGGCATGGCGATATCCTTATTAATTATGCTGTGTTCGGGTTTGCCTTATTGTTTTTTTATCAGATGAAGGGAAAGACGTTAATTTTAGTGGGCACGGTGTGTTATGTTCTGCCCTTTGCCATATTGGGTGCGCTTCTCCTGGTTATGGGCAGCATCGATAGCGAGGGGCTGGCGATACAGACAGATTCGACGATGATGAAGCGGTCTTTGGAAATTTATCAATCAAGCACATTTCTGCAAATCGTCAATCAGAGGGCGCTAGATTGGTATAAGGTGAATAATCTCGCGAATTCCGGCATCCTTTTTTTATCGATTTTTCCGTTTTTCTTGATCGGGGCAGGTGTTGCCAAGCAAGGCTATTTGCTAAACCCGGTGCAATATAGGAAGAAATTGAAAGCAATCATGATCGTAAGCCTGCTATTGGGTCTGGCGATCAAAACTCTACCATATGTGGCGGTATACCATTTTGGCACGATTTTCGTACAGGATTATTTTGGCGGGCCGTTATTGACGATATTTTATATTACAGCCGTCACGCTTATTGTGGAAAAAAATGGATTTTCCCGGTTGTTGATGCCCCTTTCCCATGTTGGCAGGATGTCGATGAGCAATTACTTATTCCAATCGATTGTCTGCACCTCGATTTTCTATTCATACGGCCTTGGTTTATACGGATCGATTTCTTACACGACAGGGTTCATTTTGCTAATCGCTCTGTTTTGCTTGCAACTCCTGTTATCCCGCTTATGGATGAGCCTGTATAAATATGGCCCGGTTGAATATATCTGGCGTTTTGTTACATATGGAAAAAGGCCGCTTATGCGTAGGTAGGGCACAGTGGAGGGGAATGGTACATGATGTTCATTAAATTGTTGATTTTTCCCCACCCAGGTGGCATCTTAGCTTTGTTTTTATATAAAAGCCTATGATATGATGAGAGAGAAACTGAACGAGGGGGCAATAAAATGACTACACACTTGCATATTACAGCGTGGGTAATCGGAATCATCCTTTTCTTTGTCACATATTCGATGTATAAAAGTGGAAATCCGAAAGCGAAAATGCTACATATGATTACAAGGTTATTCTATCTATTAATTATTTTGACTGGCGGAATGCTGATCACGGATTTTGGTGCCTATGCCGTTAAAATGATCGTCGGCATCATCGTGATTGCTGCGATGGAAATGGTATTGGTCCGTACGAAAAAAAGAAAAGGCACGAGTGCCATGTGGATCTTATTCGCCGTTGCATTAGTGTTCGTCGTGTATTTGGGACTTTCCCTGCCACAAGGACTTTACCTCTTTAAATAGGAATGGAAAAGCGGGTAAATGAGCTGATCTCATTTACCCGCTTTTTTCCTGCTATTGGGAATTCACTTTTTCAATGACGATCCTTTTCCCGGTGTTCAAGGTGAATTCGAAGCGATCATGATCCTTTTTCCCATAAGAAAAATGGTGCTGGACGAGACATATTTGATTCTCGTTATCGAAGGTGAAGAAATTCACGCCGGACTGGTTCGGGACGGTCCTTAAAAACGTGAGCTGATTATAGCTATATATACAATCATAAATGGAAAAATCAAGAGAATTCAAGGTCGTTACAAATTGGAAAAACGAATCATCGTTCAATTCTTCCAACAAACGCTCAAAAGAGTAGAGCAGCTTTTTGCGAATCCGGATGGGTTCGTTTTCCTTTAGGAAGGTGATCTCCCGGTGAAGCAGGATTTTTCCCTCTTCCTCGACCACTCCTTGCTGCCAACGCCCACCCCTGTATACTTCAATGACGCTATCAACATGGTCTTCGATGGAGCAGGCCTCATCTGTTTCATCATCGAAGAAAATCCATTGTTGATTGATATTTTCCACTGTTCCTTCGGTAAAAGCTCTCGTTTGCCTGTTCATTAGTTTGGTTCGTTGTTGCTGACTCATACATATACCTCCAATAGTGGAATCCTCACCTACTTTTTAGTCAAAATCCAATGAAAATATAACGGTATATTTTAAAATATTATGGACAAATAACCATCTTTCCGTCTTTGCATAGGCTATGTTTAAACACGGGATGCTTTGCTCACCACTTCGTAATCAATAAAGGGGGGCGTTTCGAGGGCAGGGATCCTACGAATGACGCTGATCGATACTTAAACTTTGTTGTGCATGTCTTCGAATTAGGAAATAAGGGACGGTAAATCTTTTTTAGACAGGAGCCAATATTCTGTAGTAGTCCCGATGGAAAGGATGAAGTGTAAAATGTGTGGGATAACAGGCTGGGTGCATTTTCGAAAAGATTTACGAACTGAAACGAAAACACTGGAAAGCATGACGAAAACATTGGCAAAGCGGGGGCCTGACGAGGATAATGTCTGGAGCGAAGCCCATGTCGCCTTTGGCCATAAACGATTGACGGTTGTAGATGCGGAAGGCGGAAAACAGCCGATGACGAAAAATCAACAAGACGGCAGATATACGCTAAGCTACAATGGGGAGCTATATAACACCGAAGATCTTCGTAAACAGCTATTATTAAAAGGATATTCCTTTAAGGGTCATTCTGATACAGAAGTTTTACTAACTTCTTATATTGAATGGAAAGAAAAATGCATTGACTTGTTCAATGGGATTTTTGCGTTTGCAATCTGGGATGAAAAGGAGCAAAAATTATTCGTTGCAAGAGATCGGATGGGGGTAAAACCATTATTTTACACGGAAAAGGATGGCGGGTTCATTTTTGGATCTGAACTGAAGGCGATATTAGCCCACCCGGATGTAAAGACGGAGATTGACCGTGAAGGACTGTCTGAAGTTTTTGGTGTCGGTCCTTCCCGAAAGCCGGGATCGGGTGTGTTTCGTAATATTCACGAATTAAGGCCCGCCCATGCCCTTACATTATCGAGGAAGGGGCTCAGGATTTGGCGCTATTGGAATGTGAAAAGTGAAGAGCATAGGGATTCCCTCGATGAAACGGCCGAGAAGGTCCGTTTTCTTGTCGAGGATGCAGTGACGAGGCAGCTTGTATCCGATGTTCCACTGTGTACCTTCCTGTCAGGGGGGCTTGATTCAAGTGCCATTACGGCCATTGCTGCCAACTCCTATCAAAAAGAAGGAAAAGGACGGCTCCATACGTATTCGATTGATTATGAAGATAATGAACGCTATTTCAAGGCGAATGATTTTCAGCCCAACTCCGATGGTTATTGGATAAAAAAAATGTCGGATACCTTCAATACGGTTCACCATTCATCGATTATCACCCAGGAACAGCTAACGGATCATCTGACGGAAGCGGTGCTTGTAAGGGACCTCCCGGGCATGGCGGACGTCGACTCTTCCTTACTTTGGTTTTGTAAGGAAATCAAGCAGGATTTCGTCGTAGGCCTATCAGGCGAGTGTGCGGACGAGATTTTCGGCGGTTATCCATGGTTTCACCGCGAGGACGATTTGAATCGGGCAGGGTTCCCCTGGATGAGGTCTACGGATGAACGAGTATCTTTATTGAAGGGGGGCTGGCGTGACAAGCTGAAACTGGAGCAATACGCACAGGAAGCCTATTTGACCACCCTTGCCGAAACACCTAAATTGGATGGCGAAAATGGTATAGCAGCAAAGCGCCGGGAGCTATTCTATGTGAACTTATTATGGTTCATGACCACGCTTCTTGACCGCAAGGACCGGATGAGCATGGGAGCAAGCCTGGAGGTGCGGGTACCATTTGCCGATCACCGCCTTGTCGAATATGCGTGGAACATCCCTTGGGATATGAAAATGGAGGGGAACCGCGAAAAGGGTATACTAAGGAAAGCGCTGGAAGGGCTGTTGCCTGATGAGGTATTGTATCGTAAGAAAAGTCCCTACCCCAAAACTCATAACCCTCAATACACAGACCGTGTGCAGGGTTGGCTAAAAGAGCTGCTGAGGGACAAAAATTCCGTCCTGCACGAATTTTTCGATAAACAGAAGTTAAATGACATTGTCGACTCCAAAGGGGCCGCATTTAAGGTGCCATGGTTCGGACAATTAATGTCGGGTCCGCAGTTACTTGCCCACTTGGCACAGACCCATGTATGGTTCAAAGAATATGATATCCAAATCATTGAATGAAAAAAGGGGCAGGAAAATTTTCCTTGCCCCTTTTTCCTTGCCTCAATGATCGAATGCCAAGATTTTATATTCATAGTTACCCAATTCAATTTGCCGTTCCTTAATGGCTGCTTTCGTTCTTAAATCCGTAACGGTCCGTCCCCTCAAGTCAAAAGGAAGGGGGAAGGATTGGAAAGCCTCGGTTGGATTAACGAGGACCACCACGGAACGATCTTGATTATATTTTAAGTAAGCAACGATATCTTCGTTTCCGCTAGTATCCAAAAATTTGAACATCCCTTCATTTGCCAATAACCGTTCTTCTTTCCTTAACCGAATCAATTCCTTGATTTCATTTAAAAGCTCGCTGTTTTGTTTTTCTTCTTCCCAAACCATGCATTTTCGGCATCCTGGATCCATGCCGCCTGTCAAGCCGATCTCATCACCATAATAAATGCAGGGGCTGCCATTGAAGGTCAGCAGGATGGCGTGGATTAGTTTGGCTCGGGCCAAATCCTCGCCGCAATCGGTGAAAATCCGCGGTGTATCATGACTTCCGAGCAGATTGAACGTTACGTCAAAAACATTGGTCGGATAGCTCTGATAAATGGCTGTCATTTCCTCGATGAACTCGCGAGCATTGATGGTTTGCGAAGCCACCAGGCGAAAAACTTGGTTGGTGAACGGGTAATTCATCACGGCATCAAACTGGTCGCCGCGCAGCCAAGGCATGGAGTCGTGCCAGATTTCTCCAAGGATATATAGGTCTGGCTTGATTTCTTTGACCGCTTTTCGGAAATCACGCCAGAAGGGATGGTCGACTTCATTGGCTACGTCCAGCCGCCACGCATCTATATCATACTCCTTGATCCAATAGGTCGATACTTCAAGCAGGTATTCCTTTACCTCCGGATTCGCTGTATTCAATTTCGGCATCGATTCGAAAAAACCGAATGTTTCATAATTCGGCCTTTCCCCTCCATGAAGGGGGAAATCATGGGGGTGGAACCAGTCCTTATACTTTGATTCCTCTCCCTTCTCGAGTAAATCCTGGAAAGGTGGGAAGTAGTAGCCGCTATGGTTGAAAACGGCATCCAGCATGACGCGGATACCACGCTTGTGGCACTCCTGTATGAGTGTCTTCAATGTTTCCTCGGTTCCGAATTGAGGGTCGATTTTCCGGTAATCGATCGTATCGTACTTGTGATTGGAATGGGCCTCGAAGATTGGCGTGAAGTAGATCCCGTTAATGCCAAGCCCTTCCAAATAATCTAAATGTTCAATGATCCCTTCAAAGTCACCGCCAAAAAAATTATCCACGGTCGGTTCTTCGCTCCCCCAAGGCTTTGCACCTTCTGGGTCGTTATCAGGGTTGCCGTTCGCAAATCGTTCTGGGAAAATTTGGTACCAAATTGTATCTTTTACCCATTCAGGAGCACCGAATATTTCATTTTGATGCAGATAGGGAATGGCGAAATAGCTTCCTGGGTCCCTTGGAACTTCTTTGAAAAAACCCTTTTCCGTGTAGATGGCCATATCATCTCCTGAACGGATCTTGAAGCCATAGCGAATTCTTCGGTATGGGGGCAACACATACACATCCCAATAATCATAATGGGCATCGCGTCCGGATAGGCTCATCGCTTTCTCCTCATATAGCCATTGTCCTTTATCCGATATGTATGGATCCCCAAAAATCAATCCTACTGAGGAGATATCTTGTCTTTTCGTACGCAGGCGGATATGTAGAGTTTCTTTGTCGATGGTATAGGCGAAATTGTCAGTAGGTCTATGGTGTATCGAAGAAAATTCCAACAATGATCACTCCAATTCTATAAGTGTATTTGAGGAAGTGAATTGAAAAAGGGAACGCCAGGCTATGAATGTGGAAGAGTCAGTATAATTGGGTACAGCCGGAACATGTATTTTTCAATATGGTTATATACCCGATAATAATTGAAAAAAGCGGGAATTAATTAAAAAATAACAAAAATTATTCATCTCGACAAGGAAATAAATACAAAGAGGAACATGTTGTAAAAATGAAAGCCGTTCATATAATGGTAACAACAGAGTTGGCATCGCTTTCATTCTTGGGGCTTCGTCCGATTTATTGAACTGAAAAACAAGCACTGTAAACAATTCGGCGCTTTTGGACATGATAGAATAAACATTTTAAAAAGGAGAATGAAATTGAAGAAGCAGATATTTCATTTGTTCATGTCCATATTTTTGATCATGATGGCAAGTGCTTGTGGTACTGATTCAGATAAGGAAAATAGAATCGTCAAGGATAATAAGAAAACTGTGGAAGAAACCACCGAAGAAGCGAAACCGGAAAAAATGGTCATTTGGGAGGAAAAAGGTAAAGCTGAGGCCCTAAAGCCAGTTATCGAAGGCTTTGAAAAAGAATATGGCATTAAAGTTGTACATGAAGAACTGGAAATTGCTGAAGAAATGCATGACCGCCTGCGCCGTGATGGCCCAATCGGAAACGGAAAAGCCCCGGATGTCGTAACATTTTCTCATCGGCAAGTCGGTCAGCTCGTGAAGGAAGGCCTGATTCAGGAAGTGAAGGTGGAGGATGAGGTAACGGATGCCTTCCATGAATCTTCGATCCGGGCTGAAATGTATCAAGATAAGGTATTTGGATTGCCGAAATCGGTAAACACCTCCGTATTGATTTACAATAAAAAAATACTGTCTAAAGCTCCCGAAACGATGAATGACTTATATAAAATCTCGAAGAAATTAAGAAAAGAGAACGCCTATGGTTTTCACGCCGAATGGAATGGATTTCATGATGCGTATGGCGTGATGGCAGGAATGGGAAGCTACGTATTCCACGATGAAAACGGGAATTTCAACCCTTCGGACATTGGTTTGAATGATAAGCATGCCATCAAAGCAGCTGCCTATATCCAAAAATGGTATAAAACGAATTTGATCCCAAAAGGCGACGGGGCTGCGATCGAAAAGCTGTATAGTCAAGGGGAATTGGCTTCATTCCTTGGGGACGCAAACTCATTTTCCGGGAAAAAGGAAACAGGAATGGCGCCTTTGCCTGAATTGCCGAATGGCATGCCGATGAAATCATTCCTGGAAGTCAAAGGCTGGCATGTAACGGCCTTCACGAAACATCCTTACTGGTCTACAAAATTGGTCGAGTATCTGACAAGTGACAAACAGGCAATCCAACGTTATGAAACAACTGGTGATGTCCCGCCGAACAAATCGTTCAGTCATAATAAATTGATTAAAGAAAATGAAAGGGCACAAGCCTTAAGCATACAATTACAATACGCTGAACCTGTGCCGAATATTCCGGAAATGAACAAAGTATGGAGACCGATGGATTCTGCCATGAATCGGATAACGATGGAAAAAGCTAAACCGAAAAGGACGTTGGATGAAGCGGTGAAGGCGATAAAAAAAGAATGATTTTCGCGTTCCCTGTTCGATTTCATTGCGTTCCTCCCCCATGCCCAATTTGTCCCTTAAGTGTAAAGTTTTTTATAATTTGGATTTGACGAGAAGTGGTCAAAAGGCTAATCTTAAAGGCGTAAAGAGATAGCTAGGAGGAGAGCGGATATGAGAAATGGAGTGTTATCACTCGCTTTAATTCCGTTGCTTCTTTTTTACGCCATTCCAGTAGGAGCAGCTGAAAAAGAACAACGAACTTGGACGGATGAAATCGTATATTCATTAATGGTGGACCGATTTTTCGATGGCAACACCAAAAATAATGGTGATGCGAATGTAAATGACCCTTCTGCGTTTAATGGCGGGGATTTTGAAGGTGTCACGAAGAAACTGAATTATTTAAAGGACATGGGTTATACCGCTATCATCCTTTCACCGATTTTTGCTAATGAAGATAAGGGCTATCATGGGGATTGGGTGACCGATTTTTATAAAACGGATCAACACTATGGGACAATGAAAGAATTTAAAAAGCTCGTGAATGAGGCCCATGATCTTGACATGAAAGTGATTCTTGATTTTCAGGCCAATAATGTGGGACCTCATTCATCTTGGCTGAATGAGGAAGATAAACAAGGATGGTTCCATGATAAAAAAGAAATCTCCAATGACGGCGACCAAAAGCTAATGGAAACAGGCTGGCACGACGGTCTTCCCGATTTGAATCAAGACAATGAGGCAACAAGGGAATATCTACTTGATGCTGCAAAATGGTGGATAACGGAAACTGATATTGATGGGTACCGTTTAAATAAAGTCCAATACGTGGGAAAAGATTTTTGGAAGGAATTTGTGGATGCAGTCAAATCTGAAAAATCAAATTTCTATACAATCGGCGGTGTAAATGGTGATGCCGATACGATTTCAAGCTACAAGGAAACGGGAATGGATGCCTTTATGGCCTATCCGCAAAATGGTGCATTAAGGGAAGCGTTTTCCGCTCCCGACAAAGAATTGAAGCCGGTTTTTAATGCATTCGAGGACAGTGAAGCGAAGTTCGGCGGTAAGGCCCCCCAAGCATTGTTCATGGATACCCAGAGTATGCCGCGTTTTACCAAGGATGCAGCCGATCATAATGAAAATCCGGGTTCCAGATGGAAAATGGCGTTGTCCTATCTTTATACGATGCCAGGAGTGCCAATCGTATTTTATGGCTCCGAAATTGCTTTGAATGGCAATTTGGCTCCTGACAATCATAAATTGATGAATTTTAAGACAGAACAGGAGCTGGTGGAATACATTACGAAGCTTTCTGATCTTAGAGACATGCACCCTGCTTTGACAAAGGGGGATATGGAAATTTTATATGAACAGGGGGGAGCCTCGGTATTCAAACGTGTTCATGGCAAGGAGACGATGGTTGTCGTCATGAACAATACGTCTGGGACCCAAACGATAAAGCTTTCCGATAAGCAACTGGAAAAGAACAAAGAGCTAAGAGGCATGCTGAATGGCGATCTGGTGCGCAGTAAGGGCAACAGTTACACAATTGTAATCGACAGGGAGACGACAGAGGTCTACACACTGTCACCTAAGTCCATCATCAATATCCCTTACCTGATCGTTATAGGATTGGTTCTTGTCATTTTTGCTATATTCATTGCTTTGGTCATTAAACGGTCAAAAAGGAACCAACCAAAATAATCACCTCTTGTAGCTGGCTGAAAACTATGTCCCTAAGGCTTTGTGAAAACAGGTTCGGGGGGATTCATCATGATCAAGACTTGGTGGAAAGAAGCCGTTTGTTATCAAATTTATCCACGCAGCTTCATGGATAGTAATGGTGATGGAGTGGGAGATTTAAAAGGAGTGATTTCCAAACTCGATTACCTCCAGGATTTAGGGATCGACGTCATTTGGATATGTCCATTTTATAAATCTCCCAATGCTGATAATGGCTATGACATTAGTGATTATCAAGCAGTTTCGGAAGAGTTCGGATCAATCGATGATATCGAGCTACTATTGAAAGATGTTCACCAGCGCGGCATGAAGGTGATCCTCGATCTTGTGTTGAACCATACGAGTGATGAGCATCCTTGGTTCATTGAGTCACGGTCGTCCAGAGATAATCCGAAACGCGATTGGTATATATGGAGGGATGGTCATGACGGCCGCGAGCCGAATAATTGGGAAAGTATTTTTTCAGGAAGTGCCTGGAAATTCGATGAAGGTACCCATCAATACTATTTACATCTTTTTGCCGAAAAGCAGCCAGACTTAAATTGGAAAAATGCTGATGTGCGGAAAGCCCTGTATAAAATGGTCAATTGGTGGCTTGATAAGGGGATTGATGGCTTCCGGATTGATGCGATCACGCACATTCATAAGCGGGAGGGCCTGCCGGATATGGCAAACCCTTATTGGCATCAGTATGTACCTGCGTTTGAAATGCACACGAACCAGGATGGGATACTCGATTACCTGCTAGAGCTTAAAGAGGAAACTTTCTCCCAATATGATATCATGACGGTCGGGGAAGCCAATGGCGTCAGGATCGAGCAGGCTGAAGAGTGGGTCGGGGAAGCGAATGGGAAGTTCAATATGATCTTTCAATTCGAACACCTTGGACTTTGGAATCGAGGACAAAATCAGCATGTGGATGTAATCGGGCTTAAACGCGCCATGACCAAATGGCAAAAGGGCCTAAAGGATAAAGGCTGGAATGCCTTATTTTTTGAAAACCATGATCAACCCAGAAGTGTATCGACATGGGGAAATGATCATCAATATTGGCTGGAGAGCGCAAAAATGATTGGGGCTCTATACTTTTTCATGCAAGGGACCCCTTTCATTTATCAAGGTCAGGAAATAGGCATGACGAATGTCCGATTTGACTCGATAGATGATTATGATGATGTCGGAATGAAAAACTTCTATCGCATTGAGACCTCCAAAGGCCGCCCGCATGACGAAATCATGCACATCATATGGCATAGCGGCCGTGATAATTCAAGGACCCCGATGCAATGGAGTGAACAAGATAATGGCGGATTCACTAATGGGACGCCGTGGATGAGGGTCAATTCCAATTATCGGGCGATTAATGTCGAACGGCAGAAGGAAGACCCTTCATCGATTTACCATTTTTATAAAAAGATGATTCAGCTAAGAAAAAAACATGAGGTCCTAGTTTACGGAGAATACGAATTATTATGGGAAGATCACCCGGATCTTTATATTTATACAAGAAGTATGAATGGTGATTCAGTCAAGGTAGTATGTAATTTCAGCATGAATCACCATCAAATCGATCTTTCCCCTTGGGGGGAAATGGAGCTATTGCTTGCTAACTATGATGATTGTCCGGAAGGTTCCATTATTGGTTTACGGCCATATGAAACAAGGATTTATCGTTATTGAACCAAATGGAAAATCATTGAATGTGACTCTATATCCACATATGGTTAGTCGTCTGACCTTTCCTTCCCCCAATGCCCTTACATTTTTTTTTAGAAGCTGATCCGAAAATCAGCTTCTTTTTATTTGAAAAAGATAAAAAGAGGAATAGTTAGTATTTTCTGAAAAAAAGCAAATGACCATAAAAAAAGTATGGATATAACTGTTGGACTGAGTGTATTATGAATACATACAAATGTATAAATATAAATAATTTCAAGAAGTATTCATGGGCATTTATAAATGAAGTCAATTAAGGCTAAAGAGGGGAGAGGGGAACGACATGGCAATCACGATAAAAGATGTGGCACAGTTAGCGAAAGTTGCACCTTCAACGGTATCCAGGGTGATCGCGAATAATCCTCGGATAAGTGAAAAAACGAAAGTGCGTGTGCGAAAGGCAATGAAAAAACTAGGCTATCACCCAAACTTCATTGCACGCAGCCTTGCTAATCAGACAACGAGGATCATTGGCTTGGTACTGCCAAGCTCATCAATAGAATTTTATCAAAATCCTTTTTTTCCGACGATATTGCAAGGCCTTAGTGAGGGAGCTCAGGAAAACCACTATTCACTTTTGCTTAGTACGGGGAAAACAGAAGACGAAATCTACAATGGAGTCGTAAATATGGTGCAGGGCGGGATGGTTGATGGAATCATCTTGATGTATTCAAGGTTGAATGATCATATTCTGACCTATTTGAGAGAAAGGGGATTTCCCTTCGTCATCATCGGGAAACCTTACGATTTCATCGAGGAGCTAACGTATGTAGATAATGATAATGTCCTCGCTGCAGAACAGGCAACAGATTACCTCATTCAGCTCGGACATGAAAGAATCGGCTTCATTGGAGGAGATGCAACCCTTGTGATGACACTCGATCGTTTGTCAGGGTTTGAACGAGCGCTGAAAAGGGCTGGCATCGTTCCGAGGAATGAATATACCTTACATGAAGACTTCTTGCATGAAGGTGGACAGGCAGCGGCGAAAAGGCTGCTTTCCGTTGACGAGCCTCCAACAGCCTTGGTGGTCAGTGATGACCTTATGGCACTAGGCGTCGTGCAGTCACTTCGGGAGATGGGGATTCGCACGCCGGAAGAAATGTCCATCGTCAGTTTCAATAATGTGCTTTTCTCGGAATTATCTTTACCTGCCCTGACCTCAGTGGATATTAATATTTTCGATTTAGGCTATCAGGCGGCCAAGGGCATCATTCAGATGCTGCAAACTGGAGATGCTCCTGCTGGTGCCATCATTCCACATCATTTCGTGGAAAGGCACTCTTGCAGATCACTCAAGCAGGGTGCGATGGTGGCCATGAACTATTAAACGAAAGGGAGGGCATTGCTCATAAGCAATGCCCTTTTGCTAGAATTGGACACTGAAGCCCTTGAACGTATGGATGCCTGTACCATGTCTGGCCAAATCATTGTCTTTGAGGTATTTGGCGGCTGCCAACACTTCCTCCAGAATGGACGATTCCAGTCCCAGCTGGTTATGACTGCCGTATATTTTCGAAACTTTGCGGATTTTGGCGATTCTTTCAAATAAATTCACAAGGTCTATAGGATTTGTGGATGGATAAAATGCGTAAATGGGAGTATTCGAATAAAGCAAATCACCTGTAAACAAATACTCTCTATCATGATCCAATATGGAGATGTGGCCCGGTGAATGTCCAGGGGTGTGATAGATGCTTAAACTCCGATTCCCGAGGTCGACCGTATCCCCATCTGCAAGGAGTCCGTCAGGGTTCCTACATATGGTCTATATGTTGCAGGGTCGAATGATTCAGGCAAAGGTTTTGTTATATCCCTGGCCATGTCTTTCCTTATTTGGTTCAAAGACAAGCCCTTGATGCCATTAATGAGCCAATCGGCATCCGCCCCATGAACATAACTCATATCGAATTCCCCATGTCCCCCGATATGATCCACATGCACGTGTGTGGTCAAGACGATGATCGGGAGGTCCGTTAGTTGGTTCGTGATCCGCTTGATCGAATCGATGCCAAGCCCGGTATCAATCAACGCAGCCCTGGTCTTGCCAATTAGTAAAAAAGAATGCACTTTCTCCCAATGACCATATTCACTTATCGCAAACGTCATTGCGTCCAATTCCTGAACGGTGAACCAAGGGTGGGCAATCTTGTTCAAATCATATCATTCCTTTCCATCTTACTACGGTCTTATACGGTGCGGACCGGCAATATCCTGCATGAAAAAGGAAAAACAGCGGATTTCAAAAGAAACCCACTGCAGCTGTAGTTCATGATTTTACCCGTTTACAACATTTCCGCCGTTTACATGAATGACTTGTCCGCTGACATAGGAAGAATCATCACTGGCCAAATAGACATAGGCTGGTGCTAATTCCTCTGGCTGTCCAGCGCGGCCCATTGGTGTATCCTGGCCGAATTTGGCAACATCCTCTTCACCGAATGAAGCAGGGATCAGGGGCGTCCAGATTGGACCCGGTGCAACACCGTTCACTCTGATGCCATCTTTTAAAATGGAGTTGGAAAGAGCCCTCGTAAAGGCTAAAATGGCACCTTTTGTAGAAGAGTAATCGATTAATTTCGGATTGCCCTGATAGGCGGTGATAGAGGTTGTATTAATGATGCTGCTGCCTTTTTTTAGATGCTTTAAAGCAGCCTTTGTTAAGTGGAACATCGAAAAGATATTGGTGCGGAACGTTTTTTCCAATTGTTCAGCGGAAATATCAAGGATACTTGTTTGTACATGCTGCTCACCGGCATTGTTCACCAGAATATCCAAACCGCCGAATTCATCCACCGTTTTTTTGACGACATCCTGGCAGAAGGCTTCATTACCAATATCTCCGGAAATGAGTAAGCATTTTTGCCCTTCTTTTTCAATCAATTCTTTTGTCTGCTTGGCATCCTCATGTTCATCCAAGTACGCGACTGTGACATTTGCTCCTTCTTTTGCATAATAGATGGCCACTGATTTGCCGATACCGCTGTCTCCTCCCGTGATGATAGCGGTTTTCCCTTTCAATTTTCCGCTGCCTTTATAAGAGGATTTAACCGATTCTGGGTTCGGTTCCATTTTTGTTTCCAAGCCAGGTTGGTGTTGCTGATGCTGAGGGGGAAATCCTTGTTTGCTTTCGTTTTGATTAGTCAAAGTTAAAACGCCTCCTGATTAATGATCTACACCATTTCTATTCCTTGTTCTTGGAAAAAGAAAACATGGCAAAACATTCCATAATAAATTGCCGTAAATTTTTCTTGAAAGTTCAAGAATGCAACATCCTTAGTCTTACCATGTTCAATGAAGCAAATTCATTCAAAGTGAGAAGGTAAAGCCCTGTATGAGAGGCCAAAAAAAGACCCACCCCGACGGGTAAGGTCTATCTTAATTAGCGATAATTCAGGAATTGGACGTCAATCGAGAGATCGGCGCCCCTGATGGCTGAAATGATTCCTTGCAAATCATCCCTGTTTTTCCCGGTAACGCGAATTTGGTCATCTTGTATTTGGCTTTTCACCTTAAGACCGCTATTTTTGATGATCGTGTTGATTTTTTTGGCTTGTTCCTTATCAATGCCTTGAATTAGCTTGGCCCGTTGGCGAACAGTTCCGCCAGACGCACCTTCCAATTTGCCATAGTCCAAATTCTTGATCGGTACGTCCCGTTTCACGAGTTTACTGATAAGGACATCCTTTAATTGTTCAAGCTTATATTCATCGTCAGACACTAAAACGAGGTCTTCCTTTTCAAGGGTTATGCTGCTTACACTCCCTTTAAAATCATAGCGTGTCTGAATTTCCTTCATAGCCATGGTCACTGCATTCGTCACTTCCGAAAAGTCTACTTTGGATACTATATCAAATGAATTTTCCTTTGCCATCACTTACCTCCAGCAGGGTTTATTTCCTTCATTATAGAGAAAGTGTGCAAGGAAGACAACCAAATTGACCGTAAATGGCTGCATGACTAAAAAAGCGAGGGGGCAAGCCCCTACGCTTCATTTATGATCCGTTTTCTTCGAATAGGAGTGTTTACCTGCAGTGAGGTTTTCCTGATAAGCGATATTTTTTTCGGCATTGATCGCTTGATTGTCTTTCGGTCTTTTATTGTTATCAGTGGTTTTGGACATACTGAAAACTCCCTTCCATAATCATGATCAATATTATGATTCACAATGATGGGAGGAAGTATGTATGTTTATGATTTCTCAGGGGTATCGTTTAAGAAGAAAAGGGCAATTGTGCCAGGGCCTGCATGAGCGCCAATGACGGAGCCGATCGTGTGGATCATGAAATCGCTCGTCCCGAATTCATTTTGGATGGCTTCTTTCCACTCCAATGCCGTTTCTTCATCATCGCCATGACTGATGGCAATCGTTTGGGTTGTTAAGTTTTTGCCTCTTTCATGCATTAATTCAATGACACGTTTAATCAATTTCTTTTTGCCGCGAATCTTTTCCAGTGGGACCAGTTTCCCATCTTCAACGTGTAATAACGGTTTAATGTTTAATAATCCGCCAACAAGGGCAGAAGTTTTGGAGATGCGGCCTCCGCGTGCCAAATATTCAAGATTATCCACCGTGAACAGATGCTCCATATGGCGGGTGCGAAATTCGATATCAGCCAGGATTTCTTCTTTCGATGCACCGTTTGCCGCTAATTCGGCGGCTTGCTTGACGATTAAGCCGACACCCATCGAAGCGCATTTTGTGTTGACGATTTCAATATCAAGAGCAGGATATTCTTCCTTCACCTGATTAAGGATCATCACAGCCGTTTGGTAGGTTCCGGATAGCTCAGAGGAAAAGGCAATATAAATCCCCTGTTTTTCCTCCTTGGCAAATTGCCTGAAAAGTTCTATTAAGTATTCCGGGGAAGCTTGGGATGTTTTCGGCGCTTTTCCGTCAATCATCGCCTGATAGACTTCTTTAGAATTAATGGTAAGCAAATCTTCATAGTTTTTCCCATCAAGGTGGACTTGTAAAGGGATCAATGAGACATTGTTTTCCTTATAGAAAGACAATGGCAAATCACATGCACTATCTGCAAGAATTGTGATAGCCATAATACACCTGCTTTCTTTTTACAGTTTTTAGAAAATGAGAGTTCACTCCACTTTTTAGTGTAGCACGTAAACGCAAAATTTCAATCCATACGTAAATAGAATAAATATTTATGGGTAAAAAGATAATAGGATAAGGGTGAAATGGAGGTTTTATGATGTATAGTGGCGAAATGAAGAAAATCATCATAGTTGTGGTCGGGGCATTCTTGAATGCCATCGCGATGAACTTTTTTCTAATACCGGCAAATGTTTATGCAAGCGGCTTTACGGGAGTGGCTCAGCTTCTATCGCGAATGATTGGGTCCTTTGCTCCTTTTAATGTTTCTACAGGGATTTTATTGCTGTTATTGAATATTCCCGTAACCATCATCGCATGGCGGAAAGTTGGAAAGTCCTTTACCTTTTATAGTTTTCTTAGCGTTGCTTTGATGACACTCTTTATGGAAGTGATCCCCATTACAAGATGGTCTCCTGACATATTATTGAATGCCGTGTTTGGCGGTGTCATAGCTGCTGTGGGCGTCGGAATCACCTTGAAGTATGGTGCATCGACAGGTGGTATGGATATTATTGCCATGCTGCTGTCGCGGAAAAAGGATAAACCTGTTGGCACTTATTTATTCCTGCTCAATGGTGTGATCATCGTAACGGCCGGAGCGGTATACGGACCGGAAAAAGCTTTGTATACATTGGTCACCTTATACACATCTACTCGTGTTGTGGACGCGATACATACACGCCATGAAAAGCTTACGGCCATGATCATTACAAAGAAAAGCGAAGAACTTAAACAAGCCATCCATGCCAAGCTTGTCCGTGGAATCACGAGGGTTCCGGCTAAAGGTGCATTCACTAATGAAAATAAGGAAATGTTATTGATTGTCATTACCAGATATGAACTTTATGACCTGGAACGTATCATTAAAGAAGTGGATCCTCAAGCCTTCACGAACATTATCGAAACTTCAGGAATCGTTGGCACATTCAGGAGGGAATGATATTAACGGCAAATTAAAACCATTACACTTCGTTTACAGATGGGAGTTTTGTTGGCATTTCCTGTTTACTGCTTGTTCAAAGCGGTTACTTCATATAGTGTAGCGCCAATTCAAAAATCTACCGAAGGAGTGATGAAAAATGGCTAACGATGAAAAAATGAGCAGGCAGGAAGCAGGACGTAAAGGCGGGGAAGCCACTTCAAAAAATCACGACAAGGAATTTTTCAGGGAAATTGGACAAAAGGGCGGCAAAGCAACATCCAATAACCATAATAAGGACTTTTATCAGGAAATTGGGCAGAAGGGCGGAGAGGCCACTTCCGATTCTCATGGCAAGTCATTTTATAAGGAGATTGGGGAAAAGGGCGGAAAAGCCCGAAAGGATAATAATTGAACAAAAGCCTCCAGGATATCCTGGAGGCTTTCGCTTATTTCGTGTGGTTTTCCAACTCTTCCTGGAATTCCCGCAATTGTTCTTTCTCAGCCTCGGTCGAGTTGGCAAAGGCGGATGAAAGAGCGTTTTTAGCGATATCCTCGGTGTTGTGCTGGTCACCGTCATGGTCATGCTCAGAGTGAAGGGCTTCTTCAACAAATTCTCTAGCTTTCTGGAATAATTTGTTTCCCATTAGAAGCCACCATAGCTTTGTTCAGACATGATTCTCAACCTGTCTTTTTCAGCCTGTTCAAACGTGGTGTGATAAGGGATCCTTTCGGCATGCTTGGCAACACTTTCTTTGCCCTGCTGTACAAATCGTTTAGATTTACTACCCATGCTTATCTCCTCCGATTCTGAGCGTTGTGAACAACAGAAGCAAATCTGTTGTCGATATTAGTTTGGCTTCGATAGGAGATTTTATGAAGGTAAAAAATGCCGCATCAGAACTTTATATTGAATTTTTCTTCAAGGAAGACAGCTATTCCATCCTCTTCATTCGTCAAAGTCGTCATATTTGCCACCGTCTTAACAGGCGAGATGGCATTTCCCATAGCAACGCCGGTTCCTGCATAATCAAGCATTTCCAAGTCGTTGTCCTCATCCCCGAATGCAATGATCCGGTCTTGGGGGATTCCTAGATAGTTGGAAACGCGTTTTAGGCCGACCGCCTTGCTTAACCCGCTTTTAATGATTTCGATGATATGGAAAGGCTCCGCCCAGCGGCGATGATCGACCAATTCTGCATGCACATCGGATAAATGCTGGCGAATCGATCCTACATATTCACTGTCTGTATGGATGAGCATCGATGTGGGGGAATCCTGAAGGAAATTGCGCAAGTCACCCGTCGTCATGGTTGGATCGCCTAGATTGAACATGTCCATCAATTTCTGGTCATGATGATGGACGTAGACATCATCACGGACTTCAGCGATGATGTTATGGTATTTAAATTGATCACAAGCCTCCACGATATCTTTCGCAACGCTTATATCAAGCGGAGAGTGATATACCCCCCAACTTGTCTGTAATGGATGATGGACGAAAGCTCCATTGAAATTGACGATTGGTGTAGTCAAGCCCAATTCGCGGTAATACAGTTCGCTTGAACGAAACGGACGACCGGTGGCAATCATGATTTCGTGTCCATCCTCTTTTAATTTAAGCAATGTTTGTTTAGTCTTTGCAGAAATGGTTTTTTTATCGGTAAGTAAAGTTCCATCAAGATCCAATACGATTAAATGTTTCTCAGCCATGTACACACCTTCTGTTCTTTTTGATTTCATTATATGCAAATATTGTTAAGCCTATTTTAAAGTAAATGTAAATCTTTTTCATTCTTTATGCATTCCTGTATGATATTACTATATCCAGGATTATAATACTTAGAGCGAGTATGGAGACAACGGGAATCATTTTAGGGTGAAAATATTCGGAGGGGTTAACTTGATAATAATCGAAAAAGAACAAATAGGACAAATTCCTGCCTTACACTTGAGTGAGCAGACCACATTCCATCAGGAATTGCCGCTCATCATTTTTATACATGGCTTTCAAAGTGCGAAAGAACATAATCTTCACTATGCCTATTTATTGGCTGAAAAGGGTTTCCGGGTGCTTCTTCCCGATGTGAATCATCATGGGGAAAGGGATTCTGGTTTAAGCGATTCCGAAATGATGCCCCTTTTCTGGGAAATGGTTTTACAAACGATAAAAGAATTATCTGAGATGAAGGATGAATTATTAAGGAGAAAATTAATTGACCCTGACAGGATTGGCGTAGCGGGTACATCAATGGGGGGGATCGTGACGAACGGGGCACTTGCCGCTTATGAATGGATAACGGCCGGAGTCAGTCTGATGGGGAATCCATCATATGTCGCGTATGCAGAGCTCCAAATCGAAGAAATTAAGAAAAGAAAATTGCCCTTCCCTGTAACGGATGAGGAAGCCGGCAAAGTGATGGAATATCTTAAACCGTACGACTTGAGTCTCAATCCAGACAGGCTTGCCAGCCGCCCGCTTCTTTTTTGGCATGGAGCTAAAGATCCGGTCGTCCCTTATCAGCATGCGTATCGCTTTTTTGAAGGAGTCAAAGCGGGGTATGATGGGGCAGAAGGGAAAATCGAGTTCATCCTCGACCCAAAGGCTGGCCATAAGGTCAGCAGAGAAGGAGTGCTTATGACAGCAGGCTGGTTCGAGAAACATTTGCTGCCAACTGTGCAAAAAGCTTAAGTACTCACGCAAAATCTGTTATGATTCTAATACAGACGCAGTGTAAAGTCTAAATCGGGACAGTTTGCGATGAAACCGATAAATTTTAGAAACGAAGAGATTTTTCATAGAAGGAGTGATTGGTGTGGATCAAGATACAAAAGACGTTATTCTTGGAGCTTTGGAGCAGGTCATTGACCCTGAGCTTGGTATAGATATCGTGAATTTAGGTTTGGTATATGATGTGGACATGGATGAAGCAGGTCTGACTACAGTTACGATGACGTTGACCGCAATGGGCTGTCCGCTAGCTGGGACGATAGTCGATCAAGTGAAGTTGGTTCTTGAAGATATCCCGGAGGTTAAGGAAACAGATGTGAAGATTGTCTGGAGTCCGCCATGGACCAGAGACAAAATGTCCAGATATGCCAAAATCGCATTGGGTATCAAATAATCGACAAGGAATAAAAATGGGAAACCAGTCGCATAGTGAATCCTTTATAAGGGTGAAACTTTTTGTGGGCTGGTTTTTTCTGATACGCTGGGTTAGGGGTGGTTAATTGAATAAACCTATAAAAGATTCATTGGGCAGACCATTGAGGGATTTAAGGATATCCGTCATCGATCGGTGTAACTTCCGCTGCCAATATTGCATGCCAGCAGAAATTTTTGATGATTCGTTTCAATTCCTCCCAAAAAGTGAACTGCTATCTTATGAGGAAATCGTGAGGGTTTCGCAGATATTTGCTGACTTAGGAGTTAAAAAGCTCAGATTGACGGGCGGGGAACCATTGTTGCGGAAGGATCTTCCTATACTGATAGCTGCGCTCGTTAACATTGAAGGGATAGAAGATATTGGATTGACCACGAATGGCGTATATTTGAAAAAACATGCCGAGAAGTTGATGATGGCTGGTTTACAGAGAGTGAATGTCAGCTTGGACAGCCTCGATGATGAACTGTTTAAGCAGATGAATGGCAGGGGGATCGGAATCGAGCCGGTTATTTGTGGCATAAGAGCTGCCAAAGAAGCCGGTCTTGGCGTTAAAGTGAATATGGTGGTGAAAAAAGGAACCAATGAATCTCAGATCCTTCCCATGACCCGTTTTTGTAAAGAAGAGGGCATCACCTTACGGTTTATCGAATTCATGGATGTTGGTCATACAAATGGCTGGCAATTGAAGAATGTGATAACGAAAATGGAATTGCTTGAAATGCTTCAAACTGAATTCGACCTGGAGCCTGTGGAAGAAGAGTATTATGGAGAAGTCGCAAAACGCTTCCGTCATAAAGGAACGAATACGGAAGTGGGCTTCATAACATCCGTATCCGAGTCTTTTTGTTCCAGTTGTACACGTGCCCGCTTATCTGCCAATGGAAGTTTATACACGTGCCTGTTCAATGGAAAGGGCCACGATTTGAAGTCCGTGCTCCGTTCTGACATGACGGATGAGGATTTGACCGAGCTCATCCTTTCATTGTGGAATGATAGGGATGACCGCTATTCAGATGAACGGGCAGCGGGAACCTTGAAAGGACAGGAAAAAATCGAGATGTCCTTCATCGGAGGTTAACCGATTGCCATCCCGAATTTAATCTGTATATGTGAAACACCGAGGATGAGTGCCAATAGCATTCATCTTTTTTTATACAATTTTTATGCAACTTTTTTTGATGGGGAAAGATATTGTTAACGAACCCGCAGCAAGGAAAATAAGGCCATGGTCCCGGTGGGGATGTATGAGTATGGTCTTATGCATTGTCTGTTTTAGGGAGGCGGCTTCAATCGATCGTGCAGATTTCGATTGGACAGTTTTCACAATCGATCTCTTGTTTTAAATAATCAATGTCAAGAATCGTAATGATCCCCTTTTTGATGGAGACGACATCATTTTTCCTTAAATGAGAGAGCAATCGATTGACCACCTCACGTGATGACCCGCAAAAATTGGCGAGTTCTTGGTTTGTAAAGGGAAAATTGATGACTTTGCCATCTTCAACTTCCTTCCCATAGCTATTTGATAAACGGATGAGGGTAGAGTAAAATGCCCCTTTTTTTCCGTGCAGGAGCATATCGCGGAATTTCGCCTGATTTTTGCGGTTTTGAGCGGACAACCAAGTTATCATCTCGATTGCAAGGCTGCTATCGGAGGAAATTTTCTGTTCCAGCGATTCTTTTGATATAACCGCCACATTGCCATCTTCCAACATTTTTGCATTCATCATATATTTTGGATTAAGAGAAAAAAGGATGGTTTCTCCAACCAAGTCATTCTCCGAACAAATGCGCAAAGTTAAATCCCGTCCGTCTGGAACAACCTTGCTCAGCTCCACTTTGCCGCTCAATATGTAATATAAATCATTTGCGGGGGTGCTTTCCTGAAAAAGGAAGCATCCTTTTTCCATATGTTTAATGTGCCGTCTATTATCTAAAAGGGCATGCAACCGTTTTGATAACGATGATCCATTCATGTTAATAACCACCTTTCAAGTGAAGGGATATCCAATTACTACCTTTGATTTAAACGGAAAAACAACTAGCGGTCAACATATATGGATAAATGTAGAATTTAGCTGAAGAGGAATTGCCTCTTGGAATTAAAGACTGAAATTTTATAAAAATACATTTGATTTTATTTTTATTCAGTCATATAATAATAGAATCAAATAATGACAGGGACAAAAAAATACAGGAGTTGGTTAATGTGTTTGTATCAATTGTAGGCGCCACAGGTTATGGAGGGCTGGAATTAATCAGGATTTTGAATAATCATCCGCAATTCAAAATTAAATCATTACATACTTCATCCCAATTTGGTCGAAGTTTACATGAAGAAAATGCACATTTAATGCATATGAAAGACAAATTGGAAAAAATTGATCCGGAGGCGATCGCTAAACACTCGGATATTGTATTCCTTGCCACCCCTTCAGGTGTATCTTCGCGATTGATTTCCGAATTTTCAGACCTTGATATTAAGGTGATTGATTTATCCGGTGATCTTAGGCTTCAAACCCCGGGTGAATATGAATACTGGTATAAGAAACCGGCAGCGCCAAAGCCCATCATTGAAGAAGCCGTATACGGATTGTCTGAATGGAATGCAAAAGCGATAAAGAAATCGAATATTGTTGCCAATCCAGGGTGCTACCCTACGGCATCACTTCTAGGCCTTGCTCCTTTGTATACGGAAGGGTTGGCTGGCGCAGCTTCAGATGTGGTAATCGACGCGAAATCCGGAGTTTCCGGAGCGGGTAAATCCCCTTCAGCCGTAACACATTTTAGCGAAATGAATGAGAACTTCAAAATATATAAAGTGAATCAGCATCAACATATACCGGAAATCGAACAGCAGCTTGGGCGATGGTCGCCGGGGATGCAGCCTATACAACCCATTACCTTCAATACCCATCTCGTTCCGATGACTAGGGGCATAATGGCAACGATGTATATAAAGGTGGATCGTCAAACCTCATCGGAGGAATTGGTCGACTTATACAAAACAGTTTACGAGGATCATCCATTTGTCCGGGTACAGCCGCTCGCTCAATTTCCATCCACGAAACAGGTGTACGGATCGAATTTCTGTGATGTCGGTGTCGCCCATGATGAAAGAACTGGTAAAGTAACGGTGGTTTCGGTCATTGATAATTTAATGAAGGGTGCTGCAGGCCAGGCCATTCAAAATGCCAATCTATTAATGGGACTGGAAGAAACGGCAGGGCTTTGGAACAGTCCCCTTTATCCTTAAAATATGGAGGAGAAAAATGAATACATTACAGACAGTTGAAGAAATCAAACAGATTAAAGACGGAAACATCTTAATTGCACAAGGCTTCAAGGCATCAGGGGTCCATGCTGGATTGCGGTACTCAAAAAAAGACGTTGGCATCATTTTTACCGAGACACCAGCTTCAGCCGCTGCGGTTTATACCCAAAATTTAGTTCAAGCGGCTCCAATCGATGTAACCAAGGATAGCATTGCGGCTACAGGGAAACTTCACGGTATCGTGGTCAATAGTGCATGTGCGAATGCTTGTACTGGAAAACAAGGCATAAAGGATGCAAAGGAAATGAGAAAGCTGGCGGCGCAAAAATTCGGCTTGGAGGATCATGCATTCGCAGTCGCTTCTACCGGTGTCATCGGAGAATACATGGAAATGGAAAAAGTGAAAAAAGGCATAGACGTATTGCAGCCAAATCATACACCCGGGGCTGCTGAAGATTTTGGAACTGCCATTTTAACAACGGATATCGTAACCAAGAGCTGCGGCTATGAAACGGTCATCGACGGCAAAACCGTGAAAATGGGCGGAGCGGCGAAAGGGTCGGGAATGATTCATCCAAACATGGCCACCATGCTCGGTTTCATAACAACGGACGCTGTCATCGAATCTGCGGACTTACAGCTTGCCTTGTCCTCCATTACGAATGATACCTTCAATCAAATCACGGTCGATGGCGATTGTTCCACGAATGACATGGTATTGGTGCTGGCGAATGGAGAGGCGAATAATGAACCTTTGACACCCACACATCATCAATGGTCCATTTTCTTGGAATTACTGAAACAAACTTCCGAAAATCTGGCCAAACAAATCGCCAAAGACGGGGAAGGGGCCACGAAGCTGATAGAAGTGAATGTCCATGGGATGCATACAAAGCAAGATTGCCAGATGATGGCGAAGACGATCGTGGGTTCGAATCTAGTGAAAACGGCAGCGTTTGGCGCTGATGCGAACTGGGGACGAATCATAGCGGCGATGGGAAGAAGCGGAGTGGAATTCCAGCCTGATCAAGCAACGATCGTATTTGGTGATATTGTCGTACTTAAAGATGGTGAACCGGTCCTATTTTCTGAGGAAGAAGCAAAGGCCTACCTTGAAAATGAAAATATCATCATTCATGTCTTTTTGAAGGATGGGCAGGAAATAGGAACGGCATGGGGCTGTGATTTAACATATGACTACGTAAAAATAAACGGAAGCTATCGTTCTTAAGGGGTGTTGACAAGGATGAATATATTGGTCATCAAGTGCGGGGGCAGCATCATTAATGAGTTATCGGAGTCTTTTTTCCATAGTGTCAATCAGCTGCAGGATCGCGGCTATCATATTGTCTTTGTTCATGGCGGCGGTCCTGATATCAATTCGATGATGGAAAAATTCGAGATCGAGCCAATCTTTGAGGACGGGTTAAGAAAGACGACCGCGGAAGTATTGGGAATCGTCGAACTCATGCTGGCTGGCAAATCGAACCGAAGTCTCGTTCATAAACTGGAAACGCACGGAATTCGGGCAGTGGGCTTGAATGGATCGGATGGCGGGATTCTTACAGGCGGGTTTATCGATGAACAAAAACTGGGAGCTGTTGGAGAGATACAGCAAGTCAATCCGGAATTGCTGGGGATTTTATTGGAAAAGGGGTATTGTCCGGTATTGACACCAATCTCGATAACGGGTGAGGGCACCAAATTGAATGTGAATGCCGATATGGCTGCAGGCTCTGTAGCGAAGGCACTCTCTGCAGAAATGTGTTTATTTGTGACCGATGTAAAAGGGGTTTTAAAGGATGAGCAAATCATTGAGAGTTTGACTGAAACGGAAACATTGGGCTTGATCTTGGATGGGAGCATCCATGGCGGAATGATCCCAAAGGTCAATACAGCACTGTCGGTGCTCAATAAGGGGGTTGGGGAAGTGATGATCGTTAGCGGGAAAGATCATTTTTATGAAGCTGGACAGTTCATCGGCACGAAATTTCTTCAGGAAGAGGGGGTCATTCAATGAGTTATTTATTTCCTACATATGCAAGGTGGCACATTGAGCCGGATACAGCGATAGGAGTGAAGATTACAAGTACGACAGGTAAAGAGTATCTGGATTTCACGTCGGGAATCGGGGTTTTGAATCTTGGACATTGCCATGAGTCGGTAAAGTTGGCCGTCACGGAACAGCTAAATAAATATTGGCATGTATCGAATATGTTTCAGAGTTCGATTCAGGAGCGCACGGCAAAAATGCTGGCGGATGCCTCCGGTTTAAGTCAGGTGTTTTTTGCCAACAGTGGTGCGGAAGCGAATGAGGCTGCCATCAAACTGGCACGTAAAGCTACCGGGAAAAGTAAAATCGTCACATGCCAGCAGTCTTTCCACGGACGGACATTTGCAACGATGGCAGCAACGGGACAGGAAAAAATCAAGACTGGATTCGGGCCGATGCTTGAGTGCTTTGAATATGTCCCGTTTAATGACGATGATGCCATGATAGCGGCGATTGATGAGAAGACAGCCGCTGTCATGATTGAAATCGTTCAGGGAGAGGGCGGCATCCATGTCATAAACCAATCGTATTTGGACACGATCCAGACACACTGCAAAAAACATGGGGCTCTATTAATCATTGATGAAATACAGACTGGGATAGGACGGACGGGAAAACCATTTGCCTTTCAGCATTATAATGTCCAACCGGATATCATCACCTCGGCAAAGGGTCTGGGAAATGGCCTGCCGATCGGCGCGATGATTGGACGTGAAATGCTTTCGGAGCATTTCAATCCGGGAAGCCATGGCTCAACTTTTGGCGGCAACCCTGTTAGCATCTCGGCAGCGGAGGCTGTTTTAAAGGAAATTTTCAAAGAAGGGTTTTTAAAAGAAATCGTGAATAAAGCTGAATATCTTAGGAGTGCATTGGCAAAGGCATTGCAGGATTCTGTCAAAGTGAAGGAGATCCGCGGGCTTGGAATGATGATCGGGATTGAAAGTGAACAAGATGTTCAGGAATTCCTGGCTGAGCTTCAAGAAGAAGGCTTACTTGTATTGAGCGCAGGACCTAAGGTTCTTCGGCTGCTCCCTTCGCTTACAGTCACAGAAACAGAAATTGATATCGCGGTTAAGAAAATAGAAAAAGTACTGGCAATCAAGCAAACTGTCTGAATTGCTTGAATTTTTATAGAGTAAAATGAATAATTATGCTATTGTATATATAAATATACGCAGTCCACTACAGAGGTGAAGAACATGAAAAACTATCTATATTTAGAGAATGGTTCCGTTTTTGAAGGGGAACTGCTTACTGGACCCACTGAAAAAGCAACCTGTGGAGAGATTGTCTTTTTTACGGGAATGACCGGATATCAAGAGGTATTGACCGATCCTTCCTATAAGGACCAAATTGTCATTTTCACCTATCCCCTCATTGGAAATTACGGAATTAATGAAAATGATTTTGAAAGCAAAAAGCCGCATGTTGCTGGCGTCATTGTTTATGAAGGGAATATGAGCCATTCCCATTATCAGGCAAAATATTCACTTGGGGAATATTTAGAAAAATGGGCCATTCCGCTGTTAAGCCATGTTGATACACGGGCGGTCGTTAAAAACATTAGACAGGAAGGCTCGATGCAGGCCGTCATCACAGCGGAAGAAGGATTCACGGTCAAACCAAGCCAGAATGATTTGGCAGCCCATGTCGCCGAAGTATCGACAAAGGTGGTAGAGAGCTTTGGAGAAGGTGACAAGCACGTAGTGATGATGGACTTCGGATATAAGAAATCCATTTTGGACTCGTTGGTTGAGCAAGGCTGCAGAGTCTCGGTCGTACCATTTGACACTGGATTCGAACAGATCAAGGAGCTGCAGCCGGATGGGATTTTGCTTTCAAATGGGCCTGGGGATCCAAAACAGCTGGAATATCTTTTAGGGAACTTAAAAAAGATCATTACGAAATTCCCGACGATGGGCATCTGCCTCGGTCATCAATTAACGGCCCTTGCCTTCGGTGGGAATACAAAAAAAATGCTGTTTGGACATCGCGGTGCGAATCAGCCCGTGGTCGATTTGAAAACGAAAAGGGTGTATATGAGTTCTCAAAATCATAGTTATGAGGTGGATGAAACAAGCTTACAGGGGACATCGCTTCAAGTTCGTTTCAGGAATGTCAATGATAGCACGGTTGAGGGCCTTATGCATGAAGACCTGCCAATTTTCACTACCCAGTACCACCCTGAGGCAAATCCAGGACCAAACGAGAGTTCACAACTATTCAATGACTTTTTACAAATGATAAATGACTATAGCGGGAGAGAAAAAGCCTATGCCTAAGGACAACACGATACAGACGATTTTAGTGATTGGTTCGGGGCCGATTGTCATCGGGCAGGCTGCCGAATTCGATTATGCAGGTACACAAGCCTGCCTAGCTTTAAAAGAAGAAGGATATAAGGTCATTCTTGTGAACAATAACCCGGCAACGATCATGACGGATGACATGAATGCGGATGCTGTCTATTTTGAACCGTTGACAGTGGATGTGCTGGAAAAAATCATTGCCAAAGAAAAGCCTGATGGCCTGCTCGCTACTTTAGGGGGCCAAACAGGTTTGAATCTTGCCTATCAATTGGATGATGCAGGAGTACTCAAGCAGTATGATGTGAAACTATTAGGTACACCGATCGACTCGATCAAAAAGGGTGAAGATCGTGAATTGTTCCGTGAGCTGATGCTTGAAATTGATGAGCCTGTCCCGGACAGTACAATCGTTCATACATTGGAAGAGGCGCAGGCTTTCGCGGATAAAATCGGTTTTCCCATCATCGTCCGGCCTGCCTATACACTTGGCGGGACAGGTGGCGGAATTGCTGATTGTTTGGAGACATTCAAGGAACTAGTTCGGGGCGGCCTTCAAGAAAGCCCGATTACACAATGCTTGATTGAAAGAAGCATAGCTGGGTATAAAGAAGTCGAATATGAGGTCATGCGCGATGGCAACAATACGTGCATCACCATCTGCAATATGGAAAATATCGATCCCGTCGGTATCCATACAGGCGATTCCATCGTCGTGGCACCTTCTCAGACCTTATCGGACGATGAGTTTCAGATGCTGCGTGCCGCATCGATCAAGATCATCTCTGCTTTAGGCATCATCGGGGGTTGTAACATTCAATTCGCACTTGATCCACATAGCAAACAATATTATCTGATAGAAGTGAATCCGCGCGTCAGCCGTTCATCGGCATTGGCTTCCAAGGCAACAGGATATCCCATTGCCCGCATCGCCGCAAAGCTCGCCGTCGGCTATCATTTATCTGAAATAATCAATCCTGTAACGAAAAGTACATATTCAAGCTTTGAGCCTGCCCTTGACTATGTAGCCGTGAAGTTCCCAAGGTGGCCATTCGACAAATTCACGGCCGCAAACAGAAAATTGGGAACACAGATGAAGGCAACGGGTGAAGTGATGGCTTTACACCGCAGCTTTGAGGGCGGGGTTCAAAAGGCCGTCGATTCATTGGAACTAAAAACGAATGGCCTGCAGCTTTTATCGTTGAGGGATAAATCCGTTCCAGAACTGTGGAAAAAACTTGCCGAAAAATCCGACGAACGAATTTTCGTCATATTCGAGATGCTTCGTAAAGGTGTGACCGTTGAAGAAATCCACGAAGCGACGATCATTGATTATTTCTTCCTTCATTCCTTCGCTTCGCTTATCGCCAAGGAAACTGAAATCACGTCCAAGTCAATCAAATCGGTAACAAAAGAAGAACTTCAGTTATTCAAAGAAAAGGGTTTCTCCGATCGTTACCTTGCGTCCGTGTGGAATGTAAGTGAAATGGAAGTGAGGACACATCGAAAAGCGCTTGGAGTCACCGCTGTATACAAAACGGTCGATACTTGTGCAGCCGAGTTCAGTTCACATACGAACTATCATTATTCGACATATTTCGGTGAGAATGAGCAGAAGAAAACCAATAAAAAGAAGGTATTGATGATTGGCAGCGGGCCTATCCGGATCGGACAGGGAATTGAATTCGATTACTGTTCCGTGCATGGAGTTTATGCACTCCAGGATGAAAATGTTGAAACCATCATGATCAACAATAATCCGGAAACGGTAAGTACCGATTTTGCCACCGCAGACCGCCTTTACTTCGAGCCGTTAACATTGGAATATGTGCTTAATGTAATTGAAGTGGAGGATATCGACGATGTCATCGTCCAATTCGGAGGACAGACCGCGATAAACTTGGCAAAGGGTCTTGAAGATTACGGTGTGAACTTGTTGGGCACCACCTTCGATACACTTGATCAATTGGAGGATCGCGATCGTTTTTATCAACTTCTGCAAAAGCTGGAGATCCCGCATGTCCCAGGTTCGATGGCGAATGATGAACGGCAGTTAATGGAGCGTTCCGAGGCAATCGGCTTTCCAGTCCTATTGCGCCCATCCTATGTAATTGGCGGCCAAGGCATGGAAATAATCCGTTCGAAGGAAGGCTTGATCCAAAGAATGAAAAATGGGGCCGCACTCGTTTACCCCGTGCTGATCGATTCCTATATACCAGGGAAAGAAGCGGAAATTGATTTGATTGCGGATGGAGTGGATCTATATATCCCAATCATTGCTGAACATGTTGAAAAGGCAGGCGTCCATTCAGGAGATAGCATGGCCTTATTGCCGGCACAAACCTTAAGTGATGAAATGAAAGCGAAAATGACCCTTTATGCCCAAAAGCTAGTTACAGAGCTGGGTTATAAAGGACTTATGAACATCCAATATGTGATTGAAGGAAGCAGCGTATATGTATTGGAAGTAAATCCGCGTGCAAGCCGGACAATTCCGATCATCAGTAAAGTCACAGATGTATCTTTAGTGCAAGTCGCAACAAAAATATTGCTTGGGAAATATTTATTGTCGAATGTGTTCGAAAAAACGGGATTAATGGAAGACATTCCGTATAAAGTCGTCAAATACCCAGTATTCTCAACGTTTGCCTTAAGCGGGCTTGACTCCAAGGTAGGTCCGGAAATGAAATCGACAGGTGAGGGAATTGCCGTTGGTAAAACGGTTAAAGAAGCTTTGGCTAAAGTATTCCATGCTCAAAAAGCCAAACATGCTTCAGGAGTTTACCAATCCAACTCAGTCCAGCTAAGTGCAGGATTGCTTGAGCAAATCACGGAAGCCGGTTTGATCCTGTGTGACACGGACTTTGAAAAATGGCTGAAAGACGGGAATGCCGCAATCGTCTTGGCTTATGGAACAACGGCAGAAGATAAGAAGCTAAGGCTTATGGCCGCAAAATACCGGTTGCTTGCGTTTACGGAAGAAGAGACCTTCAAGGCATATCTGCAATCGGCAGGTAATGCTGACCTAGAAGTAACCTCGCTTCAGGATTGGCTTGTAACCTATTCGAAAGGAGTGTCACACGCATGAGCCCGATTATAGTACAGGAACGCGCCAAGATTTTAAATGGAAAAGATTTTTTGACGATGAAAGAGTCTACACCTACAGAGATAGCAGAACTGTTAAAGCTGGCTCAGGAGATTAAGGGTAAATTACAGGCTGGCGAGGAATATACACCTTTAAAAGGAAAGACGCTTGGGATGATTTTTGAAAAATCATCGACCAGAACCCGTGTATCCTTTGAAGTGGGCATGATGCAGCTTGGCGGACACGCCTTGTTCTTAAGTGGAAATGATCTGCAAATAGGTCGCGGTGAAACCATTTCCGATACGGCTAAAGTCCTTTCGGAATATATTGATGGCATCATGATCCGTACGTTCGAACATGAAAAAATCCTGGAATTGGCGGGGAATGCGTCCATTCCGGTCATCAATGGACTAACTGATCTTGCCCACCCGTGTCAGGTGCTGGCTGACTTCTTGACCATCATCGAGATTAAAGGGAAGCTAAAAGGTTTGAAGATGAGTTATATCGGAGATGGCAATAATGTCGCCAATTCCTTGATGGTCGGCTGTGCAAAAATGGGTGTGGACTTTTCCATTGGATGCCCAGAGGCCTACAAGCCTGATGAAAAAGTCGTCAGCTATGCGCAAAAAGTGGCAGAAAAGACGGGAAGTAATATTGTTGTGGCGACATCCGCCCAGGAAGCGATACAAAATGCGGACATCGTGTATTCCGATGTCTGGACGTCCATGGGGCAGGAAATCGAGAATGGAATCCGCTTGGAAGCGTTTAAGGATTATCAAATCAACAATGAACTAGTCAAACTGGCTAAAGACGACTATTTATTCATGCATTGTCTTCCTGCACATAGGGGAGAGGAAGTAACCGGTGAAGTCATCGATGGACCTAATTCCGTCGTTTTCCATCAAGCTGGAAATCGTCTTCATGCGCAGAAAGCGGTTTTAGTGGATTTAATGTCTTAACCTATGAGGTGTCCGCTCACTGAGCGGACGCCTTTTTTATTTGCGGATTTCCTTTTTGTCCTTAATTTTTCAGACATGAAAGGAAAAATCCTGGCAATAATAACAAGGAAAGCATGTAAAGGGGTGAAATCTATGGGGCAAAATCGTCAATTCAAGCCAGGTCAGAAGGCACCTAATAATGGGACCTACGTAGAGATTGGTGAAACGGGCAGTACGGTTGTTAATCCGAAAATGGTAAAACTCGATGCAGGAGATTCCTTTCCTGAAACATCCAATCATAACCGGATATGGACTTATCAGCGGAAGCCTTGAAAAAACTTAAAGCAGGGAAAAGGAGGGAATAACTCCTTTTCCTTATCTTCCTAATATAATTTGACTCAGCAATTTCCCTGCCTTGTTTTTATTCCCGAATAAAAAGATTGATAGTCTTGCATATCATCCATTTGCCATGTGGATTATGGGAGTTTTATAATGATATAGAAAATAAGTGAATTTCCGAATATTGAATCATTTATACATAAACAAAAGAAGTGGGTTTGGCTGCGTCCATGAGCAACCACCAATAAAAGTGATTAGTAAAGGAGAATGGGATATGAAATTAGTGACTTTCAGTAATGAAGGGTTTAAACGGATTGGAGCGCTTTACCCCAATGATGAAATAGTGGACTTGAATTATGCTTATCAATCATTTCTTGAAAGTGAAGGGAAACTGCGCAGTGTACAAATTGCAAACGCGTATGTCCCCTCATCGATGGTCGATTTTTTACAGGGGGGCAAGGAAAGCATGGCCATTGCCAAGAAGGCGGCTGACTATGCAATCGATAATCGTGATTCATTTCGACATAAATTGATACATGCCATGGAGGATATAAAACTTGAGGCACCTGTCCAAAATCCAGGAAAAATCATCTGTGTTGGCCAAAACTATCGTGAGCATATTGCAGAAATGGGGCGAGAATTGCCACTTTTTCCGGTTGTATTCGCCAAGTACACGAATGCAGTGATCGGACCCCAGGATGACATTCCCTTCTTCCCGATCTCTGAACAGCTTGATTATGAAGCTGAATTCGCATTTGTCATCGGACAAAGGACACGCCAAGTGTCACAAGAAGATGCTCTCGATTATGTAGCAGGTTATACGATTGCCAATGATGTTACGTATCGCGACATCCAACGGCGTACAATCGAGTGGCTTCAAGGCAAAACGGTAGATGGAAGCGCTCCGATGGGACCTTGGTTGGTGACTTCCGACGAGCTGCCCGATCCATCCGGTTTACATGTTCGATTAACGGTGAATGGAGAAGAACGGCAAAAAACGAATACATCCAACTTCGTATTTGATGTGAAATATTTAATTGAATTTTTATCGAATTTAATGACCCTCGAACCAGGAGACATCGTGCTCACTGGAACGCCTGGTGGAGTGGGATTTGCGCGCAGCCCGCAAGTGTTCCTGAAAGATGGGGATGTGGTCAAGATCGAAATCGATAAAATCGGCTACCTTGAAAACCGCGTGAGGCGTGTTGGTGAGGGGAAATAGGACTGGTTAGGGAAATTCGGAAGTCACCTCATGCAATTTCCGAATTTGACGTTTCCATGGGTCTCGTTGCAAGCTTTACTCCTTCTATTTAAAAACAAACATGAATCTAGGCAAACTTGATTTATCGAGAAGGTAAAACAAAGTTGATTGGAACGGAGGGTACGGGACTCCTGAGGGGAATGCGAGTAACGGGAGATCCCGCAGGCGGAAAGCGAGTGACCCGATAGGAAAGCAACGGCCACATTGTACAACTCATAAACATTGACAAATTCGATTTTCATCGAGTTTGTCTACAGTCTGACCTTTCTTCGTCATGGAGAAAGGTTTTTTCCTTTTTTTTAACTTGCATTGTGGATTCATGTTAACTTTTCTTTACATGGGGAAAATTAGAAGTATAATAAAAATATAAAGGTCAAAATTGGTCAAACTTAAATCGGTCATGTAATAGATGGGAGGTATTCAGGATGGATATGAATAGAATGACCGAAAGAACCCAGCAAGCATTCATCGGGGGACAAGAGGTAGCCAGCGAGAGAGGGAATCCGGAGTTGACGGAGCTTCATTTATTGAAGAATCTTCTCGGGCAGGATGATAGTATATTGGTCAGGATTTTATCGGAATCCGATAAATCGCTTGATCAATTTGAAATGGAGCTGAATAAGGAGCTCGATCGTTTGCCGGAAGTAAGCGGGGGTGTTTCCCAGATTTACATGTCACCTTCACTTCAGCAGATCGTGACAGCCGCCGAAAAGGAAATGCTGGTGTGGGAGGATGAATATTTATCAGTCGAACATATCCTGCTTGCAGTATTGAAAGGCAGTAAAGCGAATGTTATCAAGCTTTTTTCATCATTTGGAATGGATTACGATAAAGCGAAAATGATCATACAGGATATAAGGGGGAATCAGCGAGTGACTAGTCAAAATCCTGAAAGCACATATGAAGTATTGAAAAAATACGGCAGAGACCTCGTTGCTGAAGTTAAAACGGGGAAGGTCGATCCTGTCATAGGACGTGATACGGAAATTCGAAACGTCATTCGAATCCTTTCACGTAAAACAAAAAACAACCCCGTATTGATAGGTGAGCCTGGGGTTGGAAAAACCGCGATTGTCGAGGGGCTGGCCCAAAGGATCGTCAGGAAGGACGTCCCGGAAGGATTGAAGGACAAGACCGTTTTTTCACTGGATATGAGCGCGCTTGTCGCAGGCGCAAAATTCCGTGGCGAATTTGAGGAACGGCTAAAAGCCGTATTGAATGAAATTAAGAAAAGTGATGGTAAAATTTTGTTATTCATAGATGAATTGCATACCATCGTCGGCGCAGGCAGAACGGATGGGGCATTGGATGCCGGTAATATGCTGAAGCCTATGCTTGCACGTGGCGAGCTTCATTGCATCGGGGCAACTACCTTGGATGAATATCGAAAATATATCGAAAAGGATCCAGCTCTGGAGCGTCGTTTCCAGCAGGTACTCGTGCCAGAGCCCGATGTGGAAGATACCATTTCCATCTTGCGGGGGCTGAAGGAACGGTTTGAAATTCACCATGGTGTCAGGATTCATGACCGGGCGATCGTGGCAGCCTCCGTTCTCTCCAACCGATATATAACGGAGCGGTTCCTGCCGGATAAAGCAATCGATCTTGTTGATGAAGCTTGTGCCATGATCCGGATGGAAATCGATTCAATGCCATCGGAGCTGGATGAAATCACGAGAAAGATCATGCAGCTAGAGATTGAAGAAGCGGCCTTGAAGAATGAAGAAGATCCTCAAAGTATCGCAAGGCTGGAAGTGCTGCAAAAAGAACTTTCGGAACTTCAAGATCAGGCGAATGGAATGAAATCCAAATGGCAAATGGAGAAGTCGGCGCTTCAAAAGGTTCAGGATCAACGTGAAGAACTGGAGAAGCTGCGTCATGAATTGGAACAGGCCGAGAATGACTATGACCTTAATCGGGCAGCGGAGCTCCGGCACGGAAGGATTCCCGAGCTTCAAAAAGAATTGGAAGCGATGGAGGATGAATTGGAACAAGAAAAACAGGAGTCACGATTACTTCGCCAAGAAGTAACGGAAGAAGAAATTGCTTCGATCGTGGCAAGGTGGACGGGCATTCCTGTCAGCAAGCTGGTGGAAAGCGAAAGGGAGAAACTGCTTCGTCTATCGGATATCCTCCATGAACGTGTAATTGGTCAAGGGGAAGCGGTTGAACTTGTTTCTGACGCAGTTCTAAGGGCAAGGGCAGGAATCAAGGATCCAAACAGGCCCATCGGCTCGTTCATTTTCCTCGGACCGACCGGTGTGGGAAAAACCGAATTGGTGAAAGCACTGGCAGAAACGTTATTCGATAGTGAAGAACATATGATTAGAATCGATATGTCCGAATATATGGAGAAACATTCCGTTTCCCGTCTTGTTGGAGCCCCTCCTGGATATGTCGGTTTTGAGGAAGGCGGCCAGCTAACAGAGGCTATCAGGAGAAATCCATATTCAGTCGTATTATTGGACGAAATCGAAAAGGCCCATCCTGAGGTATTCAATATTTTGCTGCAACTGCTCGATGATGGAAGGATTACCGATTCCCAAGGTAGAACCATCAACTGTAAAAATACGGTGATCATCATGACCTCAAATATAGGTTCCCATTTCTTGTTGCAGTCCAGCAGGAATGATGGCGGCATCGAAGAGGAAATCAAAGATCAAGTGTTCAAAGAATTAAGAGGGCATTTCCGCCCGGAATTTTTGAATCGCGTAGACGACATCGTTTTATTCAAACCTCTTACAAAACAGGAAATCGTTGAAATCGTAGAAAAAATGGTTCAGCAATTGCAAGTGAGATTAACCGAGCAGAATATTCGATTGAATGTCACTGAAGCCGCAAAGGAATTCATTGCCGAACAAGGATATGATCCGGTATATGGTGCAAGGCCTTTGAAACGATTCATCCAAAAGCATCTGGAAACAAAAATCGCCCGTCAAATCATAGCCGGGACGGACGGTCTAAAAGAAGGGATAACGATCGATCTTAATGATGATGAATTGGTTCTCCTTTAAATATATGAAATTCAGTTTAATCGAAAGAAAAGGGCGGTATAACAAAAAGGACATCCAAATAGGATGTCCTCTTTTGCTTCTTAATGCTGATGGGAGTCTTCTTCTGTTGGCCCAGCAGGCAAAATAGCAGGGATGATTAAGATCAGGATAGAAGCTGCTATTCCTAGAATCGATCCCTGTGCAGCATCGTATGAAACTCCCATCATGGAAGAAACAACATATACAGTCATATGCACTAATAAGAATGTCCAAAAAATTGTCCAAGCATAACGCATCGAAATTTCACCTCATTCCACTACATTCATTTTTATCTTACCATAATTAATATGCAGTTAAAACGGGTTTTTAATAATACCCGTTAAATAATTCAGTGCATTCACTGATAGGAACCTTCCAGGCCAAGCGGGTCGATATCAAAGGTCATCACGGAAATCATTGCGGTCCATGGATGAAAAAATCCTCCCTGCTTGGTTAATTTAAGCTAAGAAGTTAGGCGTTTCCACTGACCCTTTCTATTTTACGTCATAAATTAATATAGTAGTAGTAATATTCCTTAAAGGAGTTAGACCGATGGAACAACGAACTTTTCAAATTGACGACCAATGGAATATCATCTATTATCCAGAGCGGCCCAGTGGTTTTTCCGTTTTGGTTATTGGAGATCGCAGTCATTTTGTCGAAAAAGACAGCAGCTTTTGGCTTCAGCACCCCGGCAGGCTGCAAATATTGGAATATTTAAAGGGATTCGGATACACGTTATTTTCATCCAATCTATATGGAGCCAACTGGGGCAGTCCTAAAGCAATGGATCTTTCCCTTAACTTATATATACTTTTCATGAAAAAGGAAATAGTCAATAAAAGGGTTCATGTATTGGCAGAGGGTGCAGGCGCGCTCCTCGCCTTGAAGCTAATGAATGAACTTGGCAATAATATCCGATCTGTCGTATTGATCGATCCGGTTTTCTCCTTGAAAGCGCAGCTTGAAAAAGAAAAGGAAAATAAATTTTTCTATAAAAAATGGCTGTCCGAGGTGGCAGCTGCATATGAGCTCGAGCCAGCAGAATGTGAAAGCTATATTCTGAAATCCGAAGAACCTGTAATCCCGGAGAAAATCCCGATGAAGGTAATTCAGGTTTTTGGAAGCATGCGGAAAGAGCAAGCCTCCCTTTACAGACAAATACAGCTAGCCAGAAAGGCCGACTTGCAGCTGACGTATTTATTGCCCGAAAAACGTTATAAAATCCCATCTCAAATCCAAAAATTTTTCAATCAAAATGAAGAGGATTTGTGAGTTTGGATATATTTACACAATGGTTTGCATACGATACAGCATCTAAAAAAACTAGACGTGCCGGATGAAGCAGGCTTGATGGCATACGAGGAGGCTGTATTGATGCAGACATATATTGTGATAGGCACTTATCAATTCATAGGTTTCTATGTGACTCAATATTTTTTGAACCAAGGTGAAGAGGTTATTGGGATAGATTGGGCTGATAAGGATGACAGCCCGTATATTATGGAAGAAAAGGAACTTGAAATAGGCAGAAGCGCCAACTATATATACTTTCCGGTAAATAAACTTAAGTTATTGGATATTGCTCGTCAGGACACGGTGTTCATATCTTGTTACGATATTTATCACGGGAAATATGGTAATACTGAATTACTGTTAAGTGAAATCGGTTCGTTCATTGAAAAATGCAAAAAGAAAGGTCTGAGCGAAACGCCAAATATTGTTCTGTTCATGCCAGTAGCAGAAGAGAGTTTGTTTCAATCCATCATATCCGCGATAGAAGGCATCGACTCTGCCAAAATCATATATTTACCGACGGTTTATGGACCTTGGCAATCGGAAGCAATGAGTTTTGAAGTGGGAATCAATCAACAAGGATCGTCTGTCATCGAAGCGGCCATTGCTAAAGAATATACGGGGGATGCCCTCTTCGTTTCTGATTTCGTGAGTGCTTTGGAAGGAGTACTTGCTTCTTCGGATAGGAGCATTCAATTATCAAGCAATATAGCCGATCACTGGAATAAATGTGCGGCGCATGTTTTTGATGAAGAAATCGCTTCTTCATTTGCCCCAACACCCGAAATCAACAAAGGCAGCTTAGTTGAGGTGCAATGCAACACGGATCCGCAGGAAGGCGTGGCCTTACAAAGAAAACATAATAAACGATTAAGCTTACTTAAAAAGTGGAGAAAAGCGGAATGAAGTGTTAAAGCAATTCCCGGAGGCGAAGGCTTTCATTATTCGTAAAGGAACGAACGGTATATTTGCCTCACGCCTTTTTGTCGAGTACCATAGAAGTTCATGGATACCTTATCCATGAACTTCTATTTTTTTTGATATTTAATTTACGCCCTTTACGAAAGGGACATGGCGAATTATGATAATATTGAGCTTTCTTTAGGCATCACAACGATCAATGAATTTTTTAAAAGTAAGGAGGAAACGGAAATGAGTTCAGACAAAACACTTGAATTTATGGGGATAGCAATGAAGTACTTCCCTGAGGCTAAAGCGAAACTTGAAGCGAGCGGGATTCCCTTCTCAATGGAGATGGCAGAGCCGTTCATGGAGCTTTTCAAAAGCGTCATGCAAGAGGCCTATGAGCTTGGCAAGCAAGATGCCCAACGTTAATTAAAAGGAAGGCTGTCCGGATTTACCGGCAGCCTTGCTTTTTTTTATTCCTTTTTCAAGAACTTGTCGATCATTGGACTCAGGTTCAGTTTCTCGATGGCTGGCTTGTATTGCCCGTATAAACCCATCAATGTTTCGACGCTTTGCATCAATTTCAGGTAATCAACACTGGATTCACCTTCTTTTAATTCATCTTTCTCCGGTTCTGCTTTCCTGCTGCCGAACATCAAATTCGAAAAATGATCATCCTCGGTCCTATGATTGTTGCGGTTGAAGATATCCATAATCATTCCCCCCTTTCCAGATTAATTATTAAGGGTGTTTTCGCATCCTTTGTTGCTTTTCACCGTAAAGCGGTGTGGTTGGTTTCTCCTCCAATCAACCTTAGATCGTTTCGTATAAAAACAACAATCTTTTCGAAATGAGCCTTCCCTTATTAATGTATGTCCCCAAATCGCCTTGGAATAGGCTCATAACCGAACTCGGAATCCGTTTCTTTTATACTTTCAAACTGTTAGCTCTTGCAAGGAAGTGATTTTTTATATAAAATTAGTACCAGGTAATAATAGATGATTATAATAACTCATTAAATATAAGGGGATGGCAATATGAACGCTGGAATATTAGGGCTTGGCCGCTACTTACCCGAAAAAATCTTAACAAATGCGGATTTAGAGAAAATGATGGACACTTCTGACGAGTGGATCCGGACAAGGACGGGTATCGAGGAAAGAAGAATTGCCAATGATGATATAAATACTTCTGATATGGCTTATGAAGCGGCAAAAGCTGCATTGGAAAATGCGGAAATTTCAGCTGAAGACATAGATTTGATTCTTGTAGCTACAGTGACGCCGGATCAATCGTTCCCTACTGTTGCTTGCATGATCCAAGAGAAATTAGGAGCGAAAAAGGCAGCTGCCATGGATGTAAGTGCTGCATGTGCGGGCTTTATGTATGGAATGATTATGGCACAGCAATTCATTCAAACGGGTGCATACAAGCATGTGCTGATCGTAGGAGTCGAGAAACTTTCGAAAATAACTAATTGGGAAGACCGCAATACGGCCGTTCTCTTTGGTGATGGTGCAGGTGCAGCTGTAGTTGGACCTGTGTCAGAAGGAAAAGGAATCCTTTCCTTCGAATTAGGGGCAGATGGATCTGGCGGGAAGTACTTAATGCAGGAAGGAGAATTCCTCAGCATGAATGGCCGTGAAGTGTTTAAATTCGCTGTGCGCCAAATGGGGGAATCCAGCCTGAACGTACTGGATAAAGCGGGATTGACAAAAGAGGATGTAGATTTACTTGTCCCTCATCAAGCGAACATCCGCATTATGGAAGCTTCAAGGGAACGCCTTGGACTCCCGGTTGAAAAAATGACAAAAACGGTTCATAAATATGGAAATACCTCTTCAGCGTCCATTCCGATTGCCCTTGTGGAAGAAATGGAAGCGGGAAGGATCAAGGACAATGACCTGATCATCATGGTCGGTTTTGGCGGAGGCCTAACTTGGGGAGCGATCGCCCTTAGATGGGGGAAATAAAAGACAAATAAACGTACGAACTTTTTAATATTGGAAGGAGCCATTTCGAATGACGAATCGTCGTGTAGTAGTAACAGGTATTGGAGCCATTTCTCCAGTTGGTAATGATGCAGAAACAGGCTGGAAGAATATAATCGAGGGAAAATCGGGTGTAGGGCCATTAACACGCTTGAACGCTGATGATTTCCCCGTTAAAGTGGCAGCGGAAATCAAGGACTTTGATATCGAAACTTATATTAACCGTAAAGAAGCGCGCAAGATGGATCGGTTCACGCACTATGCCATTGCCGCATCCGTAATGGCTTATAATGATAGTAAGCTGGAAATAACCGATGAAAATGCTGCACGTATAGGGGTATGGATCGGTTCTGGCATCGGCGGACTGGAGACATTGGAAACACAGCATGAAAACTTTATAAACAGGGGATATAAGCGTGTCAGCCCCTTCTTCGTACCAATGATGATCCCGGATATGGCAGCTGGCCAGGTATCTATCCTGCTTGGAGCAAAAGGAATCAATTCATGTACGGTAACAGCCTGTGCAACTGGAACGAACTCGATTGGTGATGCATTTAAGGCCATCCAACGGGGCGATGCCGATGCAATGATCACAGGTGGAGCGGAAGCGCCAATCACGAAGATGTCGGTTGCAGGCTTCTGTGCAAACACAGCGTTATCGACCAATCCTGATCCGCAAACGGCTAGCCGTCCATTCGATGCGAATCGTGATGGATTCGTAATCGGTGAAGGAGCAGGCATTATCGTTCTGGAAGATTTGGAACATGCCTTGAACAGAGGGGCGAAGATTTATGCCGAGATAGCGGGCTATGGTTCCACTGGGGATGCCTTCCATATTACGGCTCCGGCACCTGGTGGAGAAGGCGGGGCAAGAGCGATGAAAATTGCGATTGATGATGCAGGTTTGAACCCGGAAGACATCCAATACGTAAATGCCCATGGAACGAGTACACCGTATAATGATAAATATGAAACGATGGCAGTCAAGGAAGTCTTTGGCGATCATGCATATAAACTTGCGATCAGCTCAACAAAGTCCATGACGGGCCATATGTTAGGGGCAGCAGGTGGAGTGGAGGCAATATTCACGATTCAAGCGATCAGGGATAGCATTCTGCCGCCAACCATCAACATAGTAACGCCAGACCCTGAATGTGATTTGGACTATATTCCGAATGAAGCAAGAAAAGGCGAAATTAATGCTGCAATCAGTAATTCCCTTGGATTTGGTGGACATAACGCCACGATTCTTTTTAAGAAATATCAATAATTGAAGTGGAGCGGATCTTTTTAGATCTGCTCTTTTTTTGTACAGTCGTAAATGCGAAGGGGTGTCAACCGCTTTTTGAAATCATAAGATAGTCAAAAAAGCGGAGGGCAGGAAAATGGGAGTTATTTCAACAGATGAATGGCTGAAGAAGGATTTCAACCGCCCGATACAGATAATGGAAAGACTTAAAAGTACGTTCCGCAATTCGATTGATGGAGAGGTGATTTATCAGCACTTATTGAAGCACGGCATGTATTCTCCAAATCAAAGGACTAAAGCGACCTTGGAATTTTTACAAGATAATGATTCGTGGAAAAAAACTCAAAATCTATTTACAACTTATAAGAAGATGTGGGGAGGGCCAGATGTGCCCATATATATTTTTCCGCTGATGTCTTCCGGGATGTGGAAGAAAAAGAATGAAACGAAATCAGGGTTGGCATTTGAAGATAAATTGTTTCTTTTTTATGACCTAGATATAGAAGACAAGGAAATGGAGGCTGTGCTGATTCATGAATATCATCATATCTGCCGATTGCATCATTTAGAGAAGGAACAGAAAGAATTTACGCTTCTGGACACGATGATCATGGAAGGGCTCGCTGAACGAACAGTCGAGAGATATTTGGGTGCAAAGTATTTAGCTAGATGGACCAAGTTATATCAGGAAGATAAACTGCAAGGGTTTTGGAGCAAGCATCTGGAAGGGAAACACACGATAAAGCGCACGGACCCCCTGCATGATGTCCTTCTGCTTGGCCAAAAAGAATACCCGCATATGCTAGGATACTGCAGCGGCTTTTATTTAGTGGGGAAATCCGAAAAACGTTCTGTGAAAAAATCATTCATCGTTCAATCTGAAGAATTCTTATAAAGAACGAATCTATCCGTTCTTTTTTCTTTAAGCTGTTTTTTTGGAATAGGAATAAATTGTATGATTCCTGCCTATACTGAGTGACAAACAGAAATTTGTTTAAGTGAGGGATGAATGATGCTATATCTTCATGATGTATGGGTTAACTGGTTTGAAGGAGAAGAAAACGGCTATAACATTTGCCATTTTCACGAATGGAGGAAGGATGATGGGATTGAACTGTTAGATCAAGTTCCTTTGTTGAAAGTGTCGGCAACATTGTTCGACTACATAGAAAATGACTTGTCAGAATTGCCTAAGCCGTTGCTGAATGATGTGTATCAAAAAGCATATGCAAGAAAAAATCATGAACGAATTCAGCTTGACTATTGTTTTATCGTAACTGATGGAAATGGGATTCTAGCTGTTGATACGATAGGTTATCATATTCCGATCAGGAAAAGCAGAATTATTCCCCGCCAGGAACAAATTGTTTATGACATGATAGAAAATCATGATGTCCTGGATTACACATTTACTGAAAAACCTACATCTGAAAAAGAATATCACATTTTATCGCCGTCACCTTTATTCATGAATGGTTTGACTAGAAAGGAAAGACAGCTGAAACAATTACTTTTCATGGCGATGGATCAATTATTTACGGCGAAAAACACCGCTGAAATTCGTTATTGGTATACAGAATGGGCTCCTGAAAAATATGAGAGCATTCAAGAGATGGAGTTTCAACTAGCGTGGCTTGAGTTATATGAAGAAATGAAGGAGGGCTGGTCGGATAAGCACCTTCAACTTTGCGAGAACTTGGTGAAGGGGCAGCCTTTTTTTGAAAAGCTTTGGCAAGTCGAGGCTGGCGATAGCCCATCGATTTTATAGAAATACTTCAAGAAGACGATCCGGTGCGGATCGTCTTTTTTTTATTGCACTTTGAGTGAACACTAAGCTAGTATTGTCATTGCCTACAATTTTAGTGATTTGTACAATGAGCATTTCATGGCACTGCAGTTGCTCGCTTTCCGTGGGCGGTCCGTGAGCCCCCGCGGCTTTTGACGTACACCCCCATTGTTAGATATGTGTCCAACAATGGGGGTGCACTTCAATTTTATTGCCTGCGGGGTCCCACGTAGACCCGCATTTCTAGGCAGGAGGCATGCGCTTTTTGATTATATGCGTTACTAAACAGCAACGGGTTAGTGTAGTTAGTAACATCTAGAATTACACATGATGAGCATCTCTTTTTAGTTGAACAGGTGCCTGGGAATCCTGGAATTCCAAAGTTGTTGCCTTTCCATTCAAGCTGGATCAGCCCCCCCATACACCACTTTGAACAAATGAAGGATTCTTCGAAAGTATCACCATGTGTATGACCAACCCTCTCTAATAAAAACAAAAAAGTTTCGGAATGATATCATTCCGAAACCTTTTTGTCTACAGACAGGGACGATCGTCTTGTTTTTTTATCTTTTTCTGCCAAGTCCCATGCCATTATACATTTTTCTGATCATTTTATTGGCTTCCTTGTTCGCTTTTTCTGCTCCGCGATCGAGGATTTCATCCAATTCAGGTGAATCGATCAATTCATTAAAACGTTCTTGGATGGGAAGGATCTCGGCGAGAACCACTTCAGCCAAATCGCTTTTGAAGTCGCCATACCCTTTCCCTTCGTACATCCCTTCAATCTCTGCATAGCTTTTCCCGCTGAAGATGGAGTAAATCGACATCAAGTTGGAAACTCCTGCTTTGTTTTCTTTATCATAGCGGACAATACCTTCGGAATCGGTAACTGCGCTCTTAATATTTTTTTCGATTTGCTTCGGATCGTCCAATAAAGCAATTGTAGCCTTTTTATTGGGATCGGATTTGCTCATTTTCTTGGATGGCTCTTGAAGCGACATGATTCGTGCCCCTTCTGTAGGCAGGCTTATTTCAGGGATCTTGAAAATCTCGTTGTGCTTTTTGTTGAATCTTTCAGCCAGATCCCGTGTCAATTCAAGATGCTGTCTTTGATCTTCTCCGACCGGAACAACATCGGTGCCATAAAGGAGAATGTCGGCAGCCATCAGTGGCGGGTATGTAAGCAGTGCAGCCGATACCCCTTCCTTGCCAGATGATTTATCCTTGAATTGTGTCATTCTCTCCAGTTCCCCGATATAGGAAATGCTTTGCAAAATCCAGCCTGCCTGAGCATGTGCTGGCACCTCTGATTGAATGAAGATCGTATTCTTTTCAGGATCAAGGCCAATGGCCAAGTATAAAGCAGCTAATGTTTTAATGCTTTGCCTTAATTTAAGGCGATCTTGTGGAACGGTTATGGCATGCTGGTCAACTATACAAAAGAAACACTCATATTCATTTTGTAGTTTCACGAATTGTTTCATGGCTCCGATGTAGTTACCTAACGTTACCGAACCTGATGGCTGTATGCCGGAGAAAATCCTTTTCAACTGCTAGTCACTCCTCTAATTGCGTTTATTGATAAATGGATATTCGCTCTTCATTATTGTAAGGATAAATAGAAAATGAATCCACATTTCTTTGAAAGAAATGGCCGTCCATGAAGGGAAACGATCATTTAAATCTCGTGGAGGGCCATTAGGCCTGTATCGATGCTATTTCTGAGATTACGAAATGTCCACTATACCTGTATTTTAGCATTTATTCATAGTAAATGTATAATCCAATCGGCAAGAAGTATCTTGGCAAATGATTTTAGTTTTAATTTATGTTCATCCTATTTCGATTTGATAATTTGCAGAATTAAAGGAAAATCAAACCGTTTTCTGTATTGCACAATGTCAGGATGATTTTAGGGAAGGCTACACACAAGAGAACGCATTTCATGCGAAGTTTCCATCTTGTGGAGGGTTGGATTTTTATAGGCGGGTAATTTTGTATGGCAGAGTTTTATTAATTTTTTATAATATAGAGGAGTAATGTTGAATCATTGTGGTATTAAAGAAAGGGGTCTTTTGTTTTTGTAGAAAATTGAGATTGATGGCGAGTGAGGTGGAGGATATGAAAACAATGAGTAAATGGTTGATGACAGGTGTTTGCCTTTTCCTGGTTCAACAGCCTGTCCATGCACAAAGCGTGAATGAAACGAGGCAGGTGGCATTAGAAACGAAAGAATTGCCTGTGAATGCACCTCGTTTTGTTTTTGATTCGGGTTTGAAATTCGATTATCCGGATGCAGTGCGAGGAATATATGTCACCGGACCGGCAGCGGGCGGCAGTAAACTGAACGAACTTATTAAATATGTAGATGAAACCGATTTGAATGCGATGGTCGTTGATATTAAGGATGACTGGGGTAACATTACGTATAAAGCCAAAGATTCCGATTCTCCATATGCTGGAATTGGTAAAGACTACATAAAAGATCCAAAGGCAATGCTGAAGAAATTTGAGGATAAAAAAATATATCCGATTGCCAGGGTCGTTGTCTTCAAGGATTCCCTTTTGGCTAAAGAGAAGCCCGAATGGTCCTTTCAAGATGGTGAAGAGGTATGGAAGAATGGCCGGGGCGAGGCCTTCGTTAATCCTTTCCTAAAAGAGGTATGGGATTATAATGTCGGCATTGCCATTGAAGCGGCAAAGATAGGCTTCAAGGAAATCCAATTCGATTATGTCCGGTTTCCTGAAGGGTTCGAGAATAAGGAAGACGACTTGAAGTATGATATGGGTGAATATGATGAGGCGAAAGTGAATCATACAGCTAAACGTGTTCAGGCCGTGACGGATTTCGTAAGTTATGCGAAGAAGCGTTTGGAGCCATATGGAGTGAAGGTATCGGTGGATATTTTCGGATATACCGCTACCCTGCCTGAAGCACCAGGTATCGGCCAAAACTTCACGAAAATCTCCGAGAATGTCGATGTCATTTCCTCAATGATCTATCCAAGTCATTGGACATCTTATTTTGGCATAGATAAACCTGACCTGGAGCCTTATGACCTCGTTACGGAATATGCGAAATTGGAGAAAGGGAAGCTGAAGGAATTGAAAACCCCACCTACTTCAAGGCCGTGGCTTCAAGATTTCACCGCTTCCTATTTAGGAGAAGGAAATTATCAAAAGTATGGCAAGGAAGAAGTCGAGGCCCAAATAAAAGCATTGAACGATAACGGTATTAATGAATATCTATTGTGGAATGCAGCAAATCGCTATACAAAGGGAGTCGACTATACCCCATGAAAATTGGATGACCGGAAGGAAAGCATTTCGGTCATCCCTTTTTCTCTCTGGATTACCGCTTTTTATTCCCGCCAACTTTATTCCACCCTGACTGAATTCGTTTCGATTGATCGAAAATATGAGAGTGACGTTTCCCGCCAAACCATTTTTCGCCGACAGCATTCGTCACAACGCCATTCACTGCCGTAATGCCAATAACGCAGGCGGCGACCAAAATAAAGTCCGTAAAGTAACTGATCATTACATCCCTCCTAATATTTTCAAGTTGTTATTGATTCTATTGTAGTGGATAAGAGAAAGCATTGAAAGTAAAAACAAGTGAAAAGGAGATGGAATCATGAATTGGTATGAAAAATTAAATCAATATTTCCCTATCGAGGAAATGAAGTCCAAAGAGCATATAGACGTCCTATTGAAGGATAAGAAAGAAATATATATAAAAGATGAAGGGCCTGACCATGTTTTATTATATGTTGAAGGAGAAGAGTTTATATTCATCGATTATCTATTTGTATCCAAGAATTCACGGGGGCAGGGATTGGGAAGGAAATTGATTCAAAAACTGCAAGCGAAAGAAAAAACGATTTTATTGGAAGTCGAGCCAATCCAAGAAAATGATGACGATTCCTTTAAAAGGCTGCGGTTTTATAAAAGGGAAGGATTCGAACATGCCTCCTCGATCACCTACAGCAGGAAATCGCTTGCCACCATGGAGAATACCCCGATGGAAATCCTATATTGGCCGTCAGATCCCTCAGTTGGAGAGGAAGACGTATTCGATTTCATGAAAGAAATTTATTCTGAAATCCATACCTACAAAGATGACGACCTTTACGGCAAGTCTTATCAAAATGTCGAGGACGTCCTGAGCCTGAATGCCAAGCAGGAAACGAATATTTTTAAAGAGATGGAAGTATAAAAACAAGGGCCGGTCATTCACCGGCCCTTTTGAAATTCCTTTGAAATTCCTTTGAAATTTTGACCAAAGGTTACGAGATTTGGGCTCTTCGAGCCACTATGTTAAGCCGTTTTAGGACCTTGCCATGTCCAAGTGGCCATCTTCTTTACATTCATGGCAGCGAAAGTAAGCATTGCCTGCATCGACAATTTTTTAAGTCCCCTTAAATTAGTCCAACGCATACCATGCTTTTCTTTTGCATCTGCGAATACACGCTCAATCGTTTCTTTGCGTTTCGCATATATAGGTTTTACCTCTTGATGATGACGCAGATGATCTGCTTCTTCCACATATGCTTGCCAGATATGCCGTGTCACTACTTTTTGATGGTCTTTGCTTTCCGTACACCGTGATAAAAATGAGCATGTTGCACAAATTTGTTTGGGCGATTTGTACTCGCGATAGCCCTCTTTATTTGTTGTTGAGTACTTTAAAGTTTCTCCCGAAGGGCAAAGGTAACAATCAAAGTGTTCATCGTAAACATAGTCACGTTTGCGAAAGAATCCTTCTTTTGTACAAGGACGTGTATAGGGTAAAGGCAGGTGTGATTTCTTTGTTAAATAGGTAGCTTGTAATCGCTGGTGTTTTATAAGCTGCATCTGCGGCAACTGCTTCTGGTTTTCCAACTTTCTCAATCACTTGCTCAACAAGTGGCTCCAAAATATGACTGTCATGTGTATTACCAGGTGTTACAATCGTTCCCAATACAAAACCGTTGCCGTCTGCGGCCGCATGGAATGAATAGGCAAACTGTTTTGTTCGTTCATCTTTCACATAGTAGCCACTCTCAGGATCCGTAGTACTTTCTTTAATTGCTTTGGTTTCTTCCTTATCAAATTTATCTGGTGGAAAAGGCTTCTTTCCATGGTTTTCACGATCTTGATTGATTTCTTCTTGAAGACGTCCTTGATACGCTCGTGTTTCTTTACGAACGATTTTCTTTTCAAATTTCTGTTTATTCGCACTGGCTTTCATATGTGTGGAATCCACGAAAACGTGTTCTACACTTATTAACTTTTTATTAGCAGCTGTCATTAAAATGCGACAGAAAATCTGTTCAAACAGGTCTGTATCT
>NZ_LNNH01000028.1:232908-233009 GCF_001542915.1 Peribacillus simplex | reverse complement strand
GAAACCAAAGCAATTAAAGAAAGTACTACGGATCCTGAGAGTGGCTACTATGTGAAAGATGAACGAACAAAACAGTTTGCCTATTCATTCCATGCGGCCGA
>NZ_LNNH01000028.1:232570-232898 GCF_001542915.1 Peribacillus simplex | reverse complement strand
CGTGGATTCCACACATGTGAAAGCCAGTGCGAATAAACGGAAATTTGAAAAGAAAATCGTTCGTAAAGAAACACGAGCGTATCAAGGACGTCTTCAAGAATAAATCAATCAAGATCGTGAAAACCACGGAAAGAAGCCTTTTCCACCAGATAAATTTGATAAGGAAGAAACCAAAGCAATTAAAGAAAGTACTACGGATCCTGAGAGTGGCTACTATGTGAAAGATGAACGAACAAAACAGTTTGCCTATTCATTCCATGCGGCCGCAGACGGCAACGGTTTTGTATTGGGAACGATTGTAACACCTGGTAATACACATGACAGTCAG
>NZ_LNNH01000028.1:232369-232470 GCF_001542915.1 Peribacillus simplex | reverse complement strand
CTGGCAAGCATATGTGGAAGAAGCAGATCATCTGCGTCATCATCAAGAGGTAAAACCTATATATGCGAAACGCAAAGAAACGATTGAGCGTGTATTCGCAA
>NZ_LNNH01000028.1:232031-232359 GCF_001542915.1 Peribacillus simplex | reverse complement strand
AGACGGCAACGGTTTTGTATTGGGAACGATTGTAACACCTGGTAATACACATGACAGTCATGTTTTGGAGCCACTTGTTGAGCAAGTGAATTGAGAAAGTTGGAAAACCAGAAGCAGTTGCCGCAGATGCAGCTTATAAAACACCAGCGATTACAAGCTACCTATTTAACAAAGAAATCACACCTGCTTTACCCTATACACGTCCTCGTACAAAAGAAGGATTCTTTCGCAAACATGACTATGTTTACGATGAACACTTTGATTGTTACCTTTGCCCTTCGGGAGAAACTTTAAAGTACTCAACAACAAATAAAGAGGGCTATCGCGC
>NZ_LNNH01000028.1:214340-231872 GCF_001542915.1 Peribacillus simplex | reverse complement strand
GAGAAACTTTAAAGTACTCAACAACAAATAAAGAGGGCTATCGCGAGTACAAATCGCCCAAACAAATTTGTGCAACATGCTCGTTTTTATCACGGTGTACGGAAAGCAAAGACCATCAAAAAGTAGTGACACGGCATATCTGGCAAGCATATGTGGAAGAAGCAGATCATCTGCGTCATCATCAAGAGGTAAAACCTATATATGCGAAACGCAAAGAAACGATTGAGCGTGTTTTTGCAGATGCAAAAGAAAAGCATGGTATGCGTTGGACTACTTTAAGGGGACTTAAAAAATTGTCGATGCAGGCGATGCTTACTTTCGCTGCCATGAATTTAAAGAAGATGGCCACTTGGACATGGCAAGGTCCTAAAATGGCTTAACATAGTGGCTCGAAGAGCCCAAATCTCGTAACCTTTGGTCAAAATTTCAAAGGAATTTCAAAAGGGTTCGGAATTTTTTAATTCCGAACCCCTTTTGTCTACAAACTGAAGGCGCCATGAACTGGCGCCTTTTTCATTTATGTTTTTATTAGCAGAATCCGCCGTAACCGCCGCCACCATAGCCGCCGCCGCCAAATCCCCAACTGCATCCAATGATGACTAATAAGATGAATAATACGATCAGTAAAGCGAAGCCGTTATCGAAACCGCCGTAGCCGCCACCGCCGCCACAACAATCGTTACCATTTCCACCCATTTAATTTCCTCCTCATACTTTTTATGAATTTCATACCTAGCAAAACATCTTTACCGGGAATACTTCATACTATGTATTCTAGGCCGAAGTGTTTGCTGATTCATGAAAAATGGGCGTTGGTCGATCAGGGGAAATAAGCCCTATTATTTCTATGATCCCGGTATAAATGTTATAATATACCATGCGAATGATGGAGGAAGGGAGATGAAGTTTGTTATGAAGGTTGCCCTTATAACGGATGTTCATGGAAATGCTTCAGCATTAAAAGCCGTACTCAATGAAATCGATCAAATGGATGAAATAGCCCATATCTATTGTTTAGGGGATATGGTCGGGATTGGTCCGGCGACAAATGAAGTTTTGGAACTTTTATTTTCCAGGAAGGATTTATCGATGCTGACCGGAAATCATGATGAAGCCGTATTGGCCATCATAAATGGGGAGCCGCATCCTGAAGGGCACATTCATGTCAGGGAGCATCATGAATGGATAGCGAAAAGAATGCATCCGGAATTCATCACCAAACTTGAAGAGTTGCCCCGCACCATTAAGCATACCATTTACGAACACTCCGTTTACTTCACTCATTACCACATTGAATCGAATAAATTGAATGAGCATATAAGCAAAAACCCATTTAGTAAAATCGTTGAACCGTCATTGGCGAATTTAGAAAGCCTATTTAATGACCACCATCACGAACTAATTGGCTTTGGACATCATCACCCAACCCATCATTTTAAAAACGATCGAACGATATTCCTCAATCCGGGATCTCTTGGCTGTACGGTTGAACCCATAGCCCCTTATGCGATTGTTACAATAGAAGAAACAGGAATTCAGGTGGATCTTGAGAAGGTTTCCTATGATAATTCATCGTTCCTGCTGTCGTATAAAAGCCTGCAAGTACCCGAGCATGATTTCATCATTCGTGCTTTCCATGGCGGGCAGAAGGTTTAATGCGTTTAACCATCATGGGATCCGGGAAATTATCCAGCATAAAGGTACAGGCCTGGGGATACGATAATAGGCAAAACAATCAATGGTGGAGGTAGGTCATGAAAGAAAAAGAACGGGTGAAAAATCCAGAGCAAGAAGAGATGGAGCAGCATAGTCTTGTCTGTAATAATGAATTATTCAATAAAAATCTGTATGCCATTGTCGATGATGCGATGCAAGAAGAAAGGTAAGGGGGAAAAGCGCTGCAGGAAATGTCTGTAGCGTTTATTTTTAGTTTGTGAATGATTGAAGGAAAAGGAATCATTTGAAACCATTCTGAATTTATCCCATACTATATAATAATTTAAATCCGGGAGGAGGGATGGGATGGGACATCATCATGGGCACGCTCATGATCATGGGCATGGTCACCACCACCATCATTCAAATAATAAAAAAGTGTTGTTGGCATCTTTCATATTGATCTCCACATTTATGGTTGTCGAGGTTATAGGAGGATTCTTGACAAATAGTCTGGCGTTATTGTCGGATGCAGGGCACATGCTTAGCGATGCGGCAGCTTTAGGGCTTAGTTATACAGCGATAAGGCTGGGGGAGAGGAAGGCGACATCCTCCAAATCATATGGATATAAACGATTTGAAATCATCGCGGCTTGCTTGAATGGATTGACCCTGATCGTGATATCCATCTTCATTTTTGTGGAGGCAATCAAGAGGTTCGTGAATCCTCCCGAGGTGCAAAGCCTGGGAATGCTGATGATTTCAATCATTGGTTTACTGGTTAACGTCATTGCCGCATGGATTTTGATGAGCGGGGATAAGGAAGAGAATTTGAATGTACGGAGTGCCTTTTTACATGTGATCGGTGATATGCTTGGTTCTGTCGGTGCCATTGCTGCTGCACTCTTGATCTATTTCTTCGATTGGGGAATAGCAGATCCGATTGCAAGCGTCATAGTTGCGTTCCTAATTATCATAAGCGGTTATAGGGTAGTAAGGGATTCCTTCCATATCTTGATGGAGGGTACACCTGATCAAGTTGATGTGGAGGATGTAAAAACATCCTTGCTTGAATTGGGCAGTGTATCAAATGTCCATGATCTGCATATTTGGACGATTACCTCGGGTTTTTTGACCATGAGCTGCCATGTTGTCATCGATGGGAGCGGCAATCATGATGCAGTTTTAGCTGAAGCGCAAAAATTGCTTCACGATCAGTTTGGAATTGAACATAGCACGATTCAAGTGGAAAGGCAGGATGCGGGCTGTCCGAATCCACACGAGACATGCAATTAAAAAGGTGACTGGCTCTAACCTGAGCCAGTCTCTTAAAGGTGTCCATTACATAATGGGACAAGGAGCTATATTGGAAATTATAAAGTGAAACGCCTGATGATTTTGCCGCGAACATACTCCTGACACATTTAAAGGGTAGGATGGAGGGAAAAGCCCTGATGGTTGCAATCGTTACCATAGATGTATCGAATTACTATAATGACAGGAAGGAGGAATCCATAAATGAAGAAGATCTTAATAATAGAAGATGAAATTTCCATTTCAATGGTGTTGAAAGCATATTTAGAGCGTGAAGGTTTTGAAGTCATCCAAGTGTACGACGGGCTGAAGGCGATTCCGGTTTTTGAGGAGACGGACCCAGATCTCGTTCTGTTGGATGTCATGCTGCCGGGAAAGGAGGGCTGGGATATATTGAAGGATATCCGTGAGGACGATGCATGCCCGGTTATCATGCTGACGGCACTGAACGATGTCGATTACCGATTATCCGGCTTTAAATCAGGTGCGGATGATTACATCTCCAAACCCTTTGTAGCGGAGGAAGTCGTTGCCCGGGTGCATGCCGTTTTAAGAAGATCAAGCATCCCGGCCGGGGATGCAGGTCATGTACATGAGTTCGGGAGCTTAATCATCGATGATCAGTCTTATTCGGTACAATTGAATCGGGAGGAGATAAGCTTGACGCCGCGCGATTTGTCGCTGCTCATTTTTTTCGCGAAGCATCCCAATCAAATCTTCACGAGAGAGCAGCTTCTCGATCAAGTGTGGGGCATGGATTATGATGGCAGTGACCGTGCCGTGGATCTCGCAATCAAACGAATTAGAAAGGCCATCGATGCATGGCCTGCAACTGAAGGGGAAATCAAAACATTGCGTGGATTGGGGTATCAATTGAGTGTCTATGAAAATTAAAAAAAGAACTACTTTACAACGCTATTGGACGAAAAGGTACGTAATGACCTTGATTTCAGGCTTAATATTATTGTCTGTCTTTTCATTATGGTGGATGGAAAAAACAGCATTGGAATATAGGCTAAGCCTTCTTAAGTATTTAGCTGATGAAACTTCCGACAGGGCGATAAAGGAAAATGGCCAGATTGTCGTCGGTCCGGTCCTTTCGGAGATTGTCGAGGAAAGGGAGAAAATCCTTCACTTGAACCAGCAGCCCATCATATATATCGTCGATCCTGATGGCAGCATCATTTATACGATGCCTCAATTGTACATTGATCCAGATGAAAATAAACTTCCGGACGTCATCATGAAAAATACGGAACTCATTCAGAAGGTCAAGATTTCCGATAATAAAGTATATGTCGTCAAATCCCCGATTACTTTTGAGGACAAGACGCGAGGCTGGGTGGTCATTGCCCAGGAAGAAGGAGCTTTAAAGGAAATCAACCAAGATCATGGCTTATTGGCGATCATGATTGGAGGCCTGTTGATTTTGGGGACAGGGGTCATTTATTTTCTTTCGCGGCAGATTTCCCGGCCCATCCAAGATGTAGCGAACGCAGCAGTTGAAGTTCGTGAAGGCAACTATGATATTCATTTCAAAGAGGAAGAGGAAATCAAGGAAGAAGAAATTTATGAACTGATAAAATCATTTAAGGAAATGACGAATCGATTGAAGGTCATGGAGAAGTTAAGGGCGGAATTGCTTGCAGGAGTGACCCATGATTTGAAAACTCCGGTCACTTCCATTAGCGGACTGATACAAGCGGTTAAAGATGATGTCGTAACGGGTGATCAGAGTAAGGAGTTCCTGGATATTTCCTTAAAGGAAACCCAAAGGCTTCAAGGCATGATAGAGGATTTGCTTAATTATAATGCCATCTCGGCAGGTGCATTCAAGATTCGTTTGCAAAAAGAAAATATCAATATATTCATTCAGGAGATTGCCTATCGCTGGCAGGTGACGCAGGATGATGAGCAATCGTTCGCGCTCGATGTAAAAGTTCCTGATGACCCCCTCTACGGTCAAATAGATTCTTTGCGAATGCAGCAAATCGTCATTAACCTTTTGAATAATGCCAGGCATGCACTTGATGGCAACGGGAAAATCACGATAGACCTTTATGAAAAAGATGATGGCCAAATCTGCATTGAGGTACAGGACAGCGGCCGAGGTATCCCTGAACATGAACAGCAGTATGTGTTCGAACCATTTTACCGAGGTGAAAACAAAAAACTGAAGGTGCGTGGTTTAGGCTTGGGATTGCCATTCAGTAAGATGCTCGCCAAAGCACAAAAAGGTGATCTTATACTGAAGGATAGCAATCAGCAAGGGACTACCTTTATGATCATCCTTGAGAAAACGGATCAAGTTTAACAAAAGGGTTGTCCAAATTACTGGACAACCCTCTTATTTAACAATGGATATTAAGCCAATTGGCTGATTGCCCGCCATAATTGTACATGACGGACCTTCCTTGGAAGGAAGCGGCCCATTTCTTCTTCGTTATACCCAGCGTGCAGGTTCTTATGGTCGAATATGATCGGGCGGCGAAGTAAATCCGGGTTATCTTGAATAAGCTTGCAAAGATCATTAAGTGGTGTATTATTTATATCGATATTCAGGCTTTTGAATTTTTTGGAGCGAGTCGATATGATTTCATCTGTACCGCCCTCCGTCTTACGTAATATCTCTTTTATTTCTTCTATAGATAGAGGTTGAGAATATAGGTTGCGTTCATTGTAGGAAATTTCGTTCTTCTTAAGCCAAGCTTTTGCTTTACGACAGGCTAGACTGCTTGGAGTAGTATAAATTGTTACCATTTAAAATCGACTCCTTCAAGTTTTCAAAGTTTTAAAGTTTCAAAGTTTATTGGTATGAAAAATATTTTTCTATTTGTGATACCCTTACTTTAACCGTCCTATGTGTCAGCAAGATGTCAAGAAAAATAAACTTAAAAGTTATTTCAAAAAGAAAGGGAGAAATTGAAATGAAAGCAGCCTTTGCAGATAAAGGTCCTTCGATGTCGACCATGACGTACAAGGACTTACATAAGCTGATGATCATTGATACCAAAGAAGGGATAGCGGCATGACAGAGGGCTTTTGGTCTCCTGTTCAGCTATCGATACAGGTGGCTGGGCTAGCAGGCATCATTGTTTTCATTGTTGGAATCATCCTAGCGCGAATCATGGCCAGAAAGAAATTCAGGGGAAAGGTCCTGTTGGAAACCTTATTTTTATTGCCGCTTGTCCTGCCGCCCTCTGTCGTTGGCTTTTTATTGATTGTGGTTTTTGGCAAAAATGGACTCCCGGGTAAAATCATTGAAACCATCTTTAATCAGCCCTTAATGTTCACGTGGTGTGCGGCAGTGATTGCATCTGCGGTGGTGGCTTTTCCACTTATGTACCAATCCGCAAAAACGGGCTTTGAAGATATAGATGAAGAAATTGAACATGCAGCAATGGTTGACGGGGCAGGGCAGCTGAGGTTGTTCCTGTTCGTATCGCTCCCCTTGGCGGCCAAATCCATCGTTACTGGAACGATATTGAGTTTTGCACGTGCATTGGGGGAATTCGGTGCGACATTAATGTTTGCCGGAAATATTCCCGGACAGACACAAACGATACCTACTGCTATATATATTGCCATGGATTCCGGGAATATGACGTTAGCCTGGCTATGGGTTGCCATCATCATTGCCATTTCTTTCATGATGCTTTTTGCCGTTACGTATATTAAATGAGACGGATTTTTTGCCTGCTTAAACGGAAGGCTTGAAAGAGGCGTACCCGGAATCAAAGTTTCCGCTTAGGCCTGCCTGGAGGGAGATTATTGTTTCTTATCAGTCTGTGTTATAATCGACAAACAAGATGAACTAATGAAATGAGGAAGAAATTTGTTAACATTTGAAGAAAAATTAAGCATTATCGAGACTTTCCCGGAGTTACAGCGAAAAGACGTTTCATTGGGGCGTGTGAACTTCCATTATCCAGAAAGCGTCCAGGAGAAAAAGATAGTCGTTCAGCACTTGCATCCCAATGGCAATGGTTTCGTTTATGCAGGACATATGAGAAAAAAAGACACGGACCGTAAAGGGTTCATCAATATACGTGACTATGAGGAAGCGGAATTAAAGGAATTGATCCGGAAAAGCATGGACTATCTATCTGAACCTGCGGTTGAAATCGAAGAGGAGGATAACGAGTTCGCTAGGTTGGAAGGCACATGGATTGGCAGGGAAAAACAAGAGCTTTCGCTAATCAGGGAAGATCAACTCTGGAACGTGTACTCCGGGTCGAATTTGGAGGAGTGTTTCGAGAGCCCGATCGAGGCAGAGCGCTATTTGCTTGACGAAGGCTTTCGTCAAAGCAGGAAGCGGGAAATGTAGAAATTTAGGATAATTTGTCGCTTGAATTACTGTGATAATCTTGTTTTTTTAGGATTTTCCATGATATAATATGGGTAATTATTTTTGTTCGGAATAAGTTTGATAGATGGATTTACCGTTATAGGATTCCTCTTGAAACATTATCCAGAACCAAAAATAGTAATAAAATGGATTTTTCCAAACACAGGAGGAACTATCATGGTACAAGGTAAAGTAAAATGGTTTAACGCAGAAAAAGGTTTCGGTTTCATCGAAGTTGAAGGCCAAGACGATGTATTCGTACATTTCTCAGCTATCCAAGGCGAAGGCTTCAAAACTCTTGAAGAAGGCCAAGAAGTTTCTTTCGAAATCGAGCAAGGCGCTCGTGGACCACAAGCAGCTAACGTTCAAAAATAATTGAACGCCTATAAAAAAAGACTCCGTTCTTATGGAGTCTTTTTATTTTTTCCTTCTTCATGTTCAAACCTTCTTTTTTCCTCGACATTTCCTTTAGAACTTTATCCAGTTTTTCCTCAATCCGTTTTGAACGATTAAAATGCCCGGATAGGTAAAATGCGATGAAAATAACGAATGCGACAAGTACCAGCATAAAAACGATGGGCAGTAACTGAGCAATAGTAGCGGCCATGATTTCTCCTTTTTTCCTTCATTATACATCATCCTTTTCCTTACCGTGGCAGAATTGTGCCAGGCTTAAACAAACGAAAGGGGATATACGGATCGCATATCCCCCTTCGTTCAATTTTGAAATAATGAGGTAAACTTTTGTAATCTGGACAAGTCTGAATCCTGATACATTTGTTCTATCTTCAAGGTGACCAATAACTGACTCTTGGCAAATAACATGTCCCGAAAATGATCGACCGCTCCACAAAAATGATTGTAGTTCGTTTCGCCAGTCCCAAAGACCCCTGTTTTTAGGGAAGCTATCGGAAGTTGCTCCAGTTGTTCATAAAAGGCAGCCGATTTAGCCGGAAGCTCTCCATTGCCCCAAGTATAGGTACCCACGATCAACGCATCGTAATTCGGCAAAGTGCGTAAATCGAATTCACTCATGCGATATAGTTCAGCTTCAGGCAATAGAGAACCGATGGCCTCGGCGAGCGCTTTCGTATTGCCGCCTGCAGAATGATAAACGATGGCAATCCTATAATTCATCGAACCCATTGCTGGCATTCACTTGACTGTATGTTCTTGATTTTTGTTCGAAGAAATCGGTTTTGGTCAGTCCGATCGATTCATCATCGAAGGTTTTGATCCATGGCATCGGGTTTTCGTCATACTCTTTATACAGATTGTCGAGGCCTAACATGCGCAGCCGTTTGTTGGCGATATATTCGATGTACTCATTGAATTCTTCCAAATCGAGGTCGGCTTTCGTTTGAATGTCCTCAAGCATGTATTCGGACCATTCCTTTTCAAGTTCGACGGCTTTTTCGATCGTTGTGTAGATGAATTTCGTGTTTTCTTCATTATTCAATTCAGGATATTCATACATCAGGATTTGAATGAGCATTCCGATGAAATCGAAATGAACCATCTCGTCACGATGGATGTACGAAATCATCGTAGCCGAACCGGTCATGACATTTTGCCGTCCTAAATTGTAATAAAATGCGAAGGCCAAGTAGAAATAAATCCCCTCGAGGTTTGTTGAATGGATCAAAGCCTCGAATAAGTGCTGTGGGCTTGGATCGTCCACGAAGGTTTGATAGGCATCCACAATCGGCTGATTTCGCTTTATCACTTCCGGATGTTCTTTAATGCGGTCGAAAAGCTGTTTTTGCTTGCCTACTGGGATCAAGGAAGCAAGGATATACGAATAAGATTCATTATGGATCGATTCCTGCTGAGCCATATTGGCAAGGATTGCCTTTGCTGCCGGGTCCTTGATGTATCGAAGGATTTCCACCAAGGTAGGTGTTTGCAGGCTATCCATCCCGGCAATCATCGTCAGGATATCAAGGAAGGCATCCTGGATATCTTCATCCAGTTCTCCCCACTGTTTTTTATCCTGAATCATGTTCACGCTAGATGGCTTCCAAAAATTATTGATGAGCTGTGTATAGGTATCATAGAATTTTTCATACTGAATATCGTTCCAAAGGAGAAAGCCTGAAGCTTCTCCTTTGAATACGCCGGTCGCTTTAGTTGGATGCGTAGGTTCGAGCATCCGGATTTTTTTTAGATGATTGGTCATTCGAAAAAACTCCTTTAAGAATGGATTGCTTGGTCATGATCGTTTATTAACTGGAACAGCTTTCACACGCATTATCATATTCGGAAGAAGTCGAACGAACGTAATACGTTGATTTCAAGCCGCTTTCCCAAGCCGTTAAGTGAATATCCAATAAGACTTTCGCTTTGATCGTGTTGTGAACATATAGATTAAAGCTGATTGCCTGGTCAATATGCCTTTGGCGGGCTGCGTTTTGCCTGATGCTTTCCAGTTGATCCAAATTAAAGCGTGTCTTTTTATAATATTCATACGTATTTGGCGTCAAACCAGGTGCCGTTACCTTGAATTTGAAGTTTTTCTTTTCTTCATAAAATTCTATTTCATACAATGGATCGATTCCATCAGTGGAATTGCCGATTTTGGCAGTAGATGAATTAGGGGCAATGGCCATTAAGTAGCCATTACGAGTCCCATGCTCCTGTATGTTCGCTTTTAAATCGAGCCATTTCCGATCCGTATAGTCACGCAGCTCGAAGTATTCCCCTGTGTGCCAATCCGAACCTTCGAAATAAGGGTATGATCCTTTTTCCTTGGCCAACTCGTTGGATGCCTTGATTGTCAGGTAAGCGATTTTTTCGTATAAAGCATCGGCATAGTCTACGGCATCGTCGGATTCCCAATAAATATTTTCTGTGGCAAGTAAATGATGCCAGCCAAACGTTCCTAAACCAATTGCCCGGTACCGTTTATTCGAAATCGAGGCCTGCTTGACCGGAAGATTATTCACATCAATGACATTATCGAGCATCCTGACTTGAATGGGAATCAATCTTTCCAAAACATCGCTGCCCACTGCACGAGGCAAGTTAATGGAAGATAGGTTGCAGACAACGAAATCGCCGCTTTTGCGAACTACAACGACATCGCCATCTTCTGTTTCGTATTCATCCGTGATCGTCGTTGGGCTAAGGTTTTGAGCAATTTCGGTGCAAAGGTTGGAGCAATAAATCATCCCTTTATGCTTATTCGGGTTCTTCCGGTTCACTTCATCGCGGTAGAACATATATGGAACGCCTTCTTCTAATTGAGAAATCATGATGCTTTTCATGATGTCCAACGCGTTGATTTTTTCAAAGCTGTAGCTTGGCAGCGTACCATTCTCTGCGGCTTCGACAGCAAGTGCATAATGGTTCCTGAAGCTACCTTCGCCTTTTTTCTCGTCATATAGATCTTCAAGTGAGAATCCAAGGGTTTGCTTGACGGTATGCGGGTCAAAAAGGTACCATTCTTTCCTGTCGCGTACAGCCTCCATGAACAAGTCGGGAATGCATACACCCGTGAAAATATCATGTGCCTTTAATCTGTCATCCCCGTTCTGTGTCTTCAAATCGAGGAAGCTCATGATATCTTTATGCCAAGCATCCAAGTATATCGCTATCGCGCCTTTGCGTTGACCTAATTGATCGACACTGACGGCTGTCTGGTTAAATAGCCGGATCCAAGGAGTCGTACCCGAACTATTGCCGGAGAAACCACGGATATCGGAACCAAGTGAGCGAATCTTCCCGACATACAGGCCGACACCGCCGCCGAATTTAGACACCTTGGCAGCATCGTAGTTAGCTAGATAGATGCCGTCGATGGAATCTTCAATGGCGTCGATAAAGCAGGAGCTTAATTGTCCATGCGCTTTACCTGCGTTCGAAAGTGTAGGGGTGGCAACGGTCATATAAAGATTGGACATGGCCCAGTAGGCTTCTTTTATAAGTTGCAGGCGGTGCTCCGTTTTTTCCAAACGCATGATTTCCATCGCGATGATCATGAAGCGTTCTTGGGGGAGTTCGTACACTTTGTCTTTTTTGGGACGGGCAAGGTAGCGATCGTTTAGTAGGTAGATGCCTATGTAGGAAAATAGTTTATCCTTTTCAGGGTCGATCACTGAACCAAGTTCTTCGATTTCGGCTTTAGTATAAGATGATAGCAGCTCGGATTTATAAACTGGATAGCGTTGGCCGTCTTGCAGCTGCGACAGGTCCTGGATAAGGTCATAGAATGGACCATAACTCACACCTTGATAACCTCGATTGGCCTGTGCATCCCTGTACATCGTATTCAATAGCTCTTTAGCTGCAACGAATGTCCAATCCGGGGCATCGATATCCACGCTCTCAAGAGCAAGCTGAATCAGTTTCTTTGAAGCCTGTTCATCGGTTGAATCACTTTTGCGATCAAGCCATTTTGTAAAACGCTTTTTGAATTTCTCCATATCGAGACGGCCTTCAAATTCCTTCGACAGCATCTCAAGCTGAAGGGAATTCGTTTCAGTATCATTTTCGCTTATGGTAGAGTTATATGTTTGAGTCATTAAGAATCCTCCTTGTAAACTTCCGGTAATAAAAAAACCGCCCAACGAGTTGAGCGGATCAAACGACAGCATAAAGAGCCATGAATAAAATAGCCGTTATACGATCGTTTCATCATCTCAATCCCCGAAGAATAAGAACGTGAAAAATTCAAGGCAGGTCTCCTGACTCATGATCATCCTACTTTGAGTCCTTCCCGTATAGTGAGCCATACAGTGGTTCCTCATTTCGTCACATTCACAGTTGCGGGGACAGTTCCGGGTTTGCACCGGATTCCCTTTTCAGCCATCACTGGCACCTTGGATTGTAAAAAATTCTATATATAGTTATCAGTATTGTTTTAATAATCAATATCTAGTATTTCTGCTTATATTATCGTAAGCCATATGCGATGATAATTCAACTAATATATTTGAGAAAAACCAACCCTTATCTATTGACAAAGTGAAGGCAGGGGGAAGGCGAATGAAAGATTTTCTTGGGGAAGTGGCAATTCAAGCACTGAATTTAACGGATTTTGTGTTAAAATGAAGTGTAGCGTAAAGGTGGCATTCCCTTGGTGCGATATGGGGATTCACGGAAAAATATTTATGAAAAAGGGGATTTAAATCTTGGATAAAGTATTAGTTTTTGGACATAAAAACCCGGATACAGACACGATTTGTTCCGCAATCGCTTATGCGGATCTGAAAAAGCAATTAGGTATCAATGCTGAACCAGTTCGTCTGGGTGAAGTGAATGGCGAAACTCAATATGCGCTGGACCAATTCAAATTCGATGCTCCTCGTCTTGTCGAAAAAGTGGCAGGGGAGGCGGAGGCCGTGATCCTTGTCGATCATAATGAACGCCAGCAAAGTGCTGAGGATATTGACCAAGTCCGTGTGCTGGAGGTTATCGACCATCACCGCATCGCTAACTTTGAAACAAGCGATCCTTTATATTACCGTGCAGAACCGGTAGGCTGTACGGCAACTATTTTAAATAAAATTTATAAAGAAAATGGAATTGAAGTCCCGAAAGCGGTAGCAGGGCTAATGCTATCTGCCATCATTTCCGATTCTTTATTGTTCAAGTCCCCGACCTGCACTGAGCAAGACGTTGCAGCGGCCATGGAGCTGGCTGCCATTGCCGGAGTCAACGCTGAAACTTATGGATTGGAAATGCTGAAGGCAGGAGCTGATTTAAGCGACAAGACGATTGCCCAGCTGATCACTCTTGATGCAAAAGAATTCAGCATGGGAATGGCAAAAGTGGAAATAGCCCAAGTCAATGCTGTAGATCCGAATGAAGTCCTTGCTAAGCAAGCTGAATTGGAAGCGGCGATTGAAGCGGTTATCGGAGTGAAGGAATTGGATTTATTCCTATTCGTCGTTACGGATATCCTGACAAATGATTCTGTAGCCCTAGCTCTTGGAAGAGCAGCGAATGCAGTCGAAAAAGCCTATAACGTTACATTGAACAATAACATCGCCGTTTTGGAAGGCGTAGTCTCGCGCAAAAAACAAATCGTGCCTGTATTAACGGATGTATTCAGTAAATAAGTAAGTGAAAAAGGGTGCAGCAGCACCCTTTTTCCATACCCAAAAAAAGACGGAAACATTACGAATGATCATGTTTCCGTCTTTTTGCTTAATTCAAGGAATCCTTCTCCTTTTCATAGGCGATGACAATCAATTCTTTATTCGCTTCCTCGCCAAGCTTGCTTTCAAAGCTTTTCAACTCATCCAATAAATCTGGTGAAAGATTGGCAGCCGTATAATCCTGCTCGGGTGTCATGCTTTTCGCTCCCTTCCATATCGACATATTTCCTGTTATTTATTCTGTCGGTTTTGAAAAGGTTCTATTCGCCAGCAAGATCGTTCTTCAGGATATTTTACTAATGGATGTGGCAAGTTTATCAAGCAATAAGGAGCTTTCCAGATCGAGGCCCTGTACATGTACGGAAATGCCTTGTTGCTGATATTTATGGACAACCGTATCGACAGCAGCGACCGCAGAAGCATCCCATATTTTTGAATGGGAAAAATCAATGATGATCGCATCTGCATCATCATTAACATCGAATTTTGAAACAAAGTCCTGCACCGAAGCAAAAAAGATTTGTCCTCGAATCTCGTAAATCATTTTTTTATTGATTATGTCTGCCGTTTTTTCAACCGTCACCTTGGATATTTTGGCCGAGAAGAAAATCATGCTCAAGAGCACCCCGGCAAAAACCCCTTTCGACAAATCATGTGTATAAAGGACGATGAGGACCGTTACAATCATCACGGCTGCATCCGTCTTTGGCGCTATCTTGATCCTCTTTAATGAAGACCAGTCAAATGTCCCGATGGAAACCATGATCATGACAGCAACGAGTGCAGCCATGGGGATTTTTATAAGGACGCCATTCAATGCGACAATCAATACCATAAGGAAGGCGCCTGCCACAAATGTGGAAAGCCTGCCTCTCCCTCCGGACTTGATGTTGATTCCGGATTGCCCGATCATCGCACATCCCGCCATCCCGCCAAAACATCCGGCGATGACATTGCCTATGCCCTGACCCTTAGCTTCCAGATTTTTATTGCTTGGCGTGTCTGTCAGCTCATCGACTATTTGGGCCGTCAACAATGATTCGAGAAGTCCTACAAACGCAAGAGCAATGGAATAAGGAAAAATGATGGCCAAAGTCTCGAATGTCAAAGGGACGTCCGGAAGCATGAGTATGGGGAGTGCTTCGGTCAATTGCCCCATATCCCCAACCGTACGTACCGTCGCCCCGGTGGATATGGCGGCGATCGTCATCAATACGATGGCAACGAGGGGGGAAGGGATGGCCTTCGTAAGCAGCGGAAAAAGATAAATGATCGCTAATGATACGGCGGTCATGACATACATGATCCAAGATTCACCTGCGAAATGGGTAAGCTGTGCAGTGAAAATCAATATGGCTAAAGAATTCACAAAACCAGTCATGACTGGTTTGGGGATGAATTTCATTAATTTCCCGATTTTAAAGGCACCGAGTATAATTTGCAGCAAACCAGTCAATATCGTTGCAGCAAGTAAATAGTTTAGGCCATGATCTTTCACAAGGTCGACCATGACGAGTGCCATTGCTCCAGTGGCAGCAGAGATCATTCCCGGCCTTCCGCCGACAAAAGAGATGACGATGGCAATGCAGAATGAGGCGTATAGACCGACCATTGGGTCAACACCAGCAATGATCGAAAACGCAATGGCCTCCGGGATCAATGCCATGGCAACGACAATACCCGAAAGAACATCGCCGCGGACGTTGCCGAACCATTCTTGTTTGTATGCAGATATATTCATGAAATGCTCCTTTTACTTTACAAATGTTTGCTATTTTTTCACGCTCTAAATTATAGCATGAGACCCTCTTTCAATCTAATGGTAATTGATCTGAAAGTCCTGGGGTATCAGGGGGATGACATCATTAATGAGGCGGGGCAAATCACGTTGGAGGTAAAGGATAGGAGTTTACGGAGGAGACAATCCCTCGTTCGTTATTGAAGCGGGTGTATGGATGAAACAAGGGGTGCTTCATGCAGATAAGTGAAAAGCTATCACCTTATAAAAGGTATTAAGATTGATAGAAATAGCTTGTTGGATGGCAAGTAGGTTAGGTTTTACCTAAAAACATTCCCCTCCTGACACCTGACTTGAATCTGGTGCAGCATCAACGTAAGAAAGGAAGGGAACAGTCATGGTATAAGGGATCATTCCTCATGCTTGATGCTGGACTTGCATATTGGGCATGACACTTCCTTATAGTGTTTGAACGTGATTTTTCGAAGGTCGCTTCTGGTCAGTATGGCAAAAACATGATATCTTTTGCCGCATGCACACGTATTTTTGTCTTTAACGATGTGCCGCTCATCCGTATTAGCTGAATAAATGGTTGGAAAAAACATATAAAACCCTCTTTTTTTTAATGTTAGGCAAATTAAAAAAGGGGCAAGAAATAAATAATTAAACAATCTAATCAAGATAAATCTTGGCGGCCCGGCTGCCATGACAACTAAGTCGTTGGTTTAGGCCCGTGGCTTTGCGTCTTTTATTTTCATAAAATTTGCCTATTTAATTATTTTAACATAAAATGACAAGCGATTATGAAAGGATGAGTAAATACTTTGTTCAATGAGACGTCTGCATGCTACTTGAACCTCTCTTTACAAGGAGTGCAGGTAATTTCCTCCATGGGCTTGAAAACAACTCGCTTCAAATCTTTTTTCTCGACTAACCGTCGATAATTATGGATAATGCCACATTCGCAATAACGCTGATTTTTGATGATGTGTACTTTTGAATAAAATGTGAAAGTCGGGTACATGATTAGCTCCTTATAAGTGGGTATAATATACTGGGTATATTATACTACTTTCGAGCGGTTCTTGAGAACTGATTTTATAGGAATATGGTATTTAAACGAAGTAGCATAGTGGATTCTTTGAAGGATTTTCAGCGGTTTTTATCACTGCAATGACTGGACTTCACATTCATTTTACATGTATAAGTTTCTTTTACTTGAAAAATCTTGTCCGTCTCATTGCACTGCACTTTTGCATTGACCTAATATAATTCCCGTAGACCATACAAAAAACTCGCGAGTAAAGCTATCTATGTCGCGAAAAAAGTTCTCCATTTAAGGAGAAAGCTGCTGAAAAAACGAGACGCGCACCCAATTCGAGAGTAAAACAGCAAACCCCCAGAGTAAGGAGCCCAGACTCAAAGAAAACGGCTGTATTTTTGCAAACGAAGGATCCGATAGAAAAGATGTGATACGCGAAGAAAGGTTATATGAACTGTTTTATTGAGGGGAGTGGAAACTAAAGAAGAGGCTGCCTGAAAAATACAGGCAGCCTCTTCTTACAGACTGTAGACAAACTCGATGAAAATCGAGTTTGTCTATTTTTATGGCCTGTACAATTTAGACGTTGATTTCCACTCCAGGCACTCGCTTTCCGCGGGCGGTCGGGGAGCCTCCTCGGCTTTGCCTGCGGGGTCTCCCCTAGACGCGCTTTTCCCGCAGGAGTCTCGTACCTTCCGTTCCAATCAACTTTGTCTTACCATTTAGATAGAACACTTTTGACTGGAGTCATTTTTGTTTTAAAATTGAAGGATTAAAACTTGAGGTGATGAGGATGCTTTCTAAACATGATTCTATTCAGCGAGATCAACTTGAAATGATTACTTTAGATCAACTGGTGCCACCGAACCATTTGGTTCGTAAAATGGAGGCTGCCATTGACTTCACTTTCATTTATGACTTGGTGAAAGATATGTACTCAGAGGTAGGACGCCCAAGTATTGATCCAGTTATTTTAGTTAAACTGACTTTCATTCAATATACCTTCGGTATTCGTTCCATGCGTAAAACGATTGAAGAAGTTGAAACCAATATGGCTTACCGTTGGTTCTTAGGCTATGGTTTCCATGATAAAGTACCTCATTTCTCTACGTTCGGAAAAAATTATGAGCGACGCTTTAAAGATACAGACCTGTTTGAACAGATTTTCTGTCGCATTTTAATGACAGCTGCTAATAAAAAGTTAATAAGTGTAGAACACGTTTTCGTGGATTCCACACATGTGAAAGCCAGTGCGAATAAACGGAAATTTGAAAAGAAAATCGTTCGTAAAGAAACACGAGCATATCAAGGACGTCTTCAAGAAGAAATCAAA
>NZ_LNNH01000028.1:169464-214330 GCF_001542915.1 Peribacillus simplex | reverse complement strand
CAGGCGATGCTTACTTTCGCTGCCATGAATTTAAAGAAGATGGCCACTTGGACATGGCAAGGTCCTAAAACGGCTTAACATAGCGGCTCGAAGAGCCCAACTCTCGTAACCTTTTGTCTACAAACTGAGATTAGCCTAGTCGGCTAATCTTTTTTTACTACCACATATCCATCAACCGCTAAATTAAGTTCGATCCGAAACATCCTGCCCTGTTTTAATACTCGCCATTTTTTGGTATAATATGTAATACCATTCATACGCTTTTTTGCATGAAACAGGATCATGCTGATTCTTTAAATTTTTTATTTTGTAAACGAATGAGTATAATTGGGGAAACTAAGGAGTGACCTATGAGAGTTTTATTGGAATTGATTCGCATCATCTTGATATTCGGCATTGCCGGTTCGGTTTTTTCGGCGATTGTATATGGCATTTATAATAGCATAGGCGTGAACACGGGGCAGTATGGCTGGTTGGGTACGGTCGCCATCCTGATTTTATTGTTTGTTTGGTATCGAAATAAACTCCAATTCAGTGGTTGGTACGCTGGCAAGGGGAAGGAAAGGCTGCCTAAAACGGCCTCGAACGTACTGATCATCTGCTCACTATTGCTATTATGTGCCCCACCCATTCTTTAAGTCTATTTTAAATAGAGCGGAGTGAACTATTTGCAGAGATTATTTAATATAGTTGTCCTCATCCTCCTGCTCGGTGCCTTTTGGCATGGATATGGAAAAGACATTCAGGAGTCTGGGGTCAAGGCGGGGGTTCAATCCTTTGCATCCGATTTTCATTCCCTCATAACCGGGCCAGAGGTTTCGAACGCCCTGGAAAAGCTTAACACATGCGTCAACAACCTGATGGGATCGCTGACCGAAACATTGGATACCGCTACCGATAAGGAGCGGCAGGAAACGGAAAAAGTGAAAAAACCAGCACTGGAAGCGCCAGCTGAAGCCAGTTTTTCCGTCCGTAATATCGAAATGGGCGACTCGAAGGACGATGTGGAAAAACTTGCTGGTGAGGCGAAGCGCCATACACGGAACGAATATGGAGTTGAATGGTATGCCTATCACGAAAATTACCAAAACTTCTTCATGGTTGCCTACGATACGAACAATCAAGTCGTCGGTTTATATACGAACCAGGACTTGATTTCTTCGAAGCAAGGCATCAAACGGGGCACACCTAAAGCAGACGTCGCTGAAAAACTGGGGGAGCCCATCACCAAGCTGCTTAAAGGAAACGTCTATTACCAGATCAAAAGCGATGGCGAATACGAGATGTTTGAAATGGATCAGAGCTATGTGACCATCTTTTATGATAAACACGAAAAAAATACCGTCACATCCATCCAAATCATCAACGCTGATCTCGAAAAGCAAAAGAGCGGTTATTTTACAGCGGCCAGCCCCGAGCTAAAGCAGGGCTTTGAATACCAGTTATTCGATTTGACCAATGCAGCCCGGGTCAATCATGATCTTTCCGTGCTTACATGGGATAAGCGAGTCAAAGTCACTGCCCAGGACCATAGTAAGGATATGGCCGTGAATCAATATTTCAACCATACCAATCTTGAAGGGGAATCTCCCTTCGACCGGATGGAGGATGACCATATCAAGTTTCGAATGGCCGGCGAGAACCTGGCTGCTGGGCAGAACAGCAGCATCTTCGCCCATGAAGGGTTGATGAATTCCATCGGCCACAGGGAAAACAAATTACAGAAGGATTTCCAATCACTCGGTGTCGGAGTCGCTTTCGATCAAGAGCAGAAACCCTATTACACAGAAAACTATTTGAGGAAATGAACGGAAACGGAAAAAGGAGTGCGCCCTTTATGGAATGGGTGCACTCCTTTTTTTACCGGTACATTACCAAACAAATAACCCTACCATCATGGCACTCAGCAAGGAAACGGCCATTCCGCTGACCAACAGTTTCCAAACGTTCCTTCCGATGATGTTCGATTTCTCATCACTGAGGATCGAATTGAAGGTTCCATAAATCATCCCGACTGTACTGAAGTTGGCAAATGACGTCAAATAGGTGACAGCAACAGCGACTGTATGCGGTGGCAGGCTGCTGATTTTATCTTTTAAATCGAGCAAGGCGACGAACTCATTCGTGGCCAGCTTGATTCCCATCAATTGCGCCACATACATGGCATCATGTCCAGATAGTCCAAGCAGAAATGCAAAAGGACTAAATATTACGGAAAAAATCTTTTGGATCGTCAAGCCATCAATAAAGAAGCCGAAAATGCCATTTAAAGCTGCCGTTAACGCAACATAACCGATAACCATTGCCATGATGACGAAAACCATCTTGGCTCCAACCAGCATGCTGTTCGAAATGGTGGAAAAGAAATCCTTCTTTTCCTCTTTAGAAGGAACATATACGACATCCTCCTCCTTACTGACCTCGACAGGATTAAGCATGTTGGCAATCAGCAAGGCATTCAGGCAGTTCAAAGGAATCGCTACAAAAACATAGGTTGCCGGAACCATGGATAAGTAGGCACCAATGATCGAGCCGCTTATGCTGCTCATGCCCATGATGCCAAATGTCAATAATCGCTGGTCCTTAATCGCACCGAGCTGAGACCGGATGACGGCCAGTGCCTCCGTATTCCCAAGGAACATCATCTGGATGGAAAAGAAACTCTCTAGCTTAGGTAAACCGGAAACTTTCGAAATGAGCCAACCCACTTTATCAATGATCCAAGTAAGTATGCCAAAATACGATAAAACATCAAAAAACGTAATAATGAAAATGATTGGCATCAAGGCACTAAAAAAGAAATCCACTTGTTCATTTGCCATAAGTGAAGGAAACACGAAAGAAATCCCTTCATTTGCACATTCAATTAACCAAGTGAAGAAGGAAGCAATCAGATTAATGACCCATGCCCCAATTTTGGTCGATAACATGAACCACGTGATAAGCAATTCAAACACCAGCAAAGTAAGGATGGCCTTCCAATTAACTCTCCTTTTATTGGGTGAACAAAGGTAAACGATGCCCATTACAACTAAAACACCTAGTATATTCAATAAGAAATACATGCTTTCATCCCCTTTGTTTTATCATTTCCCATTCATTATAAAAAAGCCCTTACCCTTTCACACTTTCAGCCGCAGGAAGAAAGTGTGAAAAGGTAAGGGCCTGCATCAAAACAGGGCGGTGTGCTGGTCAAAAAGCCAACAAACCTATACCCGTTCATCTCACCATTTTTCATACTTCCTTGTAGTCCGGCATTACGGCTGCCAGGTAGAAACTATCAGACCATCGTCACTGATATTATACAAGGATATTTTTTTTATATTCTTAGGGAAAATATAATCTTAAATTACTTTGTTTTCAATTACAATACGTTTTGTAATTATTATATTAATATAAATATTTCGACAAAGATGAAACACTTACTGACCTCGACCTGGGCGAGATACAAATCGAGAAGCTTTCACAACTGCTTCAGCAAAAAAGCCACCAAATTGGTGGCTTCATTTTGACAGGGGTGCCCTGTTATACATAAAGATAAACCGAATTGCAATTACCAAGGCAGTGTATTCAAGAACCGGTATACATCCTCATACACCTGTTCACGCTCTTTGCCCAATGTAATGATATGGCCAGATTTCTCATACCATATCAATGATTTATGCTGTGTATCCACTTCATTATATATAATAGATGCACTATTTCTGTAATCCGGGTCATCAAGACTTCCCTGTAACACAAGTGTAGGTGAAGTGATCAAATCCAGTTTATCGGCTGTATCATTAATCATATCAAGTGCTTCCTGTAAGGATGACATTGGCTCCTCTTTAAGCTTATCCATTTCAGCGGCAACTTGTTCTGCATCTTTGCCCTCAAACTTCTTATAAGCTTGTGCATAACTGAGCATCCGATTATTTAATCGGTCTACATCATTCCCTATTGTAGGGGCACACATGGAAACGACACCTGTTACAGGCAATTCAATTCCGACTTTTAATGAAAAGACACCGCCAAGGGAAATGCCTATAACGGCAATTTCTTCGTAGCCTTCATCCTTCAAGTATTGATACGCATTCTCTACATCTTCCCACCACTGCTTTGGACTCGTTTGAACAAGTTCCTCCGCAGGCAATCCATGCCCTCTATAAAGAGGTCCGTGGCAAGTATAATCGCGATCATGTAAATATTTCCCCAATTTTTTCATATCCCCCGTACTTCCGGTAAACCCGTGAAGTAAAAGGACAGCTCTATTTCCACCTCTGTATGTGAATGACTCAGGTGCTTTCACTTTCATCTAACTAGGACCTTCTTTCTGCTCTTGTTGATAAATAGAATCTAAATGATTTTTAACAAAAAATCAATCAATACCCCTTGAGTAAGGTTTTCTCCTATCCCAATCCGTAATCTCATAGAACAATTCATAATTGGATATAGTAACCTTACACACTACATGCAACTCATCCGTTCCGAAGCACATTTTACTATGATTGAATTTATTTAGCAATCGTCATTTAACCATTTTTTAAAAGAAAAGTAAAATGAACCTTGTGATACGATGTACAACGCATTACACTTTACTAACAAAATCAGGAGGCGGGTTGCTTTGGATAAGGAATTAATGAAAGGAAGCATCGACCTCCTTTTACTATCACTCCTACAACAAAAAAAGCTCTATGGCTATGAAATGACAAAGATCTTGAAGGAAATGAGCATGGGAAAATATGAGATCGGCGAAGGCACCCTCTACCCCGCCCTCAAACGGATGGAAGCAAAACAATTCATAAAAGGCCACTGGAAAGAATCCGAATCCGGCCGCAGGAAATATTATTCCGTCACCGAAATGGGCCAACTTGAACTCGAACGGAAACGACAATGCTTTTCCCTCCTGGAAACCCTCATTCGAAAAAGTTCAGAAAAATTTTGAACGATATGCTTGACTCGCGAATTTGGGGGATTCACTCGGAAATTGGGCGTTTACTCGTCAATTTGAGCGTTTTCTCATGATTTTAAGGCTTCTACTCGCGAATTCCAGGCGTTTACTCGCTTGTACTCGCAAATCGGGCGTGTCCTTATGGATGATGGCTTTTTGTCGAGTGTTCAGGCTGCTCACATCCGTAGGAATAGGTAATTCCGCCATATAAAAAAGGGCCTAATTTGGCCCTTTTTCATCTATTTCTTTATGCTTGCGATAATTGGCGCAGGAGAGCTTCATGCATTCGCCTTGGACATGCGGACCGTATTTTTCACGAAAGGCTTCGAGGCAATAGCATCTGTCTTCTTTCTTTTTGGATCCATCCATCAAGCGTTTCACTCCTCCCATTTAACCGGAGACTACGCGCTTCTCCAGCCTGATATGGATTTGTCCGAGCAGTACGGCACCGATCGACTGAATGATCGTTTTTACGATGATTTGCCCGATGATCGCGGCTGGTACGGCTTCCCATGGCAGGATGTTGGCACCGAGTGGGCTTAGGCCGATCACGACAAAAAGCACCGAATCGAAAAAGCCTCCCACGATTCCGCTGTACAGCACCCTCCAGCTCATGGGCAACTTTAGCCGGGTATAAATTTCCGTATCGGCCGTTTCAGCCACTACGAACGATAATGCGGAAGCGAATACGATCAATAAAGTATCCCCTAATAAAAAGGATACACAGGCAGATAATATGAGTGCGATGATGATGCAAAAATAGGTTTTCGCCCGGCCGAATTTATTTTGGACCAGATCTCGAAAGATGAATGTTCCTCCAATCAGCAACGTCCCCATCGGTATGATGAACATACCAAAATGTAATGGCATAAAAGCTGCTGTCACCACATTTGCGGTGATGATGGATACTAAATACAATAAAATTCTTAACATGTCTTACAATCTCCTCTTACAGAAAAAACAGCACCCCAAGAAAGAGCACTGTTCTCCTTAGTTTTTTTGAGAGGGTAGCTAGAACCTCTTCCGCCCGAGCGGATTATTATTTTCCTTTTTTTATCGTAGCTTGAAAATGGTTGGAAATCAAGCAGTTTCCAGCTACGATGAAAATATCATGATACAATCGGGAAGAAAAGGAAAATCATGATGGGAAAGGAAGTCGTTTTTGTATGGATACCCAGGTAACAACGAAATTCAAAATTGTCAAACCTAGCAGTGATGTGTTCGAAGCGATCGTAAGCCCTGATAAAATCGGGAATTTTTGGTTCTCGACAAGTTCTGAAAGATGGGGTCAAGGCAAAACCATTACATTGAAATATGAGGAATACGCGGCCGAGGTTATGATAACTGTACTAGAAATGGTCGAAAATAAGAAAATCGCATTTTCCTGGGGTAGCAATGATGAAGAAACGATGGTTACCATCCTGTTGGAAGAAGTGGATGAGACAAATACGATCATTGAAGTGAACGAAAAAGGTTTGAAAGCGGATGACCCCGAGATCATCAACAAAATGATCGGCCAAAAAGAAGGCTGGGTCTATACATTAACCTGTTTAAAGGGCTATCTGGAAAATGGCGTGCATACATTGAGGGCGTCCATCCTTTTTTAACATGGACTCAAGGATGGCTGTTCATCCTTGGGTCCATCACTTTTACATACATTCCCCTTGTAGCTTTTTCACAGGCCTCGTTTCCCATGGTTTTCACTTTTTTCGATAGATTCGAGGCCCTCACCAATTGGCTTCCATGCATGACGGAGGGGTCGATCAGTCGCACTTTCGTTTTCCGATGGAGATCGTAGTCCGTTTGAACCTCATACAGCTTAACATTCCCATGTATCCGTTTCAGCAGTTTTTTCAAGTCATCGTCTTCAATGGCGTGTAACAAGAGCATAACTTCTTCATCTTCACCAAGCAGGTCATCAAGGCCGATCAGCTTTTTATCCAAAGCCCATTTCAAGGTCCTGGCCAAAGCATCATAGCCATAAATATTAAGCGGATCCATGAAAAAATCGATCACTTCGCCATAATATGTCTCCACGAACCATTCAGCAGCTTCAAGATCATCGAGGTACATGCGTCCGTCCACGATGATTATATGCTCCAGAAAGTCCGTTACGGATTCCAGCGTGATGTTTCCATAGTGATACATGTCACGGAGGGTATAATCGACTCGATCGGCGCATAGCTCAGGTGCGGATCGTTCCAATAGTTTCCATTCCGAATCAAAAATAGCTTCCAACTGAAATCCATACCGCTTCAGGATAAAGGGGATTTCGGAATTCATGATGATCTGTTCATATATTTTTTCATGATAATCTTCCTCTTCACAATCGAGAACGAAATCGATGACGTGCGAGAAGGCCGTGTGGGATACGTCATGCAGCAGGCCAGCAATCTGTTCCTCCAATGATCCACCAAGCTTCATGATCAATAACATCACGCCAACGGAATGGTCAAATCGTGTCACATTCCATTTCTCATTCACTAAATAACTGGCTCCTCCTTGATGCACCCCCTTCAACCTTTGGACCGGTTTACTTAACATCAGCTCTTCAAGAACCCCCTCTACAACGTACTGTCCATAGACACTATCCGAAACGATCAAGATTCACTGCACCCCTCTTCATTATTCTAGATTGTAATCGGGTTCCTTCACGAAAATGATTTCCCCACTCTCCCCTTGCTTATATTGTTTTCTTGCCAATTCCCTTATCTGTTCCTCATCGTTCCAATCAATATCTTCGAGGTTGCCCTTATCCGCTTCATCACCATTGAGTATGACTTCATTTGTGATTACTCGATTTGCTGGATGAACGATAAACATGTCTTCTAGAGGATCAGTTTTTTTAAAAAAAAGGAGAGCGAATACAAAACAACCGGTCAATGCGATGATTATTGAAGATAATATGCCTACTTTCTTTTTCATTCATTCATCCCTTCCATCCATATTTAACCATCCTTATTTTAATACAAATGGGTATGGTTGTATATTACAAATCGATAACGGATTCGCCTTTTTCGGTTACTGATACCTTCATATTGCCGATGAATTCATCATTAATAAAAATCTGTAAATCCCAGATGCCGGTTTCCGTAAAGGTCAAAATCGTGGTCGCCATGGAGGCAGGAACCACATTGCCCCCGCTTTTAAAGCTGACTGGCTGCGGCGTATACGTTTTAGGTAATTCTTCGATCGGCGTTTTACCATTGATCACTTCCCCTTTAACTGTATGGCTCATTCCACTGCCAGCTTGAGCGGCCGTTACCTTAAGTTCGCCTAAAGGAATCTCTTCACCCTTTCTCCAAAAGAGCCATTCCAATACAGTTTCCTTATCCACCACTAAAGGTTTATCAATAAATCCGAATTTTCGCTCCTCCCCCCTGACCACATGCAGCATCATCACATCTTTTACTTGTTCAGTTATCGTGAATGTTGGTGCCGCGTGTAAAGCTTGGTAATCGGAAGCGAATCCTATTTCATCAGCATCAGCCTCGTTGGGCATTGTCAAACCGGTCAGCAGCAACATGAATAAAACAGCCTTTTTTGATTTCATAGGTCTCCTTCCACCGTTCATGGTTTACTATATTAGACGAAGTAGACGAGGTTTCGTTTCATAAAAATGGCTAATTTACGGTTTTTTTAAGTGATCTACCCTTTTTATTAACCACCGTGAAAATTTGCCATGAAATTACTGACCATTGGTAAAGAATATGGCAGGTCATGTTGGCTCATAATCTTTTCTTTCTCAATACGATTTCAGCTGATCTTGTCCCCTGGCGTTTCGGTGGACATACAGGGTCAAAGGTTTATGACGTCTTTCCTGCCTATACCGTAACGCAAATGGATCGTTTTGGACTTAAATAGACCACTTCATTGAAAGCTTCATATATTCAAACAGTTTAAGAAAAAAGGCAGTGTGAATATGCTTCACACTGCCTTTTTTCTTTATACGCCCCGCTTGTTGCCCCATATATAGGTATGCAGCTGCGGGAGAACTTTCACGTCATTCAATTCATCATCGGCTATCACTTTATCGATTAGCTCTTCATATTTCTTCAATAATCCGCTGATCAGATGCTGATCATCCGCCGTCCTGCTGTCGTCATTGCCGACCTGCAGATAAAAAGGAATGCCAGGATACCGCTCATGTACATGTTTGGCATATTGATAATCTTCTTCATTAAAGACGACAATCTTCAATGAGACATGGTTGTTGGGATTTCGGCCGGCAAGCTTCTCCAATATTTGATCGAGCACCGTAAAGTCCGTGCTCATTCCCGAGCTCGGCGGCTTAGGTGATAGCGTCAGTTCATCGATATCGAGAAACCAGTCCTGCCAACGGCTTCCTTGCGTTTCGACACCGATTTTGATGTTGTGTTCGTGCAGCAAGGCGATCAAGCCATTCAGATTTTTCAGAAGGGCCGGATTCCCCCCGGATATGGTCACGAAGGAAAAACCCGAGCCTCCAATTCGCTTCAGCTCGCCCCAAATTTCTTCTGCCGTCATGTGGACGGTATCTTCCTTCCCTGATCCATCCCAGGTAAAAGCCGAATCACACCACGAACAGGAATAATCGCAGCCAGCAGTACGAACGAACATCGTCTTTTGGCCAATGACCATTCCCTCACCTTGGATGGTCGGGCCGAAGATTTCCATAACCGGAAGTTTACTCACTTTCCATCCACTCCCGTCTCGCCTCGGCATAACTTGTCGGTGTTTCATAGAGACGGACAAATTCAACCCTGGCACCCTGGTAATCTTTCATTGAAAGGGCTTCGGCCATTTTTTCGTATATCCAAACAACCATGTTTTCGGCGGTTGTATTCATGGGCGGCAGCGTTTCATTCAAATAACGATGGTCGAGGTGGATTTCAATTTCATTTTTCCATATTTCCTTCATGTCACCGAAATCTATCATCAAACCGCGTGAATCCGTATAGCCGCTCAATCCAAAAACGACCTTGTAGGTGTGACCATGAAGATTCTTGCATTTCCCTTCATAGTCATGAAGATGGTGTGCTGCGTCAAAAGTGAATTCCTTGCTGACCAGGACCCTCTTCTTTGTATAGTTCAGCTGGCTGCGCTTTATATCCACATCTATTTTTTGAAGCTTATCGACGATTTTAAAACCATACATCATGAGTGGACCCTCCGTCTGCTTACGTAGTCATCCAGCCCTTTTTTACGAAGCTTACATGCCGGACATTCCCCACAGCCGTCCGATATGACGCCATTATAGCAAGTCAGCGTCTTTTCGCGGACAAATTCGAACGCTCCAAGCTGATCGGCAAGCTCCCATGTTTCTTCTTTATTCAGCCACATAAGCGGCGTATCGATTACGAATGACTGGTCCATCGACAAGTTCAAGGTTACGTTCAACGATTTAATGAAAACATCGCGACAGTCAGGATATCCACTGAAATCCGTTTCACAGACGCCTGTGACAATATGTTTAGCCCCGATCTGGCTGGCCAGAACCCCGGCAAACGAAAGGAACAGCAAATTCCTTCCCGGAACGAAGGTTGATGGCAATTCGCCGTCTTCCCCGTCTTCCACTGCAATGTCACTTCTCGTCAACGCATTGGGCGCCAGCTGGTTCAGCAGCGACATGTCCAGGATATGATGGTTGATGCCCAGCTCCTTCGCTATTTGTTGGGCGCATTCGATTTCCAAGCTGTGCCGCTGATTATAATCGAAGGTCACTGCCTCGACTTCCTCGAATCTCTCCATCGCCCAAAACAAACAGGTCGTACTGTCCTGACCTCCGCTAAACACTACCACTGCCTTTTCTTTCTTCTTCATTTCTATAAAACTCCTTTTTACGGAAAAAAACAGCACCCTAAGAATAGAGTACTGTTTCTCCTTAGTTTTTTTGAGAGGGTAGCTAGAACCTCTTCCGCCTTAACGCGGAATATACTATTTTCCAACCCAATCGTACCCTGAAAACGAGAAGAAATCAAGTTGTTTGTATAGGGTGACCAGACCTAATGGGAAACTTGGTATCCTGGACAAACCCATTAACATATTCATCATTTTTCCGATAAATAAGTGAACAAACTTATTGATAAAGGGGTCCATTCATTTGAAAAGCATTAAAGGAAAGATACTGGCGGCATTTTCACTCACCATATCTTTATGTATCATCTTAGGAGCATTCAGTATTTATAGTAGCAACAAGTCACTGAAACATTCGCAAAATATTATTGAAGAGGAACTGCCGCTTCTGATCGAGAGCGAAAAACTGTTATATAATCTTTCCCAAAGAACGGCATTCGCTAGAGCCTACATTTTATACGGCGACGAAAGTTATAAAGAAAAGTTCTTACAATATACCGATGATAGCCAAAACATCCAGGAGAAGCTTTTGTCTTTGAGCGATTCGGAGGAAGCGAAGGATTTGATCGAAAAAAGTGTGGATTGGAGGACGATGATTGTCGAGCGGGTATTCACCCAATATGAAAAGGGAAATCCGGAACGAGCTAAAGAAATCCTCAAAAACGAAGTGTCACCCATCAGTAACGATATAATGGAGGGCTTCAAGGGACTCGCTTCGGAACAGGAGGAATTGATTCAAGCTTCAGGCGAAACCGTCATGGCAAGCGGGAAATCGGTCAAGGTGACTAGCATCATCATCTCCATTGCCGCCGTCATCATTGGCACTCTGCTCGCAATCGTCACTGCCCAGCTCATTACCGCTCCCCTCCTTAAAATCAGGGATCGGATGAAATCGGTGGCAGCCGGAGAGCTGGATCATGATCCACTGGAACATAAGTCAAATGATGAAATCGGCGAATTAACGGCATCTGCCAATCAAATGCAGAAAAACCTCCGTGATACGATCGAAAAAACACTGGCTGTATCCGAATCCGTTTCCAACCAAAGCCAAAGCCTGACACAATCAGCATTTGAAGGGCAGCAGGGCAGCAAGCAGATCGCCACCACGATGTATGAACTTTCGGAAGGTTCGGAGTCACAAGCCAACCGGGCAACGGAAATGGTCCGCATGATGGAGGATTTCACCGGTAAGATCGAACAGGCCCATCTTGACGGGGCAGCGGTATTCATGAGTTCAAGCGAAATCCTTACCTTGACAAAGGAAGGAACCATTTTGATGCGCAGTTCAGTCCAGCAAATGAAAACGGTCGATAGCATCGTCAAGGATGCCGTCGAGCAGGTGAAAGGGCTCGATTCTCGTTCACAGGAAATCTCGCAGCTCGTTCAGGTCATCAAGGATATATCCAATCAAACCAACCTCTTGGCCCTGAATGCTGCCATAGAAGCTGCACGAGCTGGCGAACATGGCAAAGGCTTTGCCGTCGTCGCGGATGAAGTGCGAAAACTTGCAGAAGAGGTAACCCATTCCGTAGGAGATATTACCGAAATCGTAGGCACTATACAGTCTGGTTCAAAAAACGTCGTCCGCTCCCTGGAAGATGGTTATTCACAGGTCGATGAGGGAACGAAACAAATTACCCGTACCGGTCAAACCTTTGAGACGATCAATCATTCTGTCGATGACATGAGTACGAAAATCCAACATATTACAGATGAATTGAACTATATCTCTACTAATAGTAAAAACATCAATCTGGCCATCGAAGACATCGCAGCCGTTTCAGAACAGTCCGCAGCAGGGATCGAGCAAGTGTCCGCCTCCGCTCAACAATCCAGCTCGGCTATGGATGAAATTACCAGACATGCCGGTGAGCTCGAATCTTCAGCGGCGCAACTGATTGAACAAGTCCAGAATTTCAGGATATGACAATGCCGATTCCCGTCACTTGCAGGCGGGAATCGGCGTTTTCCCCTATGGCGGGGTTGTTTTATTTTCGTCGATTCGGGGAATGAATCACTATGGACATTAAATAAACATTAGTGACACTCTCTATCAATAGAAAGCAAGAATCAATATTTTGCTCCATTATCAGAATATTTAGTGTATAATAGATATATCCAAAGGAATTTTTTTACTATTAAAGAAATGAAACCATGCCTTCGTTTCCTTTTTTTGAAACCCAGGCATATCTAACCACCAGGATTAATGTAAGGTTCTCTTATACATTATCTTTTTAAGTCTTTACTATCATAAATATCCATTATTTTCTCCAAAATTGTAAAAAAAGGTTAATATTCACCCGCTTTATGTTACTATTAAACTAAGACCTTTTAACCCCACAAGGAGGAATTCATATGAAGCATCTATTTAGATTCGTAGCAGAGTTTAACGAAAGGAAAGCACTCGAACGGGAAACCGACGAATTCTTTCGCAAAGAATACGAAAATTATATGAAGCTCCATCCTGAAAACGGAGCAAAAAAGAGATTAGCTCCTAAACTATATGTTATTGATGGTGGTAAAAAAGGCGCTCCTCATGCGTTTTCTGATAGAAAGAAATCCAGTTAACCCTATTTCTTTTACACTCATCCGTAAGATCCTAATCACATCCGCAAAACACAATCCATTTAGAGAAAATATATTAACGAAAAGCTCAGGATTCAGTTCTGGGCTTTTTTGATTTTTCGATTCTTCTATTAACACTATATTAATAGAAGAAACTAGGTATTTTTTTATAAAATGGATTAACTTTAGCATTTTTCATGTTTCAGGTAATGGTTCACAAAATAGGCAAATCGGTTTTTATTGTGTAAAAACCCAAAAAACCGTAAAAAAAGAGCTGTGTTCTTTTACTCATCTTTAAACATATTCAAAACAGTCTAAATAATTGAGTCGATAGACGCAATATCTTACATTGAATGACAAATGAATAATTAATGTTACACAAGCAGCAAATACATGGGTAAAAACAATTATCTACCTGTAATAAAGGTCACTCCTAAAGACTATTTATTATATAAATATAGTCATTAAGAATCGGGTTCAAATACTCATTTATTGACATTTGTTCTCTTAATATAGTGTTCCTATTACAAATACCATATTTTAGTGTAAAAAAATCGAGGCATTCCCCAGTTCCCTCCCCTATCTTTAGACTCATAAAACAATTCCTTCCATTAGATATTATTACACTTCTATATACATTTATTTGCAAAAAATGAGAATAACTATATTACGATAGAATAATTGACCCTTGCCTATTAAGTTTAAAATCATGTAGTGTGTATTCAGTAAATCAAATATGTGAAAAAAGAGAGGGTAAAAAATGGCACCAATACTTATATGTGCGATCTTTTTGCTTGGCTATGGCCTAGTTGAACAAAAGCGCCATCAGAAACGTCTCGACTCCATTCCGGTAAGAGTGAATGTGAATGGGATTCGCGGAAAATCGACTGTAACGCGTCTGATAACAGGTGTAATTCAAGAAGCCAAGTATAAAACAGTAGGAAAAACGACCGGAACCTCAGCAAGGATGATTTATTGGTTTACGGACAAAGAAAAACCGATCATACGGCGCCCGGAGGGACCGAACATTGGCGAACAACGGCGTGTCGTCAAGGAGGTGGCTGATTTAGGCACGGAAGCACTAGTTTGTGAATGTATGGCCGTTCAGCCTGATTATCAACTAATCTTCCAAAATAAAATGATTCAAGCCAATATCGGGGTCATCGTGAATGTACTGGAAGACCATATGGATGTCATGGGTCCGACTTTGGACGAGGTTGCCGAAGCATTCACTGCTACCATCCCCTATAATGGTCACTTAATCACGATCGAAAGTGAGTATCTGGACTTTTTCAAAAATATTGCCAGGGAACGCAACACAAAGGTGATTGTCGCTGATAATTCCAGAATCTCGGAAGAGTTCCTGCGAGAATTCGACTATATGGTATTTCCGGATAACGCTTCACTCGCTTTGGCCGTTGCGGAAGCTTTGGGCATCGATGAAAAAACAGCCTTTCGCGGCATGTTGAATGCACATCCCGATCCAGGCGCCATGCGGATCACCAAATTCGGGAATCCAGGACAGCCTACATACTTTGTAAATGGTTTTGCTGCAAATGACGCATCATCGACTTTGAATATCTGGGAACGTGTCAATACGTTTGGATACAGCACAGAACCTCCTATCGTCATCATGAACTGCCGGCCCGACCGCGTGGACCGTACCGAGCAGTTTGCAAGAGATGTATTGCCTTACATAAAATCCACCATCGTCATTGCCATTGGTGAAACGACATCACCGATCACCCGGGCATTCGAACAAGGGAAATTGGATACCAATGAGTATTGGGATCTGGAAAACTGGACGACGGAAGAAATCGTCGCCCGTCTCAGCCCAGCCATGAAAAACCGCGTCGTATACGGTGTCGGTAACATACATGGTGCAGCGGAACCATTAATTGAAGCATTCATGAAATCTAAAACAAAGCAAAAAGCGAGTTAAGTAGGAGGAACCTTAATGTTTGGATCGGATTTATATGTAGCCCTAGTATTGGGAGTAACGCTTAGCCTTATTTTTTCAGAAAAAACGGGTGTCGTGCCCGCAGGACTTATCGTGCCAGGTTATTTGGCACTCGTATTTGATCAATGGGAAATCATGCTGGTCATCATGATCATCAGTGTCGTCACGTATTTAATCGTCACCCACGGCCTTTCAAGATGGGTGATTTTATATGGAAGAAGAAAATTCGCAGCGATGATGGTGACAGGAATTTGCCTGAAGCTACTATTGGACTTCGTCTATCCCGTCATGCCATTTGAAATATTCGAGTTTCGGGGAATCGGGATAATCGTACCTGGCTTGATCGCGAATACCATTCAAAGACAAGGAATGCCATTAACACTTGGCAGCACGCTTTTATTATCCGGCTTAACTTTCGGTTTAATGAACGTGTATTACCTATTCTGAGGTGCATAAGATGAAACGGACTTTAAACGCTAAAGAAAAAACACTTATTTTTATTAAACGGACGAAGAAAAATAACCTTAAATACGCTGGTATCATCCTGCCGATCTTATTGATCGCCTTAGTCATCACCACGTGGATGGGACGGGCAGAGGAAGTGAAAACGGTCGCTCCCGAATCCGATCATCCATCGACGATGACAATGGTCGGTGATGTGATGATGGGTCGTTATGTGGAGGAAGTGACGGAAAAACACGGGTATGATTACCTGTTCCGTTACATGAAACCCTATTTTGCCGATTCGGACTATGTCAGTGGAAATTATGAACACCCAGCTTTAAAAGAAGAGGCATCCAGCTACAAGGAAGCCGATACAGCCATCAGGTTAAACTCCAATAAAAGCGGCGTCAAAGCGGTCAAGGATGCAGGCTTTTCTGTCATGACTCTCGCCAATAACCATATGATGGACTTTGAGGAGCAAGGGCTGCTGGATACGATTGATCAATTCAAACGGACCGATATGGACTTTGTTGGTGTTGGAAAAAACACCGCCGAGGCTAAAGCTAGCATCGACTATGCTGATGTTAACGGCGTGCGGGTGGCAACTCTTGGCTTCACCGATGTGTATGGCAAGGATGCCGTACCGACGGATACTCAAGCCGGGATTTTGAATTCAAATCCTGATTTATTGTTTGAAATGATCGGAAAAGCAAAGGATGCCAAGCAAGGCAATGCAGACTTGGTTGTCGTGAATATGCATTGGGGTCAGGAATATTCCACATCCGCAACCTTGCGCCAAAAAGACTTGGCCAAAGCGGTCATCGACGCGGGGGCTGACATCATCATCGGGCATCATCCCCATGTCCTTCAGTCGTTTGACGTTTATAAGGACGGTATCATTTTCTATAGTTTAGGTAACTTCATATTCGATCAAGGCTGGACACGGACAAAGGATTCCGCCATGGTCCAATACCATTTGGCGGAGGACGGAAAAGCATCAATCGATGTCGTTCCCCTGCAAATAGAAGAGGCCACACCAAGGCCAGCAACCTCGAAAGCGGACCGATCCCGGGTTTACCGACAGCTGACGAAGGAAACGGGTAAGAACGTGCAATGGTCGAAAAAAGCGGATCATATCGAAATCAACATCAACCACAAAAAGGTAATCGACCATAAAACAGAGCGTGAACAAGCGGAAAAAGCAGCGGATGCAAAAAAAGCTGCCCAAGCGAAACAAAAGGACATACAGCCCATTCAATAGGGAACGATTGACTACTACGTGAACAAGAGAGACACACAACTTAGATACTCACCGAAAAAGGGGGATCCAACGATGATTAACCATATGACGAGAAAAGTGCTCCTTTCCCTTTGCATGCTCATATATATTGCAGGATGCTCGAAGTCACCCCCTAATTCTGACACGAATGACCCAATTGATGATAAATCCTATGGAGTCAGTTCTTCCAACCCGATCGCAATAGAGGTGGGAATGAAGATATTGAATAACGGAGGCACGGCGGCCGATGCCGCCATTGCGGTTTCCTATGCATTGGGGGTAACCGAGCCTTATGGATCTGGTATAGGCGGTGGCGGCGGCATGCTGATTGCCCCTAAATCCGGCAAACCGAATTTCATCGATTATCGGGAATCCTCTCCGGAAGACCCAAGTTCAAGACACCAAACGGGGATACCCGGCTTAGTGGCCGGCATGCAGGTTATCCACGATAAATATGGAAGCGTACCGATGGAAGATCTCATCCAGCCGGCAGTCGATTTGGCACAAGACGGGTTTAAAGTGAACGACATGTTATCCGCACGCTTGGCTGAAGCCGAACCAAGGCTTTCATCCGATGAAACTTCACTGTTCTACCCGGATGGCGAGGCTCTTGAACCAGGCGAGACGCTAAGACAGGAAAAGCTTGCCGATACATTGAAGGAAATTCAACAAGAAGGCCCTGATGGTTTCTATAAAGGGGAAATCGCCCGGGATATAAAAAAAGAAACAGACGTCGACTTGATGGATTTAAAGCGCTATGAAGTGAAAGAACGGGAACCGGTTCAGGGAACATTTGCAGGGTACGACGTTTGGACGGCCCCTCCCCCCTTTTCAGGCGTAACAGTTCTTGAGATGTTAAAACTTGCCGAGGAAGCGAACCTTGGTGATGCAAAAAGCAAATCAGCTTATATGAAAGTACTGGGGGCCATCACCCATACCGCTTACGAAGATCGGATCGACCATATCGGGGACGGAACCAGCCCAGCTAAAGCGGAACAGCTGCTCTCCCCCATCCACATAACCAATCTTAACCAAAAAATCAAAAATGGTGGCTGGGAATATAAACAATCGCATGAATCGGAAGAACATGAAAGCACCACACATTTTGTGATCATGGATAAGTATGGCACGATCGTTTCTGCAACAAATACGCTTAGTAACTTTTTTGGATCGGGTGACTATACGAATGGATTCTTCCTTAATGATCAACTGAAAAACTTCGGTTCAGACTTGAATGATCAAGAGGCTTATAAACGATCCAGAACGTTCACATCACCTACCATTCTCAAAAAAAACGGGCAGGAATCGATTGGGATCGGTTTACCCGGCGGCGATAGGATTCCCCAAGTATTGATGCAGGTTCTTTACTCATATTCCGAGAAAGAAGGCTCTTTCCAGGATATCATCGACCGTAAACGTTTCGTCTTTGATGGAAAGAACATTCACACAGAGGCAAGACTGTCGAAAAAAACGATATCTGATCTGGAAGATTCAGGATATGAAGTCATTCACGATACAAACCCCATGTTTTATGGCGGAGTTCAAGTTCTCGTAAGAAACGAGCACAATGGACGGTTATCCGGAGCTGGGGATAAGCGAAGAAACGGAAGTTGGAAAGCACATCAATAAAAATGCAGTTTGAATACAATCTAAGGGGGCGAGATAATGAATATCGCAAAAAAAATAACGAGCTGGGTCATACCTGTTATTCTCATTGCAGCCCTGCTTGTGACGATGAATACATTCAAACGGACCGAAACTTTAACACCTGACGAACAAAAGAAAATCGAACGATATACGACAGTTGAAAAATGAAAAAGCCGGGGCTGATACCCCGCTTTTTTATTTTCGCCATTAAACTACGAAAACCGGAGGATCGCCATGACTTCTACTAGCTACACAAATTTCGCCGAGCTTACAAATAATGAACAAGAATTCCTCGATTATCGCATCATCGCTTATCACAGGAATCCGGTTATTGCCGTCCTTGCCATCCATGGCGGGAATATTGAACCTGGAACCAGTGAACTGGCTGTCGCCCTTGGCGAAAGAATGGGTGCGAGCACCTATTCTTTCGAAGGACTGAAATCCCGGGAAAACCAGATCCTTCATATAAAGTCCAGTTTGTTCAATGAACCGGTCGGGGTGTCCATGGCGGCGGATGCAGAAACCACCCTTACCATTCATGGACACCGCAACGAACAGGCTTCGTTCGTTTACATCGGAGGGCGGAATGAAACCTTCAAGAACGTGATCAAGCATTCTCTGAATCGAGCTGGATTTCAAACATATGACGCCCCTAGGCGCCTTTCGGGCACGAATGCAAGCAACATCACGAACAGCTGCAAAATGGGTGCCGGCGTACAGTTGGAGCTTTCCACAAAGCTTCGGAAAAGCTTGTTCGAAGGCCATGACTTTAGCAGCAAGAACAGGACCAATCACTCGGAATCCTTTCACCGCTTCGTTCACGCACTTGAAACAGGGGCCCTCACTTATAAACGGTTTATCATGTGACAAGGAACGGTTTAGTTCATTAGGTCTTCAGCTTGACCGAAGCTTTCGAACTTTTCGGCAAAATAACCTGACGATAGGCTGGAAATATGAACGCCAGGTTTCTCGGTTGTATGAAGGAATCTTCCTCCCCCCAGGTAGATGCCAACGTGAGTTACACCCCGCCTGGCGCCAGTATCCCTAAAAAACACTAAATCGCCTGCTTTTGGGTTTTCGATCTTCGGCAGCAAGGAGAAGTATTCCTCCGCCGAACCACGCTTTACCGAAAGGCCCTGCTCCTTCATCACCCAGTAGATGAATCCGCTGCAGTCCATTCCGAGCGTGGGATCATCTTCCCCAAAAGCATAGGTAAAGCCGCGAAATGTGTAAGCGTACTTAATGACAGCCTCAGCCTTATCATAAGCAGCCTCTTGATTAACGTAAAAAGGAAACAAAGGACTGCTGTATATTTGAAGATACTGCCCTTGTATCAGCCCAGCAGCTGGAAGGGCATTTCGGTTTTTGATCGCATTCATGGAAATGCCGTATTTTTCCGCTATCCCTTTTAGTGTTTCCCCGCTTTGGACGATGTGCTCACCTTTTGGGGTATACGTTTTATAGGCCATCTTATATTTTCCAAAGTAGTTCTCCGTACTCGATCTCACCTGGACCGTTTCTGCCCCATATCCGGAATGGACAAATTGGTTCTTGCCGAGGTAGATTCCGGCAGTCACGACCTTCGAACTTGCTTTTTCAAGAAAGAAGATAAGATCTCCTGCTTTCGGAGCCGCTGTATCCATTCCCTGCTTATAAAAACCGTCAACTGTCAAACGGTCGATGGAAATGTTCTGCCTGGAAAGAACCCAATGAATCAGCCCGCTGGAGTCAAAGCCGTTTGCAGGCGTCTCTTCTCCGGCCATTTTTTTAAACCCAACAAATGTTTTCGCATAGTCGGCAATCCTTTTTCCCCTCTCCGACCACTGGTAGGCGGCAGGAGTGGATGCCGTTTGAATGATCTTTACCTTCTGGCCAGCGTATAGCTTGTTATCGGGCAATCCATTCGCATTCATTAACTGCGCCGGGGATATATGATAGGTCCTTGCAATCGATTCTACCGTTTCATTAGCAGCCACCGTATGAACACGATCTGCCGCCTCCGCCATAAATCCCGGGAAAAAAATTGAACTGATGATGAACACCACAATCCATGCTCTGCTGCTTAATTTTGCCTTAAACATTTCAGCCCTTCCTTCTTGATCAGAATATCCAATAAAAATGCCACTGGAGTAAAACTAATTACCTATTAAAATCGAATTGACATCCTATAATACTCACTAATATACCTAATATCGGTAAAACGAATGAATCTTTTAGCCTATCAATCATTTAAATTAATAAACCAACGCTCCTTTCGGCTATCACATAAGGAAAACGGATGGGATGTTCAGTGACGCGCTAGAATTAAAAAGGGAAAGCTAGATAGCTTTCCCCTCACTCCATGAATCTATGGCATGTACACACTTTTAATATGCGCAAGCTTCAAAAACACTTGATCGCCGCTTGCTGTCGTTAACTCGACAAAGTTATTCGCAGCCGTTTTCAGCACCCCGATCTTCATGGGGTCTTCCCCTCCATCAAGGACCAAAAGTTTTCCTGCATTTTTCTTTAATTGCTCTTCCAAGGAGCGCACCATTGGCACGGCTGATGGATTGACGGGAAAGCATTCTTTACTGAGCGAGTAGGGGATGGCACTTTGATTATTGGGGGAAAGGTATTTCAGGTGATGCAGTGAAATATACATCGTTTTGTATACTGGCGAGTAGAACGCAAAGTAATCATTGAAAACATTGGTGATATAACCGTGCAGCGGAATGTGGCCTGCAACGTGGATTTCTGAAAACACACCTTTGGCATTCATTAACGTTTTTCGATAGGAAATCGATCCCATGTCCTCCATCATCGGAGATTCCAGCGGATATTCAATCTCGTTATCTATTTCTTTACTGAGATTCAATTGATGGATTTGCAGCATCGGAAAATACAGAAACTGCTTTCCGTTGTACAGCACGAGAATATCCATGCCCAGATCCGTTAATATTCCTTTGTACGTTTTTTTTCCCGAGAGTTGGACATCGATTTGCTTACCCAGTAATGCACCCGCATCACTCATTACTATCTCCTCCTAGAAGGTTATTTAGCTGAATATCATTTGGACCCAAAAATATAACAATAGCAGTGTCACCGCTGTAGTCAGCGGTATGACTACCAGGGATACGCTTAAATAATCTTTCCACGTTATTTTCACTTTATTTTGCTTCAGGATATACATCCAGATAAGAGAGGCAAGAGTACCGATGGGCAACAACAACGAGCCTATGTCACTGCCGATTATATTGGCCAGATAGATGGTTTTTAAGGTAATTGGATCAAGTCCCATCTCCGTTAAGGTAATGGTGCCTATCATTAATGCCGGGTGATTGTTGAATATGTTTGATAGCAGCGATACTAACCCGCCCATGACAAAACTGGCACTCAATAAGCCTTGGTTCACGATCGGTTCACAAATTTTTATGAGTATGGCCGTAAGCCCTACATTATGGAGTCCGTATATGATGACATACATGGAGAACGCGAATATCAGGATGTGCCATGGGGTTTTCTTCAAGATATCGGCTGGATGTGTGCGTAGATGATACCATCTCCAGATCAGCAAAGATAACGAGCCGAGCACGGCAACCCATTCAATGGGAATGGAAAAATAAGAGGCGACGAAGAGTAAACAGCGCACAACAAACACATAGAGCAATACTTTTAGCATGAATATCGTACGCTGCCGTTTTGTTTCCACCGTCATGCCCCCCTTTAAGGGATGGAAATTTTTCGTAAAGAAACTTTCTTCAATGTCATATGAAAGCTCAGGTAATTTCTTGGGCAATTTTTTCTTGACCACCAAGAACATCAAGCATGACATGAAAAGCAGCCCCAGGGTTGCAGGTACAAACATCATGGCTGTATGCATATAAAGCGTCATATGCACAATTTGCAAAGCGATTAAATTCACAATGTTACTTACACCTATCGGGGCACTGGAAGCGGTTGCAACCAATGCTCCGCTCAATAGATAGGGAACCGCTTCGTGCGGCTTCAGCCTGAGATTTTTCAGAAGCAAGATCAAGATGGGCGTCGTGATCAGGATGCTGCCATCATTATTGAATAACAAAGTCATTAAAAAGCACAATAATTGAATGTACCAATATAGACGATATCCAGATCCTCTGGCAAGGATGGCGAGCCTTGCCGCCGCCCAGTGAAAAAAACCGAAACTCTCAAGGATGACCGCCATCACGATCGTTGCCATGATCGTGATCGATGCCCCCCCAATTTTGCTGATGATATCCAAAATATCTCCATGGGACACTGTGCCGGATAGCAAAATGATCGCTGCACCAATCGAAGCTGGCCAAGCTTCATTTATTCCTCCCGGCCTCCATAATATAACGATCATTGTCATGACAAACACAAAAATAGCCATTCCAATTTCGAAATGCATGCTGTTCTCCCCTTTGGGCCTTGAGCCTTTGGACCCTACATGTCCGATTCCTATATGTATATTCCCCTTACCTGAAAAGGCACCGGTTGCTTGACCAGACTCGTAAAATTGTACCTTTGTACTTCCAGTGGAAATGTCCGCCAAAGAGAGATGACCCCTGCGATCATCACAAGAGAGTCCACCGTATGCGCATGCCAAAAGGGGGAAACCCGATTGAGCGGTCTCCCCTTTTGCCTTATCCGTGACTCTACTTGTTTATCTGGAACTCCCCAAGCGTGGTTTCCAAATCATTTATTAATTGTGTGAGCTGCTCCGTATATTGGGCAAGTTCAATGGATGAAGCAGCTTGTTCCTCCATAGATGAGGCAATTTCTTCTGATGAAGCCGTTGTTTGCTGGGAAACAGCGGTGATTTCTTCAATCACTTGAACGACCGTTTCTTTTTGCTGATTGATGCTTTCGATCGATCTTGTTTCTTCTTGAATGGAATTGGAAATCCTCCCGACCGAGTCCTCCAGCTCTTTCATGGCCTCACTTACTGTAATCACGGCATTCTTTTGATCCTTGCTGATTTGGTTCGTTTCATTGGTCGTTTTCAAAAGTTCCTCCGTGTCAGAAAGAATGCTCTGGATGATATCCTGAATGTTTTTAGTAGCCTCTTTCGAATCATCCGCCAAGCTTCGCACTTCATTGGCCACGACCGCAAATCCTTTGCCAGATTCACCGGCGCGTGCCGCCTCTATCGATGCATTCAAGGATAACAAATTGGTTTGCTCCGATATTTTCGAAATCGCATTCGTAACATCGGAAATGGTTTTCGATTTCTCCACAAGCCTTAAGCTCATGTCGGTGACTGCCGTAAACGCCAGCTCCAATTTTTGATAAGAAGTTTCCAGGCTGCCAACCTGTTGTTTCCCTGATTCGATTTTTTCTGATGCGAGCTCCAATACGGATTGGGTCTCCCTGGATTGTTTGGACAATCCATCGATTTCATCACTTAATACCTGGATGGTGCCCGCTCCATGCTCGACTTGCTCAGATTGATTGGATGCACCCGATGCAATCTCGTCTATCGCGCGTGAAACATCCGTAATCGCCGAGCTATTCTCTGCAGCTATTTGGCTTAGTCCTGCATTGGCATTCGTCACCGATTCGGCATTGCCGTTCACCTTGGCAACCAATCCCCTTAATTTCGCGAGCATCGAGTTATAGCTTTTGCTCAAATCCCCGATCTCATCATTCGAGGTAAAGGCAAATTCGGTTACTAAATCACCATTCGCCGTCTTTTCGATTACCTTCTTGAAGTCGGCCATGATCTTCGTTAACTTTCCTGCTAAATAAAGGGCACATAAAGTCCCGAATAACAATCCTAATACTATCGATATCAAGACGATGTTTTTCATATCATCCAACTTGGATTGGAGGATCTTATCCGGAGTAAACCCCAATACTTTCCAGTTTACTCCTGGTACTTCACTCACTTCACCAGTAAACTCCTCATCTCCCAGGGTCAAAGGTTGATTGGCTGTCGTTTCTCCATTATACATGTCCGCCACCCACTTGAATTCCGAATCGAAGCGGTCGGTGTCCGAAACGAAATCCTCAACGCCCTCTTCCATCCCGCTTTTTTCAGGATTCATATTCTTACCGTCCATGTCCTTCATGAAGGAGCTTACGATAAACCCTTGCGAGTCCAAGATGATCAGACTGCTAGTGGAATCTTTTTCGATATTGGACCTCATTTTCCCGATGGTCGAGAGGTCAATATCATAACCAAGGGCCCCGACCATTTTTCCGTCCACTAAAACCGGTGTGACAACGGAAGTCATGATCGTTCCTGAAGTCGTATCCTTATACACATCCATCCATTTCGTTTCCGGCCTTTCCGTCAGCTGCGTATAAGTTTTGGTCTCCCGCGCATCCTGATTGAACTCCATTACGGGTGAAGCGTTCAGGGAACCATCCTTCCCATCCATATAATAAACCGAAATCAAATCCTCATTATTTGTCTGGAATGCTTCTACAGTCTTGCGGATATCCTTGATCGAATCACCGCTTCTAACTTGATTGGAGATTAATTGAGATAATTGCTCTAGCGAATTTTCATAGGTAGCCATGCTCAGATTGATTTGTGTCGCAGCATTTTGTGCCGAACTTTTGTTGAGGGATATACTATCTTCTTTAAAAATGGACGTTACCTTTACCCCCATAATCGAAACGGCTACGACTATCGCAAGAAAAACGGATAAACAAATGAATAGTAACCACTTTACCCGGATTGATATCCTTCTCTTTACTTTTTCCTTCTTGCCACCCCGTGAACTTCCCATTAACATTTTCCTCCTAATTCTTTCACGTGAAAACACAGATGCCATCTATGCACAAAATGGTTCATACCTTATTCTCCATGACTTACTTTATTTTTCCACATAAACATACTATATACCTATTTTAAGATTGTCAATTACCAATTTTGTTGAATCCGATGGGTCCAAAGGTTCGAGTCGCATTAAAAATACCATTTAGACCGTGTAAATTAACAGAAAACATGCATTTCTCGCCCAATCACCCTTTTTTCCAAGGTTTTTTCGAGTCAATCAATTTTCCATAAATTACATGATTTTCATGACCATCATCCTTCCAATCTGTGAGTCAGCCTTGCTCCATGTAAGAAGAAACGGATTAAACCCGCGATAACCTTTCCGCCTCGTTCCATATACAAAAAAAACACAGGCCAGCTGCCTGTGTTTCGTACCCATCTTTATGTATTTCCATGACTTCTATCCGTCGATCCGTTTGACGGCAATGATATATTCCTCATGCCACTTTTCCCATGCATCCATCGGAAAGTCAATCGCACGCCCATCCAATACTTCCCCTAGCATGTCGAGACACACATGCCAGCCTGCCAAATCCTTTGATGTATGATTACTGAGCGTACTGATGGATTCCGTCAAAATCAGCGCGCATCCGCCCTTTTCAGGAGATGATTCGAAACGAACCCAGCCATCGCCCCATTCAAACTCTAAAACGGCACGTTCCCGAAAATCCCTTATCTTCATATCAAAGGATTTCCCTGACCCATCATTGAAATGGAATTGAATGTTTCCGTCTTTTCGAAGATCCTTTATTTCCAGATTGCTCATCCATTTCTCCAGCTTATCATTCTCCGTTAAAGCATCCCATACCTTTTCCACTGAATGATTGTACTGGCGATCGAATCTAGCGATAATCCCGTTCCCTTCTTTTTCGATGACAGCTTGCATCTAGATCACCCCAATCATTTTTTTCATATTCCGATACATTATCAAGGGAATATACACATTATTGGAAGAATCCCCTCCCATGTATACAGGATAAATACAGTCTTTTCCATGAGTGAACGTCCTATGCCACTTCGTTTACAACCAGTCCCGATCGTTCATGTTGCCGTTTTGCTTTAAACATCCATGCAACTGTACGCGCCCGCCTACCTCACCCTGTAATTTTAGTTTCACAACCTCCAGCAGGGATATTACCCATTCACCACCCCTGGCGTTTTGATAAAGAAGTGATATGAGCAAGATGATGGCGGCCATGCCACGCATACATGCCGATGTTCTCCCCGACCTTCACCTCTCCTGATTCAGGATGAAGGAATGTCCGGTTCAGATCTTCGGCGGAAAGGCCCGATAACAGCTTGTGCAAGCGGCCATGAACCGCCTCTAATAGAGTCAGCGATATATCAACCGGCATTTCATAGTCAGGCAACTCTGCCCAGCGTCCCTGTTCATAAGGTTTGATGACTGGATTTTCTTCTGTAAGAGCAAGCTTAAAACGGACATACGCATTCATATGACTATCTGCAACATGGTGCACGACTTGACGCACCGTCCACCCGCCCGGACGATAAGCCGTATCAAGCTGTTCATCATCCATGTTGCCTACAGCCTCCTTAAGCAGTCCAGGCAAAGCCCCAATCTCTCTGATCCAGCCATCGGCCATACTTGCGATTTCCCCCTCAAATCGAAATGTCCCAACCGGGTACTTCAACTCCATCTACATCGCTCCCTTTATGTTCATCAACCTATCTTATTACATTCTTTATCGCTCATGATAAATCCTCTGAATCGACGGCATTTATGCTTGCTCCTTCAAAGATTTCTCAGCAGGAATATTAATCCAAATCATTAAAGGTATACTATTTCCACTTTTAGCAACCATAAACAAATATATGATCGCGGTTATTTAAACACTTTACTCAACAATGGAAATGGGGATCAGAGCATTTTGAAGAAAATTAGTTCGATACAAGTTCTTAGTATTTTCTTTTTATCTATTGGCCTTCTTAATCATGTCATCTTGATCCCCTTCCTTCTTTCTGCCGGCGGAAGGGATGCTTGGTTTTTTGCCGCTCTTACTATCGGGTTGATCCCGATTTGGGTCTATCTCTTATCAAGGATAATCAAGAATATGAATAATGATACTCTGGCGGCTTGGCTTGAAAATAAATTCGGCAAACCGATTAAAAATATCGTTTTATTCTTCATCAAGATTTATCTGATAAGCCTGGTTTTGGCCACCACGAAGGAAACGATGGATTGGATCACGACAAGCTTCCTTTTTGAAACCCCTAGTTTGGCCATCATCCTTCCGTTTGCCCTGCTATGCATATTCATGGCCCACTCTGGCTTGCGTTCCATTGCCATCAGTTCTTCAGTATTATTGCCGATCGTCGTAATTCTTGGCCTGTTCGTTGCGACGGGAAATATTCCGAAAAAAGATTATAGCCACCTTCTTCCCCTTTTTGAAAATGGGTATTTTCACGGCACTAGAGCCTTTCTTTACTCATCGTACGGCTTTGCTGAACTGATTTTACTTGCTTTTTTCCAGGAAAAACTTACCGATACACTTAGCCGCAAGGGATTGGCCCTTTTATGCCTTGGCATGTTGTTCCTGCTTCTTGGCCCGCTGACTGCAGCTATTGCGGAATTCGGACCGATCTTAGCCGAAGCGATGAGATACCCCGCCTATGAACAGTGGCGCTTGCTGACAATTGGGAAATATATCGAACATACCGATTTCTTTTCCATTTATCAATGGCTTGCCGGTGCTTATATCCGTGTTTCTTTGGCGTTGTTCCTTATAACGGAGACCTTTAAAGGAAAATCGAACAATATGAAGCTCGGAATCCTTTTCGCCATCGGCTTTCTCATGGTGATCATCTCCATCGTGCCCTTCAGTAATTTCAAGTTCCTGCATATCAGTCAAAACTATTATTACCCTGGCACCTTTTATTTCCTTTTACTTTTGACCGCCTTTTTGTTTATCGGCACATTCATCCATTCGAAGGAGGGGAAAAAGCATGAGAATGAAACGATCCAAAAATGAACCGGAACTGCCTGAATTGAAGGAGGAAACATTTCGCAAGTTGTTCTGCAAGAGTTCAGACATCCTCTTTGACACGATTTATATCGGGGAAACCGAAAATCCCATTCCTGCCCTTATCTTTTATTGCACGAGCATGGTCGATATCAGTTTATTGAATGAGGGGATATTGGAAAAACTGAACAAAATGATGGCGTTGGATGAGAAAATCGATGCCGAGGCAACCATTAACAAGCTGAACCCGTTGGTGGATTTGACGAAGGTAACCATCGATGATGAATTCACTAGTGTACAACAGTCGATTTTCTCCGGTTATGCTTTGTTGTTCATCCCTTCCACCCAGAAGGTGTATTCGATGAATTTGTCCAATGTCCCGAACAGGCAGCCTGAGGAATCCTCCTTCGAGGTTTCAGTACGGGGGCCAAGAGATGGGTTTGTCGAAGATTTAAGCATAAATACAGCCTTGGTCAGAAAGCGTTTAAAAACAAAATCACTCGCCTACGAGGATTTTATCGTAGGCAGGCGAAGTCAAACGAAAGTAGCGCTGATGTACATGGATGACATCGTCAATAAAGATCTTATCGCCAATATTAGAGCCAGGATGAACTCGATCGATATTGATATATTGGTCAGCAGCCAGCAATTGGAGGAAATGATCTCAAACAGTAAATTCAGCATATTCCCACTCACTCATTATACGAGCCGTCCCGATTTTGTAGTCGAGGCCATCAATCAAGGAAGGTTCATCCTGATCGTTGACGGGATGCCCACGGTCATTGTCGCTCCTTCTACTTTATTATTGCAAATTAAGACAGCTGAAGATTCGAATCTTCCTTATTTATATGTAAGCCTTGAACGACTTCTTCGTTTTCTGGGACTGGGCATTACCATTTTATTGCCTGGATTCTGGATATCGATATCCGCTTTCAATATCGAACAGGTGCCGTTTCCTTTACTTGCGACCATAACCCTTTCAAGACTCGGGCTTCCGTTGTCTGCGACGATGGAGTTCATTCTCATGCTCATTTTATTCGAGTTATTCCGTGAATCCGGAGTGAGATTGCCTAAAGCCGTCGGCCAAACCGTCGCAGTGGTCGGCGGGCTCATCGTCGGTGATGCCGCAATCCGGGCAGGGCTGACCTCCCAAACGATGCTAGTGGTAACAGCTGTTACATCTGTCGCGTCTTATACCCTTGTCAATCAATCATTAACTGGAGCCGTCACCATCTTACGCATGTTCGTCCTGGCACTCAGCTGCATTTATGGAATCTACGGCTGCATCATCGGCTTCCTGTCCATCGTCACTTTATTATCGAGGCTCGATTCATTCGGTGTTTCCTATCTTGGCGGACTAAATCCCCCAAGATTGACGAAGGTCCTGGATTCCTTCATAAAGAGGCCATGGAATTCAATGGCCAAGCGATCCCTAGGTGCCAAAGATAAAACAAGGAAGGGGCAATAAGGACATGTTCCGCATCACTAAAATTTTGTTGACCATTCCCTTATTCCTGTTACTTTCCGGTTGCTGGGACGAAAAAACGATCCAGGATTTCCACTATACAACAGCGATCGGCATCGATTTCAAAGATGGGGAATATATCGTTTATGCGCAGCTTGTGGACTTCGCTGCCGTAGCTAAAACGGAAGCGAAACCGACGCAAAACCCTCCTGTATATGTAGGAAAGGAAAAAGGCCGTTCCATTTCGACGGCCATGAACCAACTGATGCACAATACACAGCAAGCCCTTTATATGGGGCATGTTTCCACCTTTGTGCTCAGTGAAAATGTACTGAAACAGCAAAGCACCGAAATAGTCGATTATATTTATAGGAACCAACTGCTTAGATACTCAGCCAATATTTTCGCCACGAAAAGTTCCATGGATGAGCTTTTTTCCATCAATGGCTATTTTAATTTGTCACCTTTGTACACGACTTTATATCTTCCGGAAGATATCTATCGTAATCGCTCATTCATTAAACCCATTACCGTTCAAAAATATTATTCCAATCAACGTGAAAAAGCATCGACGACCATTTTGCCTTCCATTAGCTGGAACAATAAGGTGTGGAAAGAAAAAGGGACTAAACGCAAAAGCCTTTATATGGATGGAGCCTTTGTCATTTTCTTCAAAGTGTCACAGCCCTGGTTTTCTGAACAAGAATTGAGCGGCGTCCGCTGGCTAACTAAAAGAACCAACAAGGCACCCGTAAATATTAGCTTCAACAAGGAAGATATCTATGCGTCCTTCTCCCATCCCTATCATAAAGTAAAACCAGTTTTCAAGAACGGAAAGTTTAAATACGATATCGAGGTTGTCGTGCCAGGCAAAATACTCGGACTCGATACCCAAATGGATATGAATAAAATAAAACGGAAATTTGAAAGCCAAATTAAAAAAGAAATTCAATCGACCTTTGAAGCAGGACTCAAAAAGAATGCAGATCCACTAAGCCTAGGCAAAATCCTCTATATCAAAGAAACCAAATACTGGCAGGAAAATGATATTAAAGAACCGAAGGATTACCTGGATCCCCATTCAATCCATGCGATCAACGTCAAAGTCCATATCAAGAACACAGGCGGCTTGGAAGCTAAACCTTTAAGATGATGGCGCAATGCTTCATTCGCACAATATGTAACTACTGAATACAAGCCCCGTGCACCACATTTCGAGTTAATGGCCAAACACAATGGAAAACCTTCAAAAAAACGAGCAACACGCGTAAAGAAGTCATGAATACGTTTCATTACGCACGAAGAAATGGTAAATTATGAGTATTCTAATCATTTGGAGGTATCCTATATGAATATCCAGAGAGCTACATTGGACCAGCTCGAATCTCTGACGGGTCTTTTTGATGCATACAGAGTGTTTTATGAGCAGGTGTCTGATTTTGTTTCGGCAAGGAATTTTTTGGGTGAAAGGCTGGCGAATGGAGATTCTGTCGTGTTCATGGCCAGTGAAGAGGAGGATGCTGTAGGGTTTGTACAACTGTATCCTTCCTTTTCATCAGTAAGCATGAGGCATTCATGGATCTTGAACGACTTATTCGTGAAGGATTCAGCGCGCAAAAAGGGATATGGCGAGGAGTTATTGAAGGCGGCGATCGCTTTCGCACGGGAATCAGGCGCAAAAGGGATTACACTCGAGACAGGCAAGGATAATGTGGAGGCACAAAGCCTTTACGAAAAAATAGGATTCGCTCGCGAAACGAATTATTTTTATCATTTCTCCATCGTCCAATAAAAAAAGAGCAGGGAAATGTTATTTCCCTGCTCTTGGATGCCTTTTAGCTTTATTTAGCAGTTTCGAGGCTAGCTTGAATTTCCTTGATTAGAAGTTCAGCACCTTCAGCGCTTAGGATCAATTTTCCGTCAGCTAGTTTCATATTGTCATCGGATGTTTCACCTGTTACCTGACAAGTCATGTTTGGCTTATATTTTTGAAGGATTATACGATCTTGTTCGACATAGATCTCCAAAGCGTCTTTCTCTTTAATTCCTAATGTACGGCGCAGTTCAATCGGAATGACTACCCGTCCTAATTCGTCAACTTTACGTACAATACCTGTAGATTTCATGATTATTTACCCCACTCATTTTCTTGCGAATGTTGCATCTATGTATTTCGTCAGCATTCGACATTATTTGCACTTCTATAAAGATACCACTCCCTACCATATCCGTCAATTCTCGCATCTTCGGATATTATCTACCTTTATATGATTTTTTCAGCTTAAACGGATCTGAACCCCGTCGTGTCAGCGTTTATCCTCCTTCCTTATAGAATATACTGGCAAATCAAACGCAAACATGATAGCGCTTCCTTTCCGTGCCGACAAAACGTTCATGTCGAACGATGAAGGATGATTTTACAAATCTAGCAGAATCCTGTTGATTTTCCCTCACTTTTGAAGGACAATTTATATTGGTTGATTATCTATTCAGAAAATTTCTTTAAGTCCTTCCCACTGCGAATATGTTCGTACCATCATAACGAAAGCCGAAACGATTGCCATTCTTTCAGGGGCTTGGCTAATTATTGGCTCATAAAACAGATGGAGGTGAGTCCATTGCGTCCGATTATATTAGGGATTTGTTCAGCTTTCTTCTTTGCCTTTACGTTCGTTTTGAATCAGGCGATGGAATTGTCTGGCGGGAGTTGGATTTGGAGTGCTTCGCTGCGATATATTTTCATGGTGCCCTTTCTATTGTGTATCGTTTTAAGCAGGAAAAACCTGCTTCCCCTATTGCGTGTGATGAGAGAACGGCCGGGAACTTGGCTGCTTTGGAGTTTTGTGGGCTTCGGGTTATTTTATGCCCCCTTATGCTTTGCCTCCGCCTACTCACCGGGTTGGCTGATTGCCGGAACTTGGCAAATCACGATCATTTCGGGAGCTTTACTGGCCCCGCTCTTTTTTGAAAATATCGAAACAAAAGATGGGCTTGAAAGGAAAAGAGGGAAGATTTCCGTAAAGGGGCTCTTCATGTCGATGATCATCCTGCTCGGTATCATCCTGATGCAACTGGAGCATACGAAGCATATTTCCATGGCTAACCTCTGGTTAGGCGTGATTCCAATCATCATCGCTGGATTCGCCTATCCTTTGGGGAATCGTAAAATGATGGAAGTGTCAGAAGGGAGGCTGGATGCCTATCAAAGGGTATTAGGCATGACGTTGGCAAGTCTGCCGTTTTGGTTCCTGCTTTCCATTTACGGATTCATGACAGTAGGCGCCCCGACGAAGATGCAGAGCTTTCAATCCCTTTTGGTAGCCTTGTTTTCCGGCGTTATTGCGACCGTCCTTTTTTTCAAGGCGACCGATATGGCACGCGGAAATATGCAGAAATTAGCTTCCGTGGAAGCCACTCAATCGATGGAAGTGCTATTTGCCCTGGCTGGCGAATTACTATTCCTTGCTTTAGCGATTCCTTCCCTTTTATCGTGGTTCGGCATCTTCATCGTGATCATCGGAATGATCCTGCATAGCTATGTATCACATAAAAATGAAGGGCCAGCCCGAAAACGGACAGTCAATGCCTGATTGGTGCTTTGCATCATGAAGCGCTACTTGATTTTGTCATGATTTTTCTCTTGAGTATGTTTCAAAAGTATGTATAATGTAAGGTAATTGCATACGTCAAATGTTTTCTAGGGTTCCGCAGCACGTCTAATGGCTGGCCTGGTCCGAGAGAAAACTCACAGCTTGCTGTGTCACGGAAGGATAAAAGCCTGGGAGATACTGTTTAACAGTCATCTCTTTGGCTTTTTTGTTTTTTGGTAAAGAATAATGATATTGGAGGTGTTGGTGTCATGCATATCAACTGGATTAAAGTATTCATTGCAGCTTTTTTTGAGGTTTTTTGGGTGGTTGGCTTAAAACATGCGGATGGTTTTTGGACTTGGACCGGAACCGTCATTTCCATCATCATCAGTTTTTATTTGATGATCATGGCTGGACGGAAGCTTCCCGTCGGAACGGTATATGCCGTTTTTGTAGGGATGGGGACCGCCGGGACCGTTTTATCTGAAATCATCTTCTTTGGAGAATCATTCAAGTTAAGCAAAACGCTATTGATCCTCCTATTATTAGGAGGGGTAATCGGTTTAAAGGTAGTGACCGATGATAAAGCTGCAAAAGGGGAGGAATCATGATGGCTTGGATTTCTTTAATCTTAGCGGGTCTATGTGAAATGTTTGGTGTTGCGATGATCAATAAATTGCATAAAGACCGGAATTGGCAATCCTTGACGCTGTTATTCGCCGGATTCGGTGCAAGTTTCCTATTTCTTGCTTATGCCATGCAAACATTGCCGATGGGAACGGCCTATGCGATATGGACTGGAATCGGCGCATCTGGCGGAGCGATAATCGGGATGCTCCTATATGGTGAATCGAAAGATTGGCGGAGAATCGTGTTCATAGCGATGGTGCTATGTGCAGCTGTCGGCTTGAAACTCGTTTCCTAGTTTAGAAAAAAAGGCCGCCCATTTGCAGGCGGCCTAACAGGAAGGGCTATGACGGTGGCTGAAACAGCTTCCCCCCTTCCTATATCATCAAAATTTCCCGAATGTCCTCTTCCGTAAGTGCGGATGATGACTTCTCTCCAGGGTCGATGATTTCCTCGATCAGATGTCTCTTCTTCTCTTGAAGCTCATTCATTTTCTCTTCGATGGTGCCCCGGGCAACAAGTTTGATGACTTGGACCACGTTTTCCTGCCCCATTCGGTGGGCCCTGTCGGCAGCCTGCTCCTCAACGGCCGGATTCCACCAAAGGTCATAAAGAATGACCGTGTCGGCACCGGTCAAATTGAGCCCAGTCCCTCCAGCTTTCAAAGAAATGAGGAATATATCCCGTTCTCCTGAGTTAAATCGATTGCAGACATCCACACGTTCCTTCGATGGTGTTTGCCCATCCAAATAGAAGTAGTCTTGTCCCTGCCTCGCTAAATCCCTGCCGATCATTTGAAGCATCTTCGTAAATTGCGAGAAAATCAGCACCCGTCTTCCTGAAAGCTTCGATTCCTCGATGATTTGCATAAGCTGTTCATACTTTGCCGAGCTGCCTGTATACCCGTCCACGAACAAGGCGGGGTGACAGCAAATCTGCCGAAGCCTGGTCAAGCCAGCGAGAATCCTGATCCGGTTTTTGCGGAAGGTATCCTTGTCGAGATGCTTGAGCGTGTCAGCTTTAAGCTTCGCCAGATAGGCACCGTATAATTTCTTTTGATCTGGAAGCAGCTCCATCGATTTCTGCGACTCGATTTTTTCCGGAAGCTCCCCCAGTACATCCTCTTTCATCCTCCGCAGCAGAAAAGGCTGGATCCTCCGGGAGATCTTCTTCCTGGAGAGGTTGCTATATTCCTTTAACCCCATGAACAGCTCGGGAAAGACAACATGAAATAGTGACCAGAGCTCTTCAAGCGAATTCTCGATCGGCGTGCCCGTCAGCGCAAAACGATGTCCGGCCTTTATCTTCTTGGCCGCCCGGGCCGTTTGTGTCCCTGGGTTCTTGAACGCCTGTGCTTCATCAAAGAACACCGTATGGAAGTCCTGTTTTTCAAACCATAAAATATCCCTCCGCAGCAGCGGATACGAGGTGATCACGACATCCATGTCCATCGCTTCCCTCAATAGCTTTGTCCGCTCCAGCTTGTGCCCATCGACGATGACAGCTTGGATATCCGGAGCGAATTTTACGAATTCAGCCAGCCAATTATAGGTTAAGGATGAGGGGCAGACAATGAGGGCCGGGCGCTTTTCCTTACGAATGTCGGGCAGCTCCGATACGATGAACGCTATGCTTTGCAGGGTTTTCCCGAGTCCCATATCATCTGCAAGAATCCCTCCGAATCCGTATCCGGCGAGTATTTTCATCCATTTGTAGCCGTGTTTTTGATAATCACGCAATATCGGCTCCAGGCTCATTGGCACTGGGAACTCCAATTCATCCGGATTCTTGATGTTTTCCAGGAACTTACGGAATGATTCCTCGAACGTGAATGTGCCGCTGTCGTTCACGGAATCCAGAAGCCGAAGCCCTGTTACGATTGGCATGTTCAGACTGCCTTCCAGATCTTGATCCTGCACGGGAAGTGCCTTCAGGAAACGTTGGATTTCCTCGAACTCCCTCGTCTCTAGGGAAAGCAGCGATCCACTCCTTAAGCGGTAATACTTCCGCTTTTCTTCAAGCGCTGCCAACACCTCCCGTATTTGCTTATCGGGGATCGCGTCCATTTCAAATTTGAATTCCAGCCAATCCGTTCGTTCCTTCTTGATTTTCACCCTGATGCGCGGTGCCGAATTCCCCCGCGATATTCGGTTTCTTATCGCTGTCGTGGCATAGATTTGGACCAAATTTTGGAGTTTCGGGACGATATGGTATAAAAACTCGTACTCCAACTCTTCATTATGCAGAAAGTAACCACCGTCCGTCTTGGCGAATCGGCCATCCTCCATACGCGTAAGTATCTCCGCCTCCTTTTTTGCATCTCTTATGAGCATCGCAGGTACTTTGGATTCATCCAAGGGGTTGATCACGATATTTTCATAATGGAATTCCAAACCGGCAAGCAGCCTGTTTTTCACTCGATCCAGATATAGCTTTGCCACAAGCGGTGCCGTCATAAACCGTTCACTGATGGACCTTGCAATCTGGACTTCCCCGAGCCTTTTCAAGCCCGGCACGACTTTGTCGAAGAATAATTCCAGTTGATCATGATGGATGGGAATTCGATCCATCCCTGAATCTTCAAGCATTTGCTTCAAGTCCGATAGGCGTTGGCAATCTTCGGATTCGAGCTGGACGAGACTTCCATCAAAAAGAACCGTTTTATATGCATCCATGACGATCATCTCATTCAGGCCGTTAATATCCAGTCGATATCCTTCACCCTCGCTTTGGTTAAAATGAAAACGCAAAGGTAGCGACTCGCATGAAATCAGCAGACCTTGAAACGTTTTGCCGCCATGAGCGAGCTTCACCCACGGTACACTGGCAAGGAAAGGGAGGAGCCTGGTAAAGGAAGATGGAGGCAGAAGCAATAAGTGATCGTCCATCTTGTATTCCGATTCATCCGCTAGGGCGTCTGCATAGACTTTTTCATCCGATAGCACGGTAATGAGCTGCTGCAGGACTGCGTCCGTTTCACGCTGAAAACAATGAAGCTCAGGGTCATACAGAAATGACGGGGAGAGCAAGGCAGGTTCCCCTTCTTTTACTCGCTTCAGGAAATCCCGGACATCCGCTACATGAACCTTACCGATTTCCAGTTCCATTCCGAGCATATATTGCCTCTTGCCCATCAATATTGGCTTCAGCGTAAACTCGGCTTCAAGCATCTGCCGGTTTTCGAAGTGGAGCTGATGCCCGCTTTTTCGTACAGTCTGGCTATTGAACAGCGTCAGTAACCCCTCGGACAGCCTTGACGCATCTACCTGGGCTGTGTCTGCCCCTTCAGGGACCGTTCCTTGGCGCTGATGATCGTAAACCGACAGCAGTACGGCTGCAATATGCTGGCAATCCTTTGCGAAGGAAGCGAGTGTAGGGCAGGTGCATGTCGATTTTATTCCGCCGGCGGCATCCGCTGCAACGGAAACATGAAAGATTTCCTTTCCAGCGACAATTGCTTCACAGCCATCGGGGCGGTAGCTTTCAAAAGTCACTTTATTCGTCCGCTGGAAGGCCCCCCTCTTTTGAAGGAAACTGTCCCACACATGTCTTTTATGATTTTTTGATTTAATTTGATATCCAAAATGGCAGACCTCCTTGCTGAGGATTTCTATGTAACCATCCTATATGAAAGATAAGCCCATTTCATCATCATACTATGAAATGGATGAACGGGGTGGTAAAAAAGCAAAAAGACAAACCCCTCATTCAAACCAAGATTTGAAATGGAGTTCATCTATCATGCCATACTGGCTAGGTAAGCGTTCATTGCTGGCCTTTGGATTTGTTATCCTTCTCTTTTTTTCGATAAATGAAACTAAACAATAAGATGACAAGAAGCACCATGAACAGAATCAATTCCGCACGGTCCTTTACCAAAAATGGATTGAAGGCATGCTTAATGGAATTATCCAAATCGAATCCTAATAGAATATCCATCCCTAATGAGAAGAGCACCAAGGGAACCAGCAACATTAGCGTAATACCGAAGAATTTCATTTATTATCCACTCCACCTTCCAGCTCCGCAGTATGTTGCTGGTGCTTGTTTGTTTTTCTCCGATTCTTGAAAAAAGCTATGATCAGGAGCAGCAGCGGAATGATCACCTGAAACGGGAGGTGGATGTAAATCGGCACGGCCTCGAGACCTTCATGAATATGTTCCGTATAGCTGCTTGCTATCACGATCGATACCAGCAATATGACGATGCCGACCGGATAGGCAAGCCGCGATGATTGCTTTACATTGAACACATTGGCCGTTCCCAATACCGCTACATAGGTGAAAACAGTTATTTTGATGAATCCGCCAATCATCAGCTTCAACAAAAAATATACATCGAGACGTTCCAAAAAGCCAGCGACCTCGATGGATTGAATCAGGGTCAGCAGCGGATATTGGGAGCGTAATGTAAGGTCGACTCCCAGCACCGCAATATTCAATGCCATTGTGAAAGAAAGGAAGATCCCACTTGCTGCCAAGCCAGCGACTCCAATTTTTTTCAATCGCTGAGGCTCGTTCAAATAAGGGAAAATCATCAAAAAGACAATGAGTTCGCCAAAAGGAAAGAAAATCGTTTTGGAAAAGGCCATCTTGCCCATCTCGACGACACTGATTTCAAGAACTGGCTTGAGGTTGTTCATATGGATCATGCCTGAAACGATGATCAGAATAAAGAAAGTAATGTAAAGCAAATTCTCGAGGACGAAGAATAGTTCCCCTGTCCTTGCCAGTACCTCCACTCCTTTACGGACGGTATATATCACAACTAAAATGAAGGCGGCATTGGCAAAAAATAGCGGAACGTGCGGATAGGCAAAGGTAAGCAGAGTCTCGCCGAAATCCCTCAAAACTCTTGCCGCAAGATACATGAAATAAAGGATATAAAGAAAAGCCACGATCCTTCCGAAAAAATTGCCCAATATGCTCCTTACAAATTCAGTAAGAATCTGATCTGGGTAGTAGCGGAACAGGGCATAATAAACGAAAAACAATAAAATGCCGCCGATTGTCGCAATGAGGATGACCAGCCAGGCACCCTGTTTGGCTTCACCTGCAAGGGGAACCAAAAGTGCACTGCCCATTTCAAACAAGAAAATAAGGACGAACAGCTGGTAGCCGCTGATTTTTGCCTTTTCCATGTGGTTGGCACTTCCTTTCCATTATTGGTCGCCCTTTTTAATATCCGAAAGAAACGGCTTGTTCCGTAATCCTGTGCGGCGGATAAATGACTCAACCTGTATCTCTGCTTCCAGCTTAGGAAAAGACACATCATCCCAATTCTTTTCATGCTTCTTCCAATATCCTGGATGGGACTCATGAATCAGTTCCCCAAAGCCAAAAATGTCCGATTTATTTTTTTGGGCGATTGCGATCGCATTCTCCATTTCTTTCTTTAAATCCTTCGCCAGCTCCTTTTCGATATCTATTAGTTCGTGCGGACTCACAAGATCAAGCGGAACATTCACTTCGCGGATATCGCCTTCAGCACGGACCGTAATATGCATTTTAGGTTTGCCATTTTTCATTCTTGGCTCGATATTGGTTTTTTGGCGAAGCACTTGATAGGTGACTGCGCCTTTTTTGCCTCCCCAATCAATGTTAACATTCGTATTCACGATCCTATCCATCACCCACATTGTTCCGATTGCCTCTTTACCATCCAGCCAATCAACCAATTTGCCATCCTTAAAAACACCTATCCCGACGGCATTTGGATTAGCGGCGATACTGGAGGATTGGGTATTCTCCATCTTATTCTCCTTACCGGTATTCCCCCTCACTGTAAATCCGCTGATTAACGGCTCTTTACCGGAGCTGACGAGATTCTTGATTACCTCTTGCAAATTGACGTTAATGCTTCCGCCCTGCTGCTTTTCCGTCGATTCAATCGTTTTGATGACTTTTTCAGACGATAACTTATCGATCGCCGTCAGCGTTTCGACGATATCTTTTGCTTTTACACCACGGGCAATGACGAGCCTCGTGGTGGCCCGGAATTCCGGGGAGCGCTCGAAGGCATCCAAAATCGAATTGATTCCCATTTCTTTTGCGACATCCTCACCTATGACCACCAGGTTTGCATGGGCAAAATACATGTCACGCGATATTTTGGTTGAAGCGATACTGTCCAATTGAAGCACATTATCCCCAGTGGCCCTATAAATGGAGATGGGGGGATTGGTCCCCCCTCCGCCCTGGAGTGAACCCGCCACATTGACCGGATTGATGATTTGAAACGTTCCCACTAGCTTTCCTTCTTTATTTTTATCGATTCCGACGGCAGAGACGATCGACATTTCGTTCAACTCCGTTTTATCCCAACAGCCGGAGGTGAAGGTTGTGCCGATCAACATCAAGAGCAGAACGAGTCTTTTACGATTCATTTCCATCACCTTTTCCCTCGTCAGATGTTTTCATTCCACGTGATTCAGGAGGCAGAGGTCTTTGATTATCGCCTTCCCGTTTCAGGTTATCTTTGGAGCTTATCAACTTGGGCCTTTCCTTGAACGCCCACATCGGCCTTCTGAAGAATGTGTCGCCCAATCCTTGCGGGTTCAATGGCGCAAGCGGTGACATATACGGGACACCGAATGAACGCAGGCTGCATAAGTGGACGATGAGGACGATAAAGGCTAAGATCATGCCATAGAATCCGATTACGCCGGCACAGATGATAAATGCAAAACGCACCAACCGGGCAGAAATGGCAATGGAATAGGAAGGCGTTGCAAAGCTGGCAATCGCCGTGATCGAGACGATGATGACCATCGCCGGAGATACGATGCCGGCCTGTACGGCCGCCTGTCCGATGACCAGGGCACCGACAATGGACATTGTCCCTCCCACTGCCTTTGGCATCCGGAGGCTCGCTTCCCTCAGGATTTCAAAGGTTATCTCCATGAGAAGGGCTTCAATGACGGCGGGCAATGGCACCGTTTCCCTTTGCGCCGCGACGATGACGAGCAATTTCGTCGGGATCATTTCCTGATGGAATGTCGTGGCTGCCACATAGAGGGCAGGTCCCACGATTGAAATGATAAATACGATGATCCGTAAAAAACGTGTGGCTGATGCAATGTCAAAGCGATTATAGTAGTCTTCGACAGATTGGAAAAATTGGACGAATAGTGCAGGTGCCACGAGGACGAATGGAGTGCCGTTAACGAATATTGCGACCCTTCCCTCCAACAGGTTCCCCGCGACCATATCTGGCCTTTCCGTATGATTCATGGTGGGAAATGGGGTCATGACCTGATCCTCTATCAATTGTTCTATATATCCCGATTCAAGAATGCTATCGATATTGATTCGCTGGAGGCGTTTCTTGACCTCCACGACGATATCTTTTTTCGCAATTCCGTTTATATACATGATCGAAACATCCGTTTTGGTCACCGTACCGATTTTCATCGATTCGATCCATAAATCCGGACTGTTGATGATGCGGCGCAACATGGCGATGTTCGTTTCTATCGATTCCGTAAAGCCCTCCCGCGATCCCCTGACGGTCAAATGGGTGCTTGGTTCTTGGATGGAGCGCCGGTCTCCCCCTTTTGTACTGGCAACTAGCGCTGTGTTTATCCCATCAACAAAAATGATGCTATCACCTGATAATAACGCCAAAAACAGTTTTTCCCAGTCATTGACGGTCGCTACACCACCGAGGGAAACCACGTCCTCGGTGATTATGTCCAACGCTTTTTGCGGAAGTATTTTCTCTGCCAGATGAGGGTTCTTCATCATCGATTCAATTAAAAAATCCGTAACACTAGGATTATCGATCAGACCCTGGACGTACACAATCGTCGTTTTTATTTCAGGGCTTTGGCTGATTTTCAACGTTCTGATAATGATATCCGGACTGTTTCCCGTTCTTTGCTTCACGATTTCCATATTGGCAGAAAGGGAGCTTTGGATATAATCAGCCGTTTTCGATTGTTTGTCCTCTTCCTTTTTCGTATCATGCTGCTTACCTTGTCTTTTTTGTTTGAAAAAAGAAACCATTGCACCGACCCTCATTCCTTTTTCGTTTCACTCATTTTGTCCAAAGGGTATACCCTTTATTCTGTGTTTCCCTTCTTCCTCAGTTCATTTCAACCAGAATCGAAGACAAAAGAAAAAGACCGCCAAATCGACAGTCTTTGAGGTTTATTCGGTTTTGTTGGAATTGGATGGCCCAATCATCCAATTATTTCACTTTGCCTTTATTTCTCTTGAAAATCCAGACTATGAAAAGAATCAAAAGCATTGCCAATACGGCATACACGATGTTTGAATAAATGTCCATGTATCCGACGATATCTTCCCACGAAGATCCAACAGCCGCCCCGATATTCACTAAAATGATGTTCCAAATTAACGTTCCGGATGTTGTATATAGCAGGAATAGCCAAAAGTTCATATGCGACATGCCTGCCGGCAGCGAGATCAAACTCCTGATCAACGGAACGAGCCTGCAGAAGAATACGGTCCATGCACCGTACTTTTCAAACCATGCGTTCGCCTTGTGGACGTCAGATACCGTTAACCGGAAAATATGCCCCCACCTTTCGACGAACCTTTCAATTATTTTCACATCAAGAATCGAACCAATCCAATAAAGGATGACCGCTCCTGCCACCGATCCAAAGGTCGACGCGATCACGACGCCAAGGATCGTCATATTCGCTGTCGTTGTCATGAAACCGCCAAACGTCAGAATGACCTCCGATGGGATGGGCGGAAAAATATTTTCCAACGCTATCAAAAGAAAGATGCCTATATAACCAAAATCATTCATGAATTCCGTAATCCAGTTTTCCATACCTAACGCCCCTAACTGTATTGAATCTCCCAAAAGCATGTATCACCTACATTTGCTTATCGTTTTTGTCCTGCCGGCGGTCCTGATACCTCTGGAAGAACCAAATCGACGTCGCAATCCAAAAACCGCCTGCCAAATAACCCGCTATTATATCACTAGGATAATGGACTCCCAAGTATATCCGACTTATCCCTATCGTGAGGATCATCGATGTACTCAACACGATCAAGAGAATCCTTCCCCACTTAACCTTGATGTGCCGCCACAACAAAAAGGTGAGAATCCCGTACAATGACATGGCATTCATCGCATGCCCGCTTGGAAAGCTATAGCCTCCTATTTCGATGAGGCGATGTAAATCGGGCCTTGTCCGTTGAAAGCAAAGCTTAACCATTGCATTGAGGATCGGAGACCCAGCCATGACGGCAATGAACAACACTAACTCCACACGATGCTTCAAACCTTTATATAGAAAAATTAAAATGAACAAGGATAGAACGATTATGGAACCGGTGGAACCTATGTATGTAAAGACCTTCATGATACCTGTAAGTAGCGGCGACTCCCATCCCTGTATAAAGGAAATCACTTCACTGTCAAAATGCAAGTAATCATTGGCACTTACGGCAATGGCCATGAAGCTGAACCCGAGTAAAGCAAACACACTCACTAAAAAGGCAATCGTCAATTGCAGCTTTAATTTCATAATAACATCCTTTCACATTTTGATGCTCGCTTCTTCCTATCGACTTTCACCATTCTTCAGCTTAAAAAAATGACTCCAGCATGTCAATATGAGACTACGCATGCCGAGATAGAAAACATTCTACTTTTCATACTACTCTATCCATCACAGGCACCTCAACTTAAGGGTACTTTAGATTAAAGGATTCGATCAATTTAGCATCTTTTCACCTCATTCGAAGCTAAACGACCACAAATTTCAGAAAGTGAATGGAGGCATTGCAGCGGAAAAAAGATTGTTATTCCTGATGAAATGAAAAAATCCCTTATGCAAGTCGATGCATAAGGGATTTCAGACTGTAGACAAACTCGATGAAAATCGAGTTTGTCTATTTTTATGGCCTGTACAATTTAGACGTTGATTTCCACTCCAGGCACTCGCTTTCCGCGGGCGGTCGGGGAGCCTCCTCGGCTTTGCCTGCGGGGTCTCCCCTAGACGCGCTTTTCCCGCAGGAGTCTCGTACCTTCCGTTCCAATCAACTTTGTCGTACCTTTTAGATAGAACACTTTTGACTGGAGTCATTTTTGTTTTAAAATTGAAGGATTAAAACTTGAGGTGATGAGGATGCTTTCTAAACATGATTCTATTCAGCGAGATCAACTTGAAATGATTACTTTAGATCAACTGGTGCCACCGAACCATTTGGTTCGTAAAATGGAGGCTGCCATTGACTTCACTTTCATTTATGACTTGGTGAAAGATATGTACTCAGAGGTAGGACGCCCAAGTATTGATCCAGTTATTTTAGTTAAACTGACTTTCATTCAATATACCTTCGGTATTCGTTCCATGCGTAAAACGATTGAAGAAGTTGAAACCAATATGGCTTATCGTTGGTTCTTAGGCTATGGTTTCCATGATAAAGTACCTCATTTCTCTACGTTCGGAAAAAATTATGAGCGACGCTTTAAAGATACAGACCTGTTTGAACAGATTTTCTGTCGCATTTTAATGACAGCTGCTAATAAAAAGTTAATAAGTGTAGAACACGTTTTCGTGGATTCCACACATGTGAAAGCCAGTGCGAATAAACGGAAATTTGAAAAGAAAATCGTTCGTAAAGAAACACGAGCGTATCAAGGACGTCTTCAAGAAGAAATCAATCAAGATCGTGAAAACCATGGAAAGAAGCCTTTTCCACCAGATAAATTTGATAAGGAAGAAACCAAAGCAATTAAAGAAAGTACTACGGATCCTGAGAGTGGCTACTATGTGAAAGG
>NZ_LNNH01000028.1:0-169454 GCF_001542915.1 Peribacillus simplex | reverse complement strand
TTCGCTGCCATGAATGTAAAGAAGATGGCCACTTGGACATGGCAAGGTCCTAAAACGGCTTAACATAGCGGCTCGAAGAGCCCAAATCTCGTAACCTTTGGTTAAAATTTCAAAGGAATTTCAAAAGAGGTTCGGAATTTTTTAATTCCGAACCCCTTTTGTCTACAAACTGAGACTCGATAGAAATCGAGTTTGTCTTCAGTATTTTGTTTGAAAAACCGTCAATTGGATGTTGAAGCTCCTCGCTCTGCCAGCAGGAGCTCTCCATCCATTCCAGTCCACTGCAGGCACGGGTGTTCCGGGATCCTCCTCGGCGAGGGGGGTACTTCAACAGCCTTCCTGCAGGAGTTTCGAATGCACCGATCTAATCCACTAAAATAAAACAGTCGGATAAAGCCATTTTAGCCTTCAGTCTTTATTGGTCTGATTCAGGGGAGGCAATGGTTGTGTGAATGGTTACATTCGGGAACTTTTTGGGAATATTATGGGGATTAATAACTGATAGTTAAATGGAAGGCGCTGGGAAATGGCTATTATTCCATTTCCCAGGGGTTACTATTTTCCAAAGATAAGAACTGCGGATGGATTTTATATAACCAATCGAAAGCATAAAAATTGAATCTTTTCCTTTCAGTGGCCGTATATATAAAATAAGAAAGCAGGTGGGTAAATATGGATGAAATGAAACGGAGCAATAGTAAAGCGATTGTCACGCTGATTATGGGGGTACTGTCCTTGCTGATTCCTTTCATCGGAATCATATTGGGTGTACTAGGACTAATATTTGCGTCAAAGAGCAAAGCAGAAATGAAACTTACTGGGGAATCGGGGAATGGTTTAGTGACAGCAGGAAAAGTATGCAGCATAGTAGGAATCATTTTGAATGTTGTCGCGATATTAATATTCTTCGTGTTTTTTTATTTTGCCGTAAATACGGACATTACGACCTATTAATAACAAAAAATAACTTGACAAACATAGAAAAGCTAAGATAAACCTCATTTTACATGAATTTCATGTTATAATTAACTTATATTTCTAAATATTCAAGAAGGGATGATAATTTGACCATTCAAATCTTTGAGTATCCAGCCGTATTCTATTATGAAAAACATCCGTTGATTCTTGATTCTTTCTCTGTTCAAGTTTGTTTTCCGGATTTCAGGCAAGAGGGATTTGTATCTTCAGTTAGCGGCAGGAATCGGATAGATGCCTTAGCTTGTGCTCAAGAACTATTGGAAACGATGGTCGAACATTTCATTCACGATAAAAAAACGATACCGGATGCAAGTGAAATGGAAAAGGTGAACCTTGATAGGGGAATTAATATATGTGAGTCAGCCCCCTTTCGAATCGAAATCGAAAATATCACATACGAAAAATGAAAACCTTGCCTGGTAAAGGACAGGGTTTTTATTTTGGTTTCTGGATGATGAAAAGGGGATCAATGTAAAAAAACGAAGCAATAGTGGGATCTCACCATATTGGAATCTATAGAGGAAGGATCGGGAGGTAGGATACACATGCATGACTATCTTCAATCGATATGACCATCATTACTAAACACGATGATGGTATTTATTTTGGGTAATAAATTATTTTTTTATTTTTGGGGAAAGGATATTGCGTTCTTTATAACGAATATGTATAGTATAGGTAACATAGGTAAAAAGTATCAATAGTCTTAGATTTTGGAGGTGTATCCGTGAAATATTATATGGCATCAGACGAAAAAAACATGAAGCAAGTTAGGTCATTGATTAAAAAATTGACGTCAAAAGGGTTTGCATGTGTAAATGATTGGAATTTACAAATCATTGAAGAAGAAAACCAACTTGCGGATGGCATTGGCGAATACGAAAAAAAGGGAATTGAGGAAGCGGACTTTATGCTAATCTTCCTAACAGCAGGAAAGGGGAACCTTTCCGAACTTGGATATGCATTATCATTGAACAAGAAAATTGTTGTGTATTCACCGGAGAAAGACAACTATCATATTAATAAAAAATCGATTTTTCATAATTTGCCAGGTGTAACCATTTGCAGCGGTACATTTTATAAGCTGGTTAAATTGATACATACACTTTCACCGGAAGAATCCGAAAAAGAGAATTCCGTTCACATGGATTAATTGTCGAATATAGAAAAATTAAACGGCTACCCTCTAATAAAATATCTTTTGAACGTACTGTTTAATGTATTTTAAATGAGGGTAAAGACGATTAAAAAAGGAGAGGACTGTTTTGGCCGTTATTGATATCGACCAGTTATTGCTAGCTACTGAAGAAATTGCAGAAGAATCAGTTCCATTCCATCTTGATACATTTGACATTGATCAGCTTTTAGATAAAACGGATAACTGGAATTGGTAAGGCTTTCTTTACATGAAAAAACCTGATTACCCAATAGGACATAGGAAGGTAATCAGGATTGAGGCTGTTTGGGATTGAAATTAGAACTGACGTCCCTTTACCAATCCTAAAATCACAAACATTAAGATGGAACCGATAACGAAGGTTGATTTTATGATCGTTATGAGAAGTTCATCGTACATTTGATTTTCCTCCTTATATGTAATGAAAGGCAGTGCGATTATGATTCGCTGTTCATGAATAAATTATAACATAAAGCCGGATGTGTATGTGGGAAATTTATGTTGTTCTGGGTAATGTTGTGTGACTGAATAGGGGACGGCAAAAAAAAGATATCCTCTCCTGCGGATATCAGAATGACCGATTATTTTAATCCAAGCGCTTTTTTTGTTTTGGGCCCAACGACCCCATCTGCTGTAAGTTTTTTTGCTTTTTGAAATTTTTTTACGGCAAGTTCGGTGTTGCTTCCAAATTCCCCGTCTATCCCTTTTGTATTATATCCAAGTTTAGTTAGCCTTTTTTGCAATTCGACTACTTTAGGACCATTGCTTCCTTTTTTTAGCGTCGAATAGCTTGCCTTAACAGGGACACTATTTGGACCGGTCACTTTATACCCATTTTGAGCAGCGATGCTAGAGAATGGTTTATTAGAACTGGCAATCAAGACGACTGTGTTCATCCTCACTTCATCATACAGCCATTGTACATCTTCGTTATACATTCGAATACAACCCGCACTTATATATTTCCCAATGGAGTTTGAGTCATTATTGCCATGTATGGCATACGTATTCCCCGGTGTATTGCGTGCATTGATCCCCAACCATCGTTTTCCCAGCGGATTCTTTGGATCTCCTCCCCTTATGTTGCCCTTGTAATAGGGACGATTCACGATCTTCGTCACGATCTTGAACTTTCCTTCAGGGGTATAGGAAGCTTTCTTTCCCGTTGCTACTGGAAACACCTTCACTAATTTGTCATTTTCATAATACGCCAGCTGATTATTGGCTTTATTGATAATAATCAGTTGTCTGGTTGCTGCACTTGCTGAGTGCTCGAACCCCAATAAACTAAAGACGAATATTAATGCAAATACAATCACTTTTTTCATGTTTTCCCCGTCCTCAATAAAAGAAATCTTATCTTTACGCATATACCATCTTATGCGTGAAGCTTGGCAAAAGTGACATTTTTTAAAAGGGAGGGTACACTTATGGGGGAGCGTCATTCCAGCCTATACTACCCTTTAATTGACACATAAGGAATGGTGGGCACTGTTTTTGGCCATATTACATACATTATTGAATGATTAAAGTGAAAGCGGAGGTGGGAAGCAATTGTCACGCCCAAAAGTCGAGGACTATTTAGAACAAGGGATTTATGGTCCTAAAGAGATTAAGCCAGGTGAACGAAAAGAATTTCTTGGCACTTTAAGGGAGCGCGTCGTCATTGTCTTGAAAAAAAGCCAAGTTTTTGAAGCGAATGTGTATCCGGAGATAGAGCAAATGATGAAACGGCATTCCGGTGCAAACTTGTTATTGAATGGTCAGATGGATTATCAATACCTTGGCAAATATATTAAATTGGCTGCGGTTCATAACATTCCTTATAAAATTGTCCTGAACCAAGACCATGACTCTGAATTGGGTCTGGTGCTAGCTGAAAAAGATGCGATAAACAAAGAAGAGATTTTTATAGAGAAGCAAAAACAGGTCATTCCGGTAAAGAAAGAGAAGAGCATGAAATCGGATGTAAAACGGTGGGTCAAAAGAATATTTAATAAACACGGATGATTCTATCTATATAAAAACAAGGAGACCGTTCTGACTGGGGCAGGTCTCCTTTTAAACGCGGCTAAAGGTCGGACATTTACATCTATATCGACTTCTTTCTTAATCGATGAAACTTCCTGAAGTTGCCGATGATCGTTTTTACCACGGAATACGTGGGAATCGCGATTAAAATGCCGATGAAACCGTAGATTGAACCTGCAGCAAGTAACAATAAGATGATCGTTAAAGGATGGATATTGAGGCGTTTACCCATAATATTCGGGGTAACTAGATGGCCCTCTACTTGTTGAACGACAGTGAGGACGATGATCACTTTAACGGCCATCCCGACGTCTTGCTGCAAAGCAATGAAAAGGGCAGGAATGATGCTTATTAATGGTCCTAGAAATGGAACGACCGTAAAGATCATAGCGAGTAGGGCCAAGACAAGCGCATAATCCAGATCGATGATCAGGTAGCCTATATACATTAACGTTCCAATTACCAGTGATACGATGAATTGACCGATTATGTACGTTGAAAGTGTTTTATCCACGTCTTTTAAAATCGTGTTTCCCTCTGATTCCACGTCACTTGGAATATATTTTAGCAGGAAGGGTCTGAGCTTCTCTCCATCCTTCAAGAAATAAAATAAAATGAATGGTGTAATCACAAGTACTGTTAAGACGCTTGTTATCGTGGTAAACACGGTACTGACATTCACTAAAAGTTTTTCAGAATAATCCTTCAAGTGTTTCCCTGCATTTTCTTTTAAAGCTTCCGTATTGATCATTCCAAAGTCATTTTTTTTGATCATATTTTCAGATTCTTTAGAGATTTCCTTGACTTTGTTCGGTAAATCTTCCGATAGCTTTTGAAATTGATCGACCACTATGGGACTTCCAAAGTAGCTTGCTGACCCAATCAAACTAAAGATAATTAAAAAGACAGTGAAAATGCTGATGGTTCTAGGGATGAATCCAGTTAATAAGTTAACGACGGGCCGTAATACATAATATAATAGCCCCGCCAATATAATCGGGAAGAACATGGCTGCAATGATGCTTTGCAGCGGCTGTATAAGATATTCAATCTTACCTAGTAAAAAAATGATTAAAATGATCAATATAATCGCACAGGCATATTTAAAAAATGGTTTATTGATCCACAAAAAAATCCCCCCCCCTAATTCCATCTCTTCCTTGATTCCCTTAAATGGCTGAAAGTTAAACTATGTATCATCAACGGTATGAAAGAAGTTTTTAAATCAGGAAAAGAAGTGTGAAGAAACGAAAAAAGACCTTCGTTATTCAAATAATGTAAGGTCGAAAAGTATGCCGATCCAGGAAGTCGGGGCTTAAACCGAATTCGAAAGTAACATGCGTTTTTTTTAGGCAGGTCCTTTTCGTAATGGTGGTCGTTTTTAAAACGAATGGAGAGAAGGTGGAGACTCGTGCGTGAGCAACGGGACAGGTTTTCACGCCGAGAAGGCTTATCGCTTCCATTTGTAAAGCTGAGCATTGGAGGGGAAATCAACCAAACTTCATTTGGTGAATGCAACAAAGGATGCGAAAACAAAAAAAGGAGGCAATTCAAAGATGTAAGGGCACCATATAATAATTATTATGAAATAATTTATTGAGTAAGCACAAGGTCTTTCGTTATGATATAATGTACGAACATATTGGCTTTATTACAGGGGATTTGTTTCAAGAAACTTGAATTTTCCCTTGAAAAGAGAAGCTGATACAGACGAAACGAATATTGTTTTTGGTAAGATTAGGATACTCAGTCTTTTGTTCAGGATTCATACATAAGTAAAACGGACAAATTCAAAATATTTTAAAAAAATTCCGAAAATTTCGTCTTAAGGACTTGAACTATGATTCCTGATAGGAGTAAACTAATGAAAGATAGATTTTATGGAAGTGAAATCTTGTAAATTTATTCAGCAAGGGGTTTTGGTAATGAAGGAACATGACATGCAAATCACGCTTAGCACAACAAAGAAGGAAAAACCACAGGCGGACCAGCTTGAGTTCGGTAAGCATTTTACCGATCATATGTTTATTATGGATTATACCCAAGGACAAGGGTGGCATGATCCAAGAATTGTTCCTTATCAACCGCTCTCATTAGAGCCGTCAGCGATGATATTTCACTATGGACAATCCGTTTTTGAAGGATTGAAGGCCTATTCCACACCGGAAGATGAAGTTATTTTATTCCGTCCCGAAAAGAATTTTCAGCGCTTGAACAGTTCAAATGGCCGGTTATGCATACCGGATGTCGATGTGGATTTTGCATTGAAGGCATTAAAAACCTTAATAAGCGTCGATAAAGAATGGATACCTCAGGAGGAGGGGACATCGCTATATATCAGGCCGTTCATCATAGCGACCGAGCCATACCTTGGTGTTTCCCCGTCACACAAATATCAGTTCATCATCATCATGTCACCTGTCGGATCATACTATAAAGAAGGGATTCATCCCGTAAAAATTGCGGTGGAGTCAGCCTTCACCCGTGCAGTGAACGGTGGTACGGGAGAAGCCAAAACTGGTGGCAATTATGCTTCGAGCCTCAAGGCACAAGAAGTATCCGAAAAGATGGGCTATGCTCAAGTTCTCTGGCTGGATGGAGTAGAGAAAAAATATATTGAAGAAGTAGGAAGCATGAACGTATTCTTCAAGATTAACGGTGAAATCATCACTCCGGCTTTAAACGGCAGCATACTTTCGGGGATCACCCGTAATTCCATTATAGAATTGCTAAAACACTGGAATCTTCCCGTTACGGAAAGGCGGATTTCCATGGAGGAAGTTCATGAAGCCCATAAATCAGGTCTCTTGGAAGAGGCCTTCGGAACAGGAACAGCCGCTGTCATATCGCCAATTGGTGAGTTTTTATGGAACGGTGAGGAAATGGTCGTTCAAAGCGGCGAAACTGGTGAATTATCCAAAAAACTTTATGATACACTTACTGGTATTCAAAGAGGTAAAATTGCCGATGAATTAAACTGGACGACGAAAGTTGAAGAAAAAGTCACTCATTGATACTTATTCAAAAAAGGGTTTCGGGATGGAGTTTCTTCCGAAACCCTTTTGATTTTGTCCTATTCTCTATGTAGCGGTGATAAAAGGACAGGATGGCAGAAGAAGATAAGGAGGATGATATATGCCTAATCATTCAAAAGAGGAATTACTAGCTGGTGGTAATGTTTCAAAAGTTTCCAGGTCAGGTGATACAGTTAGACGGGATATTAAGCCCAATAGCAAAAGGATTCATGCATTATTAACCCATCTTGATCATAAAGGATACGAATATGCTCCTAAATATCTTGGCATGGATGAAAAAGGAAGGGAAATTCTATCGTACATCGCAGGAGAAGCTGGGCATTATCCATTAAAAAAATATATGTGGTCAGATGATGTCTTACGAAAAATTGCCCAAATGCTTCGTCTCTATCATGATTCTGTAAGCGATTTTTCATTTGATGATGGTTGGCAATCAACCGACAACACCCCACAGCCTGCTGAGGTGCTTTGCCATAACGACTTTGCCATATACAACATTATTTTTCACGATGAAACGCCGATGGGAATCATCGATTTTGATGTAGCGGCACCTGGACCACGACTTTGGGACATAGCATATACTCTATACACTTGTGTTCCATTAAGCAGATTTCATCTTAATGAAACAGGAGAAGAAGTTCATTATCATTCAAGTCAAGATGCTGCCCGAATAAGAAACAGAGTTCAATTGTTTTTTGATTCTTATGGTGAAGGAGTTGCAGTGAATTATCTGGAAATGGTGCTGCTGCGATTAGAAGGATTATGTAAAACCATAGCAAGAAAAGCGGGTGAAGGTGACCCTGCTTTTCAAAAGATGATAGAGGAGGGCCATATTCGGCATTATCAAAATGACATGACATTCATTTCCGAACATCGGAATGACTGGACATGACGCACTCTTCGGTCAAGGAGCTTCAATAAGGAAGTTTCCTTGATGTTTTTCTCTTGGCCCAAGGCTTAGAAAAACTCGCTAAGATCAGGTTTGTACATGGTCTGGGGCCTTTTTTCTCCGAATATTCTATCCCTTTACATGATCATCTTACTTCTTATAGCGACTGCTACAGCCTCCGTTCGGTGTGTAGCCCCCAATTTCCTGATTGCAGAGGAGATATGATCGCGGACGGTATATTCGCTTACTTGCATTTTTGGGGCCATTTGCTTTAATCCCAAACCATTGGCTAAATGTTGTAAGGCTTCCACTTCACGTTTACTTAGAAGGTATTGGGGGGGAACGGCAGCGAAGGTCGAGCTGACCGCAAGACTCAAATAATGGGAAAGCATCATTAACTCATTCTTCGTAACCGGTTCATTTGAATTTTCGGGATCGGCCAAAACGAAACCTATTGCCGTTCCCTTTAAGATGATCGGGATGATCGCCAATGAAGTAATGTCAAACCTTCTTATGTATTTAGCGGGGATCGCGGATTTTGCATGCTGAATCGTTAAGTATATCGGTTGTTTATGGACGACTGCTTGGTGAATGGGATAGATATCGTGAATATTCTCTTTAACTTGTTGTAAAGAATAGGTATCTTCACTTGTACAGGCGCATATTCCTTCACCCATACCCGTCAAACTTGAGTAATTGAATAGTGATGCTCGCTGAAGCGAAAAAAAGTCCACACATCCCCTTACAATCATTTGTGATTTATGAGCACCATTTTTTTGATCGGAAATCTTTTGAACATGGTTCATTACAGTTTCCTCAAGCATTCGACTTTATTCCTCCCTATATTTTCAGTGCTATCCTTGATCCTACTAATATCTTACAATAAAATGAAAGCCCTTACAATCATTATGATACATAAATTCAAGGAGGCTGTAATATGAAAAGAAGTGCGTTAACCACAACGAGCCGGAGCTTTAGAGAAGATACCCTCCCATTTAAGCTTTATCAAAAGGCGAAGAAATTCGGTGTATGGAATCCTCGTGACATAGATTTCAGTCAGGACCAAGAAGATTGGAAAGCATTCACGGATGTCGAAAGGGAGGTGTTACTACGGATCATATCCCTTTTTCAGGGGGGAGAAGAGGCGGTGACATTGGATTTACTGCCGCTCATAATGACGATTGCCAAAGAGGGCAGGATCGAAGAGGAAATGTATTTGACGACATTCTTGTTCGAAGAAGCGAAACATATGGAGTTTTTTCGATATACATTAGATCAAATCGGTGAAAAAGGGGATTTGACGGTTTTTCACTCAGACACGTATAAAGCGATTTTTTACGAGATATTGCCTGAAGCCATGGGAAAACTTTTAACCGACCAGTCACCTGAAGCATTGGCGGAAGCCGCCACCGTTTATAACATGTTTACGGAGGGGGTACTTGCAGAAACCGGATATTTCGGATTTTATCAGACGCTGGAAGCGAGTAAAATGATGCCTGGTTTGTTACAGGGTGTAGGTCTTTTGAAGAAGGACGAATCACGCCACATTGCCTATGGGACATTCTTGCTGCAACGCATCATCAGTGAACATCCACATATATTCAGTCAAGTGGAAAAGAGGATGGAAGAGCTTTCACCATTGGCCATCGCGTTGAATACAGAAGGATATGAACAGATAGGCAATCCATTTGGCAACGACAAACAGGCGGTGTTGAATTTCACCATGAAACAGTTGGCTGTGAGGATGGAGATATTGGCAAGGGCAAAAGGCAAGAAGATCGAGGAAATCTATCATAGCCATGAAAAGGACTATGGGGTCTTGTGATTGCTGAAATATCATCCATTCAGTCCATCCGCATCTTCCTAACAAAAAAATTAATGTTTGAGGTGAAAGAATATGGGTGTCAATAATCATTCGAATTTTTGGTTAAGATCTTCGGTTTATAGCGGTTCTGATTCACGCTCACTCATACCGGAGCTATTCAAAGGTCTTGGGGCAAAAAGAATTCTGCTGGTAAGTGATTCTGGCTTGGAACATGCAGGCGTCGTTAAGAAGGTTACCGAGGTCTTTGAGGTAACGAATTTAACTGATGGACCAGAAATAGTAGGGAAATTCCTTAACGTAACACAGGATGCAGGGAGCAGCTGTGTGAATGATGCATTGGATTATGCTCGTGAAGTCCAAGCGGATGGCATACTTGCGGTTGGCGGAGGAAGCGTCATCGATACGGCCAAAGCACTGAAATTCGGGCTGTCTAAAGGAATCGCCGAAATAAACGATGCCATACCAAGAGGTTTTCTCTATGAGGGGTTTCCAAAGGCACAGCCAATGAATATCGCTCATATATCCGTTGCGACAACAGCAGGGACAGGGTCGGAGGTTTCTCCAATCGCAGTCATATATAATGAAGATATAAAAGTTAAAATGAATATTTACAATGTTTATTTAAGTTCGGATATAGCCATTCTCGATCCAGATCTAACCGTTGGTTTGCCGCCTTATATCACTGCTTTTACTGGAGCAGATGCATTGACGCATGCGATAGAAGCGATCGCTTCACCCCAGGCGACATCCATAACGGATGCTTATGCCTTTCAGGCCATCCGAGTCATCGAAGAAAATTTACCCATTGCTGTAAAGGATGGGACGAATATTAAGGCCCGGATGGAAATGCTGCATGGTAGCTTGATGGGTATCACTGCATTTTCCAGTGCCCTGAACGCCATCCCGATCCATAATCTTGCCCATGCATATGGAGCATTATTCCGCATTCCCCATGGATTGGCCAATGCTGTTTTCCTGCCAGTCGTCATGGAGTCCATCCCTGATTTATACTTACCGAAGATCCATTTGATAGCTGAAGCTTTTCAAGTGAGATTCGATGAGGGGGATGCACAAGGCCTTTTGGCAAAGGTGATTGAAAAGCTTCGTTTCTTTTTGAATGATCTTGGTCTCCCATCTGAATTCAGTGATTCCCAGATTAGTCAAATGGATATTGAAAGTATTGTAAAAGCGGTCACCACAGATCCAGCTTCCGCAAACTTTCCGATGTCAGCCGAATTGATAAAGTCGGTGGCTTCACGTGTTGCGCCGGTTGAAATCAATTAATCGCGGACAAAAAAAGCCTGCTACATGCGGCTTTTTTTTGTTGCCTCGGGCGATTCTCGCTGTGTGGATAAACATTTGCGATGAATCAATCCCAAACATCCTGGCAAACCGGACGGAGGTCTCATCATTTTTTCGTTAAATTCGCCTTCGCCATCTTGACAAGCTCCTTGACCATTCCTCCTCCCAATCTGCCGCCAATTTTCCCATTTTCCTTCGAGGTCAGCAAGCCGTTATAATCTTTTTTCAACGGCACGCCCATTTCTTTTGCCACTTCAAACTTTGCTTCCTCAGGATCATTCGTACTGGCTACTTTGGCCTTCAAGTCATCAAGCCCTTTTCTGGCTCCAGCAATCAAGATCTTATTTCTTCTTGCCATCATCCATCCCTCCTTTTTCTTAGGCTAACCTATAGGCCGGGAAATGATGATCGAATATCGTAATATTCGTAATTTGGCAGTCATGTTAAGACTGAGAAAGCAATAAGAATATGGGAGGGGAGTTTTTAGATGATGCTGGAATGAAAAGAAAGGGCAGGAAGTTTCAGTTCATTTTAGATGGGGTACAGGGAGAAAAACAAAAAGTAAGGAGAAATGTGATGCTGCCTGCGACGAATACTTGTTTATTGACGAAAGAAGATATGACAAATCCAGATCGAGTTCCACAATGGTTATTGAAAGAATATCAAACATTCCATCAAACGGTGACTGATAAGACATTTCCTTGTTATTTCGGCATGAAGGCCGAGAATAAAGGAGAACTTCGGTATGCTTTCATTACACAAGAAGATTGGTCGAACCTCCCAAAAGCGGTGGAAAGCTTTTTGGATTTATTTCAGGAACCGCCATATATCAGGCATGGCCTGTTTGTCTTCATGGAGCCTGAAAAGGAAGAAGGCGATATCGAACGATACCGTAAGCGTTTTTGGGATATTCTGCAATACCTGCATAAAGAGGATAAAAAACCTTGGCCAATCGAGAAACCAAAAGATCCGGATCATTATTTATGGGATTATCATTTTGCCGGGGAGCCAATATTCGTCTTTGGCAATGCACCCGCTTATAAACAGCGTAAAACCCGTGATTTAGGGAATAGCCTTGTTCTTGGTTTTCAGCCGAGAATGATCTTTGAGGGGTTAGAAGGAACGGAAAAAGGCGGGATCATGTCACGTGAAAAGGTTCGTGAAAGAGTGGAGATGTGGGATAAACTCCCTAAACACCCTGATATCAGCCACTTTGGCGATGTCAACCATAATGAGTGGAAGCAATTCTTCATCGGTGATGATGTTGAACCGATAAAGGGGAAATGTCCTTTCCATCACAAGGAAATGTCTTGATCGAGAGCAAACGGCTCTCGATTTTTTTTATAACTAAAAGTGTTCGAAACATATTTCTTGCCTTATTATCATTCCGGTTCTATAATGTGAAAGTAGTAGTTGCAGTTAATTCGAGATATATGGATTAACAGTATTTTACCAACATAGAACAAATATTGGGGGAACTGAGAATGTCTAAAGTATTATTTGTTAAATCGAACGACCGTCCAGCTGAACAAGCGATAAGCGTGAAAATGTATGAAACGTTTTTGAACACATACAAGGAAGCGAACAGTAACGATGAAATAACTGAACTGGATTTATTTAAACTAAACTTGCCATATTACGGAAACACAGCAATCACTGCACTCTATAAACGCAGTCAAGGTATGGAGTTGACTGAAGAAGAAGTGAAGATTGCCGATACCGTTCAACAATACTTAAATCAATTCCTTGCTGCTGACAAAGTGGTATTTGCCTTCCCATTATGGAACGCAACCGTTCCTGCTCCGCTGATCACGTATATTTCTTATCTGGCTCAAGCAGGTACGACATTCAAATATACAGCTGAAGGTCCAGTTGGTCTTGCAGGAGGTAAAAAAGTGGCATTGCTGAATGCCCGCGGATCGGATTATGCCTTGCCGGAAATGAATGCTGGTGAAATGGCTGAGAAATACGTAACGATGAACTTAAATTTATGGGGCATTACGGACCTGGAAACGGTTATCATCCAGGGACATAATCAATACCCAGACCAAACTCAGGATATTGTTGCGAATGGATTGGCGAAAGTGGCTGACACTGCAGCGAAATTTTAATGGAATGAATGAAAAGCCGGTATGTTTTTTAGCATACTGGTTTTTCTATGCAGATTTTTCGGAAAGTCGATTATAATAAAAGGTAAGCCTATAAGCTTGAAAGGAAGTGCCGATATGGAGTCATATAAAACACGTGATGATATCAAAGAAGAAGAAAAATGGAATCTGAAAGATATTTATGACGATCAAGCAACATGGGAAAAAGATTATCAAGAAGTTCTTAAGATGACAGAAAAATTAAAAACCTATGATGGGCAAATCCGCTCCGCTCAAGATCTGTTTGAGTATTTACGCTTAAGTGAGGAGCTTGGTTACATCTATAACAAGCTCTATGTATATGCCATGCTTCATACGGATCTGGATACACGGGTTACATCATCACAAGCATTACTCGATCGTGCAGGACAGCTAGGGCAAAAAATCAGTAACGCCACCGCTTTTTTCATGCCGTTTCTTTTAAGCCTCGAGGAGCAAACCTTGAAAGGGTACATAAAAGAGGTCGAGGGTTTAACATATTTTGAAGAAGATTTACTTGATTCATATCGTTATAAAGAACATGTGTTAGCGAAGGAGCAAGAGGAGGTCCTCTCCCAAATCGGTGAAGCCTTTTCAGCACCCCAAAAAACCTTTGGCATGATCAATAATGCCGATATCAAATTTGGAGAGGTCACAAATGAAGATGGAGAAAAAGTGGAGCTCACCCGGGGGATGTATGCCAAATTAATCGAAGACGACGATCGGAAAAAAAGGAAGGAAGCGTATATCGCACATTATCAACCATATTTGCAGCTGAAAAATACGATAGCCTCCACTCTTTCCACAGCAATCAAAAACAATGTGAACCTATCCAAACTAAGGAATTATCCGTCTGCCTTGGAAAAATCCTTGTTTGGCGACCAAGTGCCCAAAGAAGTATATGATAATTTAATTATGTCCACTAAACAAAATATCGGCCCGATGCACAAATACATTCATTTAAGAAAGACACTGCTAGGCGTCGACGAATTGCGTGCCTATGATCTAAGCGTGCCATTGGTCGAAGGTGCCAAAGAGGTGATCACATACGAGGAAGGGTTCGCATTGATGGTGGAGGCATTGAAACCTCTTGGCGAAGAGTATATTTCCATCCTGAAAACTTTTAAGGAAAAAAGGTATATAGACGTCAGGGAAACGCCCGGTAAACGTTCGGGAGCCTATAATTTAGGCCTTTATGGCGTTCATCCATTCATTTTATTGAATCACCGTGATGATTTAGACAGCGTATTCACCTTAGCGCACGAATCTGGACATGGGATGCATTCCTACTATAGCTCGAAATATCAGCCGCAAATAACGGCAGGGTACTCCATTTTTGTAGCAGAGGTCGCTTCGACCGTAAATGAAATCCTGTTGATTCGTCATTTAATTAAGACTACAAAGGACGTGCAAAAGAAAAAGCATTTATTGAACCACTTCATCGATAGTTTCAAGGGAACATTTTTCACCCAAGTTATGTTCGCGGAATTTGAAAAAATCGTCCATGAAAAAGCTGAAAATGATGAACCGCTGAATGCTGAGGTGTTCAATTCGGCTTATGAAACGATTTTCCGCACCTATAATGGTGAAGAAATAATTTTTGATGAAGAAGTGAAATATGGATGGTCACGCATCCCCCATTTTTATCGTCCTTTTTATGTGTACAAATATGCGACTGGCTATGTTTCCGCTATCACGATTGCGGATAGGATCCTTTCTGGCGATCAACAAACACTTGAAACGTACTTGACCTTCTTGAAAAGCGGAAGTTCTGATTTTCCGCTAGAGCTTCTTAAAAAAACAGGCGTCGATTTAACCAAGCCCGAACCAATTGAAAATGCGATGAGGATTTTCAGTGAATTGGTCGATCAATTCACCGAGCTGACAGAAGGCTAATCTAAACCATTTCTTCCAAAAGGGCCCATGGTATGTATTAAAAAAAGATGCTATAGTAAAGCTATTGGCAAACGAAGGCCCAATCTATTGATTGGGCCTTATTTTATATGAAAGAAACATGAACCTGTGCGGAATAATGTCAAGGCAGAATCAGGGTATCATTTACATCAGCGCCGAGCCAATTGGCCAGTTTCTTTAATCAACGGCATATTTTGTGAGGAAAGTGAAAAAATGAATTCGACAGTTAATTATATAAAAGAATGGCAGCAGGCAATACAACTGGAAATCCAGCACTTGAAAAAATTCGGCAGCACCAAATACCTCGTTTTAAATGGCCATCTGCTCAATAGTGATGGTTCTTTTAGTTATTATTTTGAAACAGGGGCTTCGATAATCATCCCTGTCGGTTCCATCGTCCGGCTTGAATGGGGGGGAATCAAGCAGGATGGAAGAATTCTTTCTTCGGAAGGGAAAAGTATCATCGTCGTCTTTGAACGCTCGTTAGGCGATATGATCGGTGAAGCATTTTTATACCATGACCCGTGGGAATTGCTTGAGCAATTGGTTAACCGCTTGGATGAAATCAAGAGAAGCAAAAAGAAAAGGCTCCGGATCAAACGGTTGATGGATCCATCGATGGAGCCCAAACATCCTATAAGCGAAAAACAAAGCAGCGTCAAAGAATTATATGCACGTTCGAAGTTCAATCCTGTCACGTTTGTCTGGGGGCCGCCTGGTACTGGAAAGACCTATACATTGGCACGAACCGTTGCCAATCATTATCTCCAAGAAAAAAAAGTACTCGTCTTGTCACATAGCAACCAAGCTGTCGATGTTATGATGGCCGAGATTTCTTCCTTCATCAAAAATAAAGAGCGTTTCAAGGAAGGCGATGTTCTTAGGTATGGTTCTCAAATCGGGGAAACGCTGGCTAGTCATGGGGATATCGTTACGGGACAATTGTTAGGTAAGCATGAGCCGTTATTAGTGCAAGAAAAAGAGCAGCTATCGGAAGAGAAGCGGTTACTGAAATACGACTTGGCCGATTCATTCAGCAGAAGGGATACAGATCAATTACTCGAGTTGGAGAAGAAATTGGCAAGAGTCTTGGAAAAAATCCGGCAAAAGGAAGTCCAATTCGTTAAAGAGGCAAAAATAATTGGAACGACTTTGGCCAAGGCCGCAAATGATGAAACGATTTATCAAAAGGAATATGACCTGGTCATTTTGGATGAAGCAAGCATGGCTTATGTACCGCAAGTGGCTTTTGCGGCAGCACTATCCAAGCATATAATCATTTGCGGTGATTTCAAACAATTGCCGCCCATTGCTTCAGCACGTGATTCCCTAGTAAAGCTTTGGCTAAAGGAAGATATCTTTCATCGTTCGGGTGTCGCCCAATCAGTGGAGGAGGGGGAACTTCACCCTCATTTGTTCTTATTGAAAGAGCAGCGAAGGATGCATCCGGACATTTCGGCATTCACGAATCGGGTCGTCTATAACGACTTCGTTGGTGATCATGAAAGCGTTGCGACCAGCAGAAATAGCATCATGGTGGCAGAACCGTTCGCCAATAAAGCCTCAGCCCTTGTCGATACTAGCCTGTCAGGGGAATACTGCATGAGCGAACGTACTTCTCACTCCAGGATGAATCTTTGGCAATTGCTTTTATCGTTTCAACTGATTCATGAAGCTTTTGTCGGCGGGGCAAGGTCCATCGGATATGTTGCGCCCTATCGCGCCCAAGCGGATTTGATGGGTAAATTATTGGATGATTTGTATGCGGAAGAGAGGCAAACGGCAGATATCATCGCTGCTACTGTACATCGCTTCCAGGGCAGTGAGCGTGATATGATGATTTTTGATACAGTTGACAGTTATCCGCAAAACAGGGCTGGGATGTTGCTGACGGGCAGGGAAAGTGAAAGGCTCATTAACGTTGCGATAACAAGAACGAAAGGGAAGTTCATCCATGTATGTGATACGTCATTCATCAGCAAGCATGTTTATCGCAGCAAAACACTTCGTCAGCTTGTCGACCATCAAATCCAAAATGATCAGTTAATAACAAAGAAAGAAATTGGAACATGGATTACTCATCAGCACCCAAAATTACAATGGATGCATGCTCGGAAATTGGGGAGTTTTCTGGAGGATATTCAATCGGCCAAACGAGAGGTGATCTTGGCTGTACCGGATTTGACTAGATTGCCTTCGGAATGGCAACAACTTTTGATGAAAAGAAGTCCTGAAGTCAAATTGACGATCATATCAGCCAAAAGGAATGCTGATATCGTTTCAGATCATTTCATTTGTCTGCCCGTTTCCTTTGCTTTCTTTATCCTCGATAAACGAGTTGTCTGGCTTGGGGTCCCTGTAGAGTCCAATAATCGGATTCAACCGCCTTTTGTTTCTGCTCGTTTGGAATCAGAAATGATGGCTGAAGAATTGCTATTCCAATTTAAAAAAAGTGAATAAAGATTTGCCACCACATTTGGGGGGCTTTGTAGCAAAAGGGGTTCGGTAATTTTCATTTCCGATCCCTTTTTTTATGAATCTTCCATAAATAACCTCGCCAGAATACCTGATTAAACGGAACTTCGAAGTGAGTATTCAAGCAAAAACCTCGCCAGAATATATAATCTCCCATAACTCCAAAGTTTTCTTGAAGCTCTTAAATATTTTTGGTTAAGGGCTGCAAACTAAAATAATGAAGCAAGCTTTTTAGGCGACTTCCGACTAGTTTTGTCTTACCATGAATAGAAGAAAGTCAAGAAGTGAGGGAGAAAAATGAAACTGAGCATTTTAGATCAATCACCGATTGCATCGGGTCAGAACGCTCAAGAAGCATTACAGGCTTCATTACTACTTGCACAAGAAGCAGACAGGCTTGGTTATCATCGCATCTGGTTTACTGAACATCATGACCTGCCTGGTCTGGCCTGCTCTGTTCCAGAGGTCCTGATAAGCTACATCGGTGCTCAAACCAAGGATATCCGAATCGGATCGGGGGCATTGCTGCTTCCGCATTATAAGCCGTACCGGGTAGCGGAAACCTATAATATGCTAGCCGCCCTTTTTCCAGGGAGAATTGATTTAGGCATAGGCCGTGCTCCTGGTGGATCAGCGGAGGCAACGATGGCATTAAATGATGATTTCCTTCAGAATGTCTACAAAATGCCGGAATCAGTAAAGGAATTGTTGAATTTCATTAGAGAAGATTTTCCCGAGGATCATCTTTTTTCAAAGGTTTCGGCTGCTCCGGTTCCATGTATCCAACCGGAACCATGGATATTGGGAACAAGCGGAAAAAGCGCAATACTTGCTGCGGAGAACGGTACTGCATACGCATTTGGTGAATTCATGAGTGAAAATGATGGAATGGAGAGCTTTCGGCAATACCGGGAACGGTTCCGGATTAAAGGGGAACTCAAAGAACCAAAAACGATCGTTACGGTTGCTGCCATTTGTGCAGAAACCGAGGAGTATGCAAAGGAAATCGCTCTTAGCAACACGTTATGGCAAATTCAAATGGGTCTTGGTGAAAAGATAAAGGTTCCGAGTATGGAAGACGTAAGAAAATACGAAAAAGAAAATGGATCGTTGGAGATGAATCATAAAAAAATGATCATGGGCACACCTTCACAAGTGAAGCAGCGTCTCCTGGAAATTCTGGAAAAATATCAAGCAGATGAAATCATGCTCATGACCATTACCCACAAGTTGGAGGACAAGTTGAATTCGTACCGCTTGATTGCCAGGGAGCTTCTGGATGGTTGAACTCCGAGCATTTTGTGTGCATTTTATCTGCATTTTCTATATGATGACTTTGCGTCCAATTAATCATAATTGATAGAAAGAAGTTGAGGATATGAATGCTGATCGTCATGCAACAAAACTTAGCGACATTTCTTATTCCGTTCTGGACCTAGCTTCGATAGTTGAAGGTGGTACAGTTTCCGGAGCATTTAAAAATACAGTCGAATTGGCTAAGCATGTTGAGCAATGGAATTACAACCGTTTCTGGGTTGCCGAACACCATAGCATGCCTGGTATCGCAAGCTCGGCAACATCCGTCCTTATCGGCCATGTTGCCGGAAAGACAGAAAGGATCCGGGTCGGTTCCGGCGGAATCATGCTGCCGAATCATGCCCCACTCGTTATCGCGGAACAATTCGGTACATTGGAAGCAATGTACCCCGGCAGGATAGATTTAGGGTTGGGACGAGCTCCGGGAAGCGATCAATTCACTGCGATGGCCTTACGGGGAGCGGATCGAAATAATGGGCAGGATTTTCCTGAACAATTGGCACAACTCCGCAGCTATTTAGATGCCGATTCGAAACACAATCGAGTTCGGGCCATTCCTGGTGAAGGACAGGACATTCCGATTTGGCTGCTTGGTTCAAGTGGTTTCAGTGCAGCTTTATCCGCACAGTTGGGGCTGCCATTTTCCTTTGCAAGCCATTTTTCCCCAGAAAATACACAACCGGCTTTGGCCCGTTACCGCAATAATTTTCAACCATCGGATGTTCTCGAAAAGCCATATGTGATGGTAGGGATCAATGTGTTTGCCGCTGATACCACGGAGGAAGCAAAAAGGATCGCTACGTCTTATCAACAGCAGTTTTTGAATTTGATCCGGAATACTCCTGGACAACTGGCTCCTCCAGTTGATACGATGGAAGGCAAGTGGACTGAATATGAAAAAGCAATTGTCATGAAACAGCTAAATGCCTCCATCATAGGGAATCCGGAAGAAGTGAAAGAACAGCTGCAAAACTTTTTAGATGAAACACAGGCGGATGAAATGATCATTAACTCCGCCATTTATGATCAGGCTGCACGTCTTCGTTCCTATGAAATCATTGCAGAAGTTACTGGAATGAAATAAGTGCGATTGTGTAATGAGCTTGCAGATTATCTTTCTGCAAGCTTTTTTATCAAGTACATAACGAGTGAACCCATAAACATAAGGCAGGAGAGAAGAATGAACCGCGACTTATCCCTTATATTTCATTTTACCGATAAACAAGGAGACAGCAGGCCGTTATCTTTTACGAATCCGCTAAAAGTCTATATCGCCCATACCCTCGAGGAGGTCCTTCCTCAGTTTCAAAAAGTCCAGGAAGCGATCGAGCAGGGTCATTATGCAGCAGGATATGTTTCCTATGAAGCAGCGCCAGCTTTCGAAAGCTCCTTACAAGTAAAAGATGGCGGCACCATGCCGCTGCTTTGGTTCGGGATTTTTGAGAAACCGGGGAGATTACCGGAAGTATCATCCGGAGCTTTCCAGTTGGCTGATTGGAAATCAGAAACGGATGCCCATTCCTATCATACCGGCTTTGAAAAGATAAAATCCGAAATTGAACGCGGCAATACGTATCAGGTGAATTATACAATGCGACTACAATCCCTATTCGAAGGCGACGACCTCGCTTTCTTCGATCGCTTAAAGAGAGCACAACAATCGAATTATAGTGCATATTTGAATGTAGGGACGCATCGGATCCTATCTGCCTCCCCAGAGTTATTTTTTCGATGGCAGGATGGACAACTCGTTACCCGTCCAATGAAAGGGACGGTAAAGCGGGGAATGACACTGAAAATGGATCAGGATAACGCCGCCTGGTTAGCAGCTTCAGAAAAGAATCAAGCAGAGAACTATATGATTGTTGACCTGCTCAGGAATGATCTTGGAATGATTGCGGAGCAAGGAAGCGTAAAGGTCCCACAGCTTAAGGAAATTGAAAAATATCCAACGGTTTGGCAGATGACCTCCACCATCACTGCCAATACGAAACCAGGCACCACCATCATTGATATATTCAAGGCGCTCTTCCCATGCGGATCGATAACAGGGGCACCTAAAATCAAGACGATGGAAATCATCTCTGAAATCGAGAACTCACCGCGCGGGGTATATTGTGGTGCGATTGGGTACATCACACCTGATTCAGAAGCCGTATTCAATGTGCCGATCCGAACGGTCGTCATTGACGCGGAAACAAATCAAGCCGAATATGGAGTGGGTGGGGGAATCACTTGGGATTCCGAATTAACCGAAGAATATGACGAAGCTTTTTTAAAGGCTAAATTATTATCGGTGGAACGGCCCGCCTATAAGGTATTGGAATCGATGAAGCTCGATGATGCCGGGTACCATCTGTTGGAAGAGCATATCGAGCGGATGAAACGGTCTGCGGTTTATTTTGGCTTTCCGTTTCCCGAATGGAAGCTAAGGAATGAGCTCGACAAGCATGCCAGGTCGAATATGGGCCGGTTGCAAAAAGTAAGAATCCTCCTTGATGAAAAAGGGATTCTTGAAGTTTCCGGTCAAGCAATCAACTCTTTTGATGAAAATATCCCCTTAAAAGTCATCTTGGCGGAAAGCCCGATATCAAGCGGAAATCCATTTCTTTTCCATAAAACGACCAATCGGGGAGTATATGAAAAATTTCAAGCTAATCACCCTGACTTCTTTGATGTCCTGCTATGGAATGAAGAAGGCTTCATTACGGAATTCACGAACGGAAACGTAGTGGTGAAGATGGAGGGTGACCTCTTTACCCCTCCAATCGAAGCTGGGCTCCTTGCAGGTACGTTTCGTCAGGATTTAATCAAGGGAAACGTAATCAAGGAAAGGCAGATTTCAAAGGATGATCTGACCTTGGCTGAAGGAATATGGTTTACGAATAGCGTGAGAGGGATGGTAAAAGTCCACTTAACCTTTTGAAAAGAAATGGATGTGTAGCAGAATTATACTGGGAGGGACTGCTTTGGAGAAGAAAACAATCGCAGGTTTATCGATTTTTGAGTGGCAGGAAAAGCATCGATTACTAAATAAATTGGTAAATATGGATGAGATGTTCTGGTTGAATCCGGATTACGGGACTGAATTGGATGATACGATCGTCCTGGCCGACCAGGTTAAATCGGCAGAAGACAGATTGGAGAGGTTCGCTGATTATATTGTCGAGGCATTTCCTGAAACAGGGCCGATGCATGGAATAATAGAATCGCCACTAGTCGAGGTTCCGTCCATGCAAGAAAACATGGAAAAGTCCTATAAGGTTGTAATTCCAGGGAAGATTTTGCTTAAATGCGATAGTCATTTGCCGATATCCGGATCTATCAAGGCGCGTGGAGGCATCTATGAAGTTTTGAAGCGTGCTGAGGAGATTGCCATGAAGCATGGCGGGTTAAAGCAAACGGATGATTATGGAATCCTTGCAAGCGAAGCATACAAGGAGTTATTTTCAAATTACTCGATTGCAGTCGGTTCTACTGGGAATTTAGGCATGAGCATAGGCATTATTAGCGCCAAGCTGGGCTTTCGGGTAACCGTACATATGTCAGGAGATGCGAAGCAGTGGAAAAAGGATAAATTAACAAGTCTTGGTGTCATTGTAAAGGAATACGATGATGACTATAGTAAGGCTGTTGAAGAAGGAAGGCTGGAAGCCTCACTTGATCCCCATTGCCATTTTATTGATGATGAAGATTCGATTGACTTGTTTCTCGGTTACGCCACGGCTGCAGGGCGCCTGAAAAACCAATTGGAGGATCGCTCCATCCTTGTTGATGCAGACCACCCCTTGTTTGTATACCTGCCATGCGGAGTCGGTGGCGGTCCAGGGGGAATCACATATGGCCTGAAACTTGCTTTTGGTGAGCATGTCCATTGTTTTTTTGCAGAGCCGACACATTCGCCATGCATGACACTGGGATTGATGACAGGGCTTCATGACAAGGTATCGGTACAGGAATTTGGAATCGATAATAAAACGGAAGCGGACGGACTCGCAGTCGGAAGGCCATCTGGTTTAGTTTCCAGGTTGATGACTTCCATCCTAAGCGGCAGTTATACCATAGAGGATCAGCGATTATTTGAGTTACTGCGAATGATGGCTGAGGCCGAAGGGCATTATTTGGAACCATCCGCCCTTGCAGGGGCCTATGGACCGATACACCTTCTGTCGCATCAAACAGGCCGGGAATATCTAGAAAATCACAAACTTTTGGAGAAAATGAACAAAGCAACACATATCATCTGGGCGACTGGCGGAAGCATGGTGCCGAAAGACATGATGGAACAATATTTAGCTAAAAGTTAAGCGGAAAAGAAGTTCACATCGTGAACTTCTTTTCTTTTGTTAATTATAAACCCCAAGATTTCAATAGAAGGTGAATCGACTGTTCCAATTCAGCTTCAGGGATGCCTGCAAAGCCCAATATGATTGTCGGGGTATGGTGTTCATCCTTCTTTTCTATCGAATAGGCGGAAAGTCCATAAATTTTAATTTGCTTTTCAGCTGCCTTCTGAATGAGTGTTTGTTCGTCCATGCCGTTTTTCACGAGTAGCACGATATGCAGCCCTGAGCGTTCACCAGTGATGGATAGGTCTTTATGTGGTTTAAGCAATTCAATCACTTTATCCAGCTTGCGGCGGTACACTTTCCTCATCCTGTTTAAATGCTTTTCGAAATCCCCCTCCTTCATGAACTGTGTCAGCACATGCTGGTCAATTCTTGAAACGGTTGAATGATAAAAGGATAATTCCTGCTGGTGCTTTTTTAGTAATGGAATTGGCAGAACCATATAACTGATCCGGATGGAGGGCATCAATGATTTTGAAAAAGAGCCCAAGTAAATCACTTTTTCGCCTGCATCCATACTTTGTAAAGAAGGAATCGTTTTACCACTATAACGAAACTCACTATCATAATCATCCTCGATAATATAGCGGTCTTCTCCTCCTTGCGCCCAATTTAATAAACGAGTACGTCTGTTGACGGAAAGGATTGTCCCATAGGGAAAGTGATGCGAAGGGGTGACATACACAACATCGATGCTGGAATCCTCAATCGGGTTGACCTTTACCCCTTCTTCATCAATCTCTAAGGGATGCACCTCATTTGGATAGCTGCGTAAAATGCGATGGATTAAGTGATAACCTGGATCTTCCACACCGTAAATGGTATTTTTGGCGAAAAGCAGGACGAGCTGCTGCAATAAAATTTCCATGCCGGCACCGATGATGATTTGTTCAGGAACACATTGAACTCCCCGGGCATGATACAAATAATGAGCTATTTCACAACGTAATTCATATTCCCCTTGAGGATCGCCCAGTAGCAAAAGCTCTTGACGTGACACATCTATTTTATTTTTCATGAATTTGCGCCATTTCTCAAAAGGAAAGTTTTCCGTATCAATTTGACTTGGGTGAAAATGATACTGCACTTCCCCTTCTTTGACTGTAAATGGTTCCAGCGCAACATGCTTAGTCTGAGTATACTCTAAATCCTCGAATGTTTGAATATAGTATCCCTTTCTCGGGATGACTTCCACGTATCCCTCAGCAGTCAGCTGCTCATAAGCAGTCTCCACTGTATTTTGACTAATCTGGAGGAATTCTGCTAATTTCCGCTTGGAAGGCAATTTTGCACCAAAAGGTAGCCGTCCCTCGATTATTTCTTTTTTAATATGTGAATATAATTGTTCATACAATGGTACGTCACTAAATCGCTTTAAATCACACGTTAGCATGTTCATTTTGTTCCCGCCTTATATATTTGAAATCGCTGAACCCATTAAAATATTTAAAACTGACACTTTCAATGCGGTCAACTATTTTTTATACTAAATAACAAATCTAAAAAATGCAAATATTAGGAGGAATCAAAATGGAAAAATTATTAGGAACAGAAACAGTTAAAAGAGGAATGGCACAAATGCAAAAGGGTGGCGTAATCATGGACGTCATCAACGCGGAACAAGCAAAAATCGCTGAAGCATCGGGTGCCGTGGCCGTTATGGCATTGGAACGCGTACCTTCCGATATTCGGGCAGCTGGTGGAGTTGCAAGAATGGCGGATCCAAGAATTGTCGAGGAAGTAATGAATGCCGTTTCCATCCCGGTCATGGCCAAGGCTAGGATTGGTCATATTGTCGAATCAAGGGTCTTGGAATCCATGGGAGTGGATTATATCGATGAGAGTGAAGTGCTTACTCCTGCTGATGAAGAATACCACATTTTAAAAAGTGACTTCACAGTACCTTTCGTTTGTGGCTGCCGTGATTTAGGCGAAGCTGCCCGTCGGATCGGCGAAGGAGCATCGATGCTTCGTACAAAAGGAGAGCCAGGTACTGGCAATATCGTGGAAGCCGTGCGCCATATGAGAAAGGTCCAGTCCCAAATCCGTAAGGTGAGCATCATGAGTGACGATGAATTAATGACGGAAGCAAAAAATATAGGTGCCCCGTTTGAAATTTTAAGAGAAATCAAACGGACAGGTAAATTGCCTGTAGTTAATTTTGCAGCTGGAGGAATCGCCACACCAGCAGATGCTGCATTGATGATGGAATTAGGAGCAGATGGCGTATTCGTAGGTTCCGGCATTTTCAAATCAGAGACTCCTGAAAAATTCGCATCGGCAATCGTTCAAGCTACTACATATTTCACTGATTACGAATTAATAGGCCGCTTATCAAAAGAGTTAGGCAGTGCAATGAAAGGAATCGACATTTCTAAACTGGCTCCGGCAGAACGTATGCAGGAACGTGGTTGGTAAAATGATAACGATCGGGGTTTTAGGATTACAGGGAGCAGTTGAAGAACACTTGAACCAAATCGATTCAGCCGGTGCGCAAGCAATAATCGTCAAAAAACCGTCACAGTTAAACGAAATCGATGGCTTGATCATACCTGGCGGGGAAAGCACGACGATGAGGAAGCTTATGGATCGCTATGGCTTTCTGGAACCGATCAAAACTTTCTTTGAACAAAAGAAACCAATCTTCGGCACTTGTGCGGGAATGGTTTTGGCAGCCAATAGGTTGTCTGGTGATGAAAAGCCTTATCTTGAATTGATGGATATTTCCGTGAAGAGAAACGGGTTTGGACGTCAACGTGATAGTTTCGAGGCGGACCTAGCAATCAATGGAATGGAAGAACCATTCAAAGCCGTTTTCATCCGTGCGCCATATGCTGATGGAGTTGGGGCAGATGTAGAGATTTTGGCTGAATATGATCAAAAAGTGGTGGCAGCAAGACAGGAACAGGTCCTTGTCAGTGCTTTTCATCCCGAATTAACGGGTGATAATCGTTATATGCAAATTTTCATTAATATGGTAAAAGAATCCCTGAAGGAAGCGGAACTGAAAACCTGCTAAAAAGCAAAGGGGAGCTCAGACTGTAGACAAACTCATTTTCATAGAGAGTTTGTCTACAGTTTTTTTTATGACTATGGAAAAAAGCAGCGGTAATAAATATCATGGCATGACTTTTCCCCCAATTTTGGTGGATTGTCGATTTTCACTTCAGGCACTTGCTGCCCTCGTCATCCATGTTGTCTCACTTGGACGAGCGTTGTTATGCGGGAGTCCTTTAATAGATAGATGGATATTCTTTTGGTGTGGGGGACCATGAAGAAGCTGCAGACCTGTTTTGATAGAAAGAGGGAAAGAACGACAATTAGCCAAGGGTTAGGATTTGACTTCCATTTTTCAGACTATTACGATAAAAATGCGAGCAGAAAAAACCATGATGGGTAATGCTGATTTGAAATCATATAATAGGAGGAAATGTACATGAGCGAAATTGTCATATTATCAGGTAGTCCTGCGATTCCATCCAGAACGGACATTTCACTGAAACATATTCAGTCATTAGTTGAGAAGGAAGGTTATACCACAGCGTATTATTCAATTACCGACTTTTCAGCAGATGATTTATTCCAAGGCAAATATAATAGTGAGGACATTTCAAAGCTTGCGGAAAAGATTTCAAAAGCTAGGGGGATCATCATTGGATCACCTGTTTATAAGGCCTCCTACACAGGGGTATTGAAGGCATTGATTGATTTGTTGCCGGAAAGCGCATTTAAGGGAAAGCCAGTGCTTCCGATCATGATTGGCGGAAGTCACAGGCATCTATTGGCAATAGATTACGCACTTAAGCCGTTAATTTCCATTTTGAAAGGCGAGCCATTGCAGGGCATTTATTTCGTCGATAAGGAAATAGATAAAACGGCTCCAGAAAGCCCGATTCAAGATTTGAACTTGGTTGATCGCGTTCAGGGCCAGGTTCAAGAATTTGTAGAAGCGATTCAATTAAGAAATGAGTGATTTGTTTCCGTTTTTGCGAATTGATTTTAATCGTGGATAGCAAAAATTATGAACATGGACCCGTTTTCCGGAGGGACTCTAAAAAATGGGTCCATTTTCATATTCATGAACATAAATATAACAAGAGAGTAGTGTGTATAATAATGACAATTCAACCATTTAATTAATCCAAGTTGTTTTATAAGAAAACTCCATTGACATGGATTGAATATATGTTAATATTTAAAATAATAAAACTTATCCAGAGCGACGGAGGGAATTGGCCCTTTGAAGTCCAGCAACCTGCATGATGTATGCAAGGTGCTACATCCAACAAAATGGTTTACCATTTTGGAAGATAAGGTAACGATTATTTACCTTGAAATCTTTCCATGATGGAAAGATTTTTATTTTTTCAAAAAACTTATAATAAACCATAACAATGTAAGGCTGTGTGGAATTATATAAATTTAAGAAAATAACAATTCGTCGATTTTCTTAGGGGGGAACTATTTTGGATAAAGAGAATCAGCTTGAGGAAATATTTGAACGGCTCCAAGAAATGCTTCATTCAATGAAATACGGATCCATCACACTTATTGTCCAAGATGGTAAAATCATTCAAATGGAAAGAAATGAAAAGCTGAGAATTAAATAAGCAGCTGCTGACTAGAGAAACTAGAGGCGTGTTTAACTGATATAAAGAGAGTATTGGTTAGATTCGTCTCTTTTTCCTAGAATCACTTAAACTTGAACAAATTACTGTGGGCTCCGATTACCTGTTACTCTGGCCAATGATTCGCAAGAAAGTTTTAGAGGGGGCTATAAAGTTGGCTGCATTAATTAATTATGAAAATTTCAATCCCGATTTTTTACCGGTCTTTTCTGAAGGTAGTGAGACTAAAGGGGCTTTAGAAGTACTGCAATGGGCTAATGAGGAATACGGGAATAAGCTCATTTATGCTTGCAGCTTTGGGATAGAAGGCATTGTGCTTACAGATTTACTGGCAAAGGTCAATCCTTCGGCCAAAATCGTTTTCCTCGATACAGATGTCCATTTTGAAGAAACGTACCAATTGATCGATCAAGTGAAAAAAAGATATCCGAATCTTTTAATCGAGATGAAGAAACCTGCTTTGACGCTTGAGGAACAAGCTGCGGAATATGGAGATGAACTATGGCTTAACGACTCTAACAAGTGTTGCCATATCCGTAAAATCACTCCGCTTACCGATGTGCTTTCAACGGCAACGGCTTGGCTGTCCGGACTGCGGCGCGAGCAATCCGAAACAAGGGCTATGACCGAGTATATCAACAAGGATAATAAGTTTCAGTCGATAAAAATATGTCCACTGATTCATTGGACATGGAAGGACGTTTGGCGGTACGCACACAAAAATGGACTGCCGTATAATATCCTGCATGATAACGGGTATCCGAGTATCGGATGCAAAACATGCACAACACCGGCCATAAATGCGGATGATTTACGTTCAGGCCGCTGGCAAGGCGCTCAAAAAACGGAATGCGGCTTGCATTTATCCTAAATAAATAGAAACCATAGGGGGAAATTAGCATGACAATCAGTCTGCCTCACGGAGGAACATTAATTGATCTTTGGGAACCAACATATGATATTAGTAAAATAACAAACTCGATCGAAATTGATGCCATCGCATTAAGCGATCTTGAGTTGATCGGTACGGGTGCATACAGCCCGATAAAAGGATTCTTTTCGAAAAGAGATTATGATGCTGTTGTCAAGACGATGAGGCTAAGCAGCGGCCACGTTTGGAGCATTCCGATTACACTGCCCTTAACTGAAGCGGCGGCAAAGACCCTTACTATCGGCGAGGAAGTCAAGCTGACTCATGAGGGGGAAACATATGGAGTCCTTACCGTTTCCGATATCTTCACTCCGGATAAAAAATTGGAAGCAACATGGGTCTATCAAACGGATGACGAGCAGCATCCAGGTGTGAAAAATTTATATGACCGCGGAAACGTATATGCCGGCGGAGAAATAAAATTGGTCAAAAGAATCGAGCGTACCCAATTCCATGCCCATTATTTGGACCCTGTCGAGACAAGGGCAGATTTTGCAGCGAAGGGCTGGAAAACGGTTGTCGGATTCCAGACAAGGAACCCTGTTCATCGTGCACATGAATACATCCAAAAGACAGCTCTGGAGATCGTTGACGGTTTATTCCTGAATCCGCTAGTAGGTGCCACCAAATCCGATGACATTCCGGCAGATGTGAGGATGGAAAGCTATAAGGTGCTGCTTGAAAAGTACTATCCTGAGGATCGAGTCTCGCTTGCCGTTTTCCCTGCTGCGATGCGATATGCAGGGCCGAGGGAAGCCATTTTCCATGCGATGGTCCGTAAAAACTATGGCTGCACTCATTTTATTGTCGGGCGTGATCATGCGGGGGTTGGCGATTATTATGGCACATATGATGCGCAAAAAATCTTCGGTAATTTTAATGCGGATGAGCTAGGCATCACACTGTTATTCTTTGAACATAGTTTTTATTGCAAAGCCTGCGGCAATATGGCATCGGCAAAAACTTGCCCGCATCGCAAGGAAGACCATGTGATCCTTTCCGGAACGAAGGTAAGGGAGATGCTGCGTAACGGTGAAATTCCTCCGGCCACCTTTAGCCGTAAGGAAGTCATTGAGGTGTTGATCGAAGGTCTAAAGAAGAATGAAGTTTATAACTAAGTAGTGAATTTGAAGGTTTGAAGGAAGAGGGGGAGCACAATGAATAAAAACACAAATGTAACATGGCATGAATCGTCACTGACCAAGGATTTGCGCCGGAAGCAGAACGGGCATGAAAGCACAGTCCTATGGTTCACGGGGCTTTCGGGATCAGGGAAATCAACCATTGCAAACGCAGTCGCCAAGGAGCTTTATAATCGGGATATTCGAAGTTATGTGTTGGATGGCGATAATATCCGTCATGGGTTAAATAAAGATTTAGGGTTCTCCGAAGAGGATCGGACGGAGAATATCAGGCGGATCGGCGAAGTATCCAAGCTTTTTGTGGATAGCGGGCAGTTCGTATTGACCGCCTTCATATCACCTTTTCGGGCGGACCGGCAGATAGTCCGCGATTTACTCGAAGAAGGGGAGTTTATTGAAGTATACATAAAGTGTCCCATCGAAGAATGCGAAGTGCGTGATCCGAAAGGCCTTTACGACAAGGCGCGTAAGGGAATCATCAAAGACTTTACCGGAATCGACTCCCCATACGAGGAGCCAGTACAGCCGGAAATCATCTTGGAATCCAACCAGTACAGTGTAGAAGAGTGCGTTGAACAAGTAATCGGCTTTTTGACAGCAAAGAGAGCGATTTAATCAAGGAGGAAAACGAATGGTGTACGAGAAATTTTGGTCGGATAATCCTTTGATTGCTAAAAATAAAACGGAAATCAGGAAATTGGAAAAAGACGGGTTGAAGATCTTTGAAGATATTGCCCATTATGCCGCAAATGGTTTTGAATCGATTCCTAAAGAGGAATGGGATATGTTCAAATGGGCCGGCCTTTACCTGCAACGTCCCAAGGAAGCAGGCTACTGGATGATGCGTGTCGTTATTCCAGGAGGAATCGTCACATATGATCAACAAATCGCATTAGCGGGCATTGCTGAAGATTACGGCCGCGGTGTGTATGATATCACCACTCGTCAAGCCATCCAATTTCATTGGTTGACGATAGAGCAAGTACCGGATATCTTGAACCGTTTAGAGCGCGTGGGAATGACTACGGCCGGTGCTTGTGGTGATATTACCCGAAATATCATCGGGAATGCATTGGCAGGAATCGACCATGATGAACTTTTTGATACACGTGATGTCCTTTATGATGTTTTTGAATATTTCCGGCTGAATGAAGATTATTCGAATCTTCCAAGGAAATATAAAATGTCAATTAGTGCGAATATTCACAATGCCTCGAATGCTGAAATTAACTGCCTTTCTTTCAATCCTGCAACCAAGGAAATGGAAGGGAAAACCGAAGTTGGTTTTCATGTGAAGGTAGGCGGAGGATTATCCTCCGTCCCGATGCTGGCTGAGGAGCTTGATTTATTTATTTTACCTGAAAGAACCGTTGAAGTAGCAGCGGCAATCACGACGATATTTCGTGACTTTGGCTACCGTGAAAAGCGTCATCGCTCACGTTTGAAATTCCTCGTTGCGGATTGGGGTCCAGAGCAATTTCTCGAAAAATTGCTGGAATACACGGGACCGCTTCCCAAAAAAGGTGAAAGTGCAGTGAAGGGCTGGAATGCAGGGTACTTCTATGGGATCCATCAACAAAAACAAAAAGGACTCCATTATGTGGGTGTTAATATTCCGGTTGGTCGCCTAACTCCAGCGGAAGTGATCGAGTTTGCCGAACTGGCAAAAAACTATGGGAATGGTGAAATCCGTTACTGTAATTCCCAGAATCTAATCATTCCCAATGTCTCTGAGGAAAAACTTGAGGAATTGAAACGGGAATCCATCTTTGAAAGGTTTCCGTATCAACCTAAAAATTTCATAGGCTATTCCGTTTCTTGTACAGGCATTGAATATTGCAACCTTGCTCTCGTGGAAACCAAAAACAGGATGAGAAGCATTTCTGAAAGACTGGATAGGGAAATGGCACTTGATGTACCGGTTAGGATGCATATGGTAGGCTGTCCGAATAACTGTGGGCAACGGGCGATTGCTGAAATAGGCCTTCAGGGCATAAAGATGAAAAACCAGGATAAAAAAATGGTCGAAGCATTCGAAATATACGTAGGCGGTACCTTGCAAGAAGGCGGGAAATACAATGAAAAGCTTAAAGGGAAAGTGGAAGCTGAACAACTCTACCATGTGCTGAAAGAACTCATCCTGTTTTTCAAACAAACCAAGCTTCCAGCCGAAACCTTCCTTGATTTTGTGAAAAGGGTAGGAAAAGCGGAGCTGCAAATCAAGCTTGACGATATATTGGCTGAAGTGGCCGTTTAATGGGAGATGTAAGCAATCTATGAATCTATACCGTTTTGAAGTCACTATCGACGAAGTTCCAATCCACGTCATCATTGTCGCCGATTCGGATGAAAGAGCATTCCAGTTTGTTGATGTTGAGCTGGAAAAGCATTTTCTGAAAATGCCCGATGTGGAAGACATCTCCTTATACGAAAAAAAGCAACTAACTAATGGAGCTGGTTTCATTTTAACGAAGTTCGAAACGATTCTCTAAGGGAAGGCAGGTAGCAAAATGGGAAAAGTATATCTAGTAGGAGCCGGTCCCGGAGATCCAGATTTAATCACGATAAAAGGATTGAAATGCATTCAGGAAGCTGATGTCATTTTATACGATCGACTTGTCAACAAAGAGTTATTGAATCATGCAAAACCTGGCGTGGAATTGATCAATTGCGGGAAGCTACCGGACTATCATTTGTTGCAGCAAGAAACGATCAATCGTTTTTTGGTTAAATATGCAAAAAGGGGAAAGGTCGTAACCCGTTTGAAAGGCGGCGATCCTTTTGTCTTTGGAAGGGGCGGAGAGGAAGCGGAAGCTCTTGCCAAAAGTGGCGTAAGCTTTGAAATTGTCCCCGGAATCACGGCTGGAATCGCAGCGACGGCCTATGCAGGCATTCCCGTTACGCATAGGGACCATTCATCATCGTTTGCAATAGTTACTGGACATCGGAAAAAGGATGGAAAGGACGATATTAAGTGGGAATCCCTGGCGAAAGGCATTGATACATTAGCCATTTATATGGGAGTGAAGAACTTGCCATATATTCAAGGGAAACTCTTGGAGTATGGGAAAAATCCGGACACTCCGGTAGCTCTGATTCATTGGGGGACTTTAAAAAACCAAAAGACGGCCATCAGTACATTAACGAAGGTTGTGGAAACCGCACAAATCGAACAAATCTCCAATCCATGCATGATCGTAGTCGGAGATGTCGTTCATTTACGCGAAAAAATCAAATGGTTTGAAACAAAACAAACCGAAAATATGCTCGCGAATGAGGCTTATTAATGGAAGCAATTTTATACATATGCCATGGAAGCCGTGTTAAAGAAGCTTCAGTCCAGGCCATTGATTTTATAAAGGTTTGTATGAAATCACATCCAAACCCGATTCAGGAATATTGCTTTTTGGAATTGGAAGCCCCGTCGATTGAAGAAGCTTACGAACGATGCATACGACTAGGAGCGACAAGTATCATTGCCATCCCCGTCCTGTTACTGACTGCTGTACATGCGAAACATGATATTCCGGTCGTATTGGACAAAATGAAAAGTCGATATCCAGCTGTACCCTTGAAATATGGAAGGCCAATCGGTGTCAGTGACCGAATGGTTGACATCTTAGTGGAACGATTGGAAGAAACGAATGAAGAGGTTACCAAGGATTCTTTCATTTTGTTGGTTGGAAGAGGCAGCAGTGACCCCGACGTAAAACGGGATTTGGGACAGCTGGCTGACTTGCTTCGGAACAGGTTCCCAAAAAGCCAGGTGCAGGAATGCTATCTGACAGCTGCCGCACCAAGCTATGCCGAAGCATTGGAGATGGCTGCCGCCTCTCAATCCAACAAAGTTTTCATACTGCCCTACCTGTTGTTTACGGGTATATTGATGCAGTCCATCCAAAACGATTGGCAAAGAATTGCGAATGCCGAAGGGCGAAAAATCATCCTTTGTAATTATCTCGGTTATCACCCGAAAATTGAACGGATATTGAGAGACCGTATACATGAATTGAAGGGGGAGAGAGCTTGTGTATCCAATTACGCTTAATATCGAAAATAGGAAGTGTGTCATTATCGGCGGGGGAAAAATTGGTTACTTCAAAGCGCGCCCCTTATTGGATGCTGGAGCTGATGTGACCGTCGTTAGTCCTGACATATGCGAGGAATTCCGATTATTGGAAAGAGAAGGGGGAATTCGCGTTTCTTTAAAAGAAGTGGAAGAAGCTGACTATCGAGAAGCATTTTTAATCATCGTTGCAACAAATTCAGAAGAAGTAAATGAACGGGTGTACCGGAATGCCTCATCTAGTCAATTGGTGAACGTGATCAGTAATCATGAACTTGGTAATTTTCATATACCAGCAACCTTGAATCGGGGCATGCTTTCGATAAGTGTTTCGACTAATGGAGCTAGCCCGGCGCTCTCCAAAAAAATCAGGAATGATTTAGGGGACGTTTATGATGAATCATATGAGGAATATTTGGAATTCCTTTTTGAAGCAAGGATGATCATCAAGAAAAGCTTGTTAACAAATGAGGAAAAATCCAAACTATTGAAAGAATCGATTGCCGATATATATAAACATTCCACGAAAGAAAGATATCGCTTTTTAGCTAGGCTGTTGCCAGTAGAAGCTGAATTCAAATAAATCATCGGGCTGATCAGAAAAACTGAAGGCACCTAACCAACAAGTCATACCTTTTGGTTACGTGCCTTTTTTTCAGGCTCAATGACAGCCCATCGATTCTATGTTATCCAGTTTTTATTTTCGTTAAGAAGGGGAAGCTCATGAAAAAGTTAATTGTTTTAGCCTTTATCGGATTTTTAGCCCAATTAATCGATGGTTCACTTGGAATGGGATACGGAGTGAGTTCAACTTCCCTATTGCTGACATTTGGAATCGCACCGGCAGTGGCATCGGCATCCGTTCATTTATCCGAAGTGGTCACGACTGCTGTGTCAGGAGCTTCGCATATCAAATTTGGGAACGTGGACAAACATATGGTCTACCGTTTGATCATTCCTGGTTCGGTAGGGGCCTTTGTTGGTGCATGCTTTCTGAGCAACTTGCCTGCCGAACTGGCGAAACCGTATATTGCCGTATTTTTATTTGGGCTTGGGATATACGTTCTTTTTCGCTTTTTATTTATTTTCAAGCCTTCTAAGGAACATGAAACCTTTAGGCCATTAACCGTTAAGCAATCCATTCCGTTAGGGCTCTTTGCTGGATTTTGTGATGCTACTGGAGGTGGTGGATGGGGACCGATTGCAACGCCCGTCCTGTTGTCCAAAAAAGGGATGACTGCCAGAAAAGCCGTGGGAACGGTCGATACAAGCGAATTTGCCATCGCTTTCTTTGGAAGCCTGGGTTTTATCCTTTCACTTGGGTGGGAGGCAGTTAATTGGCTTTGGGTCGGGGCGTTAATCATGGGCGGGGTGGTTGCTGCACCGATTGCAGCCTGGCTCGTTCGGATGCTTCCGGCTCAATTAATGGGCGTCTTGGTCGGGGGATTCATCATCTTAATAAATGTACGAACGCTTTTAACAACATGGGTCCCGATTGAAGCACATGTGTATATCTATATTGGTATAGTCGTATTGTGGGTTTTTGGAATCCTGCTTACCCTCAATAAGATGTCCACAGCAAAAAAACATGAACACTTGGAGCAACAGCAGCGTGTGTCCTAGTTAAGAATCAAAAGGAAGTTATTCCCTATTCTGCTAATTCGTCAGTCATATCAAAGAGCGATTGGAGTCATTTCTCAAGGCACTAATGATAGGCGGGATTTTCCATCTTCCCTCATCCCTATTGCATGAAACGAGAATGCTGACTTCATTTTCCCTGTGCCTTCATTACCAAAATATAAGTATTTGATCGTATGTATAAGCAGCAGAGCCTACTTTATGGCCTGCTGCTGTTCAAATGTTTGGACCGTATTTGTATATAACTCAATGAGCGGTAATATGTTTTTTTTGCTATCGAATTGATTCACTACCAATTTCCGTAAATCCCGACCTGTTTGCAAACCAATATCCGATCTAAGGAGGTTACGCAGGTCGCGATAAAGCAACGCTTGGGTGCATGTCTGCTCTGCAGCGTGATCCCCGAAATAACACTCCCACGCTTGTTGAAAGTTATTCCTGTTCACTTCTCCAAAGTATCCTAGATTTCCACAAGAAATGACTGGTTTTTCGCATGCCATTGCTTCCAAAGCAACCCTGCCTGTACCCACCACATAGTCTGCAACTGCGTAATAGTCCTTCACATCCTTTTGTTCCCCGGTGAAATGAATGAAATCCTCCTTACATGAGGTCTGGATACTTGCTGCCATGCTCTTGATATCCTTCAATTGCCGTCCGTTCCCGACGACGATTACATGCAGGTTGGAAATATCCTTTAATTTTAACTCCCTGCAGGCCTTAATTAATAGCATGCAGATTTTTCCTTTATGCCGAGTTATTCTGCTGCAGTAAACAATGACTTTGGCATTCAGGGGAATATTCATTTTCTTTCTTAATTCCATTGAAGGAGAAGGGGAAAATAGCGCGGTATCAATTCCATTTGCTATCACTTCAATTTCCTTCGCAAACAATGGCTGAAGCCGTTTTTTTACTGGGTCGCTAACTGCAATCGCAGCATCTGTCAGCTGCAGCACACTTTTTATATCACTTTCGGGAAAGTAGGTGCCATGCAGTGTGAAGATGAACGGAATATTGGCGATTTTCGCTGCTTTGGCAGAGATGTGGCCGGAATTGATCTGGTGGCCATGCACGAGTGTTATCTGTTCTTGCTGTAACAAATCTACAAGGTTGCTTAATACGATTGATCCCGTTCCTGATTTCATCGTGAATGTTGCAGGAAAATCCATATTATGAATGGCGCAACCCGTCTCCCGCAAACGACTTATCATACTTCCGTCTCCTGTTACTACTGCAGTATAGATTCCTCTAGCCTGCAGCTCCTTTACGAGACTTAGCACATGAGTTTCCGTTCCGCTTACATCCAGGGTATCCAACACCATCATGACTCTGATTGGCTTCATGTTCGCATGCCCCTTATGTGAAAGGTGTCGGTTGCGCTTAAACGTTTCCTGATAACGCGATTACCCTTATTTAATGGTGCAATAATACCTGGATTAGCAGGAAGAGCACTTATGAATGAAGGGGAGATATCTTTTCTTGGTAATGAGTTCAGACATTTTTTGGTTGGTCCGAATGTTTCGGAGCACGATGGAAATACGATGTTTTCGCTATCCGTTCTTCGTTTATACGTCACATTTATCACCTCATCCGTATCATATTCCGCGCTTTAAAGAAATGGACATGGTTTTGAACATCCTTCATAAAAAATATTAAGTTAGTAAAAAAAGGTTGTTTAGTCCAAGCCGAAAACAACATTCGTCAATATACTACTTTTGAAGCCATATAGAAAGGAGCAGCAAAATGTCAAGATCCTCAAAGGAATCAAGTGGATCAAGGAATTCAAGAAGATCGAATTTAGGTAAAATATTAGCAAAATTGCAGACCGAAAATTCATTTTCAGTAGCAACCATACCGGGATTCACGCTTGCGATCGACAACGAGTTCAGTGCTGTACTAAAAAAGGGAAAGGGGGAACATTGCAAAAAGGAAGAGAGTAAGAAGTGTGAACACAAGCAAGATGAGAATAGAAAAGATGATCGCATAAAAGACAATCAAAAAGGTGGTAAAAAAATGAGCAGCAAGAAAGAATGTAAAAAGAATTATTGCGAATACCTCTATTATAAGTGGCTTATTGAAAATGGCAACGATACGCCAGATACACCAGACTTCCCCGATACACCAGGTATTCCGGGAGACCCATTCAGTGATTTAAGAAGGGTTTTATTTAGATTATTAGGAAGAACTGTAACGGTTTCCACTGATTTTGCACCGGTGACGGGAATTTTAAGTGCAATTGAAGCTGATTATATCGTCATTAGTGAAGCAGCTGGTACTGTCGTATTCGTTCCATTCCGTGCCATCAATTCTGTTAGAGAGCCTATATAAGGAGGAGAATGCATTGTTATCTAGTATTTTTTTCAATCAATTAAGACATTATATCGGGAACCCGGTCGAAGTGGCAACAAGCAGTGATTTATTTGAGGGAGTTTTACATGTAGTGACCGATGAAATCGTTCGCTTAACGGAAACATCCGGTGGTTATGAAGGCGATTTGGATATCATCACCATTCCATTAAATCAAATTAACTATGTTCGTGTAGATAACGCACAATAAGTAATATGAAGAAGCAGCCATCTATAAGGTGGCTGTTTCTTTTCACCGAATAAGTGCAGTTGCTCCGGCTTTCAAAAGGATCTTGACACTGCCGATAAACCTTCCAATCACACATAGGAAAAATGCTTATGTGTGATTTTTTCTTGTGCCTGAATCACTGGATACAATAAGTTGCAATATCGGTATCGAATACATAGGAAATGGGCGTTTTTTGGATATGTTCGTGTGGGAAGGGTGTAAGGGTAGTTAATTATTGTTCCATTTTGTACAATGAATGGAAGAGAGACATGAAAAGGAGTGATAATCAATGGAAGGAATAGATGATCATTTAAAGATGAATCTCGATATTTTGTTTGTTGGCTTCAATCCAAGCATACGTTCCGGGGAAACAGGACATCATTATGCAAACCCTAACAACCGTTTTTGGAAAATCCTCCATGAATCAGGTTTGACCCCGAGGAAATATGCCCCTGATGAAGATCTTACCTTATTGGATTTGGGGTATGGGTTCACGAATATCGTTTCCAGGCCTACAAAAGGGGCGGATGATATCACTAAGGCAGAATACAGCAAGGGAAGAGAGCAATTAAAAGCAAAAATTGAAAAGTATAAGCCTAAACTTGTCTGTTTCGTAGGCAAGGGTGTTTATCAGGAATATCGTCAATCACGACATATCGCTTGGGGCCTGCAGGAAGATCCCCTATCCAATGCGACGATGGAATTCGTCGCACCATCCTCCAGCGGCTTGGTGAGAATGAAGATCGAAGAAATCATCGAAATATATCGAGAATTGCCGATTCTGCTCGATAAGCCGGTAACTGAAAGAACTGCAAAGTAAAAAGCAAGAAGCAGGTGACGCAAATCTGTACGATTTTTTCTTTCAATCTATACTTAGCATTTTAAGGATAGGCCGAAAAACCCAGTAATGGATTTCCATTACTGGTTTTTTCGTTCCTACCTGGAATCATGCACGAACGAATGAACCGTGGACTGACTACCCATCGCGTAGGCAGATGACGCTTTTTACTGAACAAGGAAAGCTTGATTATCAAAAAAGGCATTGACCACATAAACTAGGGTGAAAGTACTTTTAAAAGGTGTTGTAGGTAAATGAATTGTAAGCGCTTCGAAATCTAAAAGAAAAAACGGATGTTTAGAATGCGGTAGTCTGTCAACAATGGAAATGAGGAAATAACTATGGAGGTGTTCTATAAATGAATGTAAATGGTGCCCTAGAGGTTCTCGATCGCATGCGGCTTACTAATGGTGCATATACTGCCAGCGTTTCCAACGATTATAATTATGTTTGGATAAGGGATGTGGTATATACAGTACTTCCTTTTATAAATGACCCATCCAATCGTTATGAAAAGGCCTATCATGCCTTATTCGACTTATTTCAAACCTATGAATGGAAGATAGATATTCACACTGAGCAAAAACCTCAGTATCTATTCGAATATATCCACTCGAGATATTCCACTGAGCTGAAGGAGCTGCCCGAAGAGTGGGGGCATGCTCAAAATGATGCAATCGGTGCTTTTTTGTGGGGCGTCGGCGAAGGATATAGGCATGGGAAAAAGGTGATCCGAGATGGACGTGATTTACAAATCGTTCAAAAGCTGGTTCATTACTTGGAATGCCTGCAATATTGGCAGTCGGAAGATAATGGGATGTGGGAAGAGAACATCGAAATACACGCTTCGAGCATCGGTGCATGTGTAGCCGGTTTGAATTCAGTCAAGATGCTCGTCAACGTAAAGGAAGAACTGATCAAAAAGGGAGAAGAGGCACTCCGCTTTCTTCTTCCTAGGGAAAGCTATTCTAAAGAGGCGGATTTAGCCCTTTTATCCTTAATATATCCTTATCGACTCGTCGACAGGGAAATAGCCCTTAAAATTTTGAATAATGTTACAAGTCTCCTTGAAAGAACAAACGGGTGTATTCGTTACGAAAATGATCTTTATTATAATGAAGGCCGGGAAGCGGAATGGTGCTTCGGGCTCCCTTGGTTGGGGTTATGCTTTCTTGAACTTGGCATGGTGAATAAGGCCATGGAGTATATAGAAAAAACGAAAAGGATCATTCCGGAAAATTGGGAAGTCCCCGAGTTATATATTGGCGGAAGTGATATCCCTAACAAAAATACACCATTGGCATGGTCCGTATCTTTGTCTTATCTTTTCTTGACGAAAACCGACATGCTTCGCTCAGAACAAGCGACATGAATTATTCATATACGGTAACGTAGAGCTCTTCCAATAAAAAGGGAAGAGCTTTTATTGAAATAATGATTTTTTTACATAATCTGGTTGATTTTTTGCAAATAAATGTTTTAATTTTCAAAAAAACGGGCATTTATTACAATATCTTCACCTCCATTGAAGGATTAATGTTATTTTCACCGAATATATATAATAACTGGGGAAGGATGATGAAATGTTATCGAGTTCATATTGATGGAGGGGTTTTATTGAATACAATTTTGGATCAGCTGCAAGAGAATTATCCAAGCGATTTTGATTTATATCTGTTTCATGAAGGGACCCTTTATGAAAGCTATAAGATGCTTGGGGCACACATAATCACATCTTTAGGTAAAGAAGGAGTTAGGTTTGCCGTTTGGGCCCCCCATGCCAAGCAAGTATCGGTAGTAGGTAATTTTAATGATTGGGACGGAACCGATCATGTGATGAATCGGGTCGAGCGTTCAGGTATCTGGGTGTTGTTCGTACCAGGACTTCAAGAAGGGGAACTATACAAATACGAAATACATACACCTGGAAATAAACGTATCCTTAAAGCCGATCCATATGCCTTTTATTCGGAAGTCAGACCAAATACAGCTTCAATTGTCAAAAGGCTGGATAATTTTGAATGGCAAGATTCGAAGTGGATAACCGATCGGAAAAAGGAAAACATCTATCATAGGCCCATGTCCATTTATGAAGTGCACCCAGGCACATGGAAACAGAAAAAGAATGGCGAATTTTATTCTTACCGTGAACTGGCCGATAGATTAGTTGAGTATGTGATTGATAATAGTTTTACACAAATAGAAATCATGGCAATAATGGAACACCCATTCGATAAGTCTTGGGGATACCAGGTTACCGGTTATTATTCGGTAAACAGCCGTTTCGGTTCACCGGAAGATTTCAAGTATTTGATCAACAAATGCCATCAACATGGCATAGGAGTCATCCTGGACTGGGTTCCCGCCCATTTTTGTAAGGATGCCCATGGACTTTCCCGTTTCGATGGCACACCTCTCTATGAACCTATTGATCATAATAGGGCAGAACGTCCGTTATGGGGCACATATAACTTCGATTTCAGCAAACCGGAAGTCATAAGCTTCCTAATTTCAAATGTGATGTTTTGGATGGAGGTATACCATATCGATGGTGTCCGTGTCGATGCGGTATCGTCAATGGTGTATTTAAATCATGACAATCCTTTGCCGGTCAAATTGAAAAATCAAAATGGCGGGGAGGAAAATCTAGAAGCGATCGAATTTCTGCAAAGGCTCAATGAAGCAGTTTTCAAGAAATATCCTCATGCATTAATGATGGCTGAAGAAGCAACAGATCGCCCACTTATAACCTATCCAACCGATATGGGCGGGCTTGGTTTTAATTATAAATGGAATATGGGATGGACGAACGACATCCTTCGATACATGAAATTGGAAACGGGTGAGAGGCCATACCATCATAACCTTTTGACCTTCTCATTTTTCTATGCTTTTTCAGAAAATTTCGTATTGCCGTTCTCTCATGATGAAGTAGTTCATGGCAAGAAGTCGTTATTAAATAAGATGCCAGGTGACTATTGGCAGAAATTCGCAAATTTGCGACTGCTCTTCGGTTATTTCATGACGCATCCTGGAAAAAAGCTTCTCTTCATGGGTGGCGAATTCGGCCAATTCATCGAATGGAAAGATGAGGAGCAATTGGATTGGCTGCTCTTGGAATATGAATCTCATGAGAAACTTTCTTATTATTTTCGGACCCTGCAGTCATTCTATAAAGAAACCTCTTCATTATGGAGACTTGATCATGTCCAGGAGGGGTTTGAATGGATAGATCCAAACAATAGTAGTCAGAGTATCATTACCTTTATGAGGAAAGGTAAGCGAAAAGGCGATTATTGTATTGTGGTCTGTAATTTTTCTGCACAGACTCATGATCAATATCGGATTGGCGTGCCATCTCATGGTAAATATATTGAGGTCTTCAACAGTGATTCCGAGGATTTCGGAGGATCTGGTCAGGTCAACGAGCAACCCATTGCTGTTAAAAAAGAACCTTATCATAATCAACCATTCAGTATGGAAATAACTGTACCTCCATTAGGCGTTTCTATTTATATGAAGCAAACAAAAAAAAGACGGGGGAGAGTGAACGAATAATGGGAGCAAAAAAATGGATAGCAATGTTATTGGCAGGAGGCCAGGGTTCAAGGTTAGGTGAACTGACCATCGGGTTGGCAAAACCAGCTGTTCCTTTCGGCGGTAAATATAGAATCATCGATTTTCCATTGAGTAACTGCACTCATTCTGGTATTGATACGGTAGGGGTACTGACCCAATATCAGCCATTGATTTTAAATGATTATGTTGGGAACGGGAAAGCATGGGATCTAGATCTGGATGTTGGCGGAGTCTCCGTCCTTCCGCCATATCAAGGCAAAGAAGGCGGTGAATGGTATAAAGGAACGGCAAACGCCGTTTATCAAAATATCCAATATATTGACAACTATGATCCGGAGCACGTACTCATCCTTTCCGGTGACCATATTTATAAAATGGATTACAGTAAGATGCTGGATTATCATGTCGAAAAGAATGCAGAGGCAACGATAGCCGTCATTCAAGTACCATGGCAAGAAGCAAGCCGATTTGGGATCATGAATACAAATGACGAGGATAAGATCACCCAATTCGATGAAAAACCTAAATATCCAAAGAGTAACCTCGCGTCAATGGGTGTCTACCTTTTCAATTGGAAGAAGCTAAGACAATATTTGATAAATGATGAAAAAGATGCGGATTCTTCTAATGACTTTGGCAGCAACATCATTCCAAAGATGCTGGAAGACAGAAAGAAGCTGTATGCCTACCGTTTTAATGAATACTGGAAAGATGTCGGAACCGTCGAGAGCCTCTGGCAGGCACATATGGATTTATTGGAGGAAAAACCGAATTTCCAGCTGGATGATCAGCACTGGAAGATTTTTGCCCGCAATGCCAATCACCCTCCGCAATATATCTCAGCAAATGCCGAGGTCAGTCAGTCACTTATCAATGAAGGATGCATGATCGACGGGAACATCGATCACTCGGTGCTATCCTACAATGTTAAGGTCGGCTATGGTTCAACCATTAAAGATTCAGTCATCATGCCCAATGTGACCATTGGTGAAAATGTTCATATTGAACGAAGCATCATTGCCAGCAATTGCATAATTGAAGATGGGGCAGTCGTAGGGAATTCGGCGGTAACTTCCGATATTACCTTAATCGGCGAAAATCAGACCATTATCAATCCAAATAAAAAGAAAATTACTCTTAACTAGAAAAAGGGGAAGATGCTATGGAAAATGTGTTGGGTATTATTAACTTAATCAATGAAAAACAACATTTAAAAGAGCTGACTGCTCATCGTAATGTGGCATCCGTACCATTTGGAGGACGCTACCGTTTGATTGACTTCACAATGTCTAACTTCATTAACGCCGATGTATCAAAGGTAGCCGTTTTCCCTAAGGAAAAATATCTTTCGGTCATGGATCATCTTGGTTCAGGTAAGGAATGGAATCTGGATAGACGTTCAGGAGGACTGTTCATCCTGCCGCCCATCCATCCCGACGAAACAGTAACTGGCGATATGAAACAATTTTATGATCACCTCAGCTTTTTCGAACGGGCAGCGGCTGATACTGTCATCATTTCCCCGGGATGCCATGTATCCAAATTGGATTTTAATGATGTGCTTGCTTATCATAAAAAACATGATGCGGATATAACCGTCGTCTATAAAGACTATGTCGGCGAATTGATTGAAAAACCGATTTATCACACATGCTCGGTCGATTCCGATGAAGATATCACGGACATCAGTTTTTACACGATCCCTAGGCCAGGAGACCATGTTTGTTTAGAAACCTTCATCATAAGCAAGACCTTATTGGTTAAATTGATTAAAAGCTGTGTAGCGAATGGGGAATATGACTTTTTGAAAGATGCAGTGAAAGCCAATCTCCATCGCTTTACAGTCAAAGGTTACAACTTTACTGGAGATATGCCATTTATCCATTCAATTGAAAGCTTCCATTCCAGTAATATGAATTTCCTTAACCCTGCCGTCATCCGTTCCTTTTTCGGAGACACATGGGATGTTTATACAAAAATCAAGCATGAAGCGCCGACAAAATACTCACGTTCTTCGAATGTTACCAATTCGTTAATTGCAAATGGTTGTGACATTGAAGGAACAGTGGAGAACAGCATTCTTTTCCGAGGGGTAAAGGTAAAAAAAGGCGCAATCATCAGGAATAGCATCATCATGCAAAAAGGTGAAATCGAAGAAGGTGCTATCGTCGAAAATACGATAACGGATAAAGAAGTGAAAATAACCAAGGAAAAAGCGGTCATTGGCAGGAAACAGCCGGCTGTAATAAAAAAAGCGGAAGTCATTTAATAGAGGAGGTGCGGCAATGAACATAGTATTCGCTGCTTCGGAATGCGCCCCCTTCATAAAAACGGGAGGGCTCGGAGACGTAATAGGCGCACTCCCGAAAGCACTACTAAAACAGGGAGTCCATGTAAGTGTCATTCTTCCTAAATATGAGGATCTCCCTTTTCAGTTCAAACAGGAAATGACGCATATGACAAGTATTGAAGTTCCTGTAGGTTGGCGTCAGCAGTTTTGTGGAATCGAGAAGCTTGTCGCAAATGGAATTACATATTATTTTTTGGATAACGAATATTATTTCAAAAGACATGGGAGTTATGGTTTCTTCGATGATGGCGAAAGGTTCGCCTTCTTTTCCCGTGCCATATTGGAGGCTTTGCCATACTTAGATGAAAAGCCCGATATCGTGCACTGTCATGATTGGCAGACGGGCCTAGTCAGTGTATTGCTGAAAGCGCACTATCATAATCATCCTTTCTATCAGGATATAAAAACGGTCTTTACGATACATAATTTACGATATCAAGGGGTCTATTCCAAAACGGTATTGGCCGAACTGCTGGATTTAAGTGAGTTATATTTTAATATCGATGGTCTTGAATTTCATGGGAATGTAAGTTATTTGAAAGCTGGCTTAGCATTTTCCAATATCGTCACAACGGTAAGCCAAAGTTATGCGGAGGAAATTCAAAGCCCCTATTTTGGTGAGAATCTGGATGGATTTTTACGCAAAAGAAATGGTGACCTTAAAGGCATCATCAATGGAATCGATTATGAAGAATATGATCCTTGCACAGATGAATACCTTGCTGTTCCCTACGATTCCTATGAAGGGAAGCTGGAGAATAAACGCCAGTTGCAGGAATCGCTGAATCTTCCAGTGAGTGATGATACACCGGTAATATCCATGGTGACAAGGCTCGTTGACCAAAAGGGAATCGATCTCATTCTCCACGTTTTTCATGAAATGATGAACCAGGGCATCCAATTCATCCTTTTGGGTACAGGGGAGGAGCAATTTGAATCGGCCTTTCGTCATTTAGCTGAACAGTATCCGAATCAAGTTTCCGTCAATACCTATTTTGATGAGGGCTTAGCAAGGCGTATCTATGCAGGATCTGATATATTCCTGATGCCTTCCCAATTCGAGCCGTGTGGAATCGGCCAGCTTCTGGCGATGCGGTATGGCACCCTTCCATTAGTTAGGGAAACCGGCGGGCTCCGTGATACGGTCATTCCCTACAATCAATTTACTGGTGAAGGGAATGGCTTCAGTTTTACGAATTATAATGCACACGATATGCTTCATACCATTGAGCAATCAGTGGGGCTGTACAAATTCCAGCCGAAGCGGTGGAAGAGTCTGGTCGAACGTGCCATGAAGCTGGACTTTAGTTGGACTTCTTCCTCCTCGGCTTATATTAAGCTGTATGAGAGCCTGCTTCCCGTCATGAAACGATAGGAATTACACAAAACACCTGCGAAAATAAATCTTCGTAGGTGTTTTGTTTCTTTTACCATCAATTATGGGTATATGTTTAAATGTATATAAAATATTGCTGTGTAGGAGAATGAAAAGATGAAAAGAAGAAGAATGGAAATTATATTTTTATTTATATTAATCGCTGCTGTATACGTAATTTTGTTTACGGAAGTTAACTTTGATATGAAACTGTTTTTTGTAGGATTATATATATTTGTCATGTTCGTGACGATGTTTTCCCTCATGCTCGAAAATAGATTTGCGCACGAAACGCTATTATGGATGTACGTCCTGCTGTTTTTCCCGGTTTTCGGCTATCTATTTTATTTATTTTCAGGACAACTCTATTTAAAAGGGTATTTGTATCAAACCAAAAGGAAAAGAGACCGAGCAGAGTGGAAGGGCCTTGTAAAACAGGTATCAGCTCCAGATTTATCATTCTTGAATAATCACCAGCAATCGTTTGCGGCGTTTGCCAAAAAAGCTTCTGAGACCACTATCAGTACGTCTTCGAAAACGGAAGTCTTGAAAAATGGCAATGAAACGTTTACGGAAATCATAAAACAGTTAAAAAAGGCGGAAAAGTTCATTCATATTGAGTATTATATTTTTCGATCAGATAGGCTTGGCACGGAAATAATCGATATCCTCATTGAAAAAGCACAAGCTGGAGTGGAAGTTTTATTCATTTTTGATGCAGCCGGCAGTTTAAAACTGTCGAATAACGAAATTAAACGAATGAAAAATGCCGGTATAAAAGCCTTCCCGTTTTCTCCTTTGAAAAATGGTTTTTTCAATCAGAAATTCAATTTCAGGAATCACCGGAAGATCATCATCATCGACGGGGAGATTGGCTTTGTCGGCGGCTTGAACGTCGGTGAGGAGTATTTAGGAAGAAATAAAGAGATTGGATTCTGGAGGGATACACATATGGTCCTTAAAGGGGAAGCGGTATATATGCTTCATACCGTTTTTCTTTTGGATTGGGAATATGTCAGTGGTGAAGATGTATTGCAGGAGCGTCCGGAACTGAAAAGCGAAGGCGGAAAAGGGGACGGAGCTGTCCAGGTTGTCGCAAGCGGGCCGGATACACAGCAGGGAATCATGAGTGATTTTTACTATGCGCTTATCAATAGTGCCACCGAATCAGTTTGGATCGCCAGTCCATATTTCGTCCCCAATCAAGCGATCAAAGCGGCGATTAAACATGCTGCCGTAAAAGGAATTCAAGTTAGGCTAATGGTTCCTGCGGTAAATGATGGTTTCTTGACACAATACGGAAGCCGCTCTTATTTCGGGGAGCTGCTTCAATATGGCGTTGAAGTTTATTCCTATAAAAAAGGTTTCTTACATCAGAAACTCATCATCGTGGATGGCGATATTGCCTCCATTGGTACGGCAAACATGGACATGAGGAGTTTTCATCTGAATTTCGAAGTCAATGTCTTCCTTATGGGCAGCCGTTCCATCGGTGATCTTATCACTCACTATAAGGAAGATATGCTGGACAGTGAAAAACTTGACCCCATTACATATAATAATCGCAGTATGCTCGAACGTTCAAAAGAATCATTTGCCAGGTTGTTTTCCAATGTACTCTAATGGGAAAACAACCGAATCAATAGTATAGTGGAAAGGAAAAGAAATTAACGGGAATAAGGAGAATTTAAGAGAACATGAAATTGGTTTCCTGGAACGTAAATGGAATTAGGGCTTGTGTGAAGAAAGGATTTTTAGATTATTTTAAAGAAGTTGATGCGGATATATTCTGTCTGCAAGAAACGAAGCTTCAAGAGGGACAAATTTCGCTTGAACTTGATGGGTACCATCAATATTGGAATTATGCGCTGAAAAAAGGGTATTCGGGGACTGCCATTTTTACAAAAGAAAAGCCGCTCTCAGTGAAATATGGTGTAGGCGACTTGACCGAGGAACCAGAAGGAAGGATCATCACCCTCGAATACGAGAAATTTTATATGGTGAATGTCTATGCACCAAATGCCAAGAGGGATTTGACAAGGCTCGATTATCGTCTCGAATGGGAAGAAGCGATGATCGAGTACCTTAAGGAGCTCGACATGGTTAAACCGGTCATCTTCTGCGGCGATCTTAATGTCGCACATCAGGAAATCGATTTGAAGAACCCCAAACCTAACATCGGAAATTCAGGTTTTACGCTTGAAGAACGTGGTAAAATGACTGAATTGCTTGATGCAGGTTTCATTGATACATTCCGCCATTTTTATCCGTTACAAGAAGGTGCCTATACTTGGTGGTCGTATATGAGCAAAGTAAGAGAGCGGAATATCGGTTGGAGAATCGATTATTTCATTGTTTCAAAGCGATTGTCCGATTCTCTCATGGATGCAAACATCCACTGTGATATCATGGGCAGCGATCATTGCCCGGTCATCTTGGAAGCAAATCTTTAATCAGGATAAATCCAGTTAAATGGGGATACTATTGATTATCATAATTCAATAGGAGGTAATGAGATGAAGACATTCATCGTTGGTTTCCATCAGGAAGATAATGTAGACAGCATGCAGGTGCAAAAATTGACAGCCGCTGAGTTTGAAAAAACGACGTCCCGTGGATTTCGCAGATTATTTGATTTGGATACGAATATCGGCTATTTCGTCTTTTTTGATGCTGAAGATGACGAGGGGGATTTATCGCATTTGGTTTTACAGTATGAAGAAGATAATCAGGATCCAAGTGATTGTTATTCCTTTGCCAAACCTGATTTTTATGAATTCATGGCACTTTATTTACAAGGCATGAATGACAGTGAAGAAGTGGAAGAAGACGATGAAGAGGAATATGGCCCCATTCATCATCTTGCCCATTTGATGTTCCATATCGTTGAAGAAGGGAAATCCGTAAAACCTTAACGGACGTATCGGGAAATGATAGGAACATGTGAGCTTTGTCAAAGGGACGGAATTGAATTGACCGTCCATCATTTAATACCGAGAGAAGAAGGAGGCAGCCATTTACCGACTGCCGCTCTTTGTAAATCATGCCATAAACAGATTCACGCGTTATATTCAAACAAGGAGCTGGCCATCCGCCTCTATACGATCGCATTGCTAAAAGATGATGATTCATTGAAAAAATATATAAAGTGGATTAAAAAACAGCCGGCAACGAAAGCAGTGAAAATAAGGAAATCAAAAACCAAATAAAAGGGGAAAGCCATCTTTCATGTTGGCTTTCCCCTTTTGCTTTTAGCTTGCCTTATTTTTCAACCGATCCAGTAAAAACCCGCCTTTGAAGTAACGCGGCTCATACGAAATGATGAAAGCCTTCGGTTCGAATTTTTCTACGGTTGCGATCAATTCTTGCTCACGGTTGCGTTTCGTCAAAATTTCCATTCGATAACGGTTGCTATCCCTGCCCTCACCTGTATAGAGAGTAACCCCGAATCCATTGTTCCTAAGTGTATCAACTAACTGTGCATTTTTGGATTGAGTATTGACGGTTACATTTATGTAGCCGATGGCGAGTTTCTGCTCAATTTTCGTTCCAAAAATAATTCCGATTCCAAAACCGACAGCATATACAACCATGGCCAGGATGCTCTGGTCGCCGCCAAATACAAGCGATAGTCCAAAAACATACACTAGCATTTCTGCAATGCCCAGTATCGAGGCAAGTACGGTGATATTTTTCACTAAGAAAATGGTTCGCAACGTGTAAATCGGTACATAAATAAGTTGCAATAGTAAAATCAGAAGTATTTCTTTCAAAAGAGCACCTCACCATATCTTCTAGTTATATTCCGATGTCTGAGCATTGGGGATGAACATCCCATATGTAACATCTTCCATAATCTAACCACAATTCATAAGCGGAATTCAATGGAAATATTATGTATTTTTCGTGTCTGTTTTTGGTGAAGGGATTTAATCATATTTTATCTTTTTAGAGATTCTCAATATACTCTTTTTTGTGGAAATTTGGTATGATTATCCTTAATCATTCATAGGGGGATTGATCGTGATTAATTATGATGGGCGGATTTTTAAGGCAAAAGTCAATTCAGAAAACGGGGAAGTTTCGGGCAGTACGTCCTTTCATTATTCACAGGAAGGCTCCATTCTTTCAGCGATCTATCAAGGCGGTGAAATTGTAAAAGGGAGCTTGATAGGACTCGTCAACCCTGATGGAACACTTCAATTCCGCTATAATCATATCAATGAAAAAGGGGAAATTAGAGGAGGCAGCTGTTTTTCCACACCAGAGATATTGACTGACGGAAGAATACGATTGCATGAAAAATGGAAATGGTCAGATATCGAGCAGACCGAAGGACATTCGATCATGGAAGAGCAGGAAAGATAACGTAATCCAATATAGAAAGGCGTGATGACAATTACGACGATTTGTTTAGTACGGCATGGACAGACGGATTGGAATGCACAGGGAAAGCTGCAGGGGCAGACAGATATTCCGTTAAATGAACTCGGAAAGATACAGGCACGTCAATGCGGTGAATTCCTGATGAAAGAAGATTGGGATGTAATCATTACAAGTCCGCTTATAAGGGCAAGGGAAACGGCTGATATCATTGCTCATTATATGGATGTTCCGGTAATTGAGAAAATCGAATTCATTGAAAAGAATTTTGGAGCCGCAGAAGGATTGACAGCCGAAAAAAGGGAGGCAACTTACAAAAATAAAGTTTATCCGGGCCAGGAAAGCGAGAAGGCCCTCACTAACCGCCTGATGAAGGGACTTCAAGAAATCCAGGAGGCATATCCAGAAAAGAAAGTGATACTTGTTGCACATGGAGCCGTTATTCATTTCATCTTACGATTGATGTCCAACGAATCAATTGTAACCAGTGATATGCGTTTGTCCAATGCATGCTTGAGTACGATAAGATTCGAGGTCGATTCCTGGATCATTAAAGACTTCAATCAAATCAAACATTTGTCATAATAATCAAAAGGTAAATGAGTCGATGGAAGGTTCACGATAGCTCATGAAGGAAAGAAGGAAATCATGATTAAAAAAAAGATGGCATTGGTTTTAGGGGCAACGGGAGTGGTCGGTACCCAGCTTGTTAAACAACTAAGCAATAGCCATGTTTATGACGAAATCCATTTGCTGACAAGAAGGCATGTGGATATGCATGAACCGAATTGCACCGTACATATTGTAGATTTCGACCGTTTGTCAACGTTTGCCCATTTATTTAACGTCACGGATGTTTTTATTTGTTTGGGTACAACGATCAAGAAGGCTAAATCAAAAGAGGCTTTTCGTAAAGTGGATTATACCTATGTTATGGAAGCGGCGAAAATGGCGAAAAGCTGCGATGTTGAAAAATTACTCGTCATAACGGCTATGGGAGCCAATTCAAAATCGGCCTTTTTTTACAGTCGTGTAAAAGGTGATGTCGAAGGTGGACTTCAACAGTTAGCCATGAACTCGGTTCATATATTTCGCCCTTCATTACTTCTTGGCGAAAGAGAGGAATTCCGGGCAGGTGAGAAAATCTCTGGCATGTTGAGCTCCATCGCACAATTCATCTTCATTGGACCTCTGCGTCCCTATCGTGCCATACAAGCAAAAAAGGTAGCCGCAGCCATGTATGCCGCAGCCCAAACATCACCCCAAGGCTTTCACATTCATCGTTCTGATGAAATCGAGAAGCTGGCCATTTCAATTGATCAGTAAACAAAAGGGGTCCGGAATTTTTAAATTCCAGACCCCTTTTGAAATTCCCTTTGGGTAAAGCTAGTATGATTTTTTCGTTCGGTAGCCGAAGTGGAAGGAATAATTAAAAATGGCAGTTTTCGCATACCGACGCGATTTAGAGTAATCCCATTTTGGTGGGAAGTTAGCCGCTGCTCTTGCTTAAATCCGCATTGACGAACGTATGTTCCTTATTGTAATATGGAAACATGGGTAATAATGTTAGAGGATCATTCAATTGGTAAATGAGCCATGGCAGTTACTCGGGGTTTTACCAAAAAATTAGAATCAAAGGGGTAATTTATTATGAGCATGAGGTTGTCTCCCTATTTAATGATGAATGGTAATGCGAAAGAAGCGATTGGATTTTACGAAAAAGCATTGGAAGCGCAAGTCCTTTTTATACAAACTTTTGGCGAAATGCCAGAAAACCCGGAATTTCCTTTGCCGAAGGAAGCGAAGGAACTTGTGTCACATGCTATGTTGAAGGTTGGGGAAACGGATCTAATGTTTTCGGATTCATTTCCAGGGCAAACGAGTCAGACAGGTGATCAAGTTACGATTTGCATTTCAACTGACGATATCGAGAAATCAACCAAGATTTTTGAAGCCCTATCGCAAAATGGTCAAGTGAAAATGCCGTTGCAGGAAGCTTTTTTTAGCCCTGCTTATGGAATTGTGACAGACAAATTCGGTATAACCTTTCAAATTTATACAGAGGGCCAAAAATAACTTTTTGTAATTGCCCTATAAAATGAAACCGTGATGATCGCTATAGTGTCAATAAGGTAAGGGATGGTGAAAATCATTGCCATAGTAATCCCTTAATCGGCATGGTTGAAAGATTAAGTCCGAATCCCTCATTTTGCCTCATCGAGGGATTCGGATATTTAAATGGGCTCAGTGTTCTTATCCGTATTTTTCGTGTACATGATTTGGCTTTATACGAATGGAATTCTTTCGTTATCCTGCTGTGATATCTGTCATCCAATCTTTATCTGTTTGTTTTTTGTTTGAAAAGGAGCTGTGCTATTATTTATTGGATTACAAATTGATAGTGCCAAAGGAATTCAGTACAGCTATAGAGGAACAGCAGCACTGGCTATACATGAAATGCAGGCTGATGGCGGAATTGTTGAGTACATAACATATATAGATTTTTGAACAATGCGCCCCATCCTAAGGTAGAAGGCTCATTGTTTCGTAGTTAGTCCAGCATCATTCAGCATTTCATGGTGAGTAGAGGGAAAGGTGAAAAATGTGAACACAGATCAAGCTTTCGACCTGTTAAAGGATGCAGGCGTAACAGAAAGTATTAGTATACAAACTGTCAGGCGTTGGCTGCGTGAGGGCAGGATTAAATACGAGGGAGGGAACGGGAGTAGAAAAACAGGATCTACGATGGATGACACAGATCTGGCATTTGACTTGTTAAAGGATGCAGGCATTTCTGAACATGTTCGTTTGCAGGTTGTCAGGCGTTGGCTTAATGAAGGCAGGATTAAATACGAGGGTAAAAGCAAGCGGGATTCTGGATATATCATCGATGATGCAACCAAAAATCTGTCTATAAATGATGTACCGGCACAAAACAAGGATGAAATCATACATCGGTTAAGGTTAAAAATACAAGCCCAAGATACGCATATAGAAGGAATGGAAGCACTCTATGAGACTGCCAAAAAAACATTAATTCAGCAAAGAGAAATGTATAAAAAGGAAGTGGTCATGCTTAGGAATGAGAAAAGCCAATTGCAAAATGAAGCGGGGGATCTGTTAACGGAAAATATTGAATTACGTAACGAATTGACGAAACGGAAGCAAAATCAAACGGGCCATTTCAATTCCGCCCCCATTGCCCGATCAGATGATTATAGCAAAAAATTAGGGCTTTCAAAAAAAGCAACCGTTAAAGAAGTATTGGCAGGATATAAAGGTTTATTAAAAATAACGCATCCTGATCAGAACGGCAATGCTAAGGTATTCCATTACATTAAGACAGATTATGATAACTTTAGAAAAGGCAACAACGGGATATGATGTTGCTGAAAAAGTGAGGTCGTTGAAGCGGCCTTTTTGTTTTGCCATCTATAGGGAATCTTATTGTATCAATATAGCTGATCTAGTAGTTACGCTGACAATTTATTTTATAGAACTCCTTATATATTACGTAATCCAAATTTTTAAATAAACTTAATATTCAGAAAATAATATACACTACGGCTTGTAATCGTTAAGACTTGTTTAAATCCCATCCAAACTATAAGAATACATTTCTTCATTCATGAAACCGCTTCTCATTCAAAGAGTTTTCAAGACTTTTGCCTACTCATTTTCTGTGTGTGGCGGCAGGTAATCAGTAGTCAGTATTCTGTTTTTTCTATAACTTCCAGGTGTTGAGCCGAGGTGTTTTTTAAATGTGAGATGAAAATGAGGCATACTTTGAAATCCGCATCTTTCAGCAATAACCGAGATGTTTTCATCGGTATGTAATAGGAGTTCTTTCGCCATGAGAATCCTTTTTTGGGTGATATATTCGGAGACATTTAATCCTATCACTTGCTTGAATACTCTACTGAAATGTGCAGTACTAACGTTTGCCACATCAGCAAGTTCAACCAGACTCAATCCAGTGGTAAAGCTACTCTCAATATAAACTAATATCTCTCTCATCCATAAAGGCATCCATAAAGGCCCCCAATTAATAGGCGTAGAGAGCTCGTGCTTGGATTGAACAATCATTCGGTTTAGGTAGTGCAACACCATATGAAGTTGTAATAGAATCGCATGTTTAAATCCGAATGCTTCTTGATTCCATTCTCTGTTCATCTCTTCAAAATGGGTTTCCAACACCTTTTGTTGAGTGCATTGCATGGAATATTTATAGTCCTTTGCTTTTCGGCTTTTTTCGAATAGTTGGTGATAAGAGAAGGATTCTCCAAGAGAGTTGTTATGAATAAGTAAGGGATTAAAGAAAATGACTGTACATGTTATAGGGTCTTCCTTATCGTGAATGGTGTGATGAATTGTATTTCCGGGGATGATGAATAGGTCTCCTTTTTGGATATAATGATATCCATTGTCAAAGAAAAAGGTACCCTTCCCGTCATACACATATATGATTTCGTACCAGTCATGAAAATGGTCGGGCAGTTCACTCTCCGTGTTTTTTTTGTCTTGATAGACTAGTTGAAGTGGAAAAAGTGTATTATTATCAAATTGTTTTTGCATGGGTTTCAATTAAAAATCATCACCATTTCCTGTAATTTAGTAAATAACACCGATATATCAAAAAACCGTATAAATATGATGAATTACGGAATTTATGTTTTGAAATTCGATGATACAATATTTTTAAGAGATAAAAAACATCATGTTGTTGAAATTTCTTAGCGACACAATTCATTGCATAAAAAAGAGAACGCTATCAAAAAGTACGAACTAATATAAAGGAGGAGATAGAATTACTGGCAGTTCCTATGGGGAATTGAGTCTGAAAATTTAGAATTATAAAAAATTTAATTCAATATTATTTTATCCCTATGACCCTACAGCTGTGAAGCTATTATGGACGAAATTTCGTCGGGATTCTACCATTTTTCTTTGCAAGTACTCTGTTTTATGTAAAATATTGGATGAGTACGGTTCGTTTCTTATTAAAAAATGAATGATTGTGAGGTGTGAATAGATGAGTGAAAATTCTTTTAAAACGGGTGTTTCTTGTATTGTCATGGATTCCAAGGACAATGTGGCGACCTTACTTTGTGATGTCAAAGCGGGGGAAAACCTTTCTTTTAACCTTAACGGAATTAGTCATAACATAATCGTTCAGCAAGATGTGAAATTCTGTCACAAAGTTGCGATTCGTCCGGTTAAAAAAGGAGAGCGAATTATTAAGTATGGCGAATCAATCGGAGCCGCAACCGAAGGTATTGATGAAGGAGAACATGTACATGTTCATAATATTGAAGGCATTCGAGGACGCGGGGATCAAAAAGCAGGGAGTAGGAGGGATTCTAATGACATTATTTAAAGGTTATCGCAGAACAGACGGAAAGGTAGGTATACGAAATCATGTTTTATTATTGCCTACTGTTGTTTGTGCAAATCAGGTGGTAAACAGAATTCAGCAGCAAGTGCCGGGAACAGTTGCGATTCCTCATCAACATGGCTGCAGCCAAGTAGGGGATGATAAAGAAAGAACACATCAAGTACTCGTGGGAATGGGGAAAAACCCCAACGTCGGAGCGGTATTGATCGTAAGCCTTGGCTGCGAAGTGATGAAAGCAGACCAAATTCGCGATGAAATAAGAGAGACTGGCAAGCCCGTCATCTGGTTGGATATACAATATGAAGGAGGCTCAGTTAAAACAATTCAAAAAGGAATAGATTCAGCTCGTAAACTTGTCATGGATATTCAACAAATCCCTAAGGAAGACATTTCTTTGTCTGAGATCATTGTCGGGGTGAAATGCGGAGGATCTGACTCAACTTCTGGATTATGCAGTAATCCTGCTTTAGGTAAGGCCTCAGACTTGATCATCAGCGAAGGAGGATGCATTGTCATGGGGGAAACAACGGAAATTATTGGCGCAGAGCATATTGTAGCTGAAAAAGCCGTTTCCGATGACATTCGTCACAAACTATATTCGTATGTTGAGAGGTTTGAAAAAGAAATCGAGCGCATGGGTGTCGATATGCGCGGTGGCAATCCAAGCCCGGGAAATATTGAAGGTGGACTTTCAAGCATTGAAGAGAAATCGCTAGGGTGTATTAGTAAAGCAGGAACATCACCTTTACAAGGGGTAGTGGAGTACGCGCAATCCATCCCTGGAAAAGGTTATTACTTTATGGATTCACCAGGAAATGATATCGAGTGTGTTTCTGGCATGGCAGCTGCCGGGGTACAAGTTGTTTGCTTTACAACCGGCCGTGGGACTCCTACAGGAAACCCGATTCTTCCAGTCATTAAAATTACTGGAAATGAGCTAACCGGAAAACGGATGAACGATAATATTGACATGGATATAAGCAGTGTGCTGCAAGGAAAAGAAACGTTAGACCAGGCTGGAAAGCGGATTTTTGATGAGATTGTGGACATATCATCGGGTAGTTTAACAAAAGCAGAAATTCTCGGTCATCAGGAGTTTAGTATCAATCGAATCGGCATTAGCCTATAAGAAGCAAAATTTAGTGATACGAAAGGTGTGAGTGTGATGAGATTGCAAGGGAAAATTGTATTGATCACTGGTTCGGGCTCTGGCATCGGAAAAAGTACGGCGTTACTTTTTGCAAAAGAAGGGGCCACTATCATCGTGAATGACCTTGATGAAAAAAATGGGAACCAAGCAGTAGGAGAAATCACTTCATCAGGCGGGGAAGCGACCTTTATTCATGCTGACGTCACGGATGCCGATTCTGTTAAAGAAATGGTTCAACAGGTAGTTGGAAAATATTCCAGGATTGATGTTCTTTTCAATAATGCCGGCATTAGCGGTATAGGCGAACTGCATGAAATCGAACCCGACGACTGGGATAGGGTAATCAGTGTAAATATTAAAGGAGTTTACCTGCCAAGTAAATATGTCTTGCCGCACATGATGGAGAGAAAAAATGGCTCCATCATCAATATGTCATCATGTATCGCTGAAATTGGCTTAGCGCGCAGAGCCTCTTATGCTGCTACAAAAGGAGCGGTTTTGGCACTTACAAAATCCATGCAGGTCGATTACGCACCTTATAAAATTCGTGTAAATGCGTTGTTGCCGGGAACGATTTTCACGCCATTTGTGGAAAAGTATTTGCAAACCTCTTACGATAATCCGGAAGAAGCGGTGGAACATATAAAAACTCGCCAATTAAGCGGTGATCTCGGAAAACCGGAAGATGTTGCAAAAGCGGCTTTATTTTTAGCATCCGATGAATCTAAGTTTATGATGGGCTCCCCGCTTTATATGGACGGTGGTGTCGTCTTCGGAAAAAATGCATGAGAGCAAAGAGATACAAAAAATTTAAAAGGATATGAGGAGGATCATTTTGAAGTTATTAACTTTCAAGAAAAATGGCAAACAATCTCTTGGGGTGAAAGTGGATAATGGTATTGTTGATGTAGTATCTGCATTATCCGTTATTGGAGGGGAAAGCGTACCGACGAATATCATGGAAGTCATCGAAGGCGGACAAACAGCACTGGCTGCATTAGGAAGATTAGTAACCAACCCTGATGTATATAACGCTGAAACCTATGTTTTGAATGAAAAGGATATAGAGTGGGAGCCTTGTGTGACCCAGCCTAATAAAATCATTTGTGTGGGGCTTAATTACCGTAAACATGCAGATGAAACCAATGCAGCTTATCCGGAAGTTCCGATTCTATTTAACAAGTTTAACAATACACTAACAGGCCATCTATGTGAGATTGCCGTACCCGCAGTAACAGAAAAGTTAGACTATGAGGTGGAACTGGGTGTTGTCGTTGGAAAGAAAGCAAAATTCGTTTCACAAGAGAATGCCCTCGAGCATGTGTTTGGGTATTGTCCGGTGAATGATTTGTCCGCAAGGGATTTACAGTTTAAGACACCGCAATGGCTGCTTGGAAAAACATGTGATGATTTCAGCCCAATGGGTCCCTATTTAGTAACGGCTGAAGAAGTGGGAGATCCACAGAATTTGAGTATAAAAACATTGGTAAACGGAGAAGTGCGTCAGAATTCTAATACGTCGGACATGATTTTTACTGTTGCCCAAATGGTAAGTTATATTTCCAATCATATGACCTTAATTCCAGGAGATATCATTCTGACAGGAACACCGGAGGGGGTAATCTTGGGCTATCCCGAAGAAAAACAAACTTATATAAAGCCTGGCGATGTCGTTTCCGTTGAAATTGAAAAGCTGGGAGTATTAACAAATACATTTATTGAAGAAAAGAATCTGCAATAAAAACATGAATTTCCTGCCAGCGTGATGATTTTGATGCAACATCAAATCGCCTACTAATGATTTCGGGCAGGCTTCATTCTTCGGTGAACCTGCTCTTTGTCAGTATATCCATGGCTTACTTTAAGGGGGGAGAATATGTTATCAAAGGGTAGGACTTCTATTATGATTTTGCTTTTCTTAGCAGGTGTTATTAATTATTTGGACAGATCCGCACTCTCGATTGCTGCGCCTTTTATACAAGCTGAGTTAAATTTAACACCTACGCAAATGGGTATAGTCTTTAGCAGTTTTTCTGTTGGTTATGCGGTGTTCAACTTTCTTGGAGGAATGGCTTCGGATCGTTATGGCGCTAAACTGACGCTATTTGTCGCCATGATTGTTTGGTCCATATTTAGCGGTGCAATCGCTTTAGCATTTGGACTAGCTAGTTTAATTATTATTCGTGTGTTTTTTGGAATGGGGGAAGGACCATTATCTGCCACAATAAACAAGATGATTAATAATTGGTTTCCAGCTGACAAACGGGCAGGTGCTATTGGCTTAGCCAATAGCGGTACTCCATTAGGGGGAGCGATTGCAGGACCCATTGTCGGTATAATAGCACTCAGTTTTGGTTGGAGAATATCTTTCATCATAATCATGCTGCTCGGCTTTGCCTGGGCGATAGCTTGGTGGTTATTCAGTAAAGAAGGACCTGCAGATAATGTTACTACTCCAAGTAATCAACAATATGTTAATAAAGTCTCCTCAAATAAAAAAATTCAATTAAGTTATTATTTAAAACAAAAAACAGTTTTATTTACATCCTTTGCTTATTTTGCTTATTCATATATTCTCTTTTTCTTTTTAACTTGGTTTCCTAGCTATTTAATAGATACTCATGGATTAAATGTCAAGGAAATGAGCATCGTTACAGTCATCCCATGGATATTGGGTTTTATTGGATTAGCTTCAGGCGGATATTTATCGGATTTTGTATACAAGAAGTTCTCTGGAAAAGGAATATTATTTTCTCGTAAGGTTGTATTAGTCACATGTTTGTTTATTTCTGCTTTGTGTATTGGACTTGCAGGAATTGTGACCACAACTATAGGAGCTGTAAGTTTAGTGGCTTCATCAGTTTTGTTCTTGTATTTAACCGGATCCATTTACTGGGCGATCGTTCAGGACGTTGTAGATCCACAAAATGTTGGTTCGGTCGGAGGTTTCATGCACTTCTTAGCCAATACGGCTGGAATACTTGGTCCAACGGTAACAGGATACCTTGTTCAAGTATCTGGAACCTATACAGCAGCATTTCTATTAGCGGGTAGTTTAGCAATTTTCGCATCATTGGCGGTAATACGGTATGTAAAACCGATTAATTTGGAAGTGTTAAACATTAACAACCAATTGGATTTAAGATAAAGTGAATGAACTCCAGGGTATTAGACAAATAAAAGGTTTAATAGTAGGTGAGTTATTGCGGCAATAAATTAAAGCTGTAAAAAAAGGGAGATATATTAACCGTTTAGGGCATCAGGCAGGTAATTTACCGAAGAGGCAAGGTTTATTTACCTTTATAAATATTTTAAAAATAACCTCGTTAGAATATACGAATAAAACCAATCTAAAAACAAGTAAGTAAGACTCAAGTACCTTCCTAGGAATTATCCGATACACAAATGATTTTCAAATGGTAAATAATCGTTTTATAAAAGGGAATTTTATACTTTTGTTGAACTTGAATAGTGTGGGCCGTTTTTGCAGTTTGAAGATTTGATTTTTTTCGTAACCGCTTACATGCATTGATCATCTTTGTCTTTGAGCAGGCCTGTGTACTATCATATTATTTTGCATGCATGCCAAACCAAATCATTTGTGAATGGAGGTTAACTTATGGTTAACACGATGGCGGTCAATAAGGATGAATCACGTTCCTTCTTCACGAAAGAACACTTATTATTTCGACGGTCATTTCGTGAATTTCTTGATAATGAGGCTGTTCCCCATTATCATCAATGGGAAAAAGAGGGGGAAATACCACGCTCATTTCGAAAGAAAATGGGGGATAATGGATTTTTAAGTCCATGGCTTGATGTGGAATTCGGTGGATCCGGAGCAGACTTTGCCTATTCAGTTGTAGTGGCAGAGGAATTGGAAAGAATCAGATCTGGCTTGGCAGGAATATTCATTGATTCAGATGTTGTGGCCCGCTATATTGCTTCATTCGGAACAATTGATCAAAAACATAGGTTTTTACCTGGACTCAGGTCAGGTGAACTGTTATCTGCTTATGCTCTTTCAGAGCAGGATGCGTGTCCTGAGCAAACCACTGCCGTCAAAAAAGATGGGTATTATCGAATCACGGGAGCAAAAACCTTCATTACGAACGGTTATAGGGCCGACTTAATGATAGTAGCCTGTAAAAACGATTTTGGAGTCGGTCTTGACGGTATCAGTTTGCTGCTGGTGGACAAAGATACTCCGGGATTGACAATGGGCAGGAAGCTTGTTAAGGATGGCAGGAATGGTCTGGAAACAGCCGACCTTTTTTTTGATGACGCTGCAGTACCACTCGAAAGCATCCTTGGGGAGGAAGGGAAAGGGCTATCCTATATCAATCAAAATTCACAGCAGGAAAGCCTTATGTGTGCGCTTAAATCGTTAATGGCAGCAAAAGAAATGTACCATTTGACGAAAGGATATGTAAAAGAAGGCAAAACCTTTAATAAGAACATTAGCCAATGTCCAAAAACGAGGTCTACGTTTGCTGAAATAGCGACAGATATTCAAGTGGGCAGTACGTTAGTCGATGATTTGATATGTAAACATATGGATGGGGAGAATATCATCACTCAGGTCTCGATGGCTGAATATTGGATCACAAAAATGTCCAAACGAATATCTGACAGGTGCATGCAGGTACATGATGGGTACGGACATAGGAGTGACGATAAGATTATCAGGCGTCATCGGGACATTTCCGTGTTTTCAACCCGTAAAGGGCCAACTGACATCATAAAAAACCTCTTTGCCAATCCAAACGAGTTGGATGCATGATCTTAATTAGAATCTACTAACTGCCTTTTTAAAAGGGCAGTTTTTTTATTCCATTTTTTCATATAAATACAAAGAACTAGAAATTTACACTTTAAATGTTTAAGAGATTTACTGTCTGGGTATAACAGACTGTGCATATAAAAGGTAATATTTTTGTAAAATTTGTAATTGTTTACGAATGATGGAGGTGCTTGTTATGTTAAAAATCGAGAATGTATCAAAAATCTATAAGGGAGGCAAGAAGGCTGTAAAGAATATATCACTGGACATAAAAAAAGGAGAGTTCATTTGCTTCATTGGTCCAAGTGGCTGTGGTAAAACGACAACCATGAAAATGATTAACCGTCTAATTGAACCGTCAGAAGGTCAGATCCTGATAAATGGTGAAAATATAATGGATAAAGACCCGGTTCAATTAAGAAGGGAAATTGGGTACGTCATTCAGCAAATCGGACTTTTCCCACATATGACGATTCTGGAAAATATCACGCTCGTTCCAAAACTTCTTAAATGGGAGGAACAGCGAAAAAAAGAACGTGCACTTGAATTGCTTCAGCTTGTCGATATGGGCCCTGAATATTTAGAAAGGTATCCACACGAACTGAGCGGCGGGCAGCAGCAAAGAATTGGCGTGCTGAGAGCACTTGCTTCCAATCCACCTCTTATTTTAATGGATGAACCATTCGGTGCACTCGATCCGATAACCCGCGATGCCCTACAGGAAGAATTTAAAAATCTCCAGCGTACACTGAACAAAACCATCGTTTTCGTGACTCACGACATGGATGAAGCAATTAAGCTAGCCGACCGGATTGTCATTTTGAAGGGTGGGGAAATCGTTCAAGTGGGGACACCGGATGAAATACTCAGAAACCCAGTGAATGAATTCGTCGAAGAGTTCATAGGAAAAGATCGATTGCTTCAAACAAGACCTTATGTTGAGTTGGTGGAACAAATCATGAGTCGTAATCCGATATCCATTACAGAGGAAAAGTCTCTTACCGATGCCATCAAGATCATGCGCGAGAAAAGGGTGGATTCCTTACTTGTGGTCGATGAGCAAAATATGTTGAAGGGCTACGTGGATGTAGAAACGATCAGTGAATACCGTAAAAAAGCTACATTCATAAGTGAAGTGATTAATACAGAAGTATATTCAGTGAAACAAGATTCTTTAATCCGTGATTCGGTTCAAAAGATCCTGAAACGGGGATTCAAATATGTGCCGGTAGTTGATCACAATAAACGCCTGGTCGGAATTGTCACCAGGGCAACACTAGTCGATATTGTATATGACAGCATCTGGGGAGAGGAAGAAAGTCAAATAGCTGAAATGGTTGAAATGTTCTAGGAGGTGTATAAGATGGAAACTTTGCTTGATTTTTTACAAACGAACTGGCAAGAATTGATTTTTAAGGCATGGGAACATTTATACATATCTTTGATCGCCGTGTTTCTTGGAATAATTATTGCCGTCCCCCTTGGCATTCTGCTGACTCGCATGAAAAGGAGCGCTTCCTTTATAATCGGGATTGCTAATATTATGCAGACGCTGCCGAGTCTTGCAGTACTTGCCTTTTTCATTCCTTTCCTCGGGGTAGGGAAGACACCCGCAATTATTGCCTTATTTTTCTATTCTGTTTTACCCATACTCAGGAATACATATACAGGCATCAAAGGAGTAAATGAAAATTTGCTGGAATCCGGGCGGGGCATCGGGATGACCAGCTGGGAGCGGATCCGCCTTGTTGAATTTCCGCTTGCCTTATCCGTCATCATGGCAGGGATTCGCACCGCTTCCGTCTATTTAATAGGTTGGGCCACCTTGGCTTCCTTCATCGGAGGCGGAGGACTCGGGGATTACATTTTCATCGGTTTGAATTTATACCAAACAGAATATATCATCGCTGGTGCAGTGCCAGTCATTATCATGGCCATCGTGGTCGATTATGTATTCTCGATCATAGAACGAAAAGTCGTTCCTAAAGGATTAAAGGGAATGAAGGAAGCTGCTTGAGGAGGAATACCAATGCATAACAAAATAAAAACTTCAATGATAATCGCCCTGTTGGCTTGTACTTTGGTCATCAGTGGCTGTTCTTTGCCTGGATTGGGTTCTTCTTCAGAAACTACGGTGAAGATCGGTGCTCAAAGTATGACGGAATCCGAAATCCTGGCAAACATGATCGCTCAACTCCTTGAACGAAATACGGACCTCGATACGAAAATCATCAAAAATTTAGGTTCTAACTTTGTTCAGCAAAAAGCGATGGAAACAGGAGATATCGACATTGCCGCAACTCGTTATACAGGTACGGATTTAACAAGTGTTCTGGGACAGGAAATTGAAAAAGATCCAGAAAAAGCAATGAAAATCGTTCAAAGGGAATTCAAGAAACAATATGGATTTAAATTTTTCGATTCTTATGGATTCGATAACACCTATGCCTTTACAATTTCAAATGACCTTGCCGAGAAAAAAGGCTATGAGAAAATATCTGATTTAATGAACGATGCTGGTGAGCTTAGATTGGGTGTCGATAGTGCTTGGCTGAAAAGAAAAGGGGACGGATATAAAGGATTCGTCGATACATATGGCTTGGAATTTGGCGAAACATACCCGATGCAGATTGGTTTGGTATACGATGCCGTCAAAAGTGGACAGATGGATATAGTCCTTGCATACTCTTCGGATGGCCGTATCAAGGTCAATGATTTGAAGCTTTTAGAAGATGACAAACACTATTTCCCCCCTTATGACTGTTCACCTGTGGTCACGGGAGAATTATTGAAGCGTTACCCGCAGATCGAAGACGAGCTTAATAAGTTAATAGGTGAAATTAATACCGAAACGATGCAGGAGCTGAACTATGAAGTGGATGGAAACTTAAAAGAACCATCCGTCGTGGCAACGGAATTCCTTAAAGCTCATCACTATTTTGAATAACGGGAGGTGCTAATGAATGGAAACCTTACAACAGCTGGGAACGTATTATTCCCAAAACTGGATGTATGTGCTTACTGAGTTTTATCGTCATTTTTTAATGTCCGCTTACGGTGTATTATTTGCAGCCATCATAGCCATCCCGGCAGGCATTTTCATCGCCAAGCATAAGAAATTGAGTACATGGGTATTTTCGATAACGAATGTGATACAAACTACACCAGCACTGGCAATGCTTGCTCTCCTCATGCTAGTGATGGGGTTAGGGACGAATACCGTAATTTTGTCATTGTTTTTATATTCCCTATTGCCGATCCTGAGGAATACTTATGTTGGAATTACAAGCATAGAACAAGCTTATTTAGATTCCGGCAAGGCAATGGGCATGACTAAATTCCAGCTTCTTCGAATGGTTGAACTGCCATTATCCCTATCAGTCATAATGGCCGGTCTACGTACAGCACTTGTCGTGGCAATTGGAGTCACTGCGGTCGGTACATTCGTTGGCGCAGGCGGCCTAGGCGATATCATCGTCAGGGGAACGAACGCTTCCAATGGGACGGCAATCATACTGGCAGGTGCGATTCCGACGGCATTGATGGCCATCCTTTCAGATTTATTGCTTGGGTGGATCGAGCGAGCACTTTCCCCCATTAAAAAGAGAAAAACGCATACAGCTTGATGTATAACAACAAAGCACTGAAAGGGATCGATGCAGCTCATGCATCGGTCCCTTTCAGTTGGCATGCAAAGGTGGCATCAATGTCAACAATTCGGAAATGGATTTCAAGCGAGGCATAATTAGTTTTTTATTTGCGAAAAAGGGTAACTATAAGGGGAGTGAAAAAATATATAAGGGGAATCGATCATGAAACTGACACCAGAACAACGAATCGAACTACATGGCTTTAATAATCTGACGAAGTCGTTAAGCTTTAATATGTATGACATCTGCTATACAAAAACCCGGGAAGAGAGAGAGGCTTACCTGGACTATATCGACGAGCAGTACAATGCAGAGAGGCTTTCAAAAATATTGCATAACGTGGCGGATTTAATTGGGGCACATGTATTGAATACGGCGAAGCAGGATTATGTTCCCCAAGGCGCAAGTGTAACGATCCTTGTTTCAGAGGGTCCTGTCGTCGAGGTGCCGACTGGTACTTACGAGGAATCACCAGGTCCATTACCGGATAATGTGGTCATGCAGCTGGACAAAAGCCATATTACCGTTCATACATACCCTGAGTTTCACCCCAATGAAGGCATTAGCACCTTCAGGGCTGATATCGATGTTTCCACCTGTGGGGAGATATCTCCTCTTAAAGCACTTAACTACCTGATCCATTCCTTCGATACCGACATCATCACAATCGATTATCGTGTAAGAGGGTTCACGCGCGATAAGGACGGCCAGAAATTGTTCATTGATCATGATATCAATTCGATTCAAAACTATATTCCTGAAGAAGTGAAGGGACTATATGACATGATTGATGTGAATGTATACCAGGAAAATATCTTCCATACAAAATGTAAGCTGAAAAGGTTCGATATCAATAATTATTTATTCGGGTATACGGAGGAAAAGCTAAATGCGGAGGAACGGCAGGAAATAATAGAAAGGCTCCAAACCGAAATGGACGAAATTTTTTATGGCGCCAATGTTCCCCATCCAAAAGAGAAAAATCGCGTCTAAAGATTGCTTCAGCAGGTAGACAAACTCGCTAATGCTTGAGTTTGGTCTACCGTTTTTTACGTTTTAAAATTAGAATGTTCTTTTCATTTGCTCGAAGTAATGAGATCTTCATAAATCGCTACGGGTAGAGCAAACTTTAACTTCCAACTAATTATTGCCCCGTTAGTTCACGATACAATAAATTGCAAGTTCAACCCATCTTTGTAGAGTTAAAGTCATTTTTATCACTAATTGATTGTCTTCGCTTTATAGGAAAGATAGTCTGCAACCTCTCGTCTCGAAGGTAAATCCCTCCCCAAGTTAATATTGCAAGATAAACAGGGAATAAGGTATGGGAAAATAAGGGGTTATCTAAACGAATATGAGAAGCAATGACCCCACCAAAAAAACCGGTTAATACAATGGCACCAAGTATGGATGTTGGAGGCAATGTGTACAGGACCGCTGAAAGAATGGCAAGGAAACCAATGATTGTAACATGATGTTCCGCAAATCCCATTTCCAAAGTACCATCTACCATTACTTTTAATTTAAGTATTTTCGTAATCCCATCGAACAACATAAATAGTATAACAAGACCACTCATGACTCGCGCAACCCAAAGACGACTTTTAGAAATGGGGATCTTCATAGTATTTCTCCTCTGCTTTTCATAAATTCAAGGAAAATCTTCAATTAAGTAAGCCGATTGTAATGAGATTTCTCAACTTTACGGCTTTTTAACTTCAAGGCCGGTCGTAATGATGATGATACAGCTATATTTCCCATTCGCAAGATGTATGGCATCTCGAAATCATTGCAAGACAGTAATTAGCACGGTTCATCCTCCCATTTTATTAGTGAAAAAACTTCACTAATGGTAATTTATTTGATTTTCCCGATTTTATAACTTTTTTAATCAATTGTATTTCCTTTTTATTTGGGAATCATTTTTTTAATCCAGCTGCATAGTAAGGACCATTTACCGTAAGGGTCGTTAGGATACGAGCCATTTCTTGTGGAGTTTCTTTTCCGCCACTTTCCAACCATTGTTGAATGACCCCTATTATTGCAGTTCCCATATAAGAAGCTAAATATTGTCCTGGAACGAGAAAATTTTCCTCCTTTATGAATGCACTTGGATTATTTCCATAAAGTGTTTCCCACATAAATTCTTTCAGTCTTGTTTGAAAGGATAAATCTCCTTTTGGTCCTAACACTGCTTTCATAAAGTCACTATTCATATGTAAATACTCAAATAATGCAACGGTTAAGGAAAATGGCGTTAAAGTCTGGGAATCAGTCTCAAGTGCAGCAATGACACTTGGGAAGTTCTTTTTTGTTATGTCGGACATATCAAGCATAATTTCTTCTTCACATTTATTCATTAAATCAAATTTATCTTGATAGTGTGCATAAAATGTGCCCCTATTAATTTTCGCCCTCGTGGTTATGTCTTTAACCTTAATTGCTTCAAAGCCTTTTTCATTTATCAATTCTACCAACGCGTGGCGAATTGATTCTTTCGTCCGAATGACACGTAAATCAGGATTACTATTACGCAAGCAAATTCCTCCTTCATTTTATCCAACACAATGATTAAAGGTGTTCCGTAACCAACACAATTTCGATTTTTAATGATTGTACAGAACTTAATCAAATTTTATAATTTGAGATGTAATACACAACAGGTTGTTCGTTATTATAACTTGATCTTAAGGAGGGGTACAACCAACCTTTAATGAAATATTCGCTAAGCAAAATTCGGCATCAGCTAAGTATAGAGTTCATTCAAAGTTAGAAATACTATTTTTAGGCTAAGTGAACTTATGTATTCCTGCAAACAATGTCTAAATGAGAGGAAGTAATGTTAAATGAATAAATTCATGGGACGCCCTGATCTGAAACCGACACATCCCAATGACACTAAATCAGGTTTGAACAAGATAGTCATAACTACTGCGCATTATGGAAATCAAGAGATGATAATGGAAAAGGATGTTCCTATCAAAATGCGGGATGGGGTCACCATATACGTCAATGTTTTCCGTCCAAATAAGCCTGGAAAGTTTCCGGTAGTAATGAGCATGGATCCATATAATAAAGATGGCTTACCCCCCTATGATACTTTTCGTCAAGTCTGGCCATCGGTAGGCACTATCGTTACATCTCTTTTTGCCCCATTTGAGTCACCTGATCCCGGTTTTTGGGTGCCAAACGATTATATATTGATTAAAATCGCAACGCGAGGCAGTTCAAAATCGGAAGGTGACCTCTATCCTTGGACGAAAACGGAAACTCAAGATTATTATGAAGTCATCGAATGGGCAGGCGTTCAGGAGTGGAGCGATGGCAATGTGGGACTAAACGGTGTGTCATATTTGGCCATGACCCAGTGGCGGGTGGCCGCTATGAATCCGTCTCACCTGAAGGCGATCATCCCGTGGGAAGGGACTTCTGATCTGTACCGGGAATGGTACTTTCACGGCGGAATACCGGAAACGGTTTTCTCAGCTGATTTCGAGAAGTTGCAACATACCAGGTGGCCAAATAACAACATAGAAGAAATGGTAGCGGCGCAAAAAGAACATCCATTACTCGATAAACACTGGGAGGAAAGACAGGTTACATTGTCCGATATCAAGGTACCCATGTTTGTTTGTGCCAGCTGGTCCACCCAAGGCTTGCATAACCGCGGTACCTTTGAGGGCTTTAAACAGGCTTCATCCAAAAACAAGTGGCTGCTGGTTCATGGCCGCAAGGAATGGGAAACCTACTATTTGCGTGAATCGCTTGAACAGCAGAAGGAGTTCTTCGATTATTTCCTGAAAGGAATTGAGAATGATTGGATGGATACGCCTCGGGTACGCTACGAGGTCAGAGAGAAATTCTATAAGGGACACATTCGCACCGCGAATGAGTGGCCGATAGCCCAAACCAAATATTTTGAGCATTATCTGAATGGCGAAGAAATGTCCCTGCAGCAGGCACCCATTCAGAACGAAACCAGACTTACCTATAATGCCGAACCTGGTCAGACAGAAAATAGTGATATAAGATTTAAATTTACTGCTGACGAGGACATGGAGCTCACCGGAAATATGAAGCTTAAGCTCTGGGTCTCCGCCGATGACACGGATGATATGGATCTTTTTGTCGGCATTAAGAAGTTCGACAAACACGGTAATGAAGTGTTCCTGCCCGACTTTAACCATCTTGAAGACGGCCATGTGGCTAGCGGATGGCTGAGGGTTTCCCATAGAGAGCTGGACCCTGTGAAATCCACTCCTTATCAGCCTGTACTTAGGCACAAGCGATTATTGAAGCTTAATAAAGGCGAGATTGTGCCGGTAGAAATTGAAATATTGCCTTCAAGCATATTCCTCAAGAGTGGGGAAAGTCTGGTGCTGGTCATAAAAGGCAGCGATATAATTATCGATGACAACCCTACAGGCTCAAGGGGGTATGGGCACACCGATACAGTGAACAAAGGGACTCATACGGTTTACGCCGGTGGAAAGTATGATTCATTCCTTTTGGTACCAGTGATTCCTAAGCAATAGTGAAAGTCGAAAACTCAAAATTGGAGAGTATCACTGTACAAGCCGTTCCCATATGGGGAGACGGCTTGTTTCATTAAAGGTATGTGAACAATTGGAATAAAAAAACGTCGCTGTTTCCTGGAATGTATAGGGTTTTTCATAGCAGCACCGCCTAAAATTCGACTGATAGAGTAGACTCAGATGAGCACCAATCACTAATAGATTCAGCGGAAAACAGGACCTCTATTGTCAGCTGTGTCTAACAATTGAGGTCCTGTTCAATAAAGGTATCCACTTTTTAAAGCTGATATTTGTTTAATGCGTAAACGCGCAATATCTTGACGCTGCTCCATTTAGTTCCTGTCAAGTCAAATGAAAAACGTGAACCAATGCGAATCCGAGGACCGATAATAAAATGGAGCCTATCAGACCGGCCGCGAATGGTTTTCCGCCATATTTTTTAAAAGTCAGAAGGTCGATGTTCAAGCCTAACCCAGCCATTGACATGGCCATGAGGATATAAGAAAGCGTTACAAGCATTGCCGCTACAGAAGCAGGAACGAATCCTGAGGTATTGAGGGCGCTCATTAATAAAAATCCAATTATGAACCACGGTATCTGAATCGATTTAAAGGAAGACTTGCTTTCACACGTTGATCGCTCTTTCCAATTCATCAAGAAGCCAATCAAAAGTGCAACAGGGATGAGCAGGGCCACTCTCGTTAATTTGACCATGACCGCTAAGTCCACTGCCTCATTGCCTCCTGGTGCTGCAGCAGCGATGACGTGAGCAATTTCATGAAGCGTAGCTCCAGCAAATATACCGTATCCGGGATCGGATAATCCGAGTAACGGATAAAGGATCGTGTACCCAAAGGTGAAGGTCGTGCCTAAAACCGCGACTGTCGCAACAGCGACGGCTGTATCCTTTTCTTTTGCTTTAATCTGCGTGGAAATGGCTAAAATGGCAGCAGCGCCACAAATCCCGGTTCCGCACGCTGTCAAAAGGCCGAGCTTTTTATCGACTTTAAAAAGCCGGGTCAAGCCATATACGATTAATATAGCAAATACCAGGCTAATGGCGCCGACCGCAAACGTACGCGGCCCGGCAATGACAATATCCTTAAGGTTCAAGCGCATCCCCAACAAGATAATGCCCAACCGCAATAGGACTTTACTTGAATAATTTGTCCCGGCAACTGCATATGCTGGAACGCCCATAATGGATTTCCATGTTACTCCTATGAGTATCGCAATGACTAGCTGACCCATTATATGAAGGAACGGAAGCTCTGCTAAGTATTTTGCTGCTATAGCAATTAACAAGGTCAAGCCGATTCCTAATGAAAATCCACGTTTTTTTGTTCTTACCTTTGTTTGTTCCAAGGTGATCACTCCATCTATGTTGATGTCTCCACTTTAAGGTGAAATTAACGATAAGTGAAATATATTTTTGCTATTTCAATAATCAGCTTTACTTATGATAAAATAAATCATAAGTGAATAAGGGGGTAATCATGGATCCTTTAAGAGTATTTGTAACCGTAATCGAGCAAAAAAACTTTTCCAGGGCAGGGGAAATCCTGAACCTGTCCCAGCCGGGTGTCAGTCTTCATATCAGGAATTTGGAAAATGAGTTAGGAGCGAAATTGATATATCGATCTCCGAAACAAGTCCAAATAACGGAACCCGGTAAAATTTTATATCGTCATGCGAAGCAAATGCTCAATCATTATGAGACGGCCGTAAGGGAAATTAATGATTTCAATAACGTGGTTAGCGGAACGCTGAAAATCGGTGCTAGTTTTACGATCGGGGAATATTATCTTCCAAAGGTCTTGGCGGAATATGCTGCCCAATTTCCGCTGGTGGATTTACAGGTCATCATCTCCAATTCAAATGAAGTCATTCAAGGTATTCGATCAAATCAGCTCGATATAGGTTTGATTGAAGGGGAGACGGAGCATAAAGATATAGAAGTCAGCCCATTCATGAAAGATGAGATGATCATCGTCGTTCCTCCGGTGCATGCACTTTCACAAATGGATATCATTGAAGGTTCCATGCTGCAGGATCAAACTTGGGTGCTCAGGGAGCAAGGATCGGGCACCCGCACATATTCAGACAAACTTCTCGGCAGCCTGGAGCTAAACGTGACACGAAGCTTTATTTTCACCAGTATCCAAGGGGTGAAAGAAGCGGTCATGGCAGGGCTGGGGATTGCCTTATTATCCCGCTTGACTGTCCAGAAGGAATTGAAATCCAATGAATTGAAAACCTTTCATTTGAAAAACGAACCCATCATCAGACCGTTTTCCATTGTTAAAAAACTGGACTTTGAAGCTTCAAAAGCATTGGAAATGTTTTTAAAGAAGGTGGAAAAATTTTCGTTAAACGGTTAACTAAAAATAATTCATGTCCGCTCCTTTTTGTGAATGAAGGGGAAGGGCATTTTTTTGTGGCGAATTTTTTCCGATTCCAATGAAAACGTCGAAAGTATTTTGGAATATGCCGCTTGAAAGAACAATATTTACGTATTTTCACACAATGACAAACATATAAATTAAATAAGCAGTTCCCCTCAACTGCCCAGACGCTATCTGGCTTTTCTTTATTTTAATTTTCTTAAAAGGAGCAATTACAGTGGCTATAGAGGAGCAGGAAGGTAAACGGATTTCTGTTTTCGACAGGATCATAGGTTTCATGCCAAAGTTATATGTGATTGGCACCATCCTAATTTTTGTTTATACACTTGTAGCGATGGGCCATTTAGCACTCCAATCGTGGAAGAAGCCAGAGGAAGCGGCCATTCCGGTTCATCCCCAAATCCCTCCCGCTTCTGCAGGATTTGAACATACATTGATAACGTTAATCATTGAACCGATCGTCACGTCTGAATTTTACCAAATCATTTTTAACACATTATTTCTGTATCTTGTCTGGATTTTGCTTTTTCTATTGGCACCGATCGCTTTTTATCGATTGAAGCACTTTAAGTTTTTTAATATAGAAATTGAAATTGAAAAACAAGATGCAGCCGTTTATGAGGTATTTAGCGTAAGCAGCTCGAAAATGAAATTTGCCGCACATTTGACATCAGAGGAATATCAATTGGAGATATCGGAGGAAATTGCCAACAGCAAGGCATTCATGACTCCATTGAAGTACACATTAGACAGTGCGGCAGACTTTTATTCCAATCAATTAGGACTTTCCTTTACCTATGATATCTATACGCTGAACCAGTTCAAGAAAGCAAAACTGCCCAAGTCGATCAAAGCGATGCTCGATATGTCGATCGAAACTGGTGATCCTTGCATAACGAATAAAAGCAACAGTGATAGCGAATATTACAAAAACTTTCTCCTGCATTATTTTGAAAACATGGATGGTCAATTCGTCACTGTCTTAAACAGTTATCAAACCGAATTCGATACCTTCGATAAATCCCTGATTAAAGTCCTGCAAAACGTCATCTACGATTATTACTTGCAGTATCATTACATTTATGATGTAAATGATCGAAAGTGAGCGGCCCCTCTAAATAAAAAAACCACCTTACAAGTGGTTATTTTTTTTGGCAAGGTGATTATTTATAATATTCTGGACAATCACATTGTTTCCGATGAGCTCAGACGATCTCCTGACATGCTGTTCGCGAAAATCCATGTTCTTTATTTTCTTGGACTTTTTCCCCTTTTTAAAGTTATTGAAGGCATTTAAAAAAGCTATCTGAATCACTCCCCTTATAGATTAGTATATTCATATTATGGATAAAATTTCATAAAACAGGCGAATTTTATAGAAAAAAATAAAGGGGATTGAAGATAGGGGGACTTTACATTCACTTTTTTTCAAATTATGATAATTCCTGCTTTTTTTCTTAGAAATAAAGAAATTTCATTCAAAATATTGTATAGTATTAATTAAGCTTCGAACAAACATTCGTTTCTTGGAGGCAACACAACTTCTTAGTGGAACAGGAGAGAGACATTGAACGGTACAGCACACATGGCACTTGGGGCAACAGTTGGATACTTAACGGCCCATTCACTACAAACGGATCCGACCACCACGTTATTTTTGGTAGGAATCGGGGGCGTTTCCGGCCTCATGCCCGACATGGATATTGATGGGAAGTTAAGCAATAGGATTACGTTTTCACACAAGTTCATTAGGACCCTGGCTCAAACCATTGGAATTTTAATGATCATTTATAGCGTATTGGAAGGCTTTGAGACGGAAAAATGGATCGGTGCTGGGGCAGGGATCGGAATAATCATTATTTCCTCATTCATAACACAAAGGCATATGCTCACCCTGAGCGGATTAGGGGTTTTGGGCATTGGGATGTCTTTACAGGAAAATTGGTTATGGCTGCTGGGTCTCTATATGATTCTAGCATCCTTTACGCCTCATAGAAGTTATACCCATTCGATTGCCGGCATTGTTTTCTTTGGTATCATTGCCTATCAGTTCGAGGCAGCGATTGGGGTTGACGGGATTTTCACTACATGTTTATTCGGATATATCAGTCATTTAATTGCCGATATGAAATTCCTTCCTTTCAATAAACGGGGCGTAAAGTTATTTTTGCCATTCTACTCTAAGGAGTTTTGACAGTGGTTGAATCAACCACTGTTTTTTTGCTTCAATGGCTTAATGGAAGAAGGGAATCAGTATGAACGTAGGTAAAGTTCGACTTTTTTATCGCTTATTTTTGGTCATTCTACCTATTTCTACTAAATGTAACATAATTGTAAAGATCCTGTGATGCGAATGATATGCATTTTCTAGTATATTAGGTTTAGCAAATCACATCAGGGGGTAAATTAAATTGTTCAAGAAAATTGTCGTCGGATTGTCATTAGCTATCATGCTTGGGTCAGCAACCTTTACAGGGAGCCAAGCCGAGGCTGCTTCATATCATACAAAAGCGATTAAAGTGGCCAAAAGTGAATTGGGCACAAAATATAAAATGGGCGGCATTTCATCATCAGGTTTTGATTGTTCCGGACTAGTGAAATATTCGTACCAAAAGGCTGGCAAGAATCTACCGAGGACGGCTGCTGACATATATAAAAAAGGCAAGTCAGTTAAAACGCTGCAAAAAGGGGACTTAATGTTCTTCGCACCAAATAAAGCGAAAAAGCCTACACACGTGGCTATATACACAGGTGACAATCAATTCATACACTCCGCATCCTCTAAGGGAGTGTCATATGCCAAAACCAATAATCCATATTGGAAGCCGAAATACATCGGTGCAAAACGCTTATAATATAAATGGAAGCAAATACGAAAAGCATGAGACTTGATGAAGTCTCTTTTTTTTGTTCACATTCTCAAATCTGTTGGTTTATCCCCTTGAAATATGCCCCACTAGATAATGCTCGTACAAAAATTCCGACGATGCTGGCACCGATCGAAACCTAATCGCGTACGGAATGAGTAGGCTTAAGTAAAAGCTGGTTTTTCCATTCCCTTCATTTGTTGACGATGTCCTTCAAACGTTTTGTACCATTACAAAGATAGGACCGATCTTAAAGCGTAGATTCTTCATGGTTCATTTATTCTTCTTAACACAAAGAAGTATGACTTGTCAGGAAAAAAATCCTTGATGTCCATGACACCAAGCAATGTATCTTCGTCAACTTTCCGAAACAGATCTATGATGCTTTTTTGATCATAAACCATCCCTGCGCTTACTTTTCCCCTATATTGGATCTGTCTCAGCCTTGCCCAGCTTTTTTTTGTTTTTTACAGGGGGAGAAAAATTTTCATGGCAAGCGTGATGAATGTGTCAGGAAATTTTCCATAGCTTATGCTTATCGGTATGAGACCAGGATTTCCAGCGAACAATTCCCCATTTCCCTTTTGGAATACAAGTGGCTGGACATGCTCTTCATTAATGAATCTCTTGTCGTACCAATTCGATGCAGGTAACAAGCCATCCATTGGATGCCCAGTTCTAAGTTCTTCTCCTTTCCATAGTCCTCTCATCTCTTCGAAGCCGACCGTCCCGAGCCGGTCAAAGAATTCAAAAGCTTCAGTTTGTGAACTTCCCCTTCGCAGTTGCTCGTTTAGAATGTCCTTATCATGCAATATCTTTCCCTCCTGATTATCTTCGCTTTTCAAAGAAGTGTGACTTCCTGTTCTGATGCTCATTGCCGCAGCATTTTCAGTAATGGATAGCTTTCACCTAAACTTGACTAATTAGAACCTCAAACTGACTGCTTCTCCAATTAAGGAACTGCTTCACTCGGTACAGTTAGCTTTCGCCTGTGGGTTATAAGTCGCACTGGACTGGGTAATAAATAAAAATGGCTTCGATACTCCTACGAAAAGAGGCCGAATCATTTGACTCTCGATCGATCATTTAATATGCTAAGCAAAACATTTCGGGATCTCCAACATTATCTCCTTTATGGAATGAGGATAATTCCTGTAATGGTGATACATATTCGAAGACAAAATGATTGAAAGTCAAAGAAGGTCAATGTATAATAAACTCATAAGGTCAAAGAAGGTCAAAGTTTCCTAATCACGATATTTTAAGGAGGAGTACTACATGTTTTGTGAAAAATGCCATGTAAACCAAGCTAATATTCAAGTCCATCTAAATATGAATGGTCAGGAGCATGATGTGAAACTGTGCTCCACTTGTTATAAAGAAGAACGAAATAAGCTGGGAGCAGCAATGGGGGGAATCGATACTGGTAAAGCCCAGTTCAATGGATTCCATCACCCATTCAATCCATTTAATCATAACGAAGCACCTCAACCAGAGCCTGTTAACCAAAGTGAAGGAGGAAGGTTGCTTGAGGAATATGGAAGCAACTTGACCGATGCCGCAAAAGCAGGGCTGATTGATCCGGTAATCGGCAGGAATGAAGAAATAAAACGAGTGATAGAAGTTCTGAATAGGCGAAATAAAAATAATCCAGTTCTAATAGGTGAACCGGGGGTAGGTAAAACAGCCATCGCGGAGGGTCTGGCCCTTGCCATTGCCGAAGGCTCTGTACCTGTTAAATTGCGAAATAAGCTGGTCTATATGCTTGATGTCGCTTCCCTTGTCAGCAATACCGGAATCCGGGGCCAATTCGAAGAACGGATGAAGCAGCTGATAAGTGAATTACAGACAAGAAAAAACATCATTTTATTCATTGATGAGATTCACCAAATTGTCGGGGCCGGTTCGGCTGAAGGATCAATGGATGCCGGGAATATTCTAAAACCTGCACTCGCCAGGGGTGAACTTCAACTTGTCGGCGCGACTACTTTGTCTGAATATCGAAAAATCGAAAAAGACGGTGCACTTGAACGACGTTTTCAACCGGTTCAGGTTGATGAGCCGACAACGGATGAAGCGCTAGTGATTTTAAAAGGATTAAAAGAAAGCTATGAAGCATATCATGGGGTTACCTATAGTGAAGAATCACTCAAAGCGGCAGTGGAGCTGTCGAATCGTTACATTCAAGATCGTTTTCTGCCAGATAAGGCAATTGACTTGATGGATGAAGCCGGCTCCAAGTTGAACCTGACGATTGAAGATGGACAGGAAGAGGATTTGAAAGAGCGTCTTGCCCAAATCTATAAAGAAAAAGAACGGGCCCTAAAAGAAGAAGCGTATGAAAAAGCGGCAACACTGCGAGATGAAGAAGAAAAGCTTGAAACGTTATTGCAGTCAGGAAGCAACTCTGTAAAACCAATCGTTACCATTGAAAACATCCAGAGCATCATCGAACAAAAAACCGGTATACCGGTAGGCAAGTTACAGGAAGACGAGCAAGAGAAAATGGTGCACCTTCAAGCTCAACTCATGAATAAAGTCATCGGACAGGAAGAAGCAGTCAGGAAGGTTGCAAAAGCCGTCCGCAGAAGCCGCGCGGGGCTGAAATCGAAAAATCGTCCTACAGGTTCATTCCTTTTCGTTGGACCAACGGGAGTCGGTAAAACGGAATTGGCAAAAACCCTTGCTGACGAATTGTTTGGAGACAAGGAAGCGATGATTCGCCTTGATATGAGTGAGTTCATGGAAAAACATAGTATTTCCAAGTTAATTGGCTCACCTCCTGGATATGTTGGTCATGAAGAAGCGGGACAATTAACTGAAAAGGTTCGCCGTAAACCATACAGCATCATCTTATTGGATGAGATTGAAAAGGCGCATCCAGATGTTATGCACATGTTCCTGCAAATTTTGGAAGACGGCCGGTTAACGGACAGCCAAGGCCGTACTGTTACTTTCAAAGACACGGTCATCATCATGACAAGCAACGCCGGTGTAGGCGAAAAACAAAAAGTCATGGGGTTCGGTACAAGTACTGCAGTGGAGGAGGCTTCCATCCTCCAGTCATTGGGCAATTTCTTCAAGCCGGAATTCTTGAATAGGTTCGATAGCATCATCGAATTTTCCGCATTGAAGAAGGAAGACCTTCTCCAAATCGTCGATATCATGCTGAAAGAACTTGGCGAGACATTAGCTGCACAAGAAATATCCTTAACCGTAACGGATGAAGCCAAACAAAAACTGATTGAATTGGGATATCATCCGACATTCGGTGCTAGACCGCTTCGCAGGGTCCTACAGGAAGAGCTTGAAGACGGAATCACTGATTTCATATACGAGCAGCCTGATGTTAAGAAGTTCACGGCAATCGTAGAAAACGACCGTGTGAACATAATTAAAACACGATAAAGAGTACTAGAAATGCCTCCTAGACCGTAATACTGTTATGGAGGCATTTTTTTTAGCATTATTTTATGATTGGAAAGAAAACATTGATATGATAAAGTTACAAATCTGAATTCAGAATGTTCTCTATCATCGCGAGTATAAAGTATCAAGTCAGGAGAACCCAAAGTGTAAAGCAAGTTATCAAACTTTGGGCCATAAGTATAAGTATAGACATTAAATGGATTCCTGTTCTAAAAAGGGAATTTCAATGGGGGAATGACTTATTAAAGATTCACTTTATTTTGAAGAAGAAAATATCGATAATCGAAAAGAGACGGATGCAGATACAGAAAATCCATCAATTTCACTTCCTGTTGCGAATATTCATCCACTGAATCCAGAAGAAGTGGACCGCCTCTATTTCTTTGATGGCAAAGACCTGGGGAATACCTACCATAAAGATAAAACGTGTTTCAGATTATGGGCACCTGCAGCATCTGAAGCAAAACTGGTCACGTATGAACAATGGGATGATTCAGCGGGACTTGAAATCGAGATGGCTCGTTCTGAAAAGGGGACATGGTTTGCAGAATTATGCGGCGATCACGATGGCTTGATTTATACATATAAAGTAAAGATTGGAGAGGTATGGGATGAAGCCGTCGATCCTTATGTACGCGCAGTCACGGTCAATGGTGATAAAGGGGTCGTGGTGGACTTGGCTGACACGAATCCAAAAAAATGGACACATGACAAACCTCCGCTTGATGAACCGGAGGACATCATCATCTATGAATTACATATAAGGGATTTATCGATCCATCCGGAGAGCGGAATTACACAGAAGGGTAAATTCCTGGGGGTGATTGAAGAAGGGACGAAAGGTCCTAAGGGAGTGAAAACAGGGCTGGACCATATAAAGGACCTAGGGGTGACCCATGTACAATTTATCCCGATATTCGATTTTGCCACCGTCAACGAAACGAAATTAAAGGAACCGCAATACAATTGGGGCTATGATCCGAAAAATTATAACGCACCAGAAGGATCGTATTCGACTGACCCTTACCAATCAAAAGTGAGGATCAGGGAGTTGAAGGAAATGATCCAGGCCCTTCATGACCATGGTTTGCGTGTCATCATGGATGTCGTCTATAATCACGTTTATACAGTGGCCGATTCGAACTTCAATAAGCTGGTACCCACCTATTTTTTCCGCTATAACGACGACGGTACTTTATCGAATGGCACTGGGGTAGGGAATGATACCGCATCCGAACGGAAAATGATGCGTAAATTCATCGTTGAATCCGTCGCCTATTGGGCAAAGGAATATAACCTTGATGGCTTCCGTTTTGATTTAATGGGGATTCATGATGTGGCAACGATGAATGAAGTGAAAAAAACGCTTGCAGAGATCGATCCGACGATCATTGTGCTGGGCGAAGGCTGGGATATGAATACTCCATTGCCCCAAGAGCAGAAGGCGAATCAAAAAAATGCTTATAAAATGCCTGGAATCGCTCATTTTAATGATGCAATCAGGGACGGATTAAAAGGTTTTGTAATGGATAAGCATGATAAGGGATTCATCAATGGGAAACCAGGAATGGAAGATATCATAAGAAAAAGCATAGCTGCCGGTTTGCACTACGATGACCAAATTGCAACCTATCAAACACCAGACCAAGTCATCAATTATGTGGAAGCACATGATAACTTCACCCTATGGGATAAGCTTGCCATCACTAACCCAGAGGCTTCCGAAACGGAACGTAAACAGATGCATAAATTGGCTTCCGCCATCGTCCTGCTGTCCCAGGGAATACCGATGATACATGCTGGCCAGGAATTCATGCGCTCGAAGGAGGGCGATGAAAATAGCTATCAATCCTCTGACTGGATAAACCGCTTGGATTGGAAAAGAAGGGCGGATTTTAACACCGAAGTCGAATATATGAAGGGCTTGATTTCGATCAGGAAAAATCACAGTGCCTTCAGATTGAGCACACCCGAAGAAATCGAGCAGTGTTTACAGTTCATCGACGCTCCGCCGAATGTGGTTGCATTCACATTAGTAACGGAAGATTCAAGATTGGCTGTCATCCACAACGCCAATTGGCAATCGATAAACCTTGCACTTCCGCAGCAAGGGGATTGGTCCGTTTTAGCGAATGGACAGCTTGCTGGCCTGGAAGAAATAGAAAGAATTAAAGGGAATCAAATAACCGTTCCCCCCTTATCTTCATATGTATTAAAAAAATTATCATGAAACTAGCAGGATGGACCCTTTCAATAAATTTGTAGAAATACACCAAGTGTAATAAAATGGGAATATCAATCTGGAACAAGGAGTGTCAAAATGAATGTTAAAATGATGACCATGACCTTTGGAGTTTGTTCTACATTATTGCTTTCAGCTTGTGCGAGTGAAGAAAAAAGCGTTGTCGAAAAAAAAGAAACCAGCCATGAAGGACATTCTGATCATGAAGCATCAGCCGATGTCCAAGAAGAAACCGCAAGTAAGGAAATCGCACCAAATTTCTTATCAGGAAAACCGGAAGACATGAAAACCATCTATTTAGCGGTTGCCCAAAATAAAGATTTACTAGAAAAAATCCCATGCTACTGCGGTTGCGGGGAATCAGCGAACCATAAAAATAACTATGATTGCTTTATCCATGAGAATAAACAAAATGGGGAAGTGGTTTGGGACGACCATGGGACGAAGTGCGGCGTTTGCTTGGAAATAGCAGCACAATCAATTTTGGACTGGAATGACGGCATGAACATTAAAAAAATCAGGAATAAAGTGGACGAAAAATACAAAAGTGGATATGCAAAACCGACTCCGACCCCACAAGTGTAATGGAGTCTCAAGCCTGAGCAATGGTCTTTTTCCGGTTACATTCGGAAAAAGACCATTATTTATTTCTGTTGAAGAATGGTTTCTTGGACTCAGGCAATATAACCTGAGCGTGATAGGGGAATACTTCCAATATAAAAAAATGTAAGGGAGATATTCATTTGACATTAATACGCCTTGGTTATGTAGCGATGAGTAATCATGTCCCAAACTGTTCACCATCCCAGACGATGACTTTTGCTCAGTTTTCAAAAATTAAGGATCGAGATGCTGCCATAAGGAAGCTCGAACGTATTTCCAATTCCAATCTTCATAATTGTTGGCGGTTACTGATTCATAACGAAGCGAACCGGATTCAGTTTTTTAGACTTTCATCTAAATTGATTCCTTTGGCTAATCATCCAGAAATCCCAGAATGGGATTACATCGAACCCATCACTGACGAGCTTACTAAAATAAGAACCTTCTTATCCAAGCATCCAAAGATGAGGATAGATTTTCATCCAGATCATTTTGTGATTTTGAATAGTTCCAATATTGATATTCTTAAGACATCATTAAAAACCTTAAAAATACATCATACTTTGTTGAGCCATATGGGGATCGATCCCGAGCATCGCTGTGTCTTGCATGTGGGCGGCGGTTACGGGGAACACGAACAGGCTTTAGAACAATTCATCCATAATTGGGGCTTGATTCCTGAATCCATTCAAAGAATGGTCATCCTGGAAAATGATGATACCACTTATACATTGTCGGAAACCCTTTACTTATGTGAAAAACTGGGGATTCCCATGGTTTTCGATTATCACCATTATCTTGCTCATCACTTACCTGGTGAAAACTGGACCGAACATTGGGACCGAATCATTAATAGCTGGCGAAATTCAAAACTGCCTCCCAAGATGCATATTTCAAGTCCAAGATCGGATAAGGAATTTAGGGCACACGCTGAATATGTGGATCCGGCACAGTTCATGGAATTTTTGCGAAGGATAAAAGGAACGGTTCCACAGCTTGATTGCATGATCGAAGCCAAGCAAAAGGATGAAGCACTTTTTCAATTGATGGAACAGATGAAAGGATACAAAGATATCGAATTCATTGACGAAGCCAGCTTTTATATCCATTAATTTGCCGAAAAATAAATAGTTGATAAAGAGGGGAGCGAGTAAATCTCTTTATCATCAATGCATTTAGTTTACATAACGTTATTATTGTAAATTAGTAAACGATTACTAAAACAACAAAACGCAGGATAACAGGAGATTTAAACCAAGGAACGCTATTTCCTATACGAAGGAATGTTCCATTAATTAGAAATTAGGAGGGGCAAGGATATATTCACTATCTAATTCCTTTTTCCCTTCAATGGTATCGTTGCTACAACAATCGTAATGAAAATTTTCCGGGATTTTTATCCACATAATAACAACCGTAGAATGTACACCTATTTACCCTCTTTCTGTTATATAAGTGATATTTTTTGCGCCTTCAAGGCTAAAATGGGAGGGAATTACGGTTCTCGCTGAAGTCTGTTCAGAATGAAGGAGGCTAAAATGGCATAAAAGTGGTTGATTATATCGTATGTTATAGGTATAATTACCTCTAGGAAGCGCTTTCAAAAAATACTCTTTCGGGTGATCGTATGTATCTTACTGATTCTAATGAAATCAAGAAGAAGCTGACCATTATATACAACGAGGTGTGTAAAGGTCTGTTTGGGGCAGGTACAACTTTGTTAAAAATAGAGATTGATGATCAATTCATTACATTCCGTACAAAACATAGACGGACACCACAATCACTTGCTTTAGAATGTGAGGTTCCAGCACTGAAACGAGAAGTAGACGTTCAGATGTCACAGATATTCAAGAAACGAATCAAGGAATATTTGGAGCAGGAATTTGATCTAGAGGTTGAAGTAATACTGCGCGATTACGATTATGTTACCCAATGGTCCATTACAGAGGTCATTCTAGCAGAGAATGAATGACTTTACATAATTTGTCACTACTCTTTTGATCGATTCTTAAGAGATGAGACGCATACAGTAAAGATGAGTAGCCATTTACTTTGTTTACGAAGTAAGGAGCGCTTGTTAGAAAGGTTTGACTTTCTATACAAGTGCTCCTTACTTTTTTTATATTCCACTGTTTTATTAAGAAATTTCAAAAAAAGGAGGAGTTTTTTTGAAACCAGTTTATCTTCTTGGGTTTATTCCATTTATCGGAATACTTGTAGGTAGCGTCTTTGCGAGTAAAGTGAATGTGATCGTATTAGGAATGCCATTCTTACTGTTTTGGCATACGCTTTGGCTAATTATCTCATCAACAATCATACTGATTATCTACAAATTAGATCCTATCAACAAGGAGGAAAATGAATGAATAGTGCACTGTTGATTATTACCCTCTTCTTGCTGCTTGCTCTTTTAGTTGCGATACGTGCGAAAAAAGGGAAAAAAATGAGTTTAGAGCAATGGACAGTTGGCGGACGTGGCTTTGGTACCCTTTTCGTTTTTTTATTAATGGCTGGGGAAAACTACACCACCTTCACTTTTTTGGGAGCTAGTGGTTATACCTATGGCAAGGGAGCACCTGCCTTTTATATTTTAGGGTACGGCTGTCTCGCATTCATTATGTCTTACTGGATGTTACCGGCCGTTTGGAAGTACGCCAAAAAGCACGAGCTGCTTTCCTTTTCCGATTTCTTTGCAAGCAAGTACAACAGTCCTGCCCTGGGTATTGTAGTTTCCTTCGTTGCTGTCTTGGGCTTGAACTCTTTATTGATGATTCAATTAAAAGGATTGGGGATCATCGTTTCTGAAACTTCCTATGGCTTGATTTCACCTAACATGGCTATGTGGATTGGTGTCCTTGCCATGATTGTATATGTAAGCATTTCCGGCATTCACGGTTCTGCCAGTATTGCCGCGATAAAAGACGTAATTATTTTAGGGATAGCCCTCTTTTTAGGGATCTATCTGCCAATCCACTTTTACGGAGGTTTTGAATCCATGTTCCAGGCGATTGATGCAGCAAAGCCAGGATTTCTAACTCTCCCTGCAAAAGAACAAAGTATTTCCTGGTATTTGTCTACGATCTTGGTGGTAGGTCTTGGTTATTGGATGTATCCTCACTCTTTCCAAGCAACGTATTCTGCAAAGAGTGCGAAATCATTGCGTAAAAATGCGATTATCATGCCGGTGTATCAAATTTTGATTGTATTAATCTTCTTTGTTGGTTTTGCGGCAATCCTGCAAGTTCCTGACTTGGAAGGAACAGATGCCGATCTTGCTTTGCTTCGTGTCGTGAAAGAAACGTTCAACCCTTGGTTTGTTGGAATCGTCGGTGGTACTGGCTTACTGACAGCTTTAGTACCCGGTTCCATGATCTTGCTGAACGCCTCTACGTTAGTAGCTAAAAATGTATATCAAGTCGTTTCTCCAAAAGCCACCGAGAAACATGTGACAACCGTCGCCAAAAGCTTGGTTCCTGTCTTTGCCCTGCTGTCCCTTTACTTCGTCTTCCAAGGCGGTAATTTTATCGTCGAGCTAAGTATTTTCGCTTCCTCTATTTTGACCCAGTTGTTCCCTGCATTCATTTTTAGCTTAATGAAAAAACCATTTGTAACAAAGCAGGGGGCATTCGCCGGTATTATCGCCGGTGCTACATTCCTAGCTTATTTTACCATCACCAAGACTAAGCTAGTGATTCTTTTCCCAGATTGGCCCTCGCTCATCACAGACATCAACATTGGATTCATCGCCATGTTATTGAATGCATTCGTTCTAGTTTTGGTTAGTGTGATTACACGCAGAGAAGCGGAAATTCAAGTACAACGAGTGACTAGTTATAAAGATTAGAAGTTAACAAGATAGAAAGGCATTGAATGAGATGGGCCATCTGATTTCAAAGATGAAGGGAAAATCAGAAAATCGACTGCTCCAAGCATGATGGAGAAGGGAAACAGAGAGTGAAAGGGGACCTACAGGCATGAGCAAAGAAAAATTACCTCGAATTACAATCCTTGCTGTCGGGGGGACGATTGCCGGAAAAGGAGCAGATAGTACGCAAATCACGCAATATCAGGCGGGTGTTCTTACAATAGAAGCGTTAATAAAAGCAGTTCCACAGGTTAGTGATTTAGCAGAGGTAAGCGGTTATCAAATTGCCAACATAGCTAGTTATGCCACTACAGATCAGCTATGGCTTAAGTTGGCCATGAAGGTAAATGAGTTGTTATCGCAATCGCATTGCGATGGTGTGGTGATTACACATGGGACGGACACATTGGAGGAGACGGCATACTTTCTTCACTTGACCGTAAAAAGTCATAAGCCGGTCGTAATGGTGGGTGCGATGAGGCCAGCAACAGCACTTAGTGCAGATGGACCGCTTAATTTATACAATGGTGTAGCACTGGCTGCAAGTGATGTGGCACGAGGTCATGGTGTTTTAATCTCATTAAACGGCAGGATTGGTTCTGCACGAGAAACGAGTAAGCTTCATACCACTGCGATTGACGCATTTGGTTCACCTGAAGCTGGGTTATTGGGGTACATGGTAGATGGCAGACCGCATTTTTATTATAAAAGTTTGCGAAAGCATACAGCAGAGTCCGAGTTCGTCTTGTTTGATCTACCTCAATTGCCTCGTGTTGATATTTTGTTTGGGCATAGTCAGGACACACGAGATCTGGTTGATGCTGCTGTTGCTGCAGGAGCAGAGGGAATTGTGCACGCTGGAACAGGTAATGGAGGCATTTTCCCGCTAACTCGTCAAGGATTACAAGATGCCAACGAACAGGGAGTGATGGTGGTCAGCACTTCTCGGATTGGTAATGGTTTAGTAACGACAAAACCGGTTGATTTGGAAAGCGATTTTATCGCATCAGGTAATTTGACTCCACAAAAGTCCAGGATTTTACTGCAACTTGGACTAACCAAAACACATCGATCAACAGAGATTCAACGAATGTTTGAAATTTATTAGTAAAAGAATACGGCGGTAAATAAAAGTGGCAGGACATAGATTAATTTTGTCAGCCTCAAAAAACAGAAAGTGGTGATTTTATGGGAAATGGAATGAGTCTGAATTATATAGAAGAGAAACATGAGCCGTACCTTCAACGTGTTTATAAACATCTTCATCAATATCCCGAATTAAGTACAGAGGAATATGAAACGCAGAAATTCATTGAAAACGAACTGCAGAAGCTCCACATTCCATACAGGAAGATGGCGAATACAGGGATCTGTGCTGAAATTCATGGCGAACAACCGGGGAAAACCATCCTATTGCGTTCGGACATTGATGCTTTACCAATAACCGAACAGACAGACCTGGAATATGCCTCCAAAAATAAGGGCGCCATGCATGCTTGCGGGCATGATGCACATATAACGGTTGGCTTAGGTGTCGGAGCTTTGCTGCAAGAACGGAAAGCCAAATTAAAAGGAACGGTCAAAATCATGTTTCAGCCATCAGAGGAAGTTCATCCAGGTGGGGCTGTCCGTATGATCGAAGAAGGAATTCTGGAAAATCCAAAAGTAGATGCGGCGGTTGGCATTCATACTAACCCCTATTTACTACCAGGTCAATTCCAAGTGAAGGAGGGCTGTATGCTCGCAAGCAGTGACCGAATATATATTTCCTTGATTGGAAAGGGCGGTCATGCGGCAGCTCCGCATCAAAGTGTTGATGCCATAGCGATGGCAGGTCAATTCATCTCAAGCATTCAAAACATTGTTGCAAGGCAGGTATCTCCCGTTGATAAAGCGGTCGTAACGATTGGGGAAATAAGGGGCGGCTATACATCCAATGCGATTGCCGATCGGGTAGATTTGGCGGGCACGGTACGAACGATCAATGAAGAAACACGAAAGGCCATTGAAGCAAAAATTGAAGCACTATTACATTCAATAACGAATTTTTGGGGCGGAACGTACACATACGCATACGAAAGAGGCTATCCTGCCACTTGGAATGACAAACGCATGACTCAGCTGGCGATAGAGACTGCATTAACCACCATTGGCAAAAACAGCATCGTTACATTGGAAAATCCTTATATGAGCGGCGACGATTTTGTCTACTTGTCCCAATCCGTTCCTTCTGTCTTTATCTATTGGGGAACAGGAACTAAGGATAAAGAGTGCTTTCCATGGCATCATCCGAAGTTCCATGTAAATTTAACTTCTTTGAAATATGGTGTCTCCCTTACAACTCAACTTATTTTGACTTTTTTAAACGAGGAAGCAAGCTGACCCACCATGATAATCAAATTTACTAGTACAAGTAAATAAGGAATTACGCAGGTTGGTGGAAGACCAAAATTAGGGTTCGGTAATAAAGAGAAATCGAGTGAGCATTCAACTAATGTGTATCTTTCCCCATGACCATTTTAACCAGATAGGAGCATCGGAAATTGTCTGCGTTATCTCTTCAATGACGTTTATTTCACCACTCACTGATACTCTATCTATTTTTTAGCTGAGCAAAGGGGAATGATGGATTTGATTAGGAATTGGTAAGTAATAATAGCATTATTCCATTAAAGGGCAGGACTATTTTGTCGGGAAGTCGAAGTTGTTTTATTGAACAGCAACTGCGCTATGAATGTTTGTAACGTTTTGAACAAGATGACATTCACGAAATATGGTTCGCGAATACTCCAATAGTACAGGGTTTACAAGGTGTTTGATATTTGGAAGGAATTTGTAACTTGTTAATAGTATAATTAGGAAGAGAATCAAATGAAAAATTTTTACACATAAGGAGATAATACTATGGCAAAAAACAAATTACTAAGAATGGATAATGTCGGCATCGTTGTAGAATCCCTTGATGACGCAATCTCTTTCTTCGAGGAGATTGGCTTGAACCTCGAAGGGCGAGCCACTGTCGAAGGAGAATGGGCTGGCCGCGTAACCGGTTTGGGCTCTCAGTGCGTAGAGATCGCTATGATGGTTACCCCGGATGGCCACAGCCGAATTGAACTTTCGCGATTTATAAATCCACCTACTATATCAGATCACCGGACAGCTCCTGTAAATGCCCTCGGTTATCTGCGCGTGATGTTCACCGTTGAAGACATTGACGAAATGGTATCCAGACTCATTAAGTATGGTGCTCAGCTCGTTGGCGAAGTGGTTCAGTACGAGAATTCGTATCGGCTCTGCTATATTCGTGGAACCGAAGGACTTCTAATCGGGTTGGCGGAACAACTCGATAACAAATAAGTAAGTGATGTTTTATAAAAAGCCTTTCCTGAAAGATACATTAAAATTGAAACAGAAAAGCAGTGTGTAAGTCATTCGAAGAAGTCGGGTGCGTCTCATATATCACAGCATTCACGCTGCGGACGCTCGGTGTCCCTCGGTCCCAAGCAACCCTACGCCTAAGCACTTCGTTCTAAGGCTAGCTGGGTTCGTGCATGTAAAAACAACGTTATAAGCCAATCCATCTCGATTAATAAAACTCTTATTCAATATGAACGTCCGATTGTGAAAAAAATCGATGAACAAAATTTTTAAAATAGTAGCTCTATCTTTTAATCAACTACTACGAAATTCCTCCTGAACCTTTTACATCTCAGGGGGATTTTTCATGATAAGCCGTTTCGAGGGGGTTAATGGACAAAGCGGATGATGCCCTGAAATGGATTTCGATTTTCCGAATTTAAATGACAACTATTCAAATGAGGAGAATGCTGAATTAAGGGATTTTCATGAGAAAAAAGTAGAAAAGGCAAAAAAACGAGCTCCATATTCAACGTTTGAAGCTGTTGTTTAAAACAGCTAGAGTCATTGGTCCAAAATAGTTTAAAGTCGCATAATGAGGCTTTAAGGGGCGTTTGGTAGGATGCTTAATTTCGACGTCATTTACGGTCATCTTTGCCAGAATATTCCGAATGTAACAAAGGACCTCTATTGATACATTCGAAATCCCTTTAAATCAGTGTTCTTAAGGGTATCAGAATTTAAAAAAACTTGCCTTTTTTTCCGTTCTTCACGTACAATGAAAGAAGGGGAAAGGGGAAAGAAAACTTATGCAAGCAGCCTCTCAAAGAATCAAGAATGTCCAGCCGATTCGCCGTCTGGATCATATAGAAAAGATGAAAAAGTCTCTATTAAAATATTGTAGCTATAGAGACTATATGATGTTTTCAATTGGTATTAACATCGGCTTACGTATAGGCGATCTTTTAAAGTTGCGAGTGAAGGATATTCTCGAAGGTACGCATATCGTCATCGTCGAGCAAAAGACGGATAAAATTAAACGGTTCCTTGTCAATCCTCAGCTTCGAAAGGAAGTCAGGAAGTATGTCCGCAAGATGAACCTAAAAAATGAACAGTATTTGTTTCCAAGTCGAAAAGGGAATGGTCCAATCACCAGGGTCCAAGCCTACCGAGTCTTGAACAAAGCTGCCGAAATGGCCGATATTCCGGATGTAGGCACACATACACTTCGAAAGACCTTCGGCTATTTGCATTATCAGAAATTCAAGGATATCGCATTACTGCAGCAAATCCTTAATCACTCCAATCCAAAGGATACGATGATATACATAGGACTCACCCAAGATTTAATGGACGAAACGTTGATGGATTTTTATTTCTAAGGAAGGTTTGCGTGTTTGCGCAAATCTTTTTCTTACGCTGGTGCCGCTTTGATTGTAGGAGAAAAAATGTGATGTGTTAATAGAAGAAGCACTTCTTAGTGCTTGAACAGCCAGAGTGGGAAGTTCTTACTTCCATATAGGGACACTATCGATTTGGGCAAAGGCAGAAAAGTGACAGCCTATACCTTCGAATCTTGTTTTCTAAAATTAGTCATTTTATATTCGAAATGGCTAGTTGGTCGATTTTTTGTTTACATAATGTTATTATGGTAATTTAAATCCCTTAGATTGATGGCTTGAACAATAGAAATTACCGAAAAGGATCATTCCTATAGCCAGGTATGATCCTTTTTCAGCTTACATTCCCATATCCCTTTTGATTGATTAAGAGGGAAACTAATTGTATCCAATATACTTAAAGGTTGGATACAATATTTTTAATATTTAGTATTGTAATCGCTTTATTTAGTTGATATAGTTAAAATTGTATCCAATACCTGAAAGGTGGAAGCTGAATTGGATAAGATCCATTCCAATAAAGATAAATTAACGATCGTTAAACATGTAACGAACAGCCTTAGGAAGGCGATTTTGAATGGCACGTTGAAAAAGGGCGATCGCCTTATCCAAGAGGAATGGGCTGATCGTTTGGAAGTAAGCCGAATGCCCATCCGTGAAGCCTTGACACAGCTGCAAATGGAAGGGTTGGTCGAGATGGTTCCGCATAAAGGTGCTATCGTCACACCCATAACCCGGGAAGATATTGAAGAAATCTACCATACCCGGTCACTGCTTGAAGGTCTGGCCGTCGAGAAATCGCTGCCCTTTTTAACTGAGGAGGATATGGAGAAAGTAAAAGGGATACTGATTGAAATGGAAGGACTGCAATTATCGGATGTAACCAATGAGCATTACATTCATCTGAATGCGGCGTTTCATGAAACGCTCCGAAAAGGCTGCCCTTGGCCAAGGGTTCAAAAGATGGTCGAAACGTTAGGAATATCACCGATTGCCCCTAATTTGCTGATTGATTATTATCCGCAAACGCAACGGGAGCACAGGATGATCTATGAAGCGGCACGAAGGGGCGATCCTGCAGAGCTGCGGGCAGCGGTGGAATATCACATTTTGCGGACAAAGAATAATCTTATCACTTATATGGAGCTGCTGAATACTAAAAATCAATGATAAAAGGAGTGTTCAATGTGTATGATTTTGCAATTGTTGGCGGAGGGATTGTAGGTCTATCAACAGGTATGGCCCTGTATCAGCGGTTTCCACATGCCAAAGTGGTGGTCATTGAAAAAGAGGCAGTTGTTGCTGACCATCAAACAGGACATAATAGCGGTGTCATCCATTCTGGGATTTATTATAAACCTGGCAGTTTCAAGGCACGGTTTGCCCGCCAAGGAAGCCGCTCCATGACGGAATTCTGTAAAAAGTACGGCATTGAACATGATATTTGCGGTAAGGTGATTGTTGCAACGAAGCAAGAAGAAATGCCGCTCCTAGATGATTTATACACCCGCGGTTTGCAAAATGACCTGGCGATACAAAAAATCGATGTTGGTGAGTTAAAGGAAATCGAACCGCATGTTCATGGGCTTGGTGCGATTCGTGTGCCTCAGGCAGGCATCGTCAATTATCGTCAAGTCAGTGAAAAAATGGCGGATATCATCCGGGATAATGGGGGTGAGATCATGCTGAATACAAAGGTGGAGAAGATTGCCGAGAAAATTGATGAGGTCATCATCGAAACGAGCAATAAAACGATTAAGGCAAGGATGGTCATAAATTGCGCAGGCTTGCACAGTGATCGAATAGCTGCAGCAGCGGGGTATAAAACCGATATGAAAATCGTTCCCTTCCGCGGCGAATATTTTAAACTGAAACCCGAAAAACGCTATCTCGTCAAGCACTTGATTTATCCTGTTCCTAATCCTAAATTCCCTTTTTTAGGCGTGCATTTTACGCGGATGATCAGCGGGGAAGTGGATGCAGGGCCTAATGCCGTGCTAAGTTTTAAACGGGAAGGATACAAAAAAACCGACTTCAATGCAAAAGATTTAAGTGAAGTTTTACGTTATAAAGGGTTTTGGAAATTGGCCAGTAAATTCATGAAGGAAGGGATGGATGAATATATCCGTTCTTTCAGTAAAAAGCAGTTCACGAAAAGCCTGCAGGAATTGATACCCGAAATTCAAGAGGACGATTTAATCCCGGCGCCCGCTGGAGTTAGGGCTCAAGCGTTACAGGATGACGGTAATATGGTCGATGACTTTCACATCATCATGGGAAAACGTACCGTTCATGTGTGCAATGCCCCTTCACCAGCCGCCACGGCCTCGATTGAAATTGGAAAAGAGGTTGTTAACCGTATTCCGGAACAATCGCATTTAATGGAAGCGATATTCACAAAATAAAAACCTTTATGGAGAGGAAGATGCCTCATGTTTAATGGCAAAACAATATTCATTGCAGGTCATGCACGTTTACCTCAAGGGATGGCAGCAAAAAGTGTTTTTGAAACGTTGACCATCACGGCAGAAGTCGATGTTAAATATGGGGTTGTCCTCGAAGCATCGTGTACATTGGCAACTGAGCATGGACGGGCGTTTATCGGGGAATTATTAAAGGGGACCAGTTTAAAGGATGGTGTCGATGAGGCGATAGATTCAATTCAAACCTATTACCGGGGCAAAGCAGCGAATGCTTTGGTGGCTGCATTAAAGGACTTGGATAACCATTTTCAACAAATTAAAGCGGACGATCATACGAAACTATCAAGCTAGTAATCGTTCTTATTTTTCAGAATAATTTGCAAAAACCGTTGACAAAGGTTAGCAAAAAAGCTTTAATGGAGTTAAGCCAATATTTTGACATTCACACCTTTTGAAACACACCATTTCAGAATCGTGTAAAGTTCTTAATCATTGGAAACAGGAAAAATAAATCTTACATAAACTGCATATTCGCTGTGACTCTATTCCCATAGAGCAGTGAAGTGAATATAAGCCAGTTGTACATGTACTTCCTATTTACTGGGGGTAATAATGTGCGGCTGGCTTTTTATATTTCCCGTTGACTTTGTTACCTATCTTAATAACAGGAGGAATTATTCATGAACATTGCAGAAAAAAAACGGGCTAAGTTTGAAATGAAAACAGAAAACTATGAGGTGAAGGTTCACCCGCAAACCAATCGTTTGTATCACATCGAAATCTCCAAAGAATCCATTGCCGGTTTTCTCGAAGCCGTATTGAAGGATAATCAGACTGTTCAACATTTGGAATATACGCCATACGCTCGCCTCATCGTTGCATCGTATTTATTGGATCAAGTGGGATCGGAATTTGGAGAAGTTCTTCGCAGTATCGTTCATGATCGGGATTCTGGAGGGTTCACCCTCGGCCTAAATGGGGTCACTGAAAATACCGATGAATATGTATTGTTTGCCACAGCCATTTCTTACTTGCTTGGAACACCAAACCATGATGCCATGTCAGGTAAGTATTATGCGCGATTTAGTGTTCAAGATACGGATAGCAGTGATTCATACCTGCGCCAAGCCTATCGTTTATTCACGCTTCATACGGACGGAACGTTTGTGGATGAGCCGACGGACTGGCTATTGATGATGAAGATGGTCGAAGAGAATGCCCGCGGTGGAGAATCACGCCTATTGCATCTGGATGATTGGAAAGAACTTGATCATTACGTCAATCATCCCATTTCGAGTCATAAATTTACGTACAAAGCTCCAAAGAGTAAAAACATTGAACAGGAAATTGAAAGATTGACTTTCTTTAATCACAATAACCAACCAGGCGTTTGCTTTATCGATCAATTCGTTTATCCTGAATCAATCGAACAGGCCAAATACTTACGGGATTTATCTCATTCCTTGGAAAGCGATGAAAGCGTAATGGAATTGGGGCTTCCTGTTGGAGATTTAGTTGTCGTCAATAATATTTTTTGGCTTCACGGCCGTGCCGCTTTCGAAAAGGATCCGAACTTGAATCGTGAATTATTGCGCCAGCGCGGCAGATTCAACCAATAGTTTCATTTTGCACTCCCATAGATTTTTCCCTCGCTAAGAGAGTAACATCTTTACAACGGTAAGAAAAGCTTAATTTCTCGCATTTAACACCGAGAAATTAAGCTTTAGTTACGTTATTAAAGCGGCCTTTAGTTTAATAACATAGATGAATATCTTTCTATTAATCGCTTGGTTACAAGAGCTCCGAATCCAATTAACCTATATGATTCCATCATACATACAATCAACATACCAATTTCAATAAAACGAACACCCATTGCATATAAAATTAGTAAAGCAGCTCCATTGCCAAGAAGTACAACATAAAGCACAATCATCAAATAACGTTGCATAAGTATTAAACTTCTTTTTATTAATAACTCTCCAATTGGAAAGTAAAGATATCCTTACATCGATTATAAAAGATCACGACCAAATGTAAAAATATGTTTACATTTGGTCGTGCTTTTTCTTTTTCTTCTTCCAATAAGACTAGGTAACATTTAGTGCAATTCTTCACAATTCCCCCTGGATTTTAACTTATATATCCAAACCCAGTTAATGCTACTATTCAAGAAAATGGCTTTATTGTTGAACAATAATTAAAAAAACATATAATTCTTTAGTTATGGATAAATCACCATAAACGACTAGTTTTTGAACATTTAAATCTAGTAAAAACACAAGACTAACATTGTGTGCGGATAATATCCCACATTCTGTATTCACACCCTAAATGACGTCATGGTGATTGAACATCAACAGATGATTTAAACGGACTTTTGATCCAGCAGAGAGAGAAATTGCTTTGTAGCCGGTGAAAGATGTGAGCCTCGATGATAAATGTACCTAATTCCCCTTAGAAATTTTACTCCCTCTATGGGAACCTCAACTAATAATCCGCTTTTAATTTCCTGTTTAATGGAAAAATTAGAGACGATCGATACGCCAAGACCGTGAATTACGCTTTGTTTGATTGCTTCCAGGTTACTTATCTCCATATACTTTGGAAAACGGAATCCATATTCTTTAAATTCCCCATCCAAAAAATTTCGGGTAGCAGATTTATTAGGTTTCAAAACCAATGTTTCATCGATCAAATCCTTTAAAGTACACATATCTTTTTGAGCAAGCCGATGTTGGTTATTGACGATTAAAACAAGCTCATCTTGATGAAAATTTTTGAATTGAAAACGGTTTTCATCGATTGGTATTCGATCAGAGAGAACCAAAACCTCTACTTTTTTGGACTCCAGCATATGAATCAAGTGACTTGAGGATGTAATATTCATGTTAATCTTGATGCCAGGGAATTTTTTGTTGAAGTCACTGAGGATAGCGGGAAGAAGGTACACTCCAACAAAATTGCTTGCTCCAAAGGATAATGTTCCAGAAGCTAAGTTGTCTAGTTGCTTAATATGCTCTTTGGATGAATGAAATAGATTAATCATTTGTTCCGCATATGGTTTGAAATGCTCACCTTGTTTAGTTAAGAATAGCTTTTTTCCGATACGGTCAAAAAGGGGAAACCCTAAATCCCTCTCAAGACTTTGAATTTGCATACTTACAGCCGGTTGTGAACAATAAAGTTGCTCCGCCGCCAGGGTAAAGTTTAAACAATCAGATAGTGTGATAAAGGTTTGCAGCTTCGTTAAGTTCATATTTCATGATCCTTCCCCTCAACTATGGCGTTTTCTTATTATTTATAAAATTATATCAAATTGTTTAATCGTTTTACGTGAAAATAAATGAACGGAGAAAATAAAAAAAGATGAGTTTTTTTATGTACAGGGGTGTTAATTAATACTCAATTACACCACTTACAAGGAAGGAAGTATTTTAAGATTACGGTTAACTATAACATTTCTTTATGATTATTAAAAAAAAATCAAATTGTTTCATAGTTTTAGATTCAATATAATGAAAGCGAATACATCACTAATACAAGGAGAATCCAAGATGATTAAAAAAAAGATGAAAGGGATGTCACTTACTCACCATTTATGAAGAAAGGCGGGATTGAGGAATGAAAAAATGGGGAATTCCCATCGCTATTGTAGCTTTTTTATTATTGATATTCATGCCTACGCCAGAAGGAATGGAACCTGCAGCACAAAAATCAATAGCCGTATTCGTTGCTGCTTTGGTCCTTTGGGTAACTACTCCAATTCCGATATACCTAACATCGCTCATTGCAATCCTGATGCTTCCATTAATCGGAGCCGTTGAAGATCAAAAAGTGGCTTTTGGAACATTAGGGTTTGACGTTATTTGGTTAATGGTTTCCGCGTTTGTCCTCACTTCTGCAATGATGAAGTCAAATTTAGGAAGAAGATTCTCATTATGGATGGTCACGAAATTTGGTAAAACACCGAAAAGAACTTTGATTGTTTTAGTCGTTATCAATTTTGTGTTGGCGTTTTTCGTTCCGTCCACGACAGCACGAGCTACACTTATGATGCCGATTTGCTTGATTTTGCTGGAAGTTTATCGAGCAATCCCAGGGAAAAGTCCACTTGGGAAAGTTATGATGCTTCAAGGTCTCCAAGCGGATGCTCTTGCTACTTCGGGCGTCATGACGGCTACTGCTGGTAACATCATTGCAGTCGGTTTCATTAACGAGCAAGCCGGCGGTGACATCGGTTATATGGATTGGCTTTTTGCCTCTATGCCTGCCTCTATCATCACGATGGCAATCACCTTTGCGATAGGGTTAAAATTATTCTCAATAAAAGAAGAAGGTAACTTTGAAAATGTAATGGGTACGCTCCAGGATGAACTGAAGAATTTAGGTTCTTTCTCCTTAGCTGAGAAGAAAGCAACGATCATATTCCTCCTTACTGTATTCTTGTGGGCTACGGGAGACTATCAAGAAGGTTGGTTCGGTTTTGAAATCAGCACCGCACAGACTGCGGTTATTGCAGCACTCCTTTGCTTGCTTCCAAAAGTCGGAATGCTTGAATGGAAAGATGCGAACATCAAATGGGAACTCATGATTTTCGCTGCAGGTGCCTATGCTGCAGGAAATGCATTGGACGATTCTGGAGGAGCAGTATGGCTAATCAGTAAGTTAGTTGATGGTTTAGGGATAGACCAAATGAGTCATACGATGGTAGCTGTAGTTGTCATTTTCCTAAGTATGTACAGCCATCTCATCTTTACGAGTAAAACTGTGAGAGTTACGATTTTGATCCCAGCCTTCATCGCTTTGGCTAAAACATTGGGTATGGATCCTGTACCTCTTGCACTAGCTGCTGCCATGACTATGACCTATACAATCACGCTTCCGCCACATTCGAAAGTTAATACGATTTATTTTTCAACAGGATACTTTTCTGTCTTGGATCAAATGAAGTATGCGGTTGTTACTTGCTTTATTGGCGCTTCCGTTATCAGTCTATTATATTTTACTTGGTTTAACGTGCTGGGGTTATAACATTAGGAGGAAAGCATTATGTTGAAAAGAAAAGTTATCATGGCAATTGCTGATGGATTAGGGGATCGCCCCCATCCTTTATTAGAATATAAAACTCCATTGGAATACGCTCAAACACCGAATCTAGATCGCCTAGCTTCTGAAGGGATAACGGGTATGATGAATCCAATTAGTTCCGGCATTCCCGTAGGAACGGATATGGGACATTTAATTTTATTCGGTTATCAGCCTCATCATTATCCTGGACGAGGACCTATTGAGGCTATAGGCATCGGTATGCAAGTCGAGCCTGGAGATATTGTATTTCGGTGTAATTTTGCCACGGTCGATGAGAACGGAATTGTTGTCGATCGACGTGCAGGGAGAATTCGCGAGAAAACCGACGAAATTGCTGAAGCTATTAATGGAATAGAGATTGAAGATGGGATAGAAGTCTTTTTTAAACCAGCTACGGAACATCGAGCTGTGTTAATCCTGCGTGGAAATGGATTAAGCGATAAAATTAGTGACTCCGATCCTAAAGCCCCGCACGACGGTAAACCTTATCATCAGGTAGAACCTATGGACGCATCGAAGGAAGCTGCAAGAACAGCAACTATTTTAAATATGCTTCTTAAGAAGTCCCATGCCATATTATCATCCCACCCAATTAATATGAAGCGCAATGCTGAGGGGAAGTTACCCGCTAACTTTATTTTGACAAGGGGAGCTGGAAAAATGGTGAAGCTGGAACCAATTGTTCAACAACTAAAAGTTAAAGGAAGCTGTATTGCAGGAGAAAGTACGGTATTAGGTGTTGCCCAACTAGCCGGCTTTAAGCCGATTACCGATAGCAGTATGACAGGAAATATAGACACAAATGTAGAATTAAAAGCGCGACTAGCTCTTGAAGAGATTGCAAAACAAGATATGGTCTACGTCCATATTAAGGCGCCTGATGTTAAAGGCCATGATAATGAACCATTTGAAAAAGCAAAAGCAATTGAACTTTTCGATCAGATGGTCGGGCTTATTGTCCAGGATTTACCTGAAAATGTCTATTTGGCTTTGGCTGCTGACCATTCTACGCCTTGTGAAGTCGGAGAGCATACAGGTGAACCCGTTCCGATCCTCATTCATGGCCCTGGAATTCGGAGAGATCGTATCATGCAATATAGTGAACTGGATTGCGCCCATGGGGGATTAGGGCATTTAACCGGGAATGAATTTATAAGAACACTGCATGGATTAATAGGAGTTGTAAAAAAACAAGGTAATTAGGATATAAAAGAGGTTTTTGAAATGCAGAGAATTACTAATGATTTACTGGAAATGGTTTATAAAAAGGCTTTTAGATTAGGGGTAGATCAATAATTTATTTTCTGGATAGAAAAAGAGATCAAAAAAGAAAAGGAGGGGGCACGATGGAAAGAAAATTAGGTATTAGTGATACAAAGAATAGGACGTATATTGGTTAGATAAATTTTGTCTGATCCAAATAATACCTTTAATTTAATAGCAATCAATTCCATTTATCCGGCAGAACCGTCGCTCATTTATTGAAATATGATTCTGTTCATGGAACCTGGGATATTGACATCTCAGGACAAAATGAAAATCTATTAATAAGATTCAACCAATAGTTTCATTTTGCACTCCCATAGATTTTTCCATCCCCAATTGGATAAAGATCAATGCTGATGCCCTAAAGGGTAGAGCAGCATTGATCTTTTTTTTGACGCCTATCAAACAAAGGTGAACCTATTTTTCCAAAGCACCTCTTACATCATACATATCCAGATCGATATCCAAATCCCTATCAAGTGCAAGGTTTGCAAGTTGTGAGCCAATATAAGGACCCATCGTTAAACCGGAAGCTCCCAGGCCATTCGCTATGATTATCCCTTGCCAATCAGGCAGCGGGCCGATAACTGGCAGGAACCCTGGCGTGAAAGGACGAAAGCCGACCCTTGCTTCGACGAACGAACTATCTGCCAAACCAGGAGCGGTATTCATTGCTTTATTGAAAACCTCCTGCAAACCTCCGGCGGTCACTCGGTTGTCGAACACTTCCGTATTTTCATGGGTAGCGCCGGCAACGATTTTATTATGATCGAATGCGAGGAGATATTGATCACTAGGAGGCATGACAACCGGCCAGTTATCGGTTCCCTCAATCGGCGAATCAAGATGGATGATTTGGGCCTTCTGAAAGCTGACTTTAAAGTTCACACCAAGAGGCTTAAGCAAGCCCGATGCCCATGCCCCCGCACAAACGATCACTTGATCAGCAGATATGAATTTGCCTTCGAAGGTTACACCATTGACCTGTGAATCTTCATATGAAAGAATGGCCTCACCATACATTAACTTAGCGCCGTTTTTTTGCGATGAACGCAGTAAAGAATCGCGAAGTGCCCTACCATCCACCCGAGCGGCCCCACTTACATGAACAGCAGCATATTCACTGGAAAGAGGTGGGAATAACTCCTTTGTTTCCAAAGGGGATAGTAGGGTGATCGTGCCCATCTCCGGAGCGTCTTCTTTCCGTTTTTCGGCTCTCTCCTTCATCGCCATCAGTTTTCCTTCTTCCGTATGTAAACTGACGGCTCCGACTTGGGCATAACCAGTCTCGGTTTCCCCATCCCGTTTCAGTTCATCAATCAGTCCAGGATAAAAAGCCGCTCCATTTTTAGCAAGGTGGTACCAAGCCTTGTTACGTCTTTGCGATATCCAAGGACATACGATTCCTGCAGCGGCGGAGGTTGCCTGTCCATCATCCTGACGATCAATGATGATCACTTCAGCCCCCGCTTTAGCAAGCTGATAGGCAGTGGAGGCTCCGAGGATCCCTGCTCCTACGACAATGATTTTTTGCATGTTCAACATCTCATTTCTCTATTTGTATACCTGCTGTACCATTACTATAACGAAGCCTTGGTACGATTTCCACATTAGTATTGTAATTTGTTTCACAAAGTTATTTTCTAAGCTGTGGATATGCTATGATGGAAATTGCATAAGCTTGAAAAGATACGAGGAGGACATCATATGTTAAGAAAACGAATGGAAGCATACATATCAAAATCCATCACCAATAACAAGGTGGAGCTATTTAATGAAGAAAAGGAGTATTCGGAAAAGCATAAATTAATTACGGAAGATAGCACTATAGTGGTAAAGGAAAATACATCACGTTTTGTCGATGCTTATATCGAACGCAGTAATAAAGAGAGTGAAGAATTGATTGCCATCGAGAATGCTTCATTCTTGGCCCAGCCGATTGACTACTTTAAAAAAAATAAAGATGAATTCCTTTATTTTGAATCGGAATGGTTCGAACTTATCGGAGTTGAGGCCCTTTCTATCGAGGTAGATGATGTATTCGGTACCTATAATGCGATGTTCGGGTTGAAACTTCAGAAAAAAATGGGTGATGTCTTAAAAACGTATTTAAAAAAGGAGCTTCAAGAAGACATTGGTTCATTCAGTTTAATGTTTAACCCGGGTGACGGCCTTTGGGATGTCAACTTTGCCTTGAATAACGTCAAAGGGTTTCGAGAAGACCTATCATTAGAAGATGCTTTTCATTTAATTTATCATTTTCTTTTTATCCTTGTTCAAACAGTCGAAGAAGAAATATAAGTGCAAGTAACGCTATCCTTTGGATGGCGTTATTTTAATTTTTCGAGACAGTAATAAGGAATTGGAAAACAACCAATAGACGGGAATAAAATATTCATGTTCCTGGTACATTTCTCATAAAAACATTTCCACTATGATTTTCCCCCTTTTGTATATCTGCTCTGCCATAAAAATTCCCCAATGATATATTCGCAAAACTTCCTTGGTCTTTCAGTGGCATTCAGCTTGCTGGGACTGGAAAATTCATTAACTTTTTTTAAAGGTATGGCACAACTTTAATGAACATGTGCCAAATTGCATGAAACTCATGTTTTTGATTATTGCAGACATCCATTTTATCTATTATATTATACACAAATGCGCCATATCGCATTTATGTGCTTTTAAACCCAACACCAAATCAATTAGCTTCGGCATAATAGAAAAGTAAACAGTGAAAGAAGGGATATGAAATGTCAACTTCAAAACAAATCACTCCTGCACAAAAAATGAGCGGGGATTCGCCCCAAAACTTGTGCAATTAAACGATGAAGTGTTATTTGGAGAAGTATGGGAGCGTAAGGAGCTTTCTCCACGTGATCGCAGTTTCATTACCGTATCTTCATTAATAGTTGGTGGAAATACGGATTTCATTTAAACAAGGCAAAAGAAAATGGCCTTGCAGAAGAAGAAATGGTAGAAGTCATGACCCACCTTGCTTTCTATGCTGGTTGGCCAAAAGCGATGTCAGCGATTACGGTTGCAAAAGAATCGTTTTCAAAAGAGAAATAAGAAAATATAGGTTCATTAAGAAAGGATGTCATTTTAACATGTCTACTATTCAAGATAAAGTTGTAATCATTACGGGTGCTTCTAGTGGAATTGGCGAAGCTACTGCAAAGGACCTAACATCCAAGGGTGCCAAGCTGGTACTTGCTGCACGTCGTGAAGACCGGCTTAAGGCATTACATGAAGAGATACTGAAGAGTGGCGGACAAGCCATTTATAAGGTGACGGATGTTACATCCCATGAACAAATGGAAGAGCTGGCTGAGTATGCGCTAAAAGAGTATGGTAAAATCGATGTTTTAGTCAATAATGCAGGCGTCATGCCACAAGCATTTCTTTTCAATAAAAAAGTTGATGAATGGGATAAAATGATTGACGTCAATATTAAAGGGGTTTTGTATGCCATTGCTGCCGTACTCCCATCCATGAGGGAACGTAAATCAGGGCATATCATTAATCTTTCTTCGGTAGCGGGACACAACGTCTACCCAGGGGGAACGGTATATTGCGGCACCAAACATGCAGTAAGAGCCATTTCTGAAGGCTTACGACAAGAAGAGGCAATGAGCGGTACGAATATCCGTGTTACAAATGTATCTCCAGGGGCTGTTAGCAGCGAATTGCTAACGACTACTACAGATCCGGAGATGAAAGCGGGGTTGGATGAATTTTACAAAACGGCAATTGATGCGGAAAGCATCGCCCGCACCATTGCCTTTGCCATTGAGCAGCCTTCTGATGTAGCCATAAATGAAATGATAATCCGGCCAACTGTACAAATGGGCTAATCATATATAATTGTTCGGATCCTGTTTTGGAGGTTTTTAACATGGGCAGTAAGCGCCGTCCATATATGGTTTGCCATATGTCGTCTTTCAACAAAAAAGGAGGAAACATTTAATGAAAAATGAACAACTAAACAATAGCGCAATTTTTCCATTGGGACAAAAAGTTGAAAAAAACTTTATCGGTGATGCCTACTTACATATGGTGTTTACCGATCCGAAGCCACTCCATACTTCTATCGGTAATGTAACCTTTTCACCTGGAGCACGCAATAACTGGCACTCCCACAATGTTGGACAAGTATTGCTGATTACCAGCGGAGAGGGTTGGTATCAAGAAGAAGGGAAGCCGGCCCAATTCCTTAAAACCGGTGATGTGGTGAATATCCCTCCGAATGTCAAACATTGGCATGGTGCGACAAAAGACAGTTGGTTCGTCCACTTAGCCATGACCCCTGGTGAAACGGTCTGGTTAGAAGCCGTTGATGATGAAACGTATCACAATTTATAAAACTAACGCATCGAATGACTAAATTCGATGCGTTATTCTTTTATTATGGTTGCTGTGTGATGCCATCCTTTGGGTGGCTTTTTTACCTTTTCCATGCGGTGGAACTTTCATCGTTTAGCGAAAAATTCAGAAGGTGGGAGGAGTACTAAGGATTTCCTCTAGGCATATTACAGTAATTCTTTTCAACAATCGGAGGGAGAAGTGCTGAATGAAGTCAAACGAAGCTCTTCTAGCATCATCCTCCGAAAATGGGATGTTCTTTTGCATGTTGTCATAACTGTATGTACAGGCACTTATTTAATAATATTCCTGTCTTTTTCATGTTTAACGTCAATAGTTAAAAAAAACATTCTTGATTTTGTTGTAAAATAAAGGGGATTACTTTTCGTTTCATTAGGAGGAAACAATGGATATAAGACTTTTGAAACCATTAGATGCTGAAAATTATCGAAATGTAAGATTGGAAGGTTTACGAAAGAATGCTGAATCATTCGGTTCAAGCTATGAGGAGGAAAAAGAGAATTCAATAGAAACATATAAGAGTCGCTTGCAATCGGATGTATCTTTTACCTTTGGTGCATTTGAACAGGGAAAACTTGTCGGTGCTGTTACTTTGGTCAGAGAAAATAAACGTAAACTAAAACATAAAGCCCATATCTTTGCCATGTACGTTTCACCTGAAAACCGTGGTAGGGGAATTGGAAAGAGCTTGATGGTAGAAGCAATTAAGAAGGCAAACGATTTGGAAGGAATTGAGCAGGTTTATTTAACTGTGGTAACAACTAATGAATCAGCCAAAAAACTGTATTCTTATTTTGGTTTTGAGCTGTTTGGTAGAGAAAAGAGAGCATTGAAATTAGATCAGGCATATTTTGATGAAGATCATATGGTTTTGTTTCTTTAAAACCATTGTTAGCAAACCAACGGATGCAAAAGAGGATAGGTAGATACTGATCCAATCACTCAATCGAGTAATACGAAACCCTCCTGAATCTTTTTCATTTCAGGAGGGCTTTTCATATAAACCTTTTCGCTTCCATGTCCCGAAATAGGTTACCTGCATACGGACCTAATGAAGCGAAATCATGAAGTTCAATTCAGGTGAATTCCTAAAAACGCAATAGCAGGCGCTCGATAAATTAGCATGGAAAGGTTACTTTTCTTTGTCGTGAAGACGATCTTCATATTCGGTTTCCAGCATCCCATACAGACCATTCATTTCCTGTTCATCTGGGTCGGCCCCAAAGTCGTTCGTGATTTTTTTCTTTTTATCATCATTCTTTTCTTGTTGATCATTATTCTTACCCAAACATATCACCTCCAATCACTAGTGTTTCTCCATGTCAATATAAATATACCTTCATGGCAAAAAGCGAGTTCCCGGTTAGATGGGCAAAGTTTTCATTAGTTGGCGATTCATCCAAATAGCCGGCATTTTTAGTTTGAGCAATTAAAATGCTATTCTAAATAGTTATTACTTTAACTTTTTGTTAAACTATAAATATATAACCTAGAGATTACGGAGAGAGCATGTGAAGAAAAAACGTAAGAAATCAAAGAAGTTGTTAGTTATACTGAGCTTGGTTTTGGCCTTTTTGGTCATGAAGCAGGTCATGCAAAACCCATTTAACGGAAATGTATCCACATCGATACCCCCTCTGGATTCTTTTGCGAATGTAAAGAAATATAGTCCCATTATCCAAGATGAGTTGAAAAAATACGGGCTTGAAGAACATACTTCAACATTGATTGCCTTGATGCAGCAAGAAAGCCGTGGGCGCGGCGGTGATCCCATGCAGTCATCTGAATCTGCCGGACTGGACCCCAATACCATTACAGACCCAAACGAAAGCATAAAGTATGGCGTGAAGCATTTCAGAAGGATCAATGAATATGGCAATGAAAAGAACGTTGATTTTGCCACGATCATTCAAGCCTATAACATGGGAATTGGTTATATTGATTACATAGCAAAAAAAGGGGGGAAGCATACGGAAGAGCTAGCCAAGCAATTCTCCATGATTCAAGTGGAAAAGGACCCTGCGCTCTATGATTGCGGCGGGGACAAGGACAATTTCCGCTATCCGTATTGCTACGGTGATTATACGTACAGCGAAAAAGTGACCAAGAACATTGAAGAGCTGGCAGACAGTATTTCAGCTCAAGCGGACAGTGAGTAAGGATATCCTTGCAATAGATTCACCTGTTTACAATTGACTTGCCTGCCAAATTTCTGGCAGGTTTTTTTATCTCTGACGTAATAAGGAAAGGAGGTCTTCATGTTTATAGAAATGCCCTGATTGTAACACGGTTTGAGCAAGCAGATCATCCATTGAATCCAATAAATCGGTCAAAGCTTGTTGGACTGACCCATTTTCGAACACATCCAATGGGACGGGGAGCTCGTCTTCATCCAAGATAAAGTGATCGCCATCCGGAAGGACCAATATATCAATGATCAGGTCTTCAAAAGTTACCAACTTGTCCAGAATGGAAGTGTTTTTCACCATATTGAAATATGAACCGACATATTGTCCTTGCTTGTTTCTCCAAATGTACAAATTATAGGGGCGATGCCGCCAATAATAAGCAATCGTATAGCTTCCTTTCGAGATCGTTAATTCGGTTTCCGGGGTGTTCATCGTGAAAGAATCGTTGACTTCGTGAAAAAGCACAACTTCATCTTCATCTGCCGCTAAACAGATGCAAGGATGATCCACGATTAAAGAGTCGTAGCGGATTTTTCTTTCTATCATTTCGTCACGACGTTGAATCGCAAATGCACTTATATGGACCATTTTTCATCTTTCTCCTTATCATGCGATTTTGATTATGTATTTCAGTGTAGCCCTGAACATGTTTCGTTTCTATTTGGAGGGTATTCAGGTAAAGGAAGGAGGCTATCCTAATGGGGTAGAGTATCGTCGTTACTAAAAGAAAAAAAGGAGACAGTACGTAAATTGTTAGATCTCCTTTATAAGGGCATGTAAGGGGGCTTAGTTCATGATTCATTCTGTTTTTTAAAATCAATGATTATACGGAACCTTTATTGAGCTCAGTAAGCTTTGAATTAATGGCAAAGATTTTTGCGTTGACGTTTGTAATTCCAATGCCAGCTAATCTATTAGTGTGCATGAGCAGATATGTTTCAGCCGTTTCTTTCGTTTCAAAAGTGTAGATTCCGCCTGCTTCATTTGTTTCGGGACTTTCTGTCCAGATTTTCCATATGAAGCCCTCTTCTTCATTGATGCTTCTCGCTATATCAGAAAACGCCTCAGCCATTTCATTTCCGAATGGTCCATTCATTTTAAAATCGACTTGTAATACGTATGCCATGGTCATACTCCTTTGTTTATTTTATGGTTGTTAAATAGGATTCCGCTATTTGATTATGGTCAAGTGAAAGCTCTTTTTCAATAAACTCACTTATGAACTTATCTAAATAAATCTTATCCGTTATAGGCCCGCTTTAATGCATTTATATCAATTTTCTTCATTTGATACAGTGCTGTCATGACTCTTGCCGATCTTTCAGGATCCGTGTTGTTAATCATATCCGTAATATTTTCAGGAATTATCTGCCAAGATACTCCGAATTGATCTTTCAGCCAGCCGCAAGCTTGCGCTTTTTCATCTCCGCCTTGTGAAAGATTTTCCCAATAATAATCGACATCTTTTTGAGATTCGCAATGAATGATGAAGGATATCGCCTCTGTGAATTTGAAATGCGGCCCGCCATTCAATGCGATGAATGCCTGTCCTTCCAATTCAAATTCGACCGTCATCACTTTTCCCTCTGACATTCCATGGATTTCCCGACCTACATTGCCATAGTGTGTGATCCTGCCAATCTTCGAATTTTCAAAGATGGACGTATAAAATCTCGCGGCCTCCTCTGCCTGTGTATCGAACCATAGATTTGTTGTGATTTTTTGAAGTTTGTTTTTCATCATTTTCACCCTTTCGTCTTCATGTTTACATGGACCTTTGCTGTATTTTATCATCAAGGGACTTCGGCGATCGAACCTGGCATCGTCCGTACAGAAGTTGAAAGCACAAAGAGGATATGGAGATGCTTTCCACGAAAGGAATAGCCCCCATATCCGCAGGGAAATGCCATTAACGTAATGCCGTTATCAGCTGCCGACGTTGACTTGCCAGTTGATTCCGAACTTGTCCGTTACTTGACCGTATAACTTACTCCAAAAGGTTTCTTGAAGCTCCATACGGACCGTGCCGCCTTCTTTTAAGTTATGGAAGATTGATTCGATTTCATCCAGATTATCCGTAACGAATGCGAGGCTGATGTTGTTTCCTTCAATAAAAGGCATACCAGGGAAAACATCGGAAAACATGATATTGCTGCCGCCAATATTCATTCTTGCATGCATGACTAAATTTTTCGCTTCCTCTGGAAGTTTAAATTCAGGGTTCGGCGGGGTTTCCCCAAAGGTCATGAAGTTCGTTGCTTCCGTTCCAAAGACCTCGGCATAAAACTTTACCGCTTCACGACAATTTCCATTAAAATTAAGGTATGCATCAACTGACATTTGTCCCACTCCTTTATTTTTCCTACTTATGGATAGCGTAATCAGGCAGTTTGTTCTCAAATGGTTTTACATTCGTCTTAATCCCTGACGAAAAATTCAGGCGGTTCCATCCCTAGTATCCTAAGATAAATAAACCCTTGTCCTCTATGATGGATTTCATTCTCCAACCCATATTGGATTCTCGCAAAATGGCTTTGAGCGGGGCCAAAGAATGGATCCTTTTCCACTACCTCAAGTGTTTCATCGGTCACTTCCTGCCAAAGTCTCCGTGTATTCTCCCTTACGGCTTCGCAGGCGGATATCAGGGCCTCTTTTGTTGAAATGGCTGCAAACGAATCTTGAAATTCCCATTCATGAAGAGCAATTCCCCGAATATAGGCACTCTCGATGTTCATGATTTCTTTAATCATCTCTGCGAAGGGACGAAGCTTATCAGCAGGTGTATAGTGGAATAGCTCCTCTTTAGGAAAAGCTTCCACCACCCGCATCGTCAATCTTCTGTTACCTTCCAATATCTCAAATAAACCGTCTTTCGAAAGTACCATCCATTCACACTCCCTAGCAAATTAGTCTGTATAGATGTTCTGTGCATAATTGAAAAATCCTGCAAATTCTACCGATAAAAAATAGTTTCTGAAGATTTCTTAAAGTTTAGTTGGGAAAGTAGAAACTTGCAGATAATTGATCTAATATTTGGTATAATCAAAAAGGAGTTAGATCATTCAAACTCTAAAAGACGCTGCAAGCCATAAAAACGCAGGAAATGGAGTGAAGCATATGATCAATAAAGTAGGCCAAATTATGCTATATGTTAATAACCAGGATGAATGCATGAAGTTTTGGACGGAAAAAATGGGTTTTAAGGTAATTTCAGACGAGGATAACGGAACTTTGAGATGGATTGAAATGGCACCTACAACAGAAGCGCAAACGAGCATTATCCTGCACAATAAGGAATTGATCGCTAAAATGCAGCCTGAATTGAACCTTCATACTCCTTCGTTGATGTTTTTCGCGGAAAATCTTGATGCCTTATATAAAGAATTTTTAGATAAGAATATCAAAGTCGGAGACATGGTTACGATGCCTACAGGTAAAGTATTCAATTTTGCCGATAATGAAGATAATTACTTTGCAATCATGGAAAAAAAGTGATTCTAAGATGAATCTTCAAAACGACTAGAAATTCCATTTTTAGTCGTTTTGATTTACAAAATTATCGTTCTCACTCTGCAGGCCTTGGCCCCGCGGCAAGTCCCGAGTTTTCAACCGTCATGATCGGACGGATGGCGATGTCTCCATTCACGTAAATTTGACAGGATAGCCGAAGCTGATCCTCGATTCCTTTTTCCTCAAAGGATTTTTTTTCTTCATTTGTCACTTCAGCAAAATCACCTGCCAATATCTCCACTCTGCATGTCGTGCATTTGGCCTTTCCGCCACATCGATGGAGAATATTAACCCCGTTATCTTCCAATGCCAAAACTAACTTCTTACCCATTTCAACTTCAAACGTTCCTCGGTCATAAACCGTTACATAAGGCATTTCAATCCCACCCATTCTTTTAAGATTTCACCCATGGTCTCTTCCATATTTATTATCTTACCTTTCCCAAATGCCAAAAAAAAAATGTGGAGTCCATTCCGAATGGCGGTAAAACGAAGGCAGGGGGAAGATGCTTGTGACTGGCAGCCTATCATTGGATGAATAAATCGGCAGCTCGAAGACAAACATTAACTACATACTACCTATCGATTACACATTAACTGATCAGGATATAAACCAGTTGCGAAGAGAGGCATACTAGTAGGGAGGGGTCTAGCTGTGAAGGATGGAAATTGCGATTTTTCACCCATGAAACAAATATTGAAAGAGGATATCCGCCAAGTGATAGCGGCATTAGAGAATAACCTGGAGGCCATGGGGAATGAAAACGAATGTTTGCTCGGGAGCTTTGAAAAAATCAAAGAAAAATTTGTCTCCATTGATATGAAAGCTGCCACTTTTTATTTAAATTGCTATTTATCTCCTTTCACGGACAAATATCCTGAATTAACACTTTGCGTCCAAAATCTATCCAATCGCAGACATGGTGGGTTGATTGTGATTGAGCGGCAGGATGCACTGGAAACATACATTCAACCGGGTATTTCGATTGGAGCGGAATTAACACACTCTTTATTGGAGTCCATTTTTTTCCCTGGAAATCCGCTTCATGATGGTGCGGTGCTGGTCAGTCATAACCAAATCGCTTCCGCTGCAAATGTTCTTCCGCTTTCAGCCAGATCAACAGAAGGCAAAAAACTAGGAACACGCCACAGGGCTGCCCTAGGATTGACTGAACGAAGCGACGCCCTTGTGTTGGTTGTATCGGAGGAAACAGGCCGAGTATCCTTTGCGTTAAATGGATATATGTATCCCATAAATAATCATGGGCTACATTAGAAAATCCCCTGCCCGTATCACACATTAATGGAAGTTCAAAGATACTTGCGTTCCGATTTTCGATTGCCGCTCTTATGTGGGAGATATGAAATGAAATTGTTAACCCGGTCAATTTCACCGGGTTTTTGGTTGCTTTTTATATAAAAAAAGGCATATGATAAATAAGGAGATTCAATCAGATAAGATACAAAACGAAAGAGGATTTTGAGATGATAACTATTAAAAGTGATCGAGAAATACAATTAATGCATGAAGCTGGCAAACTTCTTGCTGCGACGCATAGAGAAATTGCTAAAATGATCAAACCAGGCATCACAACTTGGGAAATCGAGGAATTTGTTGACAAGTACCTTGCAGAACATGGGGCAACGCCGGAGCAAAAGGGCTATAACGGATATAAATACGCAACATGCGCATCGGTGAATGATGTAATATGCCACGGTTTCCCGCAAAAAAAAGCGCTGAAAGAGGGTGACATCGTAACGATTGATATGGTTGTGAACCTGAACGGAGGTTTGGCGGATTCCGCTTGGACATATGCTGTCGGCGAGGTATCAGAAGAAGCACAGCGCTTGATGGATGTAACCAAGAACGCTTTATATAGAGGCATGGAAGTTGCACGGGCAGGAAATCGCCTGGGAGATATCGGGCATGCAATCCAATCATATGCCGAGGGTGAAAAGTTTTCCGTTGTCCGCGATTTCACAGGGCATGGAATCGGTAAAACGATGCACGAAGACCCAACCGTCCTGCACTATGGTAAACCTGGTAAAGGGGCGCGACTAAAAGAAGGCATGGTCATCACGATCGAGCCTATGCTGAATGCTGGAACTTGGCATATGAAAATGGACCAGGACGGCTGGACGGCGAGAACCGCGGATGGAAAGCTATCCGCCCAATATGAACATACACTCGTCATCACAAAAGATGAACCGATCATCTTGACTGAACAGTAAATTAATAAAAAACGGACCCAACTTACGGGTCCGTTTTTCTTTTGCGTGGAATTTCTCGAGAAGGCGGCACAAACCATCCTTGAAGAGCTTAACGGTAATGACCTTCCATCCGGTTTATCCCAGAAGGTATGGATGGATTTTGATCTTATGAAAACGGGCATTAAGAAATCTCGATGCCCAAAGCATTTTTGCTCCCTTCTTCTTTTTTACATATTATTCCACTAAAAACCTCGTCAGAATAGATCAAATATCCCATCTCCCACCATGTAATGAAGCATGAATAATAGTACAAGGCAGTTAAGCATTAAAAACTTTACTATTATGTGGCAGCACAGGATAATAAGGGAGAAGGATGAAATATTTATTTGCATGGTCATTAGAGATACGAAGGAGGTTTTGGCAGTGAAAAAAGGGGTAAAGCCGTCAGCAACGGTAGAATCGGTCGGGTTAAGCCAGCGGGAATTTTTAACGATTTTTTTACTCCATTCCTTGAAATTAAAGGCGAATTATCCACGGGCGATTCATCAGGACCTGAAGAATACGTTTACTGGGAAAGTGCATAGCTACGACTATTTGTGCAAAATATCCAATATGCTTGTAGAGTCCGATCATTTATCCCTTTACACGAATAAGGGCAGAAATTATTATCAAATTACCGAAAAAGGAAAAGAGCTTCATATATGGTATCAAAAGAATTTCCTCGAGCGGTTTTCCGAAGTGAAAAAGGTCATTGACCGGTTCATGTTCGATTTGCGGGGATCAGGTGAAAATCCCCCAGTTCAAAACGAACTTCCTGAAGAATATCGGTCTTATTTCTCGAAAATAATATCAGTGAAGGATCTTGTTCGGTACATTACATTAAAAGCCGCTTTTACAAAGAAACCTATTTATATGGGGGAAATTGGCGAATTGCTTAAAAATCAGTTCGGGTGGATTGCTTCTAACGGATATTTATACGATTTATCTCACGAAATGGAAGAGAACGGTCTTCTTGTCGGAAGATGGGAAAGCGAAAAACGAACGAAACGTTATTTGAGAATTACGGACGAAGGACAGCACCATTATAAACAAATTGCGGATTCGGCTGCTTTCCAAGTGCAGGAAATCCAAAAATACATGGCGAGTGTCGTGATGTTCTTAAAAGAAAGTGCATGAAGAAGTGAAAGCGTGCCCATAAGATTGTAAGGAAGTTTCAAATTACATGCTTATCATGAATCTTTAAAGGGTAAAAGTCATTAAAAACACTTCATATCATGGGGGAATGCATAATGGTAGAAAAACACGATGAAATGGGCAGCATATTCAGTTTCATAAAAGGCCAGGTCGACAAACTGCCCATTTCCAATTCCAAAAAGAACAAAATGCTGGATCAGCTTTTAAAGCTTAAAACGATGACGGTCGATGCAAGGGAGCCGCGGATTGCCCTTGTCGGCAGGCGCGGGTCGGGAAAATCCTCATTGATCAATGCGATGTTTGGTCAGGAACGGCAATATGTCAGTTCTGTTAAATCAGGAACGGGTAAAGGGAAATGGCTCTGGTATCCGAGTGATGCCAACCCTAAAATTCGTCTGTTGGACTCCCGGGGATTAGGCGAAAGTGAAGCACCGACAGAGGAATTCGAAGAAGAAAGCCCATTGCAAGAATTGATGAAGGCGGTCACGGAAGAACAGCCCGATGTGTTTCTTTTCTTGATAAAAGCAAAGGAAGCGGACGCGCGGATCGAAGAGGATTTACAAGAGCTGAATAAGCTGCGTATGCTCGTCAAGGAGAAGCACCATTACGATGTCCCAGTCATCTGTGTAGTCACCCAAGTGGATGAATTGGATCCTCCGCATTATAAACAAGCACCTTTTGATGCCAATCCCAAGAAAAAACAGAATATGGAAGAGGCCATGATGTTGATGTCGAAGCGATTTGATGAAAGTGACATTCCGCTCTTGAACATCATTCCCATTTGTTCCTATATTGATTTTGATGAAAGCGGGAATATCGAATATGATATGCGTTGGAACATCGATTTACTTTCGGATTATTTAATCGAGGCCTTACCCAGTGAAGCGAAACTGAAGACAGCCAAAGCGATCCAGAGTCAATTCGTCAAGAGAAAATTTGCGCGAACGATCGTGGGGACCTTTACGGCCATTGCCGGTATTATTGGAGCAGAACCGATTCCTTTTGCCGATTTTCCGATTTTGACGGGAATTCAAGGCTTGATGATCGTGGTCATTGGTTTCATCGCCGATAAAGACATCAATACGAAATCGGCGAGTGAATTCATTGCAGCATTAGGAATCAATGTAGGCATCGGCCTCCTTGTCAGGGAAGGTGTCAGGGCAGCGGTCCGCTTCGTTCCGGTAGCCGGTCTAGCCGTTTCCGGTGCGGTCGCCGGCGGAGTCACCTATGGCATCGGTCAAGCTGCGATTGCCTACTTCATTGAAAACAAGGACATCGACCAGGCAAAAAACGCTTATAAAAACGCCAACAAAAATTTTAAAAATGAGGACATTGAATCCTAATAAGCAGATTCAAATCAGAATCTCCACTAAAGTGATAGTATAAAAGGGAGTTCTAGTGGTGAAGGGTGTTGCTGCTGGATGGTTTAGCATATTGCTTATCATAGAAGGGGTGTTCTCCATGCTTTTTTTTCAATCACGGAAGCAACAAGAATATATACAAAGGTTAGAGGAAGGGATACAGCCCTTTGCTGATCGAGCAGAAGCACTCGATACGACAAATGGGTTCCCTTTTGAAAACATTAAAGAATTAAAGGATTTTGGCTATCCAAAGCTAACGCTGGCAAAAGAGTTTGGGGGCCATGGCGGGACATTATATGATTTCCTCCTTTGCCAAGAAAAAATAGCGCAGTATTGCGGCCCCACCGCCTTAGGGATAGGCTGGCACGTCGGGACGGTGCTGTCCTTAATGGAGAGGAAGCCCTGGGAAAAAGGGGTCATGGATCAATTGTTTCACGAAGTGTCAGCGGGCGCCCTCGTCAATACGGCGGCATCAGAGGCCGGGACGGGAAGCCCGACGCGAGGAGGCCGGCCTGAAACGACCGCCACTAAAAAAGGGGAACGATGGATTTTGAATGGCAGAAAGACTTTTACCACTCTTTCCCCCGTCCTGGACATTTTTCTTGTGACAGCATGGGTACCCGAGGATGAGCGGCTAGGTACATTTTTCGTTCATCGCGACGAAGCTGGTGTCGTAATAGAAGAAACTTGGGATATGATTTCCATGCAGGGAACAGGAAGTCATGACTTGGTGTTAAACGACGTGAGCTTGCCTGAAAAGTATTATGTGCAAAAAAGCAACCCTTTGGAAAAACGGAAACCGGAAGCGTGGCTATTACATATACCAGCCTGTTATTTAGGAATTGCAGTAGCTGCGAGAAATCATGCAGTGGAATTCGCCAAAACATATTCTCCCAATAGCTTGCCAGGACCCATAAGGGACCTTCCCAACGTTCAAAGGACAATCGGGGAAATGGAACTGGAGTTAAGTGAGGCGCATCATTTTCTATACTCTGTCGCAGAAAAGTGGGAGCGGAATCCTGAGGATCGTGAAGCATTAGCGACCCAGTTGGGTGCCGTTAAATTATCGGTCACAAACAAAGCGCTCTCCATCGTCGATAAGGCGATGAGGGTAGTTGGTGCCAAAAGCTTGCAACGGCAAAATCCCTTGCAACGCTACTATCGGGATGTTCGTGCAGGGCTTCATAATCCACCAATGGATGATGCGACCATTACGATGCTCGCAAAATCTGCTCTTTATTAAGGAAATGGAAAGCTTCGTTGCACTGGAATGACTAGGTCGTTTCAGTGCTTTTTGCTGTTCATTCCCACATTTCGGATCATCAGGGGACGAGCGTCGCTTTTTCATTTTATCCCATCCTAGTTCCCTTCTCATTCTGATAGTTTTACTAGCTTATCACACTCTATCTTGTTATGATTTATGTACCTTTCTAAATCTTCGAAAAATATCGAAAGTCCGGTGTAAAAATGAATCTCATGACAAAGGATTTGCTGATTAACTTTTTAATTATTCTTTTTCCGATCTTTTTGGCCCATGTAATCTATCTAGTGAAATATGTGTACCGTTTGAAAGCGATAAGGGGATGGTTCTTGGCCATTTTTCCGATTCTTTCACTCATCCTCTGTATGTTATTCCCCGTAGTCACGGAAGAGCATTTCGTTTGGGATCTGCGATGGATTCCTTTTATTTTAGGCGGTCTATATGGCGGCTACAGGTTAGGCATGATATTAATAGTGATCACCCTCCTCATCCGTTATGTAACCGGTGGGGAAAGCGGGTTTTATGTAGCATGCATCACTTTCCCGTTCATCGGCGTTTCCCTATTTTTCATATCGAAATACTATCAAAAAATATCAGTCGGTAAAAAAATCGTCATCGGTGTAGCATTAATCTTTCTTGTCCATATTCTTACAGACTACGTTTCGACCCAAATCTTTGACCTCGTCATAGGGATAAGCCTATGGAAACAGTATTTCATCATCCAAGTGATAGGCATCGTCATCGTCATCATCCTATGGGAGGTGATCATGGCCAATTTCCAGGTGCTTGAAAAACTAGTGAAGGCGGAAAAGCTGCAAATCGTCGGCCACCTGGCAGCAAGCATTTCACATGAAGTCCGTAACCCGCTTACCGTGACCCGGGGATATCTCCAAATGCTAAGGGAAGACGTTTCGCCTCAAACCAAGGTGAAGTATGCGAATATTGCCCTGCAGGAATTAGATCGGGCTACGGACGTCATCAATGATTATTTGACGTTTGCTTCCATATGTCCCGAAAAAATGGAGCGGTTGCGCACATCCGCTGAAATCAATCATGTCGTGAACAGCATCAAGCCATTGGCAAGCAAGAATGGGATTGACTTGAAAATATCCGTTTTTGACGATGAGGCTTACTATGTTGTGGGAGAAAGAAAAAAATTCCAGCAGTGCCTGTTCAATATCATCAAGAACGGGATTGAATCAATGTCTGAAGGAGAACTATCCATCCATCTCCTCCATGCTGCCGCTACCATCCAAATTAAGATTCAAGATCAAGGAAGAGGAATGTCCCAAGAGCAAATAAATCGTTTAGGCGAACCTTATTTCACGACAGAAAATGCAGGAACGGGATTAGGGATGATGGTTTCTTACAGCGTAATCAAAAGCATGGAAGGTACGATATATGTTTCAAGCGTACAGGGGGAAGGGACCTGTTTCTCTCTTAACCTTCCGATTCATGCCCATGAATCTATGTAATATCCTTGTTAATTGACGGTTCAACGGGGATACATTACAATTTAATCAAACTACCAATTTTTGTGAAATGATTCAATCAAGCATTTGATGCCTAAGGGAGATGATCGAATGAAATCGCTTACGGATGGACAAATCATTTGGGAACCGACTAACGAACAAATCGAGCAAACGGTATTGACTCACTATATGAAATGGTTAAAGGAAAAGGAAGGTTTATCATTTCAAGCTTATCATGAATTATGGAAATGGTCTGTTGATGAATTGGAAGCGTTTTGGGCAACGATTTGGGATTATTGCAAGGTAAAAGCGAATCGGACATATGATGCGATTTTATCAGGGCAGTCCATGCCTGGTGCGAAGTGGTTCGAGGGTTCCAGGCTAAATTATGCGGAAAATGCATTAATGAATGATCAGGATGAGAAAACGGCCATTTTTTTTCGTTCCGAGCACATCAAACGGAAAGAGATCAGCTGGAAAGAACTGAAAGATCAAGTAGCTTCCGTCGCCCATTCACTAAGGAAACTTGGGGTGAAATCCGGTGATCGGGTAGTGGCCTATATGCCGAATATACCTGAGACGGTCATCGCGTTCCTGGCTGTAGCAAGCATCGGTGCGATCTGGTCGAGCTGTTCACCTGACTTCGGGGCAAGAAGTGTTATAGATCGTTTCAAACAGATTGAGCCGGTTGTGTTACTGGCGGTTGATGGATACCGGTACAATGGAAAAGTATATGATAAAACAACGGTCGTTTCCCAGCTAAAGAAAGAGTTGGTCACTGTCAAGCATACTGTACTGGTTCCTTACATAGAAAAAAAGAATATACAAGAAAATCCAGCAGATACCATTCCGTGGGCTGACCTCTTACTGGAACCGGCGGAATTGTCATTTGAAAGTGTTCCATTCGATCACCCGCTTTGGATTCTCTATTCATCAGGTACGACGGGAATGCCCAAACCGATTGTACAAGGGCATGGCGGGATAATATTGGAGCACTTCAAATCGACTAAACTGCATCAAGGCATGTCCACAGAGGATACAGCATTTTGGTTCACGACGACAGGCTGGATGATGTGGAATCTCCTGATGGGCGGCTTGCTTAATGAAGCGACGATCGTCCTTTATGACGGCAGTCCTTCCTTTCCGAATCCAGAGGTGCTTTGGGAGCTGGCTGAAGATTCCGGCATGACCTTCTTCGGAACGAGCGCCCCTTTCCTTACCAATTCCATGAAATTAGGCATCAAACCGATGGGGAAATATGATTTATCAAAATTGAAGGCCCTTTTTTCCACTGGAGCCCCTTTGACGGGTGACGGATACAAATGGGTTTATCAGAATGTCAAGAAGGATATCTGGCTCAGTTCATCCAGTGGCGGAACCGATGTTTGTGCCGGATTTGTTGGCGGGGTTCCGACATTACCGGTAAGAATCGGAGAAATACAGGGCAGGGCGCTCGGTGTTCACGTCGAAGCGTTTGATGAAAGGGGGCAGTCATTGATTAATGAGGTCGGTGAATTGGTGATTACCAAACCGATGCCATCGATGCCGTTATATTTTTGGAATGATCCAAAGGGTACAAGATATCACGAGAGTTATTTCGATGCATATCCCGGCATTTGGAAACATGGTGATTGGATAAAAATTGACGAAAAGGGAAGCTGCATCATTTATGGGCGATCGGACTCGACCATCAACCGTTCCGGAGTCCGGATGGGCACTAGCGATATTTACCGCGTCGTGGAAGCGATTGACGAAGTGATGGAGAGCCTTGTCATCGATAGGGAGGTGCTTGGCCGTGGCTCTTCATTGCTGCTGTTCGTCGTCCTTAAGCCTGATAGCTACCTGGATGCAACGTTAACAGCAGCAATCAACGAACAAATCAGAGGACAATTGTCGCCGCGCTTCGTCCCTGATCACATTTATGCTGTCGAACAAATACCTAAAACACTGAACGGAAAGAAAATGGAAGTCCCGATCCGAAAAGGATTGTTAGGTTTCGAGTTTGATAAAGTGGTGAATGCAGACTCCATGGGCAACCCTGAATCACTTCACTATTTCAAGGATTTAGCCAAGGAATTAAACGAGAAGAAAATATTCTGAAAGTCAAGGCGGGGCATAGGCTCCGTCTTTTTTCCATCTTGCCATGCGAGTTTGAAAATATCATGTTTTGTAACTCCCACCAACCCGTTGTAAGCGGATACAGATTCCACTATACTTAAGGTAACTTCGAATACCATCCTATTAAATTACTTCACCACATCTTTTCTCACGTTTAACCGTGCATATTTTCATTCATCCATCATGAAGGGATAAACGCAGGATTTGCTTTTTACCAACTTGGAATGGCCTACGGGCAATTATGTAACAAGTCACTTATAAATCCTTGAAGGTTGATACTTGCCTTGCCATTAGAAACTCCTTTACATGCAACTAAAAAATGATGAGGTATACCTGAGCAATGCCGAACAAACCAAACATTGAAAGGGGAATGCCAATTGAAAACACGAATCACTGAAATGTTGAAAATCGAATATCCGATAATCTGCGGGGGGATGTTTCAAGTTGGGCGGGCGCCGCTCGCAGCTGCCGTATCCGAAGCAGGCGGACTTGGCATCATTACTTCGAAAACACAGGCGACACCCGAACGTCTGCGTGATGAAATACGTAAAGTGAAATCTTTGACAAAAAAGCCCTTCGCCGTGAACCTCAATTTATTTCCAAGTCAAACGGCCACGCCAAATGCTGACTTCATTGATATTTTAGTGGACGAAGACGTGAAAATCGTCGAAACGAGCGGAAGAAGTCCAGAGGGATTGATGCCAAAGCTTAAAGAGCACGGCTTTACCGTGATCCATAAGGTAGCAAGTGTCAAAAATGCGATTTCTGCAGAGAAATTAGGGGTCGATGCCGTAATTATCGTTGGAAATGAAACAGGCGGGCACCCCGGCATGGGGGATGTAGGAACGCTTGTCATGCTGCCTAGGGTCGTCGATTCCGTTTCCATACCCGTTATTGCGGGAGGGGGCTTTTCAGATGGCAGAGGCCTTGTTAGTGCCTTGTCACTGGGGGCTGAGGGTATCGTTATGGGAACCCGCTTCATGGCCACAAAAGAAGCTCCCATTCATGATCATGTTAAAGACTGGATGGTATCGGCAAATGAAATGGATACGGTCGTCATTCAAAGAAATATAGGAAGCCCATCGCGGGTAGCGTTGAATGCTGTCAGTAAAGAAGTGGACCGACTCGAAAATGAAGGAGCCACGATAGAAGCCTTAATTCCGCTCATTACAGGTCAAAGAAGCAAAAAAGTATACTTTGAGGGAGATTTGGATGGAGGTATCTGGTCGTGCGGACAATCCGTCGGACTGATTAAGGAAATATTGACTGTCGATGAACTGATCAAGCAAATCGTCCATGAGGCACATAACTCGCTCGAATCCGTCCAAACCCGGCTTGAATCGATCCGTACATGAATCTTGACGCAAGGGTTTCAGGGGATTATACCGTCGGGAGTCGATGACAATCATAGCTTCAAGCTTTTCACCAAGATGTTTGATATTAATATTGACTGGTTGCATACCTTTTGCCATGGTCTTAAGAATGTTGGTTGGATCCATCCATTCGGGATTCAGTATTGTAGTGCCAAGGGGGGCGAATCACATGATTTGGGCATTCATCATTTTATTTTTAGCTGCATTTACAATGGGTCTCATCGGGGCACCATCATGGGGACTTTTTATCTTGATGTTCCTTTTTTTGGCTTACCTTTTCAGGTTTTACTATTATCACGTTCTTTTTGGAAAAAATGCAGAAAAAATCAAGCATTACGTAAGCAAATCAAAAATACCGCATTATCGATTCATTTACCAGCTCCTATACGGTAATGAAGCAGAAGCGGAAAAAACATTGAATCGCATCAAACAGAAAACAGCCAAAAATCAGGCAAATGTCATGCTCCTTACTAAGCAAGAAAAGTACAAAGAGGCAAAAGAACTCTTATCAAAAATGAAGGATAACAAAGTCAAGTTCTATTATGGTGCGGTCATTTCCCTTCACGAGGGTAACCAACACGCCTACAACTCTTATAAAGAGCAAATCAAGGATAACGTATACCTCTCCTGGCTTAAGGCAGAGGAATACATTCTTGAAGGAAACACAAATGAGGCAATAGAAATAGTGGATAAACAGATCAAACACTTAAGAGGGTTAAAATTACTTTCTGCCGTACATTATAGGGATTCAATGACTCAGGATGATTAAATGAAGGGTTTCCCTTATGACAAATGGCGAAGAATATTTCGGATGGACCCCGAACTGAGATAATGCATAAGTCTGGTAATTGTAATGATAAATTGTTCACTTGATCTATCCACTTACTGTGAAGAAACATAAGTGTAATAAGGAACTACCGATACATGAGATTGATCCATGGCTAGTCTATGGTCAACCTATCGTAACAGACTTTGGCCGTATTTTTGCAAATAAGGAAAAAGTATATGATTGGCAGACAAATTCAAGGAAATGGAGGGGGAAATGGATAAGTTTAGCGAGTTTATTAAAATTGCAAAAAAACTAAATGAGATGGGAATGATTCCATCTTGAATATGTCATACATTATCATGATCCAGATTTTTGAGTTAATTCAATAATGAAAAGATAGATTAGGTTGGGCGTCGATTGGCCTAGCTCACGAAATCCATCCTATCGTAATTCTTTCAAGCGGTAAGCGGATTCATCGAATAGCCTGCCATGAATGTCATTTTATAAGCGGAGATAATACGTTGCAGTAAACAAAAGAGGATGTGTTTTTAACAGGCAAGCGGTAGTTTTGAGTGGTAAACAAATGAAGCATTCAGCAATTTTATTATATTTGTATAATTTTATCACGGTGTTAACCCGTGATTTTTCTCACTTCGGCATTATTTTTATATTTTAATATAACAATATGTCTTAAATACAGAATTTCTGCAGCAAAAAACTCTTTTTAGTCCCAGCGTATAAAAGATTGAAGGGAAGCATTCGAAAAATGAAGAAAAAGATTGGTTGGACACTTGCCATGATTGCACTTTTGATTGGCGGTAGCGTACTTTATTATTTCGGAACTTTATCACTCTACGAAACAAACGAAGATTTATACGAATTCCCTGTACCTAAAAATGCTGAGCTCACAAAGGAAAGTGAGTACGGTAAGAATTATGATTGGTCAAGGGCTTCTGAAGAGAACGGCATTCCATCTTGCTATGAATGGGCCATTAAAGCGAATGGGTGGAAAAAAGGAGAAAGAGAAGGGGCATCCGTTTTCTATACTAAGGGTGACCATACGATCGATGTAATCTCTACAAACAAGAAACTGGATATTCTAAGAGTGAAATAATTAAGTACCTGAACCATATAAGAAATGTCATGGATTGGATCACATGATTCAATCCATCACCATTATCTGGAATTAACTGATAATGATTAGGATTAAATACATAAAGACATTGAATTGCTAATGGAGCATATTTAAAATTTTGTCATTCAAAATAAAGCGCAAATGACATTCAAGGCAATATATCAAAATAAAGGAATTACAAAAAAATAAATAAAATCGATCAGCAAATTGGAATGGATAAATGTAAAGAATAAATATGAATTAGATTAAATTGAACCAAAATCAATGTTTTGTCTCACTAAGTTAAGTATTCTTGAGATATGAGATATTATTAAAGATTAAAATACAACTTCCTATAATATATATTATGTAAACTAGAATAAAATTATTCATCAACTAACCAAAAACTCCCGTTCCCTTTTTCTTCGTTATTACTGGCTGTTATCTTGATTAAAGATCTATTCAATGCTGCTTCCAATGACTCTTAGGATTCGAAATAACTTATACATGTTATATTCCTAGCAGACTCCCATCGTCCTGTGAACAGTTTTTTGTGCAAACTTAGGCTATACTTCATCGCATTAGATCAAGACCGCTAAAGGTCCGCATTTTTTGCTTAATGACGTGGCGTCTGACTTTAAATCATTTCAGGTACCATATCCAGGAATTTACCATAATCAATCTATGGCTCCACTTATTAATGATTTGTTAAGAGATAATCCGCGCCCATATTATTAATGCAACTCCAATAGAAAAAAACTTCCATACCGATGAAAGCTGACTAACAGGCTCATGTCTATGATAATAAAAAGTTTTTACTCACCAATTTTCGTTATTGGATAGCCAACAACTATATTTTAACCCCGTCCTATATTTAGAACGGGTTCCGCTTTTACCATTTTACTCGGTGTATTCCTTAATGAATTATAGTCTAACCTTAACCTCTGTACCGTCCTTGGCCTTGACATCCACCAGCACCAGTCCCTTGTGATTTTTCAGTTCCTCGACGATCGGCTTTAGCATATTTTTGTCTATTAGGGGAAAGGTAAAGTCCAGTTTTTTTCTTTCGAAGGGCTCTTTTGTCCATTTGTTTGCCATTTGCTGAACGAATCTTGAAGTCAAAATTGAGATCCCAATGTTTAAAATCACATATGGAACCGGGATGGAAAACCGAACGTCCTTTACTTTCACCTTTACATGCATCATAAGTAAATCCTAATCAATGAATACGGAAACGGTATCGCCGTTTGCCGATTTAATATCAACGATTTGACCATCCAATTCGTTTTCGATTGCCTCTACAATCAGGTTTATGTCTATATCTTTCATGTACTTTTCCGATTGCGGTATACTTGCTGTGATGCTGTGTTACTCATTCATTAATACTATTTTTTTACCTGTCTCTGCAGAATCTTGAATCGCATCTATCAACTGATGCAACTTAACAGCGTCATTAAAATTAGGAATTTGACTTTTGTTTTCTAATATATCTCTCGCTAAAAGATTATAGGCATGTTTAACATATCCTGCTGGACTACTATTTTCTTTGTAGGGTAGCTTTATTTCTTCCAAATAGACATCATCAGTTTCAGTAAAGGTGGTAAAGGTAGAATGTGTAATTTTTTCGATTTTGAGGTTTCCAAATTGTACATGACCTGAAGAATCATGTTGTTTTAATCGAAATACACCCTCTTCTCCTCTAATCTCTAAATGAAAATTTGGATAAACCCCACCTTGAATATGAACAGATGCCGAAATACCATCAATGAGAGTCCCGTGTATTAATATTTGATCAGCTGTGTTTTTAGGTGTTTTTATACCAGTTTCTTGTATGATTGCTTCTGTATAATTCACATTCATAGTAGCTGATAATTCTTTAAAATCACTCAGAATATAGCAAAGAACATCGAGAGAGTGCCCTCCATTAATAGTAAGTAAATTTGCGCCATTTTCTTTTTTTAATAGATAGTCGCTTCTTTGGTCCGTTATTTTCCCTTTTCCTTGAGTAGCTACTTGCATTGTGCAGGATAATACCTTACCAATCTCACCTTGTTTTATTGCTTGTTTCAAATAATTGACTTCTGGAGATTGTCTTGCTTGCAATCCAATGGCATGGTGAATATTAGCTTGATCAGCCAAATTTGCCAAATCTTTAGCTTGTATGGTGTCTATGCCTAAAGGCCATTCACAGTAGAGATGTTTATTTTCCTTTATGGCAGCGATAGAAGCTTCATAATGGAAAGGAACTTTTATACTAACTACTACCAAATCAACATCTTTAGATTTTGCTAATTCCTTATGACTTGTAAAAGCCAGAGGAGCATTAATCATCGTAGCACTTTTTTTCGCGGTTTCCATTTTCGATGTTCCAATCGCCATTATTTGAAAAAAAGGACTTTCCTTAAGTACTGGAATATGTGTTTTACTAGCCCACTGATTATTCAAAGACCCGCCTATAATCCCTACATTTATCAATTTGTCCCTCATAATTTATCCCTCCAAAACTTTATAGTTATCCCAGGCTAAGTTTAGTAAAAAGGTATTCATTACCCCGGAATAATAAGAACAACTAACACCTATCGCAGTGTCAGTTTTGTATGGTTACTAAAATTCCTTCATCGAAGTAAAGATACTTATCATTTGGATTTACCCATTGCTCAATCGTGCCACTTTGAGTGGCAGTATTATTTATTTCTTGAGGTTAACCCCAACCTTCTAACAAAACTTCTTCAACAGTCATACAGCTGTCGAAGATTCCAGATAACTACATAACTGTGTCAGGAAAGCGGATGGCATCCCGCACGGAAAAGACGGGAATGTGGTGCATGCCAAATCAATATTTCCTCTTCCATGGAAAATCCCCATACATTGCGGGACTTATCGGGCGTGCCTTTTGTGCTTACAGCAAGCGAAACCCTCACCATGACGGGATGACGGGAACTTGCTGACCTGGAGTTTGTAAAAAGCTGAGTTGTGTATATTCGGCCATGGAATGAATCGTCTCAAAATAAACAAAAGTTCCATATTACGTTAGCCTTGGGAGGGTCCATCATTCATCCCTTGGATGAAGGTTTAAGAGCAGCCATTTTTTTTGTTAGGTATGATTGATTTCTGCACTTGATCAGTACCTGCTGTTGCCCATTTCGCCCTACAAGCAACAAACTTTTCAGTACCGTCTTGCCTAGTTGCTGGTTATTGGGTGAAGGAGGTTTTCCCTCCAACTGATACCAGCCATTGTTTTTTTTCATGCTCCTACCTCCTATGTCCACAGGTTATTACTCTCCATTATGTATGTTAACCATCTTGCTATTATGTCTTTATAGGACTATCGAGGCGAAGAGTGGTTTAAATGCCAAGCAATAAGGTTAGTGAGCAAAGACGGTGACAAACAAAAACCCTTGCTGATGAACAAGGGTTTTTGTTTGTCATTGCGAATACCGTGGTGCACGGTTTACGATCTCACTTCATTAAAAAACTGCGGCAAGTCTTCTTTATGAGCTTCGAGCATATCATCCAATATTTTCTTGGCAATGGTGTCCGAAGGCACGAGTGGATTGATCGTCATCGCTACTAACGCTGTTCGATAATCCCCAGTGACGGCCGCTTCTGCAGCCATTCTCTCGAAGGATTTAATTTGCTGGACCAATCCACGAACCGCTACTGGCAGGTCTCCGATGGCAATCGGTTTTGGTCCCTCCTTCGTGATCACACAGCTTATTTCAATCGCCGACTCGTCCGGGATGCTTGCAATGGCACCATTATTCCTTGTATTGACAGGCTGAATGTCCCGCTTATCATTATAAATCGAATTGATGAGGCTGCACGCCGCTTCGCTGTAATACGCTCCGCCCCGCTTTTCCAATTGAGGCGGTTTTACATTCAGTTCTGGATCTTTATACAATTCGAATAAGTCCTTTTCCAGTTGCTGGACCACTTCGGCGCGCGTTCCTTTTGTTACTGAAGACTCCTTTTCCTCGGCAAGCATTTCATCTGTTTTAAAATAATAACGGTGGTAACCACATGGGATAAGGCTGATTCCTTTAATGAAATCACGATCCCAGGCAAAGCCAGCGATATTTTTCATCGTCATTTCATTTTCCGGATTTCCAAGCGCCGTTATCACCTGGTCCTTCACGCTTTTTCCGTCCAGATAAACATCAAGACCGAATACCATATGATTCAACCCGGCAAAATCGACCTGAACCCTGCTGTCATCAACATCAAGCGCTTTGGCAATGCCCATTTTCATTCCGATCGGCACGTTGCATAAGCCCACAACCTTTTTGATCGGACTATATCTTAAGACAGCCTCGGTAACCATTCCAGCTGGATTGGTAAAGTTCACAAGCCAGGCGTCGGGACATAGCTCCTCCATATCTTTGCAAATGTCAAGGATCACCGGTATCGTCCTAAGTCCTTTGAAAAGTCCTCCTGGCCCATTCGTCTCCTGCCCGATCACATCGTATTTCAAAGGGATCCTCTCGTCCTTAGCTCTTGCGTCAAGGAGGCCGACCCGGAATTGGGTCGTGACAAAATCAGCATCCTTCAGTGCCTCTCGCCGGTTGAGGGTAAGATGTATGTCAATGGGCAGACCTGCCTTTTCCACCATTCTTTTCGCAAGATTCCCTACAATGTTCAGTTTGTCCTTTCCTTTGTTTATATCAACAAGCCAGATTTCACGAACTGGAAGCTCGTCATAGCGTTTGATGAAGCCTTCGATCAATTCGGGTGTGTAGCTTGAACCCCCGCCTATTGTCACGATTTTTATCCCTTTTTTCATAACGACACCCCACCATTTTTATTTTTGTCTCATTTCCTGATACATTTTAATCATTTCAGCAACTAAATCACTAATTGTCTCTGCACTCATCATTTGATCTTCTGCATGCATTAGCAGCAATGAAAATTCCACCTTTTGTCCGGAAGCCTCCTGCTGGATAAGCGCTGCATGGGCATGGTGGCCTTCTAGCATATAAGTCCGAGATTCTTTCAGCTTTTCCTCGGCCGCATCATACCGGCCATCCCGCGCTTCATATAAGGCTTCCATTACCAAGCTTTTTGCTGTTCCTACATTACTGATAATCTGAAACGCTACCGCTTCCATTTCTTCCATGGCTATTCCCTTCTTCCTTGTTGCGCGTATGTTTGGTGATGGTGATACAGGGCACCGATCATGCCCGCATCATTGTTCAATTGACAGGCATCGATGCAATCTCCGTTTATATATCCATTTAACGATTCGACCCGCCTTCTTAGCTCAGGAATCAGTTCTTCCCTTACGCTTACAGCTCCTCCAAGCAAGATTTTGCTTGGATTAAAGAGGAAATACAAATTATGTAGTCCGATGGCAAGACTATCATAAAATCGTTCAACCTCTTCCAGTGCGATGGGATCCTGAGCTTCATAGGCTTGAAATATATCCAAACCTGTCAATTCGGCTGCTTGAAGTCCTTTCCGTACGGCATATCGCTCTCTTAAGCCTGTAATCGAACCATTCCAGCTCAATGTATTTTTTAAAGCCGCCCCGCTTTCAATACCATGGGTGATCATGTATCCAAATTCACCGGCCCCAAATGAAACGCCGCGGTATAACCGATCATTGATGAAAACCGCCCCGCCAACACCAGTGCCCACTGTCATGCAGAGGAAATTTTCATGTTCCTTTGCTTTGCCTTTCCATTTCTCGGCAAGGGCGACACAATTCACATCATTTTCGACCGTGACTGGAAGCTTCGTCATTTCTTCCATATAGTTTTTTATGTTGAAGCCATCAAAATCCTTGATGGCTCCTCCTACTTCGATAAATCCCGTTTCGTTGTTGACAAATCCGGGGGCACTGAGGGCGACCCCTCGTAAGCTCGGAAAAAGGGAAACCTTAGCCAATATGGCTTGAAGGATGACTTCCCCGTTATTACGAACCGTTGGAAATGCTCCCTTTTCCAATATGTCCCCGGATTCGGTCAGTAAGCCGTATTTTATTTCTGTTCCGCCTATGTCAAAGGCTAAGTAGTTGGACATGAGCTGCCACCCCCGTAACTCTCTACATATTTTTGATGGTAAAATATAGCCCAGGGCCAAACTTCGATAACTGAAAAACCTGTTTAAGGTGCTTCACCGCTTCCTCGATATTGAGTGGGGTCTTGGCTTCGAAAACCGCTTGGACCCGATTGGCGGATAAAAGGACAGTCTGGATCTGTTCATCTTCGTATTGCGAGAAGAAGTCACTAAGATAAGCTATTTGCCCGCAATTCATTTGAATTCGATAAGTGTTCATTCCTTCTCCTTTCTATGCCGGTAAGTCGTTATTGCTGGATTCCGATGATTGCTGGATGGACGCAGCCTTATTCGAGGCCAGCACAAACGGCAGGTAGACTAGCGTTGAAACGGCAAGGCAAATGAGTCCGATAAACAAGGCCATCCAGTTCCCGCCTGTACCGAAGAAGGCAATCAGCGGACCAGGCGTCGTCCAAGGCACAGCATAGGCAATAGGCGGTATCAGCTTCGTGCTGATCGCGATATAACCAATCAAGATGTTTACAGCAGGTACCAGGATGAAGGGGAAGATCAATATCGGATTAAGGACGACAGGCAATCCAAAAATGATCGGTTCGTTGATGTTAAAGATACCCGGGGCAATGGATAGCTTCCCGATATCACGGTAATCCTGTCTCCTTGATGCAATGAAAATCGCTATGATCAATCCCAAGGTCATGCCAGACCCGCCGTAGTTGGCGAATGCATCATTGATAGCCCACGTGACGGGGTATGGCGCACCCCAAGCCGAGCCATGTGCGGCCACATAGTTAAGGTTTTCGAGGCCTGCCTCAGCAAACATTCCTTCTCTGATCGCCGCGATCGTATTGGGACCATGAATTCCGAATACCCAGAGAAGATTCGACACGATGGCCAAGAGCACCAATGAGAAAATATTCGTCCCCAAGTTTTTCAATGGGGTCTGAATCGCTGCATAAATCAATTCATGTATCCCATTTGGATAGATAGCTAATATGATTGCATTACCGACCGAGAATAAAACCGTAATGATGACGATGGGAAAAAGAACCTTGAACGTTCTTGCGATGGCAGGCGGCACCGATGCAGGCATCGTGATTTGCAGGCGCTTCGACCTGGACAATCGGCTGAAAATCTCACCTACAAGCAAACCGATGATCATGGCTACGAAAAGGCCCTGTGCGCCAACCCATTGGGTGGAAAGAAAACTGGCTCCGTCCACGACGGTATAAGCAGGATAGACGATGAAAAACGTCGAAAGGGCGGTCAATCCGCAAAGAAGGTCATCCGCCTTCATGGCAATCGCTATATTCCTGGCGATCAGAAAAACGATGAAAATGGATAAAATGCTGGTTGAACCATTCAATACTGGTGCAAATACCTGCTGGTAATCTGCTAAATTAGGAAATAACTTATTCAAGAACAGCAGTTTTGCAATGAACCCGTCCGGAGCCAGCACGGCAAAATTCAAGAGAACAATCAATGAACCTGCCAGTGTGATTGGAAAAGCTAAAATAAAAGCATCACGAATCGCGACAATATGTCTTTGCGAATTCAATTTAGCTGCGATAGGAACAAGGGCTTTTTCCATTACACGTTCAAAACCAGCCATGAATCCCATACTATACCCCCTAGAATCTATTTTTTTTTGGTTCTATCCAATCAGCTCTAAAGCACGATCGAGAATCGCACCCCCGTTCATCATTCCATAGGCTCTCATTTCTATGACTTCTACAGGCACCCTTCCTGCTACAATGGAATCCACCTGGGCTTTTTGATAACGGACCTGTGGACCTAATAAGACGACGTCGACTTCCTCCGCGGCTTTTGAACATTCCGATATGGGCAAGGCAACAATATCAATGTCGATGCCCTTCGCTTTGGCAGCATCATTCATTTTATTGACCAGCAAGCTTGTGGACATGCCCGCGGCGCATACCAATAGTATTTTTTTCATCGTTCATTCCTCCTTCAGGGAATTAGGTTGAATATTCTGTAAATTAACTCCATTTGTTTTGATCAATTCCTTATACCAATCGAAACTCTTTTTCTTTATCCGCCGCAGATCTTTTTCACTTTGTTCATCCCTGTTCACATATACGAAACCATAGCGTTTCTTGTACCCGTTCAGCCAGCTTAGAATATCCGTGAATGACCAAGTGCAATAACCGATCAAATCGGCGCCGTCACAGATGGCATCCTGACAGGCCAGTATGTGGCTTTTCAAATATTGAATCCGATAATCATCATCCACTACGTCCCCATCTAGAAGCGTATCATATTCACCCAAGCCGTTTTCCGTAATGAGGATGGGGAGCCTGTATCTGCTGGTGAGCCTGCGAAGACCGATGCGAAGACCGGTCGGATCGATTTCCCAATCCCAATTCGTCGTTTCCAAGTGTGGATTTCGCTTCGACTTGAACAGACCGGGAATCCCGCTTTCCTCTGACGTTCCTTTCTTTCCAGTCGTATTCATGGCTCCCAGTTCGATGCCGTCAAGCGGGTTCATTTCAACGGTACCCGTCCGATAGTAATTGACCCCGATGAAGTCAGGCCTTCCAAAGGCGAGGAGTTCCATATCCCCTTCCAAAATTGTCGGCGCGATACCCTCCCTCTCAAGATATTTCATGCTAATTTTCGGATAGGTCCCCCAGCAATAAACATCCAGCCACCAATGGTTATTAAGATCCTCGGCATTTTCGAATGCAAGGATATTATCCGGCTCGCAAGTATAAGGATAGGTCGGTCCATATGCAAAACTTGGGCCGATCTTGCCGTCGGGTACAAACCTTCTGAACGATTGTATCGCCTTCGCATTTGCCAGGTTAGCGATATGATTGGCTTCGTACATCCTTTTAGGATCCTTCACCCCTGGCGGATGCAGCCCTGTCCGGTATCCTAAGCCAATGAATACATTTTGCTCATTCAAGGTGACCCAATACTTGACCCGCCCCCCAAAGCGCTTGAACAGGGTAATGCAATATTCGTTGAAGTCATGGATGATTTCCCTTGACTCCCAGGCACCATATTCCTCCATTAATGCTTGAGGAACATCCCAATGATAGACCGTCAAAATGGGTTCAATGCCGTATTTTAGCAATTCGTCAATCAAGTCATCGTAAAATTTGAGCCCCGCTTCATTGACGTCCCCTTTTCCTTTTGGATAAATCCTGCTCCAGGCTACGGAAAAGCGATAGGTTTTCAAGCCCATTTCGGCCATCAAGGCAATGTCTTCCCGGTATCGGTGATAGTGGTCGACCGCCACATCCCCGTTCGTACCTTCGTAAGTCGTTCCATCCATTTTGGTGTAAACATCCCAGACGGAAGGACCTTTGCCATCCGCATTCCAAGCTCCTTCCACTTGATAAGCAGCTGATGCAGAACCCCAAAGAAAGTCATCCGGGAAAGATTGTTTCGTTTGATGAATCATTTTTTCACCTCTTTCTACAAAGAATTGTATCCGCTTTCAACATCGTGGTAAATACCATTACTCCTTTCTGTTTTTTGTGCCGCCGGTTGTCATCTGTCACAAAAAAGAAACAGGGTGTTTCCAATCATTTGTAAAGTTCTTTTGCAATTGCCTCTAAAAGGTAAACGACAGGTATTTGTGTCGTTATATTCGATTTGCCGCTGTATTCCTCAGTAACGAAATAAGCTATATTCAAATCGGAAATCCTTGCAATCGTGCTGACCTTATTATTCGTTATGCTGACAATGGTGCTTCCCACTTCTTTGAACCCTTTGATCAGATCCACGATTTCCGATGTTTCTCCAGACACGCTCAAGGCAATTGTCACACTATTACTGGAATACTTCGAATGGATCGGAAAAAAAGGATCCTTAATATAAATGGACGATTTCCCCAGGCTCGAAACGTAGCGTGACCCATATTCGGCCATGATGCCAGAGCTGCCGATGCCCAAAAATATCACACTTTCTGCCTTGGCAATTAATTGTGCGGTTTCTTGGATATATGATTCGAAACTTCCTTTTAACGTCCTTTCGACAAACTCCGATAAAGAATGCTGAGTACTTTTAAGCTTGATAGGCTGTTTTTCGTTCATGAACAATTTAAGCTTCACTTTAAATTCCGAATAACCGGAGCAATCGACCTTCCTGCAAAAACGAAGAATGGTAGAGGTGGAAACATGCGTTTCATCCGCTAGCTCCCTAATTCTCATATAAGCCACCTTCTGGGCATTTTTGGTGATATAACCGTATAAAGAGCATTCCAATTCATTAAAAGATGCAATGGCTTCTCTAGTAAACATATAATTTCCCCTTTTTTGTGTCAGTTGATGACTAAAGTCACAATTTCATTTCCATACTCGTATGTATATTTCGATTTCTATGCCATTTTAACCTTTTATTACTCACATTTGATGATTTATTCGAAAACAGCTTCCCTTAATGGTTGAAAATGAAAAAAGCCATGCACTAGGTGGGCCATCGCTTTTTTCATAGCGACAGGGTCCTTATATCATCCTGCTAGATTATTAGCTTGTAAAGGATATGTCGATTAGATCCGTAATCGTGAACGTGATTCATCCCTGTTTTTTTACGATCGATCATATCGTAATGTTGCCCAAGGCGCCAAGCCACTCCGCACAACCGAACGTAACATGATGCCAAATGGCTGCTACTGAATGATCATCGGTCATCTGTTTTTCCCCACTTTTTACAAGTTCGTTCCGCTTGAATTCCAAGCTGTTACACTTTCAAACAACGCAAACCATGATATAGGCGAACCCTTTTTCGCAGATGAATGGGTGAATGCTGAATGCACCGACTAGATGACAGACCATTTGTTAATGAAATCATAATTAGCAAGTTAACGATAATCGGAAATGATCTTACCATCTTTTGTTCCACGCAGATCCTAAAATATGAATCCCCGCTTTCGCATCGCGAACGTGAAAAGGACAGCACACTGAGTCAGCATGCTGTCCTTTAGATAGGTCATGATATTCCTTTAACACGAATAACAACCAAGTGTTTCTTCTCGCTTTACCTAGTATAGGTCGTTAGATGAAGCTCAAATCCTTCATTCCGTTTTCGATGACAATTCCTGTCACGATTTTCAACACACCCAGGGCATCATTTAGATTGACCAATTCTACGGGAGAGTGGGAGTATCTTCGCGGCGTTGCCACCACTCCCACTGGTATGCCTTTATTCGCTGATGTCAAACTTGCTGCATCAGTCGTATAGCCGTCCCCGATTAGAGTAATGGTTTGCAAGGGGATACTTGCTTTCATTGCCTGCTCTTCAACGATTTCCCTAACTTTGGGATGGATATAGTTAAAAGCCATGCCACCTCTTACACCATCAGCAATCGGGCAGGCTGGGCCCGCACCGAGGTAGACGGGAAGGGATATTTCCGTATCTATATCCGGTGTATCACCGGCCGGGATCGTGTCTAGAACAATGGCATAATCAGGTTCGATAGCATTTCCTGCCATTACGGCACCCTGGAGGCCGACTTCTTCTTGGACCGTTACGACCCCGAACAGCTTACCGGCAAATTCAACCCCTTGCAGTTCTTTAAATAGCTCGATCAAGATTGCACAGTGAATTCTATTATCGACGGATTTAGTGGAAACAAGATCTTTATCGGCCATTTCCATAAAATCGCTTTGAAATACGATGGGGTCCCCTATTCTTATTCCAAGTCCTTCCACCTCTACCCGAGAGGAAGCCCCGACATCTATGTAACATTCACGTGTTGTTTTGACCCGCATACTTTCCTCGGGAGTTTGCATATGACCTGCCTTGATTCCGATTATGCCTGGTAATTTCCGTGTCGTGATCCAGACTTTCCTTCCCAGCAATAATTGATCGGAAACTCCTCCTACCTTATCGAACATGATAAAACCATTCGGTAAGATATTTTTCACGCAAAAACCTACTTCATCGGAATGACTCGAAATCATCACTTTGGGTCCTGGACCGTTGCCGTTTTTTATCGCGATTACATTCCCATTTCGATCCACCTTTACCTCATCCGCTAATGGCAGCAACCTCTCCTGCATATATTTAACGACTTCTTGCTCAGAACCAGAAACGCCTACTAATCCAGTTAACTCTCTTAATGACTCTTTGATTCTTTCTTTCACTGCTTCATCCTTGAGTGAGTGTCCGATTCTTTTTTCGATCATGTCGGCATTTTTCATCTAAATTCCTCCCTTTGTATACGATTGGTACTTCATTGGATTCCATTTATCGGATATGGATCCTTTATACCCATCATGTTCAGTGATATCCGTTAAATGGTTGGAGAACTTTTCATGTCTGAAGATACCGGTAGCTTTTTAGTGAAATAACTGACGACCAGCATGAAAAATATATTTATGCTCAAAGCAATGATGCCGACATTCAAATCCTTCATTACTTGTGGTAATAAGGGAAGCAAAGTGCCTATGGTGGCATTTGTAATCGTCATGTATGCAACAGTGATGACTCCTGCCATCATGCCGGCAGCCGCTCCTTGTTTCGTGACCATATTATTCTTCGCCAGGCTAAAGAGGACTGCCGGGAACAATTGAGTGATAAAGCTATAGGCCATAAGGAGAAGGGTTACGATGGAGTTGCCTCCATTGAATGTAAAATAGACGCAAATAAGTGAAATGACAGGTACCAGCATTTTGGAAGTTGTGGAAATTTGCCTTTCGGTAGCTAGGGGCCAAACCACTTTATATACGTTCTTGGATAATGATACGGATGCTGTCATCAAAAGCATGGAGCCAGGAACCAAAGCCGTCAATAAGCCTGCGGCGCCAATCACCCCGACGAACCAAGGATCGAACGTTTGGATGGATACACGCAGGAGTGCGAGGTCTGTATCCGCTCCTTGCAAACCAGGCACTTGCTTGATCGCCGCAAATCCTACAAAAAAGACGAATAATAGCATCAAAGTATAGAGTGGGGTTATAACGGCATTTTTACGAATCGCTTTAGGGCTGGATGCCGTATACGTGGCTACAAAAAGATGCGGCCACATTAACCCGCCAATGCTCGTCATCACCACGGTGGATATGAACCAAGACACACCAAGGCCGCTATCAGGCAGCTTGAGAAAATCCGGATTGGTCGCCTGGATTTCTCTAAACATCGGTTCTATTCCACCGTAGTAATGAAAAGGAATATAGATCCCAATAAATAGAACCACCCCAAATATTAATATGTCTTTGATTATCGCGGTCATCGCAGATCCGTGAATACCTGAAATCATCACATAAACTGTCACGGAAATGACGCCGATCCAAGTCGCGGCAGTAGGGGAAATGGCCCCATATGATGCTTCGGAGACAATGATGCCAAGGCCCTTCAGTTGAAGGACAATGTAGGGAATCATCGATATGACGCCAATAAGGGCAGTGATGATCCCTAAAAAGGAACTATTATACTTACTTGCAAAGAAATCCGATTGAGACACCAGTCCATGAACCTTTGCATATTTCCAGACATTTGGATACATCCAATAAAAAATGCAGTAAATAAGGCTTAAATAGGCGATGATATAAAAGGCAGGTCCACCCTTTCCATATGCCCATGAACTGGCCCCGAGAAATGTGAACGTTGTATACGATTCTCCCGCCATCAAAAGGAAAACCAAAATCGTTCCAAATCCCCTTCCGCCAACGGCCCATTGCTCAAGATTCATTTCCTTTCCTTTTTTTGCATTTATTCCGATGTATACAACGAGTAGGAGAAAACCAAACAGCACAAAGAGCGAGGCGTTCATTCCATGTCACCGCCTTCACGATTGGCGGGGTCCAGTTTAAAAACGATCGCCATGATTATGGATGTTAGAACCACCCATAAAACGATCCAAAACATGATGAACGGCAATCCAAGTACAAACGGTTCTACACGATTAACAAAAGGGAGAGAAAAAAGCATTCCGAGAAAGGGAATCATACTTAAATAATGGCCCAACTTCATTGCGCAACACTCCTTCATATTAAATTCGATTAATCGGTATGGAAAAAGTCGAATTGGAAAATTTCCATCATGCAGCGGCAAGGGAACGGCGGACTATAATGGATAGCCACGATCCTTGTATCCCGGATTACACATCTACCTCCTGCTTTCCGACGTTTTGCAGTTCATTTTGGGCTATCGGCTTCACCTCCTCTCATCGTGTTCATTCAAGGTAGCGATAGGGATATAAGGAACTTGAACACCGCTTTACCTTTTACGTTTGTTCATGGACATGCCGTAAAAGGGGACCATCGACTGTACGGAATAAGAGTGCCTTTCCCTCACAGCTGGCATATTCAAGCAATGAAACGGCACCTTCTTTCATTTCCAATTGAACATCGATCCGAACAGGAAGTTTCATCAACGTATTTACGATTTCCCTAGCGGCACCAGGGGTGAAGACTTCGGAAAATCGAATGACCATATCGATATCGCTTTTCGAGGTGACGGTTTCTCTTCCTGTTGCCAGCTCGAAACCGACACTCCCAGTCGGTCCCCACAAAACCGAATACTGTTCCATTAAATCACTGACTGGCTCCAAACATTGAAAAATCCTGCTCGAATGCTGCCGCCAGCCTTTTTCCTGTGCCAATTGCTCGGGAGAGATTCGATTCATGACGGATTCAATGGGGAAAAATGCAGCGAATCGTTCCTTTCTTTCAAACCCGCGCACCCCCACCGCCACCTGGCCATTGGGTGCACGGGAACGGCGCACGACGACGTATGGGGATATCGCAAGTGATGACTCCGCCCAATGTGGCATAGGGGCATGGGTGATTACATCACCGATTCCTTTAATCCGTAACAAGTCATGTGGATTTAGCTCCATTGGTCCATCAGCTTTTCTCTCACTAAAATGGATGCCGCCCGTCCACCTGATTGAGCCAATCGAGAAGTTAATCGAACACGTAAATCTCTGGATCCATCCTGCTCTATGTCTTGAATTGCCATGAGGATCTCTTTTTGCAGGACATCGCGGTCATTTTCACCAGGATCGTCGGCATTCAATCCATCCACCAATGAATGCAGGGCTCCAAGCTGTTCGAATGATTCAATATCATAAGCCATTGCGGGCACCTTTTTCGCCGCAGCCTCCAATTCGTCGATGCTTCTATTCGTAATGCGTGCTGCAGATTGCTTTGACATGACATGTACATTCACACCTGGATCACGAAGGGCAATTAATCGCTGTGCCTGCATCCCATGTGATAGAAAAGCACCGGATATGGCTTTACCGGGAATGAAGGAAATGACGGGGTGACCTTCCAAACGGGCGGTGACATAAGCATCAACGGCAGCTGCACAAGATTGATGGATGCCCAGCAATTCTTCGAGATGCCCGTATGCCTGGCTGGGAACATCGACGATTGCTACGATCGCTCGCTTTTCTCCATTTCGATCTGCTTCGATCGCTTCCCGAACATGTTTCGCAATCGCCCACCCCTCCTGAAGGCCCACCTCGCCATGCCTAACTCTTGGAAAGCGGTTTTTAGCATCAGGCACTACGGTGATATAGCGAACCTTTTTCGTACCAATGAAAGCATCGGAAACCCTAACGGAAGGAATATCGCCTATTTCCGGGGCATCGGCGGTTAGCAGATCAAACCACGTCTGTCCGCGGCTGGTGGATTTTTCTCCGTGTATGTCAGCTTTTTGCTTAGTCAGGGAACCAGAAATGAATGGTTTCCATGTTTCCTGTACATCTTCAGGAGTTAATCGCTTTGCTGGATTGATTGTCTTTAAAAATGCACCGTGCCGCTTCACCTGAATGGACCTTTGATCAGTAACCATGTCCCCATTCATTATGGAAAGAACGGCATCTTTAACTGCTTCCGTATCATCATCGATCAATAAATCCGCCAAACCTGAAGACCTACGCTGATCACCGCCCATCGTACCCCAAATTAACGGCCTGTCTTTCGAATCGAATTCCCGGATACCCGCTTCCTGCTCGATCACCTCAGGCCCATTCAACCCAAGTCGGCCTTCTCTTGTCATGATGATGGCACTGCAAAGGCCAGCTGTAATCGACATCCCGCCGAATGCGCCAATTCCTCCGGGAATGAGGGCGATGACAGGAACATGGCGGCGAATGGCAACAATGGCTGAACCAATTTCGGCAATCGAGAGCAAACCATAATTGGCTTCCTGCAGTCTCACTCCTCCTGTATCCAAAATTAGGATTGGAACCGTCTTCGTTCCAGCTTCGCACTCATTTAATGCCAGCTCGAGCGAACCAGCGATTTTTGCACCAGATACCTCGCCGATGCCCCCGCCTTGAAATTTCCCTTCAATGGAAATCACGAGTGCCTCATGTCCATTAACGGTACCTTTCACTACAATGACCCCATCATCACTTTGCGGGACGATTCCTTGTTGCTCTAGATGTGGTGACTCCATTCCGTCGAATGGGCCAAGAAGTTCTTTACCTGTTCCAGCATCCAGTAATTTCATCGCTCTCTCTCGTCCACTGCATTCCACAAAACTGTTAGTTAATTTTTGAATCATGGAAGCTCACCTCCAGTGCCTGCGCAAGGCGGATAGCGACAACCCCCGGCGTTGCACCAAAGTCATTGATTTTCACTTTGGCGGCGAAATCATGCTGCGTGAAGAAGCGATGAATGACAGCTTTCCATGTATCTTGGTAACCCATTATTCCCGTTCTTATGATCACTTCCGCCTGCAGGACATCGCTCGGTTCCATCATCACTTCCAAATCACCCGATCCGACTACTCCAACATGCGCTGAAGCGGCAATTTTTCTAGTGGCAGGAAATGTGTATGTGATCTTTTCCAATTGAAGCACCTCCTAATATGTGCAGCCAAATGCATTTTGCACCTCAGCCTCGATTCTATTTGGTTCGAGCTTGTCTAAGAACAGCGTAGCAGCCAGCAGGTCGGCGCTTCCGCCAGGAGAGATATCATGGAGCATGAACTCTTCATTAAGGGAATCCAGCCCTTCAAGTCTCCCAGTCGATAAAATTTCGGCAGACCGCTTCTTAGCAAATAGGAGCGCCCCGCGACCTCCCCGATGCAAAATGCAAGTATCATCCAAAACGGAAATTAACGCTAAAAGTGAATGAAGCCGCGCCTCATTTTCGGGCAACCCGTTAGCTCTAGAACGGTGCAGCATGGGCAAGGATACGTTCCTGATATGAGGGAATTCTCGCTGGGCTTCCCCTCTTGCGCCAAGTACCCCGTATTTTTTTTGGGCCATCATGCCATTGGTGACAGTGATGGAAGAATGACAGTCTGGATATCTTGCCGTTTCCCCAGCAAGTGCAAGGACTTCTTTAATGGTATGGCTGCCCGTTCCCATCGCGGCCGCTGAAACGAGCAGGCCCATCGCCCAAATCGCTCCTTTATGCGTATTGACGCCCCCGGTCGCTTTGAACATGCACGTTTCGCCTTCACGGCCGATCGTAGCAATTTCTCTTCTTAATGAAAGGGAAGGGGATCTTCCATGGCTTATATAGGCGATGCGTGCAAAGGTTTCTTGAAGTGATAAAGCCGATTTTCTCATAAGGTGAATGGACAAATCTTGGTGTGATCCATCATTGTCCAGATCGACGAGGCCTGGTTTTGGAGTCAGCTCGACTTCTTCCATTAAAGAAAGAATCGCTGCTTCAGCTAACCAGCTGGACACTGCCGCCTTTTCCTTGCTCACTATGACACCTCCCGGTTACCAGATTTTAAACTTATCCGGCGGTTCATATAACCCATCGGACCACTGAACGAGTTCCTCGATATTTTTTGCGGCAAGCAATGAACGTTTTGCCTCCGATCTTCGTATGTTCAAATCTTCTGGAAGGGCAACCAATCCTTCACGCCGCAAGTTTTCGGTTTTCTTGGGATCATGCATCATGCCGACTGGTGTAACCCCTGCAATCGCAGCAATGGCCTCTCTCCTTTTTTCCATGCTGTCCGCTTTGTATAAATAAGCGATGCCTTCCTCCGTCACTACATGTGTGACATCATCGCCATAAATCATCACCGGCGCTATCGCAAGGCCGGTTTCTTTTTTTACGTCTATCGCATCCAATGATTCAACGAATATAGGTTTGTGCCCCGATTGGAAGGTTTCGACCACTTGTACAACCAATTTCTTTCCGCGGGCGAGCGGATCATCGGAAGTCATCATGTTTAACCAAGCCGGAGTGGAATGCCTCCGCCCTCCTGGATCATGTCCCATATTCGGTGCGCCTCCGTAACCGGCCAGCCGTCCCCGTGTTACAGTGGAAGAATTACCGTCCTTGTCCATTTGCAGGGTCGAACCGATGAATAAGTCGACTGCATATTGCCCTGCCATCTGCGACAGTGCCCTGTTCGATCGCAGGCTGCCATCACGGCCGGTAAAAAAAACATCTCTGCGGGCTGCCACATATTTCTCCATACCGACTTCCCCCCCAAAACAGTGAATGCTGTCGATCCAGCCGCTTTCAATGGCCGGAATGAGTGTCGGGTGGGGATTCAACGCCCAATGCTTGCATATTTTGCCCTTCAAACCTAGTGATTCCCCATAGGTAGGGAGCAGCAATTCAATGGCTGCCGTGTTATATCCAATCCCATGATTCAAAGATTGAACTTCATGCTTTTCATAAATGCCGCGAATGACCATCATCGCCTGCAAAATTTGAATATCGGTAATATGCCGGGGATCACGTGTGAATAATGGTTCAAGTTGGTAGGGAGTAGTAGCGACTACAATATAATCAATCCAAGAAGCAGGTATATCGACACGTGGCAACTCATCTGTGAGTTCATTTACCTGAACGATGACAATTCCATCCCGAAATGCGGTCGCTTCAATGATGGTGGGGGTTTCTTCTGTATTGGGGCCGGTGTAAAGATTCCCATGTCGGTCCGCTTTATCCGCAGCTACCAGCGCAACGGCAGGAATCAAATCAATGAAAAGCCGTCCATATAGTTCGACATATGTATGCAGCTCACCAATGTTCAATTTCCCATCCTCAAGCATTTGAGCAATCCGGAGACTTTGCGGGCCGGCAAAGGAAAAATCGATTTTTTTTGCAATCCCCCGTTCAAAAAGGTCCAAATGCTCCGGTCTGGATATGCTGGACATAATCATGTGCAGGTCGAACAATTCCTTTTCATTCACATTGGCAAGGGCTTCGGAAAGGAAGGAGGCCTGCTTTTGATTATTCCCTTCAAGCACTACACGATCATGGGGCCTGATAAGCTTTTCCAACACATCTACGATCCGATCGGTCGGAATCATCATCCCATTGACGAGATCCTTCACATTGTCCATCCGTTTTTTCTTTTGCTCAAGCCTTTTAGACCATGATCGTTTTTGCTTGACTACCTGATTCATCGATTCCATCATTTCATTCCCCTCTCTAGTATTTTGCTGTTTCATGCTTGACGATGAACAGACAATCATCAAATCCGTTTTCTGTTGTTGACATGATCCTGGCATCGGGTAACGCTCTCGCGGCTAGACGAGACAAAACATTGCCCGGAGGCATTTCAATGAATAATCGTGTTCCATTTTCGAATAAAACGGTAGACATATCATGCCACTGGACAGGATAGGAGATGCCTTCAGCCAGATCCCGGCGAATGGCTTCAGCTTCGAACAACAGCCGGGCCCTTCGGTTGCCTGCGTACGGAATTAATGGACGATAGAACGGGATATCATGTAGGGCTTCGCCTAGTTCTGCCGTAACGTTTGAAAGGAGCGGACAATGGGAGGGTACGGGTACATTCAACAGCGATACACTGCAGGCACCTTTCTCTCTCGCTTCGTTTAAAATCTTTTGAATAGCGGAAATGGCACCTGATAACGTGATTTGATCCGGAGCGTTCTTGTTCGAAATGTATACCGGGTATTGTTCATCATGGTGTTTGCTGACAAGTGACTGCAGGATTCCTGCCGTCATTCCGGTAACCACGCCCATGCCATATCCTTGTGGATAGGCCCGCTCCATAAGTTCACCTCGGAGCTTGACGATGTTTATGGCATCTTTGAAGTCGATGGCGCCGGCTGCAACAGCCGCACTGAAAGCGCCGACTGAATGGCCAGCGACAAAATCGGGGAAAACGCCTTCGGCTTCAAATGCCCTGAAACCAGCAATACTTGCTGTCAATAGGGAAATCTGGACGGAAGTGGTCGAGGAAAGTGACTCCTTTGTGTGATGAAGAAAAACGTTTTCATCCAATGCTTCACTTGCTGCAAGGAGCACTTCCTTGACTGCATGGCCACCTGGAAGTTCCAGAAATAGCCCGGGTTTTTGGGAACCTTGTCCAGGAAACAAAAATGCAACCTTCACAAAGCCCTCCTCCTTTCAAATTCAAGTGCCTATTATCGAAGCTTTTTTTGAATGCTGGAAATCACATCTATATTATGTTTTTGCAACAAAATCGATAAGTCCGTCATATTTTGTTCATTTAGCAATTGGAGGATGGTTTCATGCTCATCAATCGATTTTTCGATGTTTCCTTCATTGGCAAATGAAAGACTTTGGATCCTTAATAGCGGCCAGCCAAGTCGGGAATACATGGCTTTGATCGTTTCACTTTTACTCATCTTGATCAGGCACATATGGAAGGAGTGGTTCAATTGCGTATACGATTGGATATCATTTGTTTTCTTCATGTCTGTAAGAAGCTGACTCATTTCCATTAGCAGCTCTGGACTTGTTCCATGCTTCTTGATCCGTTCCATCGCCATATTCTCTAACATGTTCCGAATTTCGAGCAAATCGTATATTTCATTTTCGGTATATTCTTTTACAATGGCGCCTTTACGGGGGATTCTTTCCACCAATCCTTCAATGGTCAGTAAATATATCGCCTCACGGACAGGTGCTCTGCTCGTGCCGTATTCTTGGGCATAATTGAGTTCAACCAATTTTTCTCCTGGTTTGAGGATGCCGGTTATGATTTGTTCTGAAATGTGTTCGGCAATGGCTTTGGATAATGCGTTATTCAATAATTTAGTTGAACCCATGCTGCTCCCTCGCTTTCGAAATACTGTCGACTGTCGGTTTAATTATACAAATAATTAATTGATAATTCAATGTTTTCTGTTAATTAACTAGGTAATTTCTGTCATTTGATGTTGAATTCCATCCACCGAGAAAAATGTCAGACATACATGAAGGATATGGACAGGAATTGGAGCGCAGTATTCCCAAAGGTATGACTGTTCGTTCTGGTTCACGGCGCAGATAAAGAATGGTGTCCCTGCGGTTTCGTTTCCTTTATTCAATGGCTATGACAGACACCATGTTTAGCGAATATAAACCTCAACAATCATTTTTTGGAACCACCTCCTTTCAAGGGATAATATCCATAATGATGAACTTTGTCCGTCTTCAAATTCATCAAGGATGAAAAACAGCAGAAAAATAAATGCCTGTCCCTTTTCACGAAATGGGACAGGCATTTATTTTGGGAAGTGTGTTTCTGTCTTCACCTGGCCGCCTCTGATGACACCTTCGATTAAAAGTGCTTCAATACCTGGCTGCCGAGCTATTTTAACATCTTACATATTTGCGTTTAAAACCAAGCCTGCCTCTTTGAATTTCTTTTTCAATACTGTCAGAAGCATGTAGGTAACTGTTTTTCTTCTTATCTCGTTTAACTTCTACTGTCCCAACCGTCTTTGCGGTTTCGACTGCCTTTTCATGAAGGGGCAAATAGGAAATGCCCACATTGTATAGGAAATTATTCATAGCGGATTTCGTTCGTTCAGGCGAATCATGAATAAAATCTTTCACGATATCAAGCATATTGGAAATCTTTATCTCGGAAAATTCATCGTCTTGACGATTGCCTAAAAGCCAGCAATAGCAACTCCAGCCCGCTGACATTCTCAGCTCATCGCCGCTTGAGATCCATTTGTCTGCAATATCTTGTGCAAGATCTGATTCCGATAAGGTGACGGCCACCACATTGTCGGAAAGCATATAAAAATACGCTCCATCCATCCAACGATTAAAATCTGATTCATTCATGGCTTTTGGATCTGCAATAATGCCTGCAAAGTACATCGCATCGTAGTTACCTGTAGCATAAAGCTCATCAGCTAAACGTTGATTTATTTTTATTTTCTTTGCAAGTGGCTTCATCGCACCAGTGGCCACGCCAAAAAGCGGCTCGTGAGCACCATTGGATATATACATTTTTTTCGTACGTTCCTTACTGAGTGCTTCTAGCTCCTGCATAACTATATTGAAATCCATAGTTTTGTACGTCCTTTCTTAATTAGTTCCTGGTTAATTGTAAACAACTTTTTTCACTATCAAGTCTTCAACACTTCTCCATTTTACCATTATTCTAATAGAAACATCCTACATCTTCCGTACACAAACAAACACCTATCCCTCTGGACAAAGCAGCTTCACATCTCTTATCCTTCTGTAATTATGTAACCAAAAACCGCATACAAACAGTGGAAACTCTGTTTGTATGCGGTCTTAGGCTGTTATTATTATGAACGATCGATTCGTTGTAATTCTGAAGAAGCAACCACTTTGTAACCTGTAGTATTTTCATCGATGGAGACAAGGATTTGTCCATCTTCCCTTTTTACAGTCATAGAAAGAATTCCTGTACCAATGTTAATTCCTTGCACGTTGAGTTCATTCATATTATCCAGCAGGCACGGGTTTAAGTGTATCTCTTTAGAAGGGCTGTTTGGAAACAATTGAAGCAACGACTGGATGAATGTTAATGGTCTGGCAGCTGCCCAAGCATGTGGCGAACAGGCAACTGGATATTTAACAGGCTTACCAAGTTTAGATGAATATCCGCAAAATAACTCAGGCAGTCGATCATATTCAAAATGTTGGGCCGCTTGCATTAATCCTTCCATGACTTTATTTGCTTCTTCCTGTTTCCCTGTTTTACTTAATCCAAGGATAATGAGACTGTTGTCATGAGGCCAAATGCTTCCATCATGATAACTAATGGGATTATAAGCAGCCTCATCTTCCCCCATGGTGCGTATGCCATAGCCAGAATGCATTTTATCAGATAACAGCATGGTCGCTACCTTATCTGCTTTATCTTCATCCAGCATCTCCGATAATAGAACATGACCTGGGTTGGTTGTGATGGTACCTACCTTTTCTTTGTTTTGGTCCAAGGCAATGGCGTAAAAAGATTTATCTTCCATCCAGAACTGTTCATTAAATTTTGCCTTCAGAAGAGCTGCTTCATCTTTTAGCAATGTAGCTTCCGCTTGTTTATGGACTGCTTGATACAATGATGCCATGCCCATTTTCGCTTGATACACATAACCTTGAACTTCTGCAAGGGCGATTGGACTTTTTGCAAATTCCCCGTTTCTATGGACTACAGCGTCCGCGGAATCTTTCCAACCTTGATTGGCAATTCCCTTACTCGATTCTTGATGATATTCGACAAAGGAATCTCCATCTCTATCACCGTATTCATTAATCCATGCAAAGGCTGCATCAAGGTTAGGTTGTAAGTCATTAAGTAACGCAAAATCACCTGTCCATTTTACATATTCCGTTAGTAATATGATAAATAACGGGGTTGCATCAACTGTACCGTAATAAGGAGTAAATGGAATTTGGTTTGTATTGGCTAACTCCCCATAACGAATTTCATGCATGATTTTCCCTGGTTGCTCATCACGCCATGGATTGTTTTCTTTTCCTTGATGGACAGCCAAAGTCCTTAATGTTCCTTTGGCTACCTCAGGATTGAAAGGAAGCATCTGCAAGGCTGTAATTAAGCTATCGCGCCCAAACAGAACACCATACCACGGTAAGCCAGCTACAGGAAATGGACCATATCCCACATCGGAAAGTAAAACACGGATATCACTTAATCCTCTGGTAATTAACCGTTGAAGCGTTTCGTGGTCAGTTTTTACTTTTGTAGTACTGCATTCCCATTGTTTGTAGGATGTTCTTAATTCGTGAAGTGCCTCCGTCATGGGGAGTATTTCGCTTTCATCCTCTCCTGCGATTTGAGGTCGTATCGTTAGCACGACCTCCTCTTCTTGTGCATGCTCTAATGTAAAATGGAATGTAATTTCACCTGTCTCCGTTACTTTAGCAGGTTCTCTGTCCCAGGAGATAGAAGTCTCTCGGGAAAGATTATCAGAACCTTGATATGTAAAAATCAAAGACTTATCTTTAACCAATTGTCCAGTTCGTTTTCCGACTTTTCCTGTTTGGAAACCGCGAACAATGAACATGTCCGTAAAATCAGCATCCACTTCAACCGTGATCGAAAATGTAATACGTTTCGGGGAGTAATTTTTCAACGTAATTGCCTCATATAAAACACCATTGTTAATGAACCGCTTTCTCTGAATTTCTATCGATTCCCTCCATAAAACTACTTCTTCATCATTTTCCATATGAGGATTTGTAAGTAAGATGGTCGCCATATAATTCTCATCTGCTTTTGAAGACAATAAAATGGGATCTTCTCCATTAATTTTAATATTGAGTTTATTTAAGAATCTCGTATCTTTTGCATAAAGTCCTAATCCATACTGGTGGTTTTCTGTGATATTGCCTCTTTCATCTGTTAATAAAAACAAATCATTTTCCTTGATTACACGATATTCCACTTGAGCTCCCCCTCGTTCCGAAACGTTTCGGATTAACTTTGCTTTACATTTTATCTCTTTGATTCTGATAATTCAATGTTTTTTTAACAAACCGTATTCACAGGCACGAGAACATCACCATCTTCAACGACTACTGTTGCCTTCAATACTTCCAATGGATATGGATTTATTTAAATCCCATTTTTGGAATTTTATCAACGTAATCTTTTTATCAGAAAAAAAGCTTATACCGTTGGCTGCCTGGTCTGGATAAATCCTGGCACTCATTACTTTTTCACCATGATTGATAAAAACCTCTATAGAAGATTTATCAATGAAAATACGTAAACATAGTTTATTATCATATAGTTTAACTGGAGCTACCCTACGTCCTTTAGGACCGCTTCCTGATCGGTCTCTGTTAAGCTCAAGCAAGCTTTCCGTTCGATCGTACATAAGCAAAGTCTCTTGATTTAATGCTTCGCTTCTTCTTACCTTCATTCCAAAAGTTAAAGATGCTTGTGCCTCAATGATCACCTCAATTTCATAACTATCACTTGAAATTTGATGGAAAGTATGTTCGCCCTCAACCGTGATATTGGTATATTGAACAGCATTTTCCCGAAGCTTTTCAAATTCTGAAATAGGATTTACTAGGATTTTATTGTCTTGAACCGTTAACTCACGTGGAATGGTCATAGCCCCTGCCCAATTGTTTTTTTGTTCAGGCATCTCACTTTCCCACATCGCCAACCAAGCTATCATAATACGCCTTCCTTTAAGGTCTTGAATGGTTTGTGGAGCATAAAAATCAAAACCATAATCCAATAGTTGAAAGTTACGATAATGGAGCAAGCCAGTTTCATAATCTAACTTGCCTTGAATATATCCCGCTTGATGGAGGTTCTGATAAAGATCATCCACTGGCTCCATCCCTTGTGGAGATATCATCAATATGTCATGCCCGTCTAAATGAAAAAAATCCGGGCATTCCCACATATAACCTAACTTCCCATCACTCTTTGCCATAACGTTCATAAATTCCCAATCCATTAAATCCTTTGAGTGATATAACAACGCTTGCCCTTGATGGTCCTTTGTGCGTGATCCGACCACACAATAATAATCATCACCATGCTTCCACACCTTTGGATCCCTAAAATGATGAGGGTGGATCTCTCCTTTTGGCGCTGATAACATGACGGGATTTTGATTGATTTTATTAAAATGGATGCCATCTTCACTTACAGCAAGACACTGAGTTTGCCGTAAATCTGTGTCTTGATCATTACCTGTCCAAACATTCCCCGTATACAAGACATAGAGAAAACCATCTTTTTCGATGGCACTACCTGAAAAGCAACCATCCAGATCGTATTCTTCACTGGGAGCCAACGCTATCGGTAGATGTTCCCAAAAAACTAGGTCCTTACTTTTTACATGTCCCCAAAACATAGGTCCCCATTCAGCGCTATAGGGATGATGCTGATAAAATAAATGATATTCATTTTTAAACGTACTGAACCCATTAGGATCATTCATCCAAAAGGCCTCTGTACTTATATGATAATTGAGTCTCCAATGATCCCCGCTAACTTTCTTAACGTTTTGACGAATGGATTGCGCTGCCAATTCAATCGCTTCCTGATGTCGCCTATCAATCACCATGATTTACCTCCATTTTCGCTCTTATCTCATCGATTTTCTCGATACCTTTTACATAATTAGGCATCCCATTGTTTCACTAATACATTAAGCTATCTGTTTAACAAAAAACAAGAGTAATTTCTTTATTATCAATTTTCTAAATAAAAAAAGATTGAATATTTATTTTAAGGGCGCTAAAATAAAGTGAAAGTGATCCGAAACGTTTTGGAGGTTTTTTTTTGACAACGATTAAAGATATCGCAAAGGCTGCCGGGGTTTCCGTCACTACTGTATCCCGGGCATTAAATGGTTATTTTGATGTAAATGAAAAGACCAAACAAAAAATCCTGGCTGTTGCTAAAGAGCTGAACTACAGCCCTAACACGTTAGCACGCGGGCTTGTTATGAAGAAGTCCAAAACCATTGGATTACTCGTGTCCGGAATGAGTAAGGAAAATATAAAGGATAATTTTACGTTCGAAGTGCTCTGTGGAATCAATGAAACGGCTTCAGCCCTTGGTTACGATTTGATTTTATTTAACACGAATACCACGAAACAGCGTGAAAAGACTTATACACAGCTTTGTCGTGAACGCCGTGTCGATGGAGCGATTGTCCAAGGTATTAGAAAAGACGATCCATATTTAAAAGAAATCTTGGAAAGTGATATTCCTTGTGTATTGATAGATATTCCCATACAAACGGATTCCGTTGGATATGTAACGACGGACAATGTATTAGGTGCAAAAAAAGCCATTGAGCATCTTATCCAGCTAGGTCATAAAAATATAGGGATGATCAATGGACATGAAGGGGCTTATGTAAGTGAAGAACGATTGAAAGGATATATCGAGAAGCTTACGGAGTACAACCTTCCCGTCAACAAGGAATGGATTGTAGATGGTGCCTTTGAAGAAGCAACATCGGAAAGCGTTACTTATAAGCTCTTAGAAGAAAATAAAGACATGGATGCTTTATTTTGCGCCAGTGATGTCATGGCACTTGGAGCATTAAAAGCCTGCCATAAATTAGGCAAGACAGTACCAGATGACATTTCCATAGTTGGATACGATAATATTACCCTTGCTTCCTACTGTCTGCCCCCATTAACCACGATTGGACAAGAAGTGTACAAAATTGGTTCTGAAGCTGCAGACTTACTCATTAAAATGCTAGAAGAGGATCCAACGGATTTGTGCCGTTATGTAGATACGAATTTGATTATTAGAGACAGTACTACTAAAAACTAAAAATGAATAGTTTTTAGTTTTATATATTTTCCGAAACGTTTCGGATGCCCTTTATTTTGTTTCAATGGACCTTATACTTCCTTCATCAAAAAAGAAAGCGCTTCAACCTTGTGTAATTTTCTAACTATTACGTTATTGGGAAAGTGTAGTTTTGAAAATCACATGGAAAAAAATACATATAAGGGATTGAGAACATGAAAAAGAATTTAAATTATTGGTCTTTAAGCGGCTTTACTTTTTTTTATTTTTTTGCTTCTACATCTGCCATGTCTTTATTTGCTATATGGTTAGGACAAACATTAGAGCTAAGTGGCGCCCAAGTAGGTACGATTTTTTCCATTAATGCTATCGCCACCCTTTGTTTCCAACCACTATACGGTTTCATTTCCGATAAAATTGGATTGAGGAAACATTTGTTGTGGGTTATAACATTTTTGATAATGCTAATTGGTCCGTTTTTCATTTATATTTATAGTCCTCTATTACATTACAATCCTATTTTAGGCGCCATTACCGGAAGTGTTTATCTCAGTGCCACATTACTAGCATCGTTTGGAGCTATTGAATCATACGCCGAACGCACCGGCAGAAAATATCATTTCGAGTACGGACAAGTAAGGATGTGGGGATCATTAGGTGCTGCAGCTGCAGCCTTCTTTTCGGGGAAACTGTTTAACATCAATCCTCATATCAGCTTTTGGGTTGCATCGGCATGTAGTATCTTCCTTATTCTCTTTCTTCTATTAATGAACGTTCAAATTTCAGAAGAAGAACAAAAGAAAACGGATTCAATTAAATTAACAGATACATTAGCTTTATTAAAGAACAAAACTTTTTGGATATTTATGGTGTATGTTCTAGGCGTGGCTTGTATTTATTCTGTCTATGATCAACAATTTCCCGTTTATTATGCTTCCTTATTCTCTACCAGCGGACAAGGAAATCAAATGTTTGGTTATCTAAATTCTATACAAATCTTTTTAGAAGCAGGCATGATGTTTATTGCCCCGTTTATCGTTAATAAAATCGGCGCCAAGAAAAGTTTGGTCCTGGCAGGGTTACTCATGGCAATTCGTATTACTGGATCGGGATTAGCGGTGGAACCGATTGGCATTTCTACAATGAAAATGTTACATTCTTTCGAACTTCCGATTATGTTGATTGCTATCTTAAAATTTATCGATGCTAATTTCAATGCTAAGTTCTCGGCTACGATGTATATTGTAGGATATTATTTCGTGTCTCAAGTGGGTCAAGCCATTCTTTCGCCAATACTTGGTCATTGGTACGATACGATAGGCTTTTCTAAAACCTATTTAATTCTAGGTGTTAGTGTATTCGTTTTTGTTATCCTATTCGCGGCTTTGAGGCCAACTGCTCTACCTAAACAAGTTCATTATCCTAAACAAGCTGTATAACGATAAAATACAAGTAGATACAAAAAAGCAATCCACACATTGTGTGATTGCTTTTTTGTAAAAGGTATTACAATATAAACTTACTTCCCTTTTATCAGATCGTAAGTTAAAGTAGCTGCCTTTGACCAAAGTGTTCTTCAATCATTTTTAAAAAAAAGATTTGTAAATCTCTTGGTGCGCCTTACACTCGTTACAGGAATATTCTATTTCCAATGCATCTTCCGTTACCGTATGAATGGTCTCCTTCTTGCACGTTTCACAAAATCTCTTTTGGGATATTTCCTTCATGTCAATCACCTTCCGTTTTTTTTGGCCTTTGTATATTTTGCGAAAATTGGTCAGAATAATACCCTTATCTAAAAGAAACCCAGATGTAAAGCTCCTTGGCTTTTATTCGGCACATAGCAAAAAGGAGCAAAAATTTTGCTCCTTTGTTGATTCCCGCTTGTACGGAAGGTTATCTTTTCGATAAGGAAGACCATGTGCTCTCTAGCCATTCATCGAAGTCTGCGCCCTTTTCCCCCTCATAGGTATCGTATATATCCATCCGCATCTTTTGAAGTTTTTCCTTGAATTCCTCATACGTATGGTCTTCCGGCAAACTCTTCTTTATCCTTAATAGGATTTTCGTTAACCCTTTAACCAATTCCCCTTTTTTTCTGGATGGCAATTGAACGTCTTCTCCTAATCTTTTTAGTTGCCGGTAGGATGCCTCCTGAACTTTATAGACAGAATCACTGTTCATGATATGGGTTAATATATCGATGGTTTGTTGGTTTTTCGCTTGTCCTAACTCTTCTATCGCATCCAAACGTTCCCTCCAATTGGATTTGCGATTGGCGGACTTTTTTAATTCCTCATAGTTTTCAGGTAACTCGTTCATTTTCGTTTCTTTATTAGTCAAGTGAATCATTTCTCCTTCTGTCTTTGTGTAAATATCTGGATAGTGAACGGCATGTAATTCCAATCTACATAAATCCTCTACTTTACATCCATCATTCCCTTACTCATTATACCCTTTTCCATATTTTAATATAGTTAAATTTCGTAGCAAACTGCCATTCGCATGCTTTATCTACGCCTGCCATCATCCTCAAACAACCTTGGCGTTAATCTGTCAATTCAAGCCACAGGCCTTGGCAAGAATTTCAACGAGATGCAAGCTTTTAATAGAGTTAGCCGCCCCATCCCTTTGGATGCCAATGCTCATTTGCATTTGGCAGCCAGGATTAACCGTTATGACTGTAGTGGCCCTTGTTTCTTTAAGGTCGTTCATTTTTCCATCCAGGATTTTCATCGATTCCTCAAAATGGAGAAGGTTGTATATGCCTCCCGATGCACAGCAACGGTCAAATCCCGCCATTTCCACGTAAGTGATACCTGGTATCGCTTGCAATAATAAACGCGGCTCCGTTTGCACCTTCTGGACATTGCGCAAGTGGCAGGAATCTTGGAAAGTAACGATGCCATGATATTCTTCAGTAAAAGGGAGCGGCCCTAACTGATGAAGAATTTGGCTGATATCTTTTGATTTCTTGGAGAAATCTTTTGCTGCCCCTGACCACTCGCAATCATCAGCCAAGAGCTGTTCATATTCCCGAAGTGATGCACCGCAGCCCCCGGCATTACTGACGATTACCTCTGCATCCATCTGCATGAAAGCCTGGATGTTCCTTTTCGCCAGAGCTTTCGCTTGCTTCGCTTCGCCTTGATGGGAATGGAGGGCACCGCAGCAGCTTTGATTTTCCGGAAGTATGACCTCACATCCCACAAGGGTAAGCAGCTCGATGGTAAGACGGTTGATTCGTGACATCAGCGAATCCATGATGCAGCCTGTGTAGAATGCCACTCTCATTCGGGTTGCCCCTTTGGAAGGTATCAGCGTACCCGCCCTGATCCGTTTCGCGGGAGATTCGATGGCTGGAAGCGCTTGTTCTAAATGGGCAAGAACCGGTGAAAACCTGTAGAGCAGATTCGATTGACGAACAAGATTGGATAACCCTGATTTTTGATAAAGCATGGCCCCGCTACCGAGCAGATTCATTCGCCGAGGGTAGGGAAAGAGGTGAACCAATGCCAGTTTCTTCATCTTCGTCATGTTATCGCTGCTGGGCGGGCGATTTCCGATCGCTTCCTTTGCCGCCTCCAATATATGCCCGTAAGGAACACCGACAGGACAGGCGGTTTCACAGGCGCGGCAACCTAAACAAAGCTCGATCGGTTCCGTTAAATCCTTTTGAAGATCTATTTTCCCCTCGGCAGCCAGTTTGACTAGGTTGATTCGGCCCCGTGGTGAAGCGGATTCCACGCCCATTGATTCGTAGGTGGGGCATGCTGGCAAGCAATACCCGCATTTAACGCATTGATTTGTCCAGTCATGAGCATTCGCGTGCAATTGTTCAACCGCTCTATTTGCATGGTTGGATGTGGCAGCTGCCTTCATGTGAGCAACACGACCTTTGTTTGACCTTTTTCAGCAAAGATCTTACCAGGGTTCAAGATATTATTCGGATCCCACGCTTCCTTGATTTTTTTCATCATATTTACCCCATTTGCCCCTAATTCCATTTCCATATAGGGTGACTTCAACGTACCGATTCCGTGTTCCCCGGAAAGCGTTCCGCCCAGTTCGATCGCTGCTTCAAAAATTTCACTAACGGCAAGCTCCACTTTTTTCATTTCCGCTTTATTTCGTTTATCGGTAATGATGTTCGGGTGTAAGTTTCCATCACCGGCATGACCGAAAACAACCAAGTTCAATTCATATTTATCGCGGATTTGCTGTAATCTCTCCATCATTGCCGGAATTTGATTGCGCGGGACCGTGGCATCCTCCGAAATTTTCGTCGGCCCCATTTGAGTAATGGCCGGGGATACCCATTTACGCGCACTCCAAATGGTTTGGCGTTCCTCCTCCGTTTCCGCAATCTTGACGTAGGAAGCCCCGTTATCTTTGCAAATATCCGCGCATTTATTTATTTCTTCTTCAATTGCCAACGGATGACCATCGACTTCGATGATCAAGATGGCCTCTGCTTGTAGCGGCAAGCCTGAAGGGCGATAGTTCTCGACAGCACGGATACATGCATTATCCATTAATTCCAAGGCCGAAGGGAGGATTCCTGACGATAAGATGCTTGTTATCGCATGGCCCGAGTCAATGAAATGATTGAAATGGGCCACGAATGTTTTTTGGCTTTGCGGTTTTGGAATCAAGCGGATGATCGCCTCCGTCACAATTCCCAAGGTGCCCTCTGAACCCACAATTAACCGGGTCAAGTCATAGCCGGTAACATTTTTCACGGTCTTTCCGCCGGTACGGATGATTTCCCCTGTAGGCGTGACCACTTCCAATCCGATTACATATTCTTTAGTCGTCCCATACTTCAACCCTTTTGGTCCGCTCGAATTTTCCAATAGATTCCCGCCTATTGTGGCCACATTGGAACTGCTTGGGTCAGGTGGATAAAACAAACCCGCTTCGTCGGCTTTTTGATGGATGGTGGCCGTAATCACGCCTGGAGACACAATCGCGAGCATATTTTCCCTGTCAATAAACAATTTATCTCGCAAAAGGGTAAGATCAAGAACCATCCCGCCCTTTACAGGTAAGGGGCCGCCACTTAGAGAGGTACCCGATCCTCTAGGGTAAACGGGGATTTTGTGTAGATTGGCCATTTTCACTAACTCACTGATTTCTTTCGCGTTTTTAGGCTGTATGACAATTTCAGGTAAATACTCCCCAAAAGAAGCATCATAGCTATAACAATAACGCTCCGCCAAATCAAGGAACATCCGATCCCCAGGAATGATCTGACTAAGAGCAGCAAGGGCGTCTTGCTCCATGTGCTTCACTTCCTTTCTAGGTTCATAGCGGTTATCCGTTTGTATGATGTGAACCGCCGAAAACCTTCCCGACACCTTGAATTTTTTCGAGTATGATGATCAGCAGCACAGATATGAAAATGACTACGCTTGATACGCTTGCGACGATTGGATTATAGGCATCCTGCATTTGCGAAAAAATCTCGATCGGCAGCGTTCGCATTTCAGGTGATACCATAAAGAGGGAAACCGTCACATTATCAAACGATGTCAAAAAGGCGAATAAACCTCCCGATATGGCCGCAGATCCGATCAGCGGCAGCGTCACTTTCAGGAATACAGTCAAAGGGTTGGCCCCCAGTATGGCTGCAGCACGTTCAAGATTGTAATCAAATCCGCTTAAACCCGTCAACACGAGCCGCATGACATAGGGGATGCAAATGACGATATGGGCAATTAAAAAACCAGTAGACGTCCCGGCCAGCATCATGGGTGTAAAGTACATTAAAAGGGCTATCCCCAAAACCAATTGCGGAACACTCAATGGAGAAGTTAAAAGGGCTGTAATATAGGATTTACCCGGAATCTCATATTTTGCGATGCCAAGAGCTGCCAAGGTCCCGAATATGACCGAGAAAAGGGCCGCAAGCGCAGCAAACTTTGCACTGTTCAAAAATGCTTCGAGAAATTCAGGACGCTCCAGTATTTTTGTATACCATTGCAGCGAAAAACCATCAGCTGGAAAACTAGGATAATTCGCGCTAGTAAAAGATGCCGGGATAACGACAATCAGCGGAATCAAGATATAGATGATTGCTAACACGGCTACTGCAATCCGAAGGCCGCCAAACGTTTTCATTATCGGAATACCTCCTTGAATTTCCCTTTTTCAAACACTCTCGTAAAAATGGTCACTGAAAGGACCGTCGTTGCCAATAGAATATAAGAAAGGGCAGATCCGAATGTCCAGTGAAGCAGATTATTAATCTGGTCGTATATGACAACGGGCATGACTGGCACATTCGCTCCGCCCATGAGTGCCGGTGTGACATACGCACTCATCGATAAGCTGAACACAAGTATGCAGCCCGATACGATGCCTGGTATGCTTAGCGGCAAGGTTATCGAAAAGAACCTTCTGAAAGGGCTTGCACCTAGTATGGCTCCCGCCTTGTCCAGGGAAGGGTCGATATTATAAAGGCTGGCAACGATCGATAGGATCATGAACGGCAGGTAGGCATTGGAGAGCCCGATCACCACTCCGATTTCCGAAAATAGAAGTTTCAATGGCGCATTGATGATTCCGAGCGCCATCAAGGTTTGATTGATCGTTCCGTTCGGCAGCAGCAGCAGGTACCAGCCAAAATTGCGCACAACGATACTCACCAAAAGCGGAGAGACGATCAAGAGGGTGATGTACCCCCTGATTCGCGCTGAACTTCTTGCCATTGTCAAAGCGACAGGGTACCCTAGGAATAAAGCGACCAATACGGAATATAAACTGATTTTTACCGTCAGCCATAAAGAGGATAGATAGTAGCTATCGGTAAATAATTGGGTATAGTTTTTCAAGCTATATACCGCATCCTCCGCCCCAAGATTATCGGTGGAAATGAAGCTTAAATATAAGATGTATAACATCGGTATGACGAAGAAACCGAATATAAATAGCAGAATGGGCGTTAAGAGCAGCAAACCCGGCACCCATACTTTCCTTTTTTTGAACTTAGGTTCCTGTTGCGGCTCAAGCGGATTCATCTTAGTTTCTATTTCTTGACTAGCATAACTTCTGATGGGCTCCATCCGATAAACACCTCACTTCCATTTTGCCATGAAGAATCGAAAGCGGCCGTTAATACTTGAATGCTCTTTCCTTGTAGCAGTACATGGACCTCCCAAGACGTACCAAGGTAATTGATTTGGCTGATTTGAGCACGATGGAAATCCAACGGCGGAGAAGATGATGTTCCCTCCGCAGAGATGATCTCCATTTTTTCTGGCCTGATATATATCCTGACCGCATCCCCCGGTTTCAAATCACCGTCATCGCCCATGATATTACCAGCGTCTACATGAGCGAAGTCAGAACCTAACTTGACTGTGATTTTCCGTTAATCCACCGCTGACACGTTCCCTTCAAAACAATTCGATTTTCCGATGAACTGAAACACGAATTCAGTCTTGGGATGATTGTATATGTCAGTCGGCGTACTGATTTGTTCAATTTTCCCTGCATTCATGACCACTACTCGATCCGACATGGAAAGGGCTTCCTCTTGGTCATGGGTGACAAATATGGTCGTCACGCCAATCTCCTTTTGCAGTCGCTTGATCTCAGCCCTCAATTCATGCCTTAATTTGGCATCAAGGTTTGAAAGGGGCTCATCCAGCAGAAGCAGCTCTGGCTCCACGACAAGTGCCCGTGAAATGGCAACACGCTGGCGCTGTCCCCCAGATAACTCCCTCGGATAACGATTCTCAAGCCCGGACATTTTCACCAATTCAAGCGCTTGGCTTATTTTCTTTTCTTGCTCGGACTTTCCGACTTTACGCAGTTTCAACCCGAAACTTAGATTTTCATAGACTGTCATATGGGGAAAAAGCGAATACGTTTGAAAAACCATCCCTAAATCTCTTTTATAAGGGGGAACCTTTGTAACATTATTGCCCTTGATATGGACCTCGCCCCGATCCGCATCGAGGAATCCTGCGATGAGGTTCAAGGTGGTGGACTTGCCGCATCCTGAAGGGCCAAGAAGGGTTAGTAACTCCCCTTGCTTCACCTCGAGATCGATTCCATTCAGAACAACATTCGTGCCAAACTGCTTGAATGCCCCTTTTATCTCCACGTCATTTTTGGTTGACTCGAAACGGTGAATGGACTTCATAGACATCCTGTTGGTTCCTGCCTCTGTTTTCACTACTTCCATGTTACCTCCACCCCTTTTTATTTAAGTTTTGTTCCTAATTCAGGAGTAACCTCTTTTGCCCATCTGTCCGACACCTCAGCACGAATTTCAGCGAACTTGGCGAAATCAGGTTTGAATGTTTTGTCACTTTCCTTGAGTCCGATTGATTCTTCGTATTTCTCCGGTATCTTCATCCCTTCCACCGTCGGATAAAATCCTTTTTCGGAAATGAGTTGTTGGGCCTCTTTACTGACTAAATAATTAATGAACTCTAGGGCCTCTTTACTGTTGGGTGTATTCTTCACTAACCCGGCGCTGAAAGCCTGCAGCGGTACGCCTTCTTTCGGTACAGCCATTTTGATGGGAATTCCGGATACGGCCAGTTCACCTATTGAATAACTGCCCATGACCGTTATATCCGCGGCCCCTTGCTGGATCGCAGGCATCATTTGTGTTGAATTTTTATAAAACGTATTGGAATAGCCAGCAAGGTCTTTTGCCTTTTCAAGCCCTGGTTCGATGTTTTCCGTACTTCCTCCATTTGAAATCGCTAAACCATTAAGGGTATTGAAGCCCCAGTCATTCGTAATATCCGCAAAGGCCGTTTTCCCCTCGTAATCCGGTGAGACCAAATCATTCCACGATTCAATCGGTTTCAACTTCTCCTTTTTGAAGGTTTCCGTATTATACGCCGGTGCAATGACTAACCCGAATACGGGAGCAGCTGCCTTCTCCGCCGGAATGAAACGCGGATCCACCGATTTCATATTCGGCACATTGGACTCATCAACCGGTTCGATCAGCTCCTTCTCCTTTGCCCGGATTACGTCCACTGGTACAAAAAAGGCGATATCGATTTGTGGCGCGTTTTTCTGTAATTCCACTTTCGATAGGATTTCTCCCGATAAGCCGGAAATATAATTGACGGTTATTCCCGTTTCTTCTTTGAACTTAGGAGCGATGACATCACGAATGGCACTTTCGATGACTCCTCCATTCCCGGCAATCGTTATTTTTTTCTCTCCTTTTTCTCCTGAATTAGTTTGTACGGATTCGCCCGGTTTTTGTGGAGTCGGGTTTCCGCAACCTGCAAGCGCAACCAAGATGATGATGGATAGTAAACTCATTATTTTCTTCATACTCATTTCCTCCATTTTTTCATTTTTTCATCAATCCATGTTCGGTAAAATATTTCATGGCACCAGAATGAAAATCGAGCGGAACTGGCCCTGCTGCGTCATTCAATGAAATGTCAGAAGCGGCGGGATGTGTATCCTGCAGCTCCGGCAGATGCTCATATAATGTTTTCACAAGATTGTAAGCATGCCGATCGGACATTTCATCGTAAGTGACCAAGACATTTTTGATGGAAATCGTTTGGACCTCTTTCTGCATTCCCTTGTATGTATCAACCGGGATTTCATTTTGAGCGTACACTCCGTATTGCTTCTGCAAACGGTCAATAATGTCTTTCGGTATCGGAATGATTGAGAGCTCGGTTTGCTTGGATGTGTAAGCGATTTCATAATTCGGGATGCCTGAAGAGAAGAAAGCCGCATCAATGGAACCATTTTGCAGCGCTTCGGCAGCTTGGGTAAAAGAAAGATAAGATAAATTCAATTGTTCAGGCTGTAAATCCGTTTCCAAAAGGATTCGTTCTGCAATTAGTCTAGTGCCGCTGCCGCTTGTACCCACACTAACCCTTTTTCCAGCTAAATCATCCAAGGAATCAATATCATGACGTTTTGTGGTAACAATTTGAACATAGTTGGAATAGAGGGTCGTCAATGCTCGTAATCTTGATTTGTTCGTAGAAGGCAACTCTAGTACGTCCACTGTCGTAAAGCCGATTTCGGCCCTGTGCTGGCTGACTAGCTCCGTATTTTCGATGGAAGCTTGTGTGACCTGTGTCCCCGACACGGCTCCGTTATATCTTTCGTACAACGCAGACAGTCTCTGGCCTACGGTAAAATAAACACCTGACATGTCCCCGGTTGCTATGATTAGCATCCGATTCGACAAATCCTGTCCGCTTGAATCTGGTTGTCCCTGTCTCAGGGCAGAAGCAGGTTGAGAGATTTCCTGCTGCTCATTCATGAAAGAACATCCCGTTATGAAACAAAATAGCAAAATGAATGGTAGAAAGAGTGTTCCATTTTTCATAGTGATCTCCTCTCTTACTCTATTTAGATGCAAGTAACATGCCAAGTGAAGTAATCGCTTCATCATGGAAATTTTGCCGATGTATCGATGCAAATCTATAGGAAACCGGCAATATTTTCCGAATCCCCAGAAAAATTTGCCGGTTCAGCCTTTAGTTTATTCTTTTTGGGAAATGAGTTTAATTTTATCACGCAGGCTTCTTTCCGATATTTTTAGGACTTGCGCGGTTTTTTGCCGATGGTTCTTACAATATTGCAGAGTGGCCGTAATGACTTTTTCCTCTATGTCTTTCATGGACATGCCAAGTGGAACGCGAAAACTGTTTCGATCATCCTCCAACACATCCGGCTGAAAGACGAACTTTTGTTCTTGAACATATTGTGGCAGGTCTGTATCCTCCATACATGTAGAATTTGATAGGGCTACCGCATATTCGATCATGTTCCCAAGCTCGCGGACATTCCCGGGATAATGATAATCGAGCAGGATCTGCCGTGCGGCCGCCGAAAATGTCTTCTCTTCCCTGTTCATGTCCCTTGCGTGTTTTTTCATATAATAATCCATCAGGATCGGCAAATCTTCTTTTCTTTCCCGAAGCGGCGGCATGGAAATGGGAATGACATTCAGCCTGAAAAACAAATCCTCCCGGAACTCCCCGTCCATCACCATTTGCTCCAGATTTTTATTGGCCGCACTGATTATGCGGACATCCAATGATCGTTTCGTATTGGAACCGAGGGGAGTCACTTCCCGTTCCTGCAGCACCCGTAATAATTTGGCTTGGAGGGGCAAGGGCATTTCACTAATTTCATCAAGAAATAGAATGCCTCCATTAGCGGCAACGAACTTCCCATCCTTCCTCTGGGTGGCACCTGAAAAAGCTCCCTTTTCATACCCGAACAATTCAGATTCCAGCAGCATGTCGGGAATAGCCGCGCAATTGACGATCTGCATGGGCTTATTTTTCCTTCTTCCCAGCGTATGGATGTTCCTGGCTACAAGCTCTTTGCCCGTTCCGCTTTCACCTGTAATAAGCACACTGGAATCAATATCTTTCACTCTATCGATCATGGAAAAAATGCGCTGCATCGCCCTGCTATTACCAAGAAAATTCCCCATTCCCCTTTGTTTCTCCAATTCTTCATGAAGTGTCTCCAATTGATTCGTCATCTGATTGAATTCGGCTGCCCTCATCATAAGCATCGAAAGTTCTTTTATATTTAGAGGCTTCTCAATATAATAATAGGCTCCTTTTTTTATGGCCTCGATGGAAGTATCGATGGATGAATAGGCAGTCATCATGATGACTGCCACGTTAGGAGCGAGTTGTTTGATTTTCAGAAGGATATCAAGCCCGCTTTTATTGCCTATCCTCAAATCAAGCAAAACGATATCAAATGTTTGATTTTCAATCTTCCGAAGGCCTTCATCCGGGTCTGTCGTTGTCGTGACTTGATAGGAGTCTTCCAACGCAAAGCTAAGCGCGTTGCAAATGGCGGGTTCATCATCGATCACTAATACATGTAACATCAGATTTCTCCTCCTTCTTGAGTTCATTCGTATATAAAGGCAGCAAAATGATGAATGTCGTTCCACAATCAGGATGGCTTTTAACTTGGATATCTCCATTGTTTTCTTTGATTAGCCTATACGATAACGTTAGGCCCAAGCCGACTCCCTTATCTTTATTTGTGTAAAAAGGTTCAAAAATGTGGTTCTGCTCATCCTGTTTGATGCCAATGCCTGAATCCGATATGGTAATCCGCCCGGTTTTCTCGTTTTCTCTATCAATGGAAATGGTAATCGTTTTTACCTCTCTTTCCTCCACAGCCTGAATCGAATTCAATACCAGATTAAGGATAACTTGGTGAATCTGCTGTAAATCTATATAAAAGATAAGGTCCTCATCTATTGCCTGTTCAAAATGTATTTGCTTTTTTGCCATTGTCACCTTATGGAAAGCAAGTAATGAAATAAGTTCATGAGCAGGGCAATTCGTTATATTCGGCGGTCGTGGACGTGCATATTCAATTAAATCGGTAACGATTGCATTGAGACGGTTGACTTCAGTGGGCAAGTGCTCCATTAGAACTTGCCGGAATTGAGGCTTATCGTATTTGCTTGGAAGTAAATCAATGAATGTTTTTATCGATGTTAACGGGTTTCTAATTTCATGGGCAACCCCGGCAACCAGTTGACCAAGTGCGTGCAGCTTTTCCTGTGTGACCAATTTTTTCTCCAACGTTTTCTTCTCCGTTTCATCATTCATGGACAGTAAGTACCCGGTATGTATCTTTTCCGTACTGTACATCTTATGCATCGAATAGGAAATCTCCTTCTGTTCATGCCGTCCATGCAAAACCCGGATCCGAAAGGAACCTGTGCCCACTTTTTCTCTTTGTTCTGGATGGGTAGCTTCGAACATCTTCAATAGCTGAGTATGATTTGGAATATTCAGAATCATTTCCTTGGAAATGTTCAGGATCTCTGATGCTTTTTCATTGCAGCTTGTAATCAGGAAATCGTGATCGAAGGTGATGATGCCTGTATTGATGTTGTTTAAGATTTGTTCTTTGAAAGCTTTACTATTGTCCAGTTTTTGCCGTTGTTTCTCTAAATCCTCATTCAATAGGTGCAATGTCCGAGTCTGGGCAAGGACGGATTTTTTTAGCTTTTGATTCCATATGTAAATAATGAAAAGAATAATGGCTCCGGCGGTTAAAATCATGGTCAGCCAGAAAATGAATTGCTCCAGTCTGGCGATTTTTTGATCGGATTGCGGCATGAGCCATTTATCGATGATCCCATTTAATTGACGATTGGCTTTAAGTTCAGTGAGGGCATTGTCCATCATGAATAGAAGCGTTTGATTTCCTTGCTTAACAGCAATCGTATAATCCGCAGGTTCAATGACCTCATCAAGAATGATGTAGTTTTCCCCCTGGCGGAGTTTTTTTAAATAATATTCCGCCGTCCATTTGTTGCCTATGAAAGCATCTGCTCGGTCATTCATTAACGTTAACATTCCGGAGTATTGATTCGAAACAGTCGTTAAGTTTGTATTCCTCATATTGAGAAAAGTGCTGATTACAGGTGTTGTGGGGTCAAGGACAACATGGGCATCGCGTAAGTCCGTTAACGTATGGATATCCTTTTTCCTATTGCTTGGGATGATGATTGATTGGGACATGGTAAAATAAGGCTGGGTGAAATCTAGCTGATTATCTTTTTCGATACTATAGGTACTCCCGACGATGGCATCGACGGAACCGTTCATTAACCGTTTTTCCGCTTCTTGCATTTCCATTGGAAGATATTCGAAAACAGTGCCGTTATTTTTCGCTATTTTCTCCATCAGATCAATATTGATGCCACTTGGTTCATTGGCTTCATTTTTGAATGAAAATGGGGGAAGAGCACTCTCTACCGCAATGATATAGGTTTTTTGTTCAGCAAAAACATTGTAAGTCCCTGATGCTTCCCAAATGAATGCATAACAAACTATACATAAAAATGCCAAAAGCTTCTTTTTAATTAAAAACCCTCCTATTCCTTCGATCTTCATGCAGACATCATTCTCTGCCCAAAAACGTCATGATACTTACTATTTCTCCAATTACGACTTGAACCCTTTTATAAAGTCTTAGATTCCGAGATAACCTGACACATTTCAGCAAGAATTCACAAGGCATATTCGTCTGCCAATGGACTGCCGTTTGCTTTACCTTTCCCGTCTACGAATCCCCCTTCAGGAAAAAGCAATAAATAGAAACCCAGCATTTATTGCTGGGTTTCAGTTAAATTCACTTTTAATCTTTATTTTTCACTTTCGAGTTCTTTTATCATTTGTCTTAAGGCTCCAAGATGATAAGCGGAATGAGCGATGATCGCATTTACATTCGTCAGCCATTCCTCCAAATCGATTGTATCGATTTTGGCTAAAAGTGAGTGGTATTCAGACTGTAGGCCTTCCTTGATTTCGGCCCATTTTGTCTCATCGACTTGAGAAATGGTCCAGCTGGCATCCCAATCCTTTTCAAATTCCACACCACTGATCATCGTCCGGACCACCCATAAGTAATAACGGGTGTGGTCAGCGTGAGCGGCTATTGTCGATCCGTGAATGGAAAGAGATGCATCTTCCGCGTTCAGCCCTTCAAGAGTGCCAAAAATGCCTGTATTCGGTTTTGAATCAGTATAATAGCTTCCTCCGTTTCCCGGTCCCTCAAACGTTTCATTCAAAAGCGTTTTTAGCGATTCAGCCAACTTCCTTCCCATTTCCCTATCCCCTTTCAAGCATTTTAATTAATTTGCTTCAACCCTTATCATACACTAGGGCAATTCCATATTTGGATTTATTTTGTAAATATTCTTTTATTTTTAAACTTTGATTAACACATTACCTTCCTAATTACGACTAATTTGTGAGCAAGAGCCGCACCACATAAATTGAAGACCTTAGCAATAGGTCGTGTCCATTTTTTCAGCGACAGATGCTAATCGCTCTGGATCATGTTTTCTCGTCGCCCCCAAGCTAACCTTTAATGTTTCTACAATTAGTATCGCCTTCGCTTGTTTTAAACGTGCCAGCTTGCCCACTACTATTGCCCACATGAACACGTGTCCCATACAACGCCAGCCCAAGTAATTCGTTTCCTTTAATCCTATTTCCCCCAATGTATCATAGGCGCAAACCATATTAGCCCCAATATCTTTACATAATCTTCTTTAGCTGAATTTCCAACAGTTCCTATAAAAACCAAAAAGACCGTTGACAATCTCCATCATTATCGAGTTTGTCTACGGTCTGAGGCAATTAAAGCATTGCCTTATATTATTTATTCACGAACAGCTCTTTAGCAGCTCCCTAAACGTTCATCCAGGGACAAAATCCGAAAGGTCAATTCTTGGTTTCTGCATAAGCCGCCCATAACTATTTGATTATCTTTGGTAATGGTGACATATTTGAACGTTTCATCGCCGTTGATGTTTAGATTGGTTTCCGCTGTCGTTTCCATTTTTGCAAAGTCTTGGAATGTGTACGTAAGCGGCAGTAAGTGATCCAATCCTTCATCTGGGCTGCCGAGCCACTTAAACATAAAATCCTTCAATGAAAATTGTTCGATCATCGATAAATGCTCTTTAAATATTAATTGATCCATCGTTATTTCTTTCAAATTATCCACTCCTCAATCGTATTTAAAGTGTATATGGAGAAACGCCTAACATCAAGAGCATTCCAATGACAAACGATTACATTTAGATTACGTCCCCCTCTGCAGGCATACGACTTACCAGAAGAATGTATAAGCTCCTTTGCCGGTGGCTGGGGTTGTAAGACTTTCATTCGGACCTTGTTGCCAAGTAATCTTACCATTTTCATCTTTCATGACGAACTTGAATTGATAATATCGATCCGCCGCTAAACGGAAAGTTCCGCTCCAGCTGCCCTTTTCACGTTGAGTGAGCTTGTATTCATAATCGACTGGATTCCACCTGCCGATTTCTCCCCGGTCACCAATTAAGTATACACCATGTGCGGCAGGGACATTTTCAACCGTGAATGTAACCGGAATCGATTTGCTTGGCAATTTATTCGCCAGCATTGGTAACTCAGCTGTTGGTTGTCCTGTGTCATCGAATAAATAGGACATCCTCAGGAAAGTGAAACCGTCAAAACCGAAGTTGTAAACCATTTCCGCTACATTATCAAATCCGCCTTCATTGCTGATGGGCAGCGCGTTTTCGCCATTTAGCGAAATACCCTTTTCTTTGGCCAATGTGGCAATTTGGGCAACCAACGTCTTTGGTGAGCTATAGTATGGTGCCGTTTGCGCGTCGGTGTCCCCCATCTCCAAGCATGTAAAGGTAAGGGCCATTTTTGATTCCTTGAATTGATCAAGAAGTTGGGAATAGTTATAGTACCCGGCACTATACTCTGCTGAATGCGGCATGATCGGATCATTCATTTTCCAATGGACACCTGAGATTTTAGCACCAATGGGAACATCGAAGACTTCATCAAAATGTTTATGGGCCAATTTCGAGATTCTTGAAAGATGTTTTTCCAGAGAACCCTGATACCACTGCATAAAATCTTTTCCAAAGACGGTGTCGATTTCACCGCCTTTCATGAAAAATGAATCCCCGTTACCTGGAGGCTGAATCTCATCCCAGTTCTTATATCTTTTTCCCCAAGCTGCATTGAGTTTTTTTATCGATATATATTTTGATTGCATCGAAAGCCTGAAATCCCTTTTCGCACCTTCTGTATAAGCTTGAAGCTTCCCTCTTTCTGAAAAGTCCCAACCATCTGCATTCTGGTAGGAGGGATATCTTAGTTCGCCAGCTGGTCCTGCACTTAAATATATTTTTGCAATCAAATCTTTTTTATCTGCGAAATTCTTTGCAAAGGAGCAGTACAATTCATCGTATTGCGTTGCGGTCCCTTCCCACCAAGGGGCTAGCACTTCTTTATTCCAATAACCGCTTTCGCTCTTGAATGACATGTTTTCGGCAGAGTCTTTATTCCAGAGCCAGCTTGGGATGGGATAGCTGCATTCATCACCCACATTCCCGCCACATTGATGTGTGGATAAGATGGGCACCCATTTTAAACCGGAGGATTCCACTGCCGCGCCATACCTTTTATAATAAGACCAATCAAACTGGTTATCCTTTTTGCTCTCGACCAATCCCCACCAAATATCTGTCGTTATGGCATATACGCCATTTTCCTTCAACTGCATTAACTTGGCTTTAAATGCGTCCCAATCCGTTATTTCACCTAATGGAGCCATGACATATAACCTGTAATCCGGTTTTACCTCTGCAATTCCAACTGAATCACTTGATAAAGGAACGTAAATCATAAAATTAAACACGCCTAAAGACAATTTTTCCAAAACAAATCATCCCTCCCTCATCTATAATGGATTCAACAGCTATAAAGAAATGGTCAGGCCCATACCAAAGAGCATCTCGTACCAAAAGTATATTTTAACTGGTAAAATATATCAATCGATTTTCCGTTTTATGGGGGAATTATCCCAGCACGAAACAAGTCCCTCATTCATATGATGTGTTATGGGGTGCACGGGTAAATGGAACATTCCAGATTAATGGCGGAGAAAGGGTTGGGTGCTGCTTTATGAGACAATCTCCAATATATAAAATCCCGTTTCAAAATATCCAGGAAAAAAACATGTCATTTGAAGTCGTCTTCAACCATATTGTGGAGTTCATGAATGTAAATCCAGCCGGTAACTATCAATTAATGGTCGGCACCGATTCCCAGGTACATAAACAACATACAGTTTTCATCACCGGCATCGTGATTCGGCAGGTAGGGAATGGGGTTTGGGGTTGTATCAGGAAAGTGATGGTTCCTCGAAGGATGACGCATTTACATGAACGCATTTCCTATGAATTGTCATTAACGGAGGAAATCGTTTCCCTATTTACGGAAGAAAGAAAAAATCAGTTAATCGACATTGTTCTCCCTGCCGTCTATCAAGGAGCCACCTTTACTATGGAGGGCCACATTGATATTGGCATTGGAAAACGGAACAAAACAAGTGAGTTCGTAAATGAAATGATCGCTAGGATGGAATCCATGGGAGTGGAACCGAAAATAAAACCTAATGCGTTCGTTGCCTCAAGCTATGCCAACCGATATACAAAGCAAGAGTAAAAATGATTGCGATCCATATTGAATCCATTATCGAACTAGTTCAGAAATAAAAAACACCCATTTATCATGAGTGTACTGTCTTCAGCCATTTTTCAAGTCAATGTTGCACCTGAAGGCTGTCGTTTATGCTAATGTCCCCACGTATGTACGGACCATTTCCGTGGTAACCATTTTACGAGCGGGTATAAATCTTTCGTTTGCAAGGGCATTGATTTGCATGGTGATCTGATTGATTGAATCTGTTGAAAAATCCATATCGGCCTTACATAACTCTACAGCTTCTTGAATATATTCTTCCCTTTTTTGGTCCAACAGCGAAAATTCAGTGAATTGCTCGTTTTGCTTTTGGGCATGTAACGTAATGTCCTTATGTACACTCATATCCATCACTCCTCTGATTTGACTTATCAATACTTCCATATTAACAAGTTCAAAGGGAAAACGAAAGAATTTATCAACTTGCATCCAATAATGTCTCCAACTCACAATTAAAAAGCCCTCGAAACGGAAACTCAAGGGCCATGGAGAGGTACTATATTTTTTGCCGCCCTTTGACACCATTGATCGAATAACTCACTTCAATGCTTGCATTTAAGGAGTGATACACAGAACAGTACGTATCCTTCGATAATCGGATGGCGCGTACTACTTTATCCTCCGGAAGCTCCCCTTCCAGTAAATAGTGGATATGATAATGCGTAAAGCGTTTAGGATGTTCCTCCGCCCTCGTCCCTTCCATTTCCATTCGGAAAGTAAGCGGTTCCAATCTCATTTTTTTCAAAATCATGACTATATCAATTCCTGTACAGCCTGCCAGGGCTTGTAATAGTAGTTCCGTTGGCCGCGCTCCGCTATTTTGTCCACCTACATCTTCAGCAGCATCCATTTTTATTTCATGTCCTGAAGGGGTGAATCCGGTAAAAGCCAATTCACCTGTCCATTTGATGTTTGTCGTCACCTCTATCAATCCTTCCCTGCTCAATATTCTTAGCTGAAACGTCGGAAGAGCTCCCTCGACGTGTAAAAGGATGATCAGCCTCCAATGTGATCAATACCTATTCAAAACTTCCTTTTAGTGATGTGAAGAACCTATTATAGGAAGATTTGTATTTATTTTATGTAATACAGCTCAAAAATATTTAATAAAAATTTTCGTGCCGGACCTTTTCATCATTAAGGATGGATCCTTACGATCTTGGAACGGACAAAAAAACAGGGAGTGTGCTCCCTGCCAGACTGTAGACAAACTCGATGAAAATCGAGTTTGTCTATTTTTATGGCCTGTACAATTTAGACGTTGATTTCCACTCCAGGCACTCGCTTTCCGCGGGCGGTCGGGGAGCCTCCTCGGCTTTGCCTGCGGGGTCTCCCCTAGACGCGCTTTTCCCGCAGGAGTCTCGAACACCCGCTCCAATCAACTTGGTCTTACCTTTTAGATAGAACACTTTTGACTGGAGTCATTTTTGTTTTAAAATTGAAGGATTAAAACTTGAGGTGATGAGGATGCTTTCTAAACATGATTCTATTCAGCGAGATCAACTTGAAATGATGACTTTAGATCAACTGGTGCCACCGAACCATTTGGTTCGTAAAATGGAGGCTGCCATTGACTTCACTTTCATTTATGACTTGGTGAAAGATATGTACTCAG
>NZ_LNNH01000027.1:156772-166543 GCF_001542915.1 Peribacillus simplex | reverse complement strand
AGCGCGTCTAGGGGAGACCCCGCAGGCAAAGCCGAGGAGGCTCCCCGACCGCCCGCGGAAAGCGAGTGCCTGGAGTGGAAATCAACGTCTAAATTGTACAAGCCATAAAAATAGACAAACTCGATTTTCATCGAGTTTGTCTACAGTCTGAGGCCACCATTAAAATGGATGGCCTTCTTCCCTTTATGGGATCAATAATATTTTCCCCGTACTTTTCCGGCTTTCCAGCAGTCTATGTGCATCTGCGCCTTTTTCCAATGAAAAAAGAGTCGGTGGGTCAACAAGGATTTTCCCGGACATGATCCATTCAAACAACTGTGCCGTTCTTCTTTTCCTCTCTTCATGGGTAGTCAACACGTTCCAAAGGTCTCCTCCTATTAAGGCTTTGGAGGTGTCCATCAGCATTCTCGGGTCGATTTTCTCGGGATCACCGCCTGCCATTCCAAAGAAAACGACCGTTCCTCCGGTCTTCGTCGCCTCGAAACTATTCATCAAGGTCTGCCCGACGGACTCGTACACGACATCAACGCCGATGTTATCCGTTACGTCCTTAATGGAGTTCACCCAGTCCGATTCGTACAGGAATACATGGGCGGCACCCGCTTGTTTGGCGACAGCCGCTTTTTCATCGGATGATGTCAATCCAATGACCTGCCCGCCCTTCATCCTGATCATCTGCGTCAATAATTGGCCGACCCCGCCTGCAGCCGCATGAACCAAAACGGTTTCCCCCTGTTTAACCGGATGGCTGTCATCGGTTAAATATTGGGCTGTCAATCCTTGCAGTAGAACAGAAGCTGCCGTTTCGAAGGAAATGCCATCAGGCAGCGGAAGCAGTTTGTCGGCTGTAACGGAAACCAGCTCTGCATTCGCATGGGGAACATCAGCAAAGCCGACGCGATCGCCAACCTGAAGATGATGAACATCCTCCCCGACATATTCGATGACACCCGCGCCTTCATAACCTAAAATAAAGGGAGGTTCACCCACCAAATGGTAATTCCCTTTCCTTCTATATACATCGGCAAAATTCAAGCCGATTGCTTTCATTCGAACGATTACTGCCGAACTGGTACGTTCCGGTTCCTCCATTTCCCTAACGGAAAGAACTTCCGGTCCGCCAAAGTTATCAAAAACAAGTGCTTTCATTAACCTATCTCCCTTCAAAGGTTCTTCATTCTTTAAGATATAGGATGCATTCTTCAATGGCAAGAACGATGATAGCGATTTCGCCCTTTCCCCTGGCATGCTCAGCGATTTCCTAGATTATCGGGACATATCCATCACTTTTTATAGTTCCTTGTATGTTCGACTATGATATTCACGTCAATCTTGTCAATTGATTCAAGTGAGAGTTCTTTAAGCTCGTGTATATCCCAGTCATCGTTACTGAAGCGATACGCTTTTTCGGCTAAATTATATGGATCCGTGTTCATCTCCAGTCCTTTTTTGAATGTATTCTTCACCTCTTCCTTCACTTGATGCTCTAGGATTTTTTTCACTTTTCCCACAGATACATGTTTGTAATTTTCTTCTATGGTCATCGGCACATCCACCGTGATCCGGTATCTGGGAAATGAGCCACTTACGACATCGATATGAAAGCTCGGTTGCGTTACTTGAACGGACACTTTATTAGCTCCCGAAGAAAGATAAAGTTTCTTAACATCACGATTAACCCAATTTAAACCCTTAAGTTCCTCACTGTTCATCCACCCTTTTATTTGTTTATTCGTTAGGAAAAAACCTCCGTTTATATCTACGATTTTCTTCGGTTTCTTCCCTTCCTTCCAGGTTTTTTCGTTTACATGCAAGGTAGGGATCAAAATCGTGCCAAATGGCTCCTTATATCTCTGAATCAAATTCTGGTAGGTAATAACGGGAATGAAGGAGTTATTAGCCAATACTTCCTTAGGATCGAAAACTAACGTATAGATAGGCGATTTATTGAAAAATCCGTTTACGGTCATTGCTTGCCTGAGATTTTCCTTTACACCGAATATCCAGGTATTGTACCTGATCAGCTCAGTACGACCTGCATAATCCAAAAATTCACCAAGGTGTTTCTCCAATATCGAGGGGGTAATGTAAATGGAGCTAATTTGTCCAAAAAATAAAGGGCTAAATGAAGCTTTTTGGATATCATCAAACGCTTCATCGATGGTCTCGCCCGTTCCCTTTCCCAATAAAACGGGAGGTGCCTCAGGCAAAAGGGCATTTCCCTCTTGCTTGGCTATATTCGCAAAGCTTAAAGCTTGAAAAAAAATGATATATTTCCCTTCTTGGAAATCTATTCCCAGTGCTGCAATATACACTTGGTCTTGTATCTCTTTTATCCCCCAACATCCAGATAAGGGTGCTACGAATAAACACAATGCAATTATCATGATTTTCCTCATCATATCTACTCCTTTTTCCGATCTGAATCAGTAGGGGAATAGGCTTGAAAACGGGTTTTAATATATTTGTACGGTATTTTCAAGATCGTTTTAAGTAAATCTCCTCGATTTAGCTCCTTTAAGGAGCTTAAATATGGATGTCCGAAGCTTTCCAATCTGGCCAAGGCAATGAAGATAGTAAACAATCCTATAAAAAATCCGAAAATCCCGAGTATCGATGAGAGCAATAATATGTAAAACCGGATCAGTAATACATTTCCCGACAAGCTTTGATTCACTAAGGTATAACTGGAAATAACGGTAATGGCCCCGACCACGAGGGTGGATGGAGAAGTCAGGCCGGCCCGAATGGCTGCATCCCCGATGATCAACCCGCCCAACACGGCGACGGTTTGCCCAACGGATTTAGGTAAGCGAACCCCTGCTTCCTTAAACAGCTCGAAGAAAACCAGCATGATGAATAATTCTATGGGACCCGCGATAGGCAATCCATTCCTGGAGATAGACACCGTTGCCATCAAGGGAAATGGCAGGTAATCAAATTGATATGAGGTAAGCGCTGTCCAGAAGCCCGGTAGGAAAAGGGTAGTAAGCAAGGCTAAGATCCTTAATATCCGCTCAGTGCTCACGTACCAAAAACTCGCTTGATTATCCTCAGGTGATTTCAGGAGATAGGTTAGATTGACCGGTGCGATTAAGCAACTTGGACTCCCATCCACTAAAATCGCAAATCGGCCCTGATTAAGTGATTGAACGACATGATCAGGTCTTCCGGTATAGTCGATCAAAGGAAATAGAGAGAATCTTTGATCATATAGAAGCTCCTCTATTTGATAACTGCTTGAAACGAGATCAACTTGTATGGAACGTAGCTTGGATTGAATGTTGCTCAAAACATCCGGATTGATTACATCCTCCATGTAAAGTAGGGTCACATCCGTATTGCTTCGTGTCCCCATCGTCATGCTCTGGGTCACTAATGCTGTCGTTTTCAAGCGTTGCCGAATAAGTGCCATGTTTATTTCGCTGCTTTCTACAAATCCATCCCGGGGCCCTCTAATCGAAACTTCCATATTTGATTCATCGACGGCTCTCTGGGGCATTTTGGCTACATTAATGGAAAACATCTTCTCTGTTCGACAAACAAATAAAAGAAGTTGACCGGAAAAAAGGTTCGATGCTAGATCTTCCTTTATACGTGGAGATCGGTTGATTTCACTAACGTCCAGTAACTGATGAAGGTTTTCCAGTTCAAGCAATTTCCCTTCCTTTAAAAGTCCACTCACGGCTGGTAATACGAAGTCATATATTAATAAGCTATCGACCATTCCACTAGCGTAAATCAGTAATACCTCTTGGCTCATCACATCCTCATAGTCAAAAGCCTTGCAATTGATTTGAACGTCAGCATGTGCTTCGAAATGTTGATACAATCCTTCTTTTGTCAGCAAGATATGAGGGGCAGGTTCATTTGCCATATGATAAGTTTCACCTACTTTTTAGTTTTACTAGAAGAAGACTTACAACGAGAAATGTAAGTAACAATATGCTCAATAGCGGATAGTAGATATTATATAGGAAAGAAAAAAACTGATCGGATTGCCAATTAATGAGGACGCCTATCCCCAATAGGCTATATATGATGAGTAATAACCATTTTTTCCTTCCGATCCCGTTGATTTCGTTAGCTATGATTACCAACAAACTGACCCGAATCAAAGAACCGGCCGACCATTGGAAAATGGAAATGTAATCCACACGGGTAATATACCTCCCGATCGTTAAAAGTTTCCACTCTTCATAGGCTGGATTGTTCATCATTGAAGCTTCTTCCGGTCCAAACTCAGCTATGGCTGCAGCCAGGGGACCTAATGTCAGTAACAATAAGAAAAATATTGTTAGCATTATCCCCTTAAACGAAAAAGGACGCTTTGTATCCCCTTGGAGAAGTAGCAGATATAGACTTTCACCAAACGCTGCACACAGATAGATTATTCCTTTCAATGAAGGTTTAATCCCTTGCTCGAATACTGGAAATAACAAGGAATAATCTTTCTTTGGCGTATTGGTGACTCCTATAAAAATGCCAAACAAACAGACTAACAGAAAAAGAAGCGGGCCTAGGTAGGCGATCGATTTCACTCCTTTAAACGAAGCATAACAACACATAAGCGTGAAGGAGACGACGATCACGTAATTAGGCACCTCGGATGCATAATTATCTTTAGTCCAAAATAATGTATATTTCATGGTGACAAACGCTTCGGAGAACATGATCAGTCCCAAAATGGCAGCTGAAATTTTCACTAATGGCGGTGAATAGTGATTATGTAAAAATGTCAATAAAGATTCTCGTTTAAGTGAGCGGGAGATATAATAAAGGATGATTCCTATGAGAACGATAGGGATTATACTCCACAGGACACTGACCCAGGCGTCCCTCCCGGCTGCCATTAGAATATTCGGTAAGATCAATACATGTAACATGAAGCCCGTCGACATGATCATCAGTATATAGGCATGGGCAGATTTAAGATTTACGTTTGTCATAAGCATCCTCAAGAGTTTTTATTTATTTTGCGTTTTTATTATGATCCTATACTCATAAAAACGTACGAGGAAAGAAAAATACCGCCATGCCTGAGGTTAGGCAAAAGCGGTAAAAAGATGATCCAATCAATCGGTATGGTTGCCAGGTCCGTTCTTACGTTTATTCCCCGCATATTCCTTACCATGTGCTTCCTGTTCAGCAATGATGCCTTCTTCTGGAATATGGTTATTTTTTTTCGGTGCATTGACGCGGTTACGATGTTTTTTTCCCATGATGCAGCTCCCCCTCGACTTCCTTTTGATTAATCTTGTACGTACTCTCGTTAGCATGTCCGATAACCATCAAAAATACCTCTAAAAAAGGGACTTCATAATAAAGGAAAACCCTTCGCAGGAACCGAATATGTTTAGCATAACGACATTTTGGAGGGGTCATATGTTTCCGGTACTGAACACACAAAGGTTGCGGTTACGGGAGATTCATGAAGGCGACGCTGAAGCTCTTTTCCGGTTTTTATCGAATGACGAGGTCACTCGTTTCTATGGTCAAGATTCATTGCTCAATGTCCAGGAGGCGAAGGATATCGTGGCTGCGTTTGCGAAGGGATACCTTGAAAACCGGTGCATCCGTTGGGGGATTGAGCGAAATGATACGAACGAATTGATCGGGACGATCGGTTTTCATGCATATAGCCCGCAATACAGACGGACTGAAATCGGCTATGAAATCGATCCAGCCCATTGGCGCATGGGATTTGCCTCGGAAGCGCTTAAGGAAATCATTGCGTACGGGTTCAATAATCTAGCTTTGACTCGCATCGGCGCGGTCGTTTTCCTGGAAAATCAACCATCATGCGAATTATTGGTAAAGCACGGCTTCATCCAGGAAGGTATTTTAAGGAGCTATATTTATCAATACGGCATACCTCATGATACATATGTCTTTTCCTTGCTGAAGTCATGAGTCCCCGTCCAGTGCCAATGGGGACTTTTTTCATTCCGTTTTCACCGGAAACCTTCCGATTCAGCTCACTATAAGATGGTCCTTCAATGCTTGCTGCAGCGTCAACTTTGTCTCTGCTTTATCTTCAAAATCCACCCCTGCACGAACCATCTTGATAACCACCCCGGGGCGCAATCCAGTCACGACGGTTTTACAGCCCATCATGGCCGTCCCATCAAGGATATTCAATAGGCGGTTCATGATTTCAACATCCATCTCGCTGATACCGGATAAGTCCAAAATCAAGGTCTGTAACCTTAAATTGCTTATTTCCATCAGCACTTTTTCCTCGATTATCCCGATGCGTGAATCATCGATTGTACCGATTAACGGAAGGACACAGGTGGTGGGGGTAACAGGAATGATCGGGACGGATAGGTTTTTCACCAGGTTTTGTTGCGCCAGGATCAACTTGTCTTTGTAATCGGAATAACTGACGAAAAAGGATTTTAGAAATACATCGACCTTTTCATTCACTTCCTTTTCCAACTCAAAGAAGGTGTACGAATCGCTTACGAGATCTTTGGTATGCTCGTACTTATAAAAGAAGGTCCAAAGCGTCCTCCTGATGGCCTGGATCCATTCCAGCTTGAATGAAAGCGTCAAGGAGTGGGTTGCCCACGTTTCCCCTTCTTGTTCTGCAAAGATAATCAAATCGGCTTCATTCTGCTCCACGATGTAGCGGATGAGCTTATGGGCATTATTCAAAAGGTCAACATTACCCACCAGCAAGATTTCCTCGATTTTCTCCCTGACATTTACCGCTTCGGATAAAAGATAGTCTTCAAAATCATTTTTGTTCTGTAAAAGGAATTCCATTATTTCTTCTTCCTCATAAACAAAACTCACGATTCTCCACTCCCTTTTGTTGATACTTTCAAATGTGATTTTTGTTACTGTCTACATTCTCTATTGGTCGGGTTTTTTCCTGCCCATTATCTTCAGGTCATATTTAATCTCGCGGGAAAATATCCTTAATAGTCGATGAAAATATCAAATGTGTCGACGATTTTCCATATTTAATCGCCTCATCAACAAACCCTTCCAGTGTTTCCATGGAATATGTACTGATTTTAACCAGATAACTATATTGACCGGCTAACCGGTGACATTCCTGTACATCCGGATGCCTCAAGCTAAAATCATAAAAATCCTTACACCGATCCGTTTCAAACAAAACGAACGCAGTCAAGCCCCTATCAAGCTTTTCAAGGGCTATTTCCGTTTTATATCCCTTGATTACGCCGCTTTCCTCCATTTTAATTACTCGCTCTTTAGTGGCTGGGGCGGTTAAAGAAACCCTCTGGGCCAGCTCCTTCATTGCCATGCGCCCGTTCGATTCGAGCAAGGAGAGTATTTTTTTATCCGTTCGATCCAAGTCAATCACCATCACTTTTCATTATTAAGTGGAATCCTTCAAATCCATTATAAAATAAAGAGAAAAGGAATGAATGCATAATGAATCATATGTAATCAGGAATATACTTTTTATATAATAAATACAACTATTTTGTATGGGGGTTGTTGCTATGAAGAAAGTATTACTGCTGTTATCGAACGGATTCGAAGCGGTTGAAGCGAGTGTATTTACGGATGTATTGGGCTGGAATAAATTAGAGGGCGATGGCTCCACCGATCTTGTTACCGTAGGTCTGCATGAGCAATTATCATGCACCTGGAACTTCATCGTGAAGCCCGAATTGACCATCGATCAAGTGAACCTTGATGACTTCGATGCTTTAGCCATTCCGGGGGGATTTGAAGAAGCCGGCTTTTATGATGATGCCTATGATCCAAAGTTTCTTGATGTCATTACAGACTTTCATGATAAAAAGAAAATCATTGCATCGATTTGTGTAGGCGCACTCCCATTAGGAAAAAGCGGGATTTTGAAAGGGAGGAAAGCGACTACCTACAATCATCCAACCAGTATCAGACAGGAGCAGCTCAAGGAATTCGGGGCGCTTGTCGTCAATGAACCGATTGTCGTCACGGATAACATCATCACCTCCTATAATCCTTCCACGGCATTCGGGGTTGCTTTCACGCTTTTGGAAATGCTCACCACCAAAGAAAACTGTCATCATGTGAAGGAATTGATGGGTTTCCATTAAGGCTGTCCTACCCGAACAAGGTTCCGGATCATCCGGCACCTTGTTCGGATAAATGAGGTTCGACAGACGATCCACGTTACGACCTTCCTGATTATTCCTCCGTATTTTCCCCCATGCCTTCCTCAAGGTTTTTGAGGTACACGTCAGAAATCCCGTTCATGCCTTCCATTACTTGTGCTTTTGTATATTCCATACTGCCAACCAGTTTGTTCTGCTTCTTATCATCATTCTCTTCCGTATGCTTGGAATTCGAGTCAGTCACATTTTTCACCTCCACCATTTAGGATGGCTTTTCCAGGTGGAAATATGCAGGAAAGGCGGCGGTGACGGGCGCGCTATCCGATAAGTGAAAAATGGCCATTAAGTAGATGATCCAACCCAAATAGACATTCTAATTTACAGGAAAAAATATATTATGAAGATTTTTTTAAAAAAATAAGCTGTTTTCATCGAGCGAAAGGGATATACTATAGGATAGCTTTTATTACATTTTTAAAGGATTACCTTTAACACTTTGTGTAATATTTTACAAGTTTTTCTAACCAAATCAACAAAATGCTTATTGCAAAGGAGAATTGGATATGTCAGAAACGATTACCCAATCACAGTCTGAACAATTAAATGCACGTCAAGATGTACTGGATCAGTTATTAAAGCCCGAGGTTCAGGAGTCACTCAATACTTTAGTCGATCAGCTTCCAAAACTGACTGAATTAGTGAATATTTTAACAAAGTCTTATGATTTCGCTCAATCGGTGGCAACGGATGATGTCCTGAAAAACGATACCGTCAGTGCCATTTCGGAAATCGCGACACCTGTGGTCGATTCCGTGAAAGGTCTTGCGGCCACCGCAATCGAAGCGAAGGATCGCGCAGAAGCAAATCATGATGTAATCGGTCTTTTTGGCCTATTGAGAATGATGAAAGACCCTGAGGCACAAAAGCTTTTCCGTTTCGCGCAAGCGTTCCTGGAAGTCTCATCAGAACGTAAAAACCAAAAATAATGTCTAAAACTTTCAATCAATAAGGACGGGGATTAACTATGTCAAAACAAATCGTCATCTTAGGTGCCGGATACGCTGGATTACTATCTGCGTTGTCCGTACGTGAATATTACAAGAAGGATCAAGTGCAGGTTACCGTGGTGAACCAATTTCCAACCCACCAAATCATCACTGAATTGCACCGTCTTGCCGGCGGTTCGATTTCCGAGCAAGCTGTTTCGATTCCTTTGGAAAAACTTTTCAAAGGAAAAGATATCGACCTTGCCATTGCAAAGGTGGAGTCTTTCTCCGTTGATAAAAAAGAAGTGAAGCTTTCCAACGGCTCCACTTTATCCTATGATGCCCTTGTCGTGGCACTAGGAAGCCAAACAGGATTCTTCGGCATTCCAGGTCTTGAAGAAAACAGCATGGTCTTGAAATCGGTGAAAGATGCCAACCAAATTTACAAGCATATCGAAGATCGCATTCGTGAATATGCCCAAACGAAAAATGAAGCCGATGCGACCATCGTAATTGGCGGCGGCGGCTTGACTGGCGTCGAGCTGATTGGTGAAATCGTCGATCATTTCCCTAAAATCGCCAAGAAATTCGGCGTGGACTTCAAGGATTTGAAAGTCAAGCTTGTTGAAGCTGGCCCAAAAATCCTTCCTGTGCTGCCTGATCCGCTGATCGACCGGGCCATGTCTTCCTTGGAAGCGCGC
>NZ_LNNH01000027.1:133273-156762 GCF_001542915.1 Peribacillus simplex | reverse complement strand
TCAAGGATTTGAAAGTCAAGCTTGTTGAAGCTGGCCCAAAAATCCTTCCTGTGCTGCCTGATCCGCTGATCGACCGGGCCATGTCTTCCTTGGAAGCGCGTGGCGTCGAGTTCTTGACAGGTCTGCCTGTAACGGGTGTCAAAGGCAACCAAATCGAACTGAAGGATGGACAAACGATCACGGCCAATACGCTTGTTTGGACAGGCGGGGTTGCGGCTCTTCCTATCGTCGGCGAATCAGGTCTTGAAGTCGATCGCGGCAAAGCAGCCGTTAATGAATACCTGCAATCGACGTCACATAAGGACGTATTCGTTGTCGGTGACAGCGCCCTTGCTTTCCCTCCAGAAGGCGGACGTCCATACGCGCCAACTGCACAAAACGCATGGCAAATGGGTGAGCTTGTCGGGTATAACCTCTATGCAGCCTTCGAAGGCAAGAAGCTTGAAGTATTCGCACCTGTAAATTCAGGTACGCTTGCGAGCCTTGGCCGGAAGGATGCCGTGGCAACCGTCGGAGCCAATAATACCTCCCTGAAAGGCCTGCCGGCCACTTTGATGAAGGAAGCGAGTAATATCCGCTACTTATCACACATCAAAGCGCTATATAGCTTGGCCTACTAAAACAAAGAATCATTTCAAAAAGGACCATTCATTTGAATGGTCCTTTTTGTGATGGATTTTCGTTTATACATTCAGATCTTAACTTGATTGATGCTGAACCTGAGGGAATATCCTTCCGGCAATTTTGCCTTAGTCAAAATGCTTGTTTCCCTTAAACGTTTATCGTTGTAGGAGGAAACAGTAAATAATTCTTCGTCAAGATAGGCCGGATGAGTCATTATTTCCACACTTGCTCCATCGTTTACCCTTCCCTTTAAGTTCTGAAAGTAATCTTCTGCAACCATATCTCCATAAAAGTCATCAAAGAATAGATCGGTAACGGTTTGCATACCAGAAAAGTGTTCTCCCGCATTACGCACCGGCAAACGGTATTTCTCCGACAGCCTTTGAATGACCGGCAGGAAGGCTTTTATCCCATGTACATGGTGATGACTGTCGAAATGAGTTGGAAACAGCCCGAATTCCAAAAACCTTTCAATCTGCGCAGACCACTCGCGCTCCAATTCAGCCAAGGATATATCATCGGGATTGGCGTATACCACTCCTTGCTTCTTGAAGTACCCATCTTCATCAACCAAGCTCGGCACATCGCTCAATAAAGGTTTCCCCCATGTCAGCACTAAGTGTATACCCACTTTCAAAGAGGGGGTTTTCTTAGCGATTTCTATCGCATGCTCCGTCGCGTTCGCATTCATCATGATCGTCGTCGAATTGACAATTCCATATTTGTGGCTATCCAAAATTCCATAATTCACCGCTTTAGTTAACCCGAAATCATCTGCATTTATAAGAACTTCAATCATGATAAGTTATCCTGCAACTCCTTTTTTTTGAAAAACTGAGGCAAATAGTCTTTGTGCGCCTCTAGCATTTCATCGAGAATAAGTTTTGCAACCCGATCACTTGGAACTAATGGATTAATCGTCAAAGCAAGCAGGGCAGTGTCATAGTCCCCAGTGACTGCGGCTTCGATGGCCACTCGTTCGAACGATTTAATTTGCTGAATCAATCCCCGCACAGCCACTGGAAGCTTTCCGACATTGATCGGCTTCGGACCGTCCTTCGTTATTACACAGCTGGTTTCAATGGCCGATTCATACGGTATGCCTTCAATGGAACCATGATTGACGGTATTGACGGCTTGAATATCGCATTTATCCGTATGCATCGAGCAAATCAGCCTCACAGCAGCGTCACTGTAGTACGCTCCTCCTCGTTCTTCCAACTGCGGCGGCTTGATGGCCAAATCCTTGTCTTTATATAGCTCGAATAGCCCCGCTTCAAGCCTTTGGACGACCTCAGCACGTGTCTCCCCATTTTCTGCATCCTTCAACTCTTGGGCAAGCACATCTCCCGTTTTATAATAGTAGTTGTGGTACGGGCACGGAAACAGATTCAAGGCCTTTAAGAATCCCGGCTCCCATCCCATTGCATGGATATTTTTCATCGTGACGGCTTTTGCAGGATCTGTAATCAGATTGATGATTTGATCTTTGACACTTTCCCCATCAACGAATACATCCAAGCCATATACCATATGGTTCAAGCCGGCAAAGTCGATCCTGACTCTTGAGGGCTCGACGCCCATCAAATCCGCCACACCTCGCTCCATGCCAATCGGGACATTGCAAAGCCCGATGATCTTGGTAATATTACTGTGACGCAGAACCGCTTCCGTTACCATTCCAGCAGGGTTGGTGAAGTTGATTAGCCATGCATCCGGACAAACCTCTTCCATCTCACGGGCTATATCAAGAATGACGGGGATCGTTCTAAAAGCCTTGAAAAGCCCTCCAGGTCCGTTTGTCTCCTGCCCGATGACTCCGTGCTTCAATGGAATCTTCTCATCAAGAGCTCTGGCAGCGAGCTGGCCAACCCGGAGCTGCGTCGTGACATAATCTGCATTTTTAAGCGCTTTCTTTCTGTCCAATGTCAGGTGGACTTCTATATTCACTCCAGCCTTTTCAATCATCCTTCTAGCCAAATCCCCGACGATTTCAAGCTTCTCCTTACCCGCTTCAATATCAACTAGCCAAATTTCACTCACAGGAAGCTCTCCATGATATTTAATGAAACCTTCGATCAACTCTGGCGTATAGCTTGATCCTCCGCCAATCGTAACAATCTTCAACCCCTTGCTCATTCGGCAGTTCCCTCCTTCATAGCAGCTGCATGTATGAATTCTTCGCGGATATCGATCATTTCAATCGCAAGATCCTTCAATGTCATCGCTGTCATGAGATGATCTTGTGCATGGACCAGGAGAATCGGGAGTTCGAAATGATCTCCCCCTGCCTCGGCATGGATTAATTGTGTTTGATATTTATGGGCTTGCAGCAGTTCGGATTCCGACTCGGCAATCTTTGAACGTGCTGATTCAAAGTTTCTTTTCTTCGCTTCCTGCATCGCTTCCATCGCAAAGCTTCTTGCATTGCCGCTATATAAAATCAATTGAAAGGATAACTGGTATAATTCTTCTTTTTCCATTTTCATCACTGCTTTCTTATACGCTTAACGTTTCTGAATCTTTTGTAAGCTCTGTTTTATTTTTTGAGTCTATCTTCACCTGTGCATAAACGAACGGTAAATAAATCGCTGTTGAAATGACTAAGTTGACAGCTGCCAATACTGCTCCGGATACGTGCCCCCCAGTTGCCAGGAATCCTCCCACGATTGGAGGCGTAACCCAAGGAATCTTGGCTACAATCGGAAAAACCAGGCCGCTGCTTACCGCTAAATAGGAGATCACCGTCGTGATTACCGGGCCAAGGACGAAAGGAATGAACCACATTGGATTCAGGACGATAGGCAATCCGAAAAGAATCGGTTCATTAATCTGGAACACCCCTGGTGCCCCACCGAGTGCAATCATCTGTTTATACCGCTTCCGTCCTGCAATGATCATGGCAATGATAAGACCTAATGTTGCACCAGATCCTCCTAAATAGACAAAGGCATCCAGGAAAGATCCTGCCAATACCCCGTACTGGTCCATATCTTTGACACCTTTTGCATATAAATCGATATTCTTCACTCCCGAGCTTTCAAAAAGCGGTGTTGTTATCCCACCAAGGATATTTGGTCCGTGCAAACCAATCATCCATAATAAATGAACAAGAAATACTAATAAAATTGCGAATGGTAATGAATCTACAGCACTTTGTAAGGGAGAAACGATTACTTTGCTCAGCCAATCATTCAATACCTGACCATCCGTAGCCTTGCGGAATAACAATCCGAACAAGCCCGCGGCAAAGATTGTGGCCATGCCAGGAATTAACTTGGCAAATGACCTGGCAACAGCTGGAGGTACTCCATCGGGCAGCTTAATGACCAAATATTTCACTCGTGAAAGCCTAACGAATATTTCAGTCGCAATCAAGGCAACGACGATTCCTGTAAATAGGGCGGTAGCATTGAAATAGTTAACGCTTACAAATCCCCACGCGCCGCCTGTAACGGCTTTATCATCAATGGTTAAAGTGACATTGCCGATTTGAGGCAATAATAGGAAGAAACAGGCCGCGGATACAAGCATCGCTTCAAAGCCATCATCTCCGTAAGATCTTGCTAGTTTATAAGAAATGCCAAATACAGCGAATACCGTCATGAATGCGAAGGTGCCAAACCAAATATCACCGCCAAGTGTATTCCATGCGGGACCGAATATGGCCTCCATCATTCTTCCATAAGGCTTGATGACTTGCCCTAGATTGTTAAACAGGACCGCAAATGACCCGATCATTGTAATCGCTATCATTCCGATCAATGCGTCACGAATCGCAAGCAGATGCCGGTTATTTCCTACTTTTACAGCTCCAGGCATAATATACTTATCAATAAAAGTCATCATATCCTTATTCTCCCTTAATTAAAGTAGTGGCTTGCTTTAGCACTTCTTCACCATTACACAGTCCATAGAACATCGGATTGATGGTTGCGACAGGAATCCCCTTTTCTTTTGCCGCTTCCTGTAACTTGGAAAGGAGATATCTAACCTGTGGTCCTAAAAGAATCACATCGGCCTTATCCATTTCATTGTTCACTTCCGTCGATCCAACCGCCCAAATATGGCAATCGACTCCTTGATTTTTTGCACTTTCCTCCATCTTGGTAACTAATAAACTAGTGGACATCCCCGCCGAACAGCATAATAAGATATTCATTGACATTACCCCCTTTATAATGATTGATTATTCAGTTTTTTATAATATTGATGATACTGCTTTTTTGATTATGACACTCTTGCCTTGTATCCACCCCTCTACCAGTATTTTGGAAATGGGTATTATTACCTCCATATATCTATTGTAGTTACAAATTAAAAAAATATCAACACAATTTTTTATTTGTTATGACAAATTAACGATTATCAGTTGATTATTGTACTTATCCGAGATAATCTATATGTATATATAGGAATGAGTATGGGGGGAATCACTGTGGAGACCATGAATAAAGAAGCGGCATTGCATTCCATAGTCAAGGAATCGATCATCGATCTCATAAAAAATGGCGAATATGAAACGAATACTAAATTACCGACTGAAGCGGAGTTTTGTAAAATATACGGTGTAAGCAGGACGACAGTCCGTACGGCCTTACAGCAATTGACCGTCGAGGGCTACATCTATCGTGTTCAGGGGAAAGGGACCTTCGTTTCGGAAAATAAAGTGAAGCAATTCCTTACAAGTACAGTTGAAAAGTTCTCCGAGCAAGTCACGATGCAAGGCAAAAATCCTTCCACAAAGGTCATCAGCTTGAAGGTCATTGAAGCAAACGCTACACTTGCCAAGCTTTTCAAACAAAATATTGGAGATCCCGTAAATAAGCTGGAGCGTATACGCTACGTAAACGATGTCCCTCTTCAATATGAAATCGCCTACCTTCCTTGGTATAAAACACCTGGGCTGAATATTGAGGCATGTGAGAAATCGCTTTTTGAAGTACTTGGAACACAATTCAATTTAAAAGTGAAAAAAACGGTCGAGCATTTGGAATTTTCACTTGCCGATGACTCCATATCCGATAAATTGGAAGTACCCAACGGTTCACCTTGTTTTTCCTTGGAAACCTACACATATGAGAGTGACGGTTCAGTCATCGAATTCTCCAAAACTCTCTTCAGGGGCGATCGTGCACACTTTGTCATTGAACGGAACTACTGAACGAAAAAACAAAAGCAGACAATCGATTGAATGTCTGCTTTTTAATGATTTAACTATCATACTTGTTCCAGAATTTCATTGCTCTGAATCGGAATAATGCAAGTTGCCTGCAACATAACGCAGTTTATTTCCTTTTCGATGAATGGATCTCCAAGAATCTGTAACGCTCTCTTTCCTGCTCTTCACCCTATAGGCGCAAAAACCTTAATCAGCCTATCGCCCGAATTTTAGTTACTACAATATGGAGATGTGCATTAATCCCTTCCGCTTTAATCAATTCCTGCGCATGGGGTTCCCATGTCATTGTCCTGATTGCCATGATCGGATATTTTGGACCTTTCTCCTTTTTGGCCCCTTCTAATGACCATGAGAATTTCGATCATGTGTAACAGTAAAAACGGACATCTATTTTTCAAAAAGCTCTCCTTCTCAAAGATTATTTTGGATTCTACGAAGATACCCTTCTCTCCCTTCCGATTTTGGACCATCGCCTTCCCCCTAAAACCTTTACAATTTAATTCATTTTTGGATTATATTTGACAAATTTATCATAATAATCTACTCTAGTAAAATAGATACAATATATCTATATAATTATATTTTTGTGAATCTATTTTACTATCCCTTTATAAATGAAAAATATAATCAATTAATAAATAGGCAGGTGGATTTCATGTGCGGTTTTGTTGGATACATTCAAACATATCCAAAAGCCATAAATTCAAATATGGTAGATACGATCAAGAAAATGAACACTATCATCACCCATAGAGGTCCGGATGATGAAGGATATTTTTTTGATGATTACGTGAATTTCGGATTTAGAAGATTGAGTATAATCGACATTGAGAATGGCAACCAACCTCTTTCATATGAAAATGAAAGATATTGGATCATCTTTAATGGCGAAATCTATAATCATATTGAATTGAGAAAAGAGCTTATTGATGGCGGATATGAGTTTACGACGCATTCTGATACGGAAGTAATCCTGGCACTTTACAGCAGCCTAAAAGAGCAAGCCGTTCAAAGCTTGCGCGGTATGTTCGCTTTTGTCATTTGGGACAAGATTGAAGAAAAACTGTTTGGAGCAAGGGACCACTTTGGAATCAAACCGTTTTTCTACTGTGAACAAGATGAGGTTACATATTTTGCTTCAGAGAAAAAAAGCATCTTGACGACAATGAGTGAGGAGCTTGATGTGGATTCATTACAGCATTATCTCAGTTTTCAATATGTTCCCGAACCATCCACCTTATCCAAAAACATTAAAAAGCTATTGCCTGGGCATTATTTCACTAAAGAGCCCGGAAAGAAAATGGATATCACCAAGTTTTGGCACCCCACCTTCCATCCTTCCAATATGGAAGATTCAAAAGTCACGAAAGAAATCCAGGAGACTTTAATTGATTCGGTGAACGTACATATGAGAAGTGATGTGCCAGTTGGCTCATTCCTTTCGGGGGGCATTGATTCATCTTTCATTTGTTCCATCGCCAAACAAATCAACCCGAAAATCAAAACTTTTTCCGTTGGGTTTGAAAGAGATGGATATAGTGAAATAAACGTTGCACAGGAAACGGCTGCCGCCTTACATCTAGAGAATATAAGTTTTATCATAAGCCCTGAAGAATTCCTGGCCGAACTTCCCAAGATCATTTGGCATATGGATGACCCTTTAGCGGACCCTGCTGCCGTCCCGCTATATTTCGTCGCGCGGGAAGCTAAAAAGCACGTCAAAGTCGCCTTGTCCGGGGAAGGAGCAGATGAGTTATTCGGCGGATACAATATATACCGGGAGCCGCATTCCCTGCGGATGTTTTCCTATATTCCAACTCCGCTTAACCATGTGTTAAAAACCCTTTCTTCCGTATTGCCAGAAGGCGTTAAAGGAAAGAGTTTCATAGAGCGCGGGGTTACAGCATTAGAAGATCGATATATCGGAAATGCAAATATTTTCAACGAAAAAGAGAAGAAGGAATTACTCGTGAATTATCAGAATGGGTTAGAAAACGGAAAAGTGACCAGCCCCATTTATTCAAGCTCATTAGACTATGATCCGATTACACAAATGCAAAACATTGACATTCAGACATGGCTCAAAGGTGATATCTTATTGAAAGCTGATAAAATGTCGATGGCGAATTCTTTAGAGGTAAGAGTTCCATTCCTGGATACACGTGTTTTCAACACGGCATCAAAATTGAGCATGGATCAAAAAGTCAGAAATGGAACGACGAAATATATGCTCCGAAAAGCTGCCCGGGGAATCGTACCAGAACATGTTTGGAGCAGAAAGAAGCTTGGCTTCCCAGTTCCGATACGCCATTGGCTAAAGGATGAATTATACGATTGGGCAGTGAAGCTGATCCATGAGAGCCAAACTGATTACCTTTTTAACAAACAACAAATCATGCAATTACTTGAAAATCATGTCAATGATAAAATGGATAACAGTCGAAAACTATGGACCATTTTAACTTTCATGATATGGCATCAACTTTACATAGAAAAGCAAGATGAGCTTCAACCACAAAGGACTTTACAATATGCTGTAAATTAAGCATTCACGTATTGCATTCATTGTTTTATAGATTTTGCCCCCAAGCCATCCATCTGCTTGGGGGCTTTTACATACTCGCCAAGGCAGTCATATCGATAATTGATAGATGACAAATTTCTCAAAAGGATTCGCTTCAGTCATGCTTGGTAAATCCACCTCTTGCTTCAGCTCGAAGAAGGTTTGATTTTCCAGGAAAAAATTATAATCCTGTGACCCATAATAGAGGATCAGTTCCATTTGGCGCGGTTCTTTTTCATAAGAAACCATGATATTATTGATGATCTTCATGAAAATCTGGATGGAAAACGGATTAAAGAAATAAAACCGATTATCCCTTGAATCAATTTCATATTCCTGTGCCAAACAGCAACTGAATTCGATGTTGCCATTGTTATTTTTCCACTTCTTTCGATAACTTTTCAGATTCCCGATCGCTTCTTTATGGAATTGTTGGTTCATCTCCACGCCTACTGCGGATGTTTGATATAAATAGTGGATGAAAAAATTCAATCGTCCTTTCCCACTTCCAAAATCGACAATGCGATCATGCCTGCTGAGTTCATAATTTTGGAATAAGTGCTCTAGTGCCTTATAAGGTGTTGGCTCATAACGGTGATAATGCAAGGATTGATAGAATTTTTTTTGTTCGCCTTCTGTTTTAATATTAAGCAGTTCATCATATTGCGCATCCTTCATGGATAAACACCTCCCTTATGGTTATTTCACTAATGGGATTCTACCTAAAAACCCCGGATAAGGCAAAAGCTTATCCAGGGTTTTGTCATGAAGATTCAGTTGCCCATTTCGACTGTTTCGCTACATAATCGTTGAAATCCGAGATGCTCGGATTAGCCATGTAGTGACCGCCCTCCACTTGAATCGTCTGACCGGTAATGAATTTGGACTCATCAGATGCAAGGAATAGAACGGTATAACCGATATCATCGGCTTCACCATGATATGGCAAAGCATTAAACTTGGCAAATATATCAAGCACGGCAGGAGGCATATTATTTTCGGCAGCAGGGGTCAAAATAAGACCTGGTGCCACTCCGTTACAACGGATATGATCTTTCCCGTACTGGGCAGCTATATAACGCGTCAAATTCACCACCCCCGCTTTGGAGGCTCCATATGCAGACCGCACGGAGTCACCTGCAAAGCCGCCCATCGATGCGGTATTGATTATGGCCCCTCCCCCAGCTTTGATCATGTGGGGAATCGCAAATCTACTTCCCAATAACACGCTTTTTAAATTAACATCCATAAGTCTGTCCCATTCCTCCAAATCCAGATTCACGACATCGAGATCTTTTTGCAAGTTAGACAAACCTACATTATTAACCAGTACCGTAATCGTTCCATATTGTTCAACCGTAAAGTCGACAGCCGCTTGTATCGAATCCGTTTGCCCTGCATCCAGGAATATCCCAACTGCTTCCCCGCCTTGGTTTGTAATATTTTCGGCCGCTCCTTTTGCTCCTGCTTCGTTAAAATCGGCAATCACGACTTTCGCACCTTCTTTAGCCATCAATGCCGATATCGATAACCCTATTCCTGAGGCTCCACCAGTCACTAATGCCACTTTACCTTGTACTCTTCCCATACTAACCACCTGCTTTTTTTAAGTATATCCAGCATTATTAGTATACAGGAAACATAACGAAAGTCTAATTTATTATACCATAAGTATAAATATTGCCTAAAGTAGAGTTAGCCAAAGGATGAGGAGTTCGGCGAATATAGTAAATAACGCCAGGCCATCCCCACCGAATGTTTCCTATATAATGTCTCTGCAGAACAATGTTACGAAACTAGCGAATTCATTGGACCTAACAAATTATCTCCTTTATAAGAAATGAAAAGGTTTTTACGCAGTGAAAAATGGAATGGCAAGGTTTACCATGGTGTAAAGTATTGATATAAGTAAGCATTCACTTGGAGCCTAGCATCTCTTCAATACTTGTAAGATAGATAAAATTCTGAACCGGAAGGAAATGAGGAAATCTCAAAATGAACGAACATAGTTGGTCGAAGATCTCACCTTTAAGGAGTTCTTATCAAAGCACAAGACTAATTGAAAATGAGTGTCTCCTCCAAAAGGGGTATAAGGGAATACCCTGCTGGCGGAAAGGTCGCCGAGAAGTCTTGGATTGGATAAACGAGCGCTTCAACGATAAAAAACCTGCCGGCACACCCAATCATGATTGGGTGTGCCGGCAGGTTTGAATCTATTCGGCGTACTTTATTCATTCTTTACTGCAATGGGCGTAATATCCAGAACAGCATTCACGACTGAATAATCATCTTTGCTTCCGTCCTTGTATCCCCAGAATCCATCCGTCTTTTTTGTCTTTCTGAATGTAAGCTCTACTCCTTTTCCTTTATCAAACGAATACGCTTTCACTTCCTTCTCTCCGCTGTTATCGACAAGCTGATAAGATAGGAATTTGCTTAATGTGCCGTGCTCCGTCAACACACCTGAATGAGGAGCTACCTCAAAATCTCCATATTCACTTCCTTTTGTACGGACTTTGTGTGGACTGATGTGAATCCCTTTCGTTCTTAAATCAACGCTATCCCCTGGTGCGATTGTAGAAAGTAAAATGTTTTTGTATCCGCTTTTTATTTTAGGATCGGTGTTTACTTTCGATAAATCAATAACGGTTACCCCTCCACGGCCGACCACTTCCAACTTCTGTTTGAGATTATTGACAACGATTGCTGTGTCTTCATCAATTCCATATGACAGCTGATTACGGTCGCCTTTTTCATGTGCCGTTGCTATAAGTCTGCCAAGCCTTGCTTTATTATCGAAATGCTGATCGATCAGTCCATATTGGAAAAAGCCAAGTCCCCGTTCAAGGTAACCCGGTCCGCCTTCTTGCTGCTCCATTCCGTTATACGTGTCTGTAAATCCTTTTGTAAGTGTTTCCAAGCTACCTCCGCCGGCAAGCATGACATCGCTCATAATCGCTGCCCCTGCACTTGTTCCTCCTAAAACAGCACCCTTTTTATACACATCCCAAATCGCTTTTAATGCTTTTGATTCGGTTTGATCCGGATTGAATAATGCTTCTGTAATATACGTCTGATCTCCGCCCACAAACCAGATGGCATCAAGGTTTTTTATTTCGGCAGCGACACCATCACGATTTCTGTTTTCCTTCCAACTAGATTCGTCCTCCAATGTTCCTTTGAAATCATGTGTTGAAATAGGGAGGATCTTGATATTTTCTTCTTTCAAGCCATACTTTAATAAATCGCTTTTGAAGGCGTTTGAGGAGCTTAAGCTTCCACTAGCGGCAGAGATGATGCCTACTTTAGCATCAGTGCCTGCCTTGGTCAGTTCAATAAACTTTTTATACACATCTTCGTTACTTAATCCAAGCGCTCCACCCGCGATGAGTAGATTTCCTTTGATGGTTCCGCGCTCCGTTCTTTTGGGAAGTGCAAAATTGGATTCTTGATAGTGCTTGAAAGCTTGCTTGTCTGTTTTAAATTGGAGCGAAACAGGAGCAACATCCATTTTCACATTCGTAATGGAATAATCATCTTTTTGTCCATCTTGATAGCCCCAAAACCCATTTGTCTGTTTCGTTTTACTAAAGGTTAAGGAAAATCCCGATCCTCTGCTGTCGTATAAATAGCTTTTTACGGAGTCAGTGGAAGAATTATCAACGAGCGAATAGGATAAATAAGGTTTTAATTTGCCATATGAAGTCAGCACTCCCGTTGCTTCCAAAGGTTTAAATTGGTGGTACTCATTCCCTTTAGTTGCATCCTTTTTTGAATGAATCGTAAATGATTTTGTCTTCAGATCAATCTTGTCACCAGGAGATAAAAGGCTGATGGAGACATTATTGATCTTACCCTTATGTTCTTTTGCTTTACTTGAATCGACAACCGTCACTCCGCCCCTGCTCGCAATTTCGGCCGTTTTTTCTTGATTGTTGACAATCAACGCGGTATCTTCGTCAATACCATAAGCATTATATTTCTTTTTTTGCTTTTCGTAATTTACGGCAGTTGCTACTAAACGCCCGAGTCTTCCTCTTTCATCAAAATGCTGATCGATGATTCCATATTGGAAGAAACCAAGCCCCTTCTCAATCCGGACAGGCTCGTACTCTTTGTTTTTTGCAGACTCGGACTTCCCTGTAAATTTACCTTTCAGGCCGCCTAAGCTATCACCGCCCGCAATCATAACATCACTCATAATGGCCGCGCCTGCACTTGTTCCGCCAATGACAGCTCCTTTTCGATACACGTTCCAAATCGCCTCAAGCGCCAACGTACTCTTTCCCTTGGCATCATATAATGTATCTGTTATCCGAAGTTGGTCGCCTCCAACGAACCAGATGGCTGAAAGATCCTCGATCTGCCGGACAACTGCTTTGCTGTGGACATTGTTCTTCCACGATTTTTCATCCAAATCAGTATCACTGAAATTATGATTCGATATCGGCAGGATTTTGATATCCGCCTCTTTGACTCCATACTTCACAAGATCTGCCCTAAATTCCTTGGAGGATTTCAAACTTCCGCTAGCAGCCGGAACAATACCGATTTTCGCTTTTTTGACCCCCCCGGCGAGTTTTATGAAAGATTCATAAATATCCTTGTTGCTGCTGCCCAATGAGCCTCCTGCAATAACGAGACTTCCTTTGATTTCTTCCTTAGGGTGAGCACTAGCCTTTCCTGGCGGCAAATAGCAGACCGATGCTAGCAAAAAGGCGGTAATTGCCGTATTAATGATCATTTTCACTTTTACTCCTCCCCCTATTTTAATTTCCATATATGGACCCACTTGTTGAACTTAAGGCCCCATTTTGGGCAGAAAGTTTATAGGAATATCCATTACTGCTCGTCCATGTCTGAAGATTGAACGTATTTCCGGGTCTTAACTTGACGAGGTCAACAGTTTTTATAGTCAATGGCTTGCCTATGCTGCTTGTAGGAGCGGCCGTTGTTTTCGCCATATATACGGATTGGTTGCTGCCGCCTGGCTGAGCAACAACCTTCGCCGTTCCGTCCTGTTCGACAAGAAGAGCCGTTTGTTCATTGACAGCAATGCCTTTAGATTGGTTCGTCCATCCGTCCGATACATTCCTCGCCATGAACCCGATAAATCTTCCCATCCGGTCCCTCTGTTCAAAATGGGTATCTGTAATCGTACTTGATAAATAGCGGTTATTCAGAAAATCTCTTGTAAATGTCATATAGCGGTTATTCGGATTTGCCAGTGCTTCATCTGAATAGACGGATCCGTTTTTAGCATCATAGACGAATTGCCCCATGATCGCGAGCCCTGCACTTGTTCCTCCAATCGGAACATTATTTTGAATCTGCTGGTTAAGTACATCCTCAAGAGCCGTATTTTTGATAAAATCGACATAATTGAATTGATCTCCTCCGGCAAAAAAGACTGCTTCCGCCTTACGGACCTTATCCAATACATACGAGTCTCCTGAAGCATATTTGTTGTTCAGCACGATCGTCTCGACTGAATCAAGCTTAGCGTTATTGCTCTGGGCCAAATCGTAAAGGTATTGGTTATATCCGTCCGATCCTGAAGTACGGAGAACGACAAAATCACCTTGATTGGCTTTTTTGGCCATCCACAGCATCGCTTCATCCACGTCCGCTCCGCCTCCCATCAAGTTAATGCCATAAGAAGTGGCAGTTGTTACATTTCCGGTGTTTCCATAGCTGCTATACTGATAGTCCCCGCTTGCAGCATATGCAAAATTCCCTTGGCAATAAAAAGCAAACAAACCTACCATCATACATACCTTCATTAACTGTCTCATTCCTTTTCACTCCCTATCATCCTATTATTTTTCAAATGTCCCTTTAATGATCGGGACACCTCGTTCTACCATCACTTTTCCTCTTGCAATGACCGTATCGATAGCTAGCGTATCTTTTTTGAGCAACACGAGGTCAGCATCCATCTCCACCCCGATTTTCCCTTTATTTTTCAGTTTTAAGATACGTGCCGGATTAGCAGTGATGACCTGAATTGCTGTTTCAAGCGGAACGCCTTCATCCATTACAGCGTCACGGACCTCGTGGAAAAGAGAAGAAACATTGCCGACTTGCAGACCGGCGAACTCACCGTCTTGGTTAAAACAAGGAAGACTTGCCTGTCCATCCGAGGAGAAAGTAATCTGGATAATAGGCACCCCACTCTCAAGCATCTGTCGTAACCCGCTACTGCATTTCACTTCCCCTTCCTCTAGGAATTGAGGGGTGGTGCTTGTCGTTAAGTCTACATACCCCCCTATTTCTGCATAGCGTATTCCCTCTTCGAATAAATCCCGATTTCTGTTTATGTGAGTCGGGTGAAAGTGATGTATCGGTATATCCGTCTTTTCGGCGATTTCAAAAAGGAGCTCCAGCCTGCGTTCACTATCGCCTACATGTATTTCCAATAACCCTGCCTTTCCGGTGATTAAACTGCCATTACGTGCTGCAGCCGCTATCTTCGCAAGCTCATCAAGTGTCGGTTCGGAAGAGCGATGGTCGGATATGGCAATTTCACCGACACCGATTATTTTTTCAATGAAAATCAGATCCTCTTCAATTTTGCCCATCAAGGTTTTCACGGGAATTTGATAAGAGCCAGAGTGGATGTACGCCGTAATCCCCTCTTCATCCAATGCATGGGCCTTTGCCAGAAGACTCTCGATCCGTCTTGTTGTTCCATCCGTACCTAACACTCCAACGACTGTTGTAATGCCTGCCATCGTAGCATCCGTTAAATTCATTTCCGGAGTGCGAGTCCTAAAGCCTCCTTCCCCGCCGCCGCCGATTAAATGTACATGGGCATCAATAAAACCAGGCACGAGAATTTTTCCCGATGCATCAATTATTTTCACATCAATAGATGAGTTATCCAGGTCAATATCATTTTGGATATAGACTATTTTGCCACCCGCAAGCAGCACATCCATCCGGCCAAGATACTGAGGTTCATACACTTCTGCATTTTTTATTAAAGTAAGCAAATTCTTTCCTCCTATTTCTCTAAGCTGTTTCTATAACATGATTAGAATGGTCCGTAATTCATTAAATGAGCGATTACAACAGCGGCTAAACCGATGAGGTATTGAATGAAGACTAGCGGCAGAACCCATTTGGCCCATTTTGTCCAGGGAATGCCCGCAATAGCGAGTCCTGCCATTAACGTGCCTGCCGTCGGAAAAATAATATTCCCTATTCCATCGGCAAATGAGAACGAAAGAACTGCCGTCTGTCGAGTAATATCAAGCAAATCAGCAAGCGGTGTCATGATTGGCATCGTCAGCATGGCGTGTCCGCTTCCCGAGGCAAGGATAAAATGGATAATGGCCTGGAAGTTATACATGCCAATCACACTCCAGAACGCCGGGATATGCTTTAGCGTATCGGAAACCCCATGAAGCATCGGGTCAATAATGTGCCCTTCATTTAGAACAACAAGAGTTGCACGGGAAACTCCTATAATTAAGGCTCCGCCAATCAATAAAGATGATCCATCTACAAACGATTTCGCAATCTTATCCGCAGATAGCCTGCCGATGACTCCTATGACGATTGTCAACACTACAAAAAGCGCTGCAATTTCCGTAATATACCATTTGTATTTAATCACTCCGAAAGCAAGGACCACATAATTCAGTAAAAATGCACCAAGAATGAGCTTATGTTTCGTTTCAAGTTTTTCTTTAGACTTAAGGAGCACATCAGCTTCTTTCTTGCTGTATTTTCCATAAAATCCTCTTGACGGATCCTTTTTCACCTTCATGGCATGACGGTAGACGAATGTTACAGATACCGCATAAACGATCACGAAAAGCACTAATCGATACGACATGCCAGAGAACATCGGCAGCTCGGAGATGCCTTGAGCAATTCCGACTGTAAACGGATTCATGACGGCCGTCGTAAAACCTGCCGAAGCCCCAAGGATAACAATGGCCGTTCCTGTAAGAACGTCAAATCCAAGTGCAAGCGCCAACGGAATCAATAATGGGATATATGCGAGTGTTTCCTCAGCCATCCCCATAAGTGAACCGCCAATCGCGAAGAATAGCATCATGCCAGGTATAAGCAACTTCTCCCGGGTTGCAAGTCTTTTGGCAAGCGTCGTAATCAATACATTTATCGTCCCAGTGGCGGTTAATACACCAAAGAATCCCCCAATGATCAAAACGAAGAAGATAATATTAGCTGCTTCAACCATTCCAGTATGAAGCGCCTTAACAGCTCCAAATGGGCTTACCGGGGTTTGGTCTGCCGTTTTGTAAGTATCCGGGTCGATTTCGGTCCTTCCGTCAACCTCGATGCGTCCATAATCTCCTGCAGGCAACACATAAGTTAATAACGTTGCGATGACCAAAACACCCAGCAATAATGCGAATACATTAATTTTACGATCTTTTTTTGTTTTTCCTTCTGGTTGATACGTTGTTTCGACTTGAGCCATACATCTCTTCTCCCCTTTTTCATTCAGCCAGTAAATGATACTTCCCCGCCTACCATAGTTCTCCTTTTCGTTTTTTTGAGAAAGTAACATTTGTAAAGTAATAATGCAAAATACATGCCAACTTATAAGTCGACTGCTATGGGATCTGAATGACACATTAAGTGGGACGGGTCCGGGAGATGGGTGCGTATAGGAATATGCTCATCTCTATACTTAGGGGGAATTTTTCAATCGGTGCTTGTGAACGAAATGAGAAATAAGAAAATTATGAAATATCAATCAAAAAAGCAATTTTATTATTAACAACAATCGTTTAATGGTCTAAAATGGTTCATATATCGCACCATCATAAAACCAATTCAACCAAAGAAAGGGAATGTCCCTTATGAAACCATCACTTATCCTTTTGACAGGCGGCATGAAGACAAGGCACACCCTGCATCAGCAACTTCATCAGCTATTAGGTGATTATCTGCACATTGATAGCTATGCAGTCGATGAGGGCCTTCCAGCTGGTCTTGAAGCGGATGTCATCCTCTTCTCCTCCGAATCCCTTAAAGAAGAAGTCAGTCATCTAAACCATATGAATGCCGTAAACTTTATTACCGGACAACGTACCGTCCACCATGAACATTTGGACAAACTTCTCACAATTCCGGCTGGAACCAACGTACTTGTCATCAATGATGAATACAAGGTCACATTGGAACTGATTCAATCTCTTTACCAACTTGGAATCAATCATGTTCGCTTTATAGCTTACAAGAAGAATCATACTTATTATGATGATATCGATGTGGCTGTATCACCAGGTGAAACAGAACTTGCCCCCGCCTATTTGCCGATGGTTTTGGATATTGGCGTCAGGCTTTTGGATATGACCACCATTTTAAGAATTGTAGATCATTGCAGGCTGGAGGGAAAAGTTGCCCTGCAAATTTCAGAAAGATACATCAGAAGCATCATTGAATTGCAGCAAAAATTGCTTGTATCCCAACAGGAGACAAAAGAAGTCTATCACCACATCCAAAATGTCGTTAATACGATTGATGATGGAATACTCGTGATCAATGAAACGAGTGAAGTAACCGTGTTTAATCAAAAACTTGAAGCACTCTTTCAAATTCAGGCGGATGTAGTCATCAACCGCCCGATTGATACGGTAATCCTTCAAAACGAAGTGGTTCAATTCATCCTGGATGGTGTGGAAGAGAGTCAATTTTTTAGCATTCATGGTGTTGAGGTTGTCGTATACCGACATTCAATGATTGGAGAGCAATCCATCGTTGCTGTTTTTAAAAGTGTCCACCAGGCATCCGAAATTGAAAAAACAGCACAGCGCAAATATCGCGAGAAAGGATTTTACGCGAAGTATAGCTTTGATGACATTTTCTGTGAAAATCCTAAAATGATAGAACTTAAACAGATCGCAAAAAAGCTCGCATTAGCAGAACACCCCATCCTCATCCAGGGAGAATCAGGAACGGGCAAAGAATTGTTTGCTCATGCCATTCATAAGCACTCCTTGAGAAAAAATGGGCCTTTTCTGCCCATAAACTGCAGCGCCTTATCCGAAAGCCTGCTAGAAAGCGAATTATTCGGGTATGAAGACGGATCATTTACTGGAGGTCAGCGCGGAGGTAAAAAAGGGCTGTTTGAGCTTGCAGATAACGGCACCATCTTTTTGGATGAAATAGGGGATATCAGTTTATTGATGCAATCTCGCTTATTAAGAGTTATCCAAGAAAAGGAAATAAGAAGAATTGGCGGCTCGAAGATTATTCCCATTAACATTCGCATCATTTCTGCAACAAATAAAAAAATCGAGGAACAAATGAAAGCACAAACGTTCAGAAATGATTTATTTTACCGTTTGAATGTACTTAACCTCTCCATCCCGCCACTTAGGCAGCGAAGAGAAGACATTCCCCTCTTGATCCATCATTACATAACAAAAAACGGAAATTGGATAAAAGTGGAGCATTCGTTAATGGATTGGCTGAAACGGGCTGAGTGGGAAGGCAATATCCGCGAGCTAAAAAACACACTCGATTATATGCTGACAGTGTGTAATGGTACGATATTAACTAAAGATGATCTACCGCAGCATCAGACAGCGCAACTATCGGAAGATAAAGTAGCCCCGCCACAAAATACCCTGGAGCAATCTGAACATCGCATGATTCTAAAGATCGTTATGCAATGCAATGAAGCTGGAAAAGCCGCCAGCAGAGAATATATTTCAACAAAAACGAAAGAACAGCATGCAAGCCTCTCTTTGTCCCCGCAACAGGTTAGGCGCCGACTTGATGACCTCGAGCAAAAAGGACTGATCATCAAACGTAAAGGGCGGGGCGGAACAAGAATAACGGAAGTCGGTATGAACTATTTAGAATCTTTACTATAGAGGTACACAGCTTTCCTATTGATCCATATACGGCCGCTGATGATCGAAAATGGCCGAGCGGTCGCGCCAGATCCTTCAGGAACGAACGTCGAGTTTCAGTTGGACTTATTAAAAGTTCATAAAGAAAAAAATTAATATTTTTCATAAAAAGTAAAACTCTCCTTCTTAGCATTTTTTCATATAACTTACAAGCTTCCAAAAACACGAGAGAAAAATAAAGGTAAAGATGCAAAAATACATAAAGAGACCATCCACTTTGCGTTATAGGGAATGATCTCTTTTTTTCTTCTTTTTTCAATAGATATACTTATTTTCATCTTTTCATTCAAGGGTCAAGGCTGAGTCCGCCATATACGTTTCATCGTTTTCCTCATTCAAATACATCTGTACGGCAATCCTTTATTTGAATAACCTCTTTTTCTTTTTAACCATAAAAAAATCCCCTTAAAGCAGGAATGCATCATCCACGGTGATTTGCGGCATTTTACATTGTCTACCTTAAGGAGATTCTACAAACATCAAAAAGCGCTTCAGCTTTTTTTAATTTTGTTCTTCCTCATCCCAGACGATCCATTCATGGACCTCAAGGATTTCAAGAAATTTCATCAGCCGTGGCAAGGAAGGTTCCGCTTCCTCACCGAAATGTTCACTCATCGCTTCCGAAATCTGATTCACATTGCATTTATACTCCATTTGTTTAATGGCAAATGCACCAAATTTGTCAAGCTTGATTTTACGAACTGACGGCTGCTTAAAATACCGAATCGTCATTCGTTCCACGAAATTGGTTCGTTGGATGACTAAAAAAGTCGTTTCCGCAGATCCTTGCTCCAAGGTTACTCGTCTTTCCAAAAGAGGAACCATGGTTAACAGGTTCCTCTTTTTTGATTGACGTTTACGAAGCATCTTCTTTTTTCCCTTTGCTAGAAACGAACCAAAGCAATCCAGCTAAAACGAGGAATAGTATGAATGGTAGCAGATTGCTGGCCAATTTTGCTGCAGCTGGAACTTGGACGCCTGCTGCAATCAAGATCGCAATAAGCACACCAATCAAGGATTCGCCTGCAATCAATCCAGAGGCAAATAAAACCCCTCTATCGACGCGTGCTTTAAGTGCTTCTTTCGTCTTCGAGAAGAACTCAACGAAGAAGCGGATGAAGCCGCCAATCATGATTGGCACACTAGTATGAACCGGCAAGTAAATGCCGACTGCCACTACAAGGGAATTCAAACCGAAAAACTCCAATGTGATGGCAATGGCCGCACCGATAAAGATAAGGGTCCAAGGCAAATCTCCTCCTAGAACTCCTTCAGCGAGGATTTTCATAAGAGCCGCTTTAGGAGCAGGAAGTTCTGCTGATCCCATCGTATACGCGTTATCCATTAACACCAGGATAAAACCGATGACAGACGCCGACGCGACGACACCAATCATCATCGCGACTTGTTGTTTCCATGGGGTTCCGCCCACGATGTACCCTGTTTTTAAATCTTGGGATACATCACCTGAAACAGCAAGAGCTGTACAAATGATCGCAGCCACGGTCAAAGCGGCCACCATTCCAGTCGTTCCGGTAAAACCAGTAGCTTTGTAGACAATTGCTACAATCAAGAGTGTGGCTATGGTCATTCCAGAAACAGGGGAAGAAGAACTTCCAACGATCCCTACAACCCTTGAAGCCACGGTCACGAATAAAAAGCCAAAAATTGCAATCGCGATCGCACCGATGATTCCTACATCTGTTATAGGTGTGAAAGCGATGATTAAAATAACAATGAATATTCCCAGCCAAACGTATTTTGCTGGCATGTCTTTTTCAGTACGGATCGAACCAGCCTTAAGCTGTCCTTTATTGGCCTTTACACCTTTTAGCGTATCAAAAACCGAACTGAAAAGAATCGGTAAAGTTTTGATTAATGTGATCAATCCGCCAGTTGCTACCGCACCAGCTCCGATATAGCGTATATAATTATCCCAAATTCCCCATGCATCCAATTCACCAATCGGTACCTCGGAAGGGAAAATGGCTGTTCCATTACTGCTGCCAAAGAAGCTGATTGCCGGGATCAGAACGACCCAAGCCAACAATCCCCCACCTAGCATTTGACCTGCAACACGCGGTCCAATGATATAACCTACACCCAAAAGGGAAGGAAAAGCATCCAGACCAACAACTGCATTTTTAAAATTCGTGATTCCTGTTTCAACTTCCGTTTTGAAAAGCTTAAACCCATCACCAAGGCCTTTCACTACACCGCCAATGACTAAACCCGCGCCGATTAGCTTGGCGCTAGTCCCACCTTTTTCTCCTGACTTCAATACCTCGGCACATGCCGTACCTTCAGGATAAGGTAAAGTTTCATGTTCCCTTACAATAAGGAGCTGACGCAGGGGAACCATCATGAAGACCCCTAAAAATCCACCCGTTAGAACAACGAAAATGATGAATGCCTGACTCACGTCTATATCCCACATGAATAATGCCGGGATGGTAAATACAGCTCCGGCACCGATAGCCTCACCTGCCGTGGTCATCGTTTGCACAATATTGTTTTCTAATATTGAATCCCTGCGGAAAACCCCTCTTAAAATAGCCATTGAAATTACCGCCGCGGGTATTGAAGCAGAGACAGTCAAACCAATAAGTAGGCCTAAGTACGCATTTGCTGCCCCGAAGACGATTGCAAGTATAATCCCTAGAATTATTGCCGTTGCGGTTAATTCCGGTAAAGATTTAGATGCAGAAACGTACGGGACGAATTTACTCTCTTTTGAATTGTTCGACAATTTAGCCACTTCCTATGTTAAACTTTAAAATCACAGAGAACATTATATCACTGTAATTTAAACACACGCAATGGGAAAATTCTGCTTATTAAAATTTCGATTATGCACAACATTCAGATTAACAGTTTCAAGTATTGGTCCTGCCCGCCACTTATCGACCTTCCGCTTCTATTAAAATATCCTCACCCTTTTAGTTAAACCACCTTTCACTCGATGAGTTAAAGACAGGAACGAAGCAGGTATATTTTCAAAAAAGCGACTAGGCATTTGCACATTAAAATGGCCACTAGCATATCCTGCAGAATCAAGTCTTCAGAAAAGGAATGATACTTTCATGGTTTCATATATGGACTATACCTCCCCATCCACACAATTTTTTTTCGACGCCAATAATAGCAATCTCTTTAAAAAAGATAATCAAAACTATATTAATGTAGTAGGTATCAAACAATTGAACACCCTTGAAAATGTTTCTTTGCTGGATATTTACCTCAGCACTAGCAATGTTGTGGAACCGCATTATCACCAAAATGCAGCTGAGCTTGTTTACTGTATTTCTGGTGCCGCAACCGTTTCATTGCTGAATCCTTTCACGAAACAAATCCAGAATTACCCCCTTAAGCCCGGTCAAGTGGCCAATGTTCCACAAGGCTGGTGGCATTATGAAGTCGCAACTTCCGATAATACGCATCTGCTTGCCATTTTTGATGCGCCAACCCCTGAAGTTGTGCTTGGTTCCGATATCCTGAAATTGACACCAGCAAATATCATGGCTCATACGTATTGCATGGATGAAAACCAATGGAAAAAAGCAGTTGCCCCCGTGCAGCCAGCAACGTTCATCGGTCCGACAGCCAACTGCCAACGGGGTTCTGAAGATGAAAGACAGCCACTGCAGCAGCCTTCGCAACTTCCGCAGCAGCCATATCCGCAATATATCAATCAATATGATAACCAAGTATACCCTGCCCCGGCCTATAATTATCAAATACCAGCTAATCCCCAATATTATTATTATTGATAAATGAAAAAAGCGATGGAGTGCTCTTCTTCCATCGTTCAGTTTGTAGACAAAAGGGGTTCGGAATTAAAAAATTCCGAACCCCTTTTGAAATTCCTTTGAAATTTTGACCAAAGGTTACGAGATTTGGGCTCTTCGAGCCACTATGTTAAGCCGTTTTAGGACCTTGCCATGTCCAAGTGGCCATCTTCTTTACATTCATGGCAGCGAAAGTAAGCATCGCCTGCATCGACAATTTTTTAAGTCCCCTTAAAGTAGTCCAACGCATACCATGCTTTTCTTTTGCATCTGCGAATACACGCTCAATCGTTTCTTTGCGTTTCGCATATATAGGTTTTACCTCTTGATGATGACGCAGATGATCTGCTTCTTCCACATATGCTTGCCAGATATGCCGTGTCACTACTTTTTGATGGTCTTTGCTTTCCGTACACCGTGATAAAAATGAT
>NZ_LNNH01000027.1:132361-132835 GCF_001542915.1 Peribacillus simplex | reverse complement strand
TTAAATAGGTAGCTTGTAATCGCTGGTGTTTTATAAGCTGCATCTGCGGCAACTGCTTCTGGTTTTCCAACTTTCTCAATCACTTGCTCAACAAGTGGCTACAAAATATGACTGTCATGTGTATTACCAGGTGTTACAATCGTTCCCAATACAAAACCGTTGCCGTCTGCGGCCGCATGGAAGGATAGGCAAACTGTTTTGTTCGTTCATCTTTCACATAGTAGCCACTCTCAGGATCCGTAGTACTTTCTTTAATTGCTTTGGTTTCTTCCTTATCAAATTTATCTGGTGGAAAAGGCTTCTTTCCGTGGTTTTCACGATCTTGATTGATTTCTTCTTGAAGACGTCCTTGATACGCTCGTGTTTCTTTACGAACGATTTTCTTTTCAAATTTCCGTTTATTCGCACTGGCTTTCACATGTGTGGAATCCACGAAAACGTGTTCTACACTTATTACCTTTTTATTAGCAGCTA
>NZ_LNNH01000027.1:0-132351 GCF_001542915.1 Peribacillus simplex | reverse complement strand
TGGGTGAGCTTGTCGGGTATAACCTCTATGCAGCCTTCGAAGGCAAGAAGCTTGAAGTATTCGCACCTGTAAATTCAGGTACGCTTGCGAGCCTTGGCCGTAAGGATGCCGTGGCAACCGTCGGAGCCAATAACACCTCCCTGAAAGGCCTGCCGGCCACTTTGATGAAGGAAGCGAGTAATATCCGCTACTTATCACACATCAAAGCGCTATATAGCTTAGCCTATTAATCCAGAGCTGTCGTGCCGCATCCGCGGTACACGCCCTTTATTTCCGATTCTGGGGATAAAGGGCTTTTTTTTTACGATCAAAAAGACAGGTCCCTGCCAAGAGGACCCGCCTGTTTTTTCACTCGATATTACTATGCTTGGAATAAGTCGAGTGGTGGCTTATGGATTGGGACACTGAATAGTCCAGGCATATGGCATCACACAAAACATGTACGCATTGATCAAACAAGGAGCTTAGCGGCTGGACGCTTTCCGTTTCATGACTCAAGCGGTTTTTCGTAGCAGCCGGGACCACCAAAACCTCATCCGAAACGTTCGCTAATTCGGATTGGTCATTTGTCGTGATGGTGAACACCTTGCAGCCTATTTCCCTGCCTTTCACGGCTGCCGAAACCACACTTTTCGTCGTGCCGCTCCCGCTGATGGCTATGAACAGGTCGCCTTTCGCGATCGAAGGCGTGATCGTCTCCCCGACCACATATACGTTCAAGCCAAGATGCATCAAACGCATCGCGAAGGCTTTAGCCATGAAGCCCGATCTTCCCTCCCCCATGATGAATATCCTCTGCTTCGGCTGTAAACTCTTTACAAGCAAGTCGGTTGCATCTTCATCCATATTGCGAAATACTCCGTTCACTTCTGTTAAAATAATGGCGATTTCCTTTTTCAAACCTGCTTCACGTCCTTCTCCATATTCATCGCTTCCTTGAATCGTCTTGCAGCGTCCGCTGGGTGCTTCGCTTTTGTAATGGCCGAGCCGATGATCATGACATCGAGCCGGTTGGCAATCATGGCCGGCAACGATGATAGTGTGATTCCTCCCGCTGCTGCCCTCATCGATCCGGCGTGATTTCTCATGTCGATCAAGGTATGCCCCCCATTCTCCTGGCTATCCTTGCTTACATGCTCACAAAAGATCGCCTGATCGTATTTCTGTAATTGTTCAAGCCGGGAATCGGACACATTCAATAAATCAATCATGATTTTCCCCTTATACTCACGCGCTTTTTCCAGGCAGGTTTGGATGGTAACATCCGATGCCACCCCCATCACCGTTGCTATATCGGCGCCATTCTGAAAGCAAAGATCCATTTCGTACGCCGCATTATCGATCGTCTTCATGTCTGCAACGATTTTTTTATCAGGAAAGCTCTCACTCATTTCTTTGATGCTACCGATGCCGAACTCTTTAATCAAGGAAGTCCCCACTTCAATCCAGTCTATCGACGACTCCACGGTACGGACCAATTCCAGTGCTTCCTCCATATTCATCCTGTCCAATGCCAGCTGTATCATCAAGACGTAACCACCTCCACGGATTTGGCTGCCGTAACCACTGGCTTTTTGACCATCAAGGTCAGTACGGCGGAGATCAATAAAGATCCGGCCATGAACACATACGATGCCCCTGGCCCGCCAGTCAAGCCGTTTAAATATCCGACGAAATAGGCACCTACGAATGAGCCCAGCGCACCCATGCTGTTGATCAGGGCCATTGCCCCGCCAGCGACATTCCTTGGAAGGATTTCAGGAATGATGGCAAAGAACGGACCGTACGGGGCATACATCGCACCTCCGGCAATGACCAATAATGCGTAGGAAAGCCAGAAATTCGTGGTTCCGATCATGAAGGAGCCGAAGAATGCGAGGGCCCCGACGAGCAGCGCTGCCCATACGAATGTTTTCCGATTTAACGTCTTATCCGAAAAGTGGGATAGCGCCAGCATCGCGATGACCGCCAACAAGTAAGGTCCCGATGAAAGCCAGCCTGTCGCGACAATATCCAGATTGGATGCCTGCTTAATGATGGACGGGAGCCACATGACGAAGCCATATACCCCGATGCTCCACATGAAATATTGGATGCTGAGTATGACGACCTGCCTTGACTTGAACGCCTCCCGATAATTTTTCACCGGTTTTAAAGCGGCCTGTTCTGCTTGCAGGACGGCTTCCATATCGTTTTTTTCCTGTGGGGTAAGCCACTTGGCATCTTTAGGACGATCATTGACCACCTTATACCAGATGAATGCCCAAAGCACTGCCGGCAATCCTTCGATGATGAACAGCCATCTCCAGTCGAATGCCTTCAATAGGTAGCCGGAAAGGATTGACATCCATAAGACGGTAACGGGGTTCCCAAGGATCAAAAACGTATTGGCCCGGGAACGTTCCTCTTTTAAGAACCAGTGGCTGAGGAACACGAGCATCGCAGGCATAACAGCGCTTTCAACGACCCCGAGCAAGAAACGGATCGGATAAAGCCAGCCGACGCTTGTCGCCAAGCCCGTCAAGGTGGCAAGTCCTCCCCAGAGGATCAGGCTCCAGAAAATCAGCTTCTTCGCGCTTTTCTTTTCAGCATAATGTGCACCTGGAACTTGGAAGAAGAAATAACCAAGGAAAAACAGCGCGGCCAAAAAGGATGATACACCAGCCGTGATGTTAAGGTCCTCCCCCATCCCGCCCGCTACGCCAAACCCATAATTCGCCCGATCAAGATAAGCCAGGCTGTAGGTGATGAACACCAACGGGATCAATCTCATCCACCTTTTTCGCGAAGCTACCTGCAATTGAGAGGTTTTCATGATTGAAGCACTCCTTTTTTCATATAGTGTTCCAGCTCTGCCCGATCCGGAAGACCCTCATGATCTCCGGATGACATCACCGCTTTCGCTCCTATCGCATTTCCCCGTACCACCGCTTCTTCATACGATCGTCCTTCCAATAAAGCGCTTATCACCCCAACGGCAAAACCATCGCCTGCTCCTACCGTATCCTTGACCTCCGTGACGGCAAATCCCGCTATATCCGTCCTTTCCTTTTCGGTCGCCAAATAGGCACCCTCTTCGCCCAGCTTGATCACCACCAACTTAACCCCTTGATCGAGATAATAACTGGCGATATCCTCCTTCCTGCTATAGCCTGTTAGGATTTCGCCTTCCTTCATTCCCGGAAGGAGCCAATCCGCTTTTTTGGCAAACCTATTGACGACCTCGATCATCTCCCGTTCTGATGGCCACAAGGTCGGCCGGAGATTCGGATCGAATGATACGGTCACACCCTTTTGTTTCAAATCATTCAACACTTGCCAGGACAACTCCCTGAAACTGGCGGAAATTGCAGGCGGTATCCCGGTCAAGTGCAAGTGCTGGATCTTCGGAAGCTGCTCCAGCGGAAAATCCTCCAAGGAAATCTTGCTCGCGCTTGAATTCCTCCTGTAGTATTCAACGACCGGATCGCCCTTCTCCACTTTCGATTTCAGCTGGAATCCTGTTGGATGATGCGGGTCGGTTAAGACATGGGAGACATCCACGCCTTCGCTTGTTAGCGTTTTCAAAATCATCCGGCCGAATGAATCATCCCCGACCTTGCTCATCCATGCCGTTTTGATGCCTAACCTTGACAGGCCAATCGCTACATTGGTTTCGGCCCCTGCCACATAGCGCTTGTAACGCATGCAATCATCGAGGCTGCCCGGATCATCGGCAATGAACATCGCCATTGCCTCTCCCATCGTCAGTACACTAAGCTCGTTCATGGCTGACCTCCTGTTCCATTTTCATGAGTGAAATATACGTCGCTGCATTTTCCAATGTGACCGGGAATTCAATCGCTACCGGACAAGCTCCCTTAAAATTTCCCAACAGCTCCATTACCTCAGGCAGCAGCGGCATCGATACTGGCTCGGTCATCCACCCATCATGAACCCGCTTCACCTGCTTCAAATGGATATAAACCACATATCCTGCCAACTCTCGTGCCGCCATCATCGGCTCCTCATCTGTATACAGCCAGTTGCCCGTATCAAACGTCATTTCAATCGGCCTATCCAATGTTTTGCATCGGCTCAGGAAATGAGTGATTGTCTGTACATTACCCCCGCCAGGCGTTTGATCGTTCTCGATGGTGATCGCCAATCCATCATTAGGCCGATTTTCCCTCAGTACCTCACTTACGTAACTCATATTTGTTTCCTTCTCATGGTAGGAGCCTAGAGGCAGCTTTAGCAAATCAGCTCCCAGTTCTTGCGCTTCCCATGTCCGTTGCTTGAATCCTTGTTCATTCAGTTGGTGATCGGGTCCGAACAGGAATTCAGGAGCAGAATAATAAACGGCCAAGTTAAGCTCTTTGCATAAGGCACCCAATTTTTCCAGCTTATCATCTTGCGTTAAAAGCTCTTTTCTTATTTCGATTCCATCAGCTCCAGCGGCTGCTAAACGTTTTATGATTTCAAGATGACCGAGCGTTTGGAGCCTTTCAGTCGGTATTGAGTTCATGCATACAAACACTTTCATATTCATCCTCCTGTTCTTCGGAATGGTATCGGTACCATTTTGTGAGTTAATAAAGTCTTCAAGCTTGGAAGACTTATGATTTTTGTATGAATGGCGTCGTTTCCCTTATATTCAATTTGGCTTGATAGGCGATTGTCTGCGCTGGGGACACTTGCCCATCAATCCGGCGAAGGATCATCTCCATGGCTGCGACCCCTATTTGATAGGTCGGCTGTTCAATCGTAGAAATGCCCGAATAAACTATCGTGCTCCACTCTGGATTATCAAAGCCCATCATGGCCAAATCTTTCGGAACCGACAATTTCTGTTCTTGTAAAAGCAAAATCAGTTTTAATAACACCACGCTGTTTGCCGTCAGTATCGCTCTTGATTTTCCTTCCGACTTCTCTAAAAAATGCTGAAGCTTGGCTTCTACGTCCTGTAAATCATCGACATTTACCTCATAAACATCATTTGAACTTGGATGGCTCCTGCTCAGCAACGTTTGCTGAAACGACTGCCTCCGTTCATACCTCGTACTGATCTTGCTTGCTGGCTCGCTGAAAAATGCGATTCGTTCATAGTTTTGATCGGCAAGAAAATGGACCGCCTGTGAAGTGGCCTGAAAATTATCCAATCCCACCGTATCCAATTCAAGGTCGGGCACCTTCCGATCCAGCAGGATGATCGGCGTCTTCTGCTCCTGCAGCTGAATTAGCATGTCGTGATTTCCGCCCGTCGTATGAAGGATGAGCCCATCAATGCGATGGGATAAGAGCATTTCGAAATATCCTCTTTCCTTCTCCGGATTATTATCCGAATTGCAAATCATCAGATTATAGCCATTCTGGCTGCATATGTCTTCAGCACCACGAAGGATGGCCGTCGTATACGGATTGTTGATATCCGCGACGATGATGCCAATCAAATAACTCTTATTGCTTTTCAGCCCTCTTGCCATGGTGTTCGGGCGGTACTCCATTTGGCTGATCGCCAGCTCGATTTTCTTGCGGGTCTTGTCGGATAGTTCATCATACCTGCCGCCTAAGTAACGGGAGACCGATGTCTTCGATACCCCGGCTTCCCTAGCGACATCGTAAATCGTCACTTTTGAACTTTCTCGTTTATTCATTGCATTCATCCATTCGCGAATTTTTGGAACCGGTTCCATTTTTATAAATAGTATCACATTGGCAATGAATGTCAATCCATATTTTTCAAACACAAAACATTTTTTTCTTTAATTTATTCAATTTTCTATATTAAAATATATTTACCAATATGTTTAATATTGTAAGTTTAATGGTTGCTTGTGACAGGCATCTGCTTGGGTGTTGAGATCGTAGGTATCTGCATTATTCCAGTATTGCAATTTGGGGCACAGCAGATAATGGTATGTGGAAAGCGAATGATAAGAAAATCCTGATTACGCAGTCGGTGGATGGATTGGACATGTTAAACAAAAGTCTGGCGGCAAGGTCGAGATGAGGCAGGCATTGTTACAACCTTAAAACCATTGACTATCACTTGGGAGAAAGAAGGATATTCCCAGCCAGATACTTTTCGTCTTAACTAAATCATCGAAGGAAATATGGAGCCATTTCGAACACAAAACGGCTCCTTTCAAGGTCATGCCTTACATTTGATTCGGCGCTGATATTCCCAACAATCGCAACGCATCCTTCAAGACGGCGGCCACGCAATAGGCGAATGAGAGCTTCATTTGCTTCCACTCATCATCGACCAGTACCTTCGTATGTGCATAATACTTATTGAATGCGCGTGCCAACTGCAAGCTGAATTTGGCAATTTGTGATGGATCGGCTTGTTCAAAGGATTTTTGGACAATGCTCGGGAACTGCTCAAGCAGCTGGATCACGGGCCAAGCATATTCGCCCAATGCCTCAAACTCGATGGCCTGCTCTGTAAATTGCCCCTTTTCCAGCAATGATGAAATTCTGGCATGGGTGTATTGCACATACGGACCGGTTTCGCCCTCGAAATTCATCATTTGCTCCAATGAAAAGTCGATATCATTCATGCGATGATTCTTTAAATCATTAAAGATCACCGCTCCGACACCAACCTGCTTCGCAACCAGCTCCTTCTGTTCCAGCGCTTGGTTTTTTTCTTCGATATTGCGCTTCGCCGTTTCGATCGCCTCAGCCAACACATCTGCAAGCAGCACGACCTTCCCTTTACGTGTCGACATTTTCTTGCCGTCCTTCAGCATCATGCCAAACGCGACATGCTGTAAGTCCCTAGACCAATCATATCCCATCTTCCCGATCACCTTGAAGAGCTGTTTAAAATGCAAGGATTGTTCATTTCCGACGACATAAAAGGTTTTCTTGGCATCATACTGTTTTTTGCGATACATTGCTGCGGCTAAATCACGTGTGGCATATAGCGTCGCCCCGTCCGTTTTCGTAATCAAACAAGGAGGCATATCCTCCAACTCGACGACAAATGCTCCCTCCGATTGGGCAAGCAAGCCTTTTTCCTTCAACTCCCCGACGACCGCATCCATTTTGTCATTGTAAAATGCTTCGCCCGCAAAGGAATCAAAATGAATGCCCAATAACTCATAAATCGCAGCGAACTCCTGAAGTGAAGCATCCCTGAACCATTTCCAGAGGGCAAGCGACTCTTCATCCCCCTCTTCAAGCGCCTTAAAGCTGGCGCGTGCTTGCTCATTCAGCGATTCATCCGTTTCTGCAACATCATGAAACTTCACATAAATCTTCAGTAATTCCTGAATCGGGGACGCTTCGATAGCCGCTTTGTCTCCCCAGAGCTTATAAGCCACAATCAATTTGCCGAATTGCGTGCCCCAATCTCCCAAATGATTGATTCGCACAACATGGTAGCCATTCTTTTCTGCTATATTAGCCAATGCGTTTCCGATCACCGTCGAGCGCAAATGCCCCATCGAAAACGGCTTGGCAATATTCGGCGAGGAATAATCGATCACGACATTTTCCTTTGCAGGCTTCATCGAACCATACTGTTCCTTTTCACGTAATACTGCTTGAAGCACATTTTCCGTCACCCATTGCTGATTGACGAAGATATTGACATACCCCGACACTGCATTCACTTCCTGGATCATTCCATCGCTTAACTTCCCAGCCACTTCCGAAGCGATCGACTGTGGGGACTTTCTCAGCTTCTTAGCAAGCGTAAAGCATGGAAAAGCAATATCCCCTAACTCGCTCATTTTAGGCTTTTCGATTAATTTTTCAATTTCACTTGCGGTCAATTCATGGTTTAATGCAGTTGAAAGTAAGGCAGCAATTGGTTGATTCATCGTCATTTTCCCTCCTAAACAAAAAAGCCCCCGTCTCTTAATAAGAGACGAGAGCATGGATTCCCGTGGTACCACTCTAGTTGCCACAAATTGTGACCACTTTCCATTGGTAACGGGGTGACTCCCCGATATTCCCTACTAACGTTTCAAGAAATTTCTCCAAAGTGCGCTTCATCCATTCGTCCTGCATCAGGCTCCCACCATCCCTGACTCGCTTGCCATTTCAAATGAACTACTCTCTTCATCATCGAATTTTCAATATTATGATTTTATCCATATTACACAATTTTAAAAAACGTGTCAACACCTCAACCGGTCGGTGCCTTCATTTTATCCTTGATTGTGGACAAATAATTCCTTACCGCCCCGATTGCGTTAGGCTGCAAAATCGCAGACCCTGATTCAGCTTGACCGTCAGCATGGCAAGCAGCCACATCCGTGAGCTCTGGGGAGTACAGTCTCATGCCATCCATGATACGGCGGATCGAGCAGGCTAACTCGTCACTCGGGTTATCCTTCAATAAATAACCACTTACCTTCGCCTTGAGCGCTCGTTGAAAATGACCATCCCGTCGAAACGTCGTTAAAATAATCACCTTGCATGCACATGCCTGTAAAGCTTCCGCTGCCTCCAGTCCGCTCATGACCGGCATCTCCATATCCATGATGCAGACATCCGGATGCAATTGGTGCACAAGGGCAATCGCTTCCTCCCCATTGCTGGCCTGGCCGACGATTTCGATATCTTCTTCAAGATCGAGTAGAGAACTAATCGCTTCTAAAAGCATTTCCTGATACTCTGCAATCACGATTCGAATCACTTTACGTTCCCTCCTTGATCGAATAACCAACAAAGACTCCCCCAAATCCAAGGATTATGAAGGGAGTCCGAAATCACATTGGTGTCATAGTTCAGATTTCACTTGAACAGGCACACTTTTTTTCGTTATATATTTTATGTCCTTAAAGCTAACAAAATTCTTGTTTTCTTCATCCCATAAGCGGAAACGGAGCGACTGCAAGCTTGTCGCAAGCGTGATCGTCGGGACGTTCTCCAAAGGCTCCGTATTATTGTGAGCCATTTCCAATTTATAGTTAGGAACCCTTGGACTCAAATGATGCACATGATGGTAGCCGATATTGCCTGTAAGGAACTGCATCAATTTCGGAAGCTTATAAAAAGAACTTCCTTCCACTGCTGCCAATACATATTCCCACTCCTCATTTTCTTCAAAATAAGAGTCCTCGAATGTGTGCTGGACGTAAAACAGCCAAATGCCCACTGAACCAGAAATCATGAAGATGGTACCTTGTACCAGAAGGAACGACTGCCAGCCTACTGCCAGGCAAAGCAATACTACTAGAACGGCGATCAATGCATTCGTCAAATACGTATTCATTTTTTCCTTCTTTCTAGCACCTTTACGGTTGAACCTATTCTTAAGAAGGAATACATAAATCGGACCCAAACCAAACATGACCAATGGATTGCGATAAAAACGATAGGCAAAACGAAGCTTAAGCGGCGCTGCCAAATATTCATCCACCGTAAGGGTCCAGATATCGCCTGTCCCCCGCTTATCCAAGTTGCCGCTTGTAGCGTGATGAACCGAATGCTCATGACCCCATTGATCAAAAGGGAATAAAGTCAAAACACCCATACATGTCCCGACTATTCTATTTGCACGGCGATTTTTAAAAAAGGAATGATGTGTACAATCATGAAAAATGATGAAGATTCGTGTCAGGAAGCCCGCAGCCAGTATGGCTGGGATCAAAGTTAACCAATATGATACGGAAAGGCTCATATAAGCAAGGTACCATAAAATAAGAAACGGTCCGATCGTATTGATGATCTGCCAGATACTTTCCTTTGTCGTTGATTGTTCAAAAGGAGCAATTTGTTTTCTCAAATTTTTCGTATTTTGTATAGTCATTAATCAATTGCACTTCCCTTTATATGTCGTAACCTTATTATAAGGAAATGATCATGACATTATTAGTACCAGGTGTCATGACGAGCAGGTGACATATGTCATATACAAAAATTTCCCAACTGCGCATCACTAGAATATGAAAAATGGTAGAAACCCCAACTTCGTTTTTATCCTTTATCATCTACGAAATCTTCATTTCATCCGCAAGTTTGGTGCCTTTATCGACGAATTCTGCATTTTATCCGCAAGTTTGGCGCTTTTATCGACGAGTTCAGCGTTTTATCTTCGAATTGGTCACTGTATCGAAGACTTCCCTCATTTCTTCCACAATGTACCTCTATGTTGTCGTGATTCTCCATAGTAAACTAGTGAAGTTAAAATGATCAACATTTAAGGAGAATAGAATAATAGTGAAAAAACACGTTGGATGTCTTATTATGTTAAGCCTTCTTTGTATTTGTTTCTTTCCAGAAAGCGGCAAGGCAGCAAGCAATACCTTGTACGTAGGCTCGGTTAAAGCGGACAATACAAAGGTTTACAGCTCTCCTGCACTCGGTTCCACTATACGCAAGACCTTGAAAAAGGGCGAACGTTTTCCCGTCATTTCGACTATCGCCGGGGATTCGGCAAAGCCTATTGTGCATACAGTCATAGCCGGAAACACATTATGGAAGGTAGCCAATCAATATGGTGTTTCGATCGGTGATATACAAAAAGAAAACAAATTAGGTTCTTCCGATATCATCGTTGGCCAAAAGCTGAAGATTCCTCAAAAATATAAGATACATACCGTTGTATCAGGTGATACATTGTGGAAAATCTCGAATAAATACGAGGTAGCCGTGAGCGATTTGACAAAATTGAATAACTTGCGGAAGACTTCACTTAACGTCGGGCAAAAATTGAAGCTTCCCGATTATTACTACCAGGTTCAATTGCTTGACGGTAAAAAAGGCTGGATCAAGAAATCTCTCTTTCCTAAAAAGGCGCAAAAGCGTATCGTCATGGGCTGGAAACATAATGGATCGCAGGAAAACTACACCCAGCAGCTTAAACAGCCCAACTTGAATGTAGTATCTCCACGTTCCTATACACTGACGGATTCCGGTCATTTCGTTTCCGCTTCTGTCGATACAAAATACGTCCAAACCGCTCATAAACAAGGAAAAAAAGTGTGGCAGCTGATTGGCAATAAATTCGATCCCGCTTTAACTGGTTCTGTACTGGGCAATGAAAAAAAACGCCAGAAACTGGTTACAGCTTTGCGCGATTCACTAGTTAAAACGAACAGTGATGGAATCAATGTCGATTTTGAAAACATCGATCCCAAAAATAAGAAAGACTTTGTCCTTTTCATAAGCGAATTGAAAAAAGCGCTAAAACCTCATGGAATCACGATATCCGTGGATGTCACCCGGGAAAACGAAGATCCGTTTTGGTCAAAAAGCCTCGATAGGAAGGAACTTGGCAAAATCGCGGACTATATCATCATCATGGGGTATGACGAACATTGGGGCGGAAGTCCAGTGGCTGGGTCGGTTTCCTCCTTGCCTTGGATCAAAGAAGGAACCAGGCTTTTAATGAAGGACGTGCCTGCCCATAAAATCATCCTGGCGGTGCCATTTTATACGCGGGAATGGGTAACCGATTTATCGACCGGTGAAGTGACAAGCCATGACCGCAACATGGCTGAGGTCAACCGTATCGTTTCGGCTCATAAACTTAAAAAAGTATGGGATAAAAACACCTCACAAAATTACGTCGAATACACATCCAAAGGCGAAAAACATCAAATATGGATGGAAGATAAAAAATCGATGACGCTTCGTCTTGACCTTGTCAGACAAAACCAACTAGGCGGGGTAGCCGCTTGGTACATCGGAGCGGAAACGGCTGATATTTGGGATGTCTATCACTTTAATCAATGAATAAGTAGAAAAAAGGCCTCACATGGTGTGGGGCCTTTTCTGCATGACCTCATTTTCAGTCGGTCTTGTCGTCATGAGTGAATAGATCATCCCAAGAAAAATCAATGAAATGCCAAAGATTTGAACCATGTTCGGCACAAATCCCGAAAGCAGGATATCCAATAGGATGGCAACTGCCGGATCCACAAAAATCATGAAGGACACTACATTTGTAGGCAAATGACGAATGCTATTGAAAAACAAAAGATAAACGACGCCAGTATGGACGATGCCGGTCAGTACCGTGTAAAACCATTGCGAAGCATGCAGCGTTGTGTACGCGTGGAAATCAACAAATGGAAGCAGCAGTAAAAAGCCGATGAACATTTGCAGGAACGTGGTCGCATACACACTCGTCTTTGTAATCGACTTTCCTAAAAGCATCGTTGCCGCATAGAAAAACGCCGCGATGATGCCATACATGATTCCTTCCCATTCAGGAGATGACGATTGAAAACCATCCGTTCCCATGATCAGTAATGTGCCTATGAAACATAGTGATATGGCCAGGATGGAGAATAAAGACAGCCTCTCCCTGAAGATGAAGCTGCCGATGATCAGCACAATGATCGGGGCTAAATGATAGAGCGAAATCGCAATGGTCACCGAAATCAGCTCAAATGATTTAAAGAGGAATATCCAGTTTAACAAGTTGGCCACCGCACAAAAACTAATCAACATTCCCTCTCTGACATCCCATTTCTCCCGTTTGAAATGCCCTGTAGCCATCCAGGCCGCACATAGGAATACCGCAGCACAGATACAGCGAACAAAAACCAATTCCAATGCTGGAAGTCCCGTCCGTTCCGAAAAGAAACCGACGGAACCAAAGATCGCCATCGCCACCGACAGCTGAAGAACGGCCATTCTATTCATGTACTCTCTCCTAACCTATTCGTTTTAGCTTATGCTATCATTTCTCGGGCATTCCGTCACGAGTGATGATATTGGCCCACATTTACAACGGCTATCCCGGGGTAGAGTCGACCAAACGACTGCCTATTCACGTAAATTGTATTAAAGGTCCAGCTTGCCTTTTTTCTTAAACCAACAAACATGAACAATGAAAAATCTCCTTTCGGTTAAAAGGAGATTCTCTGCTTACCGTGATCATCCGAAGAATAAATCGAGCAAATTACTGCCTGCCGATGATTGCTTATTATAAAACTCCGAATAACCGCACTGCTTGCAATACACGACCGTGAATTGATTATTCTGGACATCGAACATCTTTGACAACCCTGTTCCAGTCATGGCTACGTCCTTCTTGGCCGCATCCTTGCTGCCGCATTTCAAGCACCCTTTTTCATTCATGATTTCACTCTCCCGAATTTTAGTTACAGAGCTCAGCGATTATGAGACTCCATGATCCTTCCTGGCAAAACCAAGATACCTTGTTCCTTGGAAGGTTAACGTACCGCTATCCCCTTCTGCAAGCATCCCAAACTCCTTGCCCGAAAGATGGAATTCGAACCGATCTCCACCCTCAAATTCAAAAGTAATGTAATAGGCCGTTGAGCTACTTTGCGAAGAGATATGTTGCTCGTTTGTGTGAACATGTCCCGTCACTTTCGTCCGTTTACTTTTCACAACGGCAGGAACAGCCAAACGTGGGGATTCCTCGTTTTTCTTCCATTGACTGAGCCCGTTGATTAATTGAAAGATAAAGATGATAAAAAGGATAACAAACATGATTCCGATTAAGTCTGAAGCCCCGCTGAACATCCAATCCTCACTTACATCAAAGCCGTCCATGTCACCCCACCTTTCCAGATGTTAACATATACGAATGAACCAGAAAAAAGTTTCATCCTGCACGCTTCCATATGAGGGTGTGAAAAGAATAAGGAAAATGGCAAAACTCATCCATTTTGCGACTTTACTCATGAATTTTTCAACTTTACTCGCGAGTTGGTGCTTTTCTCAATGTTCCGGCGCTTTACTCGTCTGATTTCGGCCCTTTACTCGCGAGTTTTGCATCTTTACTCACCAATTTAGCCACTTTACTCGCGAGTTTTGCACCTTTACTCGCAAATTTGACGACTTTTCTCGCGAATTCAGCACTTTTACTCGCGAGTTTGACGACTTTACTCGCGAATTGGCACTTTCCTCAAAGTTTGGGCGATTTACTCGCCAATTCTGCACCTTTACTCGCGAATTAGGGCTTTTCTCAATGTTGCGGCGCTTTACTCGCGGATTTTGCATCCATACAATTAGTCTTTCATCCGAAAATAGGGTTCTAGTGCCGTGAGCCGCGGAAGTTCGATGCTAAGCTTTCTCGCATCGGCCAGGATATCCCTTGGGAAGAGGGCGAACGATTCTTGGGAGATATAGGCCGTATCTTCCATCCGTTCCATGATTGCGCCTGCGAGCGTGCCACCGGTAATCACTTTAAATACGCCATACCCCATCAATCCTGCAGGCAGGTGCAGCATGAGCGCGGTGCCCAAACCAGGCTTGCGTCCTTTCGCCCGAATCAGCGGAAGCATCTCGCGCATTAACAGCACAGCTGGCTTCACGTGTTTTGGCGACTGATACATATTTTGATAACTTCCCAGCTTCAAGGCCTGCGCCGCCATACCGGCATTCATGATGAAATGTTGCAAATACCAGACGTACATGTCTTTTTGCAAGGATACGGAGAAGCCGGCCTGTTTGAACATATCGACGACATCTTCGTGCCTTTTTACAGAGGCAGCGGTAGCAGCGGATTCCAAGTAAATCGACTTCATGAATCCGGCTTCCAATTTATTTTTGCCCCTAAAGCCTCCGCCTCCACCTGGAAAGCCCCACAATATTTGCTCTTTGGGCAGCCGTGCCGCTACAGTCTCTTGATCATCCCACACATTATTGAAAATTAAAATCGTGGCCTTTCCCGCGAGTTTGCTTACTACTTTAGACGCTTCCTCGAACTGCTCGTGGTTAACGCTGAGAAAAATGAGGTCATAGTCGTGATTGGGACTGATCTCCTCACGCATATTTATAAACCATCTCTCCAGGACCTGGTCCCCCTTCCTGCTTTTTCTGCCATCCAGTATATCTAGGTCAACATACGGACCGTATTGGGCAGCCCTTCCCGGCCGCACATAGAAATCCACCTCATTTCCCGCTTTTTCTAGCGCCCATCCGTACTGTGTCGCCATAACGCCTCTACCAAACATTAATATTTTCATCTTGTTTTCCCCCTTGAAAGTTTTTTAATTTAAATAACTATATTTAAAAACTAATGTACAGAAATCTTTGCAGTTTGTCAAAAGTTTTTAAATATAACTAGATATGTTTAAAAACTATCTGTTTTATGTCATAATACTTGTATTAACGAATAAGAGGGAATGTCATGAACAAATATGAAATCAGAACGCAAAAAAAGAAAGACGCCATCATCAAAGCGGCTCTGGACCTATTCCGAAACAAGGGATACACCAACGTCAGCATCAATGAAATCGCCTCCCTTTCAGGCGTATCCTCCGTGTCCATCTACAACTATTTTGGCAACAAAGAAGGGGTAATCAAGGAGTGCGCACGAATACTGATGCAGGAAGCAACACAGATGGTGAACGACCTGCTTCTAGAAAACATTAGCTTCAAAGAAAAACTGCTGCGGGCGGTTTCCATTTGTGCCGAGAAGCCTCACCAGCTCCTCGAAGAACACTTCTCACAGGAAGCGCTGCACGATGCCGTTTTTGTGGATTTATTTAAAGAAAGCGCAGGTGAGGTCCGGAGCGATATCTTGCAAGTATTTATTGAATCTGGAAAACAGGAAGGCGCAATCGATGCCACCATTTCTACGGAAACAGTCATGGAGTTTCTTGATGCCGTCGCGGGCATGCAGGCGAACTGGGAAACGAAAGAGGAGTATCAAACAAAAACGGCGGAGATCGGAAAACTTATCCTTTACGGTTTGATAGGACGTTAAAGCCCATGGGAAAGAAGAGGCCGCTATTAGGTGCGCCTCTTTGAAATCCGTTATAGTAAATCAGAAAGTTGCGTAAGCGTAACCAGCTCCATATTCCCGAGGATAAATTGGCACTCCTCCGCATTTTTACTGGCTAGTAAACTTTTTTCTTCCCCTGTACCTAGCTCTAACCAATGGTCGGAAACAGACTGCAAGACGGCATGAAAAGCTGAATAAGTTACCCAATCTTGCAGTTTGAATTCATACAGGACTTCAAACACACCTTCAAACTTCCAATATTTTTTAGTTTCTAACCAAGTTATTTTTTTAACAATGGTTGCAAATTTTTCTATAAAAGGAGTTATGTTTATGCATTCGTAACACCCTATTCATTTTTATTTGTGCATAATGTGTATACTATTCTCAAGCATAAATACCGTAGAAAAAAAACAATTTATATGCCAGCCATGTCCTTTGCTGCATGGTACTCTTGGACTGTTGCTTTCATGAATACTCTGACACCCCTAAAGTTTTTTATAGAGTTCAGCAGTGCCCGAAGGTTTAAAAACTACTGAAAGTCCTTCAAGTTCCTCTTTTATTTTCATTGTTAAACTTTGCCCGATTTCATTATGTTTCATTTCTAGGTATTCTCCCTTTACCATCAATCTATCGTTTTCCCAATCCATCCATTCACCATAATTGATAGCCCATTTTTCAACTTCTTTCATTAAATTCTGACTTACTGGTAAAACATCAATATCTAAATTAGCACCACAATTTTCACACCATAGTGGATCTGTTTCATAATCAGCCTCAACTATAATCTCATGTGTATCTTGTGGGCAGTTACACTTTATTTTCATAAATCCTCCCTGTTTTTCTACTAGTCCAATTCACACTTTAATCCATTTCATAAGTTTTCGAAGATTTTTCATAATAGACAAGAAGCTTATCTTGATCTTTCCAGTTAATTTTAAATCCTTTGTTTGCCCTAACTGTATTTCCTGATAGATTTTTAATTTTATTGTTCACTCTCATCATGAACAATTAATTTTAAGACCTCCTCGCAAGATGTTATTTTTGTCCAAAGTGATAATTATTAATTAGAGCCTATTACTCTAAAGGTTTCCATTCTCGCTCTTCTCTTCCCCCCTACAGCCACCTTATCCGTTCCCCTGATTTCATGATGATGTCGATTTGGTCCAGTTGCCCGCTTATCTGGTTTTCCTTCATCCCTGATACATCAATATCCATTTCTATTCTCAGTCGATTTCGTTCTTTTCCCCTTAAAATGACCTTATAAGGAGTTTCGGTGTTCATGAGTGATACCAATTTCGAATCATCATCGTCGTATCTGCCTATCAATTGGATCTTGAATTGGACATCTTTCTTGCTGTAATTCTCAAAAGGAAGCTCACATACGCCATGAAGCGTTGTTTTGTCTTCCATATCAAAGCGGCAGGTACTGGATCCGCGATCATAGGAAACGGCGTAAATGTCCGAGGCAAAATGCTTCTGATACGTATTCGCCAAGAAGTGCGGTGCAAACCAGGCTATGATGACGGCCAGGGTGAAAAAACGGGCAGGATGCATTCCCACTGCTTGGACAAGAAAAAACAGACTGATCAGCAATAGAATGACCGCCAGCACCCCTACATATTGGATTCCATGTTCGGACTCGATCGGTATGCCTAATCTAAATGCAATTGCAGCGCCGTATGGAACTTGGTGCGGAAAAGGGAAATTCAATATAAACGAGAGCACAAAAAGGATGAGTGCAATATATAGATGTTTTATTTTTTTTATCAATTGAACCACTTCTTTCTCTCTTCTTGGAACAATCCAGCCCCCCCTGTTACTGAATTCCTCAGTAATGAAATAATTCCGAAAATTATCACCGGCCCAATTGCCTCCCTAAAATATCCTTGTCCTTACCTATACGATTTGTACTGGTTTAAGTTTCACTTTAATCCAAATTATGTATGATTTTACATTATAAAAAGAGACCTTTAGCCTCATTGACGAATACGACCATTGAAAAGATGGGCATAGCAGCGGTACCGAAACCGATCGTCATCGGCAAAGACGTCACTCCGCCGTCGGAAAACTTAGATGATGATAGATTGACAGACTTTAATCCGAGAGAAGATGGCTTTGATTTTTACGAGAGCTTGGAAGGAATGCTCGTCCAAGTAGCCAATTCAATTACCAAAAGCGGTCGGCCACAAGATTATGGTAAATTGGTCGTGATTCCAGGAAATATGGAAACGACGACTGCTGTTGGTGGCGTAAAAATTACGGAAACGGATTTCAATTCTGAACGAATCATCCTGGATATAGATGATGACAAATTCGTGGCCAAAACCGGTGATCAATTGACCGTTGGACTTTATTCCTGAATTTGCAAATAATCAACATAATGAATTTCCGGGACGGATTATCCCACGCTAGGTCGAATTATTCCATGGTTCGGACGGATTATCCGCGCGCTAGGACGGATTATTACTCGGGGCGGTCGGATTATCTCGCGCTAGGTCGGATTATGTCGCGCGCTAGGTCGGATTTTCACTCGGGGCGGACGCATTTCCCTACGCTAGGCCGGATTTGAGGGTCCAGTACGAATCCCCCCTCCCATACTGTTAGAATACTATTCTTGCAAACGAAAAAAGACTGCTGAGCAGCCTTTATCTCGAATGGAATATTCATTATTTCAAGAGATATAACTTACACGAATATCTCCCTATTGCTTTCCCGTTAAATTAATAGGTCTTAAAGGACGAATGATAATTGACAGCCGAAATCGACGTTCCTCCCACATTCATCCCGCTAAACTGAACATCTATCGCATTATAGAAGGCATTGACCGTATCCGCGACATCCCATACGGCATAAATGACATGATAGCCAGTCCGCTGCGGCACGACGACTTGATGGCTCACTTTATTGGACGGTCTTGCTCCATTATCATTTTTCTCATAGAATGGGACCAATTCCAATTGATCTCTTGTGAGCGGTTTATTCGGATCCCAATTTTGTTTCGTGATATAATAATGCCATTTCGCTGTCGAATGCATGGCGGTTAAATTCCAGGTGAAGGTTTGGGGACCGCTTTGAATGGCATTTTTGCTCCAGCGTGTCGCTGTTTGTTCATCAAGGACGCCGCCAAATAAGCCGCCTGCCGATGCAAGCTTGCCATCCGGGATGCTCGCACCCGGAAATCCTTTGTGGCCTTCCAAGCTTTGCGGTTCATACATGATCGATCCACAATTCTTATTCACCTGCTCTTTGCAAAGCAACGACCGTGATTTTGGCGATTCGACATACCCATGCGCAGAAGCGAAATCATTTGCACCGACAACGGATAACCCAAGAACTAACGAAGTACTGAAAAGAAAGCGCTTTAAACCTTTCGAACATTTCATCCTTTCAACATCTCCTTCATCATTTTCCTACATGATATGTAGTATATAAACATTATAATGTTTATACTTTTATTTTTTAAGGGTATTTTGTCCTGTTATTACAAATTATTACAAATATTCTATTTTTTATAAAAACAATCCCCGTGAAACTACAGTTCCCATAATAAAAAACCGGAACCCCATTGGATTCCGGTAGCCTCAATTAATTCGTAATATCTTTTTTCTGGAAGAAGAAGAATGTCAGCGCCAAAAAGATAAGGTAATAGATGACGAGTACACCCATTGAAAATCCGAGTGTAGCACCATCGAACATTTCCATCGTTCCCGAAATGTACCCTCTTAAATCAAGGTGAGGGAATAAGACGAATTTTAACCATTCGTATTTCCCGATGAAAGACTGAATGATCATATTCAATGTCGAAGATGCAAATAAGATGAAGATCGATATCCCTACTGCAAGCGCTTGGTTCTTAAATAACGTGCTTAACATGAACGCGATCGTCGTGATGACCAGGAAGCCCGGTATCCAGTAAACGATCATATCGAAGAAATAGGAGCCGACCACCACTGTACTGAAGCTTCCGAATGCTGTCGGGTCGAGCATCTTGTCTGAATAGGAACCATTGCCAAAGAATAAGATTCCGATCAGGTAACTGAAAAGCACTAGGCTCACAAGCAATAACGCGGCAAATAACAGGGAAGTGATATATTTGGAAAGAAGGATCTTCCAGCGCTTATAAGGCCTGATGAGCAGTTGTTTAATGGTGCCATCCGAAAATTCAGAGGAAACCATCGAGCTGCAAACGATCACGACGAATAATGTTACGAATGATGTCAGCGATACTGTATACTCTGCCATATAGGTCCAGTTCGTGCTTAAATCAGGGTTGATATTTTCAGCTAAATATTGCTTATTGGTGTCCATTTCTTCCATGATTGCGGCCTTTTCATCTTCACTGATATCTTTGGCTTTCAATGCTTGTTCCTGTTCTTGTATATCTGCTTTTACCTCTTGCTTCCAATCGTTGCCGGATTCATCCGGACTAAGCTTCAAGTCGATGATTGCCGTTCCGAGAGCTGCCACCAAAAGAAAAGCGATGAATATATAAGTCGATACTTTAGAAAAGATTTTCATCCATTCATTTTTCACTAAGGATATCATACAGACTCCCTCATTTCCTGCTCGGTAATTTCAAAGAATTTATCTTCCAATGATTTTCTCGTGATGCCAATTTCATAGACATCCAGTTCATTTCCATTAAATAGCCTGTTTATCTGGGCCGTTTGTTCACGTGTCGCGGACACCGAAATGGTACTCGCATCGAATGTAAGAATCGTAATTTCGGCGAACTGTTCCTGAAGAATCTTATTGGCTAGCGCCCCATCATTGACAGCAAAGGAAACTTGATGGATCGTTTCCGTTTTTTCATCGATCATATGCTCTTTCGTATGTATCAGTTTTCCTTTTTCGATGACGGCGAAACTATCACACATCAATTGCATTTCCGATAGCAAATGGGAGGATATCAATATCCCGACGCCCTCACTTGCCAGTACCTTCAAATAATCGCGAAACTCGCGAATCCCTTGCGGATCCAAGCCGTTCGTCGGTTCATCGAAGATCAATAACGACGGTTTATGCAGGATGGCCTGTGCCACACCAAGGCGCTGACGCATTCCCAATGAATAGGTCTTGACCTTCTTGTCGATGGCATGGTCCAATTTCACTAGCTTGATGACCTCTTCAATTCGCTCATTCGATATGTCATTGGAAGACATACGAGCATAATGGAGGATATTCTTCCTGCCTGTCATGTACTTATAAAACTCGGGGTTTTCAACGATGGCCCCCAATTGATTCATCGCGCCCTCGAAGTCTTTATCAAGATCGCTGCCATTGATCATGACGGAGCCGCCGGTACGGTTGATAAGACCTGTGATCATCCGGATGATCGTCGTTTTACCAGCTCCGTTCGGACCGAGTAAACCGAATATTTCATTGCTTTTTATCTCGAAGCTAACATTGTCTACAATGGTCGCATTGCCAATTTTTTTGGTTAAGGATTGAACCTTAAGAACTGCATCAGACATATAGTACCTTCCTTTTTTAGTATTTTCCAAAATCACACATTCTCAACATTACCATATTATGCATATCATTACTATATTGATATTCTTCCAGTAACATCTCCCAATATCCGTCTCCTTTTCTTACGTTACTAATAGAATTAAGTTTCAGTTTTTCGATAAAAAGTCAAATATAGGGAAGCCAACGCAAAGGATAAGCAAAAACAAAAGGAAACATTTTGTTGACCGCAATTGCGGAGAACGTTTCAAATCTGACTCCTCATTTTCTCCCGAAACACTTCACTAACAAGATTCCCTTCTGCATCTGTCACCCTCGACACTATTAAAATGTAGCTCATCACTCGTTCCTTCAAGCACTATTCCTTATGGGTTTTCCTATTTCTGAGAAGAAAGTGCTAAAGTACCGCTTGAAAATATTGAAAAAAGAATGACACTGCAACTATAAGGATCAGGTTTTTTATTTCAGTGAGTAAAACATTAACCTATAATAATAGTAAAAAGGGAGGGGTTTTTCTATGATTGACTACCTGAAATTTAGGTATAAATCTTATATTATTATTTTTTCAGGTTTTCTTATCGGTGCAATTCTCTCTAAAATTTTATTTATAAACCCCGATAATCTCATAGCTATTACATGTTTTCTAGGAGGTTTTTTAATCGGAGAATGCGTAATGATAAATAAATGGTTAAAAAATCGCCCTACCAATGGTTAACCAAGCTTATAAAGAGGCAAGGCTGTAGATGCTTAGCAGCGCGTGGCAGAGGAACGACCGCCTCTGAAAAGCTAAGCACCTGCAGTGCAATGAAACGGTCTAGGTACAGATCCTCCAAAACTGTGGGCAATCAAGATTCCACATTCGTTTTCAATCAAAGTGGAATGAAACGGAAGGGGCGACACTCCTGCGGGAAATGCGCGTCCACTTGAGACCCCGCAGGCTAAAAGCCAAGGCGGCTCAAGGACCGCCCGCGGAAAGGGAGCACCTGCAGTGCAATGAAAACGGTCTAAGTACAATTATCAAAACTGAAGGCAATCTGGATAAGATGTTTACTTGTGGAAGCAAATTCAGCTTGTATGGTCACGCCTGCAGGAAAGGAAGAAACGAAAAAACCGAAGACTCTTTATATCTTCGGCGTTGGTTATGGGCAATACGTTAGCACTCGGTCCAGATCATTGCTCAATCTGCCTTATGACATCAGCCAAGCTTTTTTCCCGCATGGACTGCAGGCGCAAATGATGGTGTTCAAACGCTAAAGCCTCCGTCACGGGATTTGGGACGATCACACATTTTAATCCAGCTTTAAGGGCCGCTTGAAGTCCATTTAATGAATCTTCAAAGGCGACGGCTTCCGTCGGATCAATCTTCAACACTTCAATTGCCTTTATATATAAATCAGGCGCTGGTTTAACCTTATCCACATCATCACCCGTGATAATGGCCTCGAAATAGTGTAACAGACCGAGTTTTTCCAAATAAAGAGTGACCCACTCTTTCGATGAACTTGATGCAAGGGCAATTTTATAACCTGCATTCTTTGCTTCCTCCAAATATTCCTTTACACCTTCACGTGCCTTTGGTGTCTTCATCTTTCCTTCATGCAGGCTTTTCGCTTTCGTTTCAATCTCCTCACTATTGTATCTGTCACCTAACTGGGATTTGAAAAATGCATTCAGTTCCGTATTATCCGTTCCGATGCATGTAACAAAACGTTCGAGAGGCAAGTCCGCTTCATAAAAAACCATCGTTTCTTTATACGCTTCATACCAAGCCGTTTCCGTGTCTAAAATTAAACCGTCAAAGTCGAAAATAACTGCTTTTATCATCCTATTCCCTCCCCTTGGATTGCTTGAGGACAAAGCCCAGGCTCCTTCCCTAAACGTACATGAATGCCTATCCTTATTCAACTGAACCGACCTCTCATTTTCGTTCCATTAAAAAGGATAAGGATTCTAAGCTATCTTTTCCTTCTTGCATCGTTCGAATGCAAAATCCGCGATGACTAAGGATATCGTAGCCCTATCTCCGCCTCATTTCTTTCCTTTGCCGTTACATGTTTTAACAGTTCCTTAGTGCCTTCGCGGTGTTTTTCCTTACCTGCGCTAAAAAAGGGGATGGGTTAACGAATCGTTTAACTGCAGGAAACAACGAGGAGGATAAACATGAAGAAGATAATATTAACGATCCTGACGGCTTCCGTATTCATTCTAGGCGTTTGCACGCCAACAGACAGCGAAGCCGCAGCCGGGAATCGCACCCTTTCATTCGGAATGAGTAATAGTGATGTAAAAGAGCTCCAAGAATTATTAATGACCAAAGGGGTCTTCCCTTATCATGAAGAAACAGGGTATTATGGGCCGATTACAAAAGCATCGGTTAAGAAGTTCCAGGTGAAATCGGGATTGAAAGCCGATGGAATAGCGGGAGCGAAAACGAATCAAAAAATACAGGTGTTGCGCAGCGGGGATATGGGACGACCAGTAGCAGAGCTGCAAAGGTTATTGAAAGCAAAGGATGCCTACACATCGACGATTGATGGCATCTATGGCAAAGGCACGAAGCAAGCCGTTATCAATTTTCAAAAACAACAGGGATTATCGGCCGATGGAATGGCCGGTGCACGGACCTTCAGTAAATTGAAGGAAAAAGCTAGTGTAGCGAGTTCATCCGCCAAAGAGCTTACGGTCACAAGCACAGCTTATACAGCGAGCTGCCAGGGATGCTCAGGTACCACCAGAATGGGCGTCGACCTGAAAAAGTATGATGATGCGAAACTGATAGCCGTCGACCCCAATGTCATTCCGTTAGGCTCCATCGTCGAAGTCGAGGGGTACGGACAAGCCATCGCGGCAGACACGGGCAGCGCCATCAAAGGAAACAGAATCGATGTATTCATACCAAAGGAAGATGATGCGTTAACATGGGGAAGAAAGCAAGTGAAGGTCAAGGTCATCAAATGACCGATTGCTGATTCATCATATAAATCCATTACATAACGGAAAGGGCAGGCATGGAGGCAACTGTTTCCATACCTGCCCTTTTTTCTTTCGATCATCAAACCAACTTATACATCAAAATGTCATCCACGTATACATGATCATTCAGCTTATATTCCTGGATTTTACGGCCTTCTTCAACGAACCCCATCCTTTTGTATAAGGAAATGGCCCGGTGATTGGTGGAGAACACGCCCAAACTCACCTTCTCGATGAGCGGGTTCGCTTCTGCCCAATCCAATAATGCACGAAGCAGCTTTTCTCCGATTCCCAGCCCACGGTAACTGTCGCTGATCATGAGGCCGAATGAGCCCTTGTGCGACATCCTTTTTCGTTTTTCAGATTGAAACACTATCCAGCCGATGACTTCCCCCTTCACTTCGGCGACAATGATCGTTTCCCTGTCATTTTCCAATAGTCCTTGTATCCATTCCCTTTGCTGCTGCTCCGTTTTATTGAACTCGTCCGATACGGCAATGAAATACTCGCCTTCGGAAATAACGGCTTGCTGTATGGCCAAAACCGCTTCTGCATCTTTCCCTTCAGCAGTCCTGATTTTATATGAAAGCGTCTCGGACATCCTTCTTCCCTCCCCCATTTTTCATATGCTGCCAGCTGATATCATCTGTGAAAACCTTAGTAAATACCCATCGGATCTTGCACTAAGATCTCCTTCACGGTGACACCCCCGTCAGCGCTTTCGTAATGATTGACCATTACATCCCTGAATAATTTTATTCCATGCCCTTTTAAAGCAGCCGCCATTCCTTCTACATCATCCGTTTCCATTTGAAAGTTAACTCCTCTACCCAGTGGATACATCCATTCAGCTGTATTCCAGCTCCCGTTCATTTCTTCTATCATCATTTGTGCTTCGCCTAATGAAAGAAAGGCGAATTTATCTTCCACACGTTCATATTCCAAATGAAATCCCAAAATATCAAGATAAAATTTTTTCGATTCACTAATATTCGTTACGGATAATTCAGGTATTAGTGCCTTGTATATCATGCCTGCTCGATCCCCCGTGTCATCGTGATGCCACGTCCAAATCGAAGTGAACGATCGGACGGTTTTCGATGATTCTTTTTTCGATCGTTCGAACCGTTTTGTTCCATTCACGATCCGAATTTTCCAAATCATATTTTTTATGAAAAAAATTATATAATGTAAGATCTCTTACCTTCAAAAATAAAGGAATTGTCTCGTAATCTTCACGTGCCAGTTTATTTTCCGTTTCATAGCCCTTCATGAATGCCCTCATGAATTGGGCGGCATATCCATCCAGGTCTTCCACGCCTTCGCGTTCCAAGCTCCCGATCAAATAATATAAAGGGATGGCCAAGTCGCTGGCGAACCAGTGATTGGAGCAGTCATCAAAGTCAAAGATGTGAATCCTGCCTTCATGGTAATGGAAATTCCCGTGGTGAATATCGGAATGAATCAAGCCGAAGTTATCGCGGTGGACTGGAAGCGCCTTTAGTTTGCTGGTGATTACTTCTTGCTGCCGCAACACTTGTTCCGGAGCATCGGCTTGATAGTGTGCAGCATCCAATAATTCTTCTTCATGCCAATCCATCCTTTGATAAACTTTTTCAGGAATGTAGTCTTTTGTTTTTTTATGCAGCTGACCTATCGTTTTCCCCCATACATAAAATAAATCCCCGTCATGATTAACATCCGTTAGCTTCACTCTTGCACCAGGGGCCTTTTCAAACAGGCAGCAATGAAACTCCGACCCATCAAGCCCCTTTACCATTTCAACCAGGTTATGGTCCCTTGAAGGAATAACCTTCGGAACCGCGCATCCGTCATTGTGCAGATACTCCATCCATTTTAGCTCAGCCAGCACTTGAGCTTTTGCACGATGTGATTGATGGGTCAACCTCAGAATATATGGTGTCCCGTCGCGATAAACCTCAAATACATAGTTCTCGGCATCGCCCAATTTGACCGGATTCCCTGTGTTCACTTGAAAATAACGCCCGGCCAACTCCACCATTTCAGCGGTGAAAATCCTCTCTATTGACGCTTCCATTTTCTTCACTCCCTTTAATGACGCAAAAAGTCCTACTTGGTTATACGATATCCATTCGCCTTTCTCCTTTTTTTGTCTCAGCTTTTTTTACTCATGAAAAAAAACTCCAGGAAACCTGAAGGGTGGGATGACCGTTACTTTTTATTTTCAAGACTCGGTAACAAATGTGGACAATTTATTAACTTTGAGAGCTATTATGCCCTGAGCTGCTTTAGCATGTTATCATCAATTCAATAATATATTATTAAATATTACGGAGATGATGATAGGTGACAACGACCGCTTTAATTTTAACCATTTTCTTTAGTATCATTAAGCTACTGGTTTCCTGTCTTCCAACGAGTACAGTGAATTGGATCCTTAAGAAATTCGAACTTCATTTCGAACTCAACCAAGCTCATACAAGTTTGACGATCCAGGGAAAACGCTTGGAGGGCGAAGACAAGCTGCATGTTATAAATCATTATAATGAGGCGAAATTCTTAAAGAAAAAACATATATTCCCGGGCAACGAACGATTGTTTTTGCATCCGGAAAACGGGGGAACTCCATTAATCTTTGATACGAAACAAGGTAAAAAAGATATAAAGTTACATGTCTTCATCTACCCTGACCACATCGATGTAGTTAAACAATACAAGAAGAAATTAGCTGCGTATACCCTGTCTTGCGATAGCCTCCAAGAACGTTCTATGCGATTAAGCAGCGATTTAGCTTAAAGGGTCAAAGTGGTCATTCAGGTATAGACAAGGGGAACGTCCGATTTGGACGTTCCCCCTTCTTATTCCATTAAAAGCTTCATTTCCTTGCCCAAGCTCCTTGGATATTACTTAGGCATACAATCTGCCGAATATGATATGCGTCATGCATGGCTAAGCTCATCAGTTCCAGCACTACTGGATTATCTTCTCACGGGACAGACAAATTCCAATGCTGTGGAGTTTGCCTGCAGTCTGAAAACCTCCATGGGGTCCACACTCCATGAGGAGTCATTTATTCGGTTGTGCCAAAACGCCACTTGGTCACAGACTTATACCGCTCCCCCTCGCCCACAAGAGTAGTAGGGAACTGTGGATGATTGATGGCATCCGGGATACCTTGGGTTTCCAAGCACAGGCCCAGGTATTTTCCCGATTGCTTTCCGCGAATTTGAAAATCATCTTCCAAAGAATTGCCGGTGTATAAAACGACCGAGGGCTGATTGGTTTCAATGATAAGTCTGCGGCCGCTTTCTTCATCTTCCAAAACGATGTCCGCTGAATCGCCCCCTCGTAATAGAAAAGGATGATCATACCCGTTTCCAGCCAAGAGGTTTTGCGGATGCCGTGATGTGATTCCGTCTTGGATAACACGGCCTTTGCGGAAATCGAATACAGTCCCCTCCACATCCAAGGCCTGACCTGTTGGTATCAAGCAATCATCAAGCTCCAGGCATTGATCGCTTTTTAACGTCAGCCGATGTAATGCGATTGACCGTTTCAGATTGCCGCTCAAATTAAAGTACGTATGATTGGTCAGATTCAAAATGGTCGGTCGATCACTTTCGCCTTCGAGCGTAAGGATGATTTCATGATCGTTTGTCACCGTATAAATCATCGCCAGTTCAACCGTTCCAGGATAGCCTTCCTCCAGATGGTCGCTTAAACGGCTATAGCGAAGGCTTATTGAGTCGGCCTCTTCGGTGATGGATACATCCCAAACCGCTTTATCAAACCCTTTGATGCCGCCATGAAGATGGTTGCCAAGATTGTTTTGGGCAAGTCTGTACGTCTCTCCATCCACTGTAAGCAGCCCATTTTTAATCCGGCCAGCGTGGCGTCCGATCACTGAGCCAAAATAGGGGGAATGCTTCTGATATTCGGCAACGGTGTCAAAACCGAGTACAACATTTTCCGTTTTCCCATGTCGGTCAGGAACGAAGATGCTGGTGATTGTACAGCCATAATTGAGGCATGTTACTTCCATCCCTGCATCATTGACGATTTTATGTTCCACGATTCGCTTTCCATCCAGTTCCCCTAAAAAAGCTTGAGATACCTTCATTTCCCTTCTCCTCCATCCTATAGACTCAGACAAAACCGGCGGAATGCCTGTTGACCCTGCAGATCCCTTTTGAATACGCCGGCGTCCTCCAATGTCCTGAGGAATTTAACACCCAATTCTTTTCGCAGGATGCCTTGAACGGTTTCTTTACAAATGCTTGCCTCATAGCGTGCCTTGATTTCGTTAGCCCATGACGAATGATATCCCTGCACTTTTTTCGTTCCGCCCAACAAATAGGCTTCGATCTCCTCCAGCTCCTCTTTCAGCCTTGCCGGAAGAACGGCAAGACCCATCACTTCGATTAAGCCGATATTTTCCTTCTTTATATGATGCACATCACGGTGGGGATGAAAGATTCCATCTGGATGCTCATCATTTGTACGATTGTTCCTCAGTACAAGATCCAGCTCGAAATGACCATCCTTCCAGCGTGCAATCGGCGTGATCGTATTATGCGGCGTCTCACCTGAATAAGCGATTATTTCCGCCTCTTCATCCGAGTATAGCCTCCACTTCTCGAGGATGTCCGCCGCCGCTTCCATCAACTCTTCCTTGTTTTCACTTCTTAGACGAATGACTGACATCGGCCACTTCAAGGTATGGGCTGTCACTTCCGGAAAACCGTCCACGTCGAAGCGGAATTCTTCCACTGCGTTTTCCATGGCAAATTCATATCTCCCGCCTTGGTAATGATCATGATTCAATATCGACCCTCCTACAATCGGGAGATCTGCATTCGAACCAATAAAATAGTGGGGAAACTTTTCCACGAATTCCAAGAGCCTTGAAAATGTTCCTTTGGTTATTTTCATATCACGGTGCTCTTCCGAAAGAACAATGCAATGTTCATTATAATAAACGTACGGAGAAAATTGAAAATGCCAGCGTTCATCCGTCAATTCAAGCCGGATCGTCCGATGATTCGAACGTGCCGGATGGCCGATCCTCCCGTTATACCCTTCATTCTCGACGCAGAGGAGGCAGCGGGGATAGGATAGGGCTTGCCGTTTTTCTTTCTCCAACGCGATTTGCCTTGGATCCTTTTCCGGCTTCGAGAGGTTGATCGTAATATCGAGTTCACCGAATGGACTTTCCAATTTGTAGTTGATGTTTTTATGGATATGCTTCATTTGTATATAATTGCTGTTCTGGCTCAATCGATAAAAATATTCTGTCGCCGCTTTCGGGTCTTGCTGATACTTTTCATAAAAGGTTCCATTCACTTCCGACGGTTTTTTGATGAGAACATTCATGATTTTACTGCTGAGGATTTCTTTATCGATGTCGAGATCACCAATGATGCCCTTTTCGCTGGCATAAACCGCCATTTCCTCAAGCAAATCAGGAATCGCTGCATTTTTCCGTTCCTCTGCCGCAAGCGGGAATTCCTCCAAATGAAGGATGGCCAACATTTGATTGCGGGAATAAATTTCATCCTCTTTCACCATCAAATGGAGCTGAACGGCCCGATTCAGAAGTGTTTGAATAGCTGTATATATGTCCATATAAACACTCCTTCGCTAATCTATTTTTCCTATCCTGGTGGATCGGTTCAATGCCATTTCCATGCATCTTTTGCCTTTAATCTCAGGGGACCGAGAGACGAGAGCGGACCTTCAGATTCGTTTGGCTCCGTCCCCTATGCTTGCTACATAAAAATCGGCTTCATAGCCAATTTCTTGCTTATACCGTCCACCGACTTCTTTGATAAAGGAATCCACCTCATTCGCATCGACCAATGCTATCGCACATCCGCCAAAACCGCCGCCGGTCATTCTCGCTCCCACGGTTCCCGCTTGTTCCCACGCCGCTTCCACTAGGGTGTCCAATTCAATTCCCGTGATTTCATAATCATCGCGCATGGAAAGATGAGATTCATCCATGAGGTTCCCAAAGGTGCTTAAGTCCCCTTCCTTCAGCGATTTCAAGGCTTTTTTTGTCCGGTTGTTTTCATACACCGCATGTTTGGCCCGCCTCTTTAGCATATCGTCTTCAATCAAGGAAAGGTTGGCTTCAAATTCCTCTTCCGTAAGATCACCCAGGCTTTGGATATCCAGCTTACTTTGCAAAAGCCGCAATGCCTCCTCACATTCCGAACGGCGCTGATTATACTTGGAGTCTGCCAGTTCCCTTCTTTTGTTGGAGTTGATGATGATGATTTTATGGCCCTCGATATTCAGCGGGGCATACTCATATTCAAGTGTTTGGCAGTCCAGGAATATCCCGCAATTCACCTTCCCCATCCCGACAGCGAACTGATCCATGATACCGCTGTTGACCCCAATGAATTCGTTCTCGACCTTTTGTCCAAGCTTGACAAGCTCGATACGGTCAACCCCGAGAGCAAAAATCTCATCCAGGATGACCCCCATCAGCATTTCGAGTGACGCGGATGAAGAAAGACCGGCTCCATTCGGGAGATTGCCAGACACATATAAATCAAAGCCAACAGGAAGTGCTCCCTCTCTTTCCTGTATATAACGAATCATGCCTTTTGGATAATTAGCCCAATTATCTTTTGCATCGAATTCCAATCGATCAAGCGAGAATTCGATGATGCCTTTGTTTGCGAAATTTTTTGAGTAGACACGAACGCGGCGATCTTCCCTTAGCTTGACAACGCCATAGGTACCATATGTGATTGCACAAGGCAGCACATATCCCCCATTGTAATCGGTATGCTCCCCTATAAGATTAATCCGTCCTGGCGAGAAGAAGGTGTGCACCCCCTGACTTGCCTCGATTGAAAATACATGCTGAAACTCAGTTATTAACGTGTTTTTGTCCATGGGCCCTCCTTTATATATCCTTGATAAAATGAAAGGCCAGCGCAAAGCTTCATATCCTCTGCCACTGGCCCCTTTTTCGTTAAGAGATCGTTTCCGGATGCCACATATCATTGATTTCCTTGATCTTTTTCAAGTCACATTTCGGTTTTCGATCATAGGTCAGGATCCCGTTGATTTCTTGCTCTACATCCGTTAGTTGGGTATAACAATATCCGTGAAGAACGTTGGATGCATAGATCGCTTCCATAATTCTTCGGTAGTCCCCTACAAATTCTTCTTCATTTACGGCCGATGTATATCCCCAACCAGCTTCTTCCCCGACCTTATAGCCGATACCGCCGAATTCGGTCAAAAGGATCGGTTCTCCCTGATGGGAAAAACCATCGGCATAAATTTTTCGTTTCGCTGGCATGGACGCAAGGACAGCCTCTTTTGTCGCCAACTCGCCTTTGTACGTTTCATATTTGCCCTCTTCATCCTTCGCACCGTGATTGTAGTTGTGGATGGCGCAAATATCCGTTTTCGTAAGTTCCCAGCCGTCATTCGATATCACCAGCCTCGTTCCATCCAAGGAGTGAAGGAGGTGGTACATCGCCAACGAATGATGCTGCTGATTGGAATTATCCTTGATATGCGGCACGCCCCAGCTTTCGTTCAAAGGCACCCAAGCGACGATCGAGGGATGATTATAATCTCTTGCTACCATCTCAATCCACTCTCTCGTTAAACGGGCAACCGAATCGTTATTGAACGAAGCGGATGCCGCACACTCTCCCCAAACAAGATAGCCTAGCTTATCCGCCCAATATAAAAAACGGGGATCCTCTGTCTTTTGATGCTTACGGCACCCGTTGAAGCCCATTTCCTTAGCCAATTCAATGTCTTTTTTCAGATCTCCATCCGTGGGGGCCGTCAGCAGCCCATCTTCCCAATACCCTTGATCAAGGACAAGCTTTTGATAATAGGGTTTATTATTCAAATAAACCATGCCATTTTCCGTATGGACCTTCCTCATCCCGAAATATGTTTCCACCTCATCTAGTAACCTGCCATTCTCATCTTTCAATTTTATCGTTACATCAAAAAGGTTTGGATTCTCCGGGGTCCAGTTCCAGCCGTCATGGTGCGTGTTCGTTCTGAAAATTTTATGATTATGGAGGTTGAAGCTGCGGCTCGTATATCGTTCCATGATGCACAGGCTATCCTTGACGATCCGTTCCCCTTGGAAGTTGATCTCGACGTCTACATGTTTTCCGCTGTAGTCTCCCGATACCTCAAATTCCATTTGGATATTTCCATGATCGATATCCGGCGTCCATTTAAGGTTCTCCACACTCACTGGCTCGACCGGCTCGATCCAAACCGTTTGCCAGATGCCTGTCGTTCTCGTGTACCAAATCGATTCCGAATTTTCGAGCCAAAACTGCTTGCCGCGCGGGATCGTTTCATCCGTGGATGGATCCTCTGCCTTTACAACGACCGTTTCTTCCCCGCCAGTTAAATACTCCGTTATGTCATACTTAAAGTTTGTGTGACCACCTTCGTGAAATCCCACAAACTGTCCATTCACGTATACCCATGATCGATAATCCACCGCTCCAAAATGAAGGTGGATCCGTTTTCCCTTCCATAGATCGGACAGTTCGAAATGCCGTTTATACCAAACGATATCGTGAAGGCTTTTATCTTCAATGCCGCTCAGCTTCGTTTGATAGGCGAAGGGGACTTGGATTTCCTTGTCAAAAACCGCGGCATCCTGCGCATACCACTTTTGATCGGAACCAATTTTTTGATCGTCAAAAGCAAATGACCAGGCCCCATTTAAATTCAGCCAATCCTTGCGAACAAATTGAGGTCTTGGATATTCCTGGCGATATGTCATGGCATTCTCTCCCTATAGATGATTGATTTCCTTATAAAAAAAGTCATTACGATTATTGAAAGCGCCTACAACACCATTTTATATAATCAGTAAAATAACGTCAATAATTTTAGTAAAATTTTTATCAATCCTTTTTCTTACCAAAATAAAAAACCATGGAAGGATTCCATAGTTTCAAGCTAAAAGTAATGGGAGTTAAAGGTAATTGTTAAAACATCGTGATCCCGGAACGATGGATGCAAGACTTCCGGTTGAAGTGAAAAGAAACGGGCTAAGAACAGATAATCCAGAGCTATGGGCAATGGAATGCTATCTTCAAATTCTTACAAAGGGGAATGAAAAACAAGGCGCGACACTCCTGCTTGCGGTAAATACGCGTCTACGTGAGACACCGCAGGCTGTAAGAGGCTGCTGAAAAATAACGCTTTTTAAATTTTCATCTATATACTGACAATAAAAGAAGCTAACAACCTATATGCAGTAGGTAATTAGCTTCTTTTTCTCTTTAAACGGACTTTTTCAGTGCCCACCTGAAAGCCGAGGAGGCTCAAGGACCGCCTCTGGATAAGGATCGCCTGTAGTGGAATGTAACGTTCGTTCTATAACCATCAGTTCGGTGGGCAATGAAGTTTCCATCTCCGTTTTCACGCAGAGTGGAATGAAACGGAAGGCGCGACACTCCTGCGGGAAATGCGCGTCTACGTGAGACCTCGCAGGCTGAAAGCCGAGGAGGCTCAAGGACCGCCCGCGGAAAGGGAGCACCTGCAGTGGAATGTAACGGTCTATGTGCACTCCTCAAAAAAATTGAAGAATCACGATTCACTCTGCATCATTTCATTCAGAAGCTGCTGCTCCTGATGATCAATTCCGTACCGATCAAGACTTGCTTGACGATTTTGCGACCCATCACTTGCTCCATCACTAAGTCGGCTGCCGTTTCCCCCATCAATTCCGTGTGCACCTTAAGGGTCGTTAGCGCTGGATAGACATATTTCGAAACACTGATATCATTGAGCCCAATGATATTGACTCGTTCGGGCACCGGTATGCCTTCTTCATGCAATGCACGTAAACAACCGATCGCAATCAAGTCATTCCCGGCAAAGAAGGCCGTAGGCAGTTCGTCACCATGCTCGGTAATGGCCGCTTTCATTAATCGGTATCCGTCCTCCACGGAAAAAGTCCCCATATAGATGAACTTTTCTTCAAGCACTTGCTTTTCATTTCCATAGATTTTGAAGGTTTGTTCGCGCAAATCCCTGATATCGCCGGATTTGTCTTTATAGGACTCTTTTCCTCCTATGTAGCCGATCGAGGTATGTCCTTTTTCAATTAGATAGTTAATGATCTTTTTAGTGGCTTTCTCGAAATCGATTTTGACGGAATCAAATGAATCATCTTCAAGACTATGATCAACGAGGACGATGTTTTCCGTAATTTCCGCAAGTGCAAGGACTTGCTCCTTACTGAACTTCCCTATTGCAATGATCCCTTGGATATTTTCAAGCTTCACTTCCTCCAGGTCATTATAAAAATATTTTACGAGCTGGGCCTCCAGTTGCTGACAGCGCCTTTCGATTCCAAAGCGGATCGACATATAGTATAAGTCTTCAAGCTCTTCTTTTTCTGTATACCAATGGATAATCGCAAATTTGGAAGGTGCTGCCTTTCGTATAGCCCGCCGTTTATATGATAACGTTTCTGCTGCTTCAAATATCCTTTTCCTTGTCTCATCCGTAACGGAAAGGGAATCGTCATAATTCAGAACTCTTGAAACGGTCGCAATGGAAACGCCAGCTTTTTCAGCTATATCCTTTATCGTGGCCATTCTAATCAATCCATTCTTACATAATTTCTGTATGTGCCTTATCTTAATAATTTCATATTATCCATAAAAAAGAAAGGGGCTATTCCTAAAGGGAATCGTAAATCATTCCGGGATACCTGCCCATTTCCCGCTCCCCTGCAATCATTTCATTTAATGCCTGTTTGGGTGACTCCCTTGATGAACGAGCGCTGACCCAAAATGAAGATAAGGATAACGGGAATGGTGGCAATCGCCGTTAACGCCATTAGCCTTCCTGGTGAAGAAACGAAGCTTCCTTGCTGCATGATGGCAATGCCGGTCGTGATGGTTCGCATTTCCGGCGAGCTTGTCGTCAGCAATGGCCAAAGGAAATCGTTGTAAATCGACATGAAGGTGAAAATCGCCAATGTCCAAATAATGGGGCGTGCAGATGGTAAGGCAATCTTGGTGAACACCTGCCATTTGTTCGCTCCATCCAGATGGGCTGCCTCCTCCAATTCCTTCGGGAAAGCCTTGAAGGATTGATATAAAAGAAACACGCCAAATGCGTTGGCGGAATAAGGCAAAATGAGCACGGCATATGTATCCAATAAACCTAGCTGGTTGAACCCCATATATAAAGGTAAAAACGTGATCACCCATGGAATCGTCAATGAGCCAATGAACATCGCGAACAATAGCTTTTTGAAAGGCACGTCCAGCCTCGCCAAACCATATGCAGCAAGGGTATCGACAATTAACACGATCAACGTGCCTGCAATTCCGACAAATAGCGAATTTGACATCCACGTAAAGACTGGCGTATCCGAGCCGCCGCTAAGGCTATACGTATAATTCTCCAGCGTGAATACTTCCGGTATCCATTTAATTCCAGAGGTGAAGGCTTCTTGATCCGTTTTAAAGGAAGTAGCCAGCATCCAAAAAAGAGGAGCGATAAAGAAGATGGAAACGACAATCGCTATCGTGACTATAAATATCTTGAACCCTTTATTTCTCATTTACTTCATTGCCTCCTTCTTTTCCCTAGTCAGTCTAAATTGAACGAGTGAGATGATGATCATGATCAGGGCCATCAATATCGACATCGCTGCGGCATTTCCCAATTGCCGCTGATTGAAGCCCTCCTCGACAATATTCATCAGGAGGACCTGCGTTGATGTGCCGGGACCGCCCCTGGTCATCAAATAAGGCTGGCCATAGATATTGAAGGATGCGATCGTCGAGGTAAGGGTGACGAATAGCATCGTTGGCTTGATGGTCGGCAGCGTAATGTGAAAGAAGGTCTGCCATCTGTTGGCCCCATCCAATGAACCGGCTTCATATAATTCCTCCGATACCTCATTCAAGGCATTGGTAAAGATTACCATATTGAATCCTATCGTCCACCAAAGCGTCGCGATGATGATGGAAACCCAGGCCCAAGGGATATCCGTCAGCCAAGGGATTGCCGAAAGCCCTACCTTCTGGAGATATTGATTGATTAAGCCACTGTTCGTATCAAATATCCAAAGCCAGATGATGGCAACGATGGAAACGGATACAGAGTAGGGGATGAAATAAGCAGTTCGGAATAGACCTGTCAGTTTCTTTGGCAGGGCATTCAGCAGCAGCGCTAAACCAAGCCCGACGGCGACAAGTAATGGCACACTGAAGAGGACGAACAAGAACGTATTTTTCAGTCCCTCAAAAAATAAATTGTGCAGATAGGATTCAGAGTCAAAAATATTCAGGTAGTTTTTAAGCCCGACGAACTCTTTGACCGGATTCAGCAAATCCCAATCGTGCAAACTGATCCAGACCCCATATCCAATCGGTGCTATGAGAAAAACAGTAAACAAGATCAAGTACGGTAAGACAAATAAACTGGAAGTGGCTTTCGATTTCCACGATGTTCGCTGCATAGGTTTCTCTCCTTATTAATCTCTGCGGTCGATATAATAATAGGAGGAAGCAAGTGATATTCACCTGCCGCCCCCTTCAAGTCATTTATTCAAGATCTGGTCGGCTTTTTTCGTTGCATCATCCAACGCCTGTTTTGGATCTTTTTTCCCTAATAACGCCAGATTCACTTCAGCCCATAATGGATCTGAGATCTGGCCCCAGTTTGCAATTCTTGGGGCAAACTTGGCGTATTCAAACGAAGCGGCAACCTTAGGCTGTTGAACCATGCTTTTAAATTCTTCATTTTGCTCATAGATTGCCTTGGAAGCAGGGGCTTGACCTGATTTTGCCCATTCCAATGTGTTCTTGGCAGCGAATTTCAGGAAATCATTGATGGCGGCCAACTTTTCTTTATCTTTAACAGTAGCGGGTATGACAAAATTATGACCATTTGCATATACCGCTTGTTTTTCCGTTCCCAATTGCGGCACTTCGGCAACCCCATAATTAATGCCTGCCTTGTCCCACTGCTCCATCATCCACGGTCCATTGAACTGCATCGCATTTTTGCCTTGAAGGAAAAGGTTCACTTCTCCATCTTGCTGAACATTGGCCGGGGACACCTTCTGCTTGTGGATAAGATCCGCCAGGAAGGTCAATGCTTCAACACCAGCCGGGCTATTGTAATCAGGCTTGCCATCCTTTAAGAATTCCCCGCCATTTTGATAGAAGATCGTCGGGTAAATGAACTGATTCGGCCAAAGAGTCGGCACGACATAGCCATATTGTCCCTTTGACTTGTCCGTTAACTTTTTCGCAAAACGGAGGAACTCGTCCCGATTCACCGGGGCCTTTTCAGGATCCAAACCAGCAGCCTTGAACAAGTCCTTGTTGTAATACAGAAGCAGGGGATGGATATCCAACGGGATCGCATATTGCTTTCCGTCCACTGTCCCGGCTCCCCAGGCCGTTTCGGAATAGTCCTCTTGTTTGATACCTGCAGATGCCACTGTCTCGCTAACATCTTTCACTAGATTCTTTTCCACATAGTTCGTTAACTGATCGGTATGCATGATTAATAGATCAGGAGCATTTTTTTGACCGGAAAATGCTACATCGACCGTTTTATAATAATCCGATTGCGGAACGATTTGCATATTCACTTCATATTCAGACTGCGATTTATTATAGTTCTCGACAATATTCTTCATTCTCGGGCCATCCGCACCAGAAAATGGTGTCCAAAATGTGATCTTTTTACCGTTGCCTTCATCACCGGAGGTCGAAGCTTTATCTTCATTGGAACAAGCAGCCAAAGATCCTATCGCAAGCGCTGTTGCCAAGACAGCGCCGATTAGCTTTTTCTTTTTCATCTAGGTTAACTCCCTTATGTTTATTTCGATCCACTTGAATACAATCAGGAATGGATGATCGTAAGACATCGTTCCCCTTCTATCAGCAACACACCTCCCGTTTTGATGAATGCGCTTTCAACTACCGATAAAAAAATTTAAGTAAAATTTTTACTTAAAATAAATATATACTTGGACCTATTTGTTGTCAACGGTTTTTCCCACACCAAAAATTAAAATTCAGACAACTTTGAAAAAGGGTGCCGTTACAATGGAGTCGGTTTGCCGATGCCAGATTCGCCCGCCGCCATTGGCTGGGATGTAAAAGACACTAAAAAAAGTAGTCCATCAAACACCTTAGCGATTGCGTGTTTTGGGCTACTTGATGTGGATGATAGTCAAGCAAATGACGAAAGGCCGAATCAATCATCGGCTAAGCGGTCAGTGGACGACAAAATGGATTCCACGCGTTTTACATAGGGTGTAGAATCATAGGAAGAATACAATTGGCTTGCAATCCTGATTGGATCACCAAAGAAAAACCGTTCGTATAACGTTTCTCTTGTACCAAATGAACTCATGCACATATCCCATGCCAAACGAAAAAGCTTAGTGCGATCTTCTGCATTTTTGGATGCGCCTTGCAAATATCGATCTAAATCTTTTCTGATCCCGGATCGGAACGCATTTTCTGTAGGGGTCGTCATTAACCCGCTTGCACCTAGCAATTGAATGATTTCCGTAAACCTTGGATAAATTTTGGGAAACAAATTACAGGCAATTTGAAGCGTTAATTGATCTGGCCTCATGTAACCCCATTCATCTACTTGCGCTTCCATTTCCGCTTTAAACAGCAAGGCTTTCATCGTCTCCAGGGCAACGATGATTTCGGTCGCTTTTTCTTGGACATGCTGGTAGGCGCCAATATTTATCGTCTCGATGATGGATTGCACAATGCCTAGAATGAATTCAGTTTTAACGATCCGTCTGGCTACAACCTGATGCATGGTGAAAGCGGAAAATGAACTGGAATTCATGAAGGTATTGGAGATTTCACGATTATCAAAATAAAATACCCGATCCCAGGGGACCAATACATGGTCAAAAACAACAATCGTATCCATTTCTTCAAATCTCGAACTCAAAGGATGATCGAATGCAGATTCCCCGCCAACAAAGGAATCCCTGCAGATGAATTTCAAGCCCTTGCTGTTGCTGGGAATGCTGAATGAAAAACCTTGATCCTTCCCCCCGAATCCTGCTGCTGACAATACTAATATTTCATCCGTTATCCCGCCCTGTGTCGCCAATACCTTCGCACCGTTGATCACGATTCCCTCAGCATTTCTTTCGACGATTTTTGCTGCAATCGGCTCCTCCGCATTTTCAAAATGATAGTGGGCCCGATTTACCTGCGGATCAATAAATGTATGAGTGATCGATAAATCATTTTCGCGTGCATATTCATAGAAATTCGTTATATGTTCTGGATAACAATTCGCTTTGCCTGCCAATAAGCCTACAGAAGACGCAAATGCCATGATGACCGTATTCATATAATCCGGACTTCTGCCCATCATCCCATTGTTCAGCTTCGCCCAATCTTGAATCATGGTGCGCCTGTTGACTAAATCATCGATTGTCTTTGGCTGTAAGTAGGACATTCCCACCGGTTTTCCCGTTAAGGGGGATAGATAAGTCATTTTTTGTTTGATTCGGTCTTCAAGCTGGAAATCATATAATTTTCCTTGGCTTTTCATGACACCCTTAAATGCAGGATGCTCCGAAATCTTTCCCGTCACAAGATCTCCATCGATCCATACAGTCGCTTTTAGCCGGTCAATCCGATCAATATACTGATTTCCGTTAATAGCTGCCATTTTTCCGCCCCTTCCTTCGTGATATCATATTAAGCTGTATTTTTCTTTGTTACGGAAATTCGGGGTGATTTGGCGAAACTTTCATGATTGCACCATTCCCTCTCATGCTTGGTTTGGTATGCCCTTAAACGGGACCCTTACACAACCATGATGTTTATCTGCCCTTCTTAACGGCTAAAGTATCCATACATCAAATCATATAAGGGGAGATTTTCTTGAATATATATGAACAGCAAAAAAATGGACAGCCCGGACAAACACAGCCAAGGCAGCCCGGCATCGAATCAAAGATGGATCCACTGCCGATTCAGCCGAAAGATTACAAAGGAAGCGATAAACTGAAGGACCGCGTCGCACTGATTACTGGCGGCGATAGCGGCATCGGGCGTGCGGTTGCGATGGCGTATGCAAAAGAAGGGGCTCATGTCGTGGTGAATTATTTGGATGAGCACAGTGATGCAGAGGAAACGAAGCAGCTGATTGAAGCGGAAGGCGTTCGCTGCCTCTTGCTGCCAGGAGATGTATCGGAGGAAGCGACCTGCAAGGAATTGATCAAAAAAACAGTCGACGAATTCGGCAAGCTGGATATCCTTGTGAATAACGCTGCGGTGCAATACCCGACGGAAAATATTGAGGATATCACGGACGAGCAATGGGACAAGACGTTCCGCACCAATATATATTCCGTATTCTACATGAGCAAGCATGCGGTTCCGCATATGAAGCAAGGTAATTCCGTCATTAACACGACCTCCATCAACCCCTACAGAGGACACGCGACATTGATGGACTATACGGCGACAAAAGGGGCAATCGTCGGCTTCACACGCAGTCTCGCCCAGAACGTGGCAAAGAAAGGGATCCGCGTCAATATGGTGGCCCCAGGCCCAATCTGGACCCCGCTCATACCGGCGACGTTCGACGAACAAAGCGTAGCTGAATTCGGCACGGAGGCACCGCTTGGCCGCCCTGGGCAGCCGGCAGATCACGCCGGGGCTTATGTACTGCTCGCATCTGATGAAGGAGCGTATATAACAGGACAGTGCATCCATATCAACGGCGGCATCACGATGTCTTCTTAACAAGCCCCAAACGACCGCAAGCCTGATGCTTCCGGTCGTTTCTTTTTCCTTAACACCAAACGATGATTCGATATGGCGTGGTTTGGGCAGGGATGCTTTTGGTGGCAGGTCCATAGATGACAATGAGATTTCGGTTTTCAGGAGATCTCGAAAAAGGTTGCCCGTTTTGTAAAACGATTTGCGTGAACGAGGAAAGATTCAATCTCAATTGACCATCCCGGCTCTCCAGCTGGTCGTTAAAATAATCCACCTTCACGTTTTGATATGGACGATCCTTCACCATGATAAGTGTCCGATATTGCGGCGGGTAAATAAGAGGAACAGCCGCATTTTCATCATAATATCCAGTTACCCGATCACCTACCGACACCATTGCCTGGTCGACGAAGTACGTGCGGGGTGACACGACGAAATTCACGGATGTCCCCCTATCTTCCACCGATACTAATTTATAGCAGCCCTCCCGCTCACCATTTTGCCCGGTTGGAAAATCACTGACCATGGTGACGATTCCATGAAACGGTTTAAAACTAATCATGACCCAATCCCTCCAATAAACGTCCCAAAATGATATCCTTTTAATTTATGTGCAATGATTACCTATCGTTCATGATTGATTGCAACTTAATGGTATGAGTTGCTTTTAGATGCTCAAAATAAGATAAGGAAAGCTGGAAACGGAGACCTGGGCAAAAGATTTGGCAATAAAATTCAAAAAATATATTGAAATATCAATTTTATTTAGATATAATACGAAATGGTCTTAAATATTAGTTTGTCTACAATTTTTAGAAAATTTAATTATTTTTTAAAATAGTAAATTATGGGTAAATTCATGGAGGTTTTAATGTGTCTAATAAAGTGCCATCTTCATTCATAGTAGTGATCGGTTTCATGCTGTTCGCTTTATTCTTTGGGGCAGGAAATTTAATCTTCCCGCCAATGCTTGGTCAATCGGCAGGAATGAATGTCTGGATTGCCAATGCCGGGTTCTTGGTAACGGGAGTCGGACTGCCTTTACTCGGTGTAATGGCGCTTGGCTTTTCAGGAAAAGATGATTTACAGTCGCTAGCGAGTCGCGTACATCCGGTGTTTGGGATTGTCTTCACAACCGTTCTATATTTAGCGATCGGGCCGCTATTCGCAATACCACGAACAGGTAACGTATCCTTTGAAATCGGTGTGAAACCTTTCTTACCCGAAAATCCAGGACCACTGCCTTTAATCATTTTCACCATCATCTTTTTCACAGTAACGTGTCTTCTTTCGCTCAATCCTGCGAAAATTGTCGAAATTGTGGGGAAAGTTTTGACACCGATCAAGTTAACGTTCATTGGAATTCTCGTGGTGGTCGCATTCGTTCATCCAATCGGGGACTTTCAAGCACCTGCCAGTAACTATACCATTCAACCATTTTTCAATGGATTCAAAGAAGGGTATTTAACGATGGATACACTTGCATCCTTTGTTTTTGGTATCATCATCATTAATGCCATCAAAGCAAAAGGCGCCACAACAAAAAAACAAATCATGATCGTTTGCGGAAAAGCAACCGCCATTGCTGCCATCATCCTTGCAACGATTTATACGGCCCTTTCCTATATGGGAGCTTCCAGCGTAGAAAAGCTGGGACATCTGGACAACGGAGGGATCGTCTTGGCCAAAGTATCGGATTACTACTTTGGGGCGTACGGCGGAATCCTATTGGGACTAATGATTACGGTAGCCTGTATAACGACAAGTGTAGGACTGATAACGTCTTGCTCGACATACTTCCATAAGCTATTCCCGAATCTGCCATACAAAACCATTGCGATCAGCTTATCGGTCTTCAGTGCAATAGTTGCCAATATCGGCCTGACCCAGCTCATTGCCATTTCCGTACCTGTGATGACAGCCATTTACCCGTTGGCCATCGTATTGATTTTCTTAACATTCTTCCATTCTCTATTCAAAGGGAAACCGGAAGTGTATCAAGGCAGCTTACTGCTGACCTTCATCGTCAGCTTATTTGATGGATTAAGCGGAGCTGGCATTCACATTTCATTCATCGATACTTTCTTTAATGCAATCCTTCCTTTATATGGGGAAGGACTAGGATGGATCATCCCGGCCATCGTAGGAGGACTCGTCGGTTACGCCAGCAGCCTCATACGCCCGAGCCACAACCATCAAATCGACTAATAAAAAAACAGCAAAATAATCTGTCCAGGATCCTGGACAGATTGTTTTTGTTTTTGCAGTTGGCTGGATTTTTTATGCTGGGACGGATTAACGCGTGCTGGGGCGGATTCTCACGCGGGTTGAACGAATTATCCCGCGCTGGGACGAATTCTCACGCGGATTGGACGAATTATCGCGCGCTGGGGCGAATTCTCATGCGGGTTGGACGAATTATCTCCAGCTGGGGCGAATTCTCACTCCACTCGGACGGATTATCGCCAGTTTGATCGGTCGTTAACTTTTTATTTCGTTCCGTAATTGCCTCAGTTGTTGAAAGATTTGTCCGCGGTGATGGGATTCGTGTTCAATCAAATGGTAAACGACCCATTCAGGTGTGACGTCATATTTTTCAAGTATTCTTGGTTTACGCCAGTCATCCAGGTCCATTGTTTGGAAATATGAGAGGAAAACTTTGCGTACCCGGTTCAGGCGGTCCACGTGTTCTTCTACAGTTTGTCCCTCCATATGGGTCAGGGAGCCATCCGCTGAACGGCTGTCTGCCGGAAACAGCGCAAGTATTTCCGGGTCCCATTCCCTGACAAGCACTTCTTCGTATAACCAATCCGCCTCGACCAATGCAATGTGATAAAGCAGCGAGCCAATCGTTTGCCGTTCAGCCGTCTTCGTATCGATTATAGCTTGGCTGACGCCGGTTAATTGCGATAGGATCGTACGGCGTACATCTTCCAAACACCAGAGCCACCGCCCAATTTCTCCTTCATATCCCGGTAATGCAGTGATTCTTAATTCCCTTTTCTCCAATTCAATTCCCTCCGCTTTCACGTACATTCTTGGCATCCAATACCAGGGCCGTGTCCTTCCATTCGTAAACCAAAAGCGTTAATGCTTCGCCGGCGATTTTGATGGGTTCCGACTTAATCACCTTTGCTCCAAATGCTTCATAAAAAAATCGGGATTTGTTTCCATCCAGCACTTCGACCAAAATCGAATGAAATCCCAGCTCTTCCAATTTCAAAAACAGTTGCTTCAGAAGCTTTTTGCCTATGCCCATTCCTTGAAATTCTTCGACGATATATATGGCGGTTAAGTCACCGGAATCTGCAACCGGATTTTTTGCCCTTTTTCCGCCATTAATGAACCCGACAATCCTTCCATCGCCATTTTCTGCTACGTAAACGTGATTCCCTTCATTCGATATATTCTCTATCCATGAAGCCTTTCTTTTGTGGTAGGACGGTTTCGCTAAAAAATCGTTCGGAATGATATTTTTATAAGTCGTTCTCCAACTGTCTACATGTACGATCGCTATCCCTTCTGCATCGGCGACCGTTGCCTCCCTTATCAGCATATCGACCCCCTCATCTGTATCCTTTATAGTGAAATTCGTTGAAGGATATGGGTATTCCTCTTTTCCTTCCTTATTCCATAACAAAACAAAAAGAGCAATCCTCAGATTGCCCTCTCGTTCGCTTATTCGCTTTTTGGCACTCGCTCTTAATTTCCCAAAAAAAGATTGGCTCTCATTCCCTCAGATATACGCCTGCTTAGTAGATGATCCAGTTCCCGTTCTTGTTCAACCATTATCCGTTGCTCCAATTTTTGAGCATATAGTGCATAACCGATCCCATGAGCCTGAAACATTGCTTTTTCCATTGCCGACGTGTACGTTAATTCGAGAAAATTGATGAAGAATCAATCCTTTCCAGTTTAAATTTCGTTTTCATCTTATCATTCCGCCCGATAACTGACAAAGTGACTCAGCCTTCATATTCATTGATAATCCAGATTCTCGGCCGCCAGTTCAGCTCACGGAGCATGGAAACGCCGAATCTCTCTAATTTCCTCTATTTTCCTTTTTTGATTTTTGTGATGCATGGCTTATACAGGTAAACAATGTAAAAAACCCCCACGAACCACGACTGTCGTTAATGGGGGTTGGATAATTATTTATAGGACCCGAATATTTCCTCTGCCAATCTCCGGCCTGTCGGAGTAGCCGCAAGGCCTCCCTCTGCCGTTTCGCGAAGGGCGACTGGCATGGTCTGCCCAATTTTATACATCGCATCGATCACTTCGTCGCATGGAATGCGGCTCGTTATGCCTGCCAGTGCCATGTCTGCTGCCGTTATCGCGTTAGATGCTCCCATCGCGTTACGTTTCACGCAAGGAACCTCAACTAAACCAGCCACGGGATCGCAAACAAGGCCAAGCATATTTTTCAATGTAATCGCCATCGCCTCTGCAGATTGACTAGGCGTACCTCCGGCTAGCTCCACAATCGCAGCTGCCGCCATTCCGCTTGCCGAACCGACTTCTGCTTGACAGCCTCCAGCTGCCCCTGAAATCGAGGCGTTGTTCGCAACGACAAAACCGAACGCTGCCGAGGTGAAGAGAAATTCGATCATTTCTGCCCTCGTCGGATTCAGTTTTTCCTTCACAGCAAATAAGGTACCGGGAACCACACCTGCAGACCCCGCAGTGGGAGTGGCACAAATCATTCCCATCGCTGCATTCACCTCGTTCGTGGCAACAGCCTTGCTGACGGCATCCAAGAGCAGATTGCCTGCGAGAGCCCTGCCCGTCTTCATATAATTTTGCAACAGGACCGCATCTCCGCCAGTTAGGCCTGTAACGGATTGCACTCCCTTAAGTCCTCTTTCGACCGCTTGTTCCATGACCGTCAGATTCCTGTCCATTTTTTCAATGATTTGCTCCCTCGACAAGCCTGAGAACTCCATTTCTTGCAAAATCATGATCTCTGCGATTTTAACATTCTTACTTTCAGCTAGTTCAACCAACTCTGCTACATTCCGGAACATATCTCTACCTCCACATCTATACCAACATTCTTGAATTTTCTTTATTCGACCATTTTTATGACTTGCAAAACGTTTTCCAATCCCTCAAGCTCTTTCATGATTTCAAGCTTGATCTTCTGATCCACTTCGATCACCATGAGGGCCATCTGGCCTTTTTCTTTTCGTGAAACTTCCATATGACCGATGTTAATTTCGTGATTGGCCAACACGGTTGAAACGGAGGATATGATCCCGAATACATCGTTGTGCACAACCAGAATGGCTGGATTTTCGCCTGACAATTTAAGCTTAAATGTATTCAGCTCCGTTATTTCGATTGTACCCCCGCCTATGGAGATTCCAACAAGCTCCAATTCCTTCTCTTCATCGAATAGCCTGATCTTGACTGTATTGGGATGGTCCATCACCGTATCCTCGATTGTAAAGGTAACCTCCATGCCCGCTTCTTCCGCAATGGTTAAGGAGGAAGGGATCCTTTCATCATCGGTATCGAAATCCAATATCCCGCCAACGACAGCAACATCCGTGCCGTGTCCCCTGTAGGTTTTTGCAAAAGAACCGTACAAAGAAATGATGGCTTTATTAGGTTGCTTCCCGAATAATGTCCTTGCCACTCTGCCTATTCTGGCAGCTCCTGCTGTATGTGAACTGGAAGGTCCGATCATCACGGGACCGATTATATCAAATGCAGATCTGTATTTCATTGTGTACCGCTCCTTTTCTGGCACTAAACCGACATTGTTTATGCCGCTTTTTGTTCTTCATTCATGGACTGGCGGCGTAACCGCTTCTGCCAAAGCCTCCATTAAAGCCGAGCATCTATAAAGCTGTCGAAACGGACAACCTCTTTATTATATTAAAATATCTTTATTTTTCCTAGAAATGTAAACCCTTTCATTGCATATTTCATCTTACCATATATTAGACTGCATACCTAACAAAATTTCTTATTAAGAAAATAAAAATAAAGATTAATTTTTCAGTATTTTTACATAATTTAGCAATGCTCGAAAATCTCTTTTACGGTTCTTCCCATTCTCATTTTAAATAAGGAGAGAACCATTGATTCGATCGATACCCTTTTGATCTTTTTGGCATACTGAAGATCAAAGCCTATCCCATTGGAACATGGGAGGGCAAAAGGAGCAGCTGTGTACATGCCAGCTGCTCCTCCAATAACTTAAAAATACTAGCTAGCCTTTTTCTCATCCTTCGAATTCACGGCACCCCAAATCTTGGACGCCCATTCAGGGTGATCGATGAATGGATTGCGGTTATGCTGCCAGCCATAAATGACATGATTGCGATGGCTTTCGAAATCGTCGACTGGATCGAGTTGATTCCATTTCAGTAGTGTCGAAAGCTTTCCATGGAGCGGTTTCGGATACGTATTGACCGAATCGGATAATTCCAGATCCAGCTCCCCGTCCCCTTCATAACGGACGGCCATGTAAAACAGCATCCGGGCGATATCGCCTTTCACATGGTTTGGCGGTTCCCATGAATCTGCATCGAATTTGCATTCACAGCCATTGTACGTTTGGCCGCCATCGTCGAAATCGAGGTGGCCCCGTTTGCCATTCACCGTCACATCGGCGGGACGGAGATGGTGCAGGTCGGTCCCTGGGCCTTTGCTTGTTCCAAAATCACCGTGGGATTTTGCCCAAACATGTTCACGGTTCCATTGCCCAACATTGCCGCCATTGGCGTTCTTGGCAATCGATTTTCCAGAGTACAGCAAAAGGACATGATTGCTGTTTTGCGGATCTTCATCCGTTTCCTTAAGAGCATTCCATACTTGATCATAAGACACCATCGTATGTCCCTTGATGATGGAGTGCAGCACAGCCTTCAATTCCGTCCCTGTTTTTCCTGCCGCCTTTTCATAATAAGCTTCAAGCGTCGAGTCATCCGAGACGTTCAACGTGAAACGGGCAACCGCTTCCGACTGTTTGTCTTCGGCCTTGACTGCCACAATGGTTGTCCCCGCCTCATTCGTAGGGAGAGTTAACGTGGAGCCGGCAACCATACCAAGCGTCGATGAAAAGGTCAGTGGATCGCCATCGGGGTCTGTAAAATGTTCATCCAGATCGATCGTTACCTTAGACCCTAGTTGCACATTAACGTTTTCCAAACGTTTCGTCACGACTGGCGCTTGATTTTCTTTAATCCCAAAAGGGGAAGCGATGGCTTCCCCTTTCGAATCGAAAAACTTGATATTCTTTGTGTCGACGCCTTTGGTTACTGACCACTTCTGGACATTCTCAGCGCCGCGGATTTCTTTTACATGAGCATTATCGATGATGACTTCCTTCACCGCCATGCCGCCAAAATCAATGACTGCGCCTTCCTTATCCGGCTTGATCGTGACTGCTGCATTTTTGAGCCCCAAGCCTTTGAATACTGCATAGGAACTCTTTAACATGATGCCTTCATCAATTTTGGATGCTTCGTCCAGATCCACCAAAACACTAGGGGATGCAATCGTAAGTTTTTTTGTTTTAACGTTTTGCAGATGATACGTTTTATCTGGCGTAACCGGTTCAACTCCGCCCGATCCGGATAAAGCGGTTTGAATCAATACAGGATCATGATCGCTTGCCCGTCCATGCACTTCCATGAAGGATGAGTTAATATGGACAATATCGACTTTCGTCGCGGCGGCCATATTATTCGAGACGAGAATATGGTCCAATACTTGGGAATTCCCTTGATAGGTGTATGAATAACGTTTCTCAAAAGGGACTTTCTCGATCATATTCGTTAAGTCTTTACCCTTTAATGTTTTAAGCGGTGCCGAAAATTCATAATCGTTGAAATCGCCAAGCAAGACGATATTCGCCTTGGCATTCTGTGCCTTGATATCACTGACAAATCCGTTGACGATGGAAGCAATCTTAAGCCTTTGCGTCTCGCTTGAAAGCACAGGAGGCTGATTCTTTCCGAATAATGGCTGGTCGCCGCCCTTTGAATTGAAATGATTGGCGACTACCACGACACTTTCGCCTTTGAATTCGAATTGAGCGGCCAAAGGCTTCCGGCTTGAAGCGAAGGCAGGATCAGCAGGCTCGATCCGTCCAGGGTTCAAGGTAAGCTTTCCATCCTTGAAGGCTACCGACTGCGTCGCCGACCCTTTCGTTCCCTCCGTTAACTTGACACGGTCGGCATTATATAAGAAGCCGACACGGATATTCCCGCCTGGCGCTCCGCCATCGCGTCTATCTTCTGGAGCGATATCGATGAATTGATAGTCCGGTCCGCCCAATGCTTTGATTTTGTCCGTTAGCTTCTTGGCACTTTGTGCAGAATCCGTTGTCCCGCTGTCCGTTTCCCCATCATTATCCTGCATCTCGGTAACGCCGATGATATCGGGCTGCTTAAGATTTGTAATGATGGATGTTGCGATCGTTTCCACTTTCGCGTTAGCCGTTTGCGTCGAGAAATTCTCGATATTATAGGAAGCAATCGATAATTTATCGGAATCCTTCTCTAACGCTGTCACTTCCCGGGCCGTGCCGCCATCCTTTAATGTCGGCAGCTGATTTTTATCCGTCAGCACCCGGTAGTTGCTGAATCCATAACTGAGTACACCCGTAACCGATCCTTCAAAGGAATCACCGGTTTTGGCCACGAATTTTTCATCATCTATATCCAAGATGATCCGTTCTGGATTGTAGTCCGTTTCCGTAATTTTCACGCCTCCAACAGCAGTCGTCGTTTCCATATTCCCAGGAACCACGACCAATTCACCATAGTCTTGTGGAGCAACCACTTTTGGATTGGATACCTGGACAAGCATACCCTCCAAGCTCTCGTAGAAATCAATGCCATCTTCGCCTGGATTGAATTCTGTCAATCTATCATCATCTATGTTTTCCGCAGGCGGAGTGACGTCTTTGCCGATGACGATCGGTTTCGGTACAGTCACTGTGCCGAGCTTTTCAACGGTCGTGTTCGTCAACTCCGTTGTTGGCAAATCTGTCGTTTTCATCTCGGCATACCCCTCGATATACCATTCAACGACCTTACCTGCCACCTTGATATGATCTCCCGCTTTCAGACCATGCGCTTTATTGTATACAAGAATTCCCTCCGAAGTCGTTACGTCCTGATCCGGATTCGGATCCTGCATGTAGAAGTTATTCGCATCTTTTACATACGTGACGACACCCTCGACACCAGAGACGAGTTGATTCTCGTACGATGAATAATGATCCATCCCCTGGATTTCACGGATTTTCACTTCATTGGTTTTCGTGACGGTATAGGCAAATGAGAAAACCTCAGACGTTTTGTCGTTAACGGCCATTGCCTTTATGACCGTATCTTTCGTCAAGATGATGGGCTCTGTGTAAAGCGTGCTTGCTGAAGTCGGTTCTGAGCCATCGAGCGTATAATGAATCTTCGCATCTTTCCAGCCGGTATTAAGTATTACCTTCGTATGTTCACTCACCGTTCCAGGGAAAATATCCGTGTAAACGGCCGGTTTGTTGAGTAGTTCATAATCTTCAAGGCCACGCGGCTTCAGTTGGTATATGTCATTAAATTGTGAGGCGATTCCGGTAACGGAAATGACATCGCCGTCTTTAAAGCTTTTCAGGAAATCGTCATAAGTCGAACCGTTGCGGTTATCATGACGGACAATCACCGTGTTTCCGTTTGCATCCTTCGCCAGAAATTCGAATGTTCCGTATGTTCCCGATGCAGCCAATCCTGTAATGGTCACGTTTTCAAGGGTGACCAGCTCCCCTTGTGTGTCCCCATTGACGCCAGTTGCGTCCAGCTTTTGGATCCTCGGAAGCTCATTCCCGGAAGAAATGATATCCAAGGAAGTCGGCTGCATTTGCAATTCCTTATTATAAGCCGAAACCTTGCCAATTAAACGAACCTTATCCCCTTGCTTCACATCCTTAGGCCATGAAGAACCATACACATATAGCCCAGCGGTCTCATCTTGGATATAAAATCCTTTACCACCCCAATATCCCAGCCCTGTGGTCACCACGCCATCCACCTGCACAACATCTTCGGTATTCGTGCGGGCTTCGGCAATGGAATCCAGAACCTTCACATCTGGCTGTTCAGGAGGAGTTCCGCCATCCGTGATGATGGTGTATGCGGTCGGCGATTTCAGACCAGGTACGGAAAAATATTTTTCCAATTTCCCGGTAATCGTCACTTGTGCCTTCAACAATTCCGGATGATCGACTAGATTCAATGCCGTGCGGATGCTTCCGGCTGGAAGCTGAACGGGCATGATTTTCTTTACATCCGTTTCATCCCGGCTGTCCGCTATCCCAATATTCGTCCCTTCAGTAAAAGGCGGTGCCTGCTGATAGCTTGTCCCGTTTTTTGCGACTCCGACAATGTATCCCTTCACGGTTGCCGTCCCGCTGTTATTGGTAATGGCTTCCGCCACCGTTATCGTCGTCCCTTCCGCGTTTGCAACGGCGGCGTATGGCAAAACCGTTGATAGCACAAACAATATGGCAAGGAAAAGCTTGCTCATCCCACTCTTCTTCAAGATCTCAACCCCTCCGACTTTTTACGTATATCTGTTTCATGCGAATTAAAAAATGATTTCGCCCTTCACGGTGATGCCGCTCATGTTCACGTTTTTACCTTGAACAACTGCTACGTCCAGATCGCCCTCGACCGTAACATTCGAAAAAGTGAAGTCATCCGCAGGAGTACCCGTCAATGTAAGATTGCCTTTAACTTCCGCATCCTTCAAAGAGTCGATATCCGTAATGTCCACAACCACATCGCCGTTATGGATCTTCGGTGCATCAGCACTTCCCCCAAAGTCCTTAGCAGATACTACGGTTGGATCAGCAGGGTTTCCAGCCACGTCTTTAATCCGTCCTTCCATGCTTGGAGAGATGTTTTTCAGTCCGCTTACATAATCGCGTAAATTTTCCCAATCGGCGAGCCCGATATCCGTCACCCGTCCTTCTTCATAAGCCTTCTTGAAAACGGTGAAGCCATCTCCGCCCTTGGCTGTAAAAGCGTTGGTCGCCACGACATATTGCTTCGCTGCCTCCAATTCGGAGTATGTTCCATCTTGGCCCAATACCTCAACCTTGTTCACACGGCTGCCTGCCGGCTTCGAGCTGTCGTAGCTGAATTTCATTCCGGCTACATGGAGGAAACCACCATTTTCCTTAGGTGCAAGGCTGACACTATGCTCTAATGCCTCCGTGATTTCGGCACCAGTCAGCTTCATCGTCGCCAGCGTATTGCCAAATGGTAAAACGGTCAGGATTTCCCCTAGCGTGATATCGCCTTGATCGATGCCGGCCCGGATCCCTCCCCCATTTTGGAACGCGATGACTGCAGCATTATTGAATTCTTTCGCTTTGCTAAGCATGCCATCCGTAATCAAGTTACCTAGTTCCGTTTCATTTTTACGTACACTCGGCTTCGTTTCGACGCCTCCATCACGAGGGGTTTCCAAAGCATTCACGGCGGTTGCCCCTGTCTTCGTTTCCTTCAGCTCCTTAATCTTCGAGGAGTATGTTTCAAGCACTTTAGCCGCTTCGGCATCTTCCTGTTTATCGGCAAGCTTGATCAGCTTGCCTGCATGGCCGTCAATCTTGCCGTCCTTATCGAAGTTCACATCGACCGTTCCCAAAAAGTCACTATACTGATAGCCCTGAACGATGACAGTAGGATCCTTCTCGTTCCCTTTTGCATCCTTGTCGATAACGACAGGGTTATCCAATTGCGTATGGCTATGGCCGCCCACGATCACATCGATCCCTTTTACGCTTGCGGCCAATGTAAGATCGTTGTCGTAAGCTGCATTGTCGTCATAGCCAATATGGGAGATGGCGACGATTTTATTCACACCCATGCCCTCGAATGCCTTGACCGCTTTTTCGGCTTCTTCTAGATAGTTTTCGAACTGGATGCTTCCAGGACTTGAAATATCTTTCGTTTCTTCCGTTGTAAGCCCGAAGAACCCGACCTTTTGACCGTCCACTTCCTTCACGATTCCATTGTAAATCTTCCCTTGCTCCGGTTTACTTGAAATCAAGTCAGAGAAGAGTCCCTTAAATTTATTATCTTTGGAGAAATCCACATTCGAACTGACAAATGGGAATTGTGCCCCTTTGACGAAATCGGCCAAAGCTTGATGCCCTTCCGCACTTGAACCCAAGTCAAATTCGTGATTTCCAAAGGTCATGATGTCATATTTCATGAGATTCATGAATTGAAGATCTGCTTGTCCCTTGAATTCATTGAAATAGAGAGTTCCCGAAAATACGTCCCCGGCATCCACCAACAACGCTTGGGGTTTTTCTTGACGCACTTCCTTAACAGCCGTCACCCTTTTGGCCACATTGTCCAAGTGGGCATGCGTGTCATTCGTGTGCATCAAGGAAAGCGTGATCGCCTTCGGCTTTAAAGCCTCTTCGGCAGCCGCAACCTTTTTATCCGCCAGGGTGATCTTCGCCTCGAATTCCTTGCGATCGGCATCCTTGATTCCACTTAAATTGATGGCGGCCTTGGCTTTTTTAGCCGCGTCTATCTGTTCTTTCGTTTTAAGCTCCCCGTTGGCAAGAGTTATATAGGCATTCACTTTTTTGGCGACTTCCTTTTTCTTTTCTGCGTATACCGCAGCATCATACTTAGCGGTTACTTCTTTTACGTAAGCATGGATGCCCTTGCCGAGTTTGGATGTTTTACTGACCTTTTTCAGCTGTGCCGAAACGGTTTTCATCCGTTGGTCTGCCGTTTTCAAATCGCCTTTTTTCACCCAGTACTCAGCTTTTTCATAGTAAAACGGCACTTTAAGGTCACCATCCAAAGCCGTTTTTGCCGACTTTGTGAATTTATCGTATAAAAGCTTTTCGATCTTCGCACCGTACACCGTATCCTTTATGGCCTTGTCTGCCTTTTTCACGGCTTTATCAAGTGCGTTGTATTGATCTCTGATATCATTGGATTTCTTGGCAATGACCGCGTTCGTAAGGGAATTGATCGTCTTATCATGAGCCGCTTTCGCTTTTTCAGCGTCTTTATATCCTTTTACATAGCCCTCTGATCGGGTGATATATTTATCATAAGCTTCGATTTCTTTGTATTTGGCTTCTTTTTCTTTTTTGCTTAATAGTGATTTTTTAATTGAAGAGTTGATGTCTTTTTTAGCTTGCTTGGCTGACTTGATTTGTTTCTCGACAGTGGACACGGAAGCGAGTTTAGAAGAGTAGAAATAGGTATCGAATGGTTTTTTGATGGTGGCCTTAGCTGCTTTGATTTTTGCATTCAGGCTAGTGGCGGCGTCTGATGGTGCCGGTGCTACTGCCACGATCGTTGTCGCAGCCATCATCGCAGCAGATGCGATTTTCACGATTTTCTTTTTCCCCATTAGAGTATATCCTCCCATAAGTTCTATACTGACATAATAATTTGTTAACACGGCCCTTGAATTGGCACGCTTTTCAAAAAATTATATCTGAAAAAACTTCATCATTTACACAAATCCCCCTACTTTTTTCCTGTAAAGATTCGTGTATATCCTATATTACAACAAAATAATCCAATTTTAAAACAAATTTACAATATCACACGAAATATTAACAGAATATTATCATTACTTTTCATACATCATACCTATTCTTCGGCTGAAGTTATCCCAATAAAATTATTAAACAGGCTAATAGTATGAAGATTGATTCATTTGACCGTTGGACTTTACCCCTGAATTCGCAAATAATCGACAAGATGAATTTCTGTTTGGCGTTCTATTGACCCACTTGTTGATTGGGGATCAATGATGGAAGGGCTTCTTCTAAAGCGACAGAGTTTTACTTTTGTCATGTGGATGCTGGCTGAAGCTGATGGTTTTACTTAATGAACTGAAGAGGGGGCTGTAAGAACCCTTTGTTAAATGAAGGATTTTGATTGGTTCGGCTCAGCGGTACAACCGTGTGAGGCCCGCGGATACAACCGACCTTTCATTATCAATGCGAATCTAGTCATTTGCAGCGATAAGATCTTTTGTTTTTATTATAATAACACATACAGAACAAGCGTTCTAGTATAAATGTGTTAAATAATGACACTTTTTTTAAAAAATAGCTTTTGGAAACATGAGCACCGATTCCTTGATCAGGTGCGGCTAGGTTCAACAAGGGTTCAGCTTCACCCGCTGTCACAAGCACTGTTATTTTCAAAGAGGTGATGGGGTTGTTCCCTGATATGTAGTGTAAATACAAGATGGATATTTATGTTAAAATTAATGATAATGAACGTTCAATGAAACGATTTGCTTCAATATGTAGAGTGTAAGGACATTGAAAGGAAATGAGGTGGCTATCATAAAGAAAATTCTCAGTTTATTGTTTTTATTTGTTTTGTTTAATGGTGTAGTTGCTTGTAGCAAGGATGCGGTGAAGGAAGGGATACCTATTAATGAGGGGGAAAAGGTCAGTCTGGAGGATGCAGAAAAATTATTTAAAGGGTATAGTACAGAGCTATATACCATTAAAGATGCATCCGATCCCCCTACTTTTGATGAAATTGCAAAAAATATGAAAGTATTTTTAACAGACGAACAATATAAGGCGGAGATCGATAACCGTAAATATCAGATACCGGAATTGGTATCCAAGCAGCTTAACAAAAGTATTGAAGTAAAAGATGTGACCCTTGAAGAACAAAGCAAAAATGATGATGGCACAATAGATTATTTTTATACAACGAAATTTAAAGTTTATGACGGGAACTCATCTAAGGTTTATGAGAAGGAAGGAGAATTAACCATATCCATTACAAATAAGGGATTGAAAATCGACCGTGAATGGAGTAGAGGCGTGAAAATTGACGGTTTAGATGGCGGGCTATAATAAGGCCTTACAGAAATAACGAGGGCTTTAAATAAAAAATGAGAGCTACATGCATGAGCTTGGGGTGGGATCATTACCAAGTTTTTTTCTGTCTTATTTACGGGCCATCAAATCCAATAACAAACGATAAAAAATGAAAAAATATAAAAATAAATGAAAAAAACTATTGAATAATCAATTGCATTTGTAATAAACTGAAAACAGTTAATTCAGCATTCAATAATGAAAGCGTTGTCAAAAATATACGATGAAAGGGAGCTCTATTTTATGGATTTTCAAGGATATGATAAAAACTTCAATATTACAGACAAAGTTGCTATTGTTACAGGCGGAGCAAGCGGAATTGGAAAAGCTATAGCGGAATTATACATAGAAAAGGGGGCAAAAGTCGCTATTTTTGATCAAAAAGATTTTGTGGCAGATATAGCTAAGGAATGGAGTGTGAAAGATTCCATCGGCGTGCAATGCGATATCACTAGTAACGAAAGTATGGACCAAGCCATTCAGAAAGTTAAAGCACACTTCGGCAAGATTGATATTCTAGTCAATTGTGCTGGTATTGCTTTACTCGATGATGCCGAAAATATTTCTGATGAGTACTGGCAAAAAACGATGGAGGTTAACTTAACTGGTTCATTTAAAATGTGCCAGAAGGTCGGCCATTTAATGATTGAACGAGGAAAAGGCGGGAAGATAATCAACTTAGCTTCTCAGGCAGCACTTATTGCATTGGATAATCATGTAGCTTATGCTGCAAGTAAAGCGGCCATTCTTGGAATGACGAAAGTGCTTGCTTATGAATGGGCTCAATTTGACATTAAAGTAAACGCTATTTCACCTACCGTTATTTTGACTGAATTAGGGAAAAAGGCTTGGGCTGGAGAAAAAGGGGAACAAGCGAAAAAAGAAATTCCGCTTGGACGCTTTGGATATCCCGAAGAAGTGGCAGCCATTGCCTTATTCCTAGCCAGCGAGGCGACAAATCTAATTACTGGTGAAAATATCGTAATGGATGGTGGCAATACGATTAAATAATAAAGATGCCTGCACATACTCTCTAAAACTTGGACACTAGTACTCTTGAAACTGCAAGCTCAGCCTTGGGTTAATAAGGATTTGATCCGGATCCAGGGACGCTCGTTCTCCCATTTCACCGTGACGGGGACTTGAAAGGTCCTTTCCAATATAGGCTCCGTTAAGACCTCCATTTTTTCACCTTTAGCCACTACGGTGCCGGAATTGATCAATAACGCATGTGTGAGCGATGGGACGATTTCTTCAATATGGTGGGTAACATATAGGATCGTTGGAGCGACTGGGGAGTTCGCCATTTTTTCGATCGCTGCCAATAATTCTTCCTTAGCGTGAATATCCAGTCCATTGCATGGTTCATCCAGCACCAGCAGCTTCGGTGAAGACATTAGGGCCCTTGCAAGCATCACTTTTCTTTTTTCACCTTGAGAGAGCGTATGGATGAGTTGATCGGCCAAAGGCTTGATCCTGAATTGCTCGAGCAGTTCCATCGCCTTGTTGCGATCAACGTCCGTGATCTTGTCATATATTCCGATCGAAGCGAACTTGCCGCTTATGACGACTTCGAGGGCCGAATCATTTGCCCTTGCTTGATACTCTTGATCCAGGGAAGAACTTACCCAGCCAATGGACTTCCGCAGCTCGGGTATATTCGTTTTGCCAAAAATATGTCCCAACACGGACACTTGACCGCTGCTTGGCCATTGATACCCTATAATCATCTTCAGCAGGGATGTTTTCCCTGATCCATTAAGTCCTAGAAGGGCCCAATGCTCTCCTGGCCGAACCTCCCACGACACTTCATTCAAAATCGTTGTCCCTTTTCTCCGCCAGTTAATGTTGTTAAGCGTAATGATGCTAGTGACTTGGTCCATCGTTTTTCCTCCTTATCGGAACACCCATTGTCTGAATAATATGTTTATTGTTCCATTCTACCATTACCTCTCAAAATCTTCAGGTATTTCATGAAAGGCAAAAAAACGGTGTGAATATTCACACCGTACATGTTTCCAAAAATCCATGACCTGTTTTTCAGGCACTATTTTTTAGTGCTTGGTCTGTCTTTTTTCCAAATCCATTGATGATGACGACACTCGAAACCGCAACCAGTCCGCCTATTGTGGAAAGGACACTCGGAAGCTCCTGGAGCCAGATCCAAGCAACGATAATAGCAAATGCCGGTTCAATATACATCATGCTCGAAACGGAGCTGGCTTTCCCTAATGATAGGGCGATGGCCCAAGAGACATAAGCGACGGCTCCCGGAAAAATGCCGATATAGAGAGCAGAGACATTCGCTTCCAGTGTCGCTTCTTGAACTGTATGTATAAGGCCTGGAGAAAAGATGAAAAAAGGCAATGTACCTGCCCATGTAAAATACGCCGTCAATTCAATCGGCTTGTAACGAAGCAATAATGGTTTTTGAAAAACAAAAAAAACCGAAGTGGCAACGGATGCGAATAATACTAAAAAAGCTCCGTTAGAAATATGGAAGCTTGAACGGGCCGTTCCCAACGTAATAAGGAAGATTCCGACAAAACCTATCACTAACCCGGCACAGCCAAACAAACCTAGACGCTCCTTTAAGACCATGGCAGCGATTACCGCCGTAAAAATGGGGGCAGAGGCAACGAGCATCGCTGCCGTCCCCGCTGAAACGGTTTCTTCACCGAATGTTACACCCAATTGATAGAGACTGATGCCGATCCAGCCCAAGATCACTATTTTTATCGCGTCCTCTTTTCGCGGTAAACGGAATTTGCTCGCAGGCCATAGAGCATAAAGGATGAAAACGCCTGATGCTATAAGAAAACGAATCAGCACTAAATGCCCTGCGGAGTAACCGCCATGGAGGCTTGCACGAATGGCCGCAAAAGCAGATCCCCATAAGATGATGGCTACCGCCGCTATCATGAATATCTTCAGATTCATAACCAGATCTCCATTCCTTTTTTTATATACAACCCTAAAGGTCCTTCATCCTTTTTAATGTGTATAGGAAGTATTCCCAGTTATTTATCGTCGAGGGGATGCTGAGATGTTCATCAGGTGTATGGACGGAAAATATATCCGGCCCGATCGCAACGGCATCCAATCCTGGTATCTTATCGATGAACACCCCGCATTCAATTCCTGCATGGACAGCGATGATTTCAATCTCCGCATCATATTTGTCTTGATATGCTGCTTCAAATAATTTCTTGAGTTTCGAATCAGGATTATAAGGCCATTCCGGATAATCCGCATCAATCAGTAGGTCGCAGCCGAGCATGTCCGCGATGGCCTTTGCCTGGGTGACCATATGGTATTTCATGCTTTTGATCGAGCTTCTGATTTCACTTTCGAATGTCAATTCGGCCTCATTGGCAGTAACGACCCCTAGATTCGTCGAGCTCTCGACCAATCCCTTTATGCCCATGCTCATTCCTTGTACGCCATGGGGGATGATCAATAGGGAGGAAATGGCTTTAGCCGCCGTCTCCTTGGAAAAAACGGTGTCAGAAACGGCGAAGCTCCGGTCAAACTTTATCGACACTTCAGGATCGGAGGATTGCCTTTCATTTTTAAACGTTTCGTCCCATTGCTGGATTTTCTCCTTTACCTTCTGCTCATCCTCAACATGAAACCGTACCATTGCCTCTGCTTCACGAGGGATCGCATTCCCTTTTAGCCCCCCGCTCATTTGCTCAATAAAGCATGGGAATTCCATCGTTAAATCTTGTAATAATCTTCCCAACAGTTTATTGGCATTCCCTCTTTCCTTATCGATCGATATACCTGAATGTCCGCCCTTCAGCCCTTTAATCCTGATACTATAGGGAACTGCATCGTTAGGGGCGGCTTCCCATGTGATCGGGAGGATCTGTCTGACACGGATTCCCCCCGCACTGCTGACGAGCAGCTTTCCGTCTTCCTCCGAATCGATATTGATCAGCATTTTCCCCTTGAAGTGAGCTGGATCAACGGCAAGGGCCCCGTTCATCGTCGTTTCTTCTTCGGTCGTTATCACGATTTCAAGCGCAGGATGCGGGATATCATTCGCATCCAGGAGAGCTAATGCATAAGCAACCGCAATGCCGTTATCCGCACCTAGAGTGGTATCCGTCGCATAGAGCATGTCGCCGATTACCCGTAATTGGAGGGGATCGTTCTCAAAATCGTGAAGGGTCCCCTTATTCTTTTCGCATACCATATCCATATGTCCCTGGATGATGATGGCAGGAGCGCTTTCATACCCAGGTGCTGCCGGCTTTTTAATGATGACATTGAGGGCTTCATCCTGGATTGCCTCTAGGCCCTTTTCCTTCGCAAAACGAACCAGATAATCACTGATCGCTTTTTCATTTCCCGAACCTCTCGGGATTTTCGAAATCTCTGCAAAATAATGAAACACGGGATGGTCCGTTAATTCTTCCAACGTGCGATACATGAAAAACACCCTTTCATACAACCTATTTATATAACTTGGAACACTTCGTCACCAGCATCTTCCCTTCCCAGGCAGGATCTTAACCACCCTGGAGAAAAGGGGATATAGGAGGTATCCCAAGTAAACACCGCTCATGTTCAGGATAAGGTCATCCACATCCAAGCTTCCGCGCCGCAGAACGAACTGACTGATCTCGATGATGAAAATCAAGGTGAACGGATGAAGAAATTTCGTTAAGGCGGTCGGCTCTTTCCCTTCCCTGGACAACAAATACAGCCCGAACGGAATGAAGAGTCCCACATTGGCACTAAGGTTATAAAATGACACAAACCCATCCATTTCGTTCGATGCATAAGATAGAATGGTGGAAAATGGAATCAGATTATAGGAATAGACCTGCCCTTTTGGCCGAAAAAACAGCAAAACCGATAGTGATGTACTGTAGCCGACAAGTGCGGCCTGCCATAAAAAACGCCGGACGGTGATCACTTCTCTGCGAAAATAAACAACGGCGAACGAAACGAGCATGAGGATACAAAACCAGACAACCAGGATTGCCAAAGGATTCAAATATAAGGAAAGCTTAAGAAACAAAGGCAGACCGCAAAAAAATAACGCTTGCGACAGAAACAAGGAAAGCAGGACCGATTTTAGCGACATATGCGTTCATCCTCCTTCCAAATCATACCTATCTTTTTATCCTAGGGCATCTTCCACAAACCGTCAACAAACGTCTCAATCGTGTGATGCCGGGTTAAAAGCGCTCCCTTATTCGACTTCCACCATGATCTGGGTCAGGTAATTTTCATATCCCTTTACCGAGACTTCATCCAGGATGTATTCTTCGTAGGCAAACGATTTGATGTTCAAGTTTTCATGTTCCATGAAGCGGACGATTCTTTTATAAGTTTCGGAAATATTTTCATAGCTTCCCTTATGGTAGGCAACGATATAAAGTCCCTTCGGTTTGGCATGGAAGGCAGGGGTATGATGCGTATCATTTACTTTCGTGTAAAGAAACGAATAATTATCATGATCTCCGTCGAGGATTCTTTCTTTGCTTATCATCGCCCCGATAGGGAATCCGGTGTAAAATTCATTGTCATTGCAGAAATCGATGAAGTCCGAAGTCGCTTTCAAGAATTCGGCATCAGAAGAGTTCAGGATGGATTCACTGAGAAAAAGCTGTTCTTCCTCCTCGAGTCTCAAGGTGATTTGCGAGTCATCCATACATAGCGCTTTTTCAGTGAGAGAGATTTTCGTTTCGATGATTTTCTGCATACGATGAAGATTTCTTATCTTTTTTTCCAATTCCAGCGACTTTTCTTTGAAAAGCTCGATCAGTTCCAGAGGTGACCGGTTGGTAAGAAACCACTTAATCTCCTTCAATGGCATATTGAATTCCTTTAATAATGAAATGACAGAAAAAACTTCAAATTGTTGATAGGAATAATATCGATACCCTTTGTCGTTTTTGATGTCGGGAGTCAGAAGCCCAATTTCATCATAATGGATGAGCGTTTGTTTCTTTACATTGCATAATTTGGCGAATTCACCGGTTGTGAAATATTTTCCTATATTTAGCTCGGACATTTTGATCTCTCCTCTTGACTATATGGTAACCAGATACCTTAGGGTATTAGTATATCATCATAACAAAACGGATAAACCGGAGCGAATTGAGGAAGGAAATTATATGACAGTCCATATTAAAGAAGTCACGAACGAAAATAGAGCGGAGATTTTGAAGCTGCACATCCATGAAAAGCAAAGAACATTTATCGAAACGACCGAGCAATGTTTGAAAGATGCACGGGAATGTAAATATTACAGGCCAGTCGGTCTTTATACGGAAGATACCTTGGTCGGTTTTGCGATGTATGGTTTTTTCCCTGGCGAAGGGGAGCATGGCCGAGTTTGGCTCGACCGTTTTTTCATTGACGCAAAGCATCAGGGCCAGGGCCTTGGAACAATCCTGCTCGAGGCTTTGATCGAACGGTTAACCATGGAGTATGATTGCCCCGAGGTCTATTTGAGCATAGTCGAAGAGAATCAGGCTGCTTCTCACTTGTATAGGAAATTCGGCTTTGCCTTCAATGGCGAAGCAGATTTCAACAATGAAAGAGTCATGGTCAAGAAAATATGAGCATGGAGGAAACATGCGAAAAAAGTCCTTAAATGAAAAAGGTTGCCCCCTAGAAGTCTTATTCCTGACTTTTGGGACAGCCCCTGAATAGATATACTGTTTTATTTTCCATTGATTAATAAAAATATATCGTGTTTTATTTATATTTCACTTTAATATAAGGAGCACCTACAGCATATGCGGTATTTGAATAATACGTATTTATAACCTTTCCAGTAGGGCTTTTTACTACATGCTTAAATCTTTTGAAAGTAATGTCTGACCAAACACCTAATCTACTATATTTTTTTGAATTAGCTGGGATGGTAGCAGAAACTGATGTATTATGAGATACACTAACCCCCACATTATAACCACTATAACTATAAGAACCTGAAATAGTATAAGATTTCCCACGAGAAATAGTATAACTGCTAGCTTTAATCCAAGCATTTGTAAGAGGATGATAGTTCACCCATTTTTCTTTTGTTGTATTAGTAGAAATAGTAGTAGTTGTAGTTTTATTGCACGTTGCGCATCTAGGAACAATTTTAATCATTTGGTTATCTAAATAGGCATTATAATCTTCTACTGTATCAAAAAACACTAAAGTCCCATCGTCTTTTGTTAACCTATACGGAGTATCAACTGTTAATCCTACATTGGCTTCTTCAATATCAAAAACAGAATCGGCTCCTTTATCTGCAGAAACTTTTGATAGGTTCAAAGATCCGATTAATAAAATAAAGAAGTCGAATGTAAAACTTTTGGTTATAAATTCTCATTTTTAAATCTCCCCTTTTTTCCTATATTTTCTGTATAATATCATTATACATTTTTTAAAAAATAATACAAATTAACCAAGTGGAGGTAAAATAATGAAATTATTAACCGGTACTCTAGCATTATCCGTTTCTTTTATACTATTTATTTATTTATATGGTTTAAAGGTTGATTCTTCTATTAAATACAATGCAACATTTTATACTTTTCCCGCACTTCTATTTTTTATAGCCTTATTTTGTTTTGTATCATTGATGGTAAACAACAACAAAGACTGAAAGAAAATAAAAATGTTTAGGCTAAAAAGGGCGTCAATTAGGCCGATTTCGACTTTTTGACGCCCCTTCTTTAAAATCAAGAATGCTGATTTAAATGCATTCTTGAATTTTTTTTGCTTCTTTTGGCTGATTTTATCCTTTCGGGACAACCATTGCACTCATTCATAAGGAACGGTATCTTTTCAAGCTAATGATATTGATCGTTATGAACACGGCCGAAAATGCCACGAGTACGATAAGATCCAGGAATACATCAGCGAAAGAAAAACCTTTATACATGATGCCGTTCATGGCATCCGATGCGTAATAAAGCGGCATGATTTTGCCGATTTTTTGCAGCCAGTCCGTCATAGCATCCAAGGGGAATATCCCTGTGAAGAAAATCTGCGGCACGATGACGAGCGGGATGAATTGCACCATTTGGAATTCGGAGGTGGCGAAACTGGACAGCAGCGTGCCAAGCGATAAGGCCACGAGTGCGACAAGTATATTCGTCAATAACACGAGCCATAAGGAGCCCACGAGCACGATATCCAGTACGTTGACGGCATAGAGGACGACGATGATCGTCTGAATGAGGGCGAATAAACCATAGCCGATCACATAGCCGGCGACGATTTCATGCCGCTTGATCGGCGTGGCCAGCAGCCGCTCCAGCGTTCCGCTTGTTCGCTCCTTCAAAAGCGCGATTCCCGCGATCAAAAACACGAAGAAAAAAACGAAAAAGCTCACGAGCATCGGACTGAAGGTGTCAAAGCCCTTTGTATCTTCATCTCCGTACACATATTGCGATTCAATGGAAGGCATTTTGCTTGCATGTCCCTGCAGTCCCAGCATCAGCTGCATTTGGACGGCTTTTGCGCGTGCTGGTTCGTCGTTCAACAGCGTAAGCTCCATTTTTCCATGTTCAACGTGCAACCAGCCATCCGTTTTGGTTTCAATCATTCGTTTCCTTGAAAACTCCTCAGCTGCCTTTACTTGAAAATCGGCCTGTTTCAATCCCGCGATCGTGTTTTGATCACTGCCGGTTACGACGATTTTCAACTCACTCGCTTCTGTGCCAAAAATGAAGTACATGAGCGTTAAGATGAGCAAGGGGGCGAGGAAAAATAAAGCGAGGGTCCTTCGATCACGGCGCAGCTGCTGGATGATTCGCGTCACGAGAGAGGAAATCCGCATTACCGTCCGCCTCCAATCTTTAAAAATACATCATCAAGCGTTTCCGCCCCAAATTGTCCTTTTAAAGCGGCAGGCGTTCCCGATGCAATGATAGCTCCCTCACGCAGCATCGCCAGTTCATCGCATCGTTCTGCCTCATCCATGACATGCGTCGTTATCACGATCGTCTTGTGCTCTTCATCTCTTAACCGCTCCAGCTCCTGCCAAATGGTTCGTTTTAGCATAGGATCGATCCCCACCGTCGGTTCATCCAAAATGAGGATTTCGGGATTTTGGATGAGGGCGATCGCCAAGGACAAACGGCGCTTCATCCCCCCGGAATAATGGGCAATCCGAGTGTTCAAATCATTCGTTAATCCGACGATTTCAGCTGCATATCGAATCCGCTCGCTTCTTTCCTTTTTCGATAACCGATATAGCTTCGCAAAAAACGCAAGATTTTCAGCACCAGTCAGCTCAGTATACAAAGCATCGGATTGTGCCATATAGCCGATTTTCATCAATAATGTTTCATTTGGCACCTTATGATCGAGAACCGTGACGCTCCCGGCATCCGGCTTAATCAGGCCGACAATCATTTTGATCAAGGTCGTCTTTCCGCATCCTGAAGGACCTAACAAGCCGAATATACCACTTTTTTCTATCGTGAGGTCCAAGGGCTGAATGACCCTTTTATGTTGAAAGCCTTTGGCAATACCTTCCATGATAATCGCATGTTTCATTGGACGCACTCCCTTCCACTTTAATTAACACGGTGTTGAATGTATCATCATATTAAGGTAGCATGAGTTTCAATACAATAAACAGATTTTGAAAAATGTTCAGTGAAGTGAGGGAGATATTCAGAGTGGCATCGATTCATGAAGAAATGATACAAAAAACGAAAGCGCATATCCAGCATCACTTCGTTGCACTCGTTGAAGCAGAAGGATTCACGCATGTGTCGGTAAAGAAGATTGCAGAGCGTGCGAACATCAATCGAGGCACCTTCTATCTTCATTATGCAGATAAATATGCGTTGATGGATCAATTGCAGCAAGACTTGCTGGATGAACTTCAAGCACGCATTACGGCAATTTTACCGAAAGAGGCACTCCTTGCCCTTCATCAGCAACAGCTATATCCGCCATTCGTCGCGATTTTCCAATTCATCGGTGAGCATGCCCAAGCATTGAGAGCGATACTTGGTGATCAGGGTGATCCTTCTTTTGCGAAAAAAATAAAGCGAGTATTCGGTGAAGTCCTCTTGGACCGCTTGATCAGCCAGCATCCAGCAGCTCAAAATGAAGCATTTCGAACATATATGCATGCCTTTTTGACATCAGCGATTTTAGGGGTGATTCAGGAGTGGCTGGAGAATTGCGAGGAGCAATCAGTGGAGGAAATGGCAAAGATACATTTTCAAATCTTGAACTTCATCAGCCAATTACGCACATTCATTAAATGAAATGGATATAAGGCATGTTCACCGCATGCCTTGTTGGAAAGGTCGCTTACCCCTTTTCCTCTGCCAATCCCCCTTCACTGGAATAATACTTGCTTTTCACTGGCTTCATACTGAGTACACATAATAAAATCGAAAACGCAAGAAGCATCACGGAACCTGCAATCACGACGAACCGAATCGAAAGGAAATGCGCAGAAGCACCGACAATCACTGTTGTCATAATGATCAATAATGCTTCCAACAAACCGAACATGCTGCCCACCCTCCCCATGATGTCTGACGGGATATTATTCTGATAAAAAGTTTGAAAGCCAGTATTAGCAAAAGCCAATGAAAAGGCAATAAGGAAAAATCCCGTGGCCGCGATTGAAAACGAAGTCGACACGGCATAAATCATATAACCGATCGAAACACATACGGAACCCAGGCCAATCAGATAGGATATCCGCACTTTACTGATGAATAATGCATTTATGATTGCTCCGGCAATGATACCCGCCCCGGCGATGCTTACGAGGAATCCGTAATCGCTGTCCGACAAAGAAAGCACGCTTTTGGCAAATGCTGCTTCTTGGGAGTCCATGGCCGTTTCCATTACGACCATGCAGCTGAACAAGAAATATATGAGCATCACATAGGAGGCTTTCCGGCTGTAATCGAGGACGATGCCCCAATCCTTTTTCACGATGGCCCAGGATAGGTGGCGATCGATAAGGCTAAAGGAATCATCCTTTTCAAGATCTGGCATGAATAGCGTGATCACGCCTGATAATACTAAGGCTAGAGCATTGATATAGATGGCAGCGACGGGGGTGCCGATTATGAAAAGGAGACCCGCTATCGCTGGTCCAATCAAAAAAGCCCCTGAATCGATCAAGCTTCGCAATGAGTTGAATCGTTTTCTTTGTTCGATTGGTATTAATTTTGTTATATACGTCCTTGATGTTGTACCAAACACGGCCTCTGCCATATTGATCACCAATACGAGCGAATAGATCGCCCAAATGGAGGAAGTCAATGCCAGCAAAGCGATGAATGCCGCCCGGAATAGATCAAGTGTGACCATCATATTCCGCTTATTTCTCCGATCGATGACGCTGCCAGCCCAAACATTGGTCAACAATACCGCCAACGGTTTAACCATATATAAACCACTGCTAAGGGAGACTTGGTCAAATCAAGAACGATCAAATTAAGGGCGATGAAATACACCCATGCGCCGAAGTTCGAAATCCCGATTCCGCACAATAAAATGGAAGGATACTTCCATGATGACATTACATGTTTGAATCTCATCTATTCCCCACCCCTGGTTGTCATGCCCGGCTGAATGGCCTCCCTATCCGGTATTACAACGAAGTCCTTTTTCCCTAAATTTTAACATTATCCATTCCGACATGTAAATGATTCCAACGCAAAAAAACCCATTGATCGGCAATGAGTTTGAAAGCGAAACAAGATATGGATTTTTCGGCTCGTTCAAGTTATATTACCGCAGAAGAAATGGACGATTTTCACCTTTGGGAAAAGAATTTTAACAAAGGATTCTTTTTCTTGTCGGTTATTCTTAATTCATTCATGATGATTTGATCCTCATGATCGGCTATCCATTTCCTTAGTGCATCTTTATCCTGGCATTGTGTTAAGTATGTCTGGCCGCCCTTGCCTGTAGCATTGATAACATATCGATTGAACGTCTTCTCCATAATTGCCTTGCCCGCCTTCTTTGTAAAGTGTGTTTGATTTTATTTAGGATTTCCCCAAAATAACGATTATATATATTGTCTGAATTTTATTTTTTGAATGAATCGAACCTATCATAATGTGCTAACTAATATTTGTCAATACGTTTTCAAAATGTAAATGAAATGTTAATTTTCAGTTTTGTTAAAGAAATATTTTTTTACAATTTAGGGGTTTACAACTGCTAAATGATGGGAGTAGAATACGTTTTATCCATTTAATATAATTCGGCCAAAACTCAAAGGATTTGAGTACGGAGGACCCAATCATTTGGGGTTAATTCTGCCTTGCAGAAGGGATGAGATCAGCTCTTTCGCCATCCTACCCGTCAGCTAACTTCGTCGGCTAAAGCGAAGGAGGTCATAAGACCGCCTAATTCGGAAGCTTTTTTGCACGTTATTTGTGTCAAATTAGCCGTTCGAGGTTTTTCGCAGGTCTTTTTATTATGCTCTAAAAGCTTCGGAATGAAAGATTGATGGTTCATATATTCATATAATGTTACACATTACATTATCATAGGCAGGGATGATCAATTTGATAAAAGCAAAAAATTTATTGGATCCGCCAAAAATACTTGTACTCGGGTTTGGCATCCTGATACTGATCGGGTCCTATTTATTGACCTTGCCGATTTCCACTGAAAGCGGGCATGGTCTTTCTTTTCTGGATGCTCTTTTCACCGCAACATCCGCTACTTGTGTAACAGGGCTTGTCGTAGTGGATACGGGATCGACTTTCACCACTTTTGGCGAGTTGGTCATCTTGACACTGATTCAAATAGGCGGCTTAGGATTCATGTCATTTGCGACGTTTTTCTTTTTCCTTTTAGGCAAGAAAATTTCCTTAAAAGGCAGGTTACTTTTGCAGGAGTCCTTAAATAATCTATCCATGGCAGGTGTAGTCAGGTTAGTGAGACGACTTTTGATTTTCACCGCCATCATTGAAGGCATGGGCGCCCTTATCTTATCGATTCGCTTCTCATTTGACATGCCAATCGGCAAAGCGATTTATTATGGGGTTTTTCATTCCATATCGAATTTCAATAATGCCGGCTTTGATTTAATGGGGGAATTCAGGAGTTTAACCCCCTATGTATCGGATCCATTCATAACCCTTACGGTCGTCTTCCTCATCACGTTTGGCGGAATAGGTTTCATCGTGATGAATGAACTATACGAATATCGTGATATCCAGCGTTTATCCGTACATACGAAGGTCGTTCTAACGACAAGCTTGATCCTTACGATTGCCGGCGCAATTTTAATCTTTATATTCGAGTTCGGCAACGCCAAAACATTGCAGCCTTTATCCTTGATGGGTAAAACGCTATCGTCTTTATTTCAGTCGGTTTCACCAAGGACGGCAGGCTCTAATACGTTGGATATTCCTGATTTGACTCAGCCTACCTTGCTGCTCATCATTTTCTTGATGTTCGTTGGGGCTTCTCCCGGATCGACTGGCGGCGGGATTAAAACAACTACATTGGCGACGCTTATCGGAACGGTTTGGTCACAGATTAAAGGAAAGGATGATGTGGTCTTATTCCGTCACCGTATTGTGAGTGAAACGATTTTCAAAGCATTATCCGTTTCATTCATTGGCGTATTCATGGTTTCAAGCATCTCCATTCTGCTGGCCATCACGGAATGCGGAAGTGACTTCTTGATGATTTTGTTCGAAGCCACTTCAGCATTCGCCACCGTGGGACTTTCAATGGGCTTGACCCCAGAATTATCACCGCTTGGCCGGATGCTCATCATTTTTACGATGTTTGCAGGCCGTGTGGGCCCTTTGACTTTGGCCTTTGCTATCGCCATGCGGCGCAAACCAGATCCGTTCCGTCGGCCAAAAGGGAAAATCATGATTGGTTAATCATAAAAGGAGGCGTGTAGAAGATGGGCAAACGACAATATGCCGTAATCGGATTAGGCAGATTCGGAACCAGTGTGGCACATAGATTATATACTGCCGGCCAAGAGGTTTTGGGGATTGATATCAATGAGGAAAGTGTCGAGAATGCGGAATTGAGCGTTACCCATGCAGTCATTGCGGATACAACCGAAGCAGAGACATTGAAATCGATCGGAATCCGTAATTTCGATTGTGTCATCGTAGCCATCGGAAATGACATGCAATCGAGCATTTTAACTACCTTGCTTTTAAAAGAGCTTGGGGTCAAAAAAGTCATTGCCAAAGCCCTTAATAAAAATCACGGCCAGGTGCTCTCGAAAATCGGTGCCGACTGGGTCATCTATCCTGAGAGGGATATGGGGGAACGGGTCGCGAATCAGCTTCTCTCCCCTAACATGCTGAACTATATAGAGCTCTCTAAAGAATACAATATCGAGGAAATCATCCTCCCCATGAGCATGAAGGGAAAAAGCCTCAGAGAGCTCGATTTACGTGCAACATATAATATCAGCGTCATTGCCATCGTCAGTAATGGAGAAATCATCATAGCACCATCACCGGATCAGGATATTCATGAAAAAGATATGCTTCTAGTCGTTGGCAATAAAGAAGATCTAGCCGTCTTTGCCAATAATGAATGATCCACTGACTGTTTATGTCATGGAATCCATGAGGAATGATAGCTTTCACCCTCTATTATTGTTTCCCATCTTGCGCGTATCTATCAAATGTGGTTTCAGTATTAACATCCTATCATTCAAAAAGACCGCCATTTGGCGGCACTCCGAAGTTTCTTTAAAAGCTAGCATCCCCGCGCTTATGTATGTATCATTTTATCGTATGGATCGCTTGGGCTAAAGTCGATTTGACCGTCACCTTTTCAAAAGGCAGTTGAAGCTTGACTGCTTTCATCGCTATTTCCGGCCTAAGTCCTGAAAGGGTCGTATGGATGCCGATGAGATGCAAGGATTCGATCAATTGTGACAGCTGATGTGCGGATGCACCATCTATGGAATGGACGCCTGATAAATCAAGGAACAGTCTTGAGACATTTTTTTCGGCACACTGTTGTAACGTGGTCTCTAGCAAGGACATGCCCCTCGCCGTGTCGATATCACCAATCAGCGGGAGTAACGCTGTATGATCATTAAGAGAAATGATGGGCGAGCTCAATTCATCGATCATTTGCTGCTGGGCTTTCATGATTTTGTTGGCATATCTATGGTTTGCCTCAGTGAACCTTTCCATCACTTCACTGAACACCCTAACCACGATCTTATACCAGGAGTTGATTTCCGCTTGGGTATATTCCTCTTCATGCAATGCCGCAAACTGCTCGATATAATCCAAATATTGTTTTTGTGTCCGGAAAAATTCCCTCAATATGTAATAGATGGGCGTATTTAAATGTTCCTCATCCTGACCGATATCTTCAATCCATTCGTCTAGCTCATTAAAGAACTGGCTTTCTTCTAACGTGAAGATTTGAAAGAAATGTAAATGAAATTGATAGTTTTGCTGCTTCAGTTTTTCGATAACTTGGGGATCAGGAGAACTGTATACCCCCGCCGTATCGTTTTTATTCAAGGTTGCATACCAATCTTCAGTCAGTTGCTTTGCTTTATTTAATAAAAAGGAATATAGTTCTCTATTTCTATGCATAAACGTCTCCACCTATTTATTTATTATAAGAACTCATTTCAATTGGTCTCAAGTCTGCTGGTACCGCGAGTTGGCAGTCCTCTTCCCCTATACCTTCCCTGCTGTTTTTGAAACCATACAACTACTGATTTTTTCGAAAAAAAGATGAACATTGAAATTTTTTCTATTGTTTGGGACATTATTCGTTCGCATCAATTCATTTTAATAGTTTACCATTTTTATTTTTAGTTAACAAATCCACTTGCACTCAAAAAAAGGATCTGCTCCCAGATCCCGCGTTCGCAGCCATTTCTTTTAGAACATCACCTTTTCATGAACAAACCCGTCCAGAGGCCTTGCATTCCAAATGCTTCATCCGTTTTCTTCATTTTACGTATTTCCGCAACTTCGAAATCCTTGAAAATGGTCCTAAGCTTTTCTTCCGTAAAGCCCAATCCTCCCATAAGGCTTCGTTGCCTATAAACCTCCCAATCCGAAATGGCGGCACCACCCAATTCGCCGCCTTCTACAAAACAGGTAATCGAATAGGCCCCTTTAGGTTTTAGCGCTTTCTTGACCATCTCCAGATATTTCAGCCTTCGGTGCGGGGCTATATGGTGAAAACAGCCAGAATCATACACGATATCATATTTTCCTTCCACGATCTCGATGTCGAATAGGTTCCTTTGAATGAAGTTCACATGCACATCCTTTTCTGCCGCTCGTTCCATCCCCCATTTCAGGGCTTCTTGTGACAAGTCCACCGCATCGACGGAACAGCCCCTTTCAGCCAGGTAAATGGCATTTCTTCCAGGGCCGCAGCCTAGCTCAAGAACCTGCCCTGGACCAAGCAGTCCCTCATCAAAATACGTTACTAGATTTTCATCAGGAAGGTTTTCGAAAAAAGGGATTCCCTTTTCACGATCTTCGTAAAAACCATTCCAAAATGCAGTTGGCTCCCGTAAAAGCGAGTCGAGCATATTCAATATATCTTCATAGTTTGTAATCGTCTCAGACAACTTCAGCTCTCCTCCCGGTTAACTCCATATTTTTTTTTGATATGGATGCAGCGTACGGTCCTTCCAAGCTTCCAAAGTCATCCTTTCGAATTCTTCATCAAACTCCATCAGGGCTTGGAAATAAACCGCTCCGTGTGCGGGTGGTGCATGAGGCAAACAGGTGGAAATCCAAAAGCGGTTTTTATCTGCATTCCCTTTTCTTCGAGCATCCTCCATATCAACCCTAACGACCTGCAGGGCGACATGCTGATGGAGGTTCACTTCTTCCGTTTTCCATAACCCTAACCAGCTTTTCCCCTTGGATCAATCCGTTCACGATTACCTCTTCAGACTGGTTCGTATAGAAGGATTCCGCTTCAACAATTCTTCAATGAACATTTCACGATGCAAGGGGGAAATGAGAATGTACTGATGGGGGCCATAGGATATTTTTATACGATCCAGTGAAAGCGCCGGTGACGATAACGGATTGAACGACCTATCAATCGCCTGGATATCATCGATGGATATCGTCTTCCGGATGAATGCCGACCGAACGAGCAAGGTCTTATCCTCAATGACATAATACGTCGTGAACCAAATCCATAGCAGTAAACAGATGATGGGAATGGCCGCCCATAGACTGGAAAAATCTTCAGCCATGACCACCGGTGAAAGAATGGCCAGGAAGATCCCGAGAAAAACGACGTACATCCACCAATCCTTTTTTGATGGGTATTTCATGAACTTCACTCCTCTGAAATCAAATGCAAGTTAGCCTTCATTTTTAAATTAGGTATCTTTTTCCAATTATAGTATTTTTCCTAATAATTTTCACCTATCAATACATCTCCTTTCCATTAATTTGTAAGCGTCCCATCATGCAGGATTGCCTTTTGCGCAAAGTACCTTGACTGTCATAGTAATATGCTATAGGATATACAAAAGGAGGTGAGGATTTGATTCAACGCAAACTTTCCTCAGACCTGCTTCGCGGACATGTGGATACAATGATTCTAAAACTCCTGCAAAGTGGCGATAAGTATGGTTACGAGATCAGCAAACTGATATATGTGAGTTCAAATGAGCAATATGAAATAAAGGAAGCAACGATGTATTCCAGCTTAAAACGTCTGGAAAAAGACGGATGCATCCTCTCTTATTGGGGAGACGCCACCCAAGGCGGCAGAAGGAAATATTATAAAATCACTCCTCTCGGGGAAGACACATATCGGCAAAATAAAAATGACTGGGAGCAGGCTAAGCGAATCCTTGAAAGCCTGCTGTAAGAAAGGATGAGTAAATGTGATTGAAAAACTGCATGCACATGTTCATGGCATTTTCGCACCGTATCAAAACGCCAGAACGGCTAAAGAGTTGGAAGAAGAACTGCTGCAAAACCTGCTCGAAAAATATAATGATCATAAAAGGAAGGGCGCAAGCGAAGATGAGGCGTATGAGTTAACCGTTGACTCCATAGGTGAGGTATCGGAGCTCGTCGATGCCCTCAACCTTCAATATAATGAGCTTGAAGAGGCGATAAAGATGGATTATTCTAAACAACGCTTATTGGATTCCGACTTTCGCTCCGTTTCCGTCCATGATGGAAAATTCAATTCCTGCGATTTAAGCCGCTCTGATTTCAGCCATTCCGATCTGACAGGCAGTACATTCAAAGGCAGTAACTTAAGTCATTGCATCTTTGAAAACGTCAACTTAACAAGTACCTTATTTAAAAGTGCCAATTTAAAAGGCGTCACCTTCAAAAACAATACTTATAATAAAACCCATTTTAAAGGCTGCAACTTATCGGGGCTCATTTTTGATGGCGAATCATTCAACCAAACCATTTTCGAGGGCTCTTCATTGAAAAAAGCATCATTTCGCGATGCCACTCTCATCAGTGTTCAATTCAGAATGTCCGATTTAAAGAAAATCGACTTTACTGGAGCCTCCATGGACAAACTCACTTACAACTTTTTATACGGGGCAAAGGTTGATCTTAGCGGGGCAACCATCATTGGAAGGAGCGATTTACAATGACTTTACCGATTGCGATTGTCGTTTCCACCTCAATCATTTGCGTGACCGTGTTTCTGACTGCGGTCGTGTTAAAAGGGATGAGCATGGGTGACTGATTGATTATACCCCTGTACCAGGACTTGAATCTTCTTGGCACAGGGGTTTTACGATTTGAGAGATTTCAGGAGACATCTTGTTCTTCATCGCTTCGATAAATAACCAATCGTAAGGGAGAGTACCCAAATGTGTTGTTTTGACCAAGGAAAAACAACATCATCGCGAGGGCGGCTACATGAACGATCATTCCCTTCCATATAGCTAAAATGCCTAAGATCGGGCAAGCCGGAAGCCCGGGAGGCTCACGGACCGTCTCTGGAAAGCTAAGAGCCTGGAGTGGAAAGGAACGGACAAAAGACAAAACCTCAAATCTAAAAGCAAAAGGGTTTCGGAATGCGATCCGAAACCCTTTAATCGTTTAGTTCACTTGGGATTTATGCCATTTCCACGCACTTTCAATGATTTCTTCCAAATCTATGGCTGCTTTCCAGCCTAGGTCTTCATATATTTTAGCAGCGGAAGCGACGAGTCGGGCTGGGTCTCCAGGGCGGCGGTCTGCATATTCAATGTTCGGTTTCACGCCTGTGACTTTTTCGCATGTGTCGATCACATCTTTAACCGAAAACCCTTTTCCGTTCCCCAGGTTATAGGTGGCCGTATTCTTTTTTCCCGACAAAAGAGCTTGAAGCGCAATAATATGGGCTTTAGCTAAATCGGTTACATGAATATAGTCGCGAATGCATGTACCATCCTGTGTATCATAGTCCGTACCAAACACGGAAATCTTCTCACGCTGACCTAATAAATGCTGCAGAATGATCGGAATCAGATGTGTTTCCGGATCATGGCTCTCACCGATTTCCGCCGATTCATGGGCCCCGGCTGCATTGAAATATCGCAAAACAACATAGCGCAGGCCATATGCTTGTGCAAAGTCCCCCAAGATTTGCTCCACCATCAATTTCGAGCGGCCGTATGGGTTGATGGGATCAGTTGGCTGATCCTCATCGATCATATCTACATTTGGTATCCCATAAGTAGCGGCAGTGGATGAAAAAATGAAATTCTTCACATCATGCTTGAGCATGGTATGCAATAATGTAAGGGTTGCCCCCACATTATTTTCATAGTATTTATATGGGTCTTGAACCGATTCTCCCACCAAGCTATTGGCTGCAAAATGCATGACCGCTTCTATGGGATATGTATTGAATATTTCATTCAATACCGTTTCGTCCCCTAAATTCCCTTCCACCAAAATGGCCTTCGAATCAACCAATGAACGGAAACCTGTTGAAAGATTATCGAGGATGACAACCTCTTTTTCATTTACTAATTCCTTTACAAGATGACTTCCGATATAACCTGCACCGCCAACGACCAAAATCACATTACATTTCCCCTTTCGAACTGCCTTCTTTGCACTTACATCTGGTTAGGATTTATCTGCCTGAATTGGCGAGAAGTACCTGCTTATATTTTATAGGCATTTCTTGAAGGTTTCCATGGCTAATTCATTATATTGGTGATAATCAAATTTTTCCATTCCGGAATCCGCATCATTAGCCATCATCGATAACCCTTTTTCAAGTCCACTTATGCTATTTTCAACAAGCACTCCATATTTACCGTTTTCCAGAACGGTACGGTTCGCGACTATATCTGTAGCCAGGATCTTCATCCCTAACGTCATTGCCTCGAGTAAAACCATAGGCTGGCCTTCATAATGTGATGACAGAACGAAGCAATCACATTTTTCCATGAATGAAAAGGGATTTTCGAGCTGACCTAATAGATGGATCGAATGATTCAGCCCCAGTTCATCAATGATGAACTGTAAATCTCCCCTTAAAGGACCTTGACCTAAAATATACAGCTTGCTGTTTTTGTGCTTCTCATGGAAACTCGCGAAGGCACGAATCAAGTTATCCTGTCCTTTTTCAGGAGACAGCCTCCCCATATTGACAAAATTATAATCCTTTTCATCAGGATAAGGGACGAAGTGATCATTCACTTCCAATCCATGGACTTCCTGCACGATTAACGCCTGTTTATCCAGCCAGCCCAGCGATTTCCCGTCCTTCACCAAGTGTTTATACGTCCCAAGCTGGGTTACCGCTTCTTTATCGAATTCAACGAGGCACCCATTTAAGGTCGGCCCTGCTGGAACGACCATGGCGTCCAATAATCCATACGGTTTATCAAAGATATGATAATTTCCTAGCTTGATTTCCGCCGTACCATGCACTTCCCGTTCCTTTAATACGACGGGCTCGTCTATCATTTCAAAGGCACTGGTATTTAACCAGCCAATTTTCTTATGATCCATCTCGAAAAGGTAATAGCCCCCTTTTCTTGTTCGGTTATATTTGGTGATTTTCACGGTTTGCCCCTCGAATTCGATTGCCTTGGCTACCCTTTTGGTCTTGTAATTCGGATAAGCCTTCGTCCAGATGGTGTGGTCCTCCGGTTTCGTTATTTTTCCATACTTGTATGCACTCGTATTTACTTCCTTGAGCGTCCGATCATCAATCTTATCAAGGAATTTTTTATGTTTTTTATAGTTTTTCCCCTGCATATACTTTCGTTTCAACATGATTTGCAGTTTATCCCTTTCACTCGTGTTTCCAGTGATCGTGCACTGTTCCAGTATCGATAAGGCTGAATTATCCACCCAGCCGATTTCCGTCTGGTTTATTGATATTCTGCTATAAATCGAATGTTGGGTTTTTACTTCCTTATCGATATTTACGAGTATCCCTTTAAAATCATGGCTGCCCGAGACTTTGTAGGTCCCTTCAACCTTGTATGGCAGCGACCAGATGAAGTTTCCTCCTGGCCTTACAAGCTTCGCGATTTTATCGAGTTCCTTTTCGTAAATGATGCTGTCAGGCAAAAACTCTACAGCCTCTTCGTTGATCCAGCCAATGATTTGATTATTGAAGCTGAATTTATAAAAGGTAGCTTCATTACCGTTGGCCTTTCTCGAAATCATGATTTCGGCATCTTCAAGTCGCTCTTCCAAAGGAAATTGAAACGCCTTCGCACTTCCGGGGAGGGTATTCCAGGCATGATGAGTCCGGATACCCCTCAATATCGCTCTTGCCTTGAAATTCTCTGTCGTAATCGAAGAACCTTCGTCATTTATGACAGACTCCGTTTCTTCGGGAGTGATTTGAAGGATTTTCTCAGGATTGATGGAATTCATGACATAATCGAATGTATCATAGTCTGCATACTGCAGTAGGTTCTTTCGGTTCAATTCCATGGTCCCTTCCGATACGCTGACGAGCTTATCGAACCGGTGATAGACGGAAAATAGCCCTCTGAGGTTAATCCGGTGTGGCCTCCGCCCATTGATTACCCGCTCACTATCGGAGAGCAAGTCATTATGCATATAACAAACTTTCTTTTTTGAATCTGCCGCAAGAAGGAGCTTTGCCCAATAATGGCTATATCCACTAAAATCAATGACATAATCAAACTGGGATTTCCCGAATAGACGGGCATGTTCCCTGATATATGCAGCTTCTGGATATAGCTTTTTCCCCAGTGCCCCTCTTTCCCCCCTGTTATGAATGAATTTATCCTTGTACACTTCCCCCAATTTATATACAGGCAAGCCAGGTTTAAAGAGAAAACGCACATTCTTATTTACTTTATTCAAGTTTTTCAAAGCTTCCTGGGAGTGGGGAGTCGCGGTAAAGCAGGTGACATCATATTTATCATAATCAATATTGTTCATTAAATTGATGAAGGAGGATGTGATCCCGTTATCTCTCATACCACCTGGATAGATCAGGATTTTTTCCTTTGAGGAATCTAGACCGGCAATGGTGTTTAGGTGTTTCGTAGAGTGATTGAATATATGACGGACAATTCTCTCCGTTACGTGGCCATCCTCATGATTCGTGAATTGCTGCTGCATTTTAAGATATTTATCCGCATAGCTCTTTTTCACCTGTTCAATATCCTTGATGGCCTGCGCCAATTCCTTTGCGTTGAAAAGCATCGGTCCAGGAAGTTCGTCATTTTTCAGATACTGTCCCCTTTGCTCTGAATATACGTCCATATCCCAGGTGTAGAAAAGAATCGGCTTGTTGGTTACAAGGTAATCGAAGAAAATGCTGGAGTAATCCGTGATAAGCAGGTCGACTGCAGCGAGCAGTTCATTCGTATCAACATGATCTGGAACTAATCTGTCCTTGATATCCGCACGCTTGGCGGCTTCTTTATAAAGAAAAGGGTGCACCTTGATCAAAATATTATATTGTTCGCCGACTTGAGTTCCTAGATGATGCATATCGGCAATGATCTGGAGGATATCGTTATCCACTTTGGCAAGGTTCGTTCCCTTCCATGTAGGTGCATATAAAATAGTCTCCTTGCCATCATGGAGGGCCAGACCAAGTGTCCTTACATATTCCTTATACTCTTCCGGATCCGTATTCAGGGTCAAATCTATCCGTGGATACCCTTCTTCGATGATTTCCCCTTTGTACAAGCCGTTCAGCTTATAGCTTTTCGTATACATGTTCGTCGTATGGGGATTGGGGCTTAAAAGGTAATCCGCACTTAAGAAATTCCTGACAACGTTTTGAGAAGCGGAGGGGTTACCCGGTATATCGAAGCCCATACTCTTAAGAGGGGTGCCGTGCCAGGTGTTAATATAAACTTGATCTTTTTTCGGAATGAAAAAAGATTGGAATGTCGAATTATTGATTAAATACTCACTTGTCGCCAGGCATTTTAAATATTCCTTTGAATTCCGCCGGACAAATGTAACGTTAGGCATATCCTTATATTTCGCAATCACATCAGAGAGGGCGTCAAATTCCTGAATCGACCATATATGCCTATAATCCTTGAAGTCTTGGTTCGCTATCATAAAGGCAAACATCGCATACGGACTGTCGGTTATACTATTTCCATCGCGACTCTCGTATAAAATGGTGTTCTTTTTCACAGGCAATTGTTCATAATAATTCGCATATCTGATGACACGCTTATGATTTTCCCTTAAGAAGAAATTCGTAACAGGTTGTATTAGGAAGTCAGCTTTTCTTTTCCATACCTTCTTATTCACTAAACAGGCAACCCCTTTTATGAATTGTCATTCAACATCCGAATAAAATAAACTAAATTTTCAAAAAATAATAAAGATCCGCAACCGATTGACTGAATCTTGTACGGACTGCCTCTTCAATAAAAGGTGAGGTGAGGCATTCCATAGCAAACCAAACTGCCCACGCATTCCCAATGGACCGGTTCGATTCTTCTTCATGGTAAGCTACCATATAACTGATTATTCTGTATACTCAATGTATAGTAATCCCAAGGGCTTTTATGGACAAGGGGAAAAAGCCTATCATAGCTGGCTTTTCCCTCCTGGATCCATATAAATAAATTTATTTGGTTGCTGCCTTATGCATTTTTAGTATATTTTCCATTTCCTTGATGATGTCATCTCTCAATTCAGGGCGTTGCAGCGCAAATTCGATGGTCGTTTTCACAAAGCCATCCACCACTCCGACATCATAGCGTTTACCCTCGAAATCGTAGGCGAATACTTTTTGGATTTCATTCAATTTTTGGATCGCATCCGTCAACTGGATTTCGCCGCCAGCTCCTGTTTCTTGCGTTTCCAAGAAATCGAATATTTCCGGGGTTAAAATATATCTTCCCATGATCGCTAAATTGGAAGGCGCCGTTCCTTGTTTCGGTTTTTCAACGAAACGATTCACTTCGTACCTTCTGCCTTCCTGGGTAACCGGGTCAATGACGCCATACCTATGCGTTTCTTTCTCATCCACGGGCTGAACGCCAATGATGGACGAGCCCGTTGCATCATATTCATTGATTAATTGACGCAATGAAGGCACTTCACTTTGTACGATGTCATCACCTAAAAGAACGGCGAATGGTTCATCGCCAATAAAGTTACGTGCGCACCATACAGCATGCCCAAGCCCTTTAGGTTCTTTTTGCCTAATGTAATGGATATTGGCTAGATTGGAGGGATATTGCACTTTCTCCAATAAATCGAATTTTCCTTTTTCGCGCAGGTTGTTCTCTAGTTCGTAGGCATTATCGAAGTGGTCTTCAATCGCCCGTTTGTTCTTCCCTGTAACAATGATAATATCTTCGATTCCCGATTTCACGGCTTCTTCTATGATATATTGAATAGTTGGCTTGTCCACTATCGGAAGCATTTCTTTAGGCATCGCCTTCGTAGCTGGCAAGAATCTAGTTCCCAATCCCGCTGCAGGTATTATCGCCTTTTTAACTTTTTTCATTCTTTTGTAACTCCTTCGTAATAACTTTTTCACCAGTCCATATGATAACTAGTTTACCATATACATTATTCATAGTAACATAGTCTCGCTTTTTGTAAATGTTTCAGTCAAATATAACCACTTTCACATCAACCTATTATATACCAATTTCTTCAAAATTAACATCCGTCTTTACAATAATATCCCGATCCGGTCGGGTTTGCTCCAGCATGCCAAATGGCCTTTCCCCGAACGGATATCGGGAAAAGGCCTCATTTTGTTCAGTAATATGGCTGCATTACGCTCCGTTAATGATTCCGTTAATTTTCGCCATGAAGGCATTCATTACCTGCTTCAGTTTCAACTCGGCTTCTTCCATTTTTTCTCCTTGGATGCCGAAGTAGAATTTGATTTTCGGTTCCGTCCCGGAAGGACGTAGGCAAACCCATGTACCATCCTCAAGGAAATACTTGATTACATTTGATTTGGGTAAATCAATCACTTCCTCGGTATCAGCGTCCATCGTCAGCTTCAAGCCGCTTTGATAATCCTCCTGGACCACTACCGCTTTTCCGGCAATGTGCTTGGGAGGATCTTGACGGAATTGATCGAGAATCCCCTGGATTTGCCCGGCGCCTTCGATTCCCTTTAAGGTCAACGATTGAAGCCCCTCCAAGTAATATCCGTACTTTTCAAAGATTTGGATCAGCCCTTCATATACATCCATGCCCTGCTTTTTATAGTAAGCACAAACCTCAACCGCAAGGATGGCTGCCTGGATCGCATCTTTATCCCTAGCAAAATCCTTGATTAAATAGCCATAGCTTTCTTCATAACCGAATAGGAAGGTATGCTGGCCGTTTTCCCGATAATCGTTGATTTTTTCGGCGATGAATTTAAAACCGGTCAATACATCTACGGTCTCCAACCCATATTCCTTTGCGATCGTACGGCCGATTTCCGAAGTCACGATCGTTTTTAAGACCACGCCATTTTCGGGTAACGTCCCTTTTGCTTGCTTTTCCCTTAAGAGGTAATCCAATATGAGCGCACCCGTTTGATTGCCTGTAAGCACCACATATTCGCCAGCTTTATTTTTAACTGCGATTCCGAGTCGATCTGCATCGGGATCGGTAGCGATCAACAGGTCGGCAGATACCTTATTGCCCAAATCGATCGCCATTTCAAATGCGGCATGCTCTTCAGGATTCGGAGATTTGACTGTCGAGAAATTGGGATCAGGCAATTCCTGCTCTTTTACGACATGTACCTTGTCGTATCCCAGATCCTGCAAAGCCCGCCTCACCGATTTATTTGCCGTCCCATGAAGCGGCGTGAATACGACCGTCACATCGACTTGCTCACTTATGTCCTTGTTTTCCGGGACAGTAAGTAAATTTTCATTATAAGCGGCATCGATTTCTTCACCGATCATCTCGATCAGCCCCTGCGCTTTTAAGGTCTCTTCATCCTTCACCGATATCGTCAATTCATCTTCGATCGCATTGACGAATCCAATGACTTTATCAGCCGTGGCCGGCGGAAGTTGCGCGCCATCTGGCCCATATACCTTATAGCCATTGTATTCGGGTGGATTATGGCTAGCCGTGATCACGATCCCAGCATAAGCATTCAGCTCACGAACGGCAAAGGATAGCTCTGGAGTCGGTCTTAGCTCATCAAATAGATACGCCTTTATCCCTGCAGTAGCCAAGGTCTTCGCTGCCTCCATGGCAAATTCAGGCGATTTAAAGCGTGAATCATACGCGATTGCCACGCCCCTGTCTTTTGCTTCATCTCCGATTTCCAGGAGATAATGCGCCAATCCCAATGTCGCTTTGCGAACCGTATATAAATTCATCCGATTCGTGCCTGCACCGATTTCCCCGCGCATGCCGCCTGTGCCGAATTCCAAGTTCTTATAAAACGCATCTTCAACTTTCTTCTCATCATCTTTAATCATTGTAAGTAATGACTTCATTTCCTCATCAAGGCCTTCGAAATTCACCCATGAGTTGTAGGAACGTTTCCAATCCATCTTCACACAGTCCTTCTTTCTTTCTAGTTTCCTATTGGAAAAACCAGATAATTCTACTAAAAACCACCACATAAAAAAAGCCGTACATAGGACTTTCTTCGCTATATTATCAGCAATAAATGGGCAACAGTCAATATTTTCAACATAAAAACTCCGGACGGCCAGGAGAAAAGGAAGAATTCGTGTGATATAGGACGAATTGTTGTGGGGGGTGTAGGTTGAATTGTTGGCGTCTGGGACGAATTATTCCGATGGGCGACGAATTAATCGGGTGTAGGTCGAATTATTGGACGTCTAGGTTGAATTAGTGCGGATGGGGGACGAATTATTGAGCGTCCAGGACGAATTAACGGAAGTCTAGTTCGGATTCTTACGTCTACTTTGTTCATGAATTGAAAGTTTGAAATTGGGGAGGTTCCATCAATGGTTAGGGTGAACTTGGGCATCGCCTCTGTCTCATATAAAGCATATATCGGGAGACAGGGACGCGACGGCCAAGTCCGACTTATATTATTTCGCTTCGCCGACAACGGTGAAGCGTTGATTGATGTGCTGCGGAGTTTCCATTTCGTCAAGTACCGCAATGGCGAAGTCGGCATAACTTACATAACTCTCGCCTTTAGAGTTTACGAGCAGGTTGTCTTTGCCAAGTTCATACTGACCAGTTCTCGTCCCTTGTGGATCAAAGAAGGCGGAAGGACTGATGAATGTCCACTGGATGCCGCTTGCCTGCTGCAATCTTTCCAGGTTCTTGGATTGATTATACGCCGTGGCAAAGTACTCTTTAGGGAATTCAGGCGTATCCAGAACACGTGTCGTTTTCTCCTCGTCAACGAAAAGGCTTCCGGCACCGCCGACAACGATCAATTTAGTTTGAGGCGCGCCTTTGAGGGCATCGATCAGGATGTTCCCTGCCTCCACATGCAAATGTTCTTTCCCTGGAGCTGCACCAAAAGCATTCACAACCACATCGAACTGCTTCAAATCGTCCGCTTGGATCTCGAATATGTCTTTGACCAAAATGGATACCGTTTGATCCTGAATTTTGGCTTCATCCCTGACCACCGCCGTAACTTCATGTCCTCTAGTCCTTGCCTCATTTAAAATCATGCTTCCTGCTTTTCCGCTTGCACCTATGATCGCTATTTTCAATGTAGATTCCTCCTATGATTGGTTGAAATAACTTAAATGTAATCATTTTTATTACAAGTAATAATATAAGTTACAGGTTACTCCTTTGTCAAATGTTAGTTTGAAATATGTTCGGCGATATAATTGCGGATTTCGTTGATATACTCGCCAGTTTCGGCGATTTATGGCTATTCCCGTTCGTATTTTATCAATAAAAAAACACCATTTCCTGTGGAGGCATTTCCACAAGGAATGGTGCGGTTTTCATGCTGCTGTTTCGTTTTTCCGATTTGTGTTCATTAGCACTCCCATACATATGGTGATGAGCGTGAATGCGATAAAGGCCAAAAATGGAATCGTGATGAATCCTAGCCAATTTATATAGTCGACTGAGCACGGGACGCCGCTTTGGCACATTTCGAATTGCTGCAGGGCGGGGATCTTTTGCAGGCAATAGTGATACCCCGATACCAGCATCCCCAAGATGGACAGGGGGAGGATGTATCGGTGGATTTTCAGGTCTTGTTCATAAAAGGCCCGGCCTAATAATAGGACGAGTGGGTACATCAAGATTCGTTGGTACCAGCAAAAGGTACAAGGTACATAATGCAGGATTTCACTAAAGTAGAGACTTCCCGCAGTGGCCATGATGGATACTATCCAAGCAAATAATAGCGATTTGTTCATCGACTATTTCTCCTTCGCAGCTTCATCAACCATTTTCTTTAGATCATCTATCGTGTTCCCCTCAAACTTCTTGCCATTGACGAATAGGGAAGGTGTGCCGGTTACGGCTAATTCTTCGGCAGTCTTCATATCTTTGTTCCAGTGATCTTCGGATTTGCCTGCTTTAAAGGAGGTGACCACTTTTTTCACATCAGCTTCATTTGCGATTTCCTTCAATGTATCTTCTAAGAATTCATCGGTGAATATGTCTTCTTTTTCATATTTATGATCATCGGGCTGCTTACTGAATAATAGCTCATGGAACTTCCAGAAGGTTTCATTTCCTAATTCCTGATAAACGCTCTCCGCAAATTTAGCGGATCTAGTGGAATCGACATTAATGAACGAATAATTCATGAAATAAAATTGCGCTTTTCCTGTATCGACCAACTCACTTTTGATCGATGGAAAGAATTTCTCCTCGAATGTTTTACACACTGGACATTTATAATCACCAAATTCAACAATTTGCACAGGGGCTGATTTATCTCCTAAATAAGGCTGTGATTTATAATCGATTTCATAAGCGGCCGTATCCTCTTCTTTCCCGTTAGCCAGGAATATGAACCCGATAATGATTACAGCCACCAACCCGATGATCCAAAACGTGAATGCAGATGATTGTTTTTGTTTCTTATTTTTTTTATTAGACATCATGAACCTCCATAGCTATTATAGTTGTTTAAAATTCCTTATACAGGTCCCTTGGACTCCATTAAGGCTGATTTCAGTTCCCCCTTTCCATTTGCCGCGTACCTGTAACTGATTGATTTACACGGTATAATATAAGTTTCACCATGATGGTTTGTCAATTTAACATACCTTTTATTTATGGCAGCGGACGTGATTGAATATCATTATAACTTGTAACTACTTGAATTACATGTTAAATAATTTATACTATATAGGAATCGAGATTTTAAAGGAGAGAACAAGATGTCCATCAGTACCCGTTTTTCCGTAGGAATCCATATATTATCTCTTTTAGAAATAAATAAGGAATGCATTAACACATCTGATTATATTGCAAAGAGTGTCAACACGAACCCCGCCTTAATCAGGAAAATTACCGGCATGCTCAAGACTGCAGGCTTGGTGAATGTCAGGCCTGGCATCGCGGGAGCTACATTGGCAAAGGAGCTGTCCGAGATTACTTTGCTCAATGTTTATCATGCCGTTAATGTGATGCAGGATAAAGAATTATTTGGCATTCACGAAAAACCTAACCCGGCATGCCCTGTTGGAAGAAATATACAGGACGCGATAGAGCCGCTCTTTTCAGTCGCTGAACTTGCCTTGGAAAAAGCATTGGGCGCGGTCACGATCGAGGATGTCGTCAAGGAGATCATCGAAAAGGATAAGCAAAGCAATTCCAAATGAGGATTTCCGGGCTTTCAATTTAAAAGCAAAAACACATGAGGTCGACTCATGTGTTTTTTTATGAAGATCGTTTATTTATATTTAGGAATTTCAATCGTCAATTTATAGGAATCTAATAAACTATATAGATTATAAATCTGTTTCACTTGCTTGGTTGCCCAGCCAATATCAGTGGCATACTGGTGTGACGCATAGCCATACTTCTCTGCTGCCGTAGGGTTCCACCTCATTTTGTAAAGCGTATCCTGCCCTGCGGAGATGTAGCCTTTGGCGATGAATTCGGCGCCGCCGATAATGGCCGCTTCCGGCGTGAACCAGCCGGCATTATAGGCATATTGAGCACCGCTGCTGACAGCTGTACCGTCATAAGCTCCCACTCCATACATATTATAGACCGTTTTCCCGTTCACCTTCACTCCTGTTGCCAACGGTGACGTGCCATTCCCTGTCTCCAGCAAGGCATGCGAAATCAAATAAATCTCATTGACTCCATACTTTACCCCTGCGGAAGTGAAGGTCGCAGCTTGTCCTTGCAGTATGCCTTTGCCTGAAAGGATTCTATCATTCACTTCGGAGACATTCATATTGGTAACTTGGGAGAGCTTGACGAACTGGTAAGAATGAACTGGGTCATTGACGAAATTTTTGGGATTCAGGTTATATTCTATGTCTTCCGGACTAGCATTCACCCATGTCTTGTTATAGCTCACCTCATACCAGTAGTACCCGTCAGAGCCTTTGACTTTTGATTTAATCGTCAGCGATTGATTATTGCTTACATCCCCGACCACCCAATAATTGGGGCCAGCTCCGCCCCTTACGCGCCAACCGGAGCCTTTGACGGTGCCTTTGGTTGAATTTACGAGAGACAAGCCATCCTCACGTATGTAGGTTTTGTACGCTTTATCTGTTTGCGCATTTGCCGCCATTTGAATTTGCACCATCTTATCCATTGTAAGATTGTACTCTTTTTCGATCTTGATGACCGAGTCATTCGGATTCCCTGGAACATCCGGTGCCTTTTCAGTTAAATATTTCGTGCTCACATAACCCGTTTTTCCGTTAGCCGTGATCCTTGACCAGCCATCTGCTTCCGAATACACGGTTACGGCCGTTTTATCTACTAGCGTAGCTATGATAGTAGCGGACGTCGATGCGCTTGAACGCATATTCAAACTGGAGCCATCATTCACATTTACATATTTGGTGATGGTCGTTACTTCACCGCCTGGATTCTGTCCGGGTTTTTCCGGTGTGGAACCAGGTTTCGTTGTTGATAGATATTGCGTGCTGACGTAACCTTCTCCGCCATACGCTTTAACCTTGGACCAGCCATCTGCTTCCGAGATGACTTCCACCTCTACACCCCTTGCCAATTTCACGATGACCGAAGCGTCTTCTGATGGCTTATTCCGCATATTGAGTGTCCCTGAGTTCACGTTTACATATTTCGTCGTCGTTTTTTCAGGGACCGCCGGCTTGGAGTCCGTTACCGGTTTTGTCGCCGTTAAATATTTGGTGCTGACATGGCCGTCCTTTCCATTGGCCTTGACCTTCGCCCATCCTTTGGATTCCGAATAGACCTTTACCTCGGTTCCCTTTGAGAGCTTGGCGATGATGCTTGCGGTTTCACTGCCGCTTTTTCGCATATTCAGCGTGCTTGCCGTCACGTATTTCGTCGTCGTTTTTTCAGGGGCAGTCGGTTTGGGAGCGGTTGCCGGTTTTGTCGCCGATACATATTTGGTGCTGACATATCCGTCCTTTCCATTGGCTTTGACCTTGGCCCATCCTTTGGATTCCGAATAAACGGTCACTTTCGTCCCTTTTGAAAGCCTCGCTACAATGCTTGAACTATCCGACCCGCTTTTACGCATATTGAGCGTGCTTGCCGTCACGTATTTCGTCGTCGTTTTTTCAGGGGCAGTCGGTTTGGGAGCGGTTCCCGGCTTTGTCGCGGATACATATTTGGTGTTGACATACCCGTCCTTTCCATTGGCTTTGACCTTCGCCCAACCTTTCGATTCCGAATAAACGGTCACTTTCGTCCCTTTTGAAAGCCTCGCGACAATGCTTGAACTATCCGACCCGCTTTTACGCATATTGAGCGTGCTTGCCGTCACGTATTTCGTCGTCGTTTTTTGGGTGGTTTCTGCCGATCCTGTCGCTGGCTTCGTTGCCGACAAATATTTGGTGCTGACATACCCGTCTTTTCCATTGACCTTGACCTTGGCCCAACCTTTCGATTCCGAATAAACCGTCACCTGTGTCCCTTTTGAAAGCATGGTGACGATGCTGGAGCTCACGTTACCGCCTTTTCGCATATTGAGCGTGCTTGCCGTCACATATTTCGTCGCCGTTTTTCCAGTTACGGCGGCTTTGGTTACCTGATCAGGCTTCGTTGCCGAAAGATACTTGGCATTGACATAACCATCTTTTCCATTGGCTTTGATCTTTGCCCATCCTTTGGATTCCGAATAGACCGTTACCTGGGTGCCCCTGGTCAGCTTCGCTACTACGGCTGCACTTTCGGTCCCGCTTTTCCGCATATGGAGGGAACCCGTGCTGACATTCACATATTTTGTTGCCGTCTTACTTGTGACGGAAGATTGGGCTGCCTGGTTCGGTTTCGTTGCCGAGAGATACTTGGCATTGACGTAACCCTCTTTACCATTGGCTTTTACTTTCGCCCAACCCTTGGATTCCGAATAAACCGTAACCTGGGTGCCACGCGTCAGCTTCGTAACTACGGCTGCGCTTTCGGTCCCGCTTTTCCGCATATGGAGGGAACCCGTGCTGACATTCACATATTTCGTCACCGTCTTTACCGTTACGGCGGTCCTAGTTAAAGCCCCTGGCTTCGTTGCCGATAAATACTTAGTACTGACATACCCCTCCTTACCATTGGCTTTGATCTTCGTCCAACCCTTGGATTCCGAATAAATCGTTACCGGCGTGCCTTTTGAAAGCTTGGCAACTATACTCGCACTTTCCGCTCCCGATTTCCTCATATTGAGTGAACCGGAATTTACATTTACATACATGACGCCTGTATCTACATTGGTCTGTTCTGCATGTAGTGGAGCTGCAGATATTTTTTCTTCGAATGCAACTGTCGACAATACTGCAAAACAGAAAGTTGGTATAATTAATTTCTTCATATCATTCTCCCTACTAAAGCATTATATTTTTAACATTTATTTAAATATCGGTTAATACTGATATAATAATATAGGTATATGTACTTATTCATTGAAAATATAACACAATTCTTTGGAACCACCGGGTAATTGCTTAGGTTTTAACATATTAGTAAACTAAAAGACATTTAAGTAACTTTACAGTAATATTTGAAATATATTGATGTTACAAAAGGTAACCCGTGGCTTAATGCCGCGCATAATGATATACTAGAATAATTAATTACGTGATAGGCCATATGCATTGAATAAAGTTGCGAGGTCACCCCATCATTCCTCATATTTGACGGGTGAAGCCCATAAACTATATAATTACTATATATAAATTTATAAGAATCCTTCTGTTAAGGGGAGTAGCTATACAATAAAGTCGTCAATACAGGATTTTATCCTCGGCTTTATTGGCAACTGATTCCAGTTGTTTGCAAGACCTTGCCGATTATTTGGTGAGGTCTTTTGGTTTTTAAAAGACGGTATGACCAATAATCGGTCATACCGTCTTTTTTGATTTGAAATTTGCACATTAGAGGTGAACAGTATGCAGAACTATAATGATTTAGCAGCAAGCGTCAAGATTTCCGATGATAAGAAGTATTCATTGCTTGATGCCGACCCATCCCTAACTCTTATCGGCAAGGGCCGCAGCGCTTATGTATTCCGGATACATTCCACCAATAAAGCGCTAAAGGTTTTTTTCCCGGACCAAATTCAAACAGCTAAAGTGGAAGCCGAAATATATCGAACCGTTCAATCCATTGATTATTACCCAACTCTATATGCTGCCGGACTGAATTTTCTGGTCATCGATCATATCGAAGGCAACACCCTTTTTGAATGTTTGACGTTAGGGATCCCGATAACGGAAGAAAATATTGAGGAAATTGACCATGCTTTGCAATTAGCAAGAAAAGAAGGATTGAACCCTTCGGATATCCATTTAAGGAACATCTTCATCACTTCCGAAAAAAAGGTGAAAATCATCGATGTAGCAAGGTTCAAGCAGGTTAAATCCTGCAATCAGTGGCATGATTTGAAAAGCGCCTTTCACCTTTTCTATTCAAAGTCATTTTTCCCGAAACGAATTCCCGGTTTCATATTGAATTCGATTGCAGCGATTTATAAAAAAAGATTCTTACCCATTTAATCGATCCGAATAAAATCACACAGGAGGCACTTATGAAAAAAATAATCGCGATCGCTTTTCTTTCCATCCTTGCCTTAAGCGGGTGCTCGCTTTTGGGGGAAGTCCATTCATCCTTGGAATATGCAGATAATGCGACGGAGTATGTGAATACCGTTAAGGGATTTGCCAATGAGCTACCTGCATTGGCCCAAGATGCCGTCACGAATACCGAAGCAAGGCAAAGCCTTGAAAAAGAGCTGCAGCAGCTGAAAACGGAGATTGAAGAATTCAATGCAATTGAGCCGCCTCAAATCGCCGAAACCATCCATGAAAAAATCGTTGCTTCAAATCAGCAGCTGTCAGATGGCATTGAATTATACCTGAATAATATTGAAAAAGGCCAAATCGATCCTAAAGCATTGGAAGAATCGGAAATCATGCAAACCATCGATCAAATAACGAGCTTATCGGAACAAATTGAAAAAATAGGGAATGAATAAAACCAGGAAAGATCGCTCCAGTGAAAACCGTTGACATGAAACCAAATGGTTTTATATAATCATTAAAGAAAAACCAAAAGGTTTCACATTACAGTTAAAAGGGAGAGTCACTATGGAAAAGCAGCATACTTTAGAGGATGTCAAGAAGACCGTCATTATTGAAGCACCGATCCAAAAGGTTTGGGATGCAGTATCGACTGCCGAGGGGATCGCTTCATGGTTCATGCCGAATGATTTTCAGCCGAAAGTGGGACATGAGTTCCATGTACAATCACCGTTTGGCCCCTCTCCATGTAAGGTATTGGAGATAGATGCCCCACATCGCCTCTCTTTCTCGTGGGATACTGACGGTTGGATCGTTTCATTCCATTTAAAAGAGCAGGATGGCAAAACTGAATTCACCCTGATCCATGGCGGGTGGAAGCAGCCTGGATCGATTCTTCCGAAAGCGAATGAAAAAAGCTCGGTTGTCCGCGATAGAATGGCGCATGGGTGGGATCAAATCGTTAATGAACGACTTAAAAAGGCTGTTGAGGGCTAAGTGACCTCTTCCGCAGAAAAATATGATGTATTCCAAGCTGTGGCCGACCCCACCCGCAGGAAAGTCCTGCAATTGCTTGCTGGAGGGGAATTACCCATTTCGGCCATCACCTCTCATTTTCCGATGAGCCGTACGGCGATTGCCAAGCATCTTCATATTCTATCCGAAGCTGAATTGGTCAGCGGGCGGAAGGTAGGAAGAGAGAAACGCTTTCGGCTTCAGCCCGAGCCCTTAAACGAATTGAAGGAATGGCTTTCATTTTATGAACGATTCTGGGATAACAAACTCTCCATCCTTAAGCATGTGGTTGAAAATCCCGAGGAAAAGGGACTGAAGGTCGAAGAATAGATAGGAAATTAAAGCCCCCGGCACAATGGCTCCGGGGGCTTTCTCATTTATTATTATGCTTCAACTTCGATCGTTTGTTCTTTGCGCTTGCGAATAACCAAAGTGAGCAACAAGAGCAGGTTAAATACAATGATGCACCCAGTAAGGAAAAGATAACTGGAGGTCAATGCATCCGCTCCAAGGCTCGCGCTCATCGATTGACGGAAGCCCATGACGGAATACGTCATCGGAATGAACGGATGAACCGCCCTGTAGAAGTTATTCATTAGCTCGACAGGGAACATTCCCCCGCTTGCACCTATCTGTAATACAAGGAAAATCATCGCTAGTAAGCGACCAGGATTTCCAAAGGCTACGGTCAGGAAGGTTACAAGGAACATGTAGGTCAGGGAGGTCAAGATTGAAACGATGATGAATTGCCCCAAGCTCTCGACCTGTAAATCCATTCCCCAGATCATGATTGCATCAAGAACTAATGCCGAAATCGTTGCTTGAATGAATAGCACGGTGAATTTACTGAACCACCATGCCACCCCCGATGTAGGCCGTGTGGACGGCATGCCTGTCGGGAAGCCCATGTTGAAGGCAATCGCACCTACGAATAATCCTAAAGACAATACATAAGGAGCCAGGGCATGGCCATAATTCGGTACCTTGCTGATTTTTTGTTCTTTAACCTTTGTTGGTTCAGCAATCATGCTGTAATTAGCTTCTGATGTTTCATTACTGTTTATTTCTTCCGCACCATCGCTTAATTTTTGCGAAAGCTCTTTCGTTCCATCTTTCAGTGAGGAGATGCCATCTCCCAGTTTATTTGACCCTTTTGCTAGTTTCGATGAACCTTCATTAATCTTACCTGCACCATCAGCAAGCTGGATGACACCATTGCTTAATGTCGGCAGATTGCTTGCCAATTGTTCTGTACCTTCAACAAGTGCGGACGATCCATTGTTCAAGGCGGCTGAGTTGGCATTCAGTTCGTTGGCGCCATCGGCCAGTTTGCTCGCCCCTTCGCCTACCTTTTTAACGCCGAACGTATACTTTTCTAAACCACTTCCAAAGGCTGCCGAGCCTGTTTGGAGCTGGGAGACCCCATTTACCAATTGACCAGAACCCTCAGTTAGTTTCGAGAGGCCATTATTCAACGACGAACCGCCTTGTGCCAGCTGATTGATGCCATTCACCAGTTCCGGTGTTCGTTCATTTAGGCTATCGGTTGCCTCCGTTAATTGATTGCTGCCATTAACCGCTTCCGACAGACCTGTATTTAATTGCGATGCACCCGGAATGAACTGATTTTCCAGTGAATCCTTTATGGCCGTGTATCCATTCAACGCTGAAACCGCGTTCGGATTGACTTTATTCACAGCACTATTCAAGGCTGCCACTTGTTCCGGCAACTGACCTAAACCATTCAATACTGGCATCACATGATTCGTTAATTGTGCAGATAAATCGGATATGCTGCCTGCAAGCGCCGATGCAATTTCCTTTTGGGATCCTGCTTGGATCTGCGCTTCGTTTTGAATCGCCCCGAGTAATTCGGATTGCTGTTCACTTGTCATGCCTTTGTAAGCTTCCGTTCCTTTGACGGCATCGATTGTGCTTTGTCCGTTGCTCGCAATGGATGATTGAAGCTGCGTTAGTGCTGCTTGGCTGTTCTCAAGATCCTTCTTGATGCTGGATACGGTGCCGGACGTGCTGCTTCCTGCCGGGATCGCTTCTTGCAATTTATTGACGCCGTTTTGGATGCTTGCCAGTCCTTGTGTAAGCTGACTTAGCTGTTCACCAGCAGGCAATTGGCCATCCAGTTTTTTCAAACCATCATTCAACGCCTGACTTCCCTCCGACAGCTTGGTAATTCCATCATTCAAGCTCCTTTGGCCTTCCGCCAACTTTGGAATGCCTGTCGATTGATCCGTCAGTTGACTTGCATTTTCCGATAATAGATTCAAGCCATCATTCAGACTGGCACTGCCGGTTTGTGCTTCCGCTAAGCCATTATTCAAGCTTTGGGCTCCCGGGACCACTTTGGCCAATCCATTCGAAAGCTGTGAAGAGCCTTGCATCAACGCCTCACTGTTGTTCGTTAACTCTCCTGTACCCGATGCTAGTTCATTAACACCTGTTTGGAGCTGCCCGACTCCATTCGTATATTGGGCTATCCCTTTGTTTAATTCCGTTGCGCCGCCTTCCAGTTTATGAACACCGTCCAAAAACTTGCCAACGCCAATTTGAAGCTTATTCGCCCCGTCCTTGAACGTTAATGTACTGGACGCTAATTTATTCAGATTGTCTGTCACTGCTTTGTTTCCATCATGAAGCTTTTCGGCGCCGTCATCCAATTTCGATGCCCCATCCGCTGCTTCACTGAAACCATCCCCGATTTCTCCGAGCTGCGAGAAAATCGCTTCCGCATATTCTTTTGTGACACTTTCAGCAATCTCCGTTTTCAAATTATTCGTTGCCTTGGTCCCGACCGTTTCAGAAACGAAACTGCGTCCAGGATTCGCATCATACGTTAAATTCATTTTCTTAGGCTTCTTATCCATAACGGTTGACGCATTTTTCGAAAAATCACGCGGAATCGTCACGACCATATAATACGTACCATCCTTGAATCCTTTTTTCGCCTGTTCTTCCGAAACGAAATGCCATTCCAGATCGTCGTTGTCCTTTAACCGATCGACAAGCTCATCGCCGACCGTCAAGGTCTTCCCTTCATATTCTGCCTTCACATCATTATTCACGACGGCTACAGGCAAATTACCTGTTTTGCCGTACGGGTTCCAGGCGGAACTAAGAAATAATCCTCCATAAATAATCGGAACGAATAGTAAAACAATGGCGACACCCACCAGTTTTTTATTCGTTAGGAAAAGCTTCCATTCTTGTTTAAGCATATTCAATTTTTATCACCTGTCTCTTCACACTTTAATTCATTCAATGACGCCGAGTTCCAATTCAGGGTCGGAAGTTCTTTTGTACCAAAGCTTTCTCTTAACAGATCTGCCACCGTTTGACTAGAAAAGAACTCCATCAGAAGTTCATCCGCCTGAGTAAACATCCGGCGAAGAACATCCACTCCCTTTTCCGCATACTCGCCGTCTTTAAACGCTTTTTCAATAAGTCCTGTATCCGGAAACATCGCGATCGGGCCTTCCATCGCTTCAATTATTTCGATGTTTTTTATCTCATCTACACTTTTGGCAAGAGAGAGACCGCCATTATTTCCTGGTACGGAAGTGATGATTTGCTTCACGACCAATTTCCGGATGATCTTTTTCAAATACGAAGGCGAAACTTCTAACCTTCTGCTGATCTCATTAGATGAAAGTGGCACTCTTTTATCCTGAGTCGAGAGTATGACAATGATGCATATCGCTTGCTCCACCCCTTTTGTTAATTGCAATTCCTTTCACCTCTTTATACATAAGTGGACATCCAATATCCATAATGGATATTTCGTATCTATTATTAAACCGCGTTTCAACTTAAAAATCAAGATATTTTATAGAAAAATTTACAAGTCTTTTCTTTTTGGACAGTACCGAGGAAATACAGAAAGGCAAAAGGAAACCCCGCATGACGATATCACGCGGGGTTTCCTTTGTCAGAGACATTTACAGTTCATTTAAAAACTCGTTGACCGCCTCTGGAGTTTTTGCATTTGCACTGTGCAGATGTGCAACCTTCTCACCATTTTTAAACACTAATAGCGATGGAATTCCCATCACCGTTTGCTCCTCGGAAATCTCGGGGAACTCGTCACGGTCGATCGTGAACCACTGTTTGTCTTGATGTTCTTGTGTGATTTCATCGATGAACATATCCAAGCGTTTACAATCTGGACACCACGTAGTCGTAAAAATTCCGACCGTCAGCCCCTCTTGTTTGATTTGTTCACGGTATTCTTGTTCTGTGCCAATAGTTTTCATGATTTCTCCTCCGCGCCTTTTCTTATCACCGTTTTTACTCCAAGACGAATGTACTCAACGATTACTATATAATTAATTCCTCCGGAGCACAAACGGTTTCTCCTGAACCATCAATCAAATGCTCCCACCTGTGTCACGGCGTTGATAATCCGGCCTATATGCGTAAGGCATGCAACCCATATAATTCGGCCTGCATGCCCATTCATTCAGCCTTCAACTTATATAATTCGACCTTCATCTCATATAATTCGGCCTGCACGCCCATTAATTCGGCCCACACTACATATAATTCGTCCCACACCCAATTATTTCGTCCTACATTTCATATAATTCGGCCTACACTCGGAAAATTTCTACACGCTGCCGTTAGTGGTGGTTTCCTGTTCATTCCAAAGGGAGGGTCAGCTGCCAGGAGACACCAAATTTATCGGATATCCATCCGAACTTCTTGCTAAAGGAATAATCACCCAATGGCATCAGCACTTGTCCGCCTTCGGATAAACCCGAATAAAGCCTGTCTATTTCTTCTTCACCATCACATGTAAGGAAGATTGAAAACGAAGGTGTAAACGTAAATTGATGTTCCACATTACTATCGATGCACATGAACTCCTGACCCTTTAAGGTGAAGGTGGCTTGCGTGACGCTTCCCTCTGCACCTGGCTCATTGGCTCCATACCGCGTCATGCTTGTTATTTCGGACTCTTCGATCAAAGCGGTGTAATAATTCATGGCTTCTTCCGCATTTCCCTGGAACATCAAGAATGGGATCACTTTTTTCATTGGTCATCCAACTCCCTTTTCATCAATTGCCCGATTATGGTGCCCACCAGTTCCCTGATACCACAATCATTGCCTGTAATTTTATCGTATTGGCAAAATAGTCATCGTCTACTTTTGACTGTATGGTCCGATCCCACAAATCGTTGATCCATTGCTGGTTGGACGAATCGATCATGGCACTTACCATGAGTGGGGCAACGAAGCTTGTACTATTGCCTTCCTCCACTGTTTTTCCGCTTAGCGTATAGCCGGATTGAATATTGTTAGGGTCTCCATCCGTTTCCGCTCTGATCCATTCATTCATCTTCTTTAATTGCGGCAGCGACCTATCATCGCCGGTCAGCAAATAATCAACCGTATAGCGCCATGGAGTCCTGCTGCTATTCCAGCTGTAATCGCCATCATTCTCCCCTTCTAAAAAGTCCGCTTGTGCAGGCTGATATCCATCCCTGGATAGGACAATGAAATCCGGCATCAGACCCGTATCGCGACTTTGTTCTTCATAAATCGTATGCATGATCTCATGCGCCTTATTCGTTACAGCCGCCCAGTCATGATTCCCTGTTGCCGCCTCGAATACCTTCAAGTGATTGAGAAGAAAATCGGAAGAACGTGTGGCTTTTCCGTATACCTCATCATCATCCCCGGCCCAGTCGCCCAATTTGATCAGCGACTTCGACCGGTTGATTTCATGCGCCATGATCGCCTCCATGATGTCTTTTGCCTGGGCAAGATAGTCGATGTTCCCATCGCTTCCCCACTGACGATCAGCCAACAGCAGCGAATAAGCGATATCCATATCGCCATCGGTTGCCGAGTCGGCATCTCCTGGCGTATTGATGATTTTCCCGGTTTTATCTTTCACTTGCTGCCACGCCATCAACGAAGGATCATTATCGCTTTTATGCGCTTTATAAAATCGGTAAAGTCCATCGAAATACCGCTTATCCTCGTTGCCTGCCATGATGGCCGTCATCATCATTCCATAGCCATGGGCCTCCGAAACGGTCACGGCGTTTTTGGGTTCTGCATATCCTTTATCGTTGTAATAGATATAATATTCATCTTGTTTATCGGCTGGCTGTTTGAGATAGTGATTTTTCCAAGTTTCATAAAAATCCCCGACCGCAACGTCCAGCTCCTCTTGTGATATATGGTCAGGTTTTATCGTTCCTGATTGATAAATTGCATGCTGCGGAAATGCCCTTTTAGCGGCCATCTCTTCCTTTGGCGTCTGAGTGGTTTGAGACACCCCCGCTGCCAAGAAGATGATCCCGATGATGATCACTCCGATTCCGATCACTATGCTTACTCGTTTTTTCATGGCCGGCTCCCTGAATTATGATGTACGTTTCACACATGTGATTTCCTTTTCTCATTTCCCCTGTGCATGCATTTCACTCTTTTACAACCCCGATCACAAACCCATCATACCCCTTCATTCCGACCGTTTGCATCACCGTGGAATCAATTCTTGGTTCTTGTGATAGCTTATCTATGAAAGTACGGATTCCCCTCACATTCGGATCATCGCTATCCGGGGCGAGCACTTTTCCATCACGGATGACATTATCGGTGATGATCACGGTCCCCGGCCGGGAAAGTTCCAGCGCCCATTTAAGATACTCGGGATTATTGGACTTATCGGCATCGATAAAAATGAGGTCAAAGCTGGATAATCCCTTTTCTTTAAGCTTTGGCAAGGTATCCAGCGCCGCCCCCACGATAATCTTGATTTTATCGGCCAATCCTGCATGCTTGATATTCGCTTCAGCCACTTTTGCGTGCCTCGCCTCATATTCCAGCGTTATCAACCGGCCATTTTCCGGCAAAGCACGAGCGAGCCACACACTGCTATAGCCGCCAAGGGTCCCGATTTCCAAGATGCTTTTCGCTCCAGTGAGTCTCGCTAACAGATGAAGGAATTTCCCTTGGTTTGGAGATACATCGATCGCTGGCAGCCCCGCTTCAGCATTCGCTTTCAATATCGAATCCATGATCTGATCCGTCGTATGGAGCTTATTACTAAAATATAAATCTACCTCATTCCAAATCTTTTCTGACATATAACGATCGCCCTCCTTGGCCGGTTACACCTGATTCAGCCTTCATCTTTCCTTCATCATCCAATGAAATGGTCAGCTGGTCATCAATGACCACCGAAAGCGGAAAGGATTCCGACACCCTATCCGAAAAAAACCAGCGCCTATTCCTGGGACCCAACAGTAAAAACGAACCTTCCTCATGCTGCCCTATAAAATTCAATCCGCCTTCATTTATCGATTCATCCTTCCTTACCGGCAGCCCTAAGCCCATCAACGTATTCCCGATATCCCCCACTTCATCTGTCGTAAGGTTTATTTCGCTTATGCACAACGATTCTCGTGCGCAGAAAGTCTTTGACTGGGATTCAGGTGATACGGCATACCTGGATATGAACTCGACGATGTTGCCTGATGGGTCCAAAAAATAAAAGGCATGGGCATCTGAAAGGCTAAAATGAACTTCGTCCACACCATCTTCCTTCATTAACTCTACCTTGGACTTTGCCCATTTTTTTGCCGAGGTAAATAAATTCGTCGGAATGTTTATGGCAAAATGATAAAAGGGCTTATCTTGGAGATGATAGCTTTTCATCTCCAGCACACTGTCCCCCACCTTAATGGCAAAACCATCATCGGTTAGTGAGTGTAACTCGAACCCTAACTCACCTACATAAAAATCCCGCATTTCATCCAAGACATGACTGTATAAAGTGACCTTATTGATAATCATCGTTGACCCCCTTCAACCACCTAACAAATATTGTAAAGCAAATCTTCATTTGTGGAAACATTCTGCATTTTTATTTACATAAATAATATATATATGGCCGCACCCCGCAAAAAAAGGACCACCAAATTGGCGATCCTCTGATTTCATATAAATGCCCCATTATAGGTCACTCTTTGATTTTCAGTCCGAGCATGGAAGCAAAGCCTATCGCTTGATCCGGGGAAACCTCGCAGCCGTTTAGATCCTCCAAGGATACGGTCAGCCTTTGGAAGGTGGAACTGCTAAGGTCGATTCCTTTAAGTGGCGTCCGGGAAAAATTCACTTCATTCAATCTGCAGGCATCGAACATCACTTTCTTGAACGTACACTCGTAAAAATCTGCGCTTTCCAATGAGCAATGATCGAATTTCACTTGTTTTAATGATGCATAACCGAAGGCACTTAAATTCAAGTTGCAGCTATCGAATTGGACATTTCCTAAACTGGCATCGGACAGGTTTATTCCCAGTAATTTCGAATCCTTGAATTCGACACGATGAATCGAACCAGCCATGAAATCGGCATTGGTCAAGTCGCAATGATCAAAAATTACATCCGTCAGCTCAATATTCCTGAACGATACATCACTGAATGTCACATTTTTAAAAACCACCTGTGATAATACGATTTTGTCGATTTTTTCGCGATCAATCGTACAATTGGTGATGATACAGGCATCAAGATATGGCTCATCTTTATAATAGATTTCCTGAAAGTTTCCTTGGGGTAACTCTTTTTCGATCTTGGGCTGTTCAATTTTGAATTTGCCTGGCATAGTATCACCTTTTCACTTTTTTCATGAATGACGAGGAAAGGACCACCCATCCCCTTCATTCAGACTTAACTATAATTGAGATGTACGTGGAGTTCAAACTAAGAATTTCGCGTGAAGGGCTATTATTTTCCGTTAATTTGTGTCCATCCCACTCGTTTGCTGGCAAATAAAAAGCTGCCTCTCTTGGCAGCCAGGAAACCTTATCTTTCTGTCTTGAACCCTTTTGGCAACCAAAAGTAACATAGGGCCGCCGCAAGAATCAAGAGCATTCCGCCTATCAAAAATATGGCTTGAAAGATACCCCCCCCTATGGTCGGCGAATTGGAAACAATACCGCTTGCAAACAAAAATAGAGCTCCGAAGCCGGACAGAAATACAGCTTTTTTTGTTATGCTTTTTTTGAAAAGACGATGGCCCGTCAGCATGATGATGTACGAAGCGGTCAAAATCATAAGCACCGGAAATAACGGCCTGAATTTAGCGGCATAAACGAAATGGTCCAAATCCGAAATATCATCGGCATCGATTACGTGATCCGAAAAATACGTTGAATGCTTCCATTCCCATGAGTTATCCAGTATTTCGCTGCCCTCATACCAGGCACAAAATGAAAAAAGCATAAAGAAAAATGCAGCGATTATCATTTGTGTAAAATAGTTAATAGTCAATTCCATCTCCTCCAGCTGACATTATACCAATAATTGGTTTATTTTCATATAATCGGAGCCCGCATCGTGTGTTCAAGCAATATGTAAACAAACACTGCCTCCTGAATATTATAATGTAACCACTTTTAAGGAGCGTTAGAGATATGATCACTCATGGAGATGACCTCCTTATTTCAGGAGCATGGTTACTGGGCATCGGCACACTCACAGGTGCAATCGGGCAAACCCAGCAAACGTTAACCGGAACGAACCTCGGAAAGGACTTGGTATTAAAAGGGAATGGCATTGAAGCCTTCGCAAATTCCCTGCAAGCCATCGGACGAACGAAAATGTTGGAGCCGGAAAATGAAATTTCCGAATCCTATTTCATTTTAGGCGCTTGGCTTGAGGCTGCGGGTAACACCGCAAATGCAGTGGGAATCAATATGCAGCTGAATGGCTCTGATGAGGAGGGGACGAAAACGGATGCTCTCGGCAGCGGCATCCAAGGTCTAGGAGCCGCTTTTGAAGCGTTCGGTGCCTTTCTTTCGGAGGATTCCATTTCACGTTCCCTTGAATTGAAAGGAAATGCCTTGATTGCAGCAGGTTCTTTTTTTGAGTCGATCGGAAACATCTTCATTCTAAATGAAAAACGCCGGATAGGGGAGCATATCCTCTTGCTTGGCAGCTGGGCCCAGGTTGCCGGTGCCTTTATCTTAATCGACGCCTTTTATCGTCCTGAACCCGAAGGTGATGAGCATCTATCCCGGTACAGCTATGCCAATTTTTGATGGATAACCTGCTTCCCGCCGCCGTTCAAAGCAGTCAAGGGCCGACGAGTTCGACCTTCATCCTATCAGGATCTTCGAAATATACCGCATAATGATCCCCTCCGCCGGCAAACGGATGCTTGTCCGCATACAGGACGGGTACTCCCCTCTCCCTCAATTTCATCGTCATCTCATCAACCTGCTGACGAGACGAAGCATGAAAGGCAAGATGGTTAAGACCGACCCTTCCCCTATGATAGGGAACATCCAAATACCTCTCCTTCGCTTGAACAAAAACAATATACATGTCCGCTAATCGCCAGCTCTTCCCGCTCTCCCACTCCTGATATGGCTCATAACCCATTTCCTCCAAAAACCAGCCCCAGAAACCAATGGACCGTCTCAAATCTGAAACGTAAAGCTCAATATGATGAATGAACCCCTCTGACAATGTCATCCCTCCCATTAAACCATCAAAAAGAGGAGTGACTGGTACCACTCCCCTCTAGTCGGTTGCATTCACTATACTCGAATCCGGTCGCGCCGACTAGGGGAAATTTCCAGTTGGGACGAATTCTTCCTCCTAACGGACTGATTATCTTCACATTCGGTCGATTTATACGCATAGATGGACCATTTATTTCCGGTTGAATTGATTTAATGTGGCCTTTTTTTAAAGTCGGAATGGTTTTTATTGGATGATTTTATCATAGACTTCACCGTTGCCATTTATTTCGATGATTTTCAGTCGATTGGTTCTTTTGATAAAAATGGTTTTATATTGTTTTTCCCCGTTTAGTTCAATCAGGAATACACGTTTATCATCGTTATCCGTTTCCTTATTGAGTGTATAGTCTTTATCGCCGATCTGCTCGATGATTTCGTCGTATTCGGGCAAGGAGGACCATTTATTTTTTTCAGGGCCCGCTTTCGTTTCCTTTTGCTGTTCATTTTCCTTTGGTTTCTCCTGGTCATTCGCCAGGTCACTATTGCAAGCAGTCAGCATGGTTGCTGAGGCAACCAGTGCAATGATCGATTTATACATGTCCCATATCAACTCCCGTTCCTATTTTCCCTCTTTCCCTGATAAATAACCTTGTTTGCTTAAATAATACCAATCCGATTGGACATAATAGATTAATTCTGCTATTATAGTTACTCAGGGTAACAATTACTTAAGGTAACTATATAATGATAAAAGAGGTGTTTCCTATAAAGACTTACCAAAAATTCTTCCAGCAACTTTTACTGCTGTACCGTCCATTTGAAAATAATCTTAATATCCAGCTGGGCAAGCATGATTTACACAGGGCGCAATGGTCCATATTACATTTCTTATTCAATTATGAATCGGCAACGCTTGTGGAGCTTGCCAATTATCAAAGCGTTGAAAAGCCCACGATTACGAGGACCATCACCCGCTTGGAGGAATTGGGGTATGTCGAGCATGTACCAAGCAAGGATCGGCGCGAGAAAAGGATGCGGCTTACGGAGCTCGGCACAAAGATATACAACGAAGTCCGTGTAACGATCGACCAATATGAACAGGACATCCTGGAAGGAATCACTGAAGAGGAACAACTCGCAGCGATACGCATCATGGGTGAAATAAGAAATAACATCTTAAAGTAAGGAGATCATAAAATGGAACAATCCAGACCAAACCTATGGACGAAAGATTTCATCATCGTCTCATCCATTAATTTTTTCATAACATTAATCTTTTATTTATTGATGGTGACACTTGCCATCTATGCTGTAAATGAATTGAATGCATCTACAAGCCAAGCTGGACTCATATCAGGTATCTTCATAATCGGGACATTGATCGGACGCTTGTTCATTGGCCGTTTCATCGATTCAATCGGCCGTAAGAAAACGTTATTCATCGGGTTGATCTTTTTTACGTTGACGACCATTCTATATTTTGTCGATCTCGGAATCGGCTTCCTGCTTGTTAACCGCCTGATCCATGGGATGGCGATGGGCATGGCCAGTACCGCGACGGGAACGATCGTCGCCCAAATCATTCCGGCAACACGTAAAGGCGAGGGCATCGGCTATTACAGCATGAGCGCGACACTTGCAACGGCAATCGGACCCTTCATCGGTCTATATATGGCTCAGCACACAAGCTTCCAAGTGATTTTCAGTTTCTGCCTGGCCTTAGGGCTGATCAGTCTGGTCACAGCATTCTTCCTGTATGTACCGGCTTTGAAAGGAACTGCAAAAGCGGCAGAAAGCAAAGGGTTCAAGCTCTCCAACTTTATCGAACCAAAAGCACTGCCCATCTCATTGATCACTTTAATATTGGCATTCTGCTATTCCAGCGTCCTTTCTTTCATCAGTTTTTACGCCATTGAAATCGACCTGGTCAATACGGCAAGCTTCTTCTTTGTCATTTATGCTGTGGCTGTATTAGTATCACGTCCTTTCTCTGGACCGTTAATGGACCGGAGAGGAGCGAACTTCATCATGTATCCGGCTTTCATGATATTTGGTGCAGGTTTGCTGCTTCTAAGCATTACGACCAATAGCTTCACTTTATTGGCGGCTGGCTTCCTCATCGGACTTGGCTTCGGTAATATGCAATCAAGCTCGCAGGCGATTGCGGTTAAACTGACACCGCCTCACCGTATGGGAATGGCGACCTCGACCTTCTTTATCATGCTTGATGCAGGTCTTGGGTTCGGCCCATATATTCTTGGTTTCATCATTCCAATCACAGGCTACAGCACGCTCTATGTCATTCTAGGCGTCGCGGTCATCGCCACTTCCGTCCTGTACTTCTTCCTGCATGGCCGGAAAGAACGTGCAGCAAGAGCAACAATCGCTTCAGCTTAAGACTAAAGGGCTGGGAATGATTTCATTCCCAGCCCTTTTTTATACGTTCATCTTAGATGGAGAGAATGTTCACGGACCGCCTCTGGGTAAGCGGGGTACATCCATTTTGCCTGATCAGATCGAGTCCAAAAGTAAAGGTCCCTTCATTAATGAGGGGACCTTTCGCTTCATCATTTAACTTCGAGGTTATTTACAGAAAAACCAGTTTTTTGTTCATTCTTCTTTTTGGCAGCATGCATGACCGTTTCACCTTTATATAAAGTTTTTCCTGTCTTTAAATCAGCGATCAGTAGGTGTGCAGGTTTGTACGTTACGTTTTCACCCATACCGCTTCTTAATAGGAAGTACACACGCCCATTTTTAATCGCAACGTAGTTTGCTTCCTCTTTACCAGCAGCTAAGTCCAGCTGTATGTTATTCGTTAACGCTCCACTGCTTATGTCAAATGTCTTCATTTGATATTTTCCGGATTTGAAAGCAATTGCGTATAGGTTTTTCCCATCCGTATAGCCGGATCTTGCGATGTCCAAATTGAGCGATTCTTTCTTGGCACCCTTGATCGTTGATAATTTTTCCGTGTCATACTGGTAAGAGAACAGCTTGCTTTCTTTTAGCTTTTCCTCATAAACACCTTCCTCATCAGTTACGGCTTTAATGATTGAAATTAAGATCATATTGTTTGGCTTTGAAGGTGATGTATTCACCGGCATCTCAAAGTCCACTTGATTTGGGTACGTAAAGGTTTCGGAGACAAGGGTTTTGTCGTTCACTACCTTTTTCTTGGCTAAATCGATCGTATACAGATGTACTTCTTTCGTTTGCTTATCATCATTCGAGTACACATCATTCATCGTCAATACCTGCAGCTTCGAATGAATCAGCTGCACATCCCTGACTTCCGTATTCATTACTCTCTCTTGACCGGGAACGTCGATGCGGAAGGACGTTTCATCTTCATCTTTCTTCTCCAATAAACCGATATCGAACTCCGCTTTCATTTTCCCGCTCTTCGTATATTCGCTATTCACGGATGCGTAAGCGAGGAAATCATCGTCTTCATAAAAGGAATTGATAAAGTCCCTCCCGCGCATGAATGAACGATGTTTCTTTATCAATCGTTCAATTTGAACATCATTTCTGTCAGACCAGAATGGCCTATCGCTGTCATATTTGGTTCGATCGGATTCAATCGTCAATGGTTCATAAATATTATGATGTTCAAGTGTTGCTTGGACGATGACCGGATCAAGCTCTTTAACGCTGCCTTCACTTGTCTTGAATGTATACGTCGGCAGGCTTGAAGCGGAGGAAGCTACTTTCACATAATAAGTCCCGATGCTTAAGAGGACAACCAAGCTGATGATGATGCTGCATAAATAACGTTTCACCTTGTTCACGCTCCTTTTTTGTTTGTTTTTATACGGTTACGCGGTTTTTCAATAACCATGATCCAAGCCAAATCGATAACCCTGTCACGATGATTCCCAATGTGAGCAGAAGACCGAATAATTCAATCGAATAAAAATGGAAAACCCCACTGTTATTTATGAAAACAGGAGTTAAAAACAGCATAGCGGCAACACCGCCATACACCAGCCCCAATAGAATTCCTTTCATGCGGAAACTCCGTTCAAACATGATCGCCGTGAATAATACCGACATGATCATAAGACCGGTTCCATAGGAAAGCAGGAACGCCGTGAATGTACTTGGAATGATCAACATCAGTACCCTATTCGCTGCAGCTATGGAGGAAGTTGACAGTTCCATATTCAAGAACGCTTCCGGCACGCTTGAATTGAATAGCGCATTTTCCAGCGGTAAAAGGATCATCTGCCAGGCGATCAGTCCCAATACCATCAGGAAGATGGCCGTAGCTTTGGAAAGATAGAGTGATAATCTGGATGTCGGTAACATCAAGAGGCGATAGATGAACGTATTCTTGCCGAACCAATCACGATACCAAATTAAAAAAATGTAGAAAATGAGAGCAACGGCGCTTAATGCGATCGGGCCTAGAAACCAAAGGGTATTGGCGATATGGGTGAAGTCAATGCCGCCATATTCACTAAGATAATCGGCTTCCGTTAGCTTTTCCTGCAGCATGGTTTCCTTGGCATCATTAATAAGGCTCTTGGTTACGATCAGCACCCCGGCAAACTGCGAAAGGACGGTGATCAGCAATAGAGTAAGATAAATTTTACTAAAACGGTTGATTTCGAAATTGACTAGCTTTATATAACGCATCATGCTTGATACACCTCTCTCATTACGTCGACTACCGATTTCCCTTCTTCTTCACGCATTTCTTCCGTATTGAATTCCTTAAGCACCGTCCCGTTATCCAATAAGATGACCTTGTCGATCAGATGCTCGATATCACCGATTTCATGGGTCGTGATGATGACGCCCCTGTCCTCAATGAGATGGCTCGCAAAAACATTGGCGATCTGCTCGCGGCTGAATATATCGATTCCCGAAAACGGTTCATCCATCAGGACATAATCCACGTCAAGGGACAGCCCGAGCATCAAGTTAAGCTTAGCTGTATTTCCTTTGGACAATTCCGAAATGCGGCTTTCTTCTTTCAGCTTGAAGAATTCAAGTAATTGCAGGGCCCTTTCCTGATTCCATGAATGATAGAAATCCTCCATGAACACCATTGCCTGTTTGACCGTCATTTGCGGAAGCATCGTCGGAGCGTCCGGAATGAAGGTGATTTTTTCATAGCTGTCCTTTGTCATTTGTTGACCATCGATCAGGATTTCCCCTTTATAAGGTGTCAAGCCCATGATCGCTTTGAGTGTAGTCGTTTTTCCGACACCATTAATCCCGATCAGACAGGTGACTTCGCCTTTATTGGCGGTAAAGGACACACCATCCAATATTTTTTTGCGGCCATATTTTTTGGAAACTCGTTTTACCTCGATCATTTCCCTTCCTCCTCCCTGATTTCTTCCGAGTATTTTTCTTTCACGACACGAAGCAACTCATCGACTGGCACATTAATCGGACGGATCGCATCGACAAAAGAATCGACGGCTTCCAAGATCAGTTCCTGCCTCACAGCCTGTAATACCGTTTCATTCGTAGTGATTTGACTGGGAAAATTACGTTCAGTATGAATCAAGCCCTGTTCCTCCATTTCTTTATACGCTTTTTGTGCAGTATTAGGATTTATGTTCAATGTAGCAGCCAGCTCTCTTCGGGAGGGAATCTCCTGTCCAGCCACGAAGTTGCCGATGGCTATTTGCTCTTTAAAATGACGAACGACTTGTAAATATACCGGTTCCCGGGTATTAACGTTCATAAAACCACCCCCTATTTATATAAAAACTGATTGGCTTGTTACGTGTATGTACTACGTGGTTCATACACCTTATAGATGTACTATACTCGTAATACACCAAACCTGTCAACATTAATTTCCAAGCAAAAACCCCGAATGCAGGGCACTCGAGGTTTTTGCTGCTATTTCAGTGTGTCTATACTATCCTTGACAAATTGTTCAAAGGTAATGGGGGCATGTTCCAATAAAGTATGTAAATCTTTTGTCACCCGCTTCGCGAAACCGATTTTCGCGGTCGTGTAAATCCCCACCATTACGACGATTTTGTCATTACTCATTCCTTTTTTTCGGTATGTTTTCCAGAATTCAAGAATGCTTGGATTCGAATAAGTGAAGCTTTCCCCTGTTATCTCACTGAATATTTCGGCTACCTCTTGATACGACAAGGCTTCGTTTCCAGTTAAGTCATAAGCTTTCCCTCGATGCTCTTCCTGGATCAACGTCTTCATGGCAGCGACACCTATATCACGGACATCGATGAAGCTCGTTTTCCCTTTGCCCGCCGGAACATATATATCATGTTTCTCCCTTAATTCTTCACCATGCTCCGTAAGCAGGTTCTGCATAAAGAAACTCGGGCGCAGAAATGTATAGGGGATATTGGATTCCAAGATGACTTTTTCAATTTTGGCATGAGGGACGATTTTGTTTTTGTCCGCCCCGAGCACGGAAAGAAATACGATGTGTTTCACATTCTGCTTGACCGCCTCTTCTATGAACGGACGAAAATACTTATTAACATCAGCAAGATGCGGAGGGCGCATCAAAAAGACGGAGTCGATTCCCTGTAAAGCCCCGGTAAACGAAGAGGCATCCTCAAAGTTCAAATAACGGTCACCGTGACCGCTTCGATGGCTTGCCGTTACGAACGGAATACCTTCGGATTGCAGCTCCCTCACTACTTCCTTTCCTACGTTGCCAGTCGAACCTGTAATTAAAATCATGTGTTTCACCCTTCCTATGATCGGCAAAAATGGGTATCATGGTGCTAGATTTTCCATGGACGGACTAAAATATGTGACGATATTTATTGAAACAGGTGATGCAGCAGTCGATCTTTATCTTCAAAAAACTGTTTCATTAACAAATAGTGCTCTGTTTCCTCCAGTGCCACTTCATTTATTCCAGACTCTGTAATTTGGAGGATGTTTGCATCTGGATACGCCATGAGGACCGGGGAATGGGTGGAAATGATGAACTGGGACCCTTGATTGACAAGCTCGTTGATCCTGGCGAGCATCGACATTTGCCTTAATGGTGACAAAGCAGCCTCAGGCTCATCAAGGATATACACCCCATTGCCTTGAAACCGCTCTACGAAAGCCGCGAAAAACGATTCACCGTGTGATTGTTGATGCAGCGACTTTCCACCGTAGGAATCAATGATTTTCGGCCCAAGCGCCTCCCTGTCCAGTTCTTCTATATTCGTGGCTACATTATAAAAGGTTTCTGCCCTAAAGAAAAAATGGTCCTGCGGTTTATACACGCCCTTTTTCAAACGGAGGTATTCGTCCAAGTTGGAGTGCGAATCATAATTGGAAAAATTGAAATTCAACGTCCCGCCCTCTGGATTGAAGCCATACGCAATCGCAATTCCTTCAAGCAAAGTCGACTTCCCCATGCCATTTTCCCCGACAACATAGGTTACATTCGGATGGAAAGCCAATTCTCGAAGATGCTTAATAACCGGCAGATTAAGCGGGAAAAAGTCATAAGAAGAAATGCACTCCCGATTCAGGTACATGCCCCTGATGTATTGTGTATCATGATGTAACTTCATCTCAGTCACCTCCCTATTCCAAAAATCTTTTTCAAAAAACTTCTCAGTCACATCCCCAACGTTTCGCCCTTTCATCAATCATCTTGATGAACGCATTCTTCCCGTTGACGTATCCCATGATATCCTCCGGGAATTCGGCAGCCAACTGTCGCTTGAGCTGACTATACGCTTCGGCTTCATCCTGGTGCGCCAGCATATAATCCCGAAAAGCAAGATGCCTGGCAATATCCTCATGACCCGCTTGAAACATATGCACATGATGTGACCGCTCATCCCCGCCTTTACTGAAAAACCTTCGCCCAGCGATGCCATTCTCTCCCCTTGCCTTATAGCCAATCCTTCCCATCGCTTCATTAAAATCAGCGACATGATCGATGTTCCGAACCACTGCCAACATATCTATGACAGGCTTGGCGTGGATGGCCGGAATGGCCGTACTGCCAATATGAGATACTTCCATCAATTCAGCGCCGAATATGTCCCTTAAACGTACGCATTCATCCCCGAATAATACGCGCCACTCCTGCTTATGTGCAACGACCTCGACTCTTCTCATAGAAACCTCCCTTTCCGTCCAACGATGCTGGTCATAGGTTTGGCTTTCGTCTGTGCTTGGTAGCCTGTTCATAGGCATAGGCGAGTTTTATTAATCTCCCTTCACTATAAGCGGTGCCGGCGAAAGTCACCCCAAACGGCCTGCCGCATTTCATGAATCCTGCAGGCATGGCAATGGAAGGATACCCTGCTTTGGCACAAATGGTGGAGCCTATATAAGAAGGAAAAAGAATGGCATCCAAATCATACTTCTTCAAGGTGAAATCAATGCCCTGTTCCTGAGAAAAATAGATGTCTTCCAGTTTGGCATTCAAGTAATCAGGATTTCTTAACGTATTGGTCAGGCTTTCTCTATTTTCCAATTTATTTTGCCCATATTTCAATGCCCGCTCGCCTATGTTCTTATTGAAAGCAATTAATTCCGAAATGGAATGAACCGGTATGTGCGGCGGTAGCTTCGAAAGGAAATGATCCAAGCTAGCTTTTAGCTCATATAAAGAAACGGCCCAGCTCCATTCGCGATTGAATGAAGGTATGTCTATAGCTTCGTTGACGATGGCCCCTTCATCCTTCAAGGTTCGAACAACATCCTTAAATAAGCTTTCGTCAAATTCAGCTGATGCATAAAACTCGTCATGTGCCCGATTGTATACACCGATTTTGGCATTCCTTAACCCGTTTCGATCTAAATATTCCGTATAATCCGATACCAGCCTCCCTGCGCTTTTATGTGTCGCGGGCTCAAGCTCATCCACGCCCGCTAACGTTCCCAATAAAATCGCAGCATCGGTGACGGTTCTTGCCATCGGACCTGCCGTGTCCTGTGAATAGGTGAAAGGGATGATTCCCCTACGGCTCAACAGGCCGACGGTCGGTTTAACCCCCACGACGGAATTGGTTATCGCTGGACTTAAGATGGAGGCGTCCGTTTCAGTGCCTACAGATAATACCGTGAAATTCGCAGCAGCCGCCACTGCCGATCCTGAACTGGACCCTCCCACATAAAGGTTCGCATCCCCATATGGGTTCAATACTTGTCCGCCTCGTGAACTGTATCCCGCCCACATTTCATAAGACATCCCATTCGCCAGCTCGGTCATATTCGTCTTACCGAGGATAACGGCTCCAGCTTCACGAAGCTTTTTAACAAGAAATGCATCCTCGTTGCTGTTATAATTCTCAAGCGCAATCGCCCCGGCACTCGTATGCATCTTATCATTCGTTTCGATATTATCCTTCAATAAAATCGGGATGCCATGCAATGGTCCCCTGGCTCCCTTGGATGCTCGTTCATGATCCAATGCCTCAGCAATGAAGATGGCATCTGGATTGATCTCAAGGATGGAGTTCAGTTTTGGGCCATCTTGATCAAAGTGGGCAATCCGAAACATATAATACATGGTCAGCTCTTTTGCTGTTATGTCTCCTTTTTCCAAGGCGGATTGTATCTCACCTATCGTTAGCTCTTCTTTGAAAAACTCTTTAAATGGTATCGTCATCGACATCGGTCCCCTCTGCTTGCGGATGGGGTACTTCCTCTTTCGCTTTCTTCAGGACAGCTTGGATAAACGGAGCTTTTGCCTCCGTGTAACTCGTCCTGTCATTTGAGTGCTTTTCGGCTAAGTCCTGCTTCAATTGCTGATATTGTTTTCGCACCTCAGGATGTGCGATTAAATAATCCCTGAATGAAAGTTGATCCTTCCACTGGTCGCTTCCGATTTTATAGATATGCAAATGATGGGTACCCGCCCGCCATTGACCCTTTCTAAAAAAACGCCTTTCGGGAAACTCCTTATGTGAGACAAATTCATACCCAATCGACTTCAAGGGCTCGATGAACGGTTCCACCTCGTCCAAGTGCCGGACACCAGCCATCATATCCAACACCGGTTTTGCTGCCAATCCTTTGACGGAGGTACTGCCAATATGCTCCATATATAGACGATGACCGTGTAACACTGTCAGTATCCTCGTTTTTTCCTGCTCGAATTCGCTAACCCATTTCGGGTTATAATCCTCGATGTCGATTTCCAATAAATCCACCTGCTTTTGATAGGATGTAAGCGGTCATTTTTCATCACGCGACCAGTTGACGAGTGGATCCTGAGCACTTGGTTCATAGTAAGTTCCGTCATATATCTTTTCCGCTCCAGTCATTTTATTCGTTCGAATGACGGTGTATCTTCCTTTATCATAGTTCTTCGTAAGATAATAATGCCTCTGAGAAAATCCTTTTGCGGGTCCCGCAAATGTGGATGTATAGTTGGATTCCTCCGGCTTATTCAGGCTCTCCCTCACTACCGCTTGAATATTAAGCGGAGTATACTCAAGCTTGGCATCCATGCGGACGTGGATATCCTTTGTCTCTACCTCTCCTGATGGGACGGATGTTATTTGGATCGTTTCGTGGGTTCTTTCAGAAAATGACTTCGTGACGCTATAAGAATACATGATTTTCATCGAGCTAATATTGCCTTTCATTTTGCTGGCGAAACCAGGCACGGCAAAACTCAAAAGAAAGCTGAGCGATATGCATGCCATTAGCAGGGTAAGCGAAATTTTCTTCATATATCCCCTTTTCTCGACTATGTATTTGTTACCCAACTTCTTCATTCAACCTGTTTCACTTCTTTTGGTATAACCCCAAATTTAGCGATTAAAAAAATGGCTAGGAAGCTAAAACAGCTAAAACTAGTATTCTCGCTTGTAAAGATTCCAGCTGGCATCATCCGTAATCCTAATAAAAGATTCAACATATAAAAAACAAGGAAACCCGCATAAGATAGGCATGCCAAATCGTTTCCGATGACGATTCTCCTGTAAGAAGCATGTCCGTTGCCCTTTCCGCGCCTGATTCTGACGCATTGCCCCATTTGTCTAAAAAGACCATATGTGAAACCAACCATCAAAAAAAACGCAAGCAGATAGTCCATGATCGCTTCCTCCACTTTATCCCTCCTTAATAAAAGGGTCGATCTTAATAAAAATATTAACAATCATTGGAAAATATTTCAATTGAATCTTTTTGAACGATTGATTTAAGTAAATAAAAGTCTCATCTCTCTTTATCTAGTTATATTTTCATTTTTTGAAATAAAGGGTAGAATTGTATTAAATCATATTACTCTAGGGGTCCAGCATGAAAATATTGGTTAAAGCAGTCTTATCATTATGTATGTTTCTTTATCTATTGATCCTGACAAAGCTAATTCTGTTCAAATACATCTCGATCATCGATATCAATGATCATATTCGAATCAATTTCAATGGGCGCTATTGGGGTTCCCATAACTTCATCCCATTTAAAACCATTTTCCAGTACATCTTCGTAGAGAATATCAACACATCCATCCGGATTGAAAACATAGCCGGCAATATCGTTGGGTTCATACCTTTTGGCTTCCTGCTGCCTTTACTATCGAAAAGAATATCGCGGCTTCGATCAATCGTTTTTGCCACATTCGGTTTAAGTTTCACCTATGAGGTTCTTCAGCTTTTATTTGTATTAGGCAGTTTTGATATCGATGATTTAATCCTGAATACGCTTGGCGGGGTTATCGGATACTTGCCGATTAAGCTGGTTCACATCTTCATCAAAACGAAAAACAACCGGCCCATTCGCGACCATGCCCCAGGAAAATGAATGGTTGCCTATTGATTTTCAAGACTCCTCCACTATCCATTTTTATAAGAAAGATGGGAAACCCACTATGTGACGGTTTCCCTTTCTTCTTGAAATAACTCTATCCTTTTTTTAATGGCCATTCCCCTGGTAAATGAGTTGCACGACGCCGGATGCGAACGTTCTTGTATTGACCCATTTCAAATCCACCCTCTGTTTTATATCAATGAACATCGGTTTTCCTTCTCCCAAAATAACAGGGTGGATCGATAATCTGAACTCATCCACAAGCCCTAAATTCATGAAGGTTGTAATGAGGCTGGCTCCGCCATACAGCCAGATGTCTTTACCTGGCTTATTCTTCAATTCATTTACTTTTTCCAAAATATTTTCATTAATGAATATTGCTTGATCATCCGACTTCATTTGTGTTCTGGAAAACACATATTTCTCTTTCCGATGAATCAAATCCCAAATTTCTTTTTCCGCCTCAGCGTCTTGCGTCTCAGGAATATACTGTCCCCATAAATCGTAGCTTTTCCTGCCATATAAAATGGCATCGATTTGATTCAGGAAATTCGTGAACCCCATATCAGGGTCCATGATGCACCAGTCGACTTCGCCATTTTTCCCTTCGATAAAACCATCTAAGGTAACGGCTAAATCTAAAATCACTCTTCTTCGTTTCCCGTCATTGGACATCATTCTTCCTCCTTTTGTCATTCAGATATCGCTTCATCTGCCCCATTGAATGAGCTGCACACTTACCGAACCCGAATATCCGTTCTCATTTAATTATAACAAGTAAGGAGGGACGTATCAAACATCCCCCGTTTCCTATAAGCGAGCCAAAAAATAAAAAAATGGCCCTGAAAGAGCACTTCAAAGCTTCGAAAAAAGAACGACTGATCGCCGACAGGTTTGGACGGTTCGGTCTTAGACGTTTCGTTTCGATGAAGTTACCCAGGGACTGTGCCCCCTCGCTTTTGTGCGAGTGTTTCCCTTGGGCGGCGGGGTCTTCCAGCGGTGTTTCGTACTCCGTTCCAATCGGCTTTGACGAAAAAGCCATAATAAAAAGCCCCCAAATTGGCGGCTCTTATTATAGAAGGGAGTGGATTTTTCCGGCTACCTGCTCATCGATTCAAATCTTCAAATCCGTATTTTTCAAAGGTTTTCATGGCTGCCGGCGTTTGGAGGTAGTCATAGAATTGTTTTGCTTTTTTGGCATGTTTTTGGTCATTGATCAATCCTGCCGGATAGATGATTGGATCGTGCAGATCTTCCTTGGCCGTTGCGACCATCTTAACTTTAGATGAGCTAAGTGCATCCGTTTTATAAACGAGACCAGCATCGACATTTCCCGTTTCCACATATGTGAGCACTTGTCTGACATCCTTGCCGTATACGACTTTGCCTTCAATTTCTTTCCAGAGTTTCATGTTTTCCAATGTTTGTTTGGCATACTGCCCAGCCGGTACAGACTCGGGCGTACCGATGGATATTTTATCTGCCTTGGTGAGGTCTTCGATCGATCCCAATTGCTTATCGGAATCCTTCGGAACGACGAGCACCAGCTTATTGCCGACTAAGTCGATCCCATTTTTCTCATCGATCAGATCTTCATCGACTAATTTTTCGAATTTATCTTCCGCGGCCGAGAAGAACAGGTCCACAGGTGCCCCTTGGGAAATTTGTTGCTGAAGCGCTCCTGAGGCCCCAAAGTTATAATGGACCTTCACATTTGGGTGGTCCTTTTCAAAAGCTGCCTTTATATCCGTTAAAGCATCCTGCAAGCTAACAGCTGCGGAAACCGTCAATTCGACTTGATCGCCGTCTTTTTGCGGCTTGTTTTTCCCTTCATCATTCGAACAGCCCGTACCGATCAGCACAAGCAGCATGATGGCAAAAATCAAGAAATTTAATTTTTTCAAAACCAATCTTCCTTTCACCCTATTTATAACTAGTTATATCTAATTATAACTGTTTATAAATAGTATAAAACGAATTTAGGCTTTTAATCAATCCCCCTTTCTTTGACAATTTACTTTTGAAAGGTCACTAAGCTACAATGTGGAGGGAGGGATGCACATGCACAAAGAGCTATCCTATACAATCGAAGAAGTCGCACAGCTATTGAAAGTATCTAAATTGACGATCTATGATCTTGTTAAAAAAGGGGAACTGCCTGTATTCCGCGTTGGCAGGCAAATGAGGATGGATGCCAAGGACTTGGAGAAATATATCGCCGACAGCAAGTCCCCAGCCTATTCAGCGCCCGAGGCAAAAGATGCCTCCCCCCTTGTCATCAGCGGGCAGGACATGGTGCTGGATTTACTTGGGCAGTACATCGAAAAAAATTCCGGCCATAAGGCATTGCGGTCCCATAAAGGGAGCTTAAACGGACTGATTTCCATGTACAATGGCGAAGCCGATATCGTGAGCTTGCATATGTTCGATGGTGATACAGGAGAATACAATCTTCCTTATATAAAAAAAATCTTGGTTGGTTATCCCTACATTTTGCTTAACCTCCTTTCAAGGAAGGCAGGCTTATACGTAAAAAAAGGGAATCCCTTCAACCTCGCCTCGTGGACGGATTTAACCCATGACAAGCTGACCTTCATCAATAGGGAGAGGGGATCTGGCGCAAGAATCCTCCTTGATGAGCAGTTACGGATCAACAAGATTTCTGCTAAAAGCCTTAAAGGCTATGAAAACGAGGAAACCAACCATTTAAGTGTCGCATCGGCCGTTTCATCCGGGGCTGCGGACGTGGGTGTTGGAATCGAAAAAGCGGCTAAACTGGTTGGCGTCGACTTCGTTCCATTGATAACGGAACGCTACGACCTTGTTATATTAAAAACGTCAACAAACGAGGATCTCATCACTGCCGTCAAAACGATAGTAAACTCGATTCCGTTTCAAGCGGAAATCGATGCTTTAGGTGATTATGATATTTCGCGGACAGGCTCCGTCATTCACGAGACATTTTAAAGAGGAAGGCTACTGCATCAGCGGCCTTCCTTTTTTCTATCCGTGAGATCATCCGATATTAAAGGGCACATTCTTCAATTTCAAACCCCAGATCTTCGATGATGCCCCAATCTGCAGTCGGTTCTTGACCAGCTGTCGTTAAATAATCACCGACAAAAATGGAATTGGCCGCGTAAAGGGCCATGGGCTGCATCGAACGGAGGTTGATTTCACGACCGCCGGCGAGACGGATTTCTTTACTTGGATTAACGAATCTCATCATTGAAATCAATTTCAAGCATGTAGTGGGGGTCAGCTCGGACGTTCCCTCAAGCGGCGTACCGTCAATGGCATTGAGGAAATTACAAGGAATCGAGTCCGCATCCAGACCGCGGAGGGAAAGGGCGATCTCCACGGCCTCCTTTTCGGATTCCCCCATACCGAAAATGGCACCCGAGCATGGTGACATGCCTGCTTCCTTCACGGCTTCGACTGTATCCACCCTGTCCTCATAGGTGTGCGTCGATGTAATTTTGCCGTAGTTTTCCTGTGATGTATTCAGGTTGTGATTATAGCGATGAACCCCGGCAGCTGCCAGCTTCCCGGCATGCTCCTCATTCAGGAAGCCAAGGCAGCAGCAAATCTTAAGATCGGTCGTTCCGCGGATTTCCTTCACGGCTTCAATGACATGATCTATTTCCCTGTTGGTTGGACGCCTCCCTGAAGCAACGATGCAATACGTACCCGCTTTACGGCGGATTGATTCTTGCGCACCCTCGACAATCTTCTCTTTCGTCAGCCACGCATATTTATCGATTGGTGCCTCCGAAACGATCGACTGTGAGCAATAGCCGCAATCTTCGGGACATAAGCCTGATTTCGTGTTGATGATCATATTCAATTTGACCTTATTCCCATAATGATGCCTGCGGATGAGGTAAGCAGCATTCAAGATTTCCAGAACTTCTTCATCCGGGGCTTGTACGATGGATAAAGCCTCTTCGGCCGTCACTTTGTACCCCTTGATCACGCTTTCGGCGAGCACCTTCCAATCAATTGCTAATGTTTCCATATCCAATTCCTCATTTCGTTAACTTTTATAGCGGGCAGCCATCATGTCCCTATCCTCTTTATAGTGGAGCGGATTGCTTTGAACGCAGATATCACGTGATCGATATGTGGCTCCCGGTGTTCGGCCATTAAGGTGAGCCGAATGCGGGAAGTTCCAATCGGCACTGTCGGGGGGCGAATCGCTGGTGCATAAATTCCGTACGTATGTAATTCCTGCGAAAGGAGTGTGGCTTGTTCCGGTTCCCCGCAAATAATGCCGATAATTGGCGTATCCCCCCCTGTCACCGTGTACCCTAAGGAGGTTAATTCGTCATAAAGCCGCCGACTCATGTTTTGAAGGCGCACTCTGCGTTCAGGTTCGGTCAGGATGATATCGACCGCAGCCAATGCACTGGCCACTACACCTGGCGATAATGCGGTAGAGAAAATGAATGGTCTGGCTTCATTTAAGAGATAGTCTATCAACGACTTGCTTCCGGCAATGAACCCACCCTCCGCTCCGATCGCTTTGGATAGTGTCCCCATCTCGATATCCACCTTCCCCTTCAATCCAAAATGCTCGGACGTTCCCCTGCCATCCTTGCCCAGCACACCAGTCGCGTGTGCATCATCCACCATGAGTAAGGAGCCATAACGTTCGGCAAGATCAATGATGCCAGGAAGTGAAGCGATATCGCCATCCATCGAGAAGACGCCATCGGTCACGATCAAGGTTTTCTTGAAGCCCCGATTGCTCTGCAGCTTCATTTCCAAATCGGCTAAATCAGCGTGGCTGTATATCACCGTTTCCGCACGTGATAGACGGCAGCCATCGATGATGCTCGCATGATTCCTTTCATCCGATAAAATGAGATCGCCCTTGCCTACTATGGTCGTCAATACGGCCATATTCGCCATATATCCCGTATTCATCACGATCGCCGCTTCCGTTTGCTTGAATTGTGCCAGTTTTCTTTCGAGGTTCCCATGGATGATGGAATGGCCAGTGGTCAATCTTGAGCCTGTCGAGCCTGCCCCGAATCTTGCGGTCGCCTGTACCGACGCCTCCATCACTCGTTGATCTTGGGCAAGTCCTAAGTAATTATTGGAAGCGAACATCAACATTTTCCGTCCATTCACCAAAGCCTGTCCATCTTCTTTCAGCGTTTCAACCGATTGTAATTGCCGATATAGTCCCTTTTCTTTTAATGCTGCCAGTTCCTGATCCCAAATCATCCTGCATGCTCCTCATCACTCACCGATCGTCCAATCATAAACGAACCTCCCAATCTGGTTATATGTTAACCTAAATATAATATAGTTAACATATTTACGAATAATATCATACAACCACTATATTTTCCAAGCACAAATTCTCACTATTTTCCTTTATCCCCTTTTTAATCGCTACGCATCAAGGTTTTATATGTTAACTAAATAATAAATTAGTTGACATATAAAATATCAATCAGGCAAACTAGTAGTGGGCATTTTGCCTGCCCATTATTTAAAAAAGGAGATGATTGACTTGAAAGCAAGATCGATTTCTTATGTAGCCCTCTTTACTGCGTTAACGGCAATTGGCGCCACCGTTAAAATACCTGTCCCTTACATCCCATTCACACTGCAGATTTTGGCGGTCTACTTGGCAGGCGCATTGCTTGGGCCCCGGCTTGGGTCACTCAGTATATTATGCTACGTCGGGATCGGACTGGCCGGGGTGCCGGTGTTCGCGGAGGGCGGGGGATTGGGGTATCTATTCAAGCCCACTTTCGGCTATTTGCTTGGATATATCCTTGGCGCCTATGTCAACGGATGGCTGATCAACCGCTTCAATCTCTCGGCGATCCGTTCCATTTTCCTTGCCAATGTTGCGACATTGCTGACCGTTTACTTAGTCGGCTGCGTCTGGCTGTATGGAGCAATGAAGTGGATGGCCGAAGCGCCGCTATCCCTTTACCAAACGTTGCTTTATGGTTTCTTCATACCGGCACCCGGTGATTTATTGCTGTGCATACTATGTGCCGTCATCATCAAGCAAGTACGTCCGCGCCTATCAAGATATATCAACGTTAAGGAGCTGAATCATCCATGGGCCAAGCCTACTTTATAACCGGAACCGGAACGGATATCGGGAAAACGATCATCACCAGTGCCCTTTACCTATCCCTTCAAACATTGGGGATAAGCGTCACGATTTTCAAGCCTTTCCAAACCGGAATCAATGTTGAAAATCATACATACCCGGACATTTCCTGGTTCGAGCAAGAACTCGGTGTTAAAAATCCAGGTTTCTACACCCTTGAGCCTGAAACCTCACCGCATTTGGCGATTAAATTGACGGGAAGTCCAATCGATGAGAAAAAAGCCGTGGAAAGGGTCCGTGAGCTTGAGGGCCTGTATGACATCGTTCTCGTCGAAGGTGCAGGTGGATTGGCAGTACCGCTCATTGAACGGGAGGATGATTTCTATATGACGAAGGATTTCATCAAGGATTGCGAGATGCCTGTCCTAATTGTATCGACATGTGGATTAGGTGCGATTCATCAAGTCGTGACGACGCAATCCTATGCCCGCACCCATGATGTTACCGTTAAAGCGATTGCTTATAACCATTACCGGCCTGAGAATCTGATTCATCGCGACAATATCGAAACGATTGAAAAACTGACAGGTCTCAAGCGGCTTGCCTGCCTGCCCACTTTTGCCGATGTCAGAAAAGACTTGAGGACCCAAATCCTTGAACTCCTTGGCGACCAAGGATATATCCAACAACTGAAAGAGGTGTTCCATGCATGAACCATATCGAATTGGAGCAATGGGATAAGGAGTATGTCTGGCACCCATTCACCCAAATGAAAACGTATCGCGAAAGCAAGCCATTAATCATCGAGCGCGGTGAGGGCAGCTACCTGATTGATGTGGATGGCAATCGCTATCTCGACGGCTATGCATCCCTATGGGTGAATGTCCACGGCCATAATGAGCCGGAGCTCAATGGCTCCCTTATTGCACAAGTGAACAAAATCGCGCACTCGACGCTGCTCGGATCTGCCAATGTTCCTTCGATCTTGCTGGCAAAAAAACTGGCGGAGATCACACCCGGACATTTATCCAAGGTCTTCTACTCTGACACGGGATCTGCGGCTGTCGAAATCGCCCTTAAAGTCGCCTATCAATATTGGCAGAATATCGATCCAAACAAGCATCGGCATAAAAACAAATTCGTCTCCCTCGACGAAGCATACCACGGAGATACCGTTGGAGCTGTAAGCGTGGGCGGCATGGACCTGTATCATAGGATCTTCAAGCCCCTCTTATTCGAACGCATCTCCGTCCCTTCGCCACATGCCTATCACATGACCGAATACGGAGATCAAGAAGCGGTGAAAAACCATTGTCTGAATGAATTGGAGAAGCTGCTGCAGCAGCAAGCCGCACAAATTGCCGGATTGATCATCGAGCCGTTAGTTCAAGGAGCGGCAGGCATCATCACCCATCCAGATGGCTTTTTGAAGGAAGTCGAAATGTTATGCAAGCAGTATGATGTCCTTTTGATTTGTGACGAAGTGGCCGTAGGATTCGGGCGTACCGGTACGATGTTCGCCTGCGAGCAAGAAGATGTCGTCCCGGATATCATGTGCATGGGCAAAGGGATCACTGGCGGCTATATGCCGCTTGCGGCGACCATCATGAATGACCGGATTTTCCAATCCTTCCTGGGGGAGCGTGAGGAGCATAAAACCTTTTATCACGGCCATACCTATACAGGTAACCAGCTAGCCTGCGCACTGGCGCTGAAGAACATCGAACTGATGGAGGAGCGCGGACTCATACATGACATCCAGAAGAAAGCCAGGCAGCTTACAAAAAAACTGCAGGCGCTATACGAACTTCCCATCGTCGGCGATATCCGCCAGCGCGGGCTGATGATAGGAGTGGAAATCGTCAAAGACCGCCATACGAAAGAAACGTTCTCGCTTCAAGAGAACGTCGTTTCCGGAATCATCAATAAGGCACGGGGAAATGGCCTGATCATCCGCGAACTTGGCCCCGTCATCACGATGATGCCGATCCTGGCCATGTCGGAAGAGGAATTGAATGCCATGGTCGACACGGTTTACCGCTCGATACAAGAAGTGGCCATCGAAAAAGGATGGCTCCCAGCCGCTCATTGAAAAACCATAAAGAACCGGAACAAGTCCATCGTTCCGGTTTTTTGTGATTCCCCATCCTGCTCCCTATGCCTTGATTAAGCTTCAATCAAACAAAGGAATTACCGGAGGCATCCCCGCTTCTGGCAGGAAATAAATGAAAATGGTGAAACAAATGATGAATAAGGAAAAGATGAATGCCAAGAACGAAACGCCCAAGCTGAATTTCTTGCCTGCCGAATATAAGCTGAGCACCATACTTGCAAACCCAATGATCAAGCAAACGATGGCACCGGCATAAGCGTTCAACTCAGGAAGAATTCCCGTGATGTAAAGCAGGACGAAGGCAATTTGCAGCGATATGCATAGAGCAAGCAGTCGTTTCATGTGTATCTCCTGACGATTTTATATGGAATGATTTGTCTTAACTTCTTTATATATTTTCCATGACTATATTACGGAGCCTTTTTTTTCATTCTAAGGTAAATTCAAACTGGCTACTGCCAACAACATGAACAGTACTTCTCCAAGTGACTCATTGAACAAATTTAAAGGAATTTATTGTCGCTCGCCTTTCCTTATAACAGATGGGAATGCATGGCATCCATGACCTCTTTTTTTGTAATTAGATTCATTACGTCAAGAACATCGGAAAAATCCATCCCTCTAATGGAATAATGGAGGATCGAATTGGCTAACTTTGCTGGGTGATCATATACATCGATTATCCTTCCGATAATCCTTCGTTTCGAAATTAGAAATTCAACATCACCGATACTCCTCTTCCGTATATCTTTTTTTGTTTTATCGATTTCTTCCATCACGTCTGATGGCTTGTTTGTGATTGTGTTTAATAACGAAAAGCAATATCTATTTGAAAATTCGCATTTGACATCGATGCTTCCATCTATTAAACCCTGGCCATGGATTTTCCGCTGAAATTCGGAGGTCCTGCCGAAAAGAATTTCCAACCCGACTCTAATGCTGAATTCCTTACGGATATCGTTATAAGGATTCCCAGCATCATTTCCATAAGTGATTGCATTCCCCCAGAAGAGGACAGATTGAGTGCTATTAATCTGTTCGATTTTCAGGCTCTCTCTTTTGACTGGTATGAATGGCGAAAAACGTTCTTTTTCTTTTACTGGGGAATTTGCAAGCGCACGTTCGATGACGTCATAGACCTCTTCAGGATTTAATTCTCCTATGATGATGATTTTCATATTCTCTATTGAATAGAATTTTTGAAAACACTTCTGCAGCATGCAGGCATCCATTGATTCTATACTTCCTGAATTGCCAATGATCGGCTGTGCCAACCCGCTTTCTCCCCCATATAAATCAGACAATAGATGGGTGTAACAGCTGTTTTTTCTATTACTATGTAATTGCATAAACTCCTGCTTGATGATTTTTTTTTCTTTTTCCACGATGTCCTTTGTTATGGAAATCGACTGGACAAGTTTTAGAATCATTTGAATATTTAATCCAAGCTGTTCCGTACAGGATATGGAAAATGATGTACGTTCGAAATTCGTACTGGCATTTAGAGAAGCCCCTATTTCACCAAATCTATATATGGCGTCGAACTGCACATTTTGTATAATGAGATGCTCTAAAAAATGTGCAGTTCCATAGGGGATTTTCCTATTCCATCCATCCTGAAAATGGCTATCCATCCCTCCAAATCCGACCGATAGGAGAATATAGTTTTCGAGAAAACCTTTTTTATTGACCAATAGAGTGTCCAATCCGTTTATGTTCTTTTTTTCGATATGACTACCAATAACCATGGTTCATCCCTATCCCTCTCCTAAAGTGAAAATGGAATAGCCTTTAAAAACTTGCGCCACTTCCTGGATGTCCTGTAATTCGATGCGATCGATGCAATCAATCATTTCAGTCATGGTCCTAACTTTTCCGCTGATTATCCCATTTTGATGAAAATCAATTAAACTTACGGGGGAGTCTTGAGAAAGCTTGTAACTATTTTTCAATGTTTTGATTGTCGCCTCCAATTCCTCTTGGGTGCAGCCTCCTTCTTTTATCGACTTCATTTCACCAAATATTTTCCTAAGGACCAATTCTTCAGAAGCCGGATCAATGGCCGTTTGGATGAACAGAAGGCCATTGATTGCATCCAATATGCTTATGATCGAATAAGCTGCTTGGAGCTGGTTCCTTACATTCATGAATAACCTCGAGTGTGGGAACCCGCCTAAAAGGCGGTTGAACACCACCAATGCCGGGTATTTTTCGCTTTTCAAGGTTATCCCACCAGTACTGGAACATGCTGTGATTATGGCATGTTTGGACTGGAATTTTTCACAATGATATGTTTTTACAGGGCTTTGCACGGGTGTTGGAGGTATCATGGAACGCTCCGATTCTTCGACTCCTCCGCATAAACAGCTGCTTAATTGTTCCAACACCTCTTCTTCATCAATGTCACCGATAACGTATACATGTATGGGGGCTGTTTGAAGTATCTTTTGGTGGAGATTCCGCAACTTTGACTCATTCCACGTTTCGATATCACCTATCGAACCTACCTGATCTAGATACAATTTTTGTTGATTTCCTTGTAAATATAGAAAACTCTTTTTATACGAATAATGATACGCATTAAAAATCTCATTTTGGATTCTTCGTGAGTGGAGCTTTTTTTCAAGTTCAACGGATTTTTTAGTAATTAATGGCTGGGTTAATAAATCAAGTAACACTGTCAAAATTTCCGGTTTGATCATCTTATGCTTTTGATTATAAAACTTTAGCGATAAACATAAAACCTGCTTATCGCCTTTTTTATCAATGGAGACTCCTAGTTTCGCTCCGTACTCTTCATCCAGCTTTGATTGGATGATAAAGTCATTTCTAAATCGTTCACTTCCATGAAGCAATATGTAGGGCAGTAATGCAGCACCCGTAGTCATTTTCTCATCCAGATCCAAATGGATTCTCACGGCGATCGTCGTTTGAACATACTTCTCCGAAGGCAAAAGATGAAAACTGAAATTCCCTTGCTCCCTTGTGACAAAATCATTTCTCATGTTAACTCCAAGCCTTTATTCTTTTTATTGATATAAACCGATTTTATAAACCTATAGGTTAAAATCAAGCTTATCACCACGAAGGGTATCGATGCGGCTATCAGCAATTTTTTCACGCTTATGAAATGAGATAAATAAGGTAAAAGACCCGTTAACAAGATAAAGAGAATTCCATCCAATGCATCCGCTATCGAAATGACCTTGCCCCTAATGTTATTAGGGGTGGATTGAAGTTCAACATTCAAGAGATTGGAAGGCAAAAACATCGCTATCCATAAAAACAAATATAATATCGGACCTAATATGAGTGGGGAGAAAGCAATGCCGATACTGCTGAATGATAAAATGACTAACGGGACTACAAATCCATATTTAGTTCTTTTCAAGGATAAATATCGTTCTCTCCAAGGAACAGCCAAGTAATTCCCAATTAACATGCCTAAGGCTGCAATGAACCGATAAATCCCGTAATACTTCTCTCCGCCTTGAATCGTGGAATTCAATAAGGGCACTAACAAAACATCTGTGATACTTAGACATCCCCAAACCAAAAAAGAGCCGAAAATCAGGTTTTTTAGAACCGAGTGTTTTTGGATATAGGTAATGCTAGTGCTTAACCCGCTTTGCTCAAGATCGTCACTTTCCTCAGTCCCCTTCATTTGGGCTCGGTCACTATCTTCATTGGCAGTGGGGAGCTTCGTCCATGTTATCATTCCGGCAATGAAAAATGTAACCGCATTGAAAATCAATAAACCGATTACAGTGTCATTTAATAATCCGAAAGCGGCAATAGCTGAACCGATCACTCTGGCTATACTTGTCAATATCCCGATTAGACCATTAGCTAGCCCTAGCTGGTCTTTCTTCACCAATGCAGGAATGCTTGAGGACAGTGCAGGATGATAAGGCAGCTCGATGATCCCAATCAGAAGCGTGATAATAAGGATGATGGTTGTACTATGAGCATTAAAAGCCATTACACATGTCAAAAGAGCCAACAAGAGATTGATGATCGTTAAGGTGAACCGTCTTGAATATTTATCGACTATATTCCCAGCTATGGAAAATAGTAAGAATTGCGGGGCGAAACGAATGATGAGATATAGACCAAAGATGAATATCGACTGTGATAAGGTGAAAATATATGCTGCTAGAGCTATCCCTTGGGCCATATTCCCAAGGGTAGAAAAAGACTCCGATAAGCATAAATAAGTAAACCTTTTTTCATTTAATAATGGTGTGTATTTCTTAAATGGATGAAATAAATGCAATAAGATACCCCCAACTAATTTGGATGCCGTAATGACCATCGATCACTTTCAAGTTTCAATCTTTACTTGGAATCAGCTATAACCAAGTTTTGCATACCATGTACAAGCGCTTCACCATCAGGAGACAATGATGCATGTTCTTCAATCGTTGATAAACCCAATTGCAGCTCTTCGCTGATTCTCTCTATTTCCGATTCCATTGATACTCCCTTGTAAGTGGCCCGTTTTTTCTTCAATAGCCGATAGAAATGCAATACTCTGCAATGGACGAAACATCCATGATAAATACCGTATAACGGCCTTAATTCATCTCTCCATGGTGAAGTGTAAATTGGCTTCATATCGTTAAAAATGTGGGGCCTAGCGCACATGATTGTATTCAATCTATTATGGCTTGCTTCATGAATTAACCATTCAGCAATTTTCACCACAGGTCTTGCAACATGGCAGGCAAAGATGGTTCCATGCACTCGAAAATCGGAAAAGAACGGCAGACCAGGCGGGTTGAAGAATACGATATTCTCTATGTTTCCATCAATCTCGGCAAACATTTCTGGCCAGCTGATCTTGATTAATTGCAACGCTTCTTCAAAGGAGTTATTAATGTCTTCGGACACTACTTCAGTTATTTCCATATTCATGCGCAATTCCGCAGAGGATGCAATGTTCACATATTCCTCAAACCAAAAAACTTCGTTCGTAATGAATGGAAGGGTAAATGCTTTATGAAAGGTATGAACATCGAAACTGTACAGGACATGTTCCACTTCAAAAGTGATGTGGTTATTTTCGCTTATTACCAAGATTTCTTTAGCAGCTTGATTTTCTGTCATGTCCTTCAAGAAAAAAATATCCTTTGGTTTCACGGTAAATCTGAGCCTTAAACTTTCCAGCACAGGATTTACCCTTTTGTTCAATTGTAAGAATATGTGCACAAATCCTTTCCAAATCCAAGTTTGCTTTTCGGTTTCGCCCATGGAAGTGAAATTTTTATACTTTTCAATCCATAAATAAACATATGGCTTATTAAGGACATGATCCCTTTCCGCTGCATCGCAGGTCTTGAGCAGGTCGATTGCCTTTCCCAGCCAATTTAGATTTTCCTCCTTGTTTGATTGAAGGATTAGCTCTAACGCTTTAATATTTCTGAGAGAAAGTAATTGTTTATGAACATCCCTTCCAATATTCGAAGGAGCCGGAGTCAATAAATTCTTAAAATCAATTGTTTTCATCATTTATCCTCCATTTACTGCTTTGGAACCGTTTAGATACTTCCCTTATTGTATTGCAATAGTCTTCCGTTTTCGTATTTTTTCCCAGCTCGACTGTAATTCCCCTAACTTCAGGGAACATTTCAAGGCAAATGACCAACTGATTCCAACTTTGTTCAAATGAGATTTGCCCTTTTTTGGATACGCCACTTGCCCCGATATGAATTTCGGCAATATGGGCCCCTTTTAAGAAGCTTAACAATTCCTCGAATGATTTATTAAAGGCTTTGGCTGTTGCCCATGTATGAGGAATATCGAGAATGATTGGAATATTGGCTTCAATGGAAATCTCTTTCAGTAAGGTATAGTCCTCCAGAACATCGACTCCGCCCCAATCATGATAGCGGGGGCCTAATTCAATGACAAATGGAATTCCATAGGTTTCTTGATATCTTTTTATCCTTCTTATCACTCTATCCTTCAGGTCTTCATCTTTTATCGGAGCAAAAATATAACCGAATTGAAGCCCATCCGTCGTTCCCAAAATTGAAAGGTGCTCGCCTATCCAATGGGCTTCAATTTCCTTGGCTTGATGGAAAACATCCTTTATTATCTTTCTTGTCGGTTCATGTAAATCGGCCAATGGCAGCGTGCTGCAATGAGCGATCTTCTCGAAATTCGATGGCACATTATTAATATTCGATGGGAGGTGCACCTCAATATAGTGGAAGGAAGGATCCAACTCTTTATTTATAAAGTCCAAATATTCCGGAGAGTCTATCCAAGCCACTCCGATCCCTAATCTTTTCCCTGAAATCACTTCATTTGCCAGTTGTGTTTCAGTTTTCATAATATACCTCCTTACACTTCTTCAAATTAGGTAATCTTACCTTATGTATCTCACACCATAGTGCAAAACTATATATATACCAGAACGAGCTCCCCACATCATATAAGCGGGCAGAAGGATTCCTACCTAAAAGGCTTGAGCCATCATTCAGGAATTTATCTAATTCCTCAAAATTGATCACGTCTTTCAGCTGACTTATTTTTAAAAAGTCATAAGCAACCCGTCCTAATTGGCCATGCTTCATCCATATAAATACAGGATGCGGAAACCCGCATTTTGGCCTTTGCTGTATTTCAATGGGGATTCTATTCTTACTGAGACTGCGAAAAAGGCTTTTTTCCTTATCGGGCGACATGGATAGGGCAGCCTGGACAAAATCTTGGTCAAGCAAAGGCACTCTGCACTCCACTGAGGAATTCATGGTCCCAAGATCGACCCGCGGCAGTGCATCAGCTTCTAAATGATAAAAGCCGAAGAGCCGGATCGCATCGCCTAAATTTCCTCCAACAGACATAAATGTTTCAATTTTATGTTTTCTGTCCAGAAAACTTGAATCACTTATATTTTTCCAGACTTGTTCATCCATCCTTAAAAGACTTTTGGTTGTGGCCGATTTCATCCAATGATCGAACCGTTCTATTGAATCGGAATGCAGCCAATCATAGCTTCCGAATATTTCATCGCTTCCTGTGCCGGTAATAACAACCTTTAGGCCTCTTTTTTCTGCCGCTTCGCCTAATGCATAATAAGCGACTATCGTCGGATCCATCGATAATCCGTCTTGGTTGGCTAACGCTTGGGGCAACAATTCAATAAAATCTTTTTCCGTTAAAATCACTTCATGCAGGGGTACATTCAAAAATTCACAGACATACTTACTAAAGGGCACTTCGGAATAAGAGAATTCACCTGTTTTTTCATACCTTAGAGTAAATGCCTCCACCTCGGCTCCTTGCGATACCATTTCTGATAAAACGGTACTAGAATCCACTCCTCCTGAAAGAAACATCCCCATTTTTTGTTTCAGTTCAATTACGCTGGTAATGGCCTTCGTGAAAAGCCTTTCTAAATCTAAGGGCTCGTTTTTTTCATGGACACCTGACATCTTATCTGAAAGGGCCTCTTTATCAAGACTTAATTCGAGAATTTCCCCTGGAGAGACCTTTTTAATGGAATTTATCAAGGTATTGGGTTCAAGCAGGGTATCCCGGTACATGAGATATTCATACACTTGTGCTTCCGTCATTTTGCAATCTTCATCCAAGGCTTTCAACGTATTAAGGAGCGCAGGGAATTCCGAAGCATAGATATATGCGCCAATTTCCGTTTTTGTCCAATATAACGGCTTGATTCCAGGGAAATCACGTGCTAAGAAAAGCTTGTCCGTATACGTATCGAAAGCGGCGATGGCATACATCCCCTTTAATTTCCGCACCCCTTCTTTCCCATACGTTTCAAAAAGCTCTGCCAGGACTTCTGTATCGCATTCCGTCACCCAACAACGGTTCAGCTCATGCCTCAATTGTTGAAAATTATTTAGCTCCCCATTGAAAGTGATAATCCACCGGCCAGAGGAACTTACGAATGGCTGATTCGCTTTTTCACTTGAATCCCTAATCGACAATCTAACTGTTCCCATGACGATTTCATCTAATTCCACAATGCTGCAATCATCAGGTCCTCGATGCTCCATTTCATTTAAACAAGTCTTTACATAGATAGGTTTATTATCTTCCCTTCCAAAAAAACCCGATATTCCGCACATGTTATACCTCCAAATCGAACATGATAATACGCAAATGCATACATGGATATGATATGGCGCACCAAAATAATAAATTTACATACTAGTTTTCATACTGTTTAATTATCTACACGCGGTCCAAGCAGCTGACCTAATACGGCATCCGTCAAGCCGCCGTTCGGATTCGCTTCAAGAAAACCAGGAGCGACAAGTTCTTGCAATTCATTCAATGAAAGTTCTTTATTATCTGAATTAAGTTCGGGATTCTTCTTCGTATTTTTCATATGATCCTTGCCTCCTTCCGAATTAGTTATCAGTACGTGGTCCAAGCAACTGGCCAAGCACGGCATCCGTCAAGCCGCCATTTGGGTTCGCCTCAAGAAAACCGGGAGCAACAAGCTCTTGCAATTCATTCAATGAAAGTTCTTTTTTATCAGTTTGTAAGTCTTGGTTTTTGATTGATTTATCCATAAATATTCCTCCTTTCCACTATGTAGTAACATTTATTATAGATTGGTGCGCCAAATCATATCCATGTACTAAACAAATGATACCTATCGTTTATGGGCAATCAGCTGTTCTTCAATATCCACTGGGTTTGCGCATAGTATTCTGAGTTTTAAAGCGGAAGTTATTATATTCCGCTCACCATCAGTAAGGTTATCCGTTTCATGACCTTCCTCAAAAGAAGCTAAAAGACGATAGTAATCTGAATTTATTCTATAAGTCTTATTTAATGGCGAGATGATATAAAAAGATTCGCATGGCAATAGTTCATGAAAGTCGGCACAGCCCTCAATTACACTCAAGACATCGTATTTCGTTTTCATGATAGTCGCTGAAGTATTCTTATAGAGCTTTCCAACCAAAAAGGAAGTATTTTTGCTAGGCAATTTATAAGAAGCTTTGAATATGGCATATTCCAATTCGAAAAGTTCCACTAGTTTTAGCGGAAGCATCTCCTTATAAGATCTAAGAAAGTAAATGAAAGCAGTCGCCTTTTCTATACCTTTGCCATAGCCCAATGGATGAGGAATGCTGAATTCGATATTCCATAAAAAAGGAGATGAAAAGAATTCGTTAAATACATCCGTTTCCATCAATTCATTATCACTGGAGCATTTTAATTCATCCTTCAACAAGGGAATGCCCATGGAAAACATCGGTATCAAGTGGGCTAGAATCTGTAACCATCTTCCTTTTCTTTCTGAGTGGAACGCACTTACATTTAATTGAAGAAGTTCTTCCTTATTCATTTTTTTTACTGTTCGCTGGAATTTCCCATCCTTGATATCTGGACTCCACTTAGGATCGATGCTCATTTTCACCAGCAAATCCTGTAACGCCAGCTCAGGCTTAACCGTAGTATTCATGTTTAGGCACAGCTCCCTTTGCATTCATTAGTTTTTCTACATCCGAAGTGATTTGGGTTTCACTGGACAGTCTGTCGGTCATTAAGATCAGTGAAGCATCTTCACCTATCAAAAGATCAACCATCTCCCATATTTGATCATCCACACTTTCACAAGCACACGGGATGAAAGCATCACCAGCTTTCCTGACAGCGCTTAACCAAAACATTGATATGGAAGGGTTACTCCTCAGCAATGCGAGGATTTCTTTTTTATACTTCATTCCCCAATTTTTACAGTCCGATAATACCAGTCCCAAATCGATGGATAAAGGAACATGTAAACCGCTTAACTCCGTGATTACCTTTTTATAAAATGACTGGGGGGGCAGTGATAATTGTCTAATGGGATGTAAATAAATCGGAATGTCATGATATTCTTTGAATTCGGAAATCCATGATTGTAAACCCTCGATTGATTGTTGATCCTGATGCTGGAAGCCACCGGGATCCATGAACGAATGATTGATCCCCCACGTTCCAACCTTCAGTATTACTTGATCAATATTCAATTCCGATAACAAGCTTACATAATCGGCTAATAATTTAGAATCTTTGTCGGTATATGGCAATGCTATCGTAGTCTTGATTCCAAACTGGGAATATATCATTCGGGAGGCTCTTTTCGATCTATCAGAAAGGATGTTACTGAATATCACAGAATCGACTGGAAAACCGCCTATAAGTACCCCCTGATCCAGCGCAACATCTGAATCTTCAATGTGCACGATTCGTTTCGTTATTTCGCCCGCCTCCATTTCCTAAAGACTGCCTTTTAATAAAGAAGATAATATTACAAATAAATGGAAAAATCTATATATTTTTGTAAAATGAGGAATTTGGAGTGTTTGCTACGCGGGAAGAGAAAGACATGATGAAAATATCAAAGAGAAAACGGTGCCCATCGCAATGGTTGGGAGTATACATAGGGATGATTGAGGGAAAACGAGGAAGACAGACCGGATTGCATCGTAAAGCTGGATGCTAGGTTCGTTCATAACAAAAAAAGATGACCCGATTAAGGGTCATCCCAGTTTGTAGACAAAAGGGGTTCGGAATTAAAAAATTCCGAACCCCTTTTGAAATTCCTTTGAAATTTTGACCAAAGGTTACGAGATTTGGGCTCTTC
>NZ_LNNH01000026.1 GCF_001542915.1 Peribacillus simplex | reverse complement strand
CGGAAAGCGAGTGCCTGGAGTGGAAATCAACGTCTAAATTGTACAGGCCATAAAAATAGACAAACTCGATTTTCATCGAGTTTGTCTACAGTCTGAGACCCGAATGGGTCTTTTTTTTGTCGCCTTTATCTTTCTTTTTTTTGTAAAGATGAAGGATATAAAGGAATCAAAAAAGAAGAACTTAAGTAATCGAAACTAATTGGAGAGGTGAGAGTGGATGATAGGATCAATCGTAACGACTGCAAAAGGGCATCTTCAAGGGACGATGGAAAACGATATATATGTTTGGCGTGGAGTCAGGTATGCGAAGGCGCCAGTTTCTGCCTTGCGTTTCCGCTCACCGGAGCCAGTCGAGAAATGGGGCGGTGTAGTGGATGCGGTGGAGTTCGGTCCGATTCCTCCACAGCCGAACGACAGGGCAGGCACAGAAAAAATGGATGAAGATTGCCTATTCCTTAATATATGGTCACCGAGAGCGGATGATAAAAAGCGACCCGTCATTGTATGGATTCCAGGTGAGGCAAACATTTTTGGAGCAGGGTCCATCGATCAGTATAATGGGCATTCATTGGCTAAGAATGGAGATGTTGTCGTTGTTAGCATCAATTACCGGGTAGGGGCATTGGGGTATGTGGATTTTACCGATTTTGTTGATAGAGGTGAAACATTCGAAACCAATTTAGGTTTACGCGACCAAGTGGCATCGTTAAGATGGATCAAGGAAAATATAGAGGTTTTTGGCGGCGATCCGGAAAATGTTTCGATTTTTGGGGAACTGTCTGGAGGCAACGCCGTTACGACCTTACTGACTGTACCATCGGCAAGAGGACTTTTTCAAAAGGCCATTGCCCTAAGCCCCACCCCGACATCTGTATACGGAAAAGAAATCGCACAACGAATCAGTGAAAGGTTCCTTCAGATTTTGGGAATCGGCAAGAATGAAGTACATCGATTAAAGTCACTCCCCGTTGCAGACATCCTCGCCGCGTCCTCGCGGTTACTACAGGAAAATTCACAAGCCATGCCAGGCACCCTGCCATTTGGACCTGTCGTCGATGGTGATGTTTTGCCTGATTATCCACTTGAGTCGATTCGCTCGAAAAGCACCGAGGGCATACCCTTGCTTATAGGAACAAAACGAGACGATGTGCCATTATTAGGCCAAATCGAATCCCCTTTCATCCCGGCAAATGCAGAGGTGGTCGAAAAATTGTTTGAAAACACTGACCCAGAGGCAAAGGGGCCGATTGAAAATGCTTATGGGTCGTTCCCAGAAAAGGAAAAGACGCTGGGTAAAGGCGGTCTTCCAATATACCATATTCCTTCCGTTTGGTATGCGGAGGTATACAGCCGTTTTGAAAAAACCTGGATGTATCACTCTGATTGTAAAACGGCTGCCGATCGTATAAGCGAATGGGGGGGACTTCCGGGTTTGGAACACCCTTTTGCATTCCGGAATTTCAATGCCACCTTTGTGAGGCGGATCCGTTCCGACCGTTTCAAGTCATCACGTAAGGTAACAGACAGGATAAAGAACCATTGGGTTAATTTTGCGAAATATGGAGATCCAAATCCGCCTGAGGGGGAAATTTGGCCGAAATACAATGAAGCCAATCGTTACACGATGATTTTTGATAAAAGAGATTATATTGAAAAAGATCCTCATAGAATGATAAGGTTGGCATGGGAAGGCGCAAAAATCTACAAATGAACGAGGTCGATGCAGGAAAAAGCTGCGGAACATCGTGAAGATTTCTTTGATGGCTGGAAGCAGCCGAGCCTTGGTTATACGAACATCCTTGAAAATAAGAAGGGAATCATTGCCTAAGATGGGAGCAACATATGGAAAAGAATAAACTGCGTCGTGAATTATCATCAAATCAAATCACCATGATTGCCATGGGTTGTGCAATAGGCACGGGCTTATTTCTGGGCAGCGGCCTTGCGATTTCGACAGCAGGCCCGAGTGTCTTGATCAGCTATGCGATAGGTGCCTTCATTGTCCTTCTTTTAATGGGCTGTTTGGCAGAAATGACGGTAGCCTATCCAACATCGGGATCCTTTGGCACGATTGCCGAAAAATATATCAGTCCATTTGCTGGTTTTGTTGTGAGGTATTCGTATTGGATCGCGAATGTCCTGGCAATTGGGGTTGAAGTGAGTGCCGTAGCAGTATATATGAAATACTGGTTTCCTGATGTACCTGGGATTATTTGGATCATTCTTTTTGCGGCCCTGCTGATCTATGTAAATGCAACAAGCGTCAATACATTCGGAAATTTCGAGTATCTGTTTTCGATGATAAAAATAAGCGCCATCGTCATCTTCATTTTACTGGGAGCGTATGTGGTCATCGGTGCCGAGCCTGCAAGCGGAATCGGCGTGGAGAACTATACCAATCACGATGGGTTTTTGCCATTTGGGTTCTGGGGCCTTTGGGTGGCCATCTTCATATCTCTCTTCAGCTTTTTAGGGACAGAGCTGATTGCCGTGACCGCAGGGGAAGCAAAGGACCCTGATATTGCCGTACCGAAAGCTTTAAAGGCGACTGTTTTCCGACTCGCAACGTTTTATGTACTGACAATCGGAATCATGTTAATGATTGTCCCGTGGCAAGATGCTGGCATGGATAAAAGTCCTTTTGTCAGGGTGATGGAAATCCTGAATATACCCGGTGCATCGGGTATCATGAATTTCATTATTTTAACGGCAGCTTTATCAGCCATGAATAGCCAATTATACGCCTCCACCCGGATGATATTTTCATTATCCGAGCAAAGGCAGGCCCCGGCATTTTTTCGGAAAGTAAGACAAAATGGAGTTCCGATAAGGGCCTTGCTCATATCTACTTTGGGCATTTTCCTTGCTGCAGGTGTAAAGGTCCTTCTTCCTGATACCTCCTATGCGTTCATGATGGGCATATCGATGTTCGGTGCCATCTTGACCTGGTTCATGGTTTTCATCTCGCATTTATATTTCAGGAAGAGCTGGGAAAAAACAGGCGGGCGTAAATTACCGGTAAGAATGCACGGTTTTCCATATTTAACGATACTTGGCGCCTTGCTTTTGCTTGCATTGACGGTATCCACTTGGTTTACTGGCCCATTTAAAATCGTTCTCCAGTTTGGTGTGCCGTGGTTGATTTTTCTTTGCATCGTTTACACATTCATGCTGAAAATCAAGAGAAAGTGATGAAGGGGGGGGATGTGTATGGGTAAGATTGGAATTTATGGTTCTTCCTTCGATCCAGTCACAAATGTTCATTTATGGACAGCATCGACGATTGCGCATCGTGCAAAGCTGGACAAGGTGATTTTTTTACCTTGTGCAAATGGGCGCATCGATAAACAAATGAAAACGAGTAATGAACATCGTTGGGAAATGCTTGGCATGGCCATAGAGGATAATCCGCTTTTCGAAGTGAGTGATTATGAAATCAATGAACGTGCAGGTACGGGGAAACAATACACCTGGTATACGATGGAGTTCTTTAAATCACAGTATCCAAGTGACGAAGTGTATTTCATAATGGGTGCCGATTTACTGGATGATATGGATAATCAGGATCAGCCGGTGCACTTACGATGGAAATTCAGGGAAAAATTGATTGCCAATCATAAATTCATCGTCATGGCACGTGATGGGATAGACATGCTGAAAATCATTTCCAAGAGTCCGTTGCTTAGGAATTATGATGATGGCAATACCTTTCACCTTATCGATAAAGGCCTTTCCATGGAAATCAGTTCTACCTATATAAGGGATGAATTCTCGATGGGGGGAGAGCCAAGATATTTGCTGCCTGATCGGTGTTATCAATATATTTTGGATAAGAAGCTGTATCGAAAAGATACCATGCCTTAAATGTTTGGATGTATGGGTCTCTATTTTTCCTTAAAAAGCACCCTATGGGATGGACACTTGAATAAAGTCCATCCCATAGGGTGCTTTTGCTTATAATAAGAAAAAAAAACGCGTCGTATTGAGCTTGCTGCTATTGTTTTTCTCCGATTCACTCTGCATTAGGGGAAAGGTAGAACGGCTAGTGCACGTGATTTAGGAGGATTTGTACTTAGACCGTTTCCTTTCACTTTCTGTGAAGATGAAGAGTGAATCCCGATTATCCACATGCAGATGGCGTGAAACAGCCTCAAATTCGAGATAAAGCCTAAACTCGCAAGTAAATCCGATAAATTCGCGGGCAAAAGTGCCGAACTGGCGAGTAAAGTGGCTAAGTGTACGGGTAAAACTCCGAAATCCAAAAGAAAAGGTTTGTACGTTATGCGTTCATTCGACAGCAGGTGCTAAGCTTTCCAGAGGCGGTCGGCCCTCGGGTGTCTCTCTTTCCTAAAGCCGGAGTCTCGTTATTCCGTATCAATCACTCATTTTAATTGGAAAGGATCAGAAAAATAGTAGTTCCATATCCTTGTGTAAAAAAAACGCAGTTGACAACTTGGTATACTTTGCTTTATGGTAGTTATACGTAAATTCAGAATATTTGCTGATCAGAGAACTGAAGGCATGCTATCTCCTTGAATAGAATGATTGAAGGGGATGGTTTGCCTTTTTTGTTGCTAAAAGTGAAAAATAGGGGGAAGTCCATGAAAAAGTTGATGGTGTGGTCAAGTGTAATTTTAGCCTTCGGTTTACTTGCGGGATGCAATTCGTCGGAAAAAACGGAGGGAGACGGAAAATCGAAAAAGGTTGAGCTATTGAATGTGTCATATGATCCGACACGGGAATTGTATCAGGAATTCAATGAGGCGTTTGCGAAGCATTGGAAAGAAGAGTCCGGTCAGGATGTTACGATTCAACAATCCCATGGCGGTTCCGGGAAACAAGGCAGGGCTGTCATCGATGGCTTGGAAGCGGATGTCGTAACATTGGCACTTGCTTATGATATTGATGCCATTCATGAAGCCAGTAACCTATTGGCGAAAGATTGGCAAAAACGCTTACCGGAAAACTCGACGCCATATACATCAACGATCGTGTTTTTGGTGAAAAAAGATAATCCAAAAGGAATTAAAGATTGGGATGATTTAATCAAGAAGGATGTTTCGGTCATTACACCAAATCCAAAGACTAGCGGGGGAGCAAGGTGGAACTACTTGGCTGCGTGGGCTTTTGCCGAGAAGAACTACGATAATGACGAAGCAAAAGTGAAGGATTTCATGAAGAAACTTTATCAGAATGTTGAGGTTTTGGATTCTGGAGCACGCGGTGCTACGACCACATTTGTGGAGCGGGGAATCGGCGACGTCCTGATTGCTTGGGAGAATGAAGCCTATTTGACGCTTAAGGAGTTCGGTGATGATAAATATGAAATCGTCAATCCGTCAATCAGTATTCTAGCTGAGCCTCCAGTAGCTGTTGTCGATGAAGTGGTCAAGAAAAAAGGAACAAAAAAAGTGGCTGAAGCCTATTTGAAATACCTTTATACAGATGCCGGTCAGGAAATTGCCGCGAAAAACTTCTATCGTCCTAGGGATGAGAAGGTTCTCGCCAAATATCAAGACCAATTTGCCAAGATCGATATGGTGACGGTGGATGGCAAGTTTGGCGGATGGAAAAAAGCCCAAGAAACACACTTCAATGACGGCGGTACATTCGACGAGATTTATCAACCCAAATAAGCCATGAGGGAGAAGGTGTATGTTCACATCTTCTCCCTCATACACAATAAGAAAGAACTGGGGCGAAACGATGACTATAATGACAGAAGGAAAACGGAAGAATAAAAGGACCATACCCGGTTTTGGATTGACGATGGGTTTTACGCTGCTGTATCTTACCATCATCGTTTTGATCCCGTTATCGATGGTTTTTCTGAATACGTTTTCGATGGGATTACAGGAGTTCTGGGCGACCATAACAGAACCAAGGGTAGTCGCCTCGTATAAATTGAGTTTTATGACAGCGTTAACTGCGGCATTCGTGAACGCGGTTTTTGGTGTTTTAATTGCATGGGTGCTCACTCGCTATGAGTTTCCGGGTAAACGGATCATCGATGGATTGGTTGATTTGCCTTTTGCCCTCCCGACTGCTGTCGCAGGGATAACCTTGACGACCTTGTATTCACCGAATGGGTGGATCGGCCAATTCTTTAGCTTTAAAATTGCATTCACCCCTGCAGGGATCATCATAGCCCTCATATTCATCGGCCTTCCATTCGTGGTCCGGATGGTTCAACCAGTGCTTGAGAATATCGAAAAAGGAATGGAAGAAGCCTCGGCTTCCCTTGGGGCGAATCGCATGCAAACATTCATAAAAATAATTTTCCCCGAACTGATTCCAGCGATACTGACTGGCTTTGCGCTTTCATTTGCAAGGGCGCTGGGAGAGTATGGATCCGTAGTCTTCATTGCCGGAAACATGCCATTTAAAACGGAGATTTCGCCGCTGATCATCATGACAAAGCTCGAACAGTATGATTATGAGGGTGCCACGGCGGTAGCGGCAGTGATGCTCGTCATTACATTTCTGATCTTGTTCACCATCAATGTCCTGCAGTGGTGGACAGGCAAAAGATACTCAGGGAAGTAGGAGGGGACATAGTGGAACATGATCATTCAGTTGTTGCAAAAACGAATGGACCTGTCAAGATCACGAAAAACGCAATAAAAGAGCCAAAATCAATACAGTGGATCCTTATTTCCATTGTCTTGCTGTTTTTGACGTTGTTTTTAGTCGTCCCATTAATCGCCATTTTTGTAAAGGCGTTTGAAAAAGGAGCAGATGCTTATTTGGCGGCAATAGCCCATCCGGATTCATTGGCGGCAATCAAGTTAACATTGATCGTCGTCCTCATCACGGTGCCACTCAATGCCGTTTTTGGGGTAGTGGCTGCGTGGACGATAACTAAATATGATTTTAAAGGGAAAAACTTCCTGATAACGCTGATAGATTTACCTTTTTCGGTCTCGCCTGTCATCGCCGGTTTGATTTTTGTCCTTCTATTCGGCTTACATGGGGCACTTGGTCCGGTGCTGCAAACGCTTGGCCTGAAAGTGATCTTCTCGATACCTGGGATAGTCATCGCCTCCATTTTCATCACTTTCCCGTTCATTGCTCGTGAGTTGATCCCGCTCATGCAAAGCCAGGGAACTTCCGAAGAAGAGGCATCATTGACACTTGGTGCAGGAGGGTTCAAGACTTTTTGGTATGTCACGCTTCCTAATATTAAATGGGGCCTTTTATATGGCGTCATCCTGTGCAACGCAAGGACGATAGGGGAATTCGGCGCGGTATCGGTCGTATCCGGCCATATAAGGGGAATGACGAACACGATGCCGCTTCATATTGAAATCTTATACAATGAATATCAATTTTCAGCAGCGTTTGCCGTTGCATCCCTGATGTCCATATTTGCCATCATCACCTTGATCATCAAAAGCTTCATTGAATGGAAAACGGACTTCAAATCGACAAAAGCGAGCTAGGAGGGGAAGAAATGAGCATCATCGTTGAAAACATTACAAAATATTATGGATCATATCAAGCTCTTACCAACATCAATTTGGAAATTAAGAGCGGGGAACTCATCGCTCTTCTTGGCCCATCCGGATCTGGGAAAACATCATTATTGCGCATCATTGCGGGGCTTGAGCAGGCAGAGAATGGGAGTATCCTATTCAATGAGGAAAATTACACACATAAGCATGTAAAGGATCGAAATGTTGGTTTCGTCTTCCAGCATTATGCCCTTTTTCGCAATATGACCATATTCGATAATATTGCTTACGGTTTAAAGGTCCGCCCCAGAAAAATAAGACCAGGTAAAAAAGAGATTGAACAAAAAGTGATCGAGTTGCTTCAGCTCGTCAAGTTGGAAGGATATAAAGATCGGTACCCATCCCAGCTATCCGGCGGCCAGCGCCAGCGTGTAGCTTTGGCAAGGGCCCTTGCGGTCGAACCTAACATACTTTTGCTTGATGAACCATTTGGGGCATTGGATGCCAAGGTTCGCAAAGAACTCAGGCGCTGGTTGAGAAGGCTTCATGATGAATTCAATGTGACGAGTGTGTTCGTGACGCATGATCAAGAAGAAGCGATGGATGTCGCAGACAGGGTGGTCATCATGAATGAAGGGAAAATTGAACAGGTCGGAACGCCCGAAGAAGTATATGATCACCCGATCAATCCATTTGTTTATGATTTTCTTGGCAGTGTCAATCTTTTCAAGGGGAACGTCCAACAAGGGAAATTGGTAACGGGGAATGTGGAAATGAATGCGCCTGACAGTGAAGATGGCGTCAGCACAGGGTATGTGAGGGCGCATAATTTCATCATCGAAACAGAAGCGTCAGGAAAGGATTCGATAGCCTCCATCATCGATCATATTCATACGATGGGAGCCATCGTCCGCATCGAAGTGATCCGCGAGGATACGAACGAACCGCTTGAAGTCGAGCTGACCAAAGAGCATTATATTCAGCTTGGATTAAGAAAAGGCGCAAAAGTGTTTGTCAGGCCAAAAGAGCTGAAAGTCTTTGTCGACTATATGGCTGGAATTTAAGCGAATGTCGAAAAACGAAGGTTTCGGAAAGCTTGTCTTTCCGAAGCCTTTTTGATTTGTATCCTGTATCTGTAGCGACGGGTTCCGGTTTTCCAACTTTCTCGATTTTTTATTGAAGACGAACAAGAGAGGCTCGTATTTGCATAGCAAACGATTCATGGCGCCACAACCTACTATTCTAAAACCTGGAAGACTATAGGCAGAGTATTCATGCCGAGAGGATTGTAAGGAAAGGCGCCAACTTTTGCGGGGAAACATGGCCAAGGGAGTCACCGCAGGCCGAAAGGTGAAGAGGCGTTTCCCAGATCCTCTGGACAAATGGAGAGAGGAAACCGACTTTTTGTTTCTCAGGAATGGCAGGTGAAAAGTCCACCGATTTTATCGTGTTTTCTACCTGCCAATGGTCACTGGTTCCTTGGTTATAAGAAGTAGATAAATAGTCTTGCATCAAAACCCACACTGCGTTATGTAAAATAATGGACGTTTTATCACATGAAAAAGTCGAATTTTCGTGTATTATGTTAAAAATGAAATGTAATTGTAATATTGTTATTACGCATTTGACAAAATCTGATGATATACTACGACTTAGGTAAAACATAGTAGAGTTTCAGAAATATATTTCATATTGTTACAACCATAGAAAAATACATAATGAGTAAAAAAAATAGAGAAGAGTTCCCAGCTATTTATTTTGACTGATGATTTTTCATAGAGAAAAAGAAGTGGGTCGATGGAAATGCACGGGGAGGAAAGCAGGGGAAATGAGCTTGAAGAAAAAACTTATCGTATTGAACACGACAATTATGCTCGGTTTAGGTAGCGCTTTTGCATTACCGTCAGTGAAAGCCGAGTCAATCTCAGACATTCAATCACAGCGTACAGGAATTCAATCGGACATATCAGAAGCAGAGCAAGTCATCAAGGAATTGAAAAAAGAACAATCGAAAATGATTTCCCAAATTGCCCAGATTGAAAATGCAATGAAGGCAAATGACGAGAAAATCAAAGAAACGAAGCAAGAAATCAAAGATACTGAAAAAGCGATAGAGTCACTAAAGAAAGAAATTAAAGCTTTGGAAGATAGAATCGCTAAACGCGAGGAAGTTTTGAAAGAACGTGCGGTTTCATTCCAAGAGAGCGGCGGGGACGTTGATTACCTGGAAGTCGTTTTAGGTTCGAAAAGCTTTGGTGAGTTCGTTAACCGTGTTGGCGCAGTGGCAACGATCGTGGAAGCTGACCAGCAAATCCTTAGCGAGCAGGAAGCGGATAAAGCTGACCTAGAGAAAAAACAAGCGTCTGTAGAGAAAAAATTGCAAAACCTGAAAGATATGGAATTAGAGCTTAAAGGCATGCAATCCCAGATTGAGGACCAAAAAGAAGAAATGGTCGAAATGAAGGCAAAGAGTGAAAAGAAAGAATCGGAAGCAGAAGCCCTTAAACAGGCTTTAGAGAATAAAGATGCTGGACTTGAAGCACAAATTGCATCGATTCGTGAAAATATCAAAAAAGAAGAAGAGCGTAAAGCAGCAGAGAAAGCAGATCTTGATCGTGCTGCACAAGAAGTGAATTCTTCTAGTGATGAATCATCTAAAGGAGAATCGTCGTCGTCAAGTACTTCTAACGCTGGATCATCAAGTTCGTCTAAAGAACCAGCTTCTTCTTCTGATTCATCTAAGAGCAGTTCTGCTGACAAACCTGCAGCAAGCAAGCCAGCAGCCAGTAAAACTGAAAACGTAAGCAAGCCAAGCAGTGCAAATACAGGCTCTGCCATTACAGCAGGCTATAAATATATCGGTAACTCG
>NZ_LNNH01000025.1:27206-99831 GCF_001542915.1 Peribacillus simplex | reverse complement strand
TGTTTACGATGAACACTTTGATTGTTACCTTTGCCCTTCGGGAGAAACTTTAAAGTACTCAACAACAAATAAAGAGGGCTATCGCGAATACAAATCGCCCCAACATGCTCATTTTTATCACGGTGTACGGAAAGCAAAGACCATCAAAAAGTAGTGACACGGCATATCTGGCAAGCATATGTGGAAGAAGCAGATCATCTGCGTCATCATCAAGAGGTAAAACCTATATATGCGAAACGCAAAGAGACGATTGAGCGTGTATTCGCAGATGCAAAAGAAAAGCATGGTATGCGTTGGACTACTTTAAGGGGACTTAAAAAATTGTCGATGCAGGCGATGCTTACTTTCGCTGCCATGAATGTAAAGAAGATGGCCACTTGGACATGGCAAGGTCCTAAAATGGCTTAACATAGTGGCTCGAAGAGCCCAAATCTCGCAACCTTTTGTCTACAAACTGAAAGGACGGAATCCCTTTAGGGTCCGTCCTTTTTTTTATTAAAATATGAACTTTCGTATTTCTTTATGCATTTCCTGTGATAAGGTATCCAGATCACTGGCAAGGGCATTTAATTGTTCCATGGAGGCGTTCGTTTGTTCGATAGATGCCGATACTTCTTCGGTTCCCGCAGCCGTTTCCTGACTGATCGAATTCAATTGTTCTGCATTTCCGGACATCCGTGTAACCTCCGATACCATATCGTTCATCATCGTTTTCATTTCGTCAAAATTGCTGAAAGTGTTCTCGATGATTGTTGCAATGTGACTGAAGGCATTCTCCGTATCCGTTACCGAAGTATCCTGATGATGGATTTTTTGATTGACTTGGTCAATCAGTTGTACTGTGTTGCTTGTATCGGCCTGCATCGCTTGGATGATTTCCGAGATTTCCTTCAGCGAATGCTCCGTTTGCTCGGCCAACTTCTTCACTTCATCGGCTACCACGGCAAACCCTTTCCCGTGCTCACCAGCCCTTGCCGCTTCGATGGCAGCATTCAAGGCGAGTAGGTTCGTTTGTCCGGCAATCCCGCTTATCGTCTTTACGATTGCGCTAATATCATGGGAACGGGCATCCAATGACTTAACGGCTGTACCCAATTTATTGGAGATCAGCGATGTTTCGTTGAATTGTTGTTTTAGATCGCGCACTTGAGTGATGCCGTTTTCGGAAGCCTTGAACATATTGTCCGATTCCAACGCCATTTTGCTTGTTTCTGCGTCAAGGTCATTGATTTTGTCTGCCAAAAGCTTTACGGCCTTTTCATTATTTTGCCCGACTTCAATTTGATCTATGGCACCTGATGCTATTTGCTCCATCGTCAAGGCGACTTCGTTTGCCGCTGCCGAATTTTCCTCTGCACTTGCGACAAGCGTCATCGAGGAGTCGGAAACTTTATCGGAAAGGGTGTTGACCTTCCCTAACATCTGGCTCATATTTCGGGCCATCATGTTCGTGTCTTCTGCAAGCTGTCCTATTTCATCGGTCCTTGAGATCGAATTTATGGCCGTGAAGTCGCCGCCAGCCATCTTCCGTATCGAGCCTTGCAGGTTTTTAATCGGGTTCGTCAAGGATCTGGTGATGAAGATGGCAGATAAGGCCGTCACGGTAAAGACAATCAACAACGTGATGATATTATCTTTGATCATCGGGCTTGCACGGACTATCACTTCATTTTCATCCATCAATCCAGCTATTCGCCATCCGGTAGTCGGGTTGGTGGCATAGCCGATGATCCGTTTTTTTCCTTCATATTCCTCGAGCATCGATCCGGATTCACTTTTCATTTTCTTGAAAATGTTCTCCTTGGATATGTCCTGTTGAATTTTTTCTTTATCCGGATGGGTAACGAAGGCTCCTTTTTCATCCAGCAAAACCGAATAACCGGTTTCACCGAACTTCGTTTGGTTAACCATCTTGACCAATGTGTCGATCGAAATGTCTACACCGAGCACGCCGATTAATCGGTCACCATCATATATGGCCTTTGCTGCAGTGATGACAAGTTTATTTGTAGCTTGATCTGTATAAGGTTCCGTCCAAATGGTTTCATTTTTTTCCTTTAACGCAGCTTGATACCACTCTCTCTGTCTAGGGTCAAAATCAGCCGGCAATTCAGCTTTAGGGAATATTATTGTTTTTCCCCCTTTTTCCGTGCCGAGATACAAGCCATTTATTTCGGAATTGCTTGACTGTGTATGGGAAAACTCATCGATTATCGATTCAGGGTCCTTTTCATAAGTGCTCATGCGGGGGTACTTACTGAGCCTATCCAATTGATCCTCGGTTTTCTTGAAGAAGATTTCAAAGGATTCATTCATTGACTTGACTTGCTCTTCCGTCGTTCCAGTAAGCTCATCTGTCGTTAACTCGATGCTGTTTTTATAGCTCATGTAAGCAATGGCCAAGCCGCTTATCATGATCAAAGCTAAAAAGGGAATCAATATCTGTTTTTTTAGCGAATTAAAATACCAATCTGTCATTTTCTGCATGGACAATGCTCCTTATATAGTTCGAATTTTGGCTTCTAATAGATATTTCGGTGCGCATTTACTTTTTTGAAGCCTCCATTTAGAAAATTGCCATAATTAATCGTCAGATTTGAGCGCCCATTACATGACGTGGATATTCGCAAGAAGCTGCAGATGGGAAAGAAGAGGAGACTGTATGGGTCACCTCTTCCATGGACGGTGCTTATTCGGTTTGGATAGCTTGGGTTCTGCCTATGTACCACGCGTAAAAATCGTCTGCATATTCCGCGGGCACATCATGGATTGTTGTGTGATGTACAGGTTTGGAGCGGTTGATCGTTTCAATGGAGGCAAGCCCGAAAACCTTCTGTAGTTTGGAACGCCTGACTTCAATTTGAATGACCTTGCTTCTTTTGGTTATGAACAGAGAGGTTTCTAAGCTTCCTGATTTAAACTGAACAAACTCTCCATTCAACAAGTAGCGGCTACTTTTGAAATCAAGTATCCTCAATGTGAAAATGAGGACAAGTAAAATCAGCGAAAGATACCACAAAGCTATATCGAAAAAACAGATGGCGGCTGTCGTGAGAAGCCAGAAAACGCTTGGGCGAAGCATTCGGATTTTGAAGGCTTGTTTCGAGAGCGGCTCCATTGCACGTTCAACCTTGTAAGCAGGTAATATCTCTTCTATCATCGCGTAGGCCCGTTCGATCGATAAAAAAGGATAGAGAACATTTGTATCAAGCCCTTCATCCCCGGTGCTTCCTGCGCTTATCAGTTTCACTTCGGCTAAACCTAGCATCCTTTTCATGATGGATTGGGTGATCTCGACTGCTTGGACCTTTTCTTTCTGGATTGAAAAAGTAGTTTCGTCCAATACACCTTTCGTGATATGGATGCGCTCCTGATCGGATGAAATTTCATATTTTCCATATTTAACAAAGGTGGATACGATTCCGAAGGTGACCGCTATGCAGATGAGGGCAGTGATGGCGATGGTTATGATCCACCACGACTCCATTGCCTTCTCAGCGTATCCTTCGGCATTTCTTAAATCGATGAAATCATCGAGTGTATTATATAATGTGGCCAAAACGGGAATGAGGGCCAGGAAGCTGAGCGATGTAAAGGAGGCTTTCAGAACGTCTCGTTTGGTCGGTGTGAAATGAATCGTTTTTTCCATGGATGGTTCTAGGTCTGCTGCAATCTTTTCCTCGGCAACCTGCGCATCCATGATTGAATCATGCTTTGACGAATGTGTCCGCTGTAGCCGCTCGGCCTCTTTTTGGGAAATCACCTCGAAAGGTACGCTGCCCTCGTCCCCGCTGGTCCCCGTTTCGAATGTCAAGGAGGTTAGTTTGAAAATCCTGTGGAAAACGGTCGTCCGTCGATGGACATTCTGCACCTTATGAAGCGGTATCGATTGATATGATTTCGAGATGAGGCCTGAGGTAATATGGATGGTGCCTTCCTTGATTTGATATTTATAGGTATACCATTTCAGGATGATCGCCAAGACTCTCCAGGCCAAATAAATCAGAAAGGCGATTTGGAGTATCTTCATATACATTTTTTCTGATCCGAAGTTGAATAGATAAAGTATGATGATGAAAAAAATATTCCCTTTCAGCAATTTTCCTAAATCCAAAGGGATTTTGATGGGGTGAAGTCGCTTGGTCTGTTCTTCCATCGTCAATCCACTTCCTTAATTTTTGCGAAATAGGCGATTTGGTCCCGTAATTCATAGGCTTCTTCCTCTGGGATGGCAGGTATCTCGTGAGAGTCACCCATTGTGCCGATGCTTAGTGAGTATAGGTTATATTTTCGCAGCAAAGGACCTTGGTCCAGCCTGACGGATTGCACTTTCGTCATCGGTATGAGTTCATGCGTTTCATACAAGGCTCCTCGTTTTGTTTGGATGAATTCTTCATTCACATCGTACCGCCAATATTTTTGCAGTAAGACGGGTTCAATGAAGATGGACCAGACAGAATCGAATAAGCATAGTACGGCAAGTCCGATTAACCCCCATCCAATCCATTCTTTCCAGGCAAAATAGTCGTCTGCAAATAATAGAAGGATAAGGATGGCAAGGATAATGAGATGGATAATGGCTTCAGTCATCCGCCAGACCTTCACGGCTTGTTTGGAAATCTGTTTAGTAGGTGGTTTAACCTTTGAATACATACTTTCACTCCTTTTGTGTCTTCATACTTATACGATCTAGCTTTCGAAAAAGTTCCCGGTTTGTCTCCTATTAGATGGCGGTAAAGTGGACAAGATAGTAGGAGGCAGTTTTTAGAGTAGGAGTGATGGGTTTGACATATAAAAGGAAGGTAAGCTTCATCTTCTTCCTGTTTTTGATAGGCATTTTTCATGGTGAATCCATGCAGGCTGCGAAAGAAGAGGGAACGGTGGGACAGGAAATTCAACGTATCTTGGAGGATTCCCCGTCATTATCAGGCGCGTTAGTGGGAATTTCAATCCGTTCGGCGGAAACGGGGGAACTGATTTATGAACGAGGTTCGCAAACGCGCTTGCGCCCAGCTTCCAACCTTAAGCTATTGACGGCTGCGGCTGCACTGGAAACGTTGGGGGAAGACCATGTATTTCTGACGGAAGTATACGTAAAAGGTGTGCAAGTCGGCCATGTCCTGCAGGGGAATTTGTATTTGAAAGGAAAGGGAGATCCAACCTTGCTGGAAGAAAATTTCGATGAGTTGGCTGCTTCACTAAAGCAAAAAAAAGTGACGCTCATTCACGGAGATCTTATTGGGGATGATTCCTGGTATGATGATATCCGCTATTCAAAAGACTTGGTATGGAGCGATGAACAAGAATATTATGGAGCGGCTGTTTCAGCTTTAACCGCTTCCCCGGATGAAGATTATGATACCGGAACGATCATCGTGAAAATTACGCCAGGTGATAAAGCAGGCGGCAAGGCAGTGGTGAAAAAGACACCGGAAACGGATCAGGTGAAGATCATCAACAAAACGAAAACGGTGGCGGCAGACGGTCATAGGAAAATCGAAATCGATCGTTCTCATGGAACACGGACCATTACGGTGACCGGAACGATTCCAGAGAATTCCAGGGAGGTCAAGGAGTGGATTCCGGTAAAAGATCCGACCGAATATGCCATGAGCCTATTCGCAAAATCGATGAGAAAACAAGGAATCAAAATTGTGGGAGAGAGGAAAAAAGGGAAAACGCCAATAGGCGCGAACTTGATTGCCAGTCATCGATCCATGCCACTTTCGCAGCTGCTCATTCCTTTCATGAAACTGAGCAATAACAGTCATGCTGAGATCTTAATAAAAGAGATGGGCAAAGAAGCCGGCGGGGAAGGAAGCTGGAAGGATGGTTTGAAGGTAGCCGGAAACGAGATGAAGAGTTTGGGACTCGATATGCAAACGATCAAGATGCGGGATGGCTCCGGCATATCCCAAGTCAATATGATTCCAGCAAATGAAATCACCAGATTACTATATGCCGTACAGGAAAAAACGTGGTTTCCTGCTTACTTGAATGCGTTGCCGGTGGCAGGAATCGAGAATCGAATGGTGGGAGGCACGCTAAGAAAGAGGATGAAGGGGACCGTTGCATCTGGGAATGTCAGGGCGAAGACGGGGACGATTACAGGAACGAGCTCATTAGCAGGTTATGTGACGACGAAACGAGGGGAAAAAGTCATATTTTCAATCATCCTGAATAATTTTGTGGAAGAGAAAGGGATAACGGCCATCCAGGATAAGATAGCCGTTATGCTCGCTGAACAGGAACGCGTATTAGCCGCTGGACGTTAGGAGCCAATGAGTTACGTAGGTTTGCAGTTCACGGAAATCCGCGATGAGTACATCCGCCTCATTTAATTCCTGTTCCTCTGCAAATCCGAATTGGCAGCCTACAGCAGTTAGGCTGTTTTTCTTTGCTGCTTCGATGTCGGATTTTCGATCGCCGATCATCATCGCATTTTGAATGTGATGGTCATCCAATAACATTCGTACCAAGTCGGGCTTGGAGCCTTCCGCAGATCTTTGGACACTGTAAATGTCTGTAATATATTGATGAAGCCCAAAGTATGAACAGATTTCTTCCAAATACTTTTCCAGTCCGTTACTAGCGATGAAAATGGAAATTCCAAGCTTTTTGATCGTTGATAACGTCTCCAGCACATAAGGAAAAAGCTGTCCCTTCCCTTCTTTGATTTCCTCGATCAAGCATTCCAAAAAAAGGCGGTCCGCCTGCTGGCGAATAGGATCAGGGTGCTCCGGCATCAGAGTTTCCCAAACGGCGCTTAATGGGGCGCCCATTATCCTTTGGTAGGCTGCAAGCGGGGCATCCCCCCTCCAGCTTCCTTCTGCCCGGAGGACATCGAATGTTTTTTCAAGTGAAGAACCTAAAATTTCGTTTGTTTGAAATAAGGTACCGTCCATATCGAAAATGGCGGCAGATTGGATCGTGTTCAATAGGTGCACCTACTTTTCAGTTTTTCATTCCATCCCCAAAGGAAACAAGGGGGGATGGATGGAAGTATGTAATAGAGGAGGAATGCTCATGAAATTTCCAACTATTAAAGGACCGCTCACGATTGATGGCCTTATAGCCGAAGTTCACTTCATGTCCCCAAAACGATTTCCCTATCTGATCGCCATAGATGGCAGGGGCGGGTCTGGAAAAAGTACACTAGCTTCCCTAATCCAGGCAGCGTATCCGGGGAGTGCCGTTGTTCATATGGACGATTTTCATCTCCCCTCTTCGCAATGCGTCCCGCTGCCGCCGTCCCAAAAGCCAATCGGAGGAGATTATGATTGGAAGCGGGTGTTCCGGCAAGTCCTTAAACCGCTTTCCGAAGGGATGGAAGCAAGATATCAGCGGTATGATTGGGATAAGGATGCCTTGGCGGAGTGGCATGTCGTTCCTTCTGAAGGACTGGTCATAATTGAAGGAATATATTCGACCCGTAAAGAATTGGCTCTGCTTTATGATTTCACCATCTGGGTGGAATGTCCCCGAAATAGGCGCTTGGAACGCGGCCTCGAACGGGATGGCGAAGAGGCGCGTCAGATATGGGAAGATAACTGGATGATTCAGGAAAACCTCTATGTGGAAGCGCAAACGCCCCAAGAAAGAGCGAATCTTGTGGTGGACGGAACAGGCTGAATCCAGCGAATATCCAAGTCATTTTAATTGTAAAGGTTTCCTTGAAATAATCATATGAATTTTGCAGGCTTTTGGGGGAGGAAACGCTGTTCACTGATACGGAATATTTTTACGTATGAAGTGCAATATCACCGATTTTTTTTTTATGAGAGGACCTTATAACAATCGAAATATCACATTTGGATTTTTTTTACACAAACAGGTCTTTCCTCCTGTACAAAAAATTTGTTATGACATGTAAAATATTAGTATCATACAAATTTTGTAAATTCCAACTTAGTGGGTCGTCAGTTTAATAGACTCATTCTAGTATCTGGAAATAGGGAGGGGTAAGGGGAATGAAAAAAGGTAAATGGATGTATTCCATGGGGATGCTTGTGGTATTGATCGCTTCATTAATATTTGGAAGCATAGGAGCGTCAAAATCGGCAGAAGCCTCCGGTGAATCAGTGAAGAAAGTCGTTGGTTATTATACTTCATGGGGAGCGAAGGACCGAGACTACCAGGTGGAGGATATCGATGGAACGAATCTAACCCATATCAACTATGCTTTTGCCGATATTTGCTGGAATGGAGTTCATGGGAATCCTTCTGTGGGTAATCCGGGTTCGAAGACATGGAAGTGCCAGGATAAATCCATTCCACTTCAAAGTAAAAAAATACCGAATGGAACAGTTGTCTTAGGCGACCCTGAAATTGACGTCCAACGTGCTTATGGGAAAAAGACAGTGAAGGATTGTAATCGTGCGGAATGCGGAAACTTCGCAAAACTCGCCGATCTGAAAGAAAAGCACCCGCATATAAAAACGCTTATTGCCGTCGGTGGCTGGTCATGGAGCAACCGTTTTTCCGATGCGGCAGCGGACCCTGCAACACGAAAGGTGTTCGCCAAATCCTCGGTCGAATTCATTCGGGCATATGGCTTCGATGGCGTCGACCTTGATTGGGAATATCCTGTTGAAGGGGGGCTTGAGGGGAACTCTCTTCGTCCGGAAGATAAAGAAAACTATACATCATTGCTCCAGGAAATTCGCAATGAATTGGATAAAGCCGAAAAAGAAGACGGAAAGCAATATCTATTGACGATTGCAGCGGGAATAAGCGGCTCGTTCATAAAAAATACGGAACTTTCAAAGATTGCGGGAATTGTGGATTGGATCAACTTGATGACCTACGATTTCCACGGAGGCTGGGAAACGACTACAAACCATAATGCACCGCTATATTTTTCAAAAAATGATCCCAATAATAGTTGGGGGTTGACGGTCAAGGAGTCGGTTGAACGGTATAAGGCAGCGAAAGTGCCCATGGATAAAGTCACACTTGGATTGCCGTTTTATGGGAAAGGCTGGACCGGTGTAGATGGTGGAGGGCAAAATGGGGAATACCAAACTGCCACACCTGGAAGCAATGGCTCTTTTCTGCCTCAGGGGACGTGGGATGATGCTGCATCTGGCATAACCGGAATTTTCGATTACGGGGACCTTGCCGCGAACTATATAAATAAGAAAGGCTACAAACGATATTGGAATGACGAAGCAAAGGTGCCTTTCCTGTATAATCAAAGGACGAAATCGTTCATTTCATATGACGACCGCGAGTCCATCGGGCATAAAACCGATTTCATCGAATCACAGGACATGGAAGGGGCAATGATTTGGGATTTAAGCCTGGATTGCAGGACTTCAGGGAAGTATACATGCAAAGGCGATACCCTTCTGCAAAAAATTTCCGATGATCTGCTCGAAGGCGGCATTAAAGGACCTGACCAAGGCGGTATCAATCATGTAAATGTCACATATACCATCACTTCTAAGTGGGGGTCAGGCTCCATTTTCCAGATCAGGATCAAAAATTCCGGAACATCGCCTATTGATGATTGGAAGGTAGAGTTCGATTACGCGGGGGAAATCCAGCAAATATGGAATGGGAGGATCATCAGTGAATCACAGCATCACTATGTGATCAAAAATGACCAATGGAATAAAAAAATCAATCCGGGTGAAACGGTGACCATAGGGGGAGAAGGCAGGGGACCTGCCCCAGCTGTCATCACTAATGTGGCCGTGAATGAAATGGATTAAGAAAAACATAAAAGACTATTCCCAACAGGCATGCCTTTTGGAATAGTCTTTTTTTATGACAGTGATTAATTGGATCTTAAAATCTGCGCCGCTTGGATGAACCCGGTATACCAAGATCTTCACGGTACTTTGCAATGGTGCGGCGGGAAATCATCGTTCCTTCACTTTCGAAGATTTGGCATAGCTTTTGGTCTGAAAATGGTTTTATTTTATCCTCGTCGGCAATCAAGACCTTTATTTTTTCTTTGATGGTAGTCGTTGATTCACAGTCTTTGCCGTTTACATGATTTAACCCTCTCGTAAAGAAATTCCTTAATTTAAAAAGTCCATGCGGTGTCTGGATGTATTTATTACTCGTCGCCCTGCTTATCGTTGACTCATGAAGCTGAAGTTTTTCGGAAATGTCCTTCAGTGTCATCGGTTTTAATCCAGCCATTCCCCGCAGGAAAAACTCCTGCTGCGCTTCCATGATTGTAGCCGTCACTTTGTATAGAGTCATTTGCCTTTGTTCGATCCCCTTGATCAGCAACTGAGCATCATGTAGATGAGATTTAACGTAGTCATTAGCTCTATTTTCCGGTTTCATGGCAATGCTGTCCTTATAGAAAGGATTAATGGACGGCTTGGGCAGGAAGCTATCGTTGACCGTTATCCTGTATCCATCTTTTTTTTTATCCACGAATACATCCGGGACGATGTAATGGATCATCTCATCGGAAAAATGACTGACAGGGCGAGGGTTCAAGGTACGGATGAAATCCGCTGCCTCCTGCACTTCCTGAAGGGTCACTTTGTAAAGGCCCGCAATTTTCCGATAGCGCTTTTCGGCTAAATCCGATAAGTGCTTCTCGACGATCGTATAAGCCAATTGATTATCATTTTCTCGTTTGCGAAGTTGAATGAGTAAGCAATCCGTCAGACCCTTAGCACCGACGCCAATGGGATCGAAGGATTGCAGTACTTCAATCATCGCTTCGATTTTCTCGGCGGACACTGAAAAAAGCAAGGCTGCCCCTTTTATATCAATATCAAGAAACCCATTTTCATTTAAGCTTCCTATTAAAAATTCGACAATCTTAGTTTCACTGTCTTTCAATGACGGGAAAAAACTCAGCTGCTCCAATAAATGGGCTTCCAATGTATCTGTAGTGCAGGAAAGGTTATTGATTGGGTTGAAATCATTGTGATTCCTATTCGATGAAGTTTCTCGTTTACGATAGTCCATGATATGTGGACGAATGCTAGGTTCAAAGTTTGAGGCGAGGGGGTCATTAGTTGCTGCGGCCATTTCAAGAACAGGATTTTCATTAGCCTGCTCATGTAGAAAATCCATCAATTCATGTGTGGAATATTGCAGGATGTTGATTGCCTGCCGTAATTCAGGGGTTAATGATAACTTCAAGGATTGTTTTAGCTGCATTTCAAAACCTACCTGCATATCTATCAACTTCTTTCGTATTAGATTAACGAAGTGAACAAAAGGATAGTATAGATAATAATACAAATCTTCAGAAAATTCAACATCGTATGTCAGGTTATGTAACATTGTAGGTTTTTACGCGAGAAACGGCAACAGGATGATAGGGATCGTTTGATTCGAATATAAATCATTTGATTCGTAAATAAATCATTGAGTGCGATTTTTGATTTGAATATGAATCGTTTTATGTTGAATACCTATGATATTAGGTTCATATACTTTGGCATGCATCTTGCAATATCTATAAATATAAAAAAATCATTATTCAAGAAGGGTGTTTTTTACATGATTAAAGAGAAGACGGGTATTCAGGAATTAATCGATTTGGACAAAAAGCATTTCATTCATCCGACTACGGCAATCGAGCAACAGCAGGCAGATGGTCCAAGTTTCATCTTTAAAGAAGGCAAGGGGATCTATCTTACGGATGTTAAGGGAAGGACAGTCATCGATGGCATGTCTTCACTTTGGAATGTGAACATAGGACATGGACAAGAAGAACTGGCTGATGTGGCAAGAGAACAAATGGCAAAGCTGGCTTTCACCTCTAACTTCGCCACTTTCAGCAATGAGCCTGCCATTCGTTTGGCTGCCAAGATCGCTTCCATTGCTCCTGGTGATTTGAATGCCGTTTTCTTCACTTCAGGCGGATCGGAGTCGAATGATACGGCGTTCAAACTTGCCCGTCATTATTGGATATTGAAAGGCCAGCCTAATCGCCAAAAGATCATTTCACGTTCGAAATCGTATCATGGAGTTGCCATGGGGGCGACAAGTGCGACGGGCCTGAAACCGTTCCGTGACTTCACGAATTCCATCGCTCCTGATTTTTGTTATGTCGACGGATCTTCGATTGAAGAGTTGCGGAGGGTCATCGAGCAAGAAGGTCCGGAAACGGTTGCGGCATTTATCGCGGAACCGATCCAAGGAGCAGGCGGCGTGAATCTCCCTCCTGAGGGCTACTTTAAGGAAGTAAGGGAGATTTGCCATGAATATGGCATTTTAATGGTGACGGATGAGGTCATAACAGGTTTCGGGAGAACAGGGACTTATTTCGGGATTGAACATTATGGCGTCGTGCCGGATATGATGTGTTTTGCAAAAGGTGTGACAAGTGGGTACGCCCAATTAGGTGGTGTGGTCCTGAATGATAAGCTTCACAAGGACTTCATTTCGCTATCAAAAGGCACGCTCCTGCATGGCTACACATACAGCGGTCACCCGATGGCTTGTGCGGTTGCTTTGAAAAACATTGAAATAATTGAACGTGAAAATCTGATGGAAAACTCGAAACGGCGCGGTGAAGAGTTGCTTGCCGGCTTTAAGAAGCTTCAGAGCGAACACCCGATCATTGGTGATGTCAGGGCGCTTGGACTGATCGGAGGCATCTCCATCGTCAAGGACAAGAAAACAGGGGAAGGCTTTGGGACACAATTAGCTCCAAAACTTGTGGCTGAAGCGGCGAAGAATGGCTTGATTTGCCGGTCTGTCACGTTTGATCAAGATACACTCGTATTCGCCCCGCCTTTAATCATCACTAAAACAGAGGTCGAAAAGATCATTGATATTCTTGATAAAACATTTACAGCTGTCGAAAAAGAAATTTTATAAGAGGTGAAAAGGATGGAAATGACGGAAACGCTGAAGAAAAAATTATTCATTAATGGTAAGTGGCAAGCAACTGAACATTTCACGAAGCTAGTATCTCCGTATAACGGGAAAGTGTTAGCGGAAATTCCTTCGGCAAGCATGGAAGATGTGGAGCTGGCGATAGAATCGGCTCATCAAGCGAGAAAAACGATGGCAGCCCTGCCGAGTCATAAACGTGCCGCCATACTTGAACAACTTGCAGGTCTGTTGGAAAGCCGTAAGGAAGAAGCAGCTGAAATTATCGCTAAAGAGGCAGCGAAGCCGATTAAAACGGCAATGGTAGAAGTGGCCCGTACGATTGCCACATATAAATTTGCCGCGGAAGAAGCAAAGAGGATTCACGGGGAAACATTGACGATGGACGCTACAGCAGACGGGGAGGGGCGAATTGGCTATACAGTCCGTGAACCGATTGGTGTTCTTGGTGCGATCACGCCTTTTAATTTCCCGATGAACCTGGTCGCCCATAAAGTTGGCCCGGCCATTGCCGCGGGTAATACGATCGTCTTGAAACCTGCGAGCCAAACGCCGCTATCCTCGATCTTTCTTGCAGAGCTATTGGCGGAAACGGATTTGCCTGCCGGAGCATTCAATTTAGTTACCGGAAGCGGCTCTGTAATCGGTGATCAATTAGTCACTGATTCACGGGTGAAAAGCATATCCTTTACCGGCAGTCCTGCTGTAGGGATCGGAATCCGCAATAAAGCGGGATTGAAGAAGGTGAGTCTTGAACTTGGTTCAAATGCGGCCGTCATTGTGGATAAAGGGATCAATATCGATAAAATCATCCAGCGCTGTGTTTCGGCAGCATTCGCCTTCCAAGGGCAGGTCTGCATTTCGCTACAACGTGCATATGTACATGAAGACGTATACGATGAGTTCGTCCAAAAATTCACGGCAGCAACAAATTCCTTGAAGCTTGGCGATTCTTTGGACCCTTCGGTCGACATCTCTGCCTTGATCAGTCCTGGTGATGTAAAACGGAGCCTCGACTGGATCGGGGAAGCCAAACAACATGGTGCGGTCGTTGCAGCAGGAGGAAAATCCGAGGGGAATATCCTCCATCCAACTGTGTTGTTGGAAGTCGATTCGAAGCTGAAGGTTTCCTGTCAGGAAGTTTTTGCACCAATCGTGTTAATAAATAAGGTTTCATCCGTTGAAGAAGCGATTGACTTGGTCAATGACTCCCAATTCGGCCTTCAGGCTGGGATATACACGGAAAATATCAACCTGGCCCTTTCTGCGGCAGAAAAATTGGAAGTCGGCGGTGTGATCATTAATGATATCCCGACTTACCGCGTCGACAACATGCCATACGGCGGGGTCAAAAAAAGCGGAACGGGCCGCGAAGGATTAAAATATGCCATCGAGGAAATGACGGAAATGAAATTGATCATCTTTAATCGGAATTAGTAGGTGGAGGATGGGCAAATGTCCATCTTCTTTTTTTCTGATGAAAATAGTCGAAAAGTTATGCAGAAATGAATAAGTAATTCACGAATGAATGTAAATGGACGGCGGATGGGTAAAAATACGTGATTTATCAACCTTTTAAAATGGCATGAAACTTGCTCTTTAATCTATTAAGAAAATCACTTAAACCGAGGAGGAATTTTAATGCAGGAAACTTTACAAAATAACGCGAAAAAAGAAGGGACCGGAGCATTGGATTTAAAAATGTTCATTAATGGTCAATGGGTGAATTCGTCTTCAGGTGAAAAAAGGGATGTATTAAATCCGGCCACGGGAGAAGTTATTGCTACAGCTGCGGAAGGAACCAAGGAGGATGTCGATAAAGCGGTAGAGGCAGCCAAGTATGCCTTTTATGAAGGCGGATGGTGGGGAACGCCGGCAGTCGAGCGGGCCCGCATTTTATTCAAGATCGCCGACAAGATTGAAGAAAAGGCCGAAGAGCTTGCTGCGTTGGAAACACTGGATAATGGGAAACCATTACGCGAGTCCCGTTTTGATATCGATGATTCGGCTGCCTGCTTTAGATATTATGCAGGTTTGGCTACAAAACCGACAGGGCAGACTTACGAAGTTCCTGACGGGCAACAAGCGATGGTCGTAAGGGAACCGATCGGTGTATGCGGGCAAATCGTACCTTGGAATTTCCCGTTGATGATGTCAGCCTGGAAGCTGGCACCTGCACTTGCCGCAGGAAATTCCGTCGTCTTCAAACCATCGGAGATTACACCAGTGACTGCGGTCAAGCTGTTTGAAATCATGGCTGAAGTCGGTTTGCCAAAAGGTGTCGCGAACCTTGTGTTAGGAGCTGGACCCGTTGTCGGACAGGCCATAGCCGAGCATGAAGAAATCGATAAAGTGGCCTTTACAGGAGGTACGGCAACCGGACGTAAGATCATGGAAGCGTCGCTTGGAAACTTAAAGAAAGTGACATTGGAGCTTGGCGGTAAATCCCCTAATATCGTATTCGCGGACTCTGACTTTGAGACAGCCGTCGATTATGCCTTGTATGGGATTTTCTGTAATCAAGGGCAGGTTTGTTCAGCCGGCTCGCGTTTACTTTTGGAAGAGTCGATTTATGATCAGTTCGTAGCAAGCCTTACTGCAAAAGCGAAGCGCATCAAGGTGGGTTCAGGCTCCGATGAAAAAAGCCAAATGGGACCTGTCGTTTCAGAGGCTCACATGAACAAGATATTATCTTATATTCAAATCGGAAAAGAAGAAGGAGCAAAATTAATCGTTGGAGGAAATCGAATTAAAGGGGAAGGGTTGGAAAACGGCTACTTTGTCGAGCCAACGATCTTTGTCGATACGACACCTGATATGCGGATCGTGCAGGAAGAAATTTTTGGTCCGGTGCTTGTCGTTCAAACGTTCAAGGATGAAGCGGAGGCTCTCCATCTCGCCAATGATACGAAATATGGTTTAGCGGGAGCAGTATTCACCAATGATATCGCCAAAGCAAACCGCGTCATTAAAAAGGTACGTGCGGGCATCACGTGGATTAACTCGTATCATCCGACTTACAACGAAGCTCCGTGGGGCGGATTCAAGCAAAGCGGCAATGGACGCGAACTAGGCACGTTCGGATATGAGGCATACACAGAATTGAAGCAAATCAATAATAACTTGGACATTCAACCAACAGGCTGGTTTGATGAAGAATAAGAGCTAGTATTAGGAAAAGAAAGGCCGTTCCTTGTGGAATGGCCTTTTTCTGTGTATATGCTACGGTCTGGAAAAACCGCAGATGAATTTCTAGATTCGCAGATAAATAGGGGGAAATTGAAGATGAATTCCCAGAATCGCAGATAAATCGGGCAAAGCCATGTATATATTCCAAAATTCATCGATAAAACGGAAAAAACCTCAGATATAGTCCTCCAAATCTTCGATGAATCCAGAAAAACAGCAGATATTTCCTCGGATCTGCTAATGCCGGGATTTTTCAAGATCAACTCGTCCTGAAAAGAAAACGGCGCCATTACCCATGTCTGATAGGCGATCAGGCGTGAGGACATTGATGTGCTGCTTCGTTTCGGGCGTCTTTTGCCATAAGCCCTGGCTGACCAGCACGCCTGGCAATACATTTTCACCTGCTGCTGCCTTCAACAGGCATTCCCCGCGTTCGTTCCAAACCCTGACCATATCACCAGTAACGATACCCAATCTTTTGGCGTCAATCGCATTCATATGCAATTTCGGTTCCTTTTCCAATGAAATATGTTTGGCGTTATTGGAAAAGGTTGAGTTCAAGAAGTTATGGTTAGGTGCCGGTATGAATAAAAAGGGCAGGTCGCTGTCCTTTATGATTGGCTTATATGTTGGCAATGGATCGTAACCGAGCTGTTTCATCCTTTCGGAATAAAGTTCGATTTTGCCGCTAGGTGTTTGCAGCTTACCCGGGAACAGCGGCTTCATCTTCGCCTTGACAAACTGGTCTTTCGAAAGGGAGTCATAGGTGATGCCGTCTAAATATGGGTTATCCGGGAAATCGAGAGCCTGTCGGATCATATCTTCCTCTGAGTCTTTAAAAGCTGGGTCTTGAAAGCCCATCCCAACAGCCAACAGCTTGAACAATTCAACATTCGATTTCGAATTGCCGTATTTTTTGACTATAGGTTTTTGAATTTGAATGTAATTATGCCAATAGGAATTATAAAAATCCTCCGTTTCATAGGAAGAAGTGGCAGGGAGGACAATATCAGCATACATGGCCGTTTCGGTTAAAAATAAATCATGGACCACTGTGAAAAGATCTTCGCGCTTAAGGCCTTCCTGTACCTTATTGGCATTCGGGGCGACTAGCGCCGGGTTGGAGCCATATACAAACATGGAGCGAATCGGGTTTTCTTTTTCCAAAAGGGCCTGGCCGATTTGGTTCATATTAATCGTCCGCGTCGTTTTATCCTGTAATAAGTCAGGGCGTCTTAAGGCATTTGTATTGAATGCCAGGTATCCTGAATTGCCTTTGGTCGCGCCGCCGCCTTTTTCCATCCATTGGCCGGTAAGTGCAGGAAGGCAGGCGATGGTACGTACTGCCATGCCGCCATTGTCATGGTGCTGCAGGCCATTGCCGATTCGGACGAATGAAGGGGCGGTCGTTCCGTACATCCTCGCTAATTCATATAGATCCTCAATGGGCACACCTGTGATACCCGATACGGTCGCCGGGTCGTATTGACGGACATGTTCGCGCAATTGTTCGGCACCCACTGTATATGCATCGAGAAAAGGCTGGTCGATTAAATTCTCTTCATATAGGATGTGCATTAAACCGAGGGCGAGGGCACTGTCGGTACCAGGGAGGATGGGGATGAACCAGTCAGCCCATTTACCTGTTTGGTTTTTGTGTACATCAATGACGACTATTTTGGCTCCGTTTTTCCTGGCTTGCTGGGCAAGCGTAACTTGGTGCATATTGGTGCTCACCGCATTAATGCCCCACATGATGAAAAGCTTGGTATGGATCGTTTCTTCAGGGTCTATGCCGAAAGATCCGCCCATTGTATAGCTGTAGCCGACGGAACCGGCCGCGTTACATATGGAGCGCTCAAGCATGCTGGAGCCGAGCTTATGGAAAAAACGGCGATCCATCCCCTCGGCGCTGAGGTTCCCCATATTTCCGTAAAAGCTGTAAGGAAGGATGCTTTCGGGACCGTGTTTTTTGATCAATTCCTTCCAATTGGCAGTGATGGTGTCAATCGCTTCTTCCCAGCTGATGGGTGCGAAGTGACCTTCCCCTTTTGGGCCGATGCGCTTTAGTGGCTGCTTTAATCGTTTTGGATCGTATAGGCGCTCGGTCATATTCCTTACTTTATTGCAAATATTCCCTTTCGTGACGGGATGGTCCGGGTCGCCTTGAACCTTGATGATTTTCCCGTCTTTCTTGTGCAGCAATAAACCGCATTGATCCGGACAATCAAGAGAGCAAACTGAGGGAAAGATTCCATCAGGCTGATTGATATAGGATTGCATGGGCAAATACCTCCTAATAATCTAATCTCGTTTCTTCGATTTCAATTCATATCAATCGGAGCATGTTGGTGAAACATCCATACATGCACGAAAGCTGTGTTCGTTGACTTCATTCTAGTACCAGCCAACACAATTGTAAATATTGGTGTTTGGGATCTGCCTACCTTTTTTCAATATGAGCGGTCGTTGCTTTCAGTCGTTCCAAAGCAAGAGAATCTCATGAATAGTTATTTGATTTTTGATGAGATATTCAAAATGTTTACAAAAAATATGGTACAATATCAAAAGGGTCCTTATGTTTAAAACATGAGGGCTTTTTTTGAGCAAAATTGGGAATGATAAACCAAAAACATACAAAGGAAAAGATATGAACCAAACTCATAAAATTGCAGGTAAAGTAGCCCTTATATATATAATCATTGGGGTCTTATGGATTTTTGTCTCGGATTATTTCTCGATGACACAGGCAAAGTCAGATGTTCAGATATATGCGATGTTTCAACACTCCAAAGGATGGGCCTTCATTTTCATAACCGGGATATTCTTATATTTCTTAATCCGGTATTGGACGGGGAAAATGTTAAGGTCGCAGCAGGAATTCAATCTTAAGGATGAACAGTATCAGTCGCTTTTCAAGCATAACCCCGATTGTGTCATTGAATTGAACCTTGAAGGAAATGTCGTTTCCATCAACCCTGAAGCGGAAAAGCTGTTAGGGCAGCATAATGACAGCTTGATGGGGAAGAATTGCAATCACCTCATTAATTGGAATGAAGCGGAAAAGATATCTGCTTTTTTTACACAGTCCCTTCAAGGCGAAGCTGTGAAATTCGAAACGACCTTCCAAAACATGAGAAATGAAAAGCGGATCATCCGTGTCACCTTTTTACCGATCATCGTTCAATCGGAAATGCTAGGTGTATATGCAATCGTCAGGGATATTACCGAAGTGCGGCGAGAAGAAGAATTGATGGTCTTGTCCGAAAAGCTATCGGTCATTGGACATCTGGCAGCTGCCGTCGCCCATGAGATTCGGAATCCACTGACCTCATTAAAAGGGTTCGTCCAATTAATGGATATCACGAAGGAGGTCAATCCCCTGCATTCCGATATCATGTTGAAGGAAATCGACCGTATCAATATCATCTCCAGTGAATTGCTTATTCTTGGAAAGAAACAGGATGTTGCTTTTCGAAGGATCGATCTCGCAGACAGTGTACAGCAGGTGTTCACTTTGATGAACGCGGAAACGAACTTAAACAATATCGAGATGATGCTTAGGATTAAAACCGCTGAGCCGATTTCAATCATGGCCGATTCAATAGAACTCAAACAGCTTTTCATCAATATTGTGAAGAACAGCATTGAAGCGATTGACGAAAATGGCGAAATTGATATATCCTTGCAAATCATCAATGATAACGCTGTGATCAGCATCAGTGATAATGGCAGCGGTATGGAGCCGGAACGCCTTGAACGGATCGGTGAGCCTTTTTATTCGACGAAAGAGAAGGGCACGGGGATCGGCCTGGCAATTTGCCGCAAGATCGTACACCGGCTGGACGGGGAGCTGGATTTTGAAAGTGAGGTCAACAAAGGGACGACCGTTACAATTCGGATTCCGTTGGCTACTGGACAAGAATAAATGGTACTATGGAAGTTAGGAAAAGTTTTTTATTAAAGGAGAACGATATGAGCGAATTACCTGCATTATTGAACGATAGAAAACCATATATCCAAGAGGTATGGAAAAAGTCTGGATTCGGGCAGCTTACACCGATCCAAACGAAAGCGATTCCCGTAATCGTCGAAGGAAAAGACATCATGGCTGAATCACCGACTGGAACAGGAAAAACATTAGCGTATTTATTGCCATTGCTAGAAAAAATAGATCCTGAAAAAAAATCCCCCCAAGCTTTGATTTTGGCATCATCCCGTGAACTGGTCATGCAAATCAATGAAGAAGTGCGGATTTGGTCAGAGGGAAGCGGTATAACCGGCGCAGCATTCATCGGCGGCGCTAACGTAAAAAGGCAGTTGGACAAACTGAAGAAACATCCACAGGTCATTGCCGGGACACCAGGACGGATCTTTGAATTGATTGCCCAAAAGAAATTGAAGATGCATGAAGTTAAGACGATTGTGCTTGATGAGGGCGACCAATTGATTACTGCTGAGCACATGGGCACGATCCAAAATATTATTAAGGCGACGCTAAAGGACCGGCAAATCTTGGTGTTTTCAGCAACATTGCCAGCGGAAACGGAACAAGCGGCTCGTAAATTCATGAATGAACCTGAACTGATAAAGGTCGATAAGCATGAAAAAATGGAATCGAAGGTGGACCATCTTTACTTTGTTGTAGAGAGAAGGGAAAAATCCAAGATTCTTGAAAAAATCACGAGGATCAAAGATGTGAAGGCCCTTGCCTTCCTTAACGATATAGCTGAGCTGAGCGTTTTACATGAAAAGCTGAGTTACAAAGGAATCGAGATGGGAGTCCTTCACGGAGAATCCAATAAAGTCGATCGGGAAAAAGCGTTGCGCAAGCTCCGTTCAGGCAAATCACCTATGCTTATTGCGACGGATGTAGCGGCAAGAGGGCTTGATATTAAAGGTCTGACTGCAGTCGTTCATATTGATATGGCCGATAATATCGACCAATATATCCATAGATCAGGGAGAACCGGACGTGCCGGTGCTGATGGCACCGTCATTTCCATCGTGACGGAAAGGGAGGAGCGCGAGTTGAAAAAAATGGCTCGTGAACTGGATATCCCCCTATCGAGAGTAACCTTCTATGGTGGTAATATCGTGGACGACGAATAGATCTTCGAACAAGCGACGGCCGTTATGGCTGTCGCTTGTTAATTGAACTGAATGGAAGATCAATACTCTCTTTTGTTTCCTTTCTTCACATATTCCCAATCGACCTCAATATTCTTTCTGACCTTGTGAAGAAGATGAAACATCGTTTCAATTTCTTTAGGAGAAAAACCGGCCAAGGCGACCTTGTCGGTATACTCGCCTTCTTTCTTTAAATATACATAAACCCTATCACCCTTATCAGTAGGATATAATTTTTTGATTTTTTTGTTGTGATCATCATTTTTCTTTACAATGAAACCTTGATTCTCGAGCTTTTTGATGGCACGAGCTGCTGTCGTGCGGTCAACCTTTATCATTTCTGCTACCTTTTCTTGAATGATCCCAGGATTTTCACAGATTCGGACAAGATATAAATACTGACCCTTCGTCAGGTCAAAATCTTTGAATTCTATATTGCTTATCGAGTCCAATGCTCTTGCAATCATTCCTATTTCACGAAGTATTTCCTTCATTCGAAAATCCCCATTTCTTTTTTTGTTGTATTTACAACAAAATGAATTTCATTTATACTATTACAAGGTTATGAATGTATTATGACTTGTCTAATGGAATAAATCTAGAAAGGTGATGAAGTTCAGTGGATTCAAAAAAAATAACGATGGCTGACGAATTGGATTTAGCTTTTGCAATCAGAAAAGAAGTATTTGTTGAGGAACAAGGTTTCGGATTGGAAGATGAATTTGACGAATTCGATACACTCGATGGTCAAGCTGACCATATTTTAGTTTTTTATAATGATCAGCCTGTCGGAACTGGGCGGCTAAGGGTCGTCGATGAGTTAGGAAAATTGGAAAGGATCTGTATCCTGGAGGCTTATCGGAAGTTCGGCCTAGGAAAAACGATCATAAAAACATTGGAAGAAATCGCAAGGGAGAAGGGGATAGCGCAGGTTAAATTACATGGGCAAACTCAAGCCGAGGGCTTTTATCAAAAGCTTGGCTACCGGACTTCTTCAGATGTTTTCATGGAAGACGGCGGTCCCCATATTCTCATGATAAAAGAATTGATTAATGAATAAGGCTGTTTAACGTGGGTAAAACGAAGTTCATCCACTATGTAACGGGGATCATGATTTTAACACTAGGCTGTTCCTTGACGATACAATCGGATCTAGGAACATCGCCATTCGATGCCCTTTTGGTCGGACTCTCCATACAAGTCGGCCTGACGGTTGGAAGCTGGGAATTCATCATAGCGGCCATCATGATATTGTTTAATGCCTTATTAAACAGGAAAAGGCCGGAAGTGTTAGGGTTAATAACAGCTTTTATAACAGGCATTGGGATTGATCTATGGCTCTATTTACTGCAAACCTTGATACAACCGGAACATATGCTCACTAAACTTATTTGTGTACTAGTCGGATTAACAGTCATCGGGTTAGGAACGGCTATTTATTTACATGCCAACTTTGCCCCTATTCCTGTAGATCGTTTGATGTTCATCATTCAGGATTTAACTGGCATGAATATATTATTCTCAAAAACATTCATTTATCTTTTCTTCTTGGGAATGGCACTCGCTTTCAACGGGCCGATCGGTATTGGAACGCTCTTAACCGTTTGCTTGGGAGGTCCGGTTCTTAATTACTTTACCCCGCTGATTCGTAATAGATTAAGTTCCTTTAGCTCAACCGCAAATAGTGATAAAGGAAAAAACCATTCGCTGTAGGATGGTTTTTTCGTTCTGTTGCATGAATAAGATGACCGGAAGTTATCAGCAAGGGTGGGACCATATTAGGACGTGAAAATGATGTACACACTTAATGAAAACGCTTCCAATAACATGATTTCTGGCATAAAATAGGAAGAGACATAGGTTGGGAGGAGTCAATATGGCAGATAAGCATAAACAATTCGAAACGTCAGTCATCCATGAAGGATATGACTCGAAGGAGCATTTAGGGAGCTTGACTGCACCCTTATTCCAGACCTCTACTTTCACTTTCGATACGGCGGAGCAAGGGGAACGGCGTTTTGCAGGTTTGGAAGATGGATATATATATTCTCGTCTTGGAAATCCAACGGTACAGGTGCTGGAAGCAAAAATCGCCGCCTTGGAGGGAGCTGAAGTGGGGCTTGCCTTCGGTTCGGGGATGGCTGCGGTCTCGGCTGTGCTATTGGCTTTGACTAAAACGGATGACCACATCCTTTGTTCACAGGGATTATATGGCTGCACGTTCGGTCTTTTGCAGTTAATGAAAAATAAATATCGCATCGATCATGATTTTTGTGCAATGGATACAGAGGAGCAGGTGAGGAGGATGATCCGTCCGCAAACGACCTGCATTTATGTGGAAACCCCGATAAATCCGACGATGAAAATGATTGATTTACAGATGGTGGTGAGAGTTGCGAAGGAGTGCAATGTGACAGTGGTTGTCGATAATACCTTTTCCACCCCCTACTTACAGAGACCGCTTGAATATGGCTGTGACATCGTCCTTCACAGCGCAACGAAATATCTATGCGGACATGGGGACGTCGTTGCCGGGCTTGTCGTAGGCAGCAAAGACTTCATGAATCACGTAGCGGGAACGACACAAAAAGATATTGGCGGGATCATTTCCCCATTCGATGCCTGGTTACTATTGCGGGGATTGAAGACTTTGCCTGTGAGGATGGATCGGCACTCTGCCAATGCAATGGAAATCTTCCGCGAGCTGAAGAAGCATCCAAAGGTGAAACGGGTCTACTATCCAGGGGATGAAACGCATGAGGACCATTATATTATGGAAAAGCAGATGAAACATGGGGGAGGTCTTATTTCTTTTGAATTGCAGGGTACAAAAGAGGATGCCCAGGGATTTCTCAATAAACTGCAATTAATCAAAATTGCCGTCAGCCTAGGGGATGCCGAAACCTTGATCCAGCATCCCGCTACCATGACGCACTCGGCCGTCCCTGAAGATTCGCGCCGGCAAATGGGCATCAGCGATCAGCTCATCCGATTATCGGTTGGACTGGAAGCTTGGCAAGACATCTGGGACGATCTGCAACAAGCCTTTTGAGGCACTTGTATCTATTTATATATTCCTTCGATTCCTGATGAAGATGGTCACGGATATGACCAAGATGACAGCGGCAAGGATATAGGAAATGGTCGTAATGACTGGGTAGTTGGCATCATTGCGGACCCCGATGCCGATGAACGCCCAAACGAATACGAGCGGATAGCCCCAATCCCGGTTTTTGCTTGAAAAGGCAAAAGCCAGGATTGTTGCTACAATCAGCATAGTGATCGTCCAGGTGACCTTTGAAATCCCAAAACCGTCCCATTCAATATAAGTGAGGTAATAAGAAATATCAGCTATGGTCGCAACGCTTACCCAACCTGAATAAATGGAAAATGGAAATAGGTCGAAGCCAGTGTGCGCAACCTTTTTAATACGTGTATAAATGACCAAAAGCGTAGTTAAAAGCGCAAGGATGATGAAAACGGATAACAAAAAGTGTTCGTAATGCCAAGCCAAGAGCCAGGCCCCATTCAGCACACAGCTTAAAGCGAACCACGGGAATGATGCCTCGGCAGCAGGACTGTTCCTGTGCTCACCTGCAAACTGCCTGAATACCCAGATGGCGAGTAGAAGGTAAATGAACCCCCATATGGAAAATACATAACCGGCAGGGGTGAAAAGTACATCCAGTTTATCGGAGACCTCTCCGGATGTTTGGCCGTTGAATGGCAGAAAATTGGCCAAAAAATTCATGGTGACGACGAATAAATAAAAAATCAAGTTAAAGATGACAATAAGCATGGGATTCCTCCTTGAATGTAGTGTGGCTTCTATATCTTATTCCACCATTTTTGCTTGAATAACCTTTTTGGAGCACATCGAACGTTTTTTGAAAAGCCTTAACGGTTCAATTGACAAGGGAGGCCATTTCTGTAACAAATGAACCATTTCCAATCAGATATTTTACATCCGTACTTTAAGGTGATAAACTGTTGAAAGATTCATATTATTAGTCCTTCGGGGTCGTAAGAGATCATATAAAATTAAAAAACCGCCTAAACCTTAATGAATAAGGATTTTAGGCGGTTTTTTCTTATCGTTTTTTTTCGTTTGGTAGGGAGTTTGGTAGGAAATCTGAAATAACAGCAAAATACTAGAAAGGATTTAAGAGTAATTGTTCAGCATTTTTTCAAGAACCTTTGCTGCATCAGCCTGCATGTTTGGCATCATATGAGAATAGGTATCTAAGGTAATTTTGATAGAGGAATGCCCTAATTGTTCCTGGACGATCTTAGGGTGAACATTTGCACTGAATAGCAAGGATGCGCATGTATGCCGCAAATCATGAAAACGGATCTTTCTCATTTCCGTTCGTTCCAACACCCTTTTCCAATCCCTGTCGAAAGTTCCTAAAGCACGCGGGCGGCCATCCACTTGGCAAACCACTAAGTCATAATCTTCATAATCCTCACAGGCTAACTTCTCTTTAAGAACCATCGTCCTGTGCTTCTTAAGCTCGTTTATAACGGTCGGTGCGACAGTAATAGACCTGTAGCCTGAATCTGTCTTAACGCCTTTAATTAGGCCTTGTCGAGCCTTTAATGACTGACTGATTCGTATTTGGGAAGTTTCAAAGTTGATATCCTTCCAACGTAAGCCCAAAAGCTCGCCGCGGCGCATGCCTGTATAAATCGCCAAGATAAACAATATACGGTAACGGCCGTCTATCTTGTCGAGAAATTGCTTTACCTCTTCAGTTGTCCAGTAATCAATTTTAGGTTTACTGGTCCGAGGTTTAGAACCTTTATCTAAAAGATCAAACGGGTTCTTAATGATCAATTCCTTTTTTACTGCTGTTTTAAAGCAAGTATGAATCAAATTGTATATTTTACGGACAGTACCATCAGCCAGTTCTTTATCCTGTAAAGCCTTGATAAGGCGCTCAATGTGAGTCACGCTGACCTTTTGTAAAGGGATGTGACCAAGCTCAGGGATAATATGATTGGATAGGTGGCCGTTGTTTGTATGTCTTGTTTCAGGGGAGATATCTTGTTTATTATCTAACCACTCTTGAATGTATTCACCGAAGGTAATCTTAGAGGGATCTATATAACTGCCTTTTAACCATTCTGTCCGGGCAGCTGCTTCTGCATCTCTTGCTTCTTTCTTTCCAGTGAAACCGCGCTTCTTAATCGTTTTACGTTTGCCTGTTGTGTCCTTCACTTCAAAGGCATAATAGTAGGCAGTTTTCCCATTCTTCTCATACTCATAGATTGGCATGGGTAACCTTCCTCTCACAATATATGTAATTGAATTATAAAATCTAGTAAAAATATTAGCAAATAAAGTACGAGGGAATTAGGGAAAACATTAGAAAAAACTATTGATAATTTGAGGGTACAATGTGTGTTGTTAGGAGAAATACGTGTTAAATTTATATTATCGAGAATAAAGAAAACAGGGCGGCACTCAGATGGTGTCGTCGTTTTTGTAAAAAAAAGATATCAGTCCAGGAAACTGATATCCACAGCATAATTATTTTTTATGTTTAGTTGGATCGACCATTCTGTATCGTTCATTAGGATTTTGTGTAGGAGGAAGCCTGTCTCCCTTAACCGAAGTAATTTCTCGGTTTTTCGATCCGCCTCTTGGACCTACGACTTCATATTGGCCCGACTTTTGTGACTTTTCACCTGGCTTTAGGTATTTACTCATGAATATATCACCTCCTTTTTTTACATTTATTCGTCGATTAAAAAGGAATATCCTGCAAATTGTCGAAATATATAGGACAGAAGGAGTGAGGCGAATGTTAGAAGTTTTTTTAGATGAACACAGGAAATATAAAGAAGAACTACTGGAAGAAATTATTAAGTTAGAAAATGAAGAATCAGATTTAAAGATTAGATATAGAGGGTTGGATATAAGGCAAAGTATTTTAGGTAGTACCAAAGCTTCGATGAATGAGGAAATTTCTGATGAAGACAGGAAGTCTTTCGACTTTCTTTACATTGATAAGATTCAAAGAGAATTAATTGACGTCATACCAGCTATGACAGAAGAAACTCAGTATAAAGAATTTAAAATAAAATATAACAGAAAAATCATTGAACACATTGACCAGGTATTAGAAAAGTTAAAATGATAAATTCAAGCAACCAATAATCTGGTTGCTTTTTTTATTGCTTCAATAAAGCAGCTAATGTCCCAGCCGGAAGGGAGTCGTGCAAAGGGGAACACCTGATAAGTGTTTCTGTCTATGCACCTTTAGCTGTTTTGTTGTGCCAATAATTATACAAACGAATGTTCCGTACTCGGATTGCAGTACGGTGTTCAGCGTACTCTAATTGCAGTACGCCAGAGTACTCGGATTGCAGTACGCTAGAGTACTCGAATCGCAGTACTCTGAAATTTTTTCCTTCATTAGAGCAGAAATCCTAAAGAAAATCTTTAAAGAAAATATATAAAGAAAACCCTCTGAACTGTCTTTTATTAATTTAAGAAGGATGATTAAGATGAAGTTTGCTGACCATTTATCTAAATCGGATATTCAGAAGTTCAATCAACTTAGAAAAGGCAGCAAGCAGAGGAAATCTGAATCCAAGCCTAAGAGGAAAAAGGAATTAAGTTTCAAAGATGTTGAGGAGTTAATGGGCATGAATCGCGATACTTACAGAAGAGTTGGTGGATCTGTCAGGAGGAAATGAATTATGAAACCTGTTGATAATGAAATTGAAAAGAGCACTCTACCTTCAATGGCAAGTGCTTCTTTTATTTAAGGTTCGATTATTTTATCAATAAATTCTCTACCTTTTTTAATGATTTCATTATTTTTTTTAATCGCAAAATCATTGTTCTCCTTGACATGTTCATTAAGAGTATCATGGCTCTCCATATACTCAAGTATTAGCTCTACAGCCTTATCCAAAAGATTTTCAATGGGTATATTTCTTTTATCAGCTAAGTGATGGAGTCTATTATTCAAATCAGGATTGAGCGTAGTATTTATGGGCGTTCTTATTTCAAAATTCATATGCCATTCCTCCTTTGATTTTTATTCTAATTATATGTTAATTAATAAACCTAAACAAAGGCATAAGGACTTAATAAGATTATTACCAAGGAGAAGAGGAAGAGTGAGGGAAATAAAAAATGACCCATCACAGGGTCAGATACTTTTCTTCATGCCACAATTGCGACACTCACGAATATAGACAAAGTCCTTAACGGAACTTTTAAACTGTGCCATATCACAATTGTCACATCGACCACTTTTAATGTCAGGATGTTCATTGTAGTCGTAAATAACGGTTGTGTCATAGCCATTGTATTTTTCTTCAGTCAATGCTGATCACCTTCATAAATGGATTTAACTTTATTATGATACCAGATTAATTAGGAAGAAGGAGATAAGGGTGAAGATTAAAAGCAATAGTTAATAATTTTATTTATAACTCTCATCAAAGTGATACTAAAAGAAAATGTATCAAAATAAAAGAAGAGTGAGATAAAAGAACCGTGTTCTTCGGGATGTAATTGGAAAACACGAATAGAAAAAGCCACTAACTTATAATTTTATTTGTTTTTCGCTTTAGGACAACGCTGTTTCCAGCATTGCCTCCTTCTTTTATCAAAAAAGGAAATGAATCAAAGCGATTACAAAAAGAAGCTCTTGAAAAGTAAGCTTCACAATTATAAGCATGGTGGCCACCTCCGATATTTAGTTGTTTTTAAGATATGCATACAAAGTATAAAAGATACTATCCGAATGAGGGATAATATGAATTCTCAAAAGCACTACAATAAATACAAGCGTGATAAAGAAGCCAAGAAGTTCTATAACTCTGCTGCCTGGAAGAAGTGCCGCGCTATTGTATTGGCAAGAGACAATCATCTTTGCCAGGAATGTTTAAGAAAGAAACGGATCACACCTGCAGACATGGTCCATCACATCATTGAATACAAAGCAGATCAGAGCAAGGCCTTGGACATTGATAACCTGGAGAGTCTTTGCAACCCATGTCATAACGGGGAGCATCCGGACAGAGGGAGTAAGAAGGCAGTCAAGGTCAGCAAGAGGATCAGGGTTGTGACAAGTAAAGCGAATGAGGAGATGTGGTAGGGATGGATAGCCAGTGCGACAGCTGTAAGCTCACCTTCGTGGTTGATCTGCAAGAGAAGAACCATGGCAAAGGGATAAGGGAATCTTTCTTCACTTGTACTCATTGTCAAACAAAGTTTTTTGCATTCATTACGGATGATTACATTAGGCAGCATCAAAATAAATTAAAGAAGATTTACAAAAAGGGCACTGTGAATCATATCGATGATTTTAATCGGATAATTGATGATATTAAAAGGAAAATCGAAACGAGGATGACGGAGCTAAGGGGAAAGTATTCGGATAGCCCCCCTACCCCTGAAATCATTAATTAAAGCAGGAAAAGAACGACGATGGTCCTTCGTTTGCACCGAAACTGGAATTTTTATATATGAGGGGGGGGTGTAGATGTACAAACCTAAGTCAGGAATTACACGACAATTAGCAAAAGACCTATTTAAAACGCTTATTGATGAATTGCGGATTGATAACAATTTGAGTAAAAGAACAATAATCTTGGTTGATAACATGGTCCTGCTCGAACAAATGAAACAAGATTCGATTGCTGATGTGAAAAAGCGGGGGACAGTTGAGCTCTTCAAAAATGGAAGTCAAGAAATGTACCGAGATAATAAATCGGTGGATAAAATCTTAAAAATTATTGAGCAGCAGCGTAAACTTCAGGCAGAGTTAAAGCTCACCCCTGCCTCAGATAGAAAAGTTTCAGATGTGATACCAATTGATGGAGGAGAAGCGGAAGACAGCAAGGGTGATGATTTTGAGCGATTCTAAATTATTAACAACAGAATATGCCAAAGGGGTAACTTCTCATATCATCACAACTTCCAAAAAGGTTTTTCAAGCTTGTCAAAGGCACTTGAAGGACTTGGAAAGACAAGGGACGAAGAAGTTCCCTTATGTTTTCGATGAAGAAAAGGGCCATCGTCCAGTTGAGTACATTCAAAGATTCTGTAAACCATCCCAGGGCGATTACGATCGATTAGAATTGCAACCCTGGCAGCATTTTATTGTAGGGTCGTTGTATGGGTGGGTTCATAAAGATTCGGGTGTAAGGCGCTTCAAGGAGGGCCTTATTTTTGTTGGAAGGAAAAATGGTAAATCAACACTTGTATCTGGTTTATCGCTCTATAGTTCATCAAAGGATGGAGAAAATGGAGCGCGGGTTTATCAGTTGGCCAACTCAAAAGAACAAGCGAAAGAGGTGTTCGATGAGTGTGTGGCCATGGTTAAATCTTCACCAATCTTAAATCGTCATTTTGATCCTACTAATAAAGAGATACGGTTTGGTCGGACCATGTCCAAGATTATTCCTTTGGCAACTGACAGTAAAAAGATGGACGGTAAAAACTGTAGCTTTGGTGTATTTGATGAAATCCATGAGTATAAAAATTACAAGCTAATCAATGTAATCAAGAACAGTACAGGGGCGCGGAAACAACCACTCCTTTTGTATATAACGACTGCAGGGTATCAATTAGACGGTCCACTTGTGGATTATTATGATAAAGCTGCGGACGTTTTAGATGGCGTGATTGATGATGAACGTTGTTTTTATTTTTTAGCGGAATTGGATGAAAAGGATGACCTTGATAATCCGGAAAACTGGATTAAGGCAAATCCTAACTTGGGGACAACTCTTAAATTGGAAACACTTATTGAAGAATGGGAAAGCCGAAAGCACATCCCGGCAGAACGAAGTGACTTTATAACGAAACGTTTGAATCTTTTTGTTAAATCAGATGAGCAATCATTCCTGGACTATTCCGTAATCAAACGCAATGACAAGGTTATTAATATTGAAACATTGAAAAATCGTAATTGCATAGGTTCTTTTGACCTTTCCGAATCCGAGGATTTCACAAGCGCTTGTCTTGAATTCCCTCTTGATACCGGAGAGGTATTTGTTTTGTCTCACTCTTGGATACCAAGAAAAAAGGTGCTGGCAGATAATGAAAAAATACCATATCTAGAGTTCGCTAAAGACGGACTTTTAACAATCGTGGATGAGGATTATATCAAATTGGAACAGGTCTACGATTGGTTTGTTGCGAAGTCGAAAATTTATACGATTGAAAAGATTGCTTATGATCCAGCCAAAGCTTACAGGCTGGTAAAAGATCTTGAAAGTTATGGATTCGTTACCGAAATTGTAAGGCAGGGACCATTAACTTTAACACCTGGTCTTCGTGATTTAGAAACGATGTTCATGGATGGGAAAGTTATTTTTAATAAGAACAGGTTGTTAAGGTGGTATATCAACAACGTGAAGTTAAAGAAAAATGAAAACGGCAGTTGGCTTCCACAAAAACAAAATCGTTATCGTAAAATCGATGGCTTTGCTGCCATGTTGAACTCTCATATTAAAACAATGGAGATATTAACGACACCTCAGGGAAATGGAGATATTGAATTTGTGTCTGTTAGTGATCTATTTGGATAATTGAAAGGTGGTGAGAATTTGAAATGGCCTAATAAATTGAAAATGGCTCTAAAAGGTGCAGCAGCTGGTTGGAAAGGGGCAGGATATGATTTTTCATCCTGGTTTGGACGTAAATTCTGGGGCATAGACAACAGTAAATTAGCTTCAAATGAAACAATTTTCAGCGTCGTGAGCAGATTGGCTAATACTCTTTCATCATTGCCCTTGAAGCTATATAAGGACTACGACACCCTTACAAACAATGTGGCTGACATGATCATAAACAGTCCCAATCAAAACATGACTGGCTTTGATTGGATTAACAAAATGGAAGTTTCGAGAAATGAAACAGGTAACGGATATTCAGCAATTATCAGAGATATCCGAATGCAACCCGAAGCGTTAATACCGATTGATTCAAGCTATGTGACCCCATTCCTCAATACAGATGACAATAGTTTATGGTATGAGGTTCGTGGTGTTAATGGCACGTACTATATTCATAATATGAATATTCTCCATGTTAAACATATTACTGGAGTTTCAAGGTGGCAAGGTATCAGTCCAATAGATGTTCTTAAAAATACATTGGAATACGATAAATCCGTTCAAGAATTTAGCCTGTCTGAAATGCAGAAAAAAGAAAGTTTTATTTTAGAGTATGGGGCTAATGTTGACTTTGATAAACGACAACGTATTATCGATGACTTTAAACGGTTTTATCAAGAAAATGGCGGGATCCTTTTTCAAGAACCAGGTGTTTCCGTTAAAGACATGGAACGTAAATATTTTGCTGCTGACACATTGGCATCTGAAAAAGTTACTCGTTCTCGTGTTGCCAATGTATTTAATGTACCGACATCATTCTTGAATGATATCGAGGGTCTGAATTTTTCTTCAAATGAACAGATGATGATTCAATTTGTGCAGATGACTCTTACTCCTATAGTTAGACAATATGAACAGGAATTTAATAGAAAGTTACTTAATGTAGCGGAAAGAAAGAGCGGATTGTACTTTAAATTCACGCTCGGCGGATTGCTTCGTGGTGACACAGCAGCTAGGACCCAGCTATATCAGGTAATGCTGAGAAGTGGCGGAATGAAGCCGGATGAAGTAAGGCGGCTTGAAGATTACCCACCAATTGGCGGAAAAGCTGATGAACTTTGGATTTCTGGAGACATGTATCCGTTAGAAATGGACCCAAGTCAACGAAAGGGGGTGAAGACAAGTGGAAAAGAAGCTGAATAAATATTGGGAAATGAAAGCATCAGCAGACGAAAAGTCAGCTGATCTTTTTATTTATGGAGCAATTATTAGTGGTTATAAGTGGAATGACGCAGATGTAACGCTCTCGGAATTCAAAGAATCGTTAGAAGCATTACCTATGACTGTAAAAACACTTAACATGTACGTCAATTCCCCAGGTGGTTCTGTTTTTACAACAATAGCAATGATGAACCAGCTCGAGAGAATGAAAAGCAGAATGGTTTTAAATGCATATGTGGATGGGATTGCTGCTAGTGCTGCTTCCATATTAATCATGAAGGCTGACAATATTTATATGTACGAAAATACATTTTTAATGATCCATAAACCTATGATCTCACTTTGGGGTGCGAATGCGGTCGATTGCAGAGAACAGGCTGATTGGTTAGACAAAACGGAAGCAAAAACATGCATTCCTGCTTATTTATCAAAGGGAACCGACACGTTAACTGATGAAAAAGTAAAAGAATTGCTTAATGGAAAAGATAATTGGCTGGATGCAAATGAAGCTGCTGAGTTTTTTGATATCACTGTTTTAGAAGAAACGAAGGATGCCATTGCATGTGCCGATATTGAATTATTAAATCGTTATAAAGATGTTCCTGGTGAATTATTTATAGTTGAACAAAAGAATACAATTTCAGCTGAAGAAATGACATATAGAAAACAAATTGTAGAACAATCAGTAGCTAATCAAGCTTATTTAACAACAATTTTAGGGGGACTTTAGAATGAAAAATGTGAAAAACGCAAACTTACAAATGAATTGGTTTAAACCGGTAACAAGTCTATTAAAACTTGACCTTCAGCACTTCGGCGGCAGCACTCTTTTTGAGCTAAAACAAAACATGGCTACTCTTGGGCAACAACTCCAAAAATATGAAGGAGAACTTTCTCAAAAGGCGATTGACCCAACTGCTACCTTGGAGGATATTAAAGCCCTCCAAAAATCAAAAGAGGACATTAAAGCTCGTTTTGATGTAATTAAAGAGCAACACGATGTATTGGAAGCGGAGCAAAAAGCTAGATTCGCAGAAAACCAAAACATTCAAAATCTTGGAATTGCTGCAGAAAATGACCCGAAGCAAAAAGTCATTAAAGCTAAAGCTGAATTAATTCGTGCGACTATTCGTAATCAGGCTGTGTCAAAGGATGTTATGGCCGTTCTTGGTGATCGTAATAATACCGGAGGAGAGAAATTGTTACCAACAACCATGTCTGATGAAATCCTTATGGAACCATTGGTCAAAAATCCATTACGTAACATTTCCACTTTCACAAATTTAATGAACCTTGAAGTGCCTAAAATCTCGTTTACTTTAGATGACGATGATTTCATCGCGGATACAGAAACTGCAAAAGAATTAAAGGTCACTGGTGATGTAGTTAAATTCACTCGAAATAAATTCAAGGTGTTTGCTCCTGTTTCTGAGACAGTTCTCCGAGGTAGTAACGTAAATCTTGTACAAAGTGTGGAACGTGCCCTTGAGTCCGGTCTTGCTGCCAAAGAAAAGAAAATAGCTTTCGCTAAAACACCAAAAGCTGGAGAAGAGCACATGTCATTCTACCAAACTGGTGCGACAGCCATTAAAACTGTAAACGGTGCTGATATTTACGAAGCTGTTGTAAATGCTCTTGCTGATTTACATGAGGATTACCGTGAGAATGCAAAGGTTGTTATGAACTATGCAGATTATACAAAAGTGGTTAAATTCTTAAATAACGGAAATTCCACTTATTTTGCTGCTCCTCCTGAATCTATTTGGGGGAAAGGTGTTGAGTTTATTGATGCAGCCTCTGAACCGATTGTAGGAGATTTTTCATATTCTCACTTCAACTATGATTTAGATGTATTGTATGAGCGCGACAAAAATGTTCGTACAGGTATTGAAGATTTTGTTTTGACTGCCTATGTGGATCATCAAATTAAGCTTAAATCTGCATTCCGTATCGCTAAAGTTGTCCCGCAAGTTTAATAAGGAGGGCTGTATATGCCCGAATTGAGTGAAGTAAAAGAATATCTACGGATTGATGGTAATGAAGATGATGTTCTTATTAGTTTGCTAATGGAAGCCGCAAAAGAATACTTAACCAATGCAGGGGTGACAGAGCAGAACAGTGCCTTATATAAGGTGGCTGTTATGCTTTATGTTACCCTTCAATATGAAAATCGTGATCCTAGTCAAAAAATAGAGAAGTTTAATATAGCCTTTCAGTCTATTATTCTGCAATTAAAAACATACTAAGAGGTGATTATTATGAAATATGAAGTCGAATCAGCATTTATAGATAAAAATACAAAAGAAGCATACGCCGTTGGTAGCCATTTTGAGACGGATAGCGAAGATCGAGCAGAATTCCTTCAAAAGAAAGGGTTTCTTGGGAGTGAAATTGATTCCGCCGTAGAAACAATCCTTGATAAAAAAGCAACCGACATTATAAAGGAAATTTCCACAGAGACTTCAAAAGAAGAGCTGGAGTCTTTACTTAATCAGGAAGTTTCAGGGAAAAATCGTGTAACTGTTAAAGAACACATTGAAAAACTTTTAAATGGTGAGGACCATGAATCCAGCGAAGCTTGATTGCCGCATTGAAATCGGCCAAAACAAGTCGATTAAAAATCCAGAAACCAAACTGAATGAAATGGTATGGGTTCCCTTTCACAGTTGCTGGGCGGAGCGTTATGAACCCACAGGACGTGCATTATTTGAGGCTGCTGTATCTCATTTGGAAAATGAAGTGTTTTTTAATATCCGACCTAAAGATGGAATAACACCAGGGATGCTTTTGAAATACAAAGGCGAAGAATACACAATTGGTCCTGTGCGATATGGAACACGTAAGAAAAACCTGACCTCATTACAATGTAGGAGGGTTGATTAGTGGTTAAAACTTCTCTAGAAGTCGATGGAATGGAAGAAATCCGGAAAAGAATCATTGAATTGGGCCGTAAAGGGTCAAGGATTCAAAATGCTGCCATAAAGCAAGGCGGCAAGATTCTCGCAGATACAATGTATAAAGAAGTATCTATTTCGGACATTAACCATACTCATATTAGGGATGACATTGTGGTAAGTGAAGTTAAGCGAATTAAAGGGATTCCTCACGTTCAAGTTGGACCGAGTAAGGAAACAGCATGGCGAGCCCATTTCCTTGAATTCGGTACGATTTATATGCCACCTGATCCATTTATGCTTCGTTCTGTACGATTATCAAAAGATAATGTACAAGCAAAACTAAAAAGTGAGCTTAAAAAGGGGCTGGGACTATGATTGATATGGAGGTTCCAGTCATTTCAGTTTTAGAAAATGGTTTATTAGATTCGGTCGGGAATAAAGTTTTTCGTTGGTTTGTACCGAAAGAGAATTCCAATGATTACCCTTATATTCGTGTCGCAGAACTGGATAATACTGATGAAGATTACCGGGATAACAAAGCTGTAGCTTCGGACATTGCCATTCAAGTTGACCTATGGACTAAAGGTGACCCAGACATATTACAAAACAGAATAGATCAAATAATGAAGACACTCCAATTCAAACGAATAGGGGTGACTTCTTTTTATGAAGAAAACACTGGTGCGATGAGAAAAGCACTGCGGTATACATCAAAAGTGAGATTAGAGGAGGAATAAATACATGGCGATTGTAGGTTTACGTAATCTTGTGTATGCACCATTATTAACTGATCCTTCAGAAGGAAAAGCAACATACGGTGCTGTAAAACCATTTGCACCAGCCATAACAGCTGGAGTAGAAACGGCACAAGAATCTGCAACTCAATACGCAGATAATGGTCCAATTGATGTTATGACCCAAATTGGCGAAACAACATTGAGTTTGACTGTGGATGAAATTCCAATGGAAGTATTGGCTGAGATTCTTGGTCAGGAAATTAAAAAAGGAGTCATTGCATATAAACAAAGCGCTGTTGGTCCTTATCTTGCTTTAGGGTTTGCCGGCAATAAGTCAGATGGGAATGAACGTGTTGTTTGGCTAACAAAAGGCCGTTTTTCTATCCCTTCTGATGAGTGGAATACAAAAACTGACTCACCAGAATTCCAAAACCAAGAAATCGAGGGTACATTTATCCGTCGTGATGCAGATGAGGTATTTAAAATTGTTGGAGACACTGCTGTTGCAGAGTTCGCTCCTTATCGAGAAGAATTTTTTGAAGAAGTTTTTGATTATACAAAATTAGATACACCAATCGTGTAATGGTAAGCACTACTTCGGTAGTGCTTTATTTTTGTTTATTAGGAGGAGAAGAATGATATGGAAATCACTTTGATGATAGAAGGACAAGAAAAAACATTCACGCAATCATTTGTATCAGCAAAATATTACCGTAAGTCATTAAAGTTGCTTAAAAATTTAGAAGAGGGTGAATCAGATCAGGAAGCAACTTTGACCGAGCAGTATGAACTTATTGTAGATATTTTTGAAAAACAATTTACAGCTGATCAATTAGAGAATGGATTGGATGCACGAAAAGTTGATGAGGTTCTTTGGGACATTATTCGAAAAGATATCTTAGGTTGGAAGCCTTATTCAAAAATGAAACAAGATATGGAACAGGCGGAAAATAGTTTTTTAGCGGAAGCCCTAGAGAACCTAGGGAAAGCCAAATAAAACAAATTTATAACGATTTACTTAATACTTATGATCACCTTGTAAACAAAAGAGGGTGGCCGTTAAAAGATGTGGATGACATGGATATTCACTTTTATTATGAACTGTTAAATCACTCATTAACAAAGATTAAGGACAGTGGACCTGCCAAAAGAAAAAGAAATAGGTTCAAAGATCAAAAAGTGGTTCCTATTGACGCCGTATTCTAGGAGGTGGAAGTATGGCTGAAGAGATTGGCTCCATGATTGTTCGTGTCGGTCTGGATGGAGCAAATTTTGACAAAGGACAGAAAAACCTTTTACAAAAAATGAATCTCGTAAAAAGTGAAATGAAGGCTTCCCAATCCCAGTTCGGCAAATATGGGAATTCACTTGATGCTCTAAAAAGCAAACAAGTCATATTAGGGAAGCAGTATGCATTACAAGGTCAACAGGTTCAGGCATTAAAGAAAAAGTATGATGAATTAGCGAAGGCACACGGTGCTGAAAGTGAAGCAGCTTTAAAAGCAGGATCTAACTTGAATCGGGCAACTGCTTATTATAATACCCTCGGTCGCAATTTGAATGAAACATCTAAGAAAGTTGATACATTGAATTCTAAATGGCACAAAGCAAGCCAGGGGATGTCCACCTTTTCAAACAATATGTCAAGCACAGGAAATAAAATGGGCGAGTTTGGCAGGACAATGGCTTTGTCCGTTACTGCTCCTATTGCAGGTTTGGCTACAGTAGCTGTAAAAACAGGAATGAAATTTGATAAGGAAATGAGCAAGATTCAGGCCGTTTCGGGAGCTACAGGCGATCAGTTAGGGGCAATGAGGGACCAAGCTATTAAATTAGGCGCAAGTACTACAAAGTCTGCCTCAGAGGTTGCAACGGGCATGTTAGAGATGTCCAAATCTGGTTATGATGCGAATCAGGTGATGGGAGCAATGCCGGGTATTATCGCGGCAAGTGAGGCATCTGGATCCGATATGGCTCAAACTGCTGAAGTCATGTCTTCAGCCTTAAATATTTTCAGTTTAAAGGCGGAGAAAGCATCTGAAGTAGCTGATATTTTAGCGGAAACAGCAAACGCTTCAGCCGCGGATATAACAGACATGCAATATGCGTTGAAATATGCCGGACCTCCTGCTGCAGCACTTGGTGTCAGTTTAGAAGAACTTTCTGGATCTATCGGTATAATGACGAACGCTGGTATGAAAGGTGAACAAGCCGGAACCACTTTACGTTCTGCTTTGCTTTCGCTGTTAAATCCATCAGAAGCAAACAGCAAAATGATGGATACGATGGGGATTGCTATTACAGACGCTGAAGGAAATTTCGTAGGACTTTCAAAACTTGTGGAAAACCTTTCGGATTCTATGGAGGGTCAAACAGAGACCCAGAAAGCAGCAACACTTGCAAGCCTTGTGGGAAAAGAAGCGGTATCTGGAATGCTTTCACTAATGAAAGCTGGTCCTAAAGAAATTGACAAAATGACGGAATCACTTGAAAACTCAAGTGGTGCGTCTGCTAAAGCTTCTAAAATTATGAATGATAATTTCGCTGGAGCAATGGAAGCGTTAATGGGGACGATGGAATCCATTGGTATTCAAGTTTCAGATGTATTGACCCCGAGTGTTCGAGATCTAGCTGAATGGCTAGGTAAAATGGGGGACAAATTCTCTGACTTGAGTCCAGAAGCCAAAAAGACAGTGATTATTCTTGGATTGGTTGCCGCCGGAATAGCACCTATAACACTCGGTATGGCTGCCCTGTTCAAATCCATAGGAATTGTATCGGGTGGATTGGCTACTGGCATAGGTTGGTTAGGAAAGTACCGAACTCAAACAATTCTTACGAGTTCTTCCGTAAATACACTAGGCAACTCTGCAGTTGTAGCTTCCACCAAGATGAATACAGCCAATGCCGCAATGGCGAAATCCACAAAGGGAATGGGTGCAGTACGCGGAGGAGCAACAGCTGCTGGAAGTGCCATGACTATGTTTGGCGGTAAGTGGGGAATGGTTGCAGGAATCGCGACAATGTTCCTGCCGGAAATATTAAAAGGTGGAAAAAGCCTTTTAGGGTACGGTAAAACCGCAATAACAAGCGGAGGTAGTGTTGCAAGCATGGGAGCTAAGGTTTTTGGAGCTGCAAAAACCTTTAAGAACTTGGGTTCCATGTTAGTGCTTGCAAGGGGCGGATTAGCTGCTTTTGGTGGTCCAGTTGGTTTAGCTATTACCGGCGTTACTTTACTTGCCCAAGGTGGATACAAGCTATATAAGCATCTTAAAGAAGAACAGATTCCTACGTTAACTGAGTTTGGTAAGAAGGTTTCTGATTCAACGGCTAAAGCAGTATTAGGATACAAAAAGCTGAATGACGATGCTACTGTTCAATTAAACCTCTTAGCTTATTCAGGAAAAGCAGTATCACAACAGATGGCAGATGATTTGGTAGGTACATTCAGTAAAATGGGCGGCATAATTTCAGCCAACTTAAAAAAGGATTTTGAAGACAGTACTAAACACATTCAAGGTTTATTTCAAGAAAGTAGCTGGCTTAGCAATAGTTACGAACAAGAATTGCTTGGGAAAATGGAAACAACTAACCAAGAGAAACTAGATAAAATTCAAAAGTATGAAGCGAGAGTTAAGGAAATCACGGATAGAGCTGTTGAGCAAAAACGAGAAACATCTCAATTAGAAAAGGCAGAAATTGCAGCAATCAAACAACAAATGATGGATATGGCAGTTAAAACGTTGTCTGAAGGTGAAGTAGAACAATTAGCTATCACGGAAAGATTAAGACTACAATCTGGATCTATTTCAGCAAGGACGGCTGCCAAAACTGTAGCTGAAAGTAAGAAAGCGAAAGATGGGACAATTAAAGAAGCGAATGATAAGTATAACAAAATAGTAGCTGCAGCTATTCGGGAACGTGATGAGACAGGTTCACTTTCTGCTGAAGAAGCAGATGCAATAATCAGGGAAGCAGAACGCAAAAGAGACGAGGCAGTTGGTAAAGCCAAAAGTATGCATAAGGGTGTCGTTAAAGCTTCCAAGGCACAAGCAAAAGATCATATTAGCGATGTGAATTGGGAGACAGGCGAGGTTCTTAATGGTTGGGATAAAATGGTCGGCGGAATTAAAAAAGCTGTTGATTGGATTAAGGGGATATTTGGTGGCGGCAAAACGAAAGCGACTCCAACTTTAAAACCCCATGTACCTAAGAAAAAAACTACTTCTGAATATGCAAAAGGAACCCCTTCAGGAGGGCACCCTGCTGACGGAATGGCCATTGTTTCTGAGAAAGGCCGTGAATTAATCCATGACCCTAAAGTTGGTACGTATCTTTCTGGTTCCAGCGGCCCAGAGTTAAGACACCTATCTAAAGGAACTAGCGTTTTACCAAATAAGAAAACCGAAATGCTTCTAAAAAGTCATGGGTTCAATGGATATGAAAAAGGAACCGGTGATTACTTTGATTGGATGTTCAAAGGGCCCAAACACTTTTTAGGAAAAACATTTGAAAAATTCAATTTGAAAGACTCAGTGATTCCTAGCTGGATGAACAAGTTAACCGGAAACCCAATTAGCTCCATGATGAATATGGGTTCAAATTGGATGAAAGGGCTACTGGGTCAATTCACATTTGGCGGCGGCGGTGAAGGTCCAAATATTTCAGGCGGTGCATCAGCTTGGAGAGGGCAAATCATGAAAGCGGCTGTAGCTATGAAAGAAAGCATAAATAGCTCTGAATTAAATGGTATCATCGCTCAAATTCAAAGGGAATCAGGTGGCAATCAAAAAATTACTCAAAGCTCTGCGGTACGTGATATCAACACCTTGAATGGAAATCCGGCTCGTGGGTTACTTCAGTACATTCCGCAAACGTTCCGTGCTTATTCAATGAGAGGACACAATAATATTTATTCTGGTTACGATCAACTCTTGGCTTTTTTTAATAACAGTACATGGCGAAGAGACTTACCTTATGGCAAGCGAGGATGGGGACCTAGAGGTGCAAGAAAATATGCAACAGGTGGAGAAATTAATCATCACCAATTGGCAGAGTTAGGTGAGAATGGGTGGAAAGAGTGGGTTCTTACTTCTGAACCAAAATATCGAAAAAACAACTTAGGAATGTGGGCAGAGGCAGGTCGGGCTTTGGGAGTACAGCCTCCACAAGGCAATGACAATGACAATGGTTCAATTATTTCCTTTCTAGCTGAACAAGTAAATTTATTAAGGGAAATTGTTAATAAAAACACAGATATCTATTTAGAAAAAAATCTAATAGGTACAGTATTGGATGATCGTGGAACCAAGAAATTAAGCACGAAATCCTTCAATAGGGGGATAAGGTAATGAGGTATGATTTAAAACTTGATTTCGGCGATGGGGAGCAGAGCCTTAATGATTTGCTCCCTAAAGTGCGTTTGTCATCATTTAGTCCAGAAGCTCCAATTGTGGACAGGAAAAGTTTGGCTCTTCCAGGTCGGAATGGTATTATATTGACCAACCAAAGAAAGACGGTTTACAAAGAACGAAAAATCGTCGTAAAGCTCCTTATAAACAGTAGAATTCCAGAGCAGTTCTACTTATGGAGGCATGAAGTATACAAGCTGTTGGTGCGCGATGAACCTTACTATATTTCTAATGAATTTGAGCCCTATAAACGATGGCTAGTTATCTGTGATGGTAACTTTAATATTGATAAAGACTCAAGCAAGAACTTTAAGGAATTCGATGTGGAATTCACTTGTATAACTGGGTTTGCTGAATCTAAATTTATGGCCAGTGAATTCTATAATCTCGGCGGAGAAATGTATGGTGTGGGTATGAATATTCCACAGGAAGATTTAGTATACCGTTTTAACAATAATTATAGTTTTAAAGTGTATAACGGCGGTGATGTTCGACTTTATCCCACTGAGCATGATTATAGCGTTGATTTAGTCTTGTCTGGAACGAATGTGAAAATTAAAAACAACAATACAGGTGAATACCTTACGATAAAAGGAAAATTGACTAATGCGAAAGTGATGATACTCAGACAATATGTAACCGTAAATGGAAAGATAGCCAAAACAGAAGGGCGCTTTCCGTCTTTGATCCCTGGATATAATCAAATAGTAATTACAGGTGCAAATAAAAGTAGCGTTGACTTTATCACGCGTTTTTATTTTAAGTAGGTGAATAAATGATTAAAGGGATAGATGTATCACATTGGCAAGGGACAATAAATTGGAATAGCGTAGCAAATGACGGAGTAGAATTTGCCTTCATTAAAGCGACTGAGGGCACGAGCTATTTTGATCCGGTTTGCACAACCAATGTTGCTAATGCAAAGGCTAATGGAATTAAAGTTGGGGTATATCATTTTGCCAGATTTTCCTCTAATGCAGAAGCACTGGCAGAAGCTCAATATTTCTTAAATCGGATTAACGGCTTAGAACTGGATTTACCACTAGTTCTCGATATCGAAGTTGATCAAGGTGACATTGGGAAATCTGCATTAACAGCTGCGGTTAGAACATTCTTGGACTATCTTAAATCTCAAGATAGAAAAGTAATGATATACACCTATTATTCCTTTTATACGAACGATATCAATGTAACCGGATATCCTTTATGGATAGCCAGATATGGAGTGAATTCTCCAGGTATTAATGATTGGACCATATGGCAATATACGGATAGCGGTAGTGTAAAAGGAATCAACGGAAAAGTCGATGTGAACAAAGCGGTTGACTCCTTTTTATATGGACTAACAGAGGAACCTCCAATTGATCCTGAAACACCAAATTTACAAGTTACAGGAGATACTGCGTATAGTGTCACAAAGGACGTTTTCCTTAACCAAATGTTTATTGAAAATAAACATACGGGGGAACGTGTGGAAATATTAGGTGTAGAACCTATAATCACGGATGGATTGAATGGTAAGAAGGAATTAACTTTTACTATTTCACTTACCAATGAAAATCAAATCGAATATGACATGCTGATCAATGATAACATCCTTGTAATTGATGAAAAACGATTTAAACAGCAGCGTTATATCATTTTAGATGTGGATGCAGACCATATCGATTTTTCCAAAACGATTTCAGCTCAACATACTTATGTGGCAAGGCTTGTAAACAATGATGTATCAGGAACAAAAACAGGTTCGTTAACCTTAGAAGCAGCCCTGAACCACGCCTTGAAAGGTAGTGGTTTTTCTTATGTCTTAGCAAGTGACACCAAAGGTATTAAGCCGTTAGAACAAGAGAACTTTGGTAATCAAAATTCCATATCTTTAATGGACGAGATTATAGAAGACTACAAAGTTGAGTTGGACATAAATAACACAAAAATTTACGTTTATAAAAAAATGGGCAAAAGAGTAAATTATTTGATGGACACTCGTTACAATGTATCAGGATTGAAAATTTCATCATCTACACAAAATAGCACGACAAGAGCATGGGGATATGGAAAGCAGGATGACAAAGGAAAATATCTTTTTGACCCAGTTTTATATATTCATCCTGAAGAAAAAGATTTTCTGATTGACGGGTATCCGAGATGGGCAGAACCCATTCGAGATGATAAGTATACAAAACCCTCCAGTATAAACGATGCATTGGAGAATCTTGTTAATCCATATCCGGAAATTACAGTAAATGCTGATTTGGAATTATTCTATGACCCGAAATTAGAAGAGTTAGAAGAACCATTTTTCAAGGGCGATAGTGTCGGAATGATTGCAGATAAAGGAAATGGTTCTACGTATGAAGATGAGTTGCGGATTGTTCAGTTAAGTTATAATCCACTCGATCAATATAGCAAGCCAGATTTAACCTTCTCCAATTTCAGAAAAGACATTTACGATATGCAAATAGATGACAAAGTAAGGATTAGACGGCAAGAAAAGTATTTCCGCAATATAACAGGAGGCATTAGAAACAATCTGCCTCAACAAGTAAATATGATGCTTACATTCAATGGATCTAATTGGTTCATAAATTCAAGCAATATCTCGACAGGAAGCGTGTCCGTTATAGGAGACGCTATTTTAGTGTCTACAGGTGGATTGGACATTAATGTAACAAGCGCAATAGTCAATGAAGATGTGAAATTAAAAACGGCAGGGTTTGATGCTACAACGGACTTCACATCAACCAACAATACCGTGAAGGTTAACTTGATAAAGGCTGGAGCCATTGCTTCACCGTTAGTTAATGTCCCTGCGAATAGTCAAATATCCTTGTCCGTATTTCAACAGTAAAGGAGTGACAAGATGACGATAAGATTAATTAAAACTCATGATCCCACAAAAAACGCTCGGCTTATTGCACAAATAGATGAGAATGCATCAATAACAGAGCGTGGATTAAACGATAATGAGAAAAAATTAAAAGATCATGAATCGAGTGAAACAGCTCACAGCGCAAAAGCCATCATATATGAAAATCGAAATGTTCATTCTGAGTTAACTCAGATACAGAGTCGAATAAACAATTTAATTTTGAATACATCCGGTAAAGACATTACTGAAGTGGTTGATGCAAGGGTGGATTACACAGGGAAAATATTTACTACATTGAAATCCTTATTAGATAACTATCTTCCTAAAGTAATAGCAAATGAAAAGCAGATAACTGTTCTGCTTCCATCCAAAAGCAAGATTGATCGCTTTTGGTTAGATCCATTGGATTTTGGTGCAAAAGGTGATGGTGTAACAAACGATAGCGCTGCATTTTCTCAAATTGAAGGTGGATATAATAACCAAATTGTAAACCTTAATGATAAGACTTTTGTGGTTACAGCTTTTCCGAACAATAATAAATATGCAAACGGTACATTTAAATTAGCAGATGGCAGCAAAACTTTATCTGCAGATTATTCTTTAGTAGCTCGGACAGGAAATAATTCGAGTGTCTACTTAGGGAGAGATGCAGGCAAGAATTCGCTACTGTACAACTATGAATCTGCATCATTAGGATCATACAATAATGTAGGAATTGGCTATGAAGCCCTTTTGAATAACGTCAAGGGATATAGAAATACAGCTGTCGGATATAGAGCTATGAAAAGCAACGTACAAGGCTATAACAATGTTGCAATTGGTGATTATGCTTTACATGATAATGTTGGGGTCCATACAAATAGTGACGATGATGCTGGAAGCAGAAACACAGCGGTCGGTACAAATGCAGGGAGGTACAACACCACTGGACGAAAAAACGTCTATGTTGGCCGAAACGCAGGCCATGCTAGTACTGTGGGAAGCCATAATACGGCTCTTGGGTACAATGCGTACAGCGGAACAGTGACAGAGGGTGTTGCTCACGATGTGAAAACTGCGAGTTTCAATACTCATGTTGGATATAATGCAGGATTTAATACAAATGCGGACTTCAACCAAACCTTAGGATCCTTTGCTCTTTATGAAAATGAAACAGGAAAAGCAAATGTAGCAATTGGCCATCAATCCAATAGTTCGAATGTCAATGCTAATAACAATGTTGCGATAGGTGTCGATGCCATGAGAAATCACAAAGATGATGATGGTCATGACAATACTGCGGTCGGCACACAGGCCATGCTAAACATTGTGACAGGAGCAAGTAATACGGCAGTTGGTCGTAATGCTCTATCAACAACTATTGCTGGAAATAATGCTAATAATTTTTCAGGATGCGTAGGGCTAGGAGCGAATACTCGTATTTCCGGTGATTATCAAATGCAACTAGGTAATAGTGGAGTAACTGTTTATTCCTATGGAGCCGTTCAAAATAGGTCAGATTTAAGAGATAAAGCTGATATTCAAGATACTACATTAGGGATTGAGTTTATAAATAAATTACGTCCTGTTGACTATAGGTGGGATTACCGAGATGACTATGTAGAATTTTACGAGGAAGAAGACGAATTTGGTCAACTCATTACAAAAACACGGAAACTTGAGAAGGATGGAAGCAAAAAACGTATCCGTTATCACCATGGCTTAATTGCTCAAGAAGTTCGAGCAGTTATGGATGAAATGGGAGTCGATTTTGGCGGGTATCAAGATCACAGTATTAATGGCGGGGATGATGTTTTATCAATTGGCTATGAAGAAATGGTCGCTCCTCTAATTAAAGCAAATCAAGAGATGTTCGCCATGATTCAAAATTTGCAGACTCGGTTAGGTGAATTAGAAAGCAAACAGCCACCAGAGGTACCGGTAGTTTAAAAAAGGGGGAACGGTTAATGGCAGAAAATGAAATATTCAAAAGTGGAAAAATGTCTGTTGATGTTGCTCCAAGGACTGTGGGTATATTAAAGACATCCATTCAATTTAGCACTCAAGATCAAGGAACTGCAAAATTGATTTTTTCTTTATCAAAAGATGGTCTACCCCTACCATTAAGTTCAGCTGCCACAGCAAAAATTTTCTTAAGAATGGCTGATGGTAGTGTGTTTGAAAAAATCGTATCCATTGTGGATCAAATACACGGAAAACTTGAATACGTTTTGGAAGAAGAAATTTCTCATCCTGGATTAGCAAAGGGCGAATTGAATATTAATTACGCAAATGGTCAAGCCTTGTCAGTTTGTAAATTCTCCTTTAACATCGATGCATCATTAATGGACCAGGACATTGTTCCTTTAGCTGAATATTATGTAAAGAACTTCAATACCCTTCAAACGGATATCGAGGAAAGGGCAGCCGTTATAAATGATACTGTTGATGAGTTGCAAGAAAAGGTTGATGGGTTTGAAACAACAGCAATAACCTTAGATCCTAGACTTAAAACAGTTGAAGGAAAAGTAACTACCGTTACCGCACAGTTGGCGGAAACTATGAATTTCTTAAGTGAGCTTGGAATTAACATAAAAACACTTGGGTCTAACAAGGACAAACCCGACAATATAGATTTTATACAAGCGACAATTAACGAAGTTTCAGCTCGAGGGGGTGGAACAGTGTATATACCTCCCGAAGAATTCATAATTGCCCCTACCACAACAAGAAGAATCATTTTAAAAGACAATGTAACGATAACTGGAACAGGAACCGTAAAAGTTAAGGATAACGCTGGTGATTATGAAACAATTTTTGGAGCTGCAACAAATGGAACGCAAGTAAAAAATGTTCATTTTAGAGGGTTTAAAATTGACCAAAATCCTAAAGCAAATATTACTTCTAAAATCACAATAGGTACTGCTAATACATCTCAATTTGCTATTAGCTTTCAAAACTTTAAAAATATAACTGTAAAAGATGTCAAGTTCGATAAATGCAGTGGGGTTAATACAGTTCTTCTAAGTGGTAGAGGTTGTAGAGATGCGAGTGTTAAGGATTGTGAATTTTATTTCGCTAAACCATTAAACCATGCCAATTATGATAATTCAGCGATATATTTTAACTGTGAGCATCATCAGGCTTCTGGGAATAAGTTTTATGCAGATTTAGCGGAAAGCGCAGGCGGAGCAATTGAAACTCATAATGGATTAAGTACAATTACGAACAACACGAGCGAAGGATATTCAACGGTTTGCAATATTGTATCTTCAAGTGTAGGTGAAACTGTTACACGTGATAATTCAGACATGGTTGTTTCGGATAATGTTGCAACAAAATGCAGATATGGCATTCGATTGTGGAGTATCACGGGAAAGAAATTAAGTAATGTCATTATTAGCAACAATGTGATGTCTATTAATAACGCAGATAGAGGACTTGCTTTAACTGGCGGCATTTCTATGGTAAGAGATACAGGACTTGATGGAGACTTCGAAAATATTACAATTTCCGATAATACAATACACTTCCAAAAAGATACCGTTCTAAGAAGTGATATGTCTGAATCAAGCATGTTCGCTATTGGTCTAGCTGTTAGAGGGAAGTTAAATAATGTTTCTGTGAAAGGAAATACCATTAATAACGCACCTGTTAGAGCTATTAAATTAGGATTTACGGATGCTTCAAGTGTATCAAGCGTTGTTGAAATTAAGGATAATATTATTGTTAATGCGGGAATTTATGCGTTAGCTGGTCAATATTATAGATCGGCAATTCAGCTTGAAGGAAATTTGAATCATGTATCAGTGGAAGGTAACAACATTCATGATAACAATGATATTTTTGGCGGATTCCTTAGTATCGATGCTAACTCTGGAACTTTCAAGGGTGTTTCTATTAAAAATAATAAAGTGTCTTCAAAACAAGGTGGTTACTATTACCGTGTTAACAAAAGTCTAGGGATTGATGAAGGGGAAGTTATAAAAACACATTATTCTTCCGTTTTCCCACCTACTTCAAAATTAAATTTAAAAATAGGTGACAAAGTGGAAAACACCGGAACTTTAACGCCTGGCACATCTTATACAGGCTATAGAGTAACAACAGCTGGGACATCAGGGACGCTTACAACTGCTATTACAGGAACCTGCACAAATGGGAGTACCGTCGTTACAGTTAGCGACTCTTCACAGTTAAGCGTTGGCGATATGATATTGATTGCAGGTAGTGGTAAAGCACCATCAATATTACAAATAACAGGAAACACATTATTGATGTCTAGCACATATTCCGCAAGCGTTACAGACGGATCGGTTTCATATTACGCTCCTGTGCTAAAAGGATATGGACAATTACAGGCTTAGTTAAGTGTTGAAGATTAGGGTAATTATGGAAAAAAATAAATAGGTTGTATGAGTTGTGCATTAATGGTAATTTTAATTGTAGTTTAAAAATAAGGGGCCACTCTAATGCAAACAAAAACAACACTGAATCCAAGTTCGAATTATACAAAAAGGGAATGGGTATTAATAGCAATCACTATTCTAACTATAACTTTGTGGACTAGAGTAATAATTAACTTGAGTCCACAAATAGGGTTTGTTATGTTCTTGTTATTTCTATTTCCAATAGTACTTTGTTTTAAAATTGAGAATAAAGCTTTACTTACTATGGGATACATTATTTTTGCAACTGTTAAAATAAATTACCTTTTAACAGTAGAACCAGTAAGGAATCCCGATTCAGTCGCTTATATTAATTATTACGGCATGTTTGGATATGATTATTCACTTTTTTTCGAAAATTTCTTTTATGACATCTCTCATAACTTTATTTTTGCAAATTTATTTAACACATTTGGTTTTTTATATATAACATTTTTCGAGGTTATTGGGGATTATACACCGATTGCAATGAATGTATACAACACCGTGCTTACTATCTTAATTATCTATTTAATTTACGATATAGTTAAGAATCATTTTCCTTATGAAATGGGTAACAAAAAGCTGTTCAATGGTTTATTTCTCAGCTTATGTTTAGTTAGCCCTCAACTGATATATTGGTCGTCAATTGTGCGAAAAGAAACTACAATAATGTTTTTTCTAGTTCTTAGTCTCTGGCTATTACTAAATAAAAGGTACTTTCTTTTGATACTAGTCAGCGCTTTTGCTTTTACGATACGCCAATATACATTTGTTCCGGTAATACTGTATTTTTTAATATTTAAGAAAATGTATAAAACAGCAGTATTCGGAACTATAATATCGATGGTAATCGTATTTTTTAAAAGTGGTATAACTGGATCTATCAACACGTTTTACACCTTGGGGATTTCCTTTTTTTCACCTAACCCATTCCGTTTAGAGAATTGGTCTGAACTTTTTTATAGAACAACAGAGTCAGTTGTTGGGTTAATTGGAATGATTGCTTGTGGAATTGTTTTTCTAACATTTAGAAAAGCAAGGGGATTTTTTGTAATTTCATTTTTATGTATTTTATCCTACACCTGTGTTTTAGAATTAGTTAGTTATGATGCTGCCCTTCATTACGGTATCGATTACGTTGTAGGAGCCGCAGGTGATGATTTATCAAGGAAAAAATTCTTCATTGTTTTTATGGTATACATGATGATTGCTTACGCAATAGCGGTAATGTCAGCAAAAATAAGAAAATAATCATAAAAAAGCATTTTCTGCAAAGTAGGAGCAAACTGTGCGGCGGTTAGGAAATTTCCCTCTCTCAATTATATTTAGGAGAGGGAAGGAATTAAGTGCAATAGAATTACATTATAAATATCTTATTAAATTTATTGCAGCGCGAGCACTTTCCTAAAATAAACCCGGATGGATTTTTTGTCCCCCTGAAGAAGTGCATTTTGTAATTTACTAGATTTCCACAGCGTGTACATGGTTGTTTAGTTTGACGATTAGACATAACATCAAATCCTTTTTTTGTTGTCGGAGGATGCTCCGCAAGGATATCTCAACCATTTGAATTTGATTTGTCAACATGAATTTTATTTTCAATAAATCCAAGTCGTCCCCAAAGGACGGCTTTTTATTATGGATACATCCTGCACTTACAGAGAGACAGAACTTTTTTCATGTTAAAGGGGGAAGCGAACATGAAAAGGAATGATGACATGTTTAGGATACCGATTATAGAAGTAATTCTTTCCATGATTAGCTCTTGGTGGGCAGTTGTATTATTTAATTCGCCTGATTTGTTCAATAGGCTGCCTAACACATATGAGTTTTTTGGAAACATAGCTAAGGAATCTCATTGGGGATTGCTTTTCCTAACAGCTGCAATAGTGAAAATAATGGGGATCGTACTTAAAAACAGGTGGATGCGCAAAATTGGATTATTCCTCTCGGCCCTTGTATACAGTTTAATTGCCGCAGCTTATTTTCTAGGAATGGGGTGGTTTAGTGTAGGGTTCGGTACATTCTCAGCCATCTCTATTATGGCACTCTGGGGAATAAGGGAGGTTGAAATTAGAAATGGCTGAACCACCAGTGGGATATTCTATTTTAGACCTAAGGGTCAAACAACTTGAGGACGAGTTAAAAGAAGTTAAGAAAGAACTAAAGATACAAGCTAGAGAAAACGCTAAAGGCTTTACTGATATTAATGACAGAGTTGATATCTTGACCAACTTTACAACGGAAGTCAAAATAATGCTTTCTAATTTCTCGCAAAACCAAAAAGAAATGAAGGAAGCATCTGCAGAAAATCAAAAAGAGATCAAGAAAACACTTTCTGATACCGTTACAGAATTAAAAAGTGATATTAAAGACATAGCAAGTCTTGCTGGTAAAGATCAAGGATGGAGAGCTTTAATTACAGAGATAATCAAGGTTGTCTTAACAGTAGCTAGTATTATAGGAGGATCCAAACTTTTAGGATAAGGAGATGTTTTTTAAAATGATCAACTGGAAAGTACGTTTTAAAAACCCTATGTTTATAACACAATTATTTTTAGCTGTTTTTGTACCTATTCTCGGATATTTTGGATTAACGGCACAGGATTTAACTACGTGGGGTTCTGTTTATAACTTATTGGTTGATTCACTTTCTAATCCATATGTGGTTGTGATCATGGTGATTAGCTTGTGGAATGCAATTAATGATCCAACTACAAAGGGTGCTAAAGATAGCTCAAGAGCGATGAACTATAACGAACCGAAATAAGCTGCCTGTGGGTGGCTTTTTATTATGAATCAAATTAAAAGGAGACGATGAAAATGAACTTTACAAACCTACCACAATTAGTCGATATGAGAGGTAAATTAAAATCAAATGGTACTTATTCAAAACGTACAAAAGCAATTACTCACCGCGTTTGGCACCATTCTTTAACCAAAAAGAATTTGGCGGGCTCAGATGCTGCAAGCTTCGCGGCGTATCATGTGGGTACACTAGGATGGCCTGGATGTGGATATGCGCTTGTTATTGAGCCTAAGAATATAATTAGTACTCCAAACGGAAAGAGAGCCAGGATTGTATACGCGAATGATTATGATCGTCGAACTTACCATGTTGGAAACAGTAATCAATTCTCGTTAGGCATCTGTGTTGCCGGTGATTATCGATACGACACCATGGATGAAGCTACTCTTGCGAGTATTGCTGAGTTGCACGCTGCACTTGTTAAAGATGGAATTGGGCAATATGATAAAGCTCATAATGAGATGCCTGGTTATAGCTGGAAAGCTTGTTGCGAGTACAATTACAGGGAAGCATTTGATTGGAAAGGTTCAAAAACCCCATCTAAACCTGCTCCTGCACCTGATGTCTACACCATCCAGGAAGGTGATACATTATGGAGTATTGCACATAAAGATGGCGCGGACGGCGTTCAAGTCGAGGATCTGATTAAAGCAAATCCTGGTATCGATCCATCAAAGCTGAAAATCGGCCAAAAAATTAATTTTGGAAATGCTAAAGAAGTTATTGTTCAACCTGATAAAAATAAAGAAGATGCCAAACCATCAGTAAGTGGAGATGAAACAATCAGATCCATTCAGAAAACATTAAATAGCCGTTATGCTACTGGCCTTGTAGTGGATGGAATCAAAGGCTCTAAAACTAAAACGGCACTCATTAAAGCGCTACAAACCGAGCTTAATAAGCAGTTCAATAAGAAGCTTGTTGTAGACGGTAAATGGGGAGCTAAAACTAAGGCAGCCATTGTTACCCTTGAAAAAGGCGCAAAAGGCAATCTTACTTGGATTCTCCAGGCGGCGCTTTACACCGAAGGTTATAACCCTGGATCACTCGATTCCATCTTTGGAAAAGGTACTGAATCAGTATTAGAAAAGTTCCAGAAAGCAAAAAAGATTACTGCAGATAAGAAGGCTGGAAAAGCTTCTTTTGCTGAATTATTTGCTGCATAAAAAAACAATAAAAGGAAAAAGTATAATTATGGTACTAACTCCACAAAGTACCCCCCAATTTAAAAACCCTTACTCAATAGAGTAGGGGTTTTTTGTTTTTCTTCTAAATATACTTTTTTCAGTAATTATTTAATAAAAGGTTAAACAATTATTTTGTATGGTCGATATTTCTTATATAACATCAAGGAGGATGAGCATATGGGATTAGTTGTAACAAGGAAAATGGGACAAAAACTGAATATTTTCAATGAAGAAACAAAGGAAGAGATATGCATAACCCTTTTTAGACATGAGTTAAAAGGTGATATTCGTATGAAGATAGATGCACCGAAGAAATATAACATTCGTCGTGAAGAAATAACCCCTGAATAATTCTTATCATGGTCACAAGGATGTGGCCACCTATTAAAAAACACGGAGGTAACACAAATGATTATCAATCACAATATTTCAGCATTAAACACGCACCGTCAATTATCAAGCGCAACAAATGCTCAATCAAAATCGATGGAGAAACTTGCTTCAGGTATGCGTATCAATAAAGCAGGGGATGATGCTGCAGGTCTAGCGATCTCTGAAAAAATGCGTGGGCAAATTCGCGGGTTAGATCAAGCTTCTCGTAACTCACAAGATGCAATCTCTCTAATCCAAACTGCTGAAGGTGCATTAAACGAAACAACTGATATCCTTCAACGTATGCGTGAACTTGCTACACAAGCAGCAACAGATACAAACACAACAACTGATCGTGGAGAAATCCAAAAAGAAATGAACTCTTTGACATCAGAAATTAACCGTATCGGTAATACGACTGAATTCAATACTCAAAAATTACTGAACGGTGCCAAAGATTCAAATAATCCAGACGGTACTAGCGCAGGTGTTCCAGGAGTTGGTCTTCAATTCCAAATCGGCGCTAACCAAAACCAAAGCTTAACACTTGAAATTAAAGATATGCGTGCCAATGCCCTTAAATTAACAGGCAATGCAGGTGACGCAGGATTTACAGCCACTGCGGGTGTAAGTAACGGTACTGATTCTACTCCTGTTGAGGCTGGTCTAGATGTTTCTACTGCCTCAAGTGCATCAGCTGCTATTACAAAAATTCAAACAGCGATTGATAACGTTTCAGCAGAACGTTCTAAATTAGGAGCAAACCAAAACCGTTTAGAACATACAATCAACAACTTAGGTACTTCTTCTGAAAACCTTACAGCTGCTGAGTCTCGTATTCGGGACACTGACATGGCTAAGACTATGATGGAACAAACTAAAAACTCGATCTTGTCTCAAGCTTCTCAAGCAATGTTAGCTCAAGCAAACCAGGCACCGCAGGGAGTATTACAATTACTTCGTTAATATCTAAAAAGGATCTTCTTTTGAAGGTCCTTTTTTATTTATAGAAAATAGAACAGTAAAAACCCTTCTGAAAACTAAGAAGGGTATAGTCTTACTTATTAAAATCATGATAGAACTAAACAATTGCCAATAAATATTGGTCCTCAACGTAGATAGTGCTTTGTACACCTTTCCCCATCATAGTCACCTCTTTATAAAGAGGTGATGTTTAACCAAAATTATTTAAAATCAACATTTACTTTATGTGTTTCAATTGTCTCATAAGATTCATCGTCAATTACAAGCATTAACATTTCTAAATCCTTCTCAACTGCCGGTAAATCTCCATCATAATTTTCAATGCGTAGTACTGCATCAGCCTTCTTGCCACCAGCTACATCTTGACTCATGTTTAAGATGCTTTCATCTATCATTTTTCCATCACTGGATACTTCTTCAGCTTGGATAACTATAGTTTTATCAGTCTTGTTCTCTACTTCAAACTTTACATCTATATATTCTTCGTCCCATTCTTTGTCAATAACTTTTTCTACACTAACAAAAGTAGCCTTAATGTTAGCTGTATCCGCGACTTCTTTGTTAACATCAATAACATCCGTTTTCTTCTGTGATTCTTCTTCAACTGATGCTGCTTTTTCCGTTGACTCTACATTGCCCACCTTTTTTTCTGTAACTTCTTCTGTACCGCAACCTGCTAATAATAAGGTTGAAAGTCCTGCTACTAGTAATTTCTTCATTCTGTTTTCCTCCTATAAAATATTCAAAAAAATATATACCAATGCAAATTGCTTAAGTATCAATCTTCTTATAATATTTTATCGGACTATTTACCTAATTGTTTAGTTAGTTATAAAGGGAAAGATTAGTTCTTTGCATGTTTAAAGCCCTTCACTTATAATGAAGGGCTTTTGTTTGAAGATTTCATATTATAGGCTTTACCTTCTCAACTAACTCCGTAATTTCTATATCTCCGTTATAAATCACCTGATCAATTCGGAAATCATCACTAGCAGCAAAATTAATTTTAATTTGCTGAATCCATTCGTATGCTGCAACAGCTGCTGTCCAATCCGGTTCCTTTTTAAAATCTGAATTTTTCACAGGGAAGCTGCCACTTTGTAAGAATTTTGTTCCCTTAGAATGTAAGTACACTTTGATATTTATGTTCATCGCTTAAACTGCGACATTTTGGCTTTCGTCTTTTTTAGAAACCATCATGATGCCAGCAATAAGAAGCATTATACCCGGGATAAAATAAACGGATAACGTATAAAGCACACCCATGACTAGAATAAAAATTCCCCATCCACGACTGTTCCTTTTAATTTTAAAAGTGCCAACCCAAATTAATACAAGTAGTGGGATAGTTAGAACCGAGTAAATAACTAAGTAGGTAAACAGGGTATAATCCATTTCATCAACTGGCGCAAGACCTGCAAAGAAAGTGATAATACCAACGATAACCCATCCAATAGTTAAGAATATGGTAGCGATAAGTGACAATGTAAACTCTGTAGATCGATTCATGAAAGAAGTCCCCTTTTTTATTCAATTATACTGTAAGAAATCAGAATATAAGTCATCTTTTCAATTATCTTCCTCCTCATATAAATCATCGACTTTCACGTCTAATAATTTAGCCAATTTAAATGCTTTATCAATCGTTGGATAGTTCCTCATATTTATCCAATTTGAAATTTGTTGTGATGAAACCCCTAACTTTTCGGCTAGATATTTACTTTTCAAACCTCGTTCTTTAATAATTTCTCCTATTAAGCATTTCATCTCATCACCCTACAAAGTTATTCTCCTTTATGTGTGAATATCCCTCTATAAGAAATTCTGTAAAAAAATATAAGTTTTTTTATACAGACAAGCAATTTTATAGGCTGGTGACCATAGAATGAACTATACAACGAAGAGGAGAGTGAACAACATGGATCCATTTACATTCGGAATAGTTGCTGTTGGTGCTACTGGTGCTTCATTGATTGGCATTTCATTGTTAGATGGTGCTGGCTTCAAAATTAATGAAACTGCATTAATTCTTTTCATGGAAACAGCAAAGTATGGAGGGATACTTTTACTTCTAAGGGAACTTAGTAAGCTGTTTTTGTGAAATCCTTTTTGAATAAAACAAACAGAAAGGAGATATGTGAAACATATCTGTTTCATCTTAAAAGAAGTAAAAAAAACTAGCTTCGTCACTGATATAACTTAGCCTTGCATTGTTCAATGAAGAGTACACCTTATGTATTGTGGAATGAAGTCTTCTTTCTATAAATCAATGAAGGATCAGATGGTTAGAAAAGTATCAAAAAATTAACAGTCTACGGACTTTAAACCTGGAGGGCATATGGCCAAATTAATTCATATCCAAAATCAATTCTTGGGTCAAAAATCAGACGGTGACCGGACATATAACGTTTATAAAACCACTATCAAGTACAGCAGTAAACAAATGACTATCCCTTTCGACATGAAATTAGGTCTTTCAAGAGAGCCTGAAGAGGGTGACGTTATCTCTTCTTTAGTTCTGGATATGTGGGCTTATGAATCTGTAGCAGATTTTAAGAACTTTTGCAACGAGCTTGGATATGATACAGATGACCGTAGAGCAGAAGAAATATACAGGGAATGCGGAAGAAACGGCAAGAAGCTAAAGAACCTGCTGGGCGATGACCTAAATATATTTGCTAAGAAATACGAGGACTACTGATTTAACAACTTGATTGGTACCTATTGTTAAGATCACTAAATCTAATATTGGGGGTTTTTAGGTTTGGATATTAAAATACACCGTAGTAAAAAGAAAGCATTCAAGCCATTACAGGAGTTTCTATCTGATTGGAGCAACGATAAAGAGGATATAGATCAAACTTTAAGCCAATACATGTACATGTGCCATGATGAAGAAAAGACCTATTACAAGCATTTTGGAAACCGTAAGTACTTCAACATTTGTTATGACGGTACAACAGAAGGGGAAATTGAGGATTGGAGGAATTGGTAATGAGGAAAATAAAGCTAAACTATTTCCCCAACGATTCTAATTGGGTTGGAGGCACGATTGAGGATCTGGAATTCGAGGCAAAAGTATTTGATGAACCGTCTAAATACGGAATTTATGGAGGGAAAGTAAGCAAGTTGAGCATTGATGGAATAGCTAATTATGATAGGGGTTGGGAGTTCGGAGAAGATGAACCATTTGTAAAAGATGTAGTGGAATTTCTCGAAGATTCTACAAAACGATTTGGAGGTGGTTTTTAATGATTGAATGGTTAGCAATACCTGCGATGGCTTTCGGTGCTGCTCTACTCCCAAAGAAAAAGTTATCAGACGAGAAAAAAATACAAATGATTTTTGAAAATAGAAAAGTCGGTATCAATAAAGGAGACACCTTCTTACACCCTAAACTAATCCGCAAATACAACCACCATACCTACACTACTTATATCTACTCGTTGCCCTTAGGTGTTCCCTCAGAAGCATTTGAAGCATTTATCCCAGTATTAAAAGATGGAATCAATAAAGATGTAGAAGTTGATTTTGATGGAGTATTAAAAATCAATGTATTCGAGCAGGGGCTGCCGAGTAGTTGGAAATACGATGATGATCTTTTAAGGCCGAATAAATGGGAGATACCGATCGGTAAGAACCATAAAGGTACTTTGTATCATGACTTTGAAAAATACCCTCATATCCTTGTTGGTGGGGTTACACGATTCGGAAAAACAGTATTCATTAAAGAAGCCTTCTATTCCTTGCTGATCAATCAGATGAATAATGCAGAATTTTATTTTCTGGATTTAAAAGGGGGTTTAGAATTCGGAAAATATCTTGGGTTGCCACAGGTCAAATCAGTGGCCAGTGATGTATTCGAAGCAGCTGAGGTATTATCCGGAATTGTAGAAAACCTGAAGAAACGCGAGAAATTTTTTAGAGAGAAGGGATATACAAATATCGTGGATACTCCTATCACAAAACGAACATTTGTCATTGTGGATGAAGGAGCAGAACTAAGCCCAAATATTATTGCTGGTGAGGGAAAGAAGTACGCTAAATTCTGTCAGGCTGCCCTTTCTGAAATATCTCGAATAGGTGGTGGACTAGGGATTCGGCTCATTTATTGCACTCAATATCCAACTAAAGAAGCTGTTCCTATGCAAGTTAAAATGAACATTGTTACCAGGATCTCATTTATTGCGGCTGCCCAAATCGCAAGCATGGTTATTCTAGATGAGAAGGGTGCAGAAGACCTGCCAAGTATCCCAGGGCGGGCCATATATAAAATTGAGAAAAACAGGGTTGTTCAGGTCCCTTATATTGATGATGCTTATATGTTAAAAAAAATGGAGGAAAGAGAAAATGACATCATTCAAGCAGCAACGAATCGAAAGCCTGTTAACCACGATAGATCGGATGAGCATGGCGAAAATAAAACACCTTCAGCAAATCCATGATTTAAAAAGCTACCGTAACGCCTGCCGAGTAATTAAGCAGTTGGAGCCGTATATCCATGTGACATTTTTCGGTAAAGAAAAAGTTATTTATCTAAATAAAGCGGGAAGGGAATTGATTGGATCTTCTAAAGAAGTGAAGAGGAATTCTCTTATGGAACATACTCTTTTGTGCAATGAAGCGTATTTACACTTTAACTGCCCGTTAGATTGGAAGACGGAGTTTAGAATTGAATCAAAAGAAGCTGTCCCTACATTCGGCATTCAGTTCATGGGCCTTTCCCCAGCTAAAAAGAAAATAGTAAGTGACGCAGCATTTAACCGTAATGGATATATACACTTGATTGAAATAGATAATACTAGGAGCATGATCGATAATAGAAAAAAGATTGATGCTTATGCAGAAGTGCTGCAGGAACTAAAAAAAAATACGGCACCGATCCTTAACATTTTCACAACTAATATAGAGCGAAAAAGAAAATTCGAACTATGGATTAAAGAAAAGAATATCCATGGCCAGGTAAAAACATTTTCCGAGATTAATATTTCTTGATTTTTGGTAATGTTTAGCGGATGACGTAAATACCATTAATGGGCTATACTTACATTTATAAAATATTCTTAATTAAGAATGTTCTTGTAATAGAACGGTTGTTCGTATATAATTTATGTATCGAACGGATCAGGCAAAAAGAATCACCTTGCCTTTTAGAGGAGACAAAGTGATTCTCATTTAAACTTATATTTAATATCTCTATACAAACTGAGCGATTGCAACATAAACTCAAGCTCATCCTCTTCCATTGCTTCATAAAGAAAAGGAACATCGGTTCTTTGGAATAAGTAATCTAAACTTACTTTATAGTACTCTGCTAATTGGATTAAAGAATTATAATCAAGTTGTCGTTTTCCTTGCTCATACATGTTATAGGCAGTTCGAGTGACCCCCAAAATATTAGCAACTTGTTCTTGAGTTAAGTTCTTTTTAGTCCGTAGTTCCTGGAGTCTCTTTGTTAAAACGTTTTTCGCCCCCCTCTATAATTTACCAATATGATCAATAAGACCATTATAAAAGGTAGAGGGGTTTTTATAATATAATAGTCACAAATTGTTACTATTAATCGCGTTTTTGTTAACGAATTGTGACAAAGGAAGGAGTGTATAAAAATTTGAAAGAGCCTGTAGATCTAGAGGAAGTAGCAAGGAAGTTAGGCATCCACATCAATAATTTTAAGTTAGAACTAACTAGGCTTTATTCTGATTCACAAGACGAAGAGAACGAATATAAGCAATAATTCCTTTAGTTTCATCTTCTGTTAGATCCATACCATCTATTTGAACATTAAACTGTTTTAACAATTCATCATCAGAAAGATCAATATTCTCGATAAAGTCATCTTCTACTGGAGATGGCTTTTTTTGTTCTAAAACATATGAAGCGGAGGATTCTTTTGTTAAAGAAGTATCTTCAAGTAATTCTTCTTCATCCCAGTAACCGCAAGCAACCATTAATTCTACATAAGAAGTGGATGTTAAAAAACGAGCTAATTCTTTTAATGTTTCCATAGAAGGTTTTTGAATTTCTTTTTCAATTCTAGAAATTGTAGCAGCAGTTATTCCAGATTTCTCAGCTAATTGTACTTGTTTAGTAAATCCAGAAGCTATCCTATTTCTCTTTATAAATTCCCCATAACCTTTATTCATCTCAAGTCCTCCATTATTGTTTCTAAATTATTATTTTTATTCTCTATGTTAATTGTTTTATGTTTTTACCATGTGCATTCAAAAGTGTAAGACTTTTGATTGTTATAAAGAAAATATACCAAAATTTTTACGAGCACGCAATAAACTATAAGTAATAAAAATATACGCGTAGGTAATTTTTTTAAAACTTTACGCAATTAATTATTGCGCGCGCGTAATTTTTGGTATATATTGAGTTCAACAGGAAAATATACCAACTTTTTAAAGGGGGTGATGTTATGGAAGATAAATTGGAGAGAGCTGCTTTGCGACTTAATGCTAAAGCACTTAGGATAGCAGCGATCGAACACAACCTGAGAACCGACAAGCAGATTGCAGAAGCTATTGGAGTTTCAAGCACTCAACTCTGGAAAGCAACTTTGCCCATCAATGATCCAAGGCACAATACACCAGGTCCAGCATTTATTGCAGGAGTTTTAAGCGCATTCGGTGAGCCGTTCGAAAGATTCTTTTTTTTAGAAGAAAAACTTACGAGGTCGTAAATGCGGAGGTGAAACTAGAATGATAGATATTTTCCTAATTTACATGATGGTAGTTTTGCTGAGTATCGTTGTTGGTAGTTTTCTTGCAGATGAGAGACTTAAAGGAGGTGAGAATAAAAAATGAGTGAGGTAACTGTTTGGTATATGACCGAAGAAGAACGGTTGGCTTATATAAAGAAACATCCGATCGTACCTTCCGAGGAAAAACCTAATAAAAGTGGAGCTGCCTTTTCAAACATTCACGCCTATGGTGAACGCAAAAGAAAATTGGAGGAGGGGAGAAGAGGTGAAAATCAATTCTAAGAAATGGTTATCAATGTCTAATGTCGATCGTTACATGGAAATTTATCACGCTTATGTCAGAAGTCAAAAATCTCAACAATAAAAGGAGCTGAATAGAATGGGTGAAAAAGTAATCAAATCGTTTGAGGTAGTTGCTGAAGCTACGCATCCTTTTATTTATAAATTCGAGGTTGGTAAGGAATTTGGTGGACAATCTGTGGATGACATTATCGAACATGATGGAGTTTTTAAATTGTTTAATCGAAAGGACGAACTAATCACTGAAATTCAATTACCTGTAGTCGGTGTGAGGTACGAATATCCAGTTAGTGAGGTGATGTAAATGCAGGTGATCTTTAAATCAATGACACTTGTTAATTTTAAATCCCACCGTGATATCACAGTTAACTTTGGCGAGCAAACGGATATCACGGGGGACAACGCCGAGGGAAAATCCACAGTGTGCGAAATCCCCTCATATGTATTTTATGGCACAGATGCACTTGGAAGCAAATTGGACCCTACGCCAATTACTTACGAAGCAGATGAAACTAAGGTTTCACTTTTGTTAGAAATTGATGGAAAAGAATTAATGCTTGGGCGCAGCCTTAAGAAAAATAAGACTACCTATTATGTGAACGATGTTCCTTCTAAAGCTGGGGAATTCAATGAAGTGGTTGAGAAACTTTTCGATAAGGATTTGTTCCTTTCCCTTTACAATCCTAATTATTTTCCGTCCATGCATTGGGAAAAGCAGCGGTCTATGCTTCTACAGTATGTTCCATCACCAGTAAATAAAGATGTACTAAAGCATATGCCGGACGAGCAAAGTAAATGCCTATCAGCACTATTAAAAAAACATAGTTTAGAAGATATCAAAAAAATCCATGCAGAGAATAAAACAAGTATGGATAAAAAATATATTGCTGCCCAGAGCAGAACAAAAACTTTGAGAGAACAGCTGGATCAAATCGCTCCTACTGTTGCACTTGATTCATTAAAGGTCGAAGAAGGCCAGCTACTTAAACAGATAAAAGAAATTGAAAAGATTACGGATTCTGCATGGGACACAAATCAGAAAATAAATACTCTTAACACTCGAATCCGTTCCATGTTATCTGAACGTGAACAAATGAAAGAAGATTTCCAAAGGTTGAAGGATGAAGAAATTCAAGGATCCTGCCGAGTATGTAAACAACCTTTGAAAGATGAATCTTTAGAATCTGCTGAAATGGAAAAGCAGGACCGGATTAAAAAGTTTAAAGAAAATTACAATGCCCAGGTCATTCAACGTAAGGAACTGGAAGAGGAACTTTCCAAACTGGAATACATTGATGTCTCTGAACAAATTGAAAAGGTTAGAGAGCTCGAGCGACAACGTGATCCTTTGCTCCAAGAAATAAGGAATCATGGTCAGTACGAACAGCTTAACAATCAGGTTAATCAAGCCCAAGCTGATGAAAACGAAACACTCCAATCCCTGAATGAGTCCATCTTCATCTTGGATAGTGTGAAGGCATTCAAAGCCAAAGAAGCTGAACTGCAGGGTGAAAAGGTACAAGCTCTTTTCGAAACATTATCTGTCCGTCTCTTTGAAGAACAAAAGAATGGCGATTTGAAGAACACCTTTGAAATCGAGCTTGATAAGAAGCCATATCGCAAGCTTTCAACAGCAGAAGGTATAAGGGCAGGGCTAGAGCTTAGGGATGTTCTTTCTCAGCAGAGCGACCTAATAACACCTGTTTTTGTGGATAACGCTGAATCGATTACAAGCTTTAAGCAGCCTGTTGGCCAGTTGATTGTTTCAAGGGTTGTTGCAGGTCAGAAGTTAAAAATTGAAGGGGTGGATGCTGAATGAAATCAGGTAAAAGACCCACTTTAAACCAACGCAAAGCCATGGAATGGGCAGGGGTTAAAGACACCAATCAGTGGTTAGTCGTAAAGAACCTCCCAGGAGAATTGCACATTGTCCATCGTCTAACAGGTCAAATCAAGGAGTTGCCCAATGGCTGACATAGAACATCCGATTGTTACTGCAGTCAATAAAACCGGCTATGCAAATCTTGTTGCACAGCCGGAGCACTTCGGCACTGATTATTTTGGAAATGAAGTCCTTAAAGGGGATTCAGTTGTACTTGGTCCTAGCAACGGTGAGATGGTTCTGGAAGATAGTTTGGAAGATTATCTAATTGAGGTTAAAGGGTTTCAATTTAAGACTGCTGATTGAACTTTAACTGAAACGGAGGTGTGTGAAGATGAAGGAAATTAGGGTCCGGGCATGGGATAACGTTGAAAACAAAATGTATTATCTGGGAGAAGAGGAAGACATTCATTTTTACTTTGATGGTTCAGGGATTATGGCTGAAAGGCTTATTGATATAGAGGAATGCACCCCGGAAGGCGATCGAGGTATTTATGGAAGTGTAGAAAAGCTGGAGCATCTTAAATACATGCTGTCAACCGGGTTAAAGGATAATGCTCCGGAAGAAGCACAACCAATGGAAATATTCGCAAATGATATTCTTCTCAATCCTGTAAGTAATGAGTATTACATTGTTACTTGGGATGAACATTATGCAAATTTCTTTTTGAAAAATAGGGAAGTAAATGATCCGAGCAAAGAGGATTATGATTTCGTGGATTTTGACGGCGATAGTTTATATGTAGTAGGTAACATTTACGAAAATCCAGAATTACTCATTGGATAAACAAAAGATACTAGGAGGAACTAAAAACATGGCAAACAATAATTCAATCGTTCAATATACACCGGAAATTAATGAAGCATTCAAACCGGAAGTGCTGCAGGTCATTCGTAATTCAATTGCTCCAACAGCCAATGATCAAGAATTTCTTTTATTCGCTCATAAGGCTGCAAGTTATGGCCTTGATCCATTCAAAAATGAAATCTTTTTCATCAAGTACGGCAATACAGCCCGCATCCAATTTGCTGCCGAAGCGTACCTTTCAAAGGCCCGGGAACAAGAAGGGTTCCAGCCACCCGATACTCAAATGGTTTGCGAAAATGATGAATTCAAAGTTGCTAAGAATTCCGAAACCAAAGAACTTGAAGTGGTTACTCATGAAATCGGATTTCCCCGAGGTGAAATTATTGGAGCCTACTCAATATCTTACCGTGAAGGGCAACGTCCGGTAACAGTCATTATGGATCGTGCTGAAATTGAGCATATGTTTAAAGGCCAAAATAAAGATAACTGGGTGAAGTGGACAGCTGATATGTTCGGAAAACATGTGCAGCAGCGGGCGTTAAAAAAGCAGTACGGCTTAGAGTTTGGAGACGAGGATATTCCGCAGCCAACAGGAAATGCAGTCCCTGAATATAAGCCTCAGGAACGTAAGGACATTACTCCTAACCATGAAGTTATCGATAATCCTAAAAAGCCGAGTAAGCCAAAGAATGAAGATTTAAATGCCATCGATGAAGCCAAAACCGAAATGGTAAAGAAATTTGAAAGGCTCGGTATTCCAAAAGGAAAAGCTCGTACTGAGTACATTGAAAAGAATGCTCGGGACATTAAAGGAGAACCTACCTTGCCGCAGCTTCTTGGATTGCTTGAGTTGATGGATATGCATATCGACATGCAGGATACTCTACGTTCTGATGAAGATGAATTGGAATGAGGTAAAAAGATGAAGGTTGATATTTTAGCTAGTGGATCAGGCGGCAACGTAATTGCTGTCCGGTCCTCTGGAAATACCATCTTAGTAGATGTAGGAATCGCTAAAACGAAGATTGAAAAAAGGCTGCTGGAGGTCGGGATTCGTCCCGACTCCATAGATGCCATTTTAATAACACATGCACATTCTGATCACGTCAAAGGCATTACTTTGGCAAATAAATATCAAATACCTGTTTTTGCTTCTAAAGGCGAATGGAAAAGCATTAAGGGAGTAAATGAGGAATTGTGGCATGAAATTGTTGGCAACATGTTAGTAAGTGGTTTTGATGTAACGCCATTTAAAGTTCATCATGATGCTTTTCAGCCTTTAGGATATGCGATTGTGGATAACGTTGGGGATAAAGTTTCTGTTTGCTTGGATACTGGAAAGGTAGATTCTGAAATGATAGAGACTATGAAATATAGCAATTTCTTTATCATAGAGTCGAACCATGAGCCTGCAATGCTAGAACATTCTATTTATCCAAACAGCGTAAAGGCGCGTATTCTTTCCGACATTGGACATTTAAGCAATGCACAAACAGCCGAGGCCCTTACTAAGCTTGTGAAGGGTGTTGGAGAAAAAATTTACCTTACTCACTTATCCAGTAGCAACAACATGACGGAGTTGGCGAAATTAACGACCATAAGAGCTCTAAGCAAGAAAGGATTAAAGGCTGGAACACATTATGAAATTGAGGTGTTTTGACGCTTGAAGATATTAAAGAACGGATGAAGCTAAATGGCAAATCCACAAACTGAAAATGGATACACAAGAATTGCTAATGAATTACTCGAACAGATCATGAAGCTAAGTTTAAATGGTACTCAGTTTAGAATTGTTTTGGCCGTATGGCGCTATACCTACGGTTTTAGACGAACGGCGCACACCATGCCTCTTTCGTACATTGCATCAAAAATTGAAGCCAGTAAAGGCCAAGTGCAAAACGCTTTGGACCAACTCATTAAAAAGAAAATCATTGAAGTAGTGGAAGATTCAAAAGGGGGGAGGAAATTGAGTGTGAACAAAAACTACGATGAATGGGATTCTAAAGAAACGACGACTCCTGCAGCTTCTATCCCTAAGCCGGAAAAACAAAAAAAGGCAGCCATGAAAAAAGTGTACGGAGAAGACGATTCTTATTTCAAAATGGCTGTTTACTTTCATGGTCTTGTTAAAAATGTTGCCAAGGAAGCTGGTATTGAGCATTTAATAGCCAGAGCAAATTTGCAAACATGGGCAGATGATTTTAGGAAGCTGGTGGAGCTTGAAAAGATTGAAAAACGTCTTGCCAAAGACGTTATGGATTGGGTCGTAACTGATAATTTTTGGAGAACAAATATTTTATCAGCTTCCACTTTTAGAAAACAATTTGCAAAATTAGCAATGCAAATGGCCAGTCAAAAGAAACCTTCCCAGCCTAAAAAACAAATCGATTCCCGCGATAAAGATATTGAGTTTCAACAGTGGGTAGCTCGAGGTGGAGATCCAAATGATTTCAACTGGAACTGAAATGGCTCCGGAACAATCCGTTTTAGGTGCAGTCTTCCTGGATCCGGATGTACTTGATGAAATTACTTTTTTGGAAGAACGGGATTTCCTAATTCCAAAGCATAAAGAAATCTATAAAGTAATGAGATTCCTAGAAAAGCGTGGAAAACCTGTGGATATTATAACGGTTACTGAGGCTTACGTTAAATTTGGGAATATCGAAAAAATTGGTGGTGTTCCGTATCTATCTGAATTAGCTGCATCTTGTCCCACCACTGCAAATGTTAAATTCTATGCTGAAATGATCCGTTCAAAGGCTATGGAACGCAGGATTAAAAATACAGCTCAAATCATTGAAGGTATGTCCAGAAGTGATTATGAAACGGATGAAGAATTCTTTTCCTATGTTGAGCAGCTGGTGACCGAATTAAGGCCAGTTGATAATGCAAAGATGCTTAGTTTTTCAGAATCTAGAGAGGAATATTACAAGCATTTGAAAACGCCGGCCGAGTTCATCAAGACAGGATTTTCTGAATATGACAAGTGGGCTCAAGGAATATGGAGAGGTTGGCTATTCATTAGTGCAGGTAGACCGTCGGTTGGAAAAACCGCATTGGCCTTACAAAGAATAAATGGGGTCGCTAAACAAAAAGAAGGTGTCGTGCTTATTTGGAGTCAGGAAATGAAAAGAGATTCTTTAAAAGATCGGATGATATCAGCTGAAACCGGTATCCCTTTCCAAAGAATCAAAATGAAAGACCTGAATCAAAAAGAGCAAAAGCTTGTTGATATGGCTTATGACAATTTCGAATACCTGCCCATCTTTATGCAGGATAGCTCCGGTGTCACGATCGATGAAATCAAGGCTACTGCCAAGCAGTTTAAGAGGAAGCACGGAAAGATTGCCATGATCGTAGTGGACTATTTGCAAATCATGAATATCCCTCAGACAAATGGTGATACCAGGGCCCTCGCGATTGGACGAGTCACAGGTCAAGCAAAACAAATAGCTATGGAACTAAATTGTTGCTTTATGATGCTATCACAAATGACCAGGGATTCTGATAAAGGTGGAATACCAAGAAGGCCTGTGTTAGCGGATTTAAAGGAGTCGAGTTCCATTGAACAGGATGCGGATGTCGTTGAGTTCCTTTGGAGTGAAAACGAAAGGACCTCTCAGGGGAAAATCATTAACCAAACTTTTGCTAAGGGTCGAGATATAGGTGTGAATGAGTTTAAGTTGCTTTTCTTAAACTGGAAGCAAAAATTCACAGAGCTACCTGATCAGATTAAAAAATAGTGAGAGGACGGTAAAACAATGGGCGAAAATGAATTGTTATTTGAAATTGGTGACTGGGTCAGGATACCACATAGAAATAACTCCATTGGATTTATCACAACTATATCTGAGATAAACGGTAACTGTCGTATAAGAACTCAGTTTGAAGGCAAGGAAAATCATCTATGGATAGATCTTGATAAACTTTACGAATGTAAAGAATTAGCCTTAGAGAAAGAAGACTTCGACGAAATCATTCACTTGGCATTACATTATGGTGATCAGCAATGGTTCGATGATTTACATGCAAGGATTCCTATTTTTCTAAAGGACATTTTTTTTAACCAAAAACTTACGAGGTCGTAAAATATGAATTTAAATCAGGCTACTAATCATCAACTCTATCAAATAGCCATGGATAACAATATTAGATTAAAAGTCAGGTATGCAGCAGCTAAAGAATTGCAAGAAAGGAGAAAACGGAATGCACAAATGTGAGTATCCGGAATGCACTGAAAACCGCAAAAAAACGTGGGGACTTGTTCCCCTTTGCGCATTCCATTACCAACTTATTTTAGAAGAAACGCTCATTTATTACAAAGCTCCGAATAAAAAGCTTTATGAGTACAGGCTTCATTATTTAAAAATAGCTCCACAGATTTCATGGAGTCGGGATAATTAGAAAGGGATGGTTACATGAGATTTGTTGGAATTGATCCATCAACTAAAACTGGTTTTGTGGCAATGGACCAGGGCGGTATCGTTTTGAAAGCGAAAGAATTGAAAGGTTTAGGTTCAGTAGATCCAAAACGAATTGTTACCTTAACTGATGAAATCATGGCCCACGTCTTACCTGGTGATGTTATCTGCATTGAAGGTGTCCCGTTCGACACTCAACGTGCAGCACAAGCAGGATGGATACATGGAAGTATTAGAAACGCTTTGTTCAGAAGGAACCTAAGTTATTATGAAGCAGCTCCTAACGCTGTTAAAAAGTTCGTTAATGTCACTGGTTGGGTTGGAGAGGTTGGCCACAAAAAAAGACTAGTAGGTAAAGATAAAAAGCTTGCTGTTATGAAGGCGGTGGAAGAACATTTCGGCTTTGTGCATGCAAGTGACAACGTGGTTGACGCATATATCCTTGCTGAAATAGCTAAATCAATATGGTGGTCAGGAAATATTTCTAATGCTAAACCTAATTACCAACATGAAGTTATAGATGCCATCTTAAATCCAGTTACCAAGCCTAAAAAGAAAAAGAAGGTGGCTAAAGTATGACGGATAAACAAAAACGTCGGATGAAAAAGTCTCTAGCCAAAAGAAAGAAGGATCGCTTGAATCGCGCATTCAGAAACATCTTTGTTCAGTCTGGTGTTCTAGAAGAAAGAAAAGGGTGAATCCACATGGATGATTTAGAGAAAAAGGCATTAAAATCCGGTGATACTCCTCAGACTGCTGAAGATGTTATAAACAAACCAGACCATTATCACAAGAACGGTATTGATGTGATTGGTTTCTGTGAAGCTCAATTCTCTAAAGATGAATTGAGGGGGTTCTATCGGATAAATGTTTTGAAATACGTGACTCGTTATCAGGACAAAAACGGTGTAGAGGATTTGGAAAAGGCGGAATTTTACCTCCAGAAATTAATTGAACTTGAAAAGGATTTAATGATGGGAGTCGTGTTATATGAATCTAACAAAATTATTTGAAGCTCAAAAGGTGGTTCGCAAGAAAATTATCGAGACTAATGCTTTGGAAGGTCAGGATCTTATCCAAAATTTAATTTTAGCATTACGGGTTGAGTTGGGTGAATTGGCCAATGAACAACGCTCTTGGAAGCATTGGAGTAAGGACAGAACGCCAAGAATAACTAAACTTCTTGAAGAGTATGCAGATTGCATTTCGTTTACTCTAGAACTTGCCTTGGAGCTTGGAATTGAATCTGAGGCAAAAGTCGAAGAAATATTGATTCCGTATAGAGCAAGGAAGAACATCACCAAAATGCTCAACCAGGTTTTTCTTTCAATCAGCGATCTCGAAGTAAATATTAATTACCATTACGCCAGGAAAAACGCAGTCCTTTCAGAATACAACGGTTTACTTACCAATCTGATAACTCTTGGAATACTCCTTGGATTGGATTATGAACAAATCGAAGCTGCTTATTTTAAGAAAAATGCGATCAACTTGAAACGTCAGGAAGAAGGATATTAATGGCCAGAGAATTCCGGCCGGTTGTTGTCCGGCGGCGCAATAAAGTTGAGGCCGAGGAAGCGATAAAGGATTTGGAGAAAAGGGGTTTTAAACTCCTGCATCCACTTACCATGTTTCCAAACGGCTGCTGGTTCGCTAAGATGCAAAAAGCCGCAGTGTAGACACAAACGGTGCGATAGAAAGGAGACGGAAATGGATATATACAAACATAAAGGACACACAGTTTACAAGTTAGCTAAAAAGATTTTATTCTTTAAGCAACATGAAAAAGTAATGTTTTGGCATGAGGGTAAAGTTGTCAAGAATCATAGGTTTAGCATTAGACCTAATAGAAAATGGTGTTATTTTCACTGGTTTATTCGACAACCGTATTTCTATTTTGAAAGGAATAATGGTGGTCTATATATCGGAACTCCAAACAAATATTTTCATATTCAAAAAAGATACCGTTAAGGAACAGTACGAATAAACAGGGAAGGAGCCATCTCATGAAAGAACTAGCCGAGCTTCGCAGAATTGTGGAAAACCAAAAGACAGTTTCAACAAAACGATTAAAACCTTTGCTGGATGAGATTCAAAGATCGTATATCCAAACGGCGAATAAAGTGAAAAGCCAGAAGGAAACCATTAAGAAAATCAATTCTAATTACAGTGTAGCAAATTCCAAGGCGGCCAGGTTGTCGGTGCATGTTCAGACACATGAGGAACTTAAAAAGGCTCATACAGATTTAAAGGCTAAGCACAAAACAGCCATGAAAGAGCTTCATCATTTTAAATACAATAAAAATCGCATTTAAATGTCCATAGAAGGGTTTTGTCTTCTTGGAGGGTAAAAGTACGTGAAAATTATTACGACCTCGTAAAACATCTATACGGGGGCGTAAAATGATATTAAAATTAAAAGGAGAATGATTTATGACTAAAACTACATTGAATGTTCTATTTAAGAAAATGCAAAAGGATGACAAAAAGGAAGTGCTGGAGTTTCATGTTCAAGGTAATGAGCTGCCAAACACTCAGGAGCTTGTCGGTTTAGCTGGATCAATCGTTATCCTTAATGTTGAGGAAAGCAAAGCAGGTACTTTCAATGCTGAATTTGTATCTGTTCAAAAGGATTCCAAGAAAACCACCCTCAAGTTTAATATCAAAGGTGATTCTGATGACAAGGTAATCAAGCTTTACCCGCACGCTGGAAGAAGCGTTACCTTGCTTATGGAGCCGTCTCAAATGTCTGTAGATGATTTCTATGATGAAGATGATCATGAAGGAGTCGAATACAAGATTGAGAAAGACGGTACCGCGAGTGTTTCCCCAAATCAGATGACTTTGGATGATGTGGCCCAGGATGAAGAGATTGATAATCAGGATGACTCTGACAAAAGCGAAGATGAGGAAAATGATGATCCGTTTGCTCAGGTTACCCTTAGTGATGACGATTCTTTAGAATAATTAGTTTGGCCCTGGGCTCCAGTCCAGGGAACCTCTTTGGAAAATGGGGGAAGAAGATGAGCTTTGAATTGCCGGAATTAGACAGAAAAGAAACCCAGAAAGCTGTTGAAGAAACGCTGGAGAAATATAGATTGTTTAAATACTTAACTTTTGAAGAAAGAGAAGCATCAATCACCGCAAGCGCAGAAGTAAGATATCACGGACCTACTAATCAGACTGGAGATCAAACGGGTTCTATTGCGATTTACAATGCTGAACAGCAGGCATACAGAAAAAGCTTCTGTGAACGATTGGAACGCGCGGTAAGCCGCCTCCCTAAGTTGGAAAAGTTCCTGATTGAAGAAAGATACATGCAAGAAGATTCGGATTATCTAACCGATTACAATACGTACTGCTTTAAATTTCAACCAAGCATTTCAGAAGGAACATATACAAAAATCCGTTGGAAAGCTTTTTATAAGCTCGCGCTCAATCTGAATATAGCCGTAATAACTAGAAGGGAGGGATGAGGATGGCAGCATTAGACAGGGATAGCCTACCGGAAGCACTTGAGCCAAAACACGTACAAGAGATTTTAGGGATAGGACGAAGCCAGACTTATGAATTATTCAATAAACCTCCCTTTCACGTAGTCAAAATCGGAAGGATATACAAGGTATCTAAAATTACTTTTTTTAAATGGTTAGATGGAGAACAGGGGAATTAGTTCCTTGTTCTTTTTATTTTGACATGATAGTATTGCATTAATTAAAAGTCAGTAACGTGGTAGGTTTTTGGTAGGATACTTGGTAGGAATGAGCAATATTCAACATAACTAGAAAACATTCTGATAATTATCTAATCGTTGGAAACCCTATAACAAAGGCTTTTAAATAACAACATAATACTAGAAAGCACAGCAATGTGTTGATAGT
>NZ_LNNH01000025.1:0-27196 GCF_001542915.1 Peribacillus simplex | reverse complement strand
GATAATTATCTAATCGTTGGAAACCCTATAACAAAGGCTTTTAAATAACAACATAATACTAGAAAGCACAGCAATGTGTTGATAGTGTCCTTCGGGGTCGGGTGAAAATCCCAACCGGCGGTGATGAAGCAATTCTAAGCCCGCGAGCCTGATAAAGGCAGGATTTGGTGAGATTCCAAAGCCGACAGTACAGTCTGGATGGGAGAAGGACGTGTGGAACCCAAGTGTATACGTACGCCTAATTTTCGGAAAATGAAAAAATTAGGTTTCTTAGGTATACAATTTTTTTCACTCATTTCTCCTGCTAACTCCTTAGGCTTTCTAAGGGGTTTTTTATATTTCATAAAAGGGGGAAAAGCATGTTTACTGGAATCATTGAGGACATCGGGACCGTTCATTCCTTGAAAAAAGGAAAAAGCAGTATGGAGTTGACGATACGTTCCGAGAAAATCCTTGAAGATGTTCATCTGGGGGATAGTATATCAGTCAACGGCGTCTGCTTGACGGTAACTTCTTTCACGAAAAGTTTATTTGCCGTGGACGTAATGCCAGAAACGGTCAAGGCTTCCACGATCCGGACGTTAAAAGTGGGTTCACCCGTGAACCTCGAGCGTGCCATGAGTGCGGGGGGACGGTTTGGTGGACATTTCGTTTCAGGTCATATCGACGGTACCGGAACAATCATAAAAAAAGAACGAAAAGAAAATGCCGTATATTATGTCATCCAATTGGAAGAAGGGCTGAGTGCCTTTTGCATACCAAAAGGATCGATTGCCATCGATGGAACGAGCCTGACGATATTTGGGATTGAGAGCAACCTTTTAACAGTTTCCTTGATCCCCTTGACACATATGGACACCATATTGGGGCAGAAAGCGGCTGGAGATATCGTTAACATCGAAAACGACATGATTGGGAAATATATTGTACATCAAATGAAAAAAGGCGACTCAAAACCAGGACTGAATCTAGAGTTTTTAGCTAAGCACGGATTCTAAGACAAGGGCGGTGTAATGGATGTTCCATACGATTGAAGAAGCAATTGAAGAGTTGAAGGCTGGCAAGGTAGTAATTGTATCAGATAATGAAGATCGGGAAAATGAAGGCGATTTTGTTGTACTTGCTGAAAAGGCGACACCGGATGCGATCAATTTCATGGCGACTCATGGACGAGGTTTGATCTGTACAACCATAACTGGAGAACTGGCGGAAAAGCTGGATTTGCATCCTATGGTCGGGGAAAATACCGACCAGCATGGAACGGCTTTTACGGTAAGTGTCGATCATAAAAATACGACTACAGGAATCAGTGCCTTTGAAAGGTCCTTGACCATTCTGGAGCTTCTTAAAGAAGATTCGGTTGCTGGGGATTTTCATAGGCCTGGCCACACTTTTCCGATAGTCGCTAAAGAAGGCGGCGTACTTAAGCGGGCAGGGCACACGGAGGCTTCTGTGGATCTGGCCAAGTTATGCGGTGCCAAACCAGCTGGGGTCATCTGTGAAATCATGAATGAAGATGGATCGATGGCACGGGTGTCCGATTTAGAAGTCATCGCCGATAAATTCAACTTGAAATTCATAACGATTGCTGATCTGATTCAGTACCTTCAACAAGCCGAAACAAGCGGAAAACAGGAACGGGAACTGAACGTTCAAAATTCGTAAGGTTTAAAGCATGAACAAAAAATCAAACGTTTTATAAAATAGGAGGAATTGGAATATGGGGAACATCATTGAAGCACAATTAATCGGATCAGGTTTGAAAGTGGGAATCGTTGTAGGGAGGTTTAATGAATTTATCACAAGCAAGCTTTTGGGCGGGGCGTTGGACGGCCTTAAGCGTCATGGCGTTGATGAAAATGATGTGGATATCGCTTGGGTTCCTGGTGCTTTCGAGCTGCCGTTAATCGCGAAGAAACTTGTGAATACAGGAAAATATGATGCAGTAATCGGTCTTGGGACGGTTATCAGGGGTGCGACCTCACATTATGATTATGTATGCAATGAAGCAGCTAAAGGAATGGCAGCCGTATCCTTGGACACGGGCGTACCGGTTATCTTCGGTCTGTTGACGACCGAAAGTATCGAGCAAGCCATTGAGCGTGCAGGAACTAAATCTGGCAACAAAGGCTATGAAGCGGCCGTAAGTGCCATTGAAATGGCTAACCTTGGAAAGCTGATAGAGCAATAATTTTCATTCAGGAAAGCCGCAGGGAGGAATATCCCTGCGGCTTTCCTATGTCCATTTCCAGGATTGGGTCAGCTTCGCTCGCGGGCAACCTCTTCCAGGACGCTGCGTTCCCATCTAAGATGCAAGCGCCCTGCTGACATCCGCTGAACATTAATCCTGATGATAAAATGCTCTTGGCCTAATCGTTGGTCGTAATTTCTATGACAAAAGGAAGCAAAGAGGGATACTTTTTTTTCGTTTAAAGGGAATTTACCGCGAAAGGAAAAAGGATATTAAATAACGGGCAAAAGCACGAGGTAATCAAAGCATGATAAAATAGGCAAGATGATTATGCTACAATTGTAAAGATTGCAATTGAAATTCATTTCTTTAGGGAAAAGTAAATTTATTAGTTATTAGGAGGGGTTTGTGTGTACCATCTCTTTACACATAATGATTTAGATGGAGTCGGCTGCGGCATTGTGGCTAAGCTGGCATTCGGAGAAGAAGTAGTGGTTAGTTATAACTCGATCGGCCGGCTTAACCAGAACGTAGGAGCATTTCTGGAGCAGGCAAAAATCGAGGATACATTGATCGTTACCGATCTTTCGGTTGATGAAGATAACGAAAAGATGATTTCGCAGTTTGTTGAAGATGGAGGCAAGGCGATGCTGATAGACCATCATAAGTCAGCACTGCATTTGAACGAACATGACTGGGCATCTGTGACGGTCGAGCAGGAAGACGGTAAACAGACGGCAGCGACTTCATTATTTTATCAGTATGCAATTGAAAACAAGCTGCTGGAGCCCTCAAGCATCGTAGCCGAATTTGTGGAATTGGTCCGCCAATACGATACATGGGAATGGGAAGTTAATAAAAATGCAACGGCAAAACGGTTAAATGACCTATTCTTCATGATTCCAATCGAGGAATTTGAGACGAAAATAGCTCAAAAGCTGTCCACGGGCGAAAGCTTTACCTTTGATGAAGTGGAGCAAACTCTTTTGAAAGTGGAAGAGAGTCGGGTGGATCGGTACATAAACAGGAAGAAGAGAGAAGTTTATCAGGCTACTGTCGGCCCACATACTGCTGGTGTGGTCCATGCCGAGTCCTATCACTCGGAATTGGGAAATGAACTATCAAAGGAATTCTCGCATTTGGATTATATCGCCATCCTGATGGTCGGAAGTAAAAGAATCAGCTTCCGGACAATCCATGATGACATAGATGTATCCGACGTTGCCGGAAAATATGATGGGGGAGGACATCAAAAGGCTGCCGGCTGCACCATGTCAGAGAAGGCGTACAGTCAGTTCGTCGAAAAGACATTCTTTGCCGAGCCACTGAAACGCGATGCCCACAAAAATCAATTGAATGTAAAAGAGTCCCCAGAGGGCTGCCTCTATTCAACGAGAGAGAAACAGGACATATTCATCTTTGAAGACGAGGAAGAGGAATGGATTGTTGAAATCAACGGAAAACAACAGAAAAAGACCTTCGATACCTTTGGGGAGGCGGAAAAATACATGAAGCGGAAATACGCGGCATGGCTGGCCCATGATGAAAGGTATGAAGAGTTCGTCAATAAGGGTTGAATAAGAAAGCGGCTGTCCGTATGGGACAGCCGCTTTTGCCTTTTTATTTACCTTTTTAACGGGACGGGGTGTACAAGCGTGCGTGACTTTTTGTTTGGTATGTTTTTTTGATGGTGAAGGATCGCATTGATTTCTCCTCCGACGACAAAGATCAGGCCGCTTAAATAAAGCCACAGCATCAAGATGATGACCCCTCCCAAACTTCCGTAAGTGGAGGAATAGTTGGCAAAATTGCTGACATAAAAAGAAAACCCAAGTGAGATCGCTAACCAAAGGACAGTTGCGGTCACTGCACCAGGAAAGACATGTTTAATCGGAAAGCTCTTATTCGGGGCGAAACGATATAAAAAGGTAAGAACGAGTGATATGACAACAACCGCTATGACCCATCGTAATAAACTGAATAAGATCTGCATTTCTTCGGGGATGGGAATGACTTGCTGTATTAAATCGATGATGACTTTCCCGAAGACGGGAAGACCGAGCATCACGATGAATGCAACGACCAAGCCTAATGTCAATGCAATGGAAATGAAGCGGGCTTTAATGAAATTCCTTGTTTCTTCCACATCATAAGCGATATTCATGGAATGGATGAACGCATTCATACCGTTTGAAGCGGACCATATAGTGCCAAGGAAACCAATTGTCAGTAAACCGCCATTCCGTTCACTCAATATATTGATGATATTTTTCTCGATGACTTCCATCGTTTCCGCAGGCATGAAGGTCTTGAGTGTATCCAGGGCTGTTTGAATATCGATATTCAGGTAAGGCAATATGGACAGCAGTAATATGAGCAATGGAAATAGTGCGAGTAAATAGTAATATGCTTGTTCTGCTGCCAGTCCTGTGACACGATCTTCCTTTATTTCTTTGATAAGTTTTTTCGAAAATCTTATCGATTTATCCATCCGGGCATCACTCCTGACAAGTTACTTAGTTTATCTGCTTCTTTTCCCTATGCTGCGGAAATTTAATCCCTTTATTAAAAGAAATTGTATGATTTATCGGAACGGTATATGATTTTGCAAGGTTAGAGCTTGTCCGTCCATTTTCATTGCACGGAAAATGGGGTTCTTAATACCCGCAGTTCCGATGGGTGTAGATCGACCGTGCCGTTGTAGAATGCAGCCAGGTTATATTCATGGGCAGAACACAATGAAAGTGCAGGAAAAGGAAGAAAACGAGCTGGAATTGTCGTTAAGAAACGGCGATAAACAGCTGAACGATTGAATTAACAGGGGAATTCCAAAGCAGGGTTACGCTTCTTTTTGTGGAATAGATAGTTAAAGTAGCACTATGAACTGTAAAAATTATGTGTAGGCTACACGAAAGGGGGAGTATAGATGCGTTTCATTCCAGCTATAATGTTAAAAAAGTGAGGTTACATGATGTTCACTACAATTATTGCAAAATTACTGCGTCTCCTCCCCAATCAAGCAAAGAAAACACCTATGATTCCCCTGCAGCAAGTAAAAATGAAAAAAAATGTAGTAGTCGAGACATCCGTTCAACGTACTTATCTATCTTTATATTATCCTTTGGAAGCAAAACAGGAAAAGCTCCCCGTTTACATCAACTTCCATGGTGGAGCGTTCATAATGAATGAAAAGGAGATGGATGATCCTTATTGCCGCTTCTTGGCCAATCAGGCGGAATGTGTGGTTCTTAATGTCGATTATGCGAAAGCACCGGAGTACCCGTTTCCCAAACCGATCGAACAGGGCTATGACATTCTTGAATGGGTGAAGGGAAGAGCCGATGATTTGAATATTGATGCGGAAAAAATCATGGTCGGCGGACAAAGTTCAGGTGCAAATATCGCAGCCGCTCTCTGCCTCTATCTTGAAGAGAAAGGGGACGATCAGCCGCTGCTCCAAGTGCTATCCTGCCCGATGCTGGATTTTGTCACTCCGCATGCGGATAAACCAGAACGTGATAAGTGGCGTTCCCGATACCCTCAAGTTGCCCATTTTATAAATATGTGTTACCTATCTGACACAGAACTAGCGGGGCATCCTCACGCTTCCCCTGTTCGTGCCGAGATCAGTGACCGCTTAGCTTCCGCCCTTATCCTCATAGCGGAGTACGACGCCTTTAGACCAGAAGCCGAATGCTATGCGGAGAAATTAAAAGCAGCAGGGATAAACGTTCAAGATGAGCTATTCAAAGAATGTTCTCACGCTTTTACCCATCTAGGTCCAAAAGAACGAGCTGAAGAGGCTTGGCAGTTGATCGCATGGAAAATCAAAAAAGTGGTCGAATCCTATGAAAATTGAAACACTTCCTTCGTCCTTACTCCCTTATATAAGGTATCTTCAGCACATTCAAGTTTTTTTTTGGGAGAACCAGGAATTATACTAAGTTCTAAGGTTACAGACTTGGTAGCAGTAGAAAAAAGTTTACCTGCCCAATCGACGCTTTATTACATTTCAATGATCTGGAAATGGATCAGAAGGAGATGGATATGGATAAAGAGCAAAGGCAAGCCGATTTCGATTATTGTGAAAAGGTCATAAAAAAACATTCCAAAATCTTTTATTATGCATTTTCACAACTCCCTAGTGAAAAAGCAAAAGCCGTTTATGCCATCTATGCTTTTTGCAGAACCGCAGATGAGTGTGCAGATGGAAGCCAGTCATCCAAGAAAAAGGTTCAGTTGCTGAGACAATTAAAGAAAGAACTTGATTTGTTCAACGAGCATGAGGAATTGGATAAGCCACTATGGCGCGCACTCAGACATGTATTCAATACGTATGACATGGATATCAGCCCATTTTATGACCAGCTGACTGGGCAATCCTTGGATTTGTCCTTTACACCCCCGAAAACAATGCATGAACTGGAAAGGTACAGTTACTATGTAGCTGGTTCCGTTGGTTTAATGCTTGTTCCTGTCATCGCTTCGAGATCTTCTGCCGATTTGCATTCATCAGTGATAAGTCTTGGAGTTGCCATGCAAATAACGAATATCCTGCGTGATATTGGAGAAGATTACCGTGAGAAAAATCGCATCTATCTACCCGAAGACGAACTAACCCATGTCCACTATTCACAGCATGATTTACATAACGGCACGATCAATGAAAATTTCATCGGCCTATGGGAAAAACTTGCTGCTCGAGCTGAATCACTATATAACAAGTTCTTGTTCAACATCGAGCTGTTAGATCCAGATAGCCGCATACCGGTCTATCTGTCTGCTCACATTTACAGAGGCATACTTGATGCTGTGCGAAACAATGAATACCAGTGTCTAACTAAACGAAACTATGTTACAAAAGAAAAAATGGCCCAAATCAATGCTGCAGCCAACAACGTCTTTGGTTTGTGGGAAGGAGATGCATTTACAGTTGAAAAATAAAACCGTAATCATCATCGGAGGCGGACTCGGTGGACTGTCAGCTGCGATTTCACTTGCGCAAGCAGGATACGATGTCTCCTTATATGAGAAAAACAACCACATTGGAGGAAAATTGAACAGGCTGGATCAAGATGGTTTTGGTTTTGATCTTGGCCCATCCATCCTGACGATGCCTCGGATTTTTGAACGATTATTTTCCGCGAGTGGAAAATCCATGAAGGATTACGTCCCGATTGAAAAGCTGGATCATCAATGGCGCTCCTTTTTCCCTGGTGGAAATGTCATTGACCTATATGAAGATTTGAACGAGATGCAAGAGAAGAACCCAGCCCTGAGTGAAAATGATATGCGAGAATATCAAAATCTGCTTCACTATTCGAAAAGACTTTATGATATGACGGATAAAACCTATTTTCAGCATGGCGTTGATACTACGAGACAAATCATGAAACATACCGGTTTGTTCACCGCTTTGAGGAACTTCGATCTGTTTTCTACGGTTCATGGAGCCATTAATAAACGGATCAGTAATGAGGAGCTCCGTGTGATGCTCTCCTATTTTATCAAGTACGTGGGTTCGTCCCCTTACGATGCACCGGCCGTGTTGAATATGATGATCTACATGCAGCATGACCAGGGTGTATGGTATATACCCGGCGGTTTACACAATCTTTCCAGTGGCCTGGTGAAGCTGGCTGAGGAAGTGGGTGTTACCTTCCACCTAGGAAAGCAGATCGTAAAACTTGAAAAAAAGAATGGGAAAATTAACGGAGCTATTTTGAAAGACGGTACAAAACTAACAGCAGATTATTTTGTTTCCAATATGGAAGTCATACCGGTTTACGAACGTTTACTGGAAGAAGACAGCCATTATGTAAAAAAACTGAAAAAGAAATTCGAGCCGGCCAGTTCCGGCCTCGTGATGCATTTGGGAGTGAAAAAGAGCTATCCGCAGCTGCGCCATCATAATTTCTTTTTCGCAGAAGATATGAAGCAGCAAATGCATTCGATCTTCCATCGTCATGAGCTGCCGGAAGACCCGGTCATTTATTTGGTCAATGTCAATAAGACGGATCCGACACAAGCTCCTGCAGGATATGAAAATATAAAAGTACTGCCCCATATTCCCTATATTCGGGATCAACAACCTTATACACAGCAGGACTATGAACGATTCTCTGAGCGGGTTTTGATCAAATTGGAAAAAATGGGCCTGCATGACTTACGGGACAATATAGTCACAAAGGATGTATGGACACCGGAAGATATCAGGAGGGTGTATGGCTCCGACCGCGGTGCGATTTATGGAACGGTGTCAGACCGCATGAAGAATAAAGGATTTAAGCATCCGAAACAGAGTGAACGCTACGACAATCTATATTTTGTCGGTGGAACGGTAAACCCCGGCGGCGGAATGCCAATGGTTACCTTAAGTGGTCAGCTTGTAAGCGAGAAAATTGTTCAGAGGGATGTATCCAATGTCTGACAATCACGGTCATTTTCTAAAGACATTACCGGAAAGGCAGAGAGAGGATCTAATTTCCCGTGCAGACCTTTCAATTGAAACGCGTAAAAAAAAGCTATTGAAGCTGAAGTCCATTCTATTGGAGCATGAAAGGGCATTTATTCAAGCCCTTCAATCAGATTTGGGAAGACCGCCATTCGAAACACTTTCTTCTGAAATTACGGTTTTATTAAATGAAATCGATTATGTATGCAAGCATTTAGCAAAATGGATCCGGCCTGTTCGGTCCAGGCATCTAAAACTTGGATATGTGGAAGCGATCAAAAGAATGAGGCATCCATACGGGAGTATACTCATCATTAGTTCGTGGAATTATCCGCTCCAGCTTGCATTAATGCCTGCCATCGGAGCGATAGCCAGCGGAAACCGCTGTGTGATCAAACCATCTGAACTTGCACCTGCAACTGGTGAACTGCTTAGAGAGGTCATTAATCACGTATTTCCTCCCGAACAATTAACAGTTGTTACAGGAGATGCTCAGACCGCCAGCCTATTGACTTCTGCACCTTTTGACCTGATTTTTTTCACAGGCAGTCAGCAGACAGGAAAAGCGGTAGCGCGGCAGGCGGCCAATCAACTCACACCGGTGATACTGGAACTCGGCGGCAAAAACCCCTGCATCATGGATGAAACGGGCTTTTCAAAAGCGGCAATCCAGCAAATCGTCTGGGGTAAGTTTCTTAATGCGGGGCAAACGTGTATTGCGCCGGACACACTGTTTGTCCATCAGTCCATTTACGAAAAAACACTTTCTGAAATATCGGCTTCGCTTTTAGCTTTCTACGGAGATCGACCCCAGGAAAGCGATGATTATGGTAGGATTTGTAACGATGCACATTTCCAGAAGGTGGTTGATTTTATCGGAAAAGGGGATATCTGGCATGGCGGGAAGTATGATAGAAACGACCGGTTCATCGAACCAACGGTGGTTGTGAATGTGAAACCGGGGAGTTCTATCATTCAGGAAGAGATATTCGGCCCGGTACTCCCTGTCATTCCATATACGGATTTAAGAACATTATTATCTAGTGATAGGATTCAACGTGATGCACTTACAGGATATATTTTCAGTAAAGACAACAAACAAATCCTGCAGTTCATGGAACATATGAAGTCACCGACCATTAGCGCCAATCAAGTGATACATCATGCCGCGAATCCCCATGTCGCATTTGGAGGGGTTGGAAGAAGCGGATACGGTGCTTATCATGGAAAAGCTGGTTTTTTAGCCTTCAGTTATGATAAAACAGATTACAAATCCTATCATTTCATCCATTTTCAAGGAAAATTCCCGCCTTATTCCGATAGAAATATGAAATTCTTGAAGAAGTTAAGAAAGTGGCTGTTGTAATTAGAATTCATAGAACACGATGTTACCTGTGAAGCATAGAAAATGAGGGGAATTATCATGATTGTTTCATTACCTGTCCATTGGATCCTTATCATCGACATTTTTGCATGGCCCTTTTTTCATCTGTCCATTTCTGCCATTTGTTTGAAACTGCCTTTGGTATGGTTTCTAAGAGATCAATTTTGGTTTCGGATCTTCTCTTGGGAAAAATCCGGAGAATTGTGGCAGCGTTTATTCCGGGTGAAAAAATGGAAAGGCTATATTATAGACGGCACGATTTTTCTTAAAAAGGGGTACAGTAAAAAGGGGTTACATGGCATCGGGTTGAGGGACTTGACGATCTTTGCTGCGGAAACAAAACGCGCGGAATTCACACACTGGCTCTCCATACTGCCTGCTCCGTTGTTCTTCTTGTGGAATCCGGTATGGGCGGGCTGGGTGATGATCCTGTATGCGTTTGTATTCAACCTGCCCATTATCGTTGTTCAGCGCTACAATCGCGGACGTATTACTGCCATTACTTCAGAATTTGTTAAGAAATGAAGCAGCATATTGTAAGGAAATGAGGGAATGCACATGAGTAAGAAGGTTATTGTTGTGGGGGCAGGTGTTGCAGGGCTTGCCAGTGCAATCAGACTGCAGCAAGCGGGGTACCAGGTGGAGATATATGAAAAAGGAACAACTCCCGGTGGCAAAATGAATCGAATTGAACTGGATGGCTATACATTTGATTTGGGGCCGAGTATCGTCATGATGCCGGAATTATATCGGGAGATCTTCGAACTATGCGGACGTAACCCCGATGATTATATTCCAATGGAAAAATTGAACCCGATTTATCGGGCTTACTTCAGTGATATTCCCGACAAGCCTTTTGATATCTCCTCAGACCTTACCGAATTGACACGGATGATTGAATCGATCAGCGAAGAGGATGCGGAAGGTTTTTTTCTATATCTGCATGAAATCTACAAAAGCTTTGTCGTTGCAAAGCATCACATTCTTCAAAGACCATTCCGCAAAAAGGCTGATTTTTATAACCTTTCCATGCTGAGGAAAGTGGTGAAACTGAAAGCACGCGGCACTGCAGATTCTTTTATAGGAAAATATATCAAGAATGAACGGCTGAAGCAGTTAATCAGTTTTCAAACGTTGTACATAGGCATTTCCCCAATTGAAAGTCCATCTTTTTACAGCATGATCCCCATGATCCAATTTTTATATGGAGTATGGTTCATCAAAGGCGGTATGTATACGATGGCACTCTCTATGGAGAGGCTCTTCACGGAACTTGGAGGAACCATCCACTATGGCAAAGATGTGCAGGAAATATGCATTCATCATCGCAAGGCGACCGGGATTATCGTGGAGGGCAGAAAAGTCTCTGCGGATTTTGTCGTTTGTAATGCAGACTTCCCATATGCCATGAAACACTTGATAAAAGACAAGACCGCTAAAGGGAAATATACCGATAGAAAGATTGACAGCATGAAATACACCTGTTCATGTTTTCTTTTATATCTCGGTATGGATCGAAAATATGAAGAAATTGGTCATGTGCATAACTTTATTTTCAATGAAAAGCTAAATCAGAATCTGGAAGATATTTTTGCAGGGAAGAAACTGACGAATGCCTCCTTTTATGTGTACATAGCTTCAAAAATGGATCCTTCCCTTGCACCCGAGGGGAAAGATGGGCTGTATATCCTGATGCCTGTCTCGAATATAGCAACAGCCCATTATCAGTGGGACGAGGAAACCATTTCTTATTATCGCAGCTACATTTTAGATGAATTAAAAAAAATCCGTGGTTTTGAAAAAATTGAAAATGAGATTGTAACCGAAACATATACAACACCATTGGACTTTGAGTCGAAGTTCAATGCATATAATGGCGCCACTTTTGGTTTGCAACCAATCATGGCCCAAAGCAACCACTTTCGTCCGCAAAGCAAAGCAACACATTGTGAAAATTTGTATTTTACCGGAAGCAGCACACATCCTGGTGCTGGTGTCCCTATCGTGCTACTATCCGCCAAGATCACTGCACAGGAACTGATACAAGACGATACAGGTGAAATGTTCGATTATTCAGGAAAATGAAGACGTTCTGATGACTCTTAGATGAAGGAGGCGTTTTATATGACAGCTTCAGAAGTGATTAATCTCGCTATTGGTTTTCTGGCAGTCATGATTGCCATTATCATGTTCTGGTCTTTACCAGTTCCAATTTTATCCTCCAGCAAGAATACCGGTCTTCCATTTCTGTCAATCGTTATTCCTGCCAGGAATGAAGGAGGCAGGCTCTCACCGTTATTGCAATCCTTGCAGGAACAACGTTTCAAGCAATTTGAAATATTGGTTGTTGACGACCAGTCAACTGACAATACTGTGGAAATTGCACAAAGTTACGGTGCAAATGTTCTAAAAAATGAAGGATCCGGGAAGTCATCGGCCTGCTGGCGTGGTGCTAGGCATGCAAAAGGGAGTTGGCTATTGTTTTTGGATGCAGATACTGCGTTCACCAATTTGGATGGTTTAAAAAATCTATTAAATTTCTACCAGGGAAAAGGAGCAAGGGGCATTGTATCCTTACAGCCCTATCACACGGTTGATCGCTTGTATGAACACCTTTCTGTAATATTTAACATTATTGTCATTGTGGGCATGAATGTATGTACCATTTGGGGAGCACGTTTTAAAACCGCCGGTTCGTTCGGTCCGTGCATTTTATGCAATAGAGACGATTATCTTTTGTCGGGGGGGCATAAAAAGATCGAGGGAGAAATCATGGATGATCTGGCACTGGGCCAGGCATTTCTTGACCATAATCTCCCGGTTCGTTGCTTGGGTGGCAAAGGGATCATCTCATTACGCATGTACCCGGAAGGCTTGAGTAGCCTGATAGAAGGCTGGTGCAAAAGCTTTGCCGTTGGTTCCAAGTCCACTCATCCAGTCATCATGTTGATGGTTATCATCTGGATTGCCGGCAGTTTAATCTCTACGGGAGCGTTGATCTCTTCCATTATTGAATTAGACACGCCCGCCATTATTTTCAGTGGAGTATTGTATATTCTCTATACGATTCAAACGGCATGGTTTGCCCGTAGGGTCGGTAATTTCAAATGGGCGGTATTCCCCTTTTATCCGTTTTTGTTTTTATTTTTCACAGGAGTCTATGTATATTCCTTCTTCCGGGTTAATGTTTTACGTTCTGTAAAATGGAAGGGTCGTAAAATAAATGTCTAGAAATCTTTAATTCCCGTCCCATTATTCATTAGGCGACAACGCTCGTTTTCGTATTTTTGAGAAAAATTAAGTAGAAACCTTTGCCCCATTAGATTTATGAAGGCGAGGAATTTCCGGATACTACCTCACGATGTTGGTTATGTTACTATCGTGGAGGTGAATACAAATGGAAAAGAAAAATCAAGCAGGTAACTTTAGACAACATGCTACTCAATCTGAAACGGAGTTTGCAAGTGAGACAAATGCTCTGGAAGTCATACGTGAAAACCAACAATCGACTAAAGGGCAATTTGAAACGGAGTTCGCAAGGGAAACGAATGTTCAGGAAGTAAAAAAGCAAAATCAACAATCAGAAGGCAGATAAATTCAAATTAGTATATAAAAAAAGGAAGCCGAGGCTTCCTTTTTTCATTCTGAGCCAGACAATGTTGTCTGGATTTTTTAGTGCACTTTTTTTTCTTGTTCCCTTTCGATTTTCGGAGGGGTCCATTTGAAGACTTTATTAAGGATATTATAGATGTGTTTGGATTCCTTGGTCATGATCGGTCCAAGAATCGCTAAGGTCAACACATATAATGCAGCAAACGGGGTGAGTATAGGCATTAAACCGCCGGCAATGCCAAGGTTTGCTAGTATGATGGAGAATTCACCACGAGAAACGATCGTTAGACCGATATTAGCGGAAGCCCTGTGAGATAAGCCTGATTTGCGTCCGGCTATCATGCCAGCGGCAAAGTTACCGATTATGGTGATGATGACGGCCCCAAGAACCATCCAGATTGCTCCGCCCAGGGAGGTCGGATCGATACTCAAGCCAAAGCTGAAGAAGAATATGGCCCCGAAGAAGTCTCTAAAGGGAATGACAAGTTTTTCAATCCTGTCGCTATGTTCCGTTTCCGAAAAGACCAGCCCGAGCAATAAAGCGCCAATCGCTTCTGCAACATGAATCGTTTCAGAGAAACCTGCAATGAAGAATAGTAACGCGAACACGACAATGATAAATATCTCATCTGAGGATATATTGAATAATTTGTTCAGTACCCCAGAAGCCTTCCGGGCTATTACGAAGAATATCAGCATATACCCGATCGCGATGAAAGTAGAAAGTAATGTTCCCCAAACGGAACCAGAAGAGCTTAATACCAATCCAGATACGACTGATAAATAAACGGCGAGGAAGATATCTTCAAACATGATAATACCAAGGATTAGCTCCGTTTCATTGTTACCGGTCCTTTTCAAGTCCACCAGTACCTTGGCCACAATGGCGCTTGATGAAAAGCTGATAATCCCTGTTAGTATCAGGACCTCTTTTAATGGGAGCCCCAGGAGGAACCCATATATGAGGGCCATACCTACGTTGATTAATATATAATAGGTTCCGCCAGTCACGATATTTTTCCCTGATTTCATTAGCTTTTTAACGGAAAATTCAAGCCCTAAATAAAACAGGAGGAATAAGATACCGACCCTTCCGAGGAACGCTATGATTGCATCACTCTCGATGAATCGTAAATCAATCAACCCGAAGTGCGGGGCATGGGGACCGACGAGCATCCCGATGATAATGAGAATGGGTACATTGGATACTTTGAATTTACCTGCAATGAGAGCAGCAAATGCTACTAGAAGCAGGGCAGTTCCCACTTCGAAGACTAAATGGTCCATAGGAGCTTAGTCACTCCTTTCGTCGGTCAATAATTCTCTTGTCAGGTTGCGGATATCTTTTCTTTCACCGGATATCACCAGTGTATCGCCTGTTTCGATGACAGAGTCGGGACCGGGATTATTCAGTTGTTTTTTACCCTTTTTCGAATGGGCGATGACGGTAACGTTATAATTGCTCCGGATATCTATCGACCCGATCGTTTGATTGATGGCTTTAGAACCCGGTTCGACCTTGAACCATTCAATCACCAAGTCACCAAGGGACATTTCAATCGTTTCAAGAGCTTGCGGTTTATAAACCATGCCGCCAATGATGGAAGCCAATTGCCTCGATTCCTGATCGTTGATGGTGATGCTTGATATGACATCTTCGTGCTCCTGGTCAAAATGGTATAATTCCCGACGGCCGTCATCGTGAATGACGACTACTAGCTTTTCATCATTTCTGGTTATGATTTCGAACTTTTGACCAATGCCAGGAAGTTCACTTTCTCTAATTCTCACTGGAATTCCTCCTTAAATTTTTTGGTTTGAGTTAACGGAAGGGAGAAACATGTTTATAAGTTGACATCAATAATCGTCTTGAATTTCTTCTCCTTGGAAATGCCGATGTATTTCAGTGTCTCAGACGGGCTTGAATGATGGTAATGCTTTTGGATCAAAGCTAATGACACACCTTGTTTATAGGCATGATAGCCGAAAGTTTTACGCATCGAACTTGCCCCGAATTTCCCTGTCAGTCCTGCACCTTCCACAGCATCATGAATGATCCGGTGCGCCTGCTGACGCGTAATCGGCTTTTTTGTCTTAGGCGAAAGAAATAAAAATTGACCCTCGATAACCTTCGAGCCTTTAAGGTACTCTTGTAAAGCGGTACGAACCTTTAGGTTTAAAAATATTTGAGTGACTTCGCCGGTTTCCATCCGTTGCTCATAAAACTCCTTGATTTTCCCCGTTTCATCAAGAACGTCTGCGACTGTGATTTCCAGCATTTCATTTATTTTCATGCCTGTGTTGATGCCGAGCACGAACAATAAATAATCTCGACTGGAATGAGCTCGTAAATAGGTCTTTATTTTGCTAATTTGATTGATATCCTTAAAGGCTTCTACATATTCCATACATCTTCTCCTCTTGCCAATGTAACATAATTATATTATATCATAACTTATGTAACATTTCATACGATAAGTCCTATAAAGGCTTCTCCAAAAAGAAAAGTACTGTTGAACTGAAAAAAGCTTTTTCTTATTCTCTACACAATCAAGTGAAAATATATCCGTTTCTTTTAAAAGCGAAGAGGGGTCATGAGTGGATAAAAAAAAGGAATCCCCAAGTAGGGATCCCTTTTGTTCTAGTATACCGCTTTTTGTAATTTATGAATGACCTCAAGTGAAAGGCCGGTTCCGATGGCAACTGATTCAAGCGGATTGTCCGCAAGCTGGACTGGGACGACAATTTCATTCGTCAGCCATTCTTGTATTCCGTTGAGAAGTGCACCACCGCCTGATAGGATGACGCCTTGATCGACGATATCCCCGCTTAATTCAGGTGGACAGTCCTCCAAAGTGGCCCTGATCGATTCCAATATATGAAGAAGCGATTCCTGGATGGCTGCCTGAACGTCAGTGGATGATATGGTAATGGGCTTTGGAAGGCCTGTTACAAGATCGCGGCCCCTGACTTCCATCGTCATCACGGAATGTTCAACAAGTGCATAGCCGATTTCTTTTTTTATTTCTTCGGCTGTTCTTTCGCCAATCAGCACATTATGTTTTTTCCTGACATATTGGCTGATATCTTCATCCAATTGATCCCCGCCAATTCTGATTGAATTGCAGGATACCACTCCGCCGTATGATATGATCGCAACCTCAGTCGTACCGCCGCCTATATCGACGATCACATTGGCAACGGGCTCCTCGACAGGAAGTCCTGCCCCGATTGCTGCCGCCACCGGCTCCTCGATGAGATGGACCTGTTTGGCTCCGCAGCTTTTGACTGCATCCTGAATGGCCCTTCTCTCGACTGACGTTGAGCCTGATGGCGTACATACCACGACACTAGGCTTCCGGAGCGATAAGCCCAGGGCCTTGCTTGCTTTTTTCATGATTTCACGAAGCATTTGCGCGGTTACGTCAAAATCTGCAATGACACCGTCCTTTAGCGGACGAATTGCGACGATATTTCCAGGTGTTTTCCCAATCATGTTTTTTGCATCCACACCGACTGCCAATACTTTATTAGTCTCTATATCAATGGCCACCACTGATGGCTCATTAAATACGATTCCTTTATTTTTACTGTAAACTAGCGTATTTGCAGTTCCTAAATCAATGCCTATTTCTGTATTTGATAACATTTAGTCACCCCTCCATAAGAGTTTGACCCCTATATACTCATTCTACCTTTTGTAGGGGGTTTATGGGGGTGGTAATTCTAGTAAATAATAGACGGGTGACCTCGTTCCTTTTTCGATAGGAAAATGATGTTGAATTATAGTAATGGCTGAAGCTGGCGAACGAGCCATGAATGGAATATTTCATGTGGATGCGACCCGTGCCAATAGGCTTCCATGATTGAAAAAAAGCAGGGCAACTGCGCAATGAGAAGTGAAAAAATCAGGGGGATGAATGAAGCGACTAATGGCTGTTTATTCCTGGCTTATGTCCTAAACAAGGTGGGGCACCTTTGGAACCGTACATTTTATGTTAAGATATAGATGAAAATCCGATAAAGAAGGTAATGTTGTGCGTACATATTTTATTGAGAGTAAGAGTTTTAAAGTCATCTTTACATCCATTCTCGCTTTCCTTGCCGGCTATACGTTTGATCGGCTTGGCGTATACTTGCCGTGGATGCTTGGGCCTTTATTTGTTGTTATGATCGCGAAAGTGAAGCTAAGGAAGTACATGTTTTGGGCCAAGCCCTTCAGAAGCATTGGACTGGTCATTCTTGGCTTGCAACTTGGCAGTGCATTCACGAAACAATCCTTGAACGAGATGGTTGAATATTTGCCTGTCATGCTTTTTACGACGATCGCCATCATTTTTTTTTCAATGGTGACCGGATGGTTTGTGGGGAAACGGATGAACCTATCGCCAAGCACTTCCATGCTTGGCAGTTTTCCCGGAGGACTTTCCCAAATGGTGGTTTTAAGTGAGGATATGAAGAATAGCGATGAAACGGTTGTCGGTTTCATGCAGACCCTTCGGATCATTCTGGTGATATCCATCGTTCCCTGGCTGGTGACCCATGCAATGTCAGTTGAATCAGGTGCGGTGGCGCCCATGGCTGAACGGCCGTTTTTCTTATTTGATTATGACGGGAAAATGGCTATCATGATGTTGGTGACCCTGCTATCATTCATCTTCATCACAAAGAGAGTGAATTTCCCGTTGCCTTTTTTACTCGGCCCCTTAATGGCTGCGGCAATATTCAATTTAGTCGGACCAGGTGCCCCGCAAATACCCGACTTTTGGCTGAGCATGTCACAATTATTGATTGGCACTCATTTAGGCTACACATTGAAGGTTGATAACCCACGACTTTTCAGAAAAATGTTCGGAGCGGTATTCTTAAGTAATATCCTATTGATCGGTTTTTGCTATTTTTTATCGATACAGCTTGCTCCGCTGCTATCATTGCAGGCGAATGAACTGTTCCTGAGCATGGCGCCAGGCGGTGTGGCGGAAATGGCTGTCACAGCGATGTCCGTTCATGTCGATTTATCCGTTGTCACAAGCTTTCATTTATTCAGGATATTATTCATTTTATTCCTTCTTTCACCCGTCATCAAATGGCTGGATGGAAGAAACGAGCGAAAACAGGAACAAGGGCAAAGCTGACTAGCTTTGCCTTTGTTTCGATTCAAAAAATTCACGAGGGAAATCCAAACCTTCCATATAAACGGCCTCAATTTTTACGGTGGGGCTTGAAATTTCATACACGTGCAAAAAATTTATCTGAATTGAGGAAATAGGCTAGTGAAACGGCCCTTTGTAAGGAGAAAAGTAGATGGATTTTGTGATGATTTAATGAATTTTAAAACGGAATAGTAAAATAATCCTCATTTTTTTCACATAACAACCGATATAAAAAGAAGACGAGATTTTAAATGAATGGGTGAATATTATGGATATAACATCAGTTTTGGGCGTAGTACTGGGTATTGTGGCCATCTTGGTCGGAATGGTGTTGAAGGGCGTAAGTGTAACGGCGTTGATCAATCCTGCCGCCATTTTGATCATTATTGTAGGAACGATTGCGGCTGTCGTAACGGCTTTTCCTTTGTCAGAATTAAAAAGACTGCCAAAAATATTCAAGATTTTATTTTTGCAGCAAAAATTGACGAAGCCGGAAGAATTAATCAAAACATTTTCGGAATGGGCGGTCATTGCCAGGAAAGAAGGCTTATTGGCATTGGAAAGCATTTCGGATCAAGTCGATAATACCTTTTTGAAAAATGGCTTGAATCTTGCTGTTGAAGGGCAAAGTGCTGATTACATTCGGGATATTTTAGCGGAGGAAATCGATGCGATGGAGGAACGCCATCTGAGCGGTGCAGCGATTTTCACTCAAGCGGGTACATATGCACCGACACTTGGAGTATTGGGTGCAGTAATCGGATTGATTGCAGCGTTAGGGAATATGGCTGATACGGAGGCATTGGGACATGCGATATCTGCGGCGTTCGTTGCAACCTTGATGGGGATTTACACGGGTTATGTGTTATGGCATCCCTTTGCCAATAAGCTCAAGCGGAAATCGCAGCAGGAGGTCCGGATCAAGGAAATGATGATAGAAGGGATTTTATCGATCATCGAAGGAGAAGCGCCAAGAACGATTGAACAGAAATTAACCTCATATTTGCCTGCTGGAGATCGTAAAAAGTGGCTGGAAGGCGATGTGAGAGAAGATGGCTAGGCGGAAAAAGAAACATAGGCATGAAGAGCATATCGATGAATCGTGGCTGGTTCCCTATGCCGATATCTTAACATTGCTTCTTGCTCTTTTTATCGTTTTATTCGCTTCGAGCTCGGTTGATGCAGTGAAATTCCAGCAATTGTCCAACGTATTTAACCAGGTGTTTACGAGCGGAACGGGATTTATGGATTTCCCGAGTGATTCCCCGAGCAATGAGCCGACATCGCCTGAGCAAAAAGCAGGGGCGGAGGATCTGGAGAAATTAGGGAAAAATGAGCAGGAAGAGCTTACAGAAGTCAAGAAACGTGTGGACGCGTATATCAAAAAGAATGATTTGACTGATAAATTGGGAACGAACCTCACGGATGAAGGCATGTTGATATCGATAAGGGAAAATGTTCTGTTTGAATCAGGTGTTGCCGAGGTTAGGAGCGAAAACCGAAAAATCGCAAAGGAGATATCCGTTTTGCTGGTCATGGACCTACCGAGAAACATCATCGTTAGCGGGCATACCGATAATATTCCGATCAAGAACCACCAATACGAATCCAATTGGGACCTGAGCGTGATGCGTTCCGTGAATTTCATGAAACTTCTTCTGGAAAATAAAGAGTTGGACCCTGAAATGTTCAGTGCTAAAGGACATGGGGAATTCAAGCCGGTTGCTTCTAATGAAACGAAAAAAGGAAGGGCGAAAAATCGGAGAGTTGAAATCCTGATAGTCCCGCGGACGGCAATAAATGAGTGAAAGCCTGTCTGGAATGGACGGGTTTTACTTTTGAAGGAGTATACATGGAACGAGAATATACAAATGTGATGGAAGAAATCGTTGTGACTTGGGTTCAGGTTTTAATGTCAGGTATGGAATACCAAACATTTTGTTCATGCGGCAAATGTAAAAATGACATCATCACATTATCATTGAATAATATGCCCAATTACTATGTAACGACAGAAGAAGGACGTAGGCGGATATTCGAGAATTTGAATACGGAAGAAAACCGGAAATGGATCAATAAGAGGATCATCAATGCCATACACGTTGTGGGGCAATATCCTAAACATTGACTGGCAGGAGGGAAGATAAGGTTCAAGCAGCCTTATCTTTTTTCGATTTGCCTAATAATGATGCGATCAGCGGAGAATGTATCGCGTGTTGGAGGGAAGATTATGATTTATGTGTTTTATTTACGGTACAGGAGGGAAGATAAATAAAGTACAAAGTAGGTTCATTCGATCAAAAATGAGGAGATGAATTTTATATGAGTAAAAAAATTGCATGTGTAGTAACGAATATGTTTGAGGATTCCGAGTATAGTGAACCGGCTAGAGCATTTGAGGAAGCTGGCCATACAGTAACGACAATCGAAATGGAAAAAGGGAAAACGGTTCAAGGCAAACAAGGTGAAGTGGAAGTCAAGATTGATGAAAGCATCGATTCAGTGAAACCAGAGGATTTTGATGCATTGTTCATTCCGGGCGGTTTCTCGCCTGACCAGCTGCGTGCTGACGAACGCTTCGTAACATTTGTCAAAGCGTTCATGGATGATAGAAAACCAGTCTTTGCGATTTGTCACGGACCTCAGCTGCTGATTACGGCCAAGGCACTTGAAGGGCGCCACGCAACGGGCTATACCTCGATTAAAGTCGATATGGAGTATGCAGGTGCGACATATTTGGACAAGGAGGTTGTGGTTTGCGGCAACCAACTTGTAACCAGCAGGACGCCGGAAGATCTTCCTGCATTTAACCGGGAAGCGTTAAACTTATTGAAATAATAAAAAAATTCCGGCAGCTGCCGGGATTTTTTTTGTAATAAGCTTTAAAGGATTCATATACTACCATCTTTGCAGTAAAATATAAGGAGAGACGAATAAAAAAGGAAGTGTCACGATTGATCGTATTAAAGTCTGCACGTGAAATTCAAGCGATGCACGAATCAGGTAAAATATTGGCCGCTTGTCATAGGGAGATTGCAAAAATGATCGTTCCTGGTGTGACTACGTGGGAAATAGAGGAATTTGTTGAAGGATTCCTAAAAAAACATGGCGCGAAGCCGGAACAAAAAGGATACAAAGGATATGAATATGCGACATGTGCAAGTATAAATGAAGAAATCTGCCATGGCTTCCCCCGTAAAACCCCTTTGAAAAATGGAGATATCGTGACGATTGACATGGTCGTCAATTATAATGGCGCCCTTGCCGATTCGGCCTGGACGTATACGGTCGGAAAGGTTTCGAAGGAAACGGAACATTTGGTGCAAGTGACGAAGGAATCTTTATATAAGGCGATCGAAGTTAGTCTGGTAGGCAATCGGATCGGTGATATAGGTCATGCGATCCAAACTTATGTCGAGGCGGAGGGCTTTTCGGTCGTTCGCGATTTCATTGGACATGGAATTGGAAATGTCATTCATGAAGAGCCGCAGGTTCCTCATTATGGGCTGCCGAATAAAGGCCCGCGCCTTAAGGAAGGCATGGTGTTCACGATCGAGCCGATGGTCAACGTAGGTACATATAAGGCCAGCCGGGATGCGAATGGATGGACGGCTTCCACCGCAGACGGGAAATACTCGGCCCAATATGAGCACACGATCGCCATCACGAAAAACGGTCCGCTTATTCTAACGGAGCAATGAAATTTTAAATCTGCATGATACTTTCAAAAAGGTCTCGGAATGGGCTCATTCCGAGACCTTTTTAATGGAGGATCGAAGAGGAAGGCATACCGTTATAAAAGTTTTAATAAAACAGTTGCAGATGGCCAATCGCGAAGAAGAAGCGTTCGATTCATTGATCTCCTTCGTCCATTTTTCTTAAAACGATTGAACGGGCATTATGCCATTCTAAAATTCGTTCTAAAAACCATTCAAAGAAAAGATCCGCATCCAAGGGGAAGACGGGTACGGTCGCATGATTCATGGTTCGCTCAAGGCATTCAGGCCATGCTATCGCCGCTTTGACATTCAAAAGCGTTTCCAATAAAATGAGATCACTTTCTTCTTTTATTAGAATTACCTTAGGAAAGTCCTCTTGTTTATACCCCTCAATTAAAATCACATCGGGATGAAATAGCCCCAATAATTGAATCAGCTCAGTAATGGAAGCTCCAGCGTTGAGGTTGCCGAGCAATTCCATGGTACCGTCCCCTTCAACAAGTGAAGCCACTGCGCCAGCTTGAAAGTGATTATGGGAATCCTTCAAATTAGCGATATCTGGTTTTCCGCCATGGCCGTGGTGCTTTAGTACGGCGACCTCCACTTTCACTTTGCGGAGCTTTTCGATGACCTTCTTTATGAAGGTCGTCTTTCCTCTATTCTGGTAGCCAACAACCTGAAAAACAAAGGGCTTCACCACGGCCAACCACAACCTTCCTGGTCCTCCAGCAACAGGATTTCCACGATGTCACCCGTATGAAAATTCCTCGTCCCGCCTGGTAGGATGGTCAGTGAATTGGCACCTGCCAAGCTAGTGGTAATATTGGATTTATCGACACCGCTTGGAGTTACCTTCAATTGACCTGCTTCGTAATAAAATCGTGTTCTCAGAAGACGTGTAAATGGGTTGGGCTTTAAGACGTCCTTTGCCAATCGAGCTGTTTCTTTGCGTAAATGCGGCTGTTCGGAAAACAGCATCGCCCGGATGATCGGTCTTGCAAAAAGTTCAAAGCCGACATAACAGGCAGAGGGATTACCGGATAAGCCGAATAAAAATTTATTTTGATAAACGGCTACAGTCGTAACGCTTCCGGGGCGCATGGCCACCTTGTTGAATAACACATCAGCTCCAAGTTTTTGATAAACATCAGGAAGAAGGTCAAAGTCACCGACGGATACGCCACCAGTCGTGATGAGCAAATCGACTTCTTCCAAGGCCTTTGAAATGGCAGCGTAGCTCGCTTCGAACTCATCCTTAAGCTTCCCATAGTAACGGACTTCTCCTCCAGCCCTGTGAATTTGGGCGGAGATGGCATGTGAGTTGCTATTGCGGATTTTCCCTGGCTGCAAGGGTTCGTGAGCATCGAGAAGTTCCGATCCTGTAGCGAATAATCCAACGACAGGCTTTGCGGCGACAGGAACTTCTGCATAACCGAAAGTTGCAAGCAATCCAATGATTCCTGGATTGATATTTGTACCTTTTTTCACTAGGATATCCCCATGTCGTGCGTCCTCGCCTTGAAAGGATACATTTTCCCCTTCCTTAAGGGAGCGTTTGAATGATATGTATTTCTTTCCGTCCACTTCCGATTCCTTTGTAAGCTCAAGCATGATCACGGCATCGCATCCAGCGGGCATTTGAGCTCCGGTCATGATTCTTACGGCTTGGTTTTGCTGTACGGGGATGGTCGATACCATACCCGCAGCCAACGCCTCCACCACCTCGAACGTGAGAGGGCTATGTACGGAACCTTCGACGGTATCGATTGACCTGAGAGCGTAGCCATCATAAGGGGAGCGGTTGAAATGCGGAACATCATGTGTAGCAGTAATATCTTGTGCCAAAAAACGATGCTGGCTTTCTTCCAAGGGCACCCATTCCATTTGTCCCGCTAGTTTATTTTCCATCACTTTATTGACTGCTGCTGATATACTGATCGGCGTTCTTCTTTCCACCATGCTTTCCACTCCTGTCTCTTATTCATATATCAAATGTAGCAGAAATCCAAAAAAAAAGAAAAATCCTCACCATATTGGGAGGATTTAACCGTTCACTTATTGCGCAGTCTGCCGAGTTCTTCGGCGATCGCTTCCATTTCACGGACACTGAAGTTCGTTTTTTTCATGACCATCTGATAAATGTCATGAAGCTCTTCATACATCTCGATATCAAAATGGGTTGATTTGATTGCACCGAAATTCATCACTTTTAATTTGTCCTTTATCGCTTCCACCATAAACTCGACACTTTCTGCCGTGTTTTGAGTTAAATCCATTTCCCTCATCCTCTCAAACGTTCCTAAATTATTTTCATCTTTGCATGATTGCCCTTAGAAGTCAATGGATTTTGGAGCTGAATGCAAGCATGAAACCCAATTCTCTCGATTATCTCCGCGTTTTAAAGTGAGTGGGTTTGGGAAAAGATAGGAAAAAACTTATATAAACATTGTATAATGGAGATAGATACCATTATCCATCAATCAATATATGAAGAGGAGGAGAATATATGAGCAACATTCGAGAAGAATATAAGAGTGCCAAGAAAAGCAAATTTATGCAAGCGGTCTTTATTGGGGCGGTTGCAGGGGCTGTGGTGAGCCTTTTTGATAAAACGACGCGTATGTCTGTATTGGAAAACGGTAAAAGCTGCATAGGTACTATGAGTGAATTCGTAAAGAATCCCAATGGGGTACTTTCGCAAGTGCGTGAAACATCGACGAAGGTCCGTTCAACGGTAGAAAAAATATCTGATGATGTATCTTTCATTTCCCAAAAGGTGGAGGAAATGAAAGATATTCCGGCGCAAGTTGCCCATGTGGTGATGGAGACGAAGGAAGTCTTTACGTCAGAGAATGAGAGTGAGTCGTCTGCGAATCACGATCCGGAAGGAAGGGTTCCCTTAAATTAGAAAAAGGAGTGGAGATATGGCCAGTAAACAGGAATGGCTGAAAGGCTCATTCTTCAAGGCTTTCATAAAACGGTTACAGATGGATGAAGTGACGGGATTAGCTGCTCAGCTGTCATATTTCTTCTTGCTTTCCTTGTTTCCGTTATTAATATTTTTGTTCACTTTATTGGCCTATCTGCCATTTTCCCAAGAAGATATATTGAATACGGTCCGTTCCTACGCACCTGACGATTCGATGAAGATCATTGAAACCAATTTATCGGAAGTGATGGAGGCGAACGGTACATTATTGTCGTTTGGTATCATCGGTACGATTTGGTCGGCCTCAAATGGTATGAATGCAATCATAAAAGCATTTAACCATGCATATGGTGTAAAAGAAAGTCGAACTTTCTTTATTTCCCGGGGAATGTCGATTTTGCTCACTTTAGCGATGATTTTTGTTTTTGTTGTCGTATTGCTGCTCCCGGTATTCGGAAAGCAGATTGGAGTATTCCTGTTTTCTGAAATTGGACAATCCGATGAGTTTCTAACCATTTGGAATCAATTGCGATGGGTGGTCAGCACGATTGTATTTCTAATCGTGTTTACAATCCTTTACTGGATTGCACCGAATAAGAAACTGAAATGCTTAACCGTGTTGCCTGGTGCTATCTTTGCAACGGCAGGCTGGAGCCTCGTTTCCTTTTTGTTTTCGTTTTATGTCGATAAATTCGCCAATTATTCCGCAACATACGGAAGTCTTGGGGGAATCATCGTTCTAATGGTCTGGTTTTACTTATCAGGACTCATCATCATCCTGGGCGGGGAAATAAATGCCCTTTTGAGCGAAAAGAAAAATCCAGAATGTGAATGAACTTCCTTGACTTCCCGTAATGGCGATCCATCCTGCCGCAGATACTATTCAAGAAATGACAACTTTTGTAGAGGAGGAGTTTTTTCATGAGTAAAAAGGATGGCAGCACAAAGCAAAAAGGGAAAAAAGGTTCGAACCATAAAACGTCTGGTTCTGCAAACGGTAAGAACGGGTATCATTAAAGAGCTAAACATAAAAAAAGGAGCCTTGGGGCTCCTTTCAGTTTGTAGACAAAAGGGGTTCGGAATTAAAAAATTCCGAACCCCTTTTGAAATTCCTTTGAAATTTTGACCAAAGGTTACGAGATTTGGGCTCTTCGAGCCACTATGTTAAGCTATTTTAGGACCTTGCCATGTTCAAGTGGCCATCTTCTTTACATTCATGGCAGCGAAAGTAAGCATCGCCTGCATCGACAATTTTTTAAGTCCCCTTAAAGTAGTCCAACGCATACCATGCTTTTCTTTTTCATCTGCGAATACACGCTCAATCGTTTCTTTGCGTTTCGCATATATAGGTTTTACCTCTTGATGATGACGCAGATGATCTGCTTCTTCCACATATGCTTGCCAGATATGCCGTGTCACTACTTTTTGATGGTCTTTGCTTTCCGTACACCTTGATAAAAATGAGCATGTTGCACAAATTTGTTTGGGCGATTTGTACTCGATAGCCCTCTTTATTTGTGTTGAGTACTTTAAAGTTTCTCCCGAAGGGCAAAGGTAACAATCAAAGTGTTCATCGTAAACATAGTCATGTTTGCGAAAGAATCCTTCTTTTGTACGAGGACGTGTATAGGGTAAAGCAGGTGTGTTTGTTAAGTAGGTAGCTTGTAATCGCTGGTGTTTTATAAGCTGCATCTGCGGCAACTGCTTCTGGTTTTCCAACTTTCTCAATCACTTGCTCAACAAGTGGCTCCAAA
>NZ_LNNH01000024.1 GCF_001542915.1 Peribacillus simplex | reverse complement strand
GCGGAAAGCGAGTGCCTGGAGTGGAAATCAACGTCTAAATTGTACAGGCCATAAAAATAGACAAACTCGATTTTCATCGAGTTTGTCTACAGTCTGAGGCGATCCTTCCATTTGGAAGGATCGCCTTTTCCTGCGGAGTTAAAAAATTGAAAATTGTGGTATAATCATTTGATTATGTAAAGGAGTGATTTCTTGTTTATCAATTCTGGCGACATGATTTATCAGTTTTTTATCATGATTGTCCTAGTAGGAATATTTTACGCTGTTTATTACGTTGTTCGAGCACGTGCCGCTAAACAACCAAGCAAGTCCGGCAATATGGAACAAAAACTTGATAGAATAATTGAATTACTTGAAAAGGATAAGAAAGAATGACTAACAGGGATCGCTTCGGCGTCCGCCTTTTTGCATAGTAGGTGACCAAATGATGCTTTGCTTGTTTTTGTTAAGCAGGCATACGATTAGTGGTAAAGTTCAGGGCTGCTAACGGTCGGCTTTTTTGTTGTCATCCGACCGGGAAGCAATGTCGACGAGATTTAAGAAAACTGGACCTTAGAGGCTGATTTCCTCACTTTAAACAATAGATGAACTCGGTGTAATCAACTAACAGTAAGTAGGCTGAAGCGCGGAGCAGCCTTTAAGACGGTTTTTTTATGCAAGGCAATATCCGGAAATGCGCGTCTTCGTGAGACACTCCAGGCACAACATTGTACAACATATAAAAATAGACAAACTGAGCTGCCAAGAAGGCAGCTTTTTTTATCGAACTAAACAGTTTAGATGCATGAGATTTGTAAAAAAACAGAGGATGACTGTCTTTGAGTCCGTCGGCATTTATCGAATAAAAACGGTCTTTATTGCAAATAATCTATCTATTACCAGTTGTTAAGGGGCAATTTAATGAGGAATGAAATAGTAAAAGAAATTGAGGCCACGTTTTCCAATCAAGGCGATTTTTTCATTGAAGAAGAACTAGTAGATCAAACAAAAATTTTTCTAATAGGGTTCAAAACGCTGGTCGATTTAACGAAGTCGAAATTATATGTTCAGCAAATGGCAGATTCGAACACGTCAGTAAAAGCTTTGTTCATAAATCTTAATGACCGGGTGAACGTTGATGCAAAACAGCTGATTAAAGGGATTTTAGAAGGCAATTTAGTGATCGTTTCAGAAGACGGCAAACAAAATGCCATCGTTAATCCCATCGTTCAAAGTTTGAGGAGCAGCGTTTCCGAGCCTAAAAATGAAAGTCCGATTCAATCATCTACGGATGCGTTTGGAGATGATATCAATACGAACGTCGGGATGATCAGAAAAAGGCTTACCACTGCAAGTCTATGCCATTGTTCCTATGAAGTCGGAGACCTGGAAAAGCGAAAGTTATCCATGCTCTATATTAAAGGCAGGACCCCAAATGCCCTTATTGACAAGGTCGACCAGCAGTTAAAAGGGATTAAATCAGATATTGATACAATTGATGACCTCAATTTGCAATTTGGTAAACGCAGGTTGAGTCCTGTCAGTCATCTTTTCGCCACCGAACTGCCGATTTCGGCCATACATTCATTAAAAGAGAACAAAATCGTGCTTTTTTTGGATAATTGTCCGTTTGCGCTTGCTTTTCCTAACCTCCTTTGGGACATGTTAGTTAGTATAAATGACCGCAATTTCCCTTCGATCCTTTCATTTATGCTTCGGTTTTTTAGAGTGATAGGGCTTGTGGCCACGCTGATCCTCCCTGCGTTATATGTTGCTTTGGTGTCGGTGAATCCGGAGGTATTTAAGTTGGATCTTGCGTTGTTTGTCGCCAAGAGCAGGGAGGGCATTCCGTTAACGGCCTTTCTGGAAACGATCGCCATGGTCGTGTTGGTTGATTTGATACTAGAAGCGATTGTAAGACTTCCCAAAAGCGTCGGACCGGCCATTACAATGGTTGGAGGAATCATATTGGGACAGGCGATGGTGGAGGCCAAATTAGTCAGTAACTTGTTGGTGATTGTGATCACGGCTGTCGTGATTGCAAGTTCGTCGGTCATCGGCATGCAGAATTCTTTGTACATTCGCTTGCTGAAATATCCGATTTTAATATTGGCATCACTTTTCGGTATTTTAGGGGTATGTACGGGTTTTATTTTCACCATAATATACTTGGCAAGTTTAACATCGGTCGACATTCCATATATGACGTTCCGTATTAAAAAAGAAGGAGCAACAAAGTGACGCAACGGATACAAATCGCAGCAGTTTTCATTATCATACATTTAAGCTTTGGCTATGTTGTATATCCTAACCTCATATATATGTTAACGAAAACAGCTCATTGGGAAGTCATCATCTGCCAAGCTCTTCTGCAATTAATGTTGATTTGGGTCTACATTAAAGGATTACATTACTTTCCGACACATAATGTCATTGATATATATTTGAAAATGGGAAGGTGGGCGGCAATTGTTTTCCTTACTCCGTTTGTGATCAACTTGATTGCGCTAGCTTCCCTCAACATTCGCATCCACACGGAAGTCATCATTTCGATTTTTTTGCCTCGAACCCCTTATTGGGCAATATTGATGCTGCTATTTTTCATTTCGATATATACAGCTTTAAAAGGTTTAGGAACAATTTTGCGTTCCGCCATTTTCATTTTCCTGTTTGTTATTCCTTTGGTGGTTTTGAATATTTTCTCTTCCGTAATAAATTTTAATATACATAATGTGACGCCTGGTTTGAATCTTCCACCCAAGTTCTTGGTGGATATTAAATTTTTTTACCTATTAGGATTTTCCTCATTTTTGTTTTTGGGGTTCATGACTTCCAAAACAAAATTGATATTTCGCCAACTTTTTGGAGCATGGGTGATTGTAACGCTATTATTCCTATCAGTCGTGTATATCCCCTTATTCATTTTCGGACAAGATACGGTCGTTACGCTGAAAAATCCTTTCCTGGAAGCAATGGACTCAATAGACATTAGCTGGTTTTCATTCAATCGACAAGCCATATTCTTCGGTGTGTTGCTGGTCGGATTAGTGATACTGACGAATTCAGTTTTATTTTGGATGATAGGAACAATCATGCAAAAAATATTCAAATGGCATTCTTCGTATTGGATTATTGCTTGTGCTTTCATCGCATTTATTTTCGCGTTAGTTGTTCCAAACAAATATTTGCTGGAAAAATATTTTTTGTGGAGCTCAGGTGCTCAAGCTTTTTTCATGATTATCATTCCAATAACCATATTTATCTATGGATCCTGGTCGAATAGAGGTGTTAGGGGGCATGAAGAAAAATAGACTATTTAAACTTTCTATCGTATGTATGACGATCATCCTTCTCAGCGGATGTTGGGATATCAAAGATATTAATAAGCGCACCATTCCGTTAGTCTTGGGCATTTCCAAGGAACAGGGAGGACAGTATAAAGTGACATTACAAATACCTGTACTCAAAAATGAAAGCCAAGTATCGAAGGTCGTAACAGGGAAAGGCGAATCGATTACAAGTGCACTTGGGAAAATCAGGACAAACTCGGAAAATGCTGTTGATTACACACAAATAAGATTAATTGTCGTTCAAAACAACTTGGCGCATAATCAAAAGGAATTATCGGCCATTGTAAAATTTTTAATGGGCTCAGAAGAGATTCCGTCCAGGTCGTTAATAGCCATTACAGATGAAAATGTCGAGGATGTATTATCAAGCATTAACGATAAATTGGGTGTCCATGCTTCTTCCATCTATGACTTTTTTAATAAAGGGGCTGACTGGGCTCCAGAGATCTTTAGTACCCCTGTTTGGGAAGTGTATCGGAGCCTGTTTTCTTCCACTAAAGATATCGCCGTTCCTGTCATCCGTTCAGGAAAGAATACAGTATTAATCTTCGAAGGCTCGGATATCTTGAAAAAAGGCGAATTAATGGATAGATTCAGACCGGAAGAAATCCAATTAATTCGTGTGCTGCAAAACAAAAATGAAAAAGGGAAAATAGAGAGTTTAGGTTTTGCCAGTATTATGGTTTCAAACAGTTCAATTCGACTGACACCATCGTTGAAAAATAATAAACCGTCATTGTCTAGCAACTTGAATATAAAAATAAACGTTTTAGAGAGAAATGATGGAGTCACAAATAAAAAAATCATTGAAGAACTTGAAAGAGTTATTGAAAAGCGGTTTTTTCAAGTACTTAAGAGAATGCAGGAAAGCCATGCCGATATATTTGGCTTTGGCCAAGAATTTCAACAGTTTATTTCTTATAATGAACTAAAAAACTGGAGGGATGAATATTTTCCCGAACTGAAGGTGAATTTCGAGGTCGAAGTTAATATGGAGTAAGGCCGTTCGGATTGCATTTCCGAGTCTTCGAGTAAGGCGACTAGGGTACCTTCAAGGTCCTCAGGCGCCCGTTTCCGAAGGGGAAAATCAATTCATGTATCCGCCCGACATTGAGACAGCGCTCCATTCAAGGGGCATATTTATCTTTCAAATGATCCGAGCCGATACCACCGATAAGCATCAGCGCCAATGGCAGGAAATTCGACACAGCTGGCATACCTTCTAAAAACGTAATGTCTGTGCCAGCAAATTTGTTAAGGCCCAAAATGATGAGTTTGGATATTAATAAAAATGATCCAAGTAAAAACACACTATCAAAGAATACCTTTCTATTTGGAAATGCCAATTGCTTACTATCCCGTATTATTTTTTCTTTCAATTCCTCGTCACTCCTTAATAATTCATCAATCGTAATATGAAATAAGTCACTCAAATGAATGATTACTTCGATGCTCGGATAATTTTTTCCTGTTTCCCATTTCGACACAGATTGCCGACTCACATGAATCTTCTCTGCAAGATCATTCTGTGACCAATTCCGCTTTTCCCGTTCTTGTTTCAATCGTTCGCTAAGTATCATGAATAATTCCTTTCCTTTCTTGTTTCCTAGTATGGTGAGCTGGCACCTTTAAAGTAAAGCGAGTATTGGGCGCATTGCCGTGCAACCTATGGGTTACACCAGGGTAAACCCTGATATATCAAGGTTTTTTGTGATTTTTAGAAATCGCTTAATGCTGTCAAAAAAATTGAATCCAGGAGATATGGCCGCCGTTTTCTACAGTATGTTCTTATTAGCTATTATCATGGGCATATTGAAATCATAAAAATGAGCGCTTTGTCAGATACAGCTCGAGGTCTGGTTGGTTCATTTAAGGTATTATTTTTAGTGTATAGTATTCCTCTGAAAAGTGGGTGCAAACATTATCCGGTTTTATACGTAAATGTAAATAATGCTTCTTCTTTTTGCATGGCTTGTTCTCTATATGATATGGAAGACGATGAGTTGATTGGTGGGTTTCTTCATGGTGCAGGTAACGGGAGCTAGAGGTCAACTGTGAGAAAGTGAAATTAGACCTTCCTTGGAACAGTTTATATCTGGGTATGGTTTTACGTTGTCTGGCTAACCAAGCAGTGACAAAACATGGCGGTTCACGTAAATGAACAAGCCCTCCTGCATTCCATTCAATCTGCAGGAGGGCTTATTGTGGTTAAGAATTCAATAATTGAGCAAAATGAAGATTGATAGAGGTAATTTTCCATCCTTCATCTGTGCGTAGGTATTCAACATCCTCACTTTGATAAACGAGGTTTGTTACACCGTTACCTTTTACACCAACCCATAACAAGTATTTTCCGGTCGCTTGATCTCCTTTAATGTTAATGATCGGGTTAGTGAAGCTATGCATGCCAAGTTCACCGTCGGCAGTCGCTTCTTTCAACATATCGATAATATTATTGACTCCTTTCGAATCGACACCCATAGCTGCACATTTCCAAGTGGCGTCTTCAGTAAAAAGAGCAGGAAGGCTTTCAAAATCCACTTCCTTGCCATTCCAGCCTTTATCTACATAATGTCCATATGTGGCTTGTAGCTTCTTGATGCTTTCAATATCCTCAAGATATTGAATTCTTTCTTCTAAAGATCGTTCTTGTCTCATTCTGCTTATCCTCCCTGACACCTCATGATTTTTTATATTATATTCGTGGATAAATCATTTCCGTTTTATAAATTAGTCTGTTTCATTTGCTCGCTTTGCATCCGCTCTCCATGTACCAAATCCTTTGGACTCACTGCTTCGATACGCTCCAAATCTTCAGCTGTTAAGGGAATTTGAACGGCAGCTGCATTTTCTTCTAAATAGCTGATGCGCTTTGTACCAGGAATCGGCAAGGCATCGTTTGCCATTGTCCATGCTAGAGCTAATTGAGAGGGTGTAACATTTTTCTCCTCTGCGATTTTTTTTATTTCTTCCAGAACATCCAGATTCTTTTGGAAGTTGTCTCCTTGGTAACGTGGTAACCATCTGCGAATATCGTCTTCAGCAAGATCTTCAAACTTACGTAATTCCCCAGAGATCATCCCGCGGCTTAGTGGACTGTATGCCACATGGGTAATACCTAATTCTTTCACAACCGGCAAGATTTCATCTTCAATATCCCGGCTCCAAAGGGAGTATTCGGTTTGTAAAGCGGAAATTGGGTGAATGGCATGAGCGCGTTTAATCGTTTCAGCACCGGCTTCCGATAAACCAAGATAACGAACTTTACCGGCCGTTATTAAATCGGATATCGCTCCTACTGTTTCTTCAATCGGGACATTAGGGTCTACGCGATGCTGATAATAAAGGTCAATGTAGTCTACATCCAATCGACGAAGACTTTCTTCTATTGATTTTTTTACATAATCCGGGTGCCCACTCACGCTGTAGTCAGGTAAGAAACCAAACTTGGAAGCAATAATGGCTTGTTCCCGCCGTCCTTTTAATGCTTTTCCAAGAAGCACTTCATTATGTCCATTTCCATAAATATCGGCTGTATCTAACAATGTCACACCTAACTCCAGCGCACGGTGGATGGTCCGAGTGGATTCTTTGTCATCAGTTGCACCATATGTTCCAGACATCCCCATCAACCCAAGGCCCATAGCTGACACTTGTAAGTCACTATTTCCTAATTTTCGTGTTCTCATATCATTAGCAGCTCCCTTCGTTTGTTATATCAAAAATAGAATAACACCAACAACGAACTAAGTAAACTAAAATAGTTAAAATAGTTTACTTTGTTCACTGTGTTTATTTCCCTAGTTTTTTATGTAATAATGAAGAAAGTGAAGGAGGAGAACGACTTGACTGCGAACAACGAACAAAATCAAAGTTCTCAAAATGACATGAGAACAAGATTACTTACTAAAATCATCCCCATTATAAGGAAGAATGGCTTCCAATCCATTCGAATGGATGATATGGCGAAATACATGGATGTAAGTAAAGCGACCATGTACAAATATTTCACTTCCAAAGAAGATGTTATCCAAGGGTCTGTCAATAGTTTCGTTGACTATTTAAATGAACTTGTTGTCGAATCGAATAATACGGTCGAATCGTTTACAAAGGGTTTTCAACAGTCATTCGAACAATCGATTTTACTTGCCGCCTATATCTCGGATGTATTTTTGAATGAGCTTCAAATCATGTATCCATATTTACACGATCAACTGCGGGATGCGATGCAAAGAAGAGAAGAAAAAATGACGGTTTTTTATGAAGAGGGAAAAGAAAAAGGCATATTCAATACAGTTAATGAAAAGCTTATTTTTCTACAAGATGATGTATTGGTCCGGTCCATGATAGATGCTAAATTCCTAATGCTGAACGGTCTGACACTTCATCAATTATTATTGGATTACTATAGGCTGAAGAAGCTTCAGCTCTTTAACGCTGATCATGCAGTGCAAGTTGACGATAACCATATGGTAAATCAGCTCGACTATATATCGAAAAAGCTAACGCGGGACTTATTTTAGGGCAACCATACTTTTACGAAAATATAAGAATTTTTATAAGGGAGGTTGCTGCGGCAGCCTTTTTCTCATTTTCAAAGAAATATTTCTGAAGGTGGTCGCAAAATAAGTGGGCAGTTAAGGAAAAATTAATAGTTTCGTTAGAGTTTCATAACATATGGGAGGTATTGTATACATATTGACAGAATAAGGAGGAGTTATGAATGAAAAAATACGTAGCAAGTATAGCGGGTGCCGCTGTCCTATCATGTGCAGGATTTCTGGGATTTGGTCAATTAGAGCAGGTACAACAGAATCAAGGGAATGATCAGGTAGCACATGCAGCAAGTAACGAAAGTCCGGTCAAAGATACGAAGGAAACGACGACTCCAGCAAAACCAATGGGGGGGCTTTCAACACACGTACTTGACGAAGTAAAAGGAAAACCTGCACCAAATGTAAAAGTTAAAGTATATCGCGTGAATGAAGAGGGCAAGATGAAATACTTACACACGGCAAAAACGGATAAAGAGGGGCGCGTTGGTTCACTGCTTACACCAAAGGAAATGAAACAAGGTACGTATGAAATCCACTTCTTTATAGGCGACTACTTTGATAAACAAGGCTCAAAGGGTGCAGATGAATTCCTGGACGAAGTTCCACTTCGTTTTAAAGTGACTGATTCTAAACAACATTACCATGTACCAATTGTAGCCGCACCTGGAGGCTACAGCACATATCACGGAAGCTAAGCTAGTTTACAAGTTGTATGGGAGAAGATACATAAGGTATCCCTCGAACTATAGACATGCTCGATCTGAATCGAGTTTGTCTATAGTTTTTTGAGGGTTTCGCAACACTCGCTGCAAACACTTTTGTTGAACGTTCAATATATTCCCCTTGCGCAATATTGCATGAGGATTATTTTTAATAGGGAGAGGTGAAATCATGACAAAAAAGATATTGATTGTAGATGATGAAAGCAGCATAAGAGATGTTTGTAAAAGGTATTTACAAAGGGAGGGCTACCTCACCATTGAAGCGAGTGATGGCGAGGAGGCCATTGCCAAATGGAAAAAACAAAAGCCAGATTTGGTTATTCTGGATTTAATGATGCCTTATAAAACTGGATGGGAAGTGTGCCAGGAAATACGTGAGGTGGATGATGTCCCGATCATCATGTTAACGGCAAGAGGGGAAGAGCAGGATAGGCTGATGGGACTGACAAATGGAGCAGAAGACTATGTCACCAAACCGTTTAGCCCGAGGGAACTCGTATTGCGGGTTAAATCGATCTTCCGCCTGCTGGGAAGAGATCCGTTACACACGGAAAATAGGGAAGACAAAGTAAAACTGGTCCAATACGGGGAGCTAGAGGTTAATGAAGTAACAAGAACGGTTTATCTCAGTCAAAATCCAGTTGAATTGACCATGAAGGAGTTTGACATCCTCTGGCTCTTGATTAACCATCCAAAGCAAGTTTTCTCCCGATCCCAACTATTGGATAAAGTTTGGAATATGGAGTTTGAGGGAGATACAACAACGGTGACTGTCCATATGAGGCGATTGCGTGAGAAACTGGAGCGTGATCCATCCAACCCTCAAATGCTTAAGACGGTTTGGGGAGTGGGTTACAAGTTTGAAAGCGGGGATGAAGAATGAAAATAAGAACCCAGCTCCTTTTGGCTAACATCGCAAGCATTGGGGTAATTGTGATTTTCTTGATCTTCAGTTATGTTGAAATGGTACTGCCCCCGACGATTTTTAATTTGTTAGTCATCATTACGTTAATTGCTACAGTAATATCCATCCTGGTACATTTGTACCTGACTAAGCCCATTTTAAAATCCATTCAGGATATATCAGCCGGTGTCGAGAAAATTCGGGAAGGGGACTTTAATTGCAGGATAAACGGAAGTAATATTATTGAGTTAAACACAATGGCCTCGAATTTTAATGATATGAATGAGCAATTACTAAAAAGTTTTGAAAATCTGTCTAAATCCGAAGCCTCAAGAAAGCAATTGGTTGCAAATATATCACACGATCTACGAACACCGATCGCTTCCATCAAGGCCTTTTCCGAAGCGCTTGAAGATGGTGTCGTAGAAGACAAAGAAACCTTCAAGCAATATTTAAGGACACTAGGTCTTGAAACCCAACGGCTTAGCGAATTAATAGACGAACTCTTTCAACTGTCTCAGCTTGATGCAGATGGGATCACTCTTGAGAAACAACCATACCATATAGATCAGCTGATCCTTGAGACACTCCAAAATCAGTTGTTTCAAATTGAAGAAAAGAAGCTCAATATAGAAGTGGACTTACCAGAACAATCGGAACCGGTTTTAATATCCCCATCAAAAATGAAACAAGCTGTCATCAATTTATTGGAAAATGCAATTCGATACTCCCCAATGAATGGTACCATGAAAATCACAGGAAGAAGATACAAGAACGGATATATAAAAATATCCATAACCGATGAAGGCGAGGGGATACCAGAAGAAGATATGCCTTATGTTTTCGAACGCTTATATCGTGTGGAGAAATCCAGAAATAGAGAAACAGGTGGATCCGGGCTAGGGCTGGCAATAGCCAAGTCCATTATCGAACTGCATGATGGTGAAATAGGAGTCGAACGGAACGACAAGGCAGGCTGCACATTTTGGTTCACTCTTACAAGAACTGGCCAAGGGCCTTTAAAGTAGTCCAACGCTTACCGTGCTTTTGTTTTTGCCTAACAAACACATGCCATCTTGTTTCTTTACGTTTCCAAAAGAAAGGTTTTACTTCCTGAAGATAGATCATGTCATAAAGAGACGAGATGAGTTTTTGATCAAGATTTATACGTGGCGCCATTTGAAGTGTCCTAACAGGTTATTCTCAATAAGTATCCAAGGAAATTTAACTTGCTTTACTTATTGTTGTACACTATTTTCTCATTAACGCTGCCATGATATAGTAAAAATGAAACAGTACTATAAATTAAGCCTTTCTACTGCTGTTGTCCTTTGGCTGTGGGACTCCATTTTTTTACATAAGAAACCGGAGTAGTACTTGAGCTGCCTTCTAGGCAGTTTTTTCTTTTGGAACGAAAGGGACAGAGTTGTTTCAATAAGGAAATATTATGAAACTATTGGGGCTTTTCAACCGTAGAATATAGAGAACCTTTGGATAGCTAACTTATGCATCGCTGATACTCGAAAAAATACAACTGAAAAATGGTGAATGGTAAATGAAAATGAATAAGCAAAAATTAGCCTCATTGATAGCGACTTTAGGGTTAACCAGCTCTGTTTTAGCAGGTTGCGGATCTGCTCCTTCTGTTAATAAAAATGCTGAAAAATACAAGGAAGACGAAGAACAAGATGAATCAAGCTCAGGTTCAGGTTCGGGCTCGGGATCTAGCTCCCATACCAATACAAATTCAAGCAATCATACAGTGGTTCCTCCGGTAACTGGTTCCAAGACAACGAAAAATGATGCCGTCAGTGGATCGAGTAAAGGTTCCACCGGTATTGGAAGCGGAAAAGGTGGGGCAAGCAGTTAAATCGCCATTTCAAAATGCATCTAAGGAGAGAACGATATGGAAAAAAAGGATGAAGCACACTATCTGTTAAAGTGGATTGAACTTAACGATAAACTGGTCAAAAAGGGCTTTACCTGGGGCAGTGTAGAAGAAGATGAAGATTGGCACCAATATATGTCATATGATATACATACATATTCTCAACGGGAAATAGACAGGATTAATCGTGTTACCAATAAAATAGGGAATGTATACAATAAAATGTATCACAAACTGCTGGACGGCTCTCAAGAAAGTAACGTCTGGAAGTCCCAACTGGGTTTGCCTGTCCATACCTGGGATGCTGCCAATGTTCCCAGTGATTTTTTTAGCTACTTTACAAGAATGGATTTCATTGTTAATGAAGATGAAATCAAGCTGGTTGAAGTGAATTGTGATACACCGACAGGATACATAGAATCATCCATCGTTAATCAAATCATATGTGAAGAATATGGATTTGTATCTCCGAATAAACTTGAGGAAAATATCAAAAGAACGTGGGCAATCATCAGCAAACAATATAATCTATCAAATGATGATACCGTTCATTTTACCTCCTACGGCTGGCATGATGAAGACCGTGAAACTGTGCTATTCAATTTAAATAATAGCGGATTACATAACACTAAATTCATAGCTATTGAAGATATCATCGTTTCGGATGAGGGGCTGTTCGACCAAGAAGGGGATAGGATTAACTTCTTGTATCGACTGTATCCGCTTGAATACTTAGTTGATGATAAAGATTCTGCCGGAAGGGAAATTGGTCTCTCTTTTTTACAACATATTGCTGATGGTAGGGTGATATTAATAAATCCGCCCGGCGCCTTCCTTATGCAGTCTAAAGCGGTTTTAGCATTGATATGGTCTCTGCGGGATGATAGCGGGATTTTCAGCTTTGAAGAAAGAGAAAGCATCCGTCGTCATTTTTTGCCCACTTATTTAAAAGGTGATTTTCCTTTTGAGAATGAAGCGTATGTAGCAAAGCCAATTTACGGGCGCGAAGGCGGAAGTGTAGAGATTTTTGACAGCTTTTCCAAGTTAGTCGAAAAAGATGAAGAAGATTATTACGCAGAATGGCAAAAGGTTTATCAACAATATGTAGAGATGCCCAATAAAACGGTGAATACTTGGGACGGAGAATATAGCGGCAAAATGCTTGTAGGTTCTTTCTTAATTGGAGGAGAAGCTAGTGGCTTGTTCCTTCGTGTAGGTGAAAAAATAACAGGCAATCTTTCCATGTTTTGTCCAGTGGCCATTGAAAAGTGGTAAATAGTTTCATGTTTTCACGGAAAAAGAGTCTATACCACCACTATGACGCGATAAACATAAAAGGAGAGTGAAGGAACAGAAATGAAAACGTATCCTTTAACAGAAAGTGATTTTGCATTAATAGAAGAAGCTAAAAAAGTAATTACAACCCTCTATGAAGATGATAGACATCATGTGGGAGCAGCATTAAAAACAAAGTCGGGGGATATTGTTTCAGCGGTACATTTGGAAGCATATATCGGGCGGGTTTCAGTTTGTGCTGAAGCTATCGCGATTGGAAAGGCAATTTCGAACGGAGAAAAATACTTTGATACGATTGTTGCAGTAAGACATCCCTATTCTGATGAAAAGAATAGAAGGTTAAAAGTAGTAAGTCCGTGCGGAATGTGCAGGGAATTAATTTCCGATTATTCCCAGATTGTTTTATTGTTTTGGAAATGGAAGGAGAGTTACAGAAAACGAAAATCAGTGAGCTGATTCCACTTAAATACAGTCGGGAATCATGACCAAAAATTGATTTCCCACTTTATTTGAAGATGGAGTTGCGATGACATTTCTTTTTTCACCTGAAAGAACAGGTATGTTAATATAGTATAGCATAGCCGGATTTTTTATTAACGGAAGTAAGTACATCTTATCATCAAAGGAGTTCATTCATAATGCAAGTCTTACAAAAAACACAAAAAATAGTACGCTATCAAAATCAAGAAGGCAATATACATTACGGAATTGTTGAGGATGATTCAATATTACAATTATCGAGCAGTTTCGCCGAACTAGTCAACAAGGAAATTAAGTATGACGGGGTTAAGGTGAAATATAGCGATGTTAAAATTCTGGAACCTGTAAAACCTTCCAAAGTGGTCAATTTCGGGTGGACATATGCAGGGCATGCAAAGGAAACAGGGGGAGAGGCAAACCTTGTTGAACCATTTTTATTCTTAAAGCCATTATCTTCACTTATTGCAGACAAGGAAACGATTGTGCTTCCTCCAGCCGAATTAACCAACCAAGTGGAACTTGAAGGCGAAGTGGCCTTGATCATTGGGAAGCGCGGAAAAAACATAAAAGAAGAAGATGCGCTTGATTATGTGTTTGGCTGCACGATTTTCAATGATGTCACAGCAAGAGATCTAACAAAAAAAGATCCACAGTTTACGCGGGGTAAAGGATTTGATACGTTCGGGCCTTTAGGGCCGTGCATCGTAACGGGTGTGGATCCGACAAACTTACGGATCGTGACCACTCTAAACGGCCGTGTTGTCCAAGACGGCAATACGAATGAAATGTCTCTGAGCATTCCGTATCTAATCAGCTGGCTTTCACAGGTAATGACACTGGAGCCCGGTGACATTTTGGCAACAGGCTCACCATCCGGCAGCTGCCCAGTCCAATCTGGGGATGAAATCGTTGTGGAAGTCGAGAATATCGGTCAATTGAGTAATAATGTTCAATAGGTAATACTAGCCTAGCATTCTTCCTTATTCCATAGATGCGCCAATCTATATAAACAATATAGTGGGCAGTGTCTTGATTTGCATGAAGATAGCTATTCCTATGTGTCGAAGTCAGAGCTGCCTTTAAGGCAGCTTTTTTTTGGGGAAAAGAGGAAGGGACTGAGGGGATGGGGGGCATAAACGGGCCGAGCAGTTGAGAGAAAGTAGCTCTTTTGATATAGTGAATGGATAGATTTTCAATTTGTGAGGTGCGGAATGAAGAGCTCGAAAAAAAGGAAAAAAGCTTCTGAAAAAATTTTAAAATCCCTAAGGGTGCCGATAAATAAACATTTACCCATAATTGTAGATGAAGCAGCAGTTTCTCTTAGAACGAAAGAAGAGATAATAAACCGAATCATTCCATTATCGATAGCTGCAGCGAAAGCTATGGAGGCTCCGCCAGAAAAAATTGAAGATTTCATTGAGAAGTATCATGCCAATGGATTATTCACGAAAGAGGAGCAAAAGTTTTTATCAACAAACCCTATCATCGAGAATGAGCGGATTCAGTACTCTTGGAAACTCGAATGCATATGGCTTCTACTTTGGTCCGTAAATCTAATTTCCGACCTGGATGCACCAGCGGGTACGTGTGATGCTGACTTTGTTTTTGAAACCGTTCTACTTAGTTCGAAACAAGAGCTGCTGGAAAAATCCGCTATAAAGCCCGTCGGTGAAATATTGGATATTCTTGATTTTACCTACAGGGCACATTGGGCTGTCAGAGAGGCACAATTAAATGATTGGGTAACCCCATCATCGCTAGAGGCAGGTGTAGTCTATGAAAGACATTACACTCTTAATTGGCTAGTAAATTATATGGAGGAAGAATGGGACGATGTAAGTACAAGTACATAAAATTATTCCTTCCGAGACTTCGTGATGTAAAGGTAATCCCTTACTTGAATATCTCGTCTATAGCAATTCTGTCGTAATCCAATAAAAAATCGTTGTATTTTTGATAAACATCTCTTACAGTTTCGGGCGTGGTCGCCAATAAATCACAACCTCTGTCATCATATATGTAAAATATAGTTTCCCTGCTAATATTTATAAAATAGATCCTATTGAAAATACTGGGTTTTATACCCATATCCTGATTGCAGATGGCTTTTATCATCGAAATGTACCTGAAGTCAGACGTTTTGCATTTTAAGGTGAATCGATATGTTTTATATATTTCTTCATCATCATCTTCAGGAAAATGATATGGAATTGTTGTAAGGTTCAATCGATATAAGAACGATTTATCTTTCAGATAACGAGAAAAAACTCTTGTTCTATGTTTATAACCATCTGCAAAATCGTCTGCGTCAGCAACGATAAAAATATCATCGTCAAGATTATGCAAAGACTTAAATAAAGTGATGGCCCTGTTATATACGCCTTGTATATAGGGGCTATTTTCATGAGCATCATCACTATCATAGTCCACACCCAATTCAAAACGGATACCGACTTTCCAATTATAAAACAAGGGAGGTCTCAGTTCTAAGTTCGGGAAATTTTGACTCATAAAGTCGTTTAATAACATGTTTACACCTCTTTATTTTTCTTTCTTGTTCCTATTCTGTATTATACTGTGTGATTGTAATTCGTTCACCGTTTTTCTGAAATGCAATCATGGTATGATTATCGGTTTATATAGGTGGGAACTTCCATGGAATATGATGGCAAGGCCATATATAAAGTGTACTTGTATGCCTATTTGTACATGTCGAGCTAACGAATCATCATGAATCAGCTGCAACGATTATTCACGTAAGCATTTTTTATTGAAGTCTGCTATAAAGAATAACAATAAAGGGAGGGCAAGCTTGGACCTGGCACCATTCAAAAGAAATGGGCAGTGATGCTTTTATACCATGGAAAATCATAAGAGTGATTAAAATGAAAAAAAAACTGGAGGAGAGTCTCCAGTTTTCAGACTGTAGACAAACTCGATGAAAATCGAGTTTGTCTATTTTTATGGCCTGTACAATTTAGACGTTGATTTCCACTCCAGGCACTCGCTTTCCGCGGGCGGTCGGGGAGCCTCCTCGGCTTTGCCTGCGGGGTCTCCCCTAGACGCGCTTTTCCCGCAGGAGTCTCGAACACCCGCTCCAATCAACTTTGTCTTACCATTTAGATAGAACACTTTTGACTGGAGTCATTTTTGTTTTAAAATTGAAGGATTAAAACTTGAGGTGATGAGGATGCTTTCTAAACATGATTCTATTCAGCGAGATCAACTTGAAATGATTACTTTAGATCAACTGGTGCCACCGAACCATTTGGTTCGTAAAATGGAGGCTGCCATTGACTTCACTTTCATTTATGACTTGGTGAAAGATATGTATTCAGAGGTAGGACGCCCAAGTATTGATCCAGTTATTTTAGTTAAACTGACTTTCATTCAATATACCTTCGGTATTCGTTCCATGCGTAAAACGATTGAAG
>NZ_LNNH01000023.1:123445-150925 GCF_001542915.1 Peribacillus simplex | reverse complement strand
GGAAAGCGAGTGCCTGGAGTGGAAATCAACGTCTAAATTGTACAGGCCATAAAAATAGACAAACTCGATTTTCATCGAGTTTGTCTACAGTCTGAAAGGATGACTTCTAGTGGAGTCATCCTTTTTTTTTATCTGTTCGTTTTAACTGGTATCATCCTGAATATTTAAAAAATGGAAAAAGTTTGTTATTATCGTAAGGAGCATATACATAGGATGATTAAAGGTCTTAGTGAAGGAGGGGGAATCTTGGAATGAATGATTCTTCTAGCGAAGAGATGACATTGGAAAAAAGGAAGCGCATTTTCCAGGAAGAGCTGGATGCTTTGTGGGAAAGGCGGCTCATTCCTAAATCAGAATATATCCGGATTGGCAGGGCTTACGACAGATATTACCAGCTGGCACTTTATAAACAAAAACAGTTCAAGCAGGAGCGTGAACAATCGCTGGTAGGAACAGAAAAGATATTGGATGCTGATCCGATCGAGGAAGTTCAGGAAAGCCTGCCGGAAGAAAAGGCTTCATCGGAATTAAATGAAGCCGTTGGATCGTCCGAATCATTATTGCACGAAGAGAAGCACGAGGCGGTGCAAATGAGTTCCGCTTCCGAAGATGGCCTGAAACGGGAGAATACTCCAGACATAAAGCTGGAAAGCGAGTTTGTTAAACCGATAAAACCGAAAAAAACTAGTGAACAAATCAGGGAGCGGAATATTTCGATCGTCCTGCTCACAGGGGTGATATTGCTTCTTTTAGGCGGAATGATATTGGCAACTTCGTCATGGGGAGATTTAAATGCGCTCCTGAAAGTTTTCTTCATCGGAATGGTAGCCGTCATTTTTGCGGGAATGGCCTTCATTGCTTCAAAGCTGAAAATTGAACAGACGGCTTTTGCATTCCTGACGCTGGCGAGTCTATTCATTCCGATTACCATTTTATCAGCTTCATATTATCGAATCTTTGGAGAGTACCTTTCCCTTCATGGCGGGGGAGCTGGATTGCTCGGGTTTCTTGGCGGGTTACTCTGTTTGGCGGTATATGTTAAGATTGCGGATTATTTTAAATCGAAAATATTCATTTTCATTTCCCTATTTACCTTTGGGATTACCTGCTACTTCGGTGTAGCTTTTGTAACGCCCACCCTTGACTGGATGTTTTTGGCGATTGGCATTTTTAATTTCATTCTATTATTGAATGTCGGAAGATTAAATGATGAAGAATATTTAACGTTATTCAAACCCTATATATTTCAATTCATTCAGTTTAAGGTCATTGTGGAAGCATTCGTGATTTTGACGTTATTCGCAAGCAGCCTTACATATTCGTTAGCGTTGATTGTCTTTTCCGCAACGTTTTTCTTACTTGCCATCCAATTTCAAAAGAAATATCATGAAATGGCTTTTAGCGCTTTATTCACATACGGATATATCCACTTTATTTTTAACTCATTTTTAAGTGAATACAAGTTGATTGCACTGGCACTTGTACCACTCATTTTTACCGTTTTGGCGAAATATCTGGATAAAGGGGAGCTGACAAAGCTTTCAAGAACCTTCATGTTCACCAGCCTGATTGAAAGTGCAATAGTTTTCTTGTATCTAAACGCGATGGCCTACCAGGAAAATTATGCGCAACTGTTCATCGCGCTCATGATCGTTGCAGCACAGCTTGCCTATGTATCCCTTCGATCGAGGGAGTCACGCTTCACCTATCCTACTGTCGTGGTATTCAATTTTGCTTGTGTATATCTTTTCTATGCCTTACCTATCTCTTTTTCTACCGTTTTAAATCTGGTTTTTGCCCTTCAGGTCATGCTATATCTCGGACTTTATTTATATAATCATCATCCAAGGTACAGTCTGTTCAAAAGGAGCATCGTGCATATCACTTCCATGATCATGCTAGTGGCACTTACGATTAAATTCAGCGAAATGGATTGGCTTGCCGTCAGCCTATTCTTGGCCGCGATAGCTGGACTTTTTTTCATCACATATATAAAAGACGATACCAAGCATATGAAGGAAAATGCCATTTACGGATTTCCAAGCACACTCATCCTGGCTTTCGTTTCTTTCTATCCATATTTGCTGGAAAGTGGCGCTTGGGTCCGGACAAATATCCCGGTGAGCCTCTATTTAATGACGGTCTCACTTATTTGCATCGCTTGCGCTTACGCGTTCAAAAAGAGATTCCGTGAATTCTTCCCTGTTTTTTACTATAGCGGCCAGTTTCTTTCCTTCCTTGCCTTTCTGTGGATTCCTTTCGATGCGCTGCAGCCATTGGAGGTAAGCGGAGTGATTGCCCTGGCTGTTGCAATAAATAGTTGGTCGGTCCGAATACATCGGCAACATATATTCTGGGTGCCTGTCGTGCTTACAGGTGCTGGCTTATATGCATCACTTTACGATGTGTTTGATTTTAATTCTGTGGCGATGAAGGTTGCATTCGTATTGTTCGGCCCGTTTATCTTTTTGCTGATAGGGGAGGTGTTAGGGAAATATTCGAAAAATGGGAGACTGTACTTCGTTTACGTGAGCCATCTGGTCAACTTAGTTGCGATTCCCGTTGGCTATTTTCTCATCACCCAAACGGAAAGCATGCCAATCCTCTTTGTTACTCAGCTATTGGTGTATCTTTTGAGTGCTTTGCTCGCACAAGGGAAGTTGGAAAAATACGTGTATACGTATCTAGGTTTTTCCGTCCTTTTCCTACAGGTTCATTTATTTTTGAAGAATGTGGAGCAATTGGTGTTCATCGCATCAATATCCATGATGATAACCGTTGCGGTCATAACGATTCTGTGGGCTGCATCCAATGAAGGCTGGAAAAAAATCATCGGGTATTACCTTATTCCGTTCGTTCTTTTGACAATGGGCCTATCCATTTTGGAAACCGCACTCCGCGATTTTCCGCCTGCCTGGGAAGCGGGCTGGGTTGGTCTGCTGACTGTACAATTCTTGCTTGGCTGGTATCTGCTCATGAAAGGGAATTGGCACAATTATGTTGTGATTCCTCTAAGCCTGGCCTTTATCTTCTATAATATGTATGTACACACATTGTCCCTTGTTATGACGCTCATCTTCCTGCTGGTATGTACGGCTGTGATGGTGCTTGCCAGCATCCGCCATTTCAAAGGCTTGGTCGAACAAGATGGAGAGAGTGGCTGGATTGATTATTATCGGATCTATGGCTTGTTATATCTATGTGCCATGAATCTTGAAGTTTTCAGGAGAGTACAAGGGTTTGAGGAATTGGGGATCTTTGTTTCCCTCCTTCTGCCAGGCTATGTCATCCTGATGGGACGGTTCACAAGGGATAAAAGAGAAAGGTTCATCCATTTTTGGCTGACGGGCATTCTTGGTTTGTATCCATATTGGTCCATCATCCAATATGCGGGTTCGTTACAGCCCTTTGTTGGGATAACCGTCCTTTTTGCTTGTACGGCTTTCATGGTGATACTTAGCCGGAAGTATTTCAAGAGCTTGCTGAATAAAGACGGAGCAGGATTTCAATTGGATTTTTATCGGATCTATGGCCTGTTATTCCTCCTTGCCATGAATGTGGATGTTTTGACGGGGGAACGGGAACGGTTCATTTTGGAAATCATGGCAGCCATTCTAATTCCGATTTATTTCATCCTGATAAGAAGCATGACGACTGGAATCATGGAAAGGAACGTTCTTTTGGCTGCAGCGATATTGTCCAGCCTTTATCCGTATTGGGTCATCATCAACCAATTCACGATACCTGCCGTCCTTGAAGAAGAGGCAGATATTTTGCCGCTCTTCATCATCAGTACCATCCTGCTGAGGAAAATTTTCGTTAAAGGCAAAACCACACAATATATCGAGAGTGCGATTGTCTTACTCTTATTTTTAGACTTGATTCTGGATGCGATGGCGAGCAACACTTTATATGATGCGCTCATTATCGGAACGGTATCATTGGCAGCGATGCTGATTGGCTTCATGATGAAATACAAATCGTATTTCATTGCCGGAACGGGCACCATTTTATTCAATATTTATAGCAATACTACTTCGATGTGGAGCGAGATGCCATGGTGGTTGTATTTAATCATTGGCGGAGTCCTCCTTATCGGAATAGCCTCCTTCTTCGAATGGAAAAAGCAAAAAGACAACCGGACATCGAAGGAAGTGCTTGAAAAAAATAAACAAAGAATCAAGAATTGGTTCAACCGCTGGAATTAATGAAGAAAAGTGGCAAAACAAAAAGGCTTTGGTATTCCAAGCCTTTTTGTTTTGGACAATATTTTGGATGTTTTGTACTTTGTCCGTTCCTTTCCACTGCAGGCAATAAACTTTCCAGAGGACGTCCGTGAGCCTTCTCGGCGTGTGCATTCGTGGGGTGTTTCACTTGGTCTATCATTCTAAGCAAGATGCCAAACGCGCTTCTCATCTTCTTCCGTTTTGTTCATCTTTTGCCAATCATAAATCTCCACTTCCCACTGATCTAAATTCGCTTGCAACACATTAATTAAAAATGGACCTTTTTGAGCTTAAGACGAGCAGGAGCTGCATGAGGAGCAGCTGGAAGATGAATCGGAATGGCTGTCATGGCTGCCACCATGGTCCCAACTGTGACCGGAGTGAGCGGAGGAAGTTTCCGAATTCCCGAAAATGTCTTTAAAATCGTGATCGAAATCATCCGTACTGGCATACGTGAAATAGGCAGGAGCGGCGTAGTCCGTCTGATTGTAGATTTTCCGCCCATTCCTTTCTGTCAGGGGGCGATTCACTTTGAATTGGGAGGTGAAATGTTCAAAGGTCATTTCCGCTTGTTTACTTGTCGGTTTTCGCATATATTTCGCTTTTAGTTGCTCGAGCTCCATCGTTTCAAAATCGCGAAGAAACGACTGCCCTTTATCGTGTTTGAAGAACTTGCCCCATGTTGAAATCGAAATGGAATCCACCGTAAACAGCTGTACATAGAAAAAATCAAAAAGAGTCCGTTCCTCTGGCTTGAAAACGGGCTGAAAGTGGGGGTGATGCAAAATGCCCATGCCGATGAAAGCTTGGCAAAACTGATCATACTCTTGTTTATGGTCCAGCATGATATGCCAAAGCTTATCGATGTCCGAATTAAACATTTCAACCTTACCAAATACGGCGGCCATAATCAAAAAGCGCTTCAGTTCACGCCATGCTTGGTTGACCTTTTCCTGCGGATCCCGGGGATGCTTCAGTCTGTATTCGGTATTGACCAGCTCCATATAGGCAACATCCAGTGCCTTGTTAAGCCTTTCCTGTAATGCATCGGCCACTATTTCGGATGTGTCTACATCCAAAGTTCGCTTATGGAACTGCCGGAACTCTTTTTGATAGCGTGCCAATTTTGCTGGTCGACTTTGCCGTTTTACGAAATTGACCAGAAGCACAGCAAAAATTGCCGCAAGGATGACATAAAAAAAGGTCATTTTGTCCACTCCTCTAAAATCCATGGATAGATTGCTTTAACATTATCTTACATCGTATTGGAAGGGTTTGTAAGATAGTACTGTAAATTATTATCGCGATGATGAATGGCAATATCCGTATATTTCCTGTTTGTTCATGACGTTCGATAAGAAAAGGAGGTAAAACTGAAAATTACAAAAATGAATGTTTTATTATAAATACAATTTTTTTTATTATTTGTATGATGGAGAAAGTCAGATATCTTAACGGGATATATCGGGTAAAAAGACGGGGGGGATTAAATAGGACGGGTAAGTGCTTGTTTTGCGGGATTACTTTTGTCAAAAACGGAAATGAAGGACATGGAGAGCCTCGGATTCATAGAAATCAAGGCTGCCAACATCCATTTTGGCGGATGAAAATGAAGGGGAGAATAGGGGGGAGCATTATGAAAAGGGTATTAGGAATACTCTTGGCAGTCATCCTTTTTGCAGGCACCAATAACATAGCTATGGATGTTCGTGCTGCAGATCCAACCATTGATGGTCACGGATTGCTGGGTGAATTTTTTAAAGTCGAAAAAAATCCTGATGATCGAAATGATATCAGTGTATTCAAGTTCGATGATAAACGAGGGGAAAGGCCAGTCGCAAACTTAAATGGTGATTCGTTCATCGACATTTTTAATGAGTTTTCAGGAACACCAGATTTCAATACTGCCCGGTTTACAGGTACCATCGTACCGCAATATACCGAGGACTATACCTTCTCTATGGAAGGTGATGATGGTTTCAGGCTGTGGGTCAACGGAAAATTGATTATCGACTTTTGGAAGCAGGAATGGGATAAAGAACAAGTCAGTACGCCAATATCCTTGGAAGCAGGGAAACATTATGATATCAAGGTGGAGTATTTACAAGGCTGGGGCGGTTCCTGGCTTCGTATGAAGTGGGAAAGTGCAAGTCAGGTGAAGGAAGTCATTCCAGAATCTGCACTGTTCATGCCAATAGGGAAAGTCATTGCAACGAAAAAAGGTGAGCTGACTGCAGAAATTCAAAAGGTGGATTACTTGTTGGGTAATTTTTCCGACGAAGTGAACGAAAGCAGGTTAACCAGTCTGCTGGATACTAAAAAAAAGGCAAAGGAGCTGCTTGACACCATAGATGATCAAGGGGTCAGCGATCGGGATAAGGCAGGATTACTGATGGAGGAAACTAAGGCCGTATCGGTTGCCCGTTCTGATTTCATGAAAGATATGGGCGTCACAAGCTCTTCCGTTTCAGACAAATTCAACAACCCATTATATCAAGGACAGGACCCGTTCGTAACGTATAAGGATGGATTTTATTACTTTGTATCATCGAGTAACTTGGACTCTAACAATAAAGTGTATGTATCGAAATCACGTACCCTGACTGATCAAGGGGAAAAGGTGATGGTCTTCGATTCCCAGGGAACACAAACACGCATTTTTGCCCCTGAAATCTTCTTTTTTGATGGCAAATGGTATATATATTATTGTGCCGACCTGAAAGAATATGATTACCAGCATATGGGGACGGTTTTGGAATCGGTCACGGATGATCCACAAGGAGAGTATGTCGATAAGGGTGCTTTATATCTAGGTGAGAATGGAAAGTATAAACAAGCAAATGACTTAACGGTGTTCGACTATAATGGCCAGCTATATGCTGTATGGGGCACCTTGGGTTCCGGTGAACCAATCGGGCCGGCCATCGTGCCAATGGATAATCCGTATACGATTACGGCAGATCGCTCCTTTTTACCGGGTGGCGGCGGCGAAGGTCCTCGTGTATTGCAAAAGGATGGAAAAGTATTTATTACCATGTCGGAAGGCAACTTTGCCGGAAATGATTATCGTTTATCTTATTTCACGAATACAGATGGGGATATCTTAAACCCGGATTCCTGGACACGGACGAATGATGTTTTCGTTTCCACCAGTGATGTATCGGGCCCTGGCCGGGCAGCCTTCGTGAAGTCCGCAGATGGTTTGGAAGATTGGATGATCTATCATTCACGCGTATATAAAGATACTGGAGTTAACGGATGGCGCCAAGTGAATATTAAGAAATTCAATTGGAATGAAGATGGAACACCGAATTTTGGCCAACCTGTTTCTCCATTCGAGTGGCAAAAGCTTCCCTCCGGTGATTTAGGGCGAGGAGCCATGTATCAAGCGGAGGATGGGATTCACTATGGTGATATTAAAAAAGAAAATAGCCAGGCCAATTATCAAGGAACAGGTTATATCAACTTGCCGAAAAAAGCGGGTGCTGAAGCAAGTTTCGTTGTAAACGCAGAAGAAGCCGGTGATTATATCGTTGGCGTGAGATATGCCTATGGCATACAGGTGGATGGGGAATCGACAGATAGACCGAGGACGCAATTGCCTGCAAGAGCAAAGGTCAACGTATATGTAAATGGTATCCAAGTTAAAACCATTACACCAGATAAAACGGCAATCAGCTGGGAGGAATGGTTTACAGGTTCGGAACGTCTAAGTTTAAAGGCGGGTAAAAACGTAATCAGTTACCGGATCGATAATGGCAGCATCGGCAATGTGAATATGGATAATTTATCGATGTATAAGGCGGATGTGCCAAATCCGGTCGTCCCGACGGTGCCTGTGACAAGTGTGACTGTGGAACCGGAGAAAACCGTGAATGTAGGAGAAACCTATCAATTCCATGCTGCGGTAAAGCCAGCGAATCATACAAGTACAATCAAATGGAACTCCAGTGATACAGATGTTGCAGTGGTGAATTCGATAGGGATGGTAACTGGGAAAGCAGTAGGGAAAGCTACCATTAAAGCAATCATTGATGATCAGGAAGTTTCGAGCGTAGTAACTGTACAAAAACCTTCGGCTGCAACTTCATTGGAAATCATCGGGAAGGACGGAGCAAAAAAAATAGCCGTAAAAGGAGGAACACTTCAATTATCAGCAAAAATTCTGCCGGATGATGCGACGGATAAGTCAGTAATTTGGTCGGTCGAAAAAGGGAAAGAAGTCGCTAGTGTATCCAAAACAGGGCTTATAACGGCCAAGGAAAAGGGGACTGTGGTCGTAAAAGCCACATTGGCGGGTAACCCACAAATAACGGATACGTATAAGGTGAAGGTTGTCGGGTTAGACTCAATCACCCTGGAGGCAAATAAGGGAAAACTGTACCGGGACAAGATGGCAGACTTAAAGATCAGCGGGAGATATAGCGATGGGAAAGCGGCTGATTTGAGCGAAGCCACTATCAAGTACGTGAGCAGCAACAAGAAAATCATATCGATAAGGAAGGGAGTCATCACTGCCCAAGATCCCGGAAAGGCGATCCTCTATGTCAAGGTTAGCTTGAATGGGTATACCGTTAACTCGAACGCTTTGAAGATAGTGGTGAAAACGAGCATCGAATCCATTGAAAAACTTGTTGATGGGTATGCAGATGATGGTTCAATCGATAATCGATTGGCAGGCCAATTAAGCAAGCATCTAGATCAAGCCAAAAAAGAACACGATAGGGGACATGACGAGCAAGCAGTCAAGAATATGAAAAATTTCCTGAAACAACTGAACAAAAAGGAAAATGATAAGCATATTGATGATGATGTGAAGGAGAACCTGAATGCAGATGCCAATGCACTGCTGGAATCGTGGATAAACGAGAAATAGGCCGGGCCGGCTGAGGGTGCTCCCAATGCAAATTGGGAACACCCTCTTCCTGATTAAAGGGATAAGAAACAGCCCAGGCAAAAACCTTGAAAGGACGGGGAAAATGCCAGCACTTCAAATAATGCCCGCAATCTAGTATAGTTAGAAGGAAAAGGGGTGAAGGCATGTACTTGACAGTAAAAGAGACTGCGGAATATTTATCGATGCCGGAATCTTATATCGAAAGCTTGGTCGCTCAAAACAAAATTCGCACCGTTCATGACGGTGAACAGCATTTGATTTTCAAAGAGCAATTCAATACACATCTTGAACAAATGGAGAAATATAAGAAGCAATTGGCTGACTATTATAATGAACCAATTCCAGAAGATATTGATGTGAAGGATGAAGATTAGCACTTGCCGAAACGGCAGGTGTTTTTTTAGTTCATCCATGTAGCTGGCATAGGACTAACTGATCATTCAAAAAATTTTGTTGTCAATGGTATGTAATTGTAGTAGAATCCCTCCATTCCGTGTAAAATAAGAGGTAGAAGGAATTATCACGGCAGAATGGTAGTTAGGAGATAGGTAAGTGGTAAAAGAGTATTTACAAAGTGAAGGTTTTTCTAGGTTAATTACATTATTAGTGTTGGTCCTCTTTTTAGTAAGCATCGGAAGTATGGTTAATATTGTCTTATTTACATTTGTTTTCACCTTTCTTATGGGGAGGCTGGAGCAATTTATCATGATTCGGCTTAATAAAGTGATGTATATCAACTCTAAAGTTGTTATAAGTTTTTTATATGTCGTTGTCGTATCCTGTTTAGCCATCGTTCTTTACAAATATTTACCGGTCATCACGCTCCAATTCACGGAATTAGTCACGCAGATCGTCTTCTTCTTTCAACATCCACCAGATAGTAGGGTCATTCAATACGCCATAGATATAATGAACGAGCTTGAGTCGCCGCTCGATCTTCAAAAACAGATGAATACACTCTATCTTTATATATCCGATTTCGGTAAACTCGCATTTCAGATTTTCATTTCCATGTTGCTTAGCCTCTTTTTCTTATTGGAAAAAGATAAAATCATCCGCTTCACTTCTAAATTCAAGCGGGCCAAATTTAAATCGTTCTTCATAAACTTGGGGCACTTCGGCGTTAAATTCGTTAATTCATTCGGAAAAGTAATTGAGGTACAGTTCTTGATAGCCATTACGAATGCAGTGCTATCAGTAACATTCTTATGGATCCTTGGCTTTCCGCAGTTGCTCGGTCTAGGAATCATGATATTCTTTCTCGGTTTGATTCCGGTAGCAGGGGTCATCATTTCCCTCGTCCCTCTTAGCATGATTGCCTATAGCATCGGAGGCATGCCAAAAGTGATTGCGGTGCTGATCATGATCGTTGTGATCCATGCGATTGAAAGCTATATTTTGAACCCGAAATTCATGTCGGCAAAGACGAATCTCCCAACGTTTTTCACGTTCATCATCTTGTTGTTTTCCGAGCATTTCCTTGGGATATGGGGCTTGATCATCGGGATACCGATTTTCATCTTCCTGTTGGATATGCTGGATATAGAAGAGGTGAAAGAGCAAGCACCATAAAATCTTGTAAGCAGCGCCAGCCATACCGGCCGCTGCTTTTTTTTGTCTGAAATGTTAAAATGCGGGCTCTATTTGTTTTTAATATAATATCTAATCATGCTTTATACGAGGCAAAATCGAAAGGTTGACCTTTTGGTGGATATTCGCTTGCTTGGTTTAACGAGTTAATTGATTAAAAATTTATTTCAGGAAAGTTATTTACCGACTTTTTATTGCATAAAAAAACAAATAAACGTATAATACTTTTAAATGAAAATACTGAATGTTCTCTAAAGTTTGATTTATCTGTTTTCTTTAAAGAGAGAGTTTACGAGAGAGAAGGGGATTTATGTTGAAGAAGGTTTCTTTTTTAATGTTTACCATGTTATCTTTGTTACTCATCTTGGCGGGATGCGGCAAGGATAAAGAGGTTTCGACAACGGGTAAGGAAGAAGGGTCAGAAGGGAAAACACTCAGGATCGTGACGGACGCCAATTATGCTCCATTTGAATTCCTTGAAGGCGATAAGGTTGTAGGATTCGATGTTGATTTCATCACTGCCGTGGCTAAAGAAGCTGGTTATGAACCTAAAGTGGAAAGTATAGGCTGGGATCCGATTTTCGTTGAAATCGAAGAGAAAAGGGCGGATGTCGCGGTTTCTGCCATTACAGTAAATGACAAAAGAAAACAAACGTATGATTTTTCCGTTCCATATTTCTTATCAACAAACAAGATTCTCGTTCCAGAGAAAAGTAATATAAAGTCCGGCAGTGAGCTGAAAGGTAAGGTCATTGCCGTACAGACTGGCACAACTGGTCAGGCGGCAGTGGAGAAGCTCATTGGGGAAAATAATAAGAATATCAAGAAATTCGAAAATAATAACCTGGCAATCCAGGAACTGTTACAAGGGGGAGCGGCAGCGGTCGTAGCTGATAATACGGTCGTTGAGGAATATGTGAAAAATAACCCCGATCAGAAACTCAAAGTCGTCGAAGATAGCAAAGCCTTCAAAGAGGAATTCTACGGCCTTATGTTTCCAAAAGGCAGTGAATTGAAAGCGGAGTTCGATAAAGCGGTAAATGCCGTTTATGAAAACGGGAAATATGCAGAAATATATAAAGAATGGTTTGGTACCGATCCAGATATGGAAACATTGAAAGCACAACAATAAAAAAGTAGATAGAAAAAGATTGCGTAACTTTACGTGTGAAGTTACGCAGTTTTTTTGGCCTTTAGGAGGGGAATGGAATGAGTTTTCGCTGGGATATTATTTTTGAATATGCTCCTTTCTTATTGAAAGGTACATTACTTACTATTGGGCTGTCGGTTTCATCCATCCTGATCGGAACTTTTTTAGGTTTATTGATCGGACTAGGAAAAATCATGCAAAACAAAGCGCTTGCATTCCCATTTTACTGTTATGTCACGGTTTTTCGCGGGACCCCGCTTTTAGTGCAAATCTTTTTGATTCATTTCGGCATCGTGCCCTTATTTACTGGGGAAACGAATGCTGTAGCCGCCGGTGTCATTGCTTTATCTTTAAATGCAGCGGCATATATCGCGGAAATATTCCGTGCGGGCATTCAATCCATCGATAAAGGGCAATTGGAGGGATCCCGTTCCTTGGGAATGACCCATACCCAAACGATGGTCCATGTTATATTGCCCCAAGCCTTCAAAAGGATGATCCCGCCGCTCGGCAATGAGTTCATCGTGTTATTAAAGGATTCCTCCTTATTATGTGTCATTGCAGCCCCAGAGTTAATGTATTGGGGAAAAGCGATGGGAAGCCAGTACTTTAAAGTGTGGGAGCCGTATCTGGCGTGTGCCTTCATTTATTTATTCCTGACCCTCATTTTAAGCTTCGTATTAAATAGACTCGAAAGAAGGTTGAAAACAGGATGATCAAAATCGAGAATCTTAAGAAATCCTTCGGGGAGAATGAAGTATTGAAAAATGTCAATGCAATCGTTTCCCCACAGGAAGTGGTTGTGGTAATCGGGCCTTCCGGATCGGGTAAATCAACTTTTCTCCGGTGTATCAATCAATTGGAAACGATTACGGCAGGACATATTTTGATCGAAGGTCTGGATACGACGGACAAGAAGGTCAATATCAATAAAGTCCGAACTGAAGTTGGCATGGTCTTTCAGCATTTCAACTTATTTCCACATAAGACGGTCATTGAGAACATCATGCTCGCACCTTTAAAGGTACGCAAGGTTTCGAAAGAACAGGCAGCGCAAAGAGGGAAGGACCTGCTTAAGAAAGTGGGTCTTGCCGAAAAGGCAAATGCGTATCCGGATTCATTATCGGGGGGACAAAAGCAGCGTGTGGCCATTGCGAGGGCGCTGGCAATGGAGCCAAAAATCATGTTATTCGACGAGCCGACCTCGGCTCTTGATCCCGAAATGGTCGGTGAAGTGCTTGAGGTAATGAAGCAGCTGGCAAAGGAAGGGATGACGATGGTGGTCGTGACCCATGAAATGGGATTCGCAAAAGAAGTTGGTGATCGGGTGATCTTCATGGATGAAGGATATATCATTGAAGAAAACATTCCCAGCGAGATTTTTAATCATCCGCAGCAGGAGCGAACTAGAGCCTTTCTAAGCAAGGTGCTCTAAGATTAAGCAAAGAAAAAAAACCTCCATTAAGGATGGTCTTTTTCGGAAGAACCTACGGGCGCTTCATTTTATTGTTGAAGCGCCTAAAAGCGATTCAGGACTTTTACCGAGCACCAGCATACTGATTTTGGCGTAGCCAATGTTTTTACTGTTGGTGAAAATCTGAAGTAAGATGTGGAAATCAGGATCATTCTTTAACTTTTGAACTTCCTCTTTATATAAATCGGTAACGGAGGGCGTAACGAATTCAGGGGTGTATTCGTTATAATTTTCATCCATGAGTAATGTGCCCATAAAATGATATTTAAATTGCAGTGTTCGTGTTAAGGCAACGACATGGAATAATTTATTAAATAATTCGGGGTATGAATATTTAATTTTCCTAAGCGCGGCTTCGGTTGCCCGTAACTCATCGACACTAGATAAAGTGATCATATATTTCTTACTCCTTTCTTAAAAAATTCGTTTCCATAGCATGAACGGCCTTTGACTCTTATCAAGTCTACCCCTGGGCGATACGCATGTAAAATGGTTAGATGTTATCGTTTCCATAACTTGCATCTATGGTAGTGCTTACACCGTTTGGGTCACCTTCATTTCACTCCTTATTGTTGAGCGCTTCCTTCGTATATTTCAGCCATTCTTTTGCGGCGTATGAAAGGTAATGGTCCTTGCTCCAAATGAAGCCAAGCTTCCAGCTAATGGATGGTTGTTTAACCTTTATCGACCTCACGCGTTCATCATGCCGGCACAAGCTTTCAGGTAAAAGAGCAACGCCAAGCTTGCAGTAAACCATTTCTTCGATGAAATCCCAGCGTGAGCTTTCCGTGACGATATGTGGAGAAAAGCCGGCCTCACTACAGGAAGAAATGATAAGATCCCGGAGGACGTAATCTTTGTTGAATAAGATGAAGGACTCGTTTTCCAGCTCGGCCAAATCGATTTCTTGCCGATTGGCAAATGGATGGGAAGGGTACACAATCAAGTTAATGTCTTCTTCCAAAAAAGAAAAATGGTGGAAAAGTGAGGTGTTGGTCGGCAGGACGATCACGCCTATATCTATTTGGTCCTTTTGGACGGACTCTTCAATTTTCTTTGAACCATCCTCCACTAACTGAAAGGTTATATTGGGATATTGCTCATGAAACCGGCTAAGAATCTGGGGAAAGAAAGAAGCGTCGATGATGGGGGGCAATCCGATGCGAATATGTCCCTTTTTCAAGCCTAGCAAATTGTCCACTGCCGTTTCCAGGTTTCGAAAGGCTTTATCAATCAACTTTGCCTGCTCCAAGACAACCCTGCCAGCATCGGTCAGAATCAATTGCTTGCGCGAACGATCAAAAAGCTCGACGCCCAGCTCGATTTCAAGGTTTTTAATCATTTTGCTGATGGCTGGCTGTGTAATGAATAAATGATCGGCTGCCCGAGTGAAATTATTAAAATTAGTTACCTCAATAAAATATTGTAAATGTTTAATATCCATTGCTTCACCTGTTATCCTCATTAAAAGTACCTTCATTTTACCTGGAAGCGGAAGTGTTTGTAAAACAAGCGGATCAAAAAAAGCTGGACTCCTAAGGAACCCAGCTTCTTACTATATGTCACCCCATCCCTTTTTATTTAACTAATAGGACAGGCACAGACGAATGCTGAACGATGTAATGGCTCACGCTGCCGAGGAATTCCTTGAATCCGCTTAATCCGCGGCTGCCCATGATGATAAGGTCACAGTTATGGGATTTTGCATGTTCCAATAAGGCCGTGATGGCAGATCCCTCGACGACAAATGTTTGGGAAGCATTCGGAATTTCCGATAATAGGGCTTCCGCTTTTCCTATCACTTCATTGCCATATTTGCGCATCGATTCTTCTATTTCCTGAAAGGCATTGCCGTAAATATTTGATTTGATCGGTAGTGTAACAGCGTGAAGCACCTGCACTTCAATGGCCGGATCAAGCTTCGCTAACTCTATCGCCTTTTCTAAAGATTTAAGTGCCAATTCAGACTCATCATAAGCTACTAATATTTTTGAACAAATCATGATAATCCTTCCCTTCTATATAATGAATATACCCCTAGTATATCAGGTTGAATCTTCCATATCGTTTCATATAGTATAAGTTTTGTGAATATTTATTGAAGTTTACGTTAACGTCAATGATAAGATAAAGGTAAATAATCCCTTTGTAAAGTGTGGTTTTAACATGTACACCATTTCTGAGTTAGCGCAAGAATTCGAATTGACGACAAGGACGCTCCGGTATTATGAGGAACTAGGCATGCTAAAGCCAAAACGTACAGAATCAGGAAAAAGGGCGTATGGAAAGAAAGAGTATGCCCAACTCAAAATCATCATGCGTGGAAAAAAATATGGGTTCTCGTTAGCGGAAATAAAGGATATTGTCCTTTTGTTTGATGAGGACAGGACAGGCATCAAGCAATTGGAAAAAACGATTGACACGGCAGGACAGAAATTACACGAAATAAATGAGCGCATTAAAGAGTTGAATGAATTGAAAGAGGATTTTGAACAGATGATCCAAGGATTCAATAAAAACCTTCATGACTTGAAAATGAACGAAAACCTGGTCAGGTCACAAATTTAATATGGAAATTAGGTTTTGATGATGGAAAAAGATGAATATATATTCTAGACGAAACGAATGAGGTGAGGTATTTGGATATTCAAAAAACCATTGCAGCAGTGACAGGAGGAGCTTCAGGACTCGGAGCGGCAGCTGTAAGAAATATCATTAAAAAAGGTGGAAAAGCGGTCATCCTCGATCTCTCGGAAGTAAATGGGGAAAAAATGGAGCAGGAATTGGGAAATTCAGTCCTGTTTGTCATGACGGATGTAACGAGTGAAGAGAGTGTAAGCAGAGCGTTGGAAAAAGGCATGGAAAGATTCGGGAGCATTAATACGGTCATCAATTGTGCAGGCGTTGCGATAGCGCGGAAGGTCATCGGCAGAGAAGGCGCACATGAATTGGAAGCGTTCTCAAAAGTGGTAGCTATCAATTTGATCGGTACATTCAATGTGATCCGTCTGGCTGCCCAAAAAATGGTCGAAAATGAACCGAACCAAGACGGCGAACGCGGGGTGATCATCAATACTGCATCGGTAGCTGCCTTTGAAGGGCAGATAGGACAAGCCGCCTATAGTGCCTCCAAAGGAGGAGTGGTTGGAATGACTTTGCCGATTGCCAGGGAGCTTGCCACAAAGGGGGTCCGTGTCGTATCGATAGCACCGGGCTTGTTCCATACACCAATGTTCGACTCATTGCCTGAAGAAGCGAGGGTGTCCCTTGGAAAAACCGTGCCGTTTCCTCCGCGGCTGGGATATCCCGATGAGTATGCAAAACTTACGGAAAGCATCATAACGAATCCGATGCTGAATGGAGAAACGATTAGGCTGGATGGGGCCATCCGGATGTCGCCTAGGTAAGTGTCGGGACCCTATTAATCTTGAAAAAAACCTTCCTCCAAAGGAAAGGGAGAAATCATAAAGCAAACAAAGGAGATAGACAAGATGAAACATCCATATTTGAATGAAGAGCATGAGATTTTTCGAAAATCATTCCGAAAGTTTTTAGAAAAAGAAGCGATCCCAAACTATGAGCGCTGGGAGGAAGAACGAATCATTCCTCGGTCATTTTGGATGAAAATGGGTGAGCATGGCTTTTTATGTCCCGACCTTGGAGAAGAGTTTGGGGGTTCCGGGGGGGATTGGGGATTTGCGGTCATAATTAATGAAGAACTCGAAAGGGTTGGTTCTGGTTTCATTGGTTTCGGGCTTCACAGTGACATTACTGTTCCGTATATCACTGCCTATGGGAATGAATGGCAGAAGCAGCGCTGGCTTCCAAAATGTACAACAGGGGAAATCATTACGGCCATTGCCATGACGGAACCTGGAACAGGCTCTGACTTGGCCAATATCAAAACGACGGCGATTTTGGATGGAGATCATTACATTTTGAACGGGCAAAAGACATTCATCACCAATGGCATTCATTCGGATCTCGTCATCGTGGCATGCAAAACGGATCCCAATGCGGTTCCGAAGCACAAAGGCGTAAGCTTGGTCGTGGTTGAAAGGGATACACCAGGTTTTTCAAGAGGGAGAAAACTGAAGAAGCTTGGTTTGCACAGTCAGGATACAGCTGAACTTATTTTTGAGGATTGCCGGGTGCCGAAAGAAAATCTGCTTGGTGAAGAAGGTAAGGGTTTTACATATTTAATGGAAAAATTGCAGCAGGAACGCCTTGTCGTAGCCATTTGTGCCCAAACGGCATCAGAGGATATGCTTGACGATACGATTGAATATGTAAAAAGCAGGGAAGCATTCGGAAAATCCGTAAGCCAATTTCAAAATACTCAATTTAAGATTGCCGAAATGGCAACTGAAATTAAAATGGGCCGTGCTTTCCTTGATCAATTGATCTCCAACCATATGGCGGGGGAACAGGTCGTCACAGAGGTGTCGATGGCAAAATGGCGCTTGACCGAGACCGCCAGAAAAATATCCATTGAATGCATGCAGCTTCACGGCGGCTATGGATATATGGAGGAGTACAAGATTGCCAGAAGGTACAGGGACATTCCAGTGGCTAGCATCTATGCGGGAACAAATGAAATCATGAAGAAAATCATCGCTAAAAATCTTGGCCTTTAAAGGAAAACAGGATATGGAGGGGGAGAGTGCATATGCGCGAAGTGGTTATCGTAGAAGGGATTCGGACTCCAGTAGGCAGACGGAACGGTGTCTTGAAAGACATTCGCCCGGATGATCTGGCAGGGGAAGTATTGAAGAAGCTCATGGAAAAAGTGGATATTGATCCTGCCCTTGTCGATGATGTCATTTTAGGATGCGTTTCACAGTCTGGGGAGCAGGCTGGCGATATAGCTCGGGTTGCTGCATTGATTGCCGGGTATCCGATTGAGGTGCCGGGAACGACAATCGATCGTCAATGCGGCTCAAGTCAACAGGCCGTTCATTTTGCTTCCCAGGCCATCTTGTCGGGGGATATGGATGTAGTAGTGGCGGGCGGGGTCGAAAACATGTCCCGAGTCCCAATGGGTTCGAATTACCAAGGGGCAACAACGAGTCAAAAGTATTCGGACAGCTATGAGGTGATCAACCAAGGGATATCTGCTGAAAGGATAGCAAAGAAGTGGGGGATCACACGGGAGGATTGCGATCAATTTTCCGTTACGAGCCATGCCAAAGCGATACGTGCTCAAAAAGAAGGACATTTCGAACGTGAAATGATTTCCGTTATCGGTACCGATAAAGAAGGGAATCATCTTGAAGTTACGGAGGATCAAGGTCCTAGAAGCGGAACTACTCTGGAAGTACTCTCAGGCCTGAAGCCCGTTTTTCAAGAAAATGGGTTAATTCACGCAGGCAACTCAAGTCAAATCAGTGATGGTGCCGCCGCTTTATTATTGATGGAGCGCAGTAAAGCCGAAGAACTTGGCTTGAAACCACGATTTAAGGTGCATACGAGGGTCGTTGTCGGCTCAGATCCCACGCTGATGCTGACCGGACCGATCCCCGCCACACAAAAAGCATTGGAAAAAGCGGGACTTTCCATTGATGATATCGATATTTTTGAAGTGAATGAGGCTTTTGCTCCTGTACCGATTGCGTGGCTTAAAGAAACCGGGGCGGATCCGAAGAAGCTGAATCCCAATGGCGGGGCAATTGCCTTAGGACATCCTCTTGGTGGCAGTGGTGCGCGGATCATGGTATCGATGATTCATGAGCTGGAAAGGACAGGCGGGCGCTATGGGCTGCAAACAATGTGTGAGGGACATGGGATGGCCAACGCCACGATCATTGAAAGATTGGATTGAAATGAAGCCTGCGGTCATGAACATGGGTCATTTACACGAAAGGCAAGCTGAAAAAGTGAAACAGCCGACTATCGCCAGACTGACGTAAGAGCTCGTTCTGTTGAGGGGTGGCTTAATTGAGGAGGAAATGATATGTCAGTAACGATTAAAAATATCTTTGATCAGACCGTTCAGAAATTCCCCATTAAAGAGGCTATCTACGACGTGAGAAGAAATATCCGCTACACGTATATTCAGTGGAATGACCAGGTGAATCGGTTGGCGGCTGCCTTGCAGGCGGAAGGCGTTCGAAAAGGCGACAGAGTCTCCACGTACCTCTACAACAATGAAGAGCTTGCCACTGCCTTCTTTGCCTGCGCAAAAATCGGCGCAATCTTCAATCCAATCAACTTCCGCCTCATGCCGGAAGAAGTGGCCTTCATTTTAAATGATGCAGCACCAAAAGTCGTTTTATTCGAACGTGAATTGGAAGCAGTGGTTGCGGCTATTGAAAAGCGATTCCCGGAAACGGGTTTCTGGTACATTGATGATGATGTGCCGGGGTATGCGAAAGGCTACCGCCAAAAATTGGCCTGCGTTTCATCTCAGCCGGCCGAAGTGGAGGTTCATGAGGATGATGTTTATGCCATCATGTATACGAGTGGGACGACGGGGCGTCCGAAAGGGGTCATTCACCTACATAAAGATATGGTCAAACATGCTGCGATTTTAAGCGAGGCCCTTCATTATGAACGATCCGATATAGGTTTGATCACTGCACCGATGTTTCATTGTGCCGAACTGCATTGTTGCTTTTTACCTCGCGTACAGGTTGGAGCGATGAATGTCATCCTCCACCAGTTCAATCCGAAAAAGGTGATGGAGCTAGTTGAGTCAGAGGGGATCACCAAGTTATTCGCTGCGCCTACGATGTGGAACATGATCATTCAGGAAAACCTGGCCGAGTATAAATTCCAGAGCCTGAAGCTAGGGCTATATGGAGCTGCTCCAATGGCGCCATCGCTTGTATATGCTTGTCAGGAAAAGCTGGGAATCCAGTTCATCCAAGCATATGGAATGACTGAAATGGGGCCAGCCATCACTCTCCTGATGGAAGATGATCAAATAAGGAAAGCGGGCTCTGCCGGCAAGCCATGTCCGGAACATGAAATCATCATTGTCCGCCCCAATGATGACGGGCCATCGGAGCCAGAGGAAGTATTGGAGCCAGGGCAAACGGGCGAAATTCTTGTGAAGGGTCCATGTATCATGCAAGGCTATTTTCGAAAGGATGCGGAGACGGAAAAAGCGCTTTATAAGGGCTGGTACCATTCCGGTGATATTGGTTACCTGGATGAAGATGGATATTTGTGGGTGAAGGACCGAGTGGATGACATGATCATTTCCGGGGGTGAAAATGTGTACCCGCGGGAAGTGGAAGATACACTTCATGGGCATCCTCAAGTGTTCGACTGTGCGGTACTCGGTCAACCGAATGAAAAATGGGGGGAAACGGTAACGGCGTTCATCGTAGCGAAAGGTTCCGGGTTAACGGAACTCGATTTAGAAAACTGGTGTAAGGAAAGTGATGCACTAGCTAATTATAAACGACCGAGAAGATATATATTCTGTGAAGAGCTGCCGCGAAATGCAAGTGGCAAGATACAAAAATTCCTGCTCCGTAAACAGCTGGAGAATATCGCTAACGACAAAGGGTTGGGAAATCTCCATTTCTAAATGTGTGGAACAAATCCAGTTGGATAACGGTGAATAATAACTTTGGCGATATGGGCAAGGGGAGTTAAAAGTTATCCACAATTAAAATCCTGACTGCACAGAGGAATATCGCCTTTATCCACATAATCCACAGAGTTATCCATAAATAACATTATTTTCTTGTTGGTAAGGCAAGTCATAATGCCTATTGTTTATCAGTATTTTCAGAATATATCCACAATATTAACAATGATGTGGATAAAAGGTGTGGATAAGAACAAGTTAGGGGCTAAAATAGCCCCTATGTTTTAAAACGATCAGCGGCGACTATGAGCTCGACGATCCGCTTCATTTGCTCGTGCTTGCGCTTTGATGTCTTCCTGGTCAGCCAGTTCGGAAGAGTATTCAACGTCAAGTCCGTCACTTTTCAGGTTTTTAGGAACTTGCGGCAATTTTTGCTTATTTTTGTCTCGATTATGATGTATGTTATTGCGTCCCATGTTTACGCCCCCTAAATTTAAAAAATAAGCAGGAGATGAATTTCATCTCCTGCTTATTTTGTGTTGAACAATCGATTAACATGTACGGGAAAATGCACCAAGCTTATCGGCGTGATCTTTTCTCATTAAAGCCGCCGGCACGATCTGCATTTTTAAATTCCCGTGCATATAGAATGGCTTGGGTGCTCGTTAAGTTACTTTTTTCTTTTTCGTGTTTTTTGGACATGTAGATCAGCTCCATTTCACCTTAATATCCCTATTTTTTCCTAAAAAGCAGCTTTCATACGTGAGAATCTTTTTTTAAGATAGCTTGTAAAGCCTCTTTAAGGGATGGAAAGGTAAAAGTGAATCCTTCTTCTTTAAGTTTTGCGGGAAGGACTTTTTGTCCTTCAAGCACCATCATGCTCATTTCGCCCAGTGCGGTTTTCAGGATGAATGGGGGGACAGGGAACCAATGGGGCCGGTGCATGACTGTACCTATCGTTTTACCGAATGCATCCATTTGGACGGGAGTAGGTGCCGTGAAATTAACTGGCCCCTCTGTTCCCTGATCACTGATGCAAAAGGAGATTGCCCGCACCACGTCTTGAATATGAATCCAGGAAAGCCACTGATTCCCCTTGCCAAGCCTTCCTCCGCCGAAAAGCTTATAAGGCAGGACCATCATGGGCAATGCCCCTCCGTTTTCGCCCAGAATCACACCAAATCTGGTAAGGACGAGCCTGTTGCTGTATGCCCGGGATTTAGCGGCTTCCTTTTCCCATAGCTTTACAGTCCTTGCCAAGAAATCATCACCGATCGATTCAGATGATTCGATAAAGGCATCCTTGTCTGAAATCCCATAATATCCTATTGCACTGGCGTTGATGATGACAGACACCTTATTGGGCAGAGTGGAAAGAATCCTGTTCATCTCCTTGCAGGCATCAATCCTGCTCTCGACAATTCTCCTTTTCCGTTCAGGAGTCCAACGCCCGTCATTTAAAGATTCACCTGCTAGGTTTATGAATCCATCAAGGCCCGCCAACTGTTCCTCGGGCTTTGCGTTCTCGGTCAGCCAGCCTATATATTGAAGCCTGGGCTGTTTTTTGTATTTTTCCGGATGACGGGTCAATATATATAAATCATGATTTTCTTTAAGTAATTCGTCAATAAGGGCTGTGCCGACAAAACCGCTTCCACCAGCAATGGCTATTTTCATGAAAACCACTTCCTTTCCCTGTCTTTCCTTCACTTTACCATGCCGATGTACTTTTTTCATTTTTGGACATGCTTTTATAGAAATGGGGCAAATAAAGGGGTAAAGTAGGTGTGGGGGTGAAATTTATGCCGAATATAACAAAAATAACAACCCAAAAAAAACGTAAAGACCGATATAACATATTCGTTGATGAAAAATATGCCTTCAGCGTGGACGAAGAAGTTTTACTTAAATATCAATTGAAAAAGGGTACGGAACTGGATGACCTATTGCTGGCTGAAATACAATTCCATGATGATATCCAAAAAGCATTTACAGATGCCCTGCATTATTTATCATACCGGATGAGATCGGAATCGGAAATTCGCCTTTATCTGAAAAAGAAGGATACGGAAGAACCGATTATCAAAGAAGCGATTTATAAGCTGTATAGCTTTAACTATTTGGATGACCTTGAATTTGCAAAGGCTTATGTACGGACACATGTGAATGGCGGCAATAAAGGCCCGACTACCTTAAAGCTTGAGCTAAAGGAAAAAGGAATAACAGAAAAATTGGTTCTCGAGGCCATGAAGGAATACCCCTTTGATCTTCAAATAGAGCATGCAAGAAAACTTGCCGGAAAATCAATTAAAAAGGAAAAAAACATTTCGGAACGGGCATTAAGGCAAAAGGTTGAACAAACCTTATTAAGAAAAGGTTTTCCGAGGGAAGTCATCCTTGAAGCGCTTGAAGATGTGACAGTGGAAAAGGATGAAGATGAACAATGGGATTCCTTATGCCATCATGCGCAAAAATTGGAGCGTCGTTATAAAAACCTTGAAAGCTTCGAACATGATCAGAAAATGAAGCAGGCATTATACCGAAAAGGTTTTCCGATAGAATTGATTGAACGATACCTTTCCGGTCCTGACCTGGATTAAGTACAGCATTAGCCAAAACAAGAAATTTTGTTTAATATAGAGGTAAATTAATATTTCATTAAGGAGCACTATATATGAGTGACGTAAGATACAGCAAGTTGTCGGCCTATGAGCTGCAGCAGGAAATTGCAGCATTGACTGAAAAAGCAAGAAAGGCTGAGCAATTGGGAATGGTGAATGAGTATTCTGTATTGGAACGTAAAGTGACGATGGCGAAGGCCTATTTGCTGAATCCCGATGATTTTAAAAAAGGTGAAATATATCAGATTGATGGCGATCCAGGTGTCTATTTCAAAATTGACTATATGAATGGGGTGTTCGCCTGGGGTTACCGCCTGGGCGGCAGTGGGAAGGAAGAGGCGCTGCCGATTTCGATGCTGAAATAAAGGAACCGGAAATGATCCCGATTCCTTTTGAAACACTGTCAATTCGATCGCTGGTTGGAAGCTTTCATTCGTTCCTGAGGGTGTGTATTGATGCTTCCATCTGCACGTTTTGAAGCATATCTTGCTTGTGCACGAGGCTCGCCTTGAAATTTATTATTGTTTTGGTTGGGGAATCCTTTTTGTTTATTTCGCAAGTTGTTCTCCTCCAAGCATCAGTTTAAAGAAAGAAGCGTTTCCGCTTATCACTAGTATGGGTAATGGACCATATAGTTGATTCTGTAAAAATATTGGCAATGAGGTGTTTCTAATGAATGATTACCATGAAAGATTAACCAAGATACTGCTTGAGAAAAATGACCACATCACGTATGAACAAGCTTTGACTTGGGTGGAATTATTATGGGAGGATTTCGAAGCGACCTATGCAAAAGCTGGACATGAATACGCCGGTGAAGAAATGACGTCACGCGTCGTAAGAACCTGGATTGATAATTACGGTGAGCAATTCCACGAATTCATTGCAAAAAATCCTAAATATCAACATTTATTAAATCAGCAGAATCGGCTGCATTAAAAAAGCTGATTCCAGGGGTTCGACTCCTGGGATCAGCCTTTTTTCACTGTGCATGGTACGCAGCTATAAAATGATATTCAATTTCTTCTGCAGCTTCGCTTCACTAAAGATCCAGCCGGTATACGAATTCAAGATATTCAAATCGCTGTCTAGATGGACGACTGCCACAAACGGATAATATCCATTGCTTCGGTACCTTAAGTCAATGAAACGAACTTCATAATATTCTTTTATCTGTTCGATTTCAAAACGGTAAACTGGAGAAAAGGACAGAAAGGCTGCAAGGTTGATGTCCTTTTTGGCGGCCTCAAGAATTTCACTTTCAGGCAATGGCACCCGATCGAACGTATCCAGGATGGTCACATACCCATTATCTGCCCGTGCCACATAATAATTCTTTTCGGTGATCACGGCAATTTTCCAGCGGTGAAAACGCATCGTCGGTGATAACAGGATTTTTCTCGCTCCAGGGATCTGCTGCTTAACGGCCCTTTTAATAAAAGCCTGTTCCCTGAATCGAGAGATATAATAAATGACGAGTATCCCGTAGATCACGAGGAATAAATAGCCCGGGGGAAATCCGAAGCCCCACAATATCAGTCCTGCAACATGGATGCCAAAAATGAATGGATCAAATGTATTGATGACCCCTAAAGCTACCCATTTAGACGAAATCGGCCTTAGAGCCTGTGTCCCATATGCATTGAATATATCCACGAATACATGAAGAAATACGGCTAAAAAGGTCCAAAGCCAAAGATGAAGGTAATTTGCTTCAGGTATGATGGCGAAAAGCGCACCGCTGATGATCAAAGGCCAAAGTAAAACAGCGGGAATGGAATGCGTGATTCCACGGTGATTACGTATATATACGGCGTTATTCCTTAATTTTAAAACGGTGTCGATATCCGGAGCCTGCGAGCCCAATATCGTACCAGCTATGACTGCACTTGCAGTGACTGGGTCCTGCGCAATGACAGGATCTAATGTGGCAAGACCTCCAAGAGCAATTCCCATGACAAAGTGAGTACCTGTATCCAAAAATTCTACCTCCCTGCCACAATTTGAAAAAAATGGTCTTCTTTCATCATACCGTATTTATATAATAACCATCAAATGAATATAATTTTGACTTATTTTTATGAGCCTTTACAATTAAATGGATATGAACATGATAGTAAAAAAAGAATGCCTACTATAGGTATTCCCAATTTTGATTAGAGTGTAACATTTTTGGAGGAACTGATGTGAAAGAAATAATGATCCCGACAATAGAAAAAATAAATATAGAAGGTTTTCAACAAGATTTAGTTTCCTGGTTCCAGCAGGAACAGCGGGAATTGCCATGGAGAAAAAATAAGGATCCATACCGTGTTTGGGTGTCCGAAATCATGCTTCAGCAAACGAGGGTGGATACGGTCATTCCTTATTTCAACCGATTCATGGAATGGTTCCCCACACTTGAGGATTTTGCCGATGCCGATGAAGAGAAAATCTTGAAGGCGTGGGAAGGGCTTGGATATTATTCGCGTGTAAGGAATCTGCAAAGTGCCGTTCGGGAAGTACGGGCTTCCTATAACGGAATCGTTCCGGATGAACCAGGGGAGATCTCCAAACTGAAGGGCGTGGGCCCGTATACGGCTGGTGCAATCCTGAGCATTGCCTATGGCAAACCGGAACCGGCAGTCGACGGGAACGTCATGCGCGTATTATCCCGTATATTAATGATCTATGAAGACATTGCAAAGCCGAAGACGAGAAAAACATTTGAAGCGGCCGTAAGAAAGCTGATCGATCATGACCATACTTCTGCCTTCAATCAAGCCTTGATGGAACTAGGGGCATTAATCTGCACGCCTGGGAAACCGGCATGTCTGCTCTGTCCAGTTCAAAGTCATTGTCTCGCATTCGAAGCCGGTGTCCAGTCCGAACTGCCGGTGAAAATCCAAAAGAAAAAAACGCGGGATGTTCCCATTGTGGCCGCTGTTTTAACAAATGAAAAAGGTCAATTCCTCATACACAAGCGAGAACCTTCTGGTCTGCTTGCCAATCTATGGGAGTATCCCAATTTCGAAAACCATGCCCCCCTTCAGCCCAAGCGGGAGTTTTACGAGGATCGCTTTCAAGAAATGTATGGAGTCAAACCGGAAATTACGGAATCACTTGTACGGATCGAACATGTTTTTTCACATCTCGTTTGGAAAGTGGATACGTATATCGGAGAGGTAAAGGAAATGATAGATGAAGGAACCTTACGGAAAAACCAGCTCAAGTGGGTTAGTGAAGCCGAGATGGCTGAGTTGGCATTTCCAGTCTCCCATCAAAAGATGATGAAGGCTTATAAAGAAAGAGAACATATTGGATAAAGGTGTTTTTCCCATCCTACCAAACATTCTTTACTGTATGGTAATATTAGGGTGTTAGGGAGGTGGAATCATGAAGATTGTTATTAAAGCATTCGTCGCATCATTCTTCATTCATGCTTTATATATTTGCAGTGTGATGCTGATTGGATTCTTAAAAACAAGCCAATATAAACCAGACCTCGTTAATGCTTGGAATCATGATGGAGCGCTGCAAAATGAAGTATCATTCGGTACGGTCGTGTCACCATCCGTTTATGCGTTAACATTTTTAGGTACTGGTTTGATTTGTGCAATCGTGATTATGTTCTATAAAAAGCCTGTGTAAAAAAAAGAGGATATCGGCAAAGATATCCTCTCAGACTGTAGACAAACTCGATGAAAATCGAGTTTGTCTATTTTTATGGCCTGTACAATTTAGACGTTGATTTCCACTCCAGGCACTCGCTTTCCGCGGGCGGTCGGGGAGCCTCCTCGGCTTTGCCTGCGGGGTCTCCCCTAGACGCGCTTTTCCCGCAGGAGTCTCGTACCTTCCGTTCCAATCAACTTTGTCTTACCATTTAGATAGAACACTTTTGACTGGAGTCATTTTTGTTTTAAAATTGAAGGATTAAAACTTGAGGTGATGAGGATGCTTTCTAAACATGATTCTATTCAGCGAGATCAACTTGAAATGATTG
>NZ_LNNH01000023.1:122681-122932 GCF_001542915.1 Peribacillus simplex | reverse complement strand
CCAGTGCGAATAAACGGAAATTTGAAAAGAAAATCGTTCGTAAAGAAACACGAGCGTATCAAGGACGTCTTCAAGAAGAAATCAATCAAGATCGTGAAAAACATGGAAAGAAGCCTTTTCCACCAGATAAATTTGATAAGGAAGAAACCAAAGCAATTAAAGAAAGTACTACGGATCCTGAGAGTGGCTACTATGTGAAAGATGAACGAACAAAACAGTTTGCCTATTCATTCCATGCTGCCGCAGATGCC
>NZ_LNNH01000023.1:122046-122422 GCF_001542915.1 Peribacillus simplex | reverse complement strand
CACGTCCTCGTACAAAAGAAGGATTCTTTCGCAAACATGACTATGTTTACGATGAACACTTTGATTGTTACCTTTGCCCTTCGGGAGAAACTTTAAAGTAATCAACAACAAATAAAGAGGGCTATCGCGAGTACAAATCGCCCAAACAAATTTGTGCAACATGCTCATTTTTATCACGGTGTACGGAAAGCAAAGACCATCAAAAAGTAGTGACACGGCATATCTGGCAAGCATATGTGGAAGAAGCAGATCATCTGCGTCATCATCAAGAGGTAAAACCTATATATGCGAAACGCAAAGAAACGATTGAGCGTGTATTCGCAGATGCAAAAGAAAAGCATGGTATGCGTTGGACTACTTTAAGGGGACTTAAAAA
>NZ_LNNH01000023.1:121868-122036 GCF_001542915.1 Peribacillus simplex | reverse complement strand
AGTAGTGACACGGCATATCTGGCAAGCATATGTGGAAGAAGCAGATCATCTGCGTCATCATCAAGAGGTAAAACCTATATATGCGAAACGCAAAGAAACGTATTCGCAGATGCAAAAGAAAAGCATGGTATGCGTTGGACTACTTTAAGGGGACTTAAAAAATTGTCA
>NZ_LNNH01000023.1:111299-121858 GCF_001542915.1 Peribacillus simplex | reverse complement strand
ACTTGGACATGGCAAGGTCCTAAAACGGCTTAACATAGCGGCTCGAAGAGCCCAAATCTCGTAACCTTTGGTCAAAATTTCAAAGGAATTTCAAAAGGGGATCGGAATTTTTTAATTCCGAACCCCTTTTGTCTACAAACTGAGAGGATATCGGCAAAGATATCCTCTTTTTTCTTTAAATCAATCGTAAACCGGTTTCGTTCCATGTGTATAATCGGCTTCCTGCCTGGTAAGGCCGCCCCTATTTTCAATTTCTTTGACGATTTCGCCATGGATGCTCTGTCCTTCTTGGTTTAAATAAGGTACCATTTGTTGTAGGGAGTGATGAAAATAGGCAAGCTCGCTATTTTCCCAATCCGATTTTTTCATCATCGACAACTCTGTCATATCACGTCCAACATACATAACAGTCACACTCCTATTAAAAAAGATTTTATAACTCGGTGTTTACTCAGAAGGGAAGAATAAAAAATGGAACAAAAAGTAGCGCTCGTTACGGGCAGCAGTAAAGGCTTAGGTAGAAGCACGGCAATAAAACTTGCAGAGGAAGGTTACGACCTCGTTATTAATTATGCCCGAAGCAAGTCGAAAGCATTAGAAGTGGCAGCTGAAATTGAAGCGTTGGGGCGGAAAGCTCTTGTCGTGAAGGCGAATGTAGGCGACGTCGCAAAGGTGAAAAGCATGTTCGAGGAAATCGAAGCGTATTATGGACGCTTGGATATCTTCATCAATAATGCGGCATCCGGAGTGCAGCGTCCCTTGATGGAGCTTGAAGAATCACATTGGAATTGGACGATGGATATCAACACGAAGGCACTCCTTTTCTGTGCCCAGGAAGCGGCGAAATTGATGGAAAGGAACGGAGGCGGGAAAATCGTCAGCATCAGTTCACTTGGCTCGATTCGCTACCTAAAAAATTATACGGCTGTGGGTGTTTCCAAAGCGGCGCTTGAAGCATTGACAAGATATTTAGCGGTCGAACTTGCGGCGAAGAACATTTGCGTCAATGCCGTTTCAGGCGGTGTAATCGATACGGATGCCCTGAAGTCCTTCCCGAACCGGGATGAAATGCTGGCCGAGGCTGCAGAACAGACCCCTGCAGGAAGGATGGTAGAGGTGGAGGATATGGTGAGCACGATCCTGTTTTTAATTTCCGATGGAGCGAGCATGATCCGTGGACAAACCGTCATCGTTGATGGAGGCATTTCTTTGCTCGTGTAAGAAAACTGGAAAAATTTAGCCGGATAACACACGGTCATGATGGTTATCTTATTATCGTGGAGGTGATATCAATGGCTAAAAACAAAACGCAATCAGGTACTGACATCCAACATGTAAAGAACAAAAACGGGCAAGCTCAACAAGGTCAAGGTCAATACGGTACTGAATTCGCTTCTGAAACAAACGTTCAAGAAGTGAAAAAACAAAACCAAGCTTCTCAACAAGGCCAAGGCCAATACGGCACTGAGTTTGCTTCTGAAACAAACGTTCAAGAAGTGAAAAAACAAAACGCAAAATCTCAAAGCAATAAAAGCCAAGGCTAATTGCTGTTACAACAATGAAAGGCATCCTTCTTTTGAAGGGTGCTTTTCTTTTTTGCTCCATTTGATTCGACAAATGTTTCTTTGTGTTTACATTTTATGTCAAAGGAGATGTCCGGTTTAAAATCGAATATACATACTATGGAAAAAAACAGATGAGGAAGGTGCATTCATGGAGGAATTTAACCGGCTTATAAATGACCAGTTGAAGACGATGGATAAGCTTTTACTTTTACAATCGGAAATCGAGACATGCCAAGATATAGAGAAGCAGCTCCTGGCCTTGCAAGAAGAAAGTGAAGCCATTACCATCCAGGAAGAGATTCAACTCAAGAAGCAGGAGTTGAAAAGTATTCATGATCGATTCGAGAGCCAAACGGAAGAAGTCATTCGTTATTTTCAGCAGCAACAGGCAGCTATACGATAAATCAGAGGCTAATTTCTAAGTGTTAATGGGTGGATGGTCAGATTTTTTTGACTTTTTTACACATTTCCACGGAGAGATTAGCCACTTTTGTTTTAAATTTACGAATAAATCGCTATAATAAAGGAATATAGGGTAAATGGAAAAAAGTATATATTTTTAAATACACACAACAACTTCAAACGGAATAGGGCACAGTACGATGAATGGGTGTCTATAGAAAGTAGGGAGAGATAAATGGGGATTGTTCCTGCCGAAGGAGGAAAAATCCAAATCCATAGCTATAAACATAATGGACATATCCATCGTATCTGGGAAGAAACAACCGTTTTAAAAGGGACCCAAAATCTGATGATAGCGGCGAATGACCGTACTATGGTGACGGAATCAGATGGTAGGACCTGGATTACACGTGAGCCGGCGATTTGCTATTTTCATTCAAAGTATTGGTTTAATGTTATCGGTATGTTGAGGGAGGACGGGGTTTATTATTATTGCAACATCAGTTCGCCGTTCACATACGATTCGGGAGCATTGAAATACATTGACTATGACCTGGACATTAAAGTATTCCCAGATATGACGTTTAATTTGCTGGATGAGGATGAATATGAAAGGCATCGGAAAGAAATGAATTACCCGGATGCCATCGATTCAATATTGAAACAGAACGTAGACTATTTAATTTATATGATACGCCAGCGAAAAGGACCATTCTCCGCAGAGTTCATTGATAGTTGGTATGAACGCTTCTTGACCTATCGATGATAGTAAAGGCCTGCTGCTTATTGAGCAGGCTTTTTCTGGTGTGTAGGGTCCGCTTCGCTGCAAGGCTATCTTTCATTTTCATCCATTTGGAAGACTTTGAATGAAATCGGTTTGATAGTTCAGCTTCGAAAAGGAAAATATAACAGAACATGACTGGTCTTTTTTAGCACGAGTGAGCCCTTGGCAAATCGACCGTAAGAAATGGAGGGATTCCGTGGAGAGCATCAAGAGATATTTGCATTTTGTCAAGCCATATAAATGGGAGATAATCGGGACGGTTTTAATCGGTCTGTTAAAATTCGCGATCCCGCTGCTGCTGCCACTGCTCAGTAAGTATATCGTGGATGACATCATCGGAAATGGTGACTTGTCGAAGGCCGTGAAATCAGAACGTCTTTTATGGGCCATGGGCATCATGTTGTTCATTTTCGTTGCGATAAGACCGCCAATCGAGTATTATCGGCAGTATTTCGCCCAATGGACAGGAACGAAAATACTATATGATATCCGAAATGATTTATTTACACATATACAGAAACTAAGCTTTAAATATTATTCGAACACAAGAGTGGGAGAGGTCATCTCGAGGATGATCACGGATGTGGAACAAACGAAGAACTTTGTCATCACGGGCTTGATGAACCTTTGGCTTGATATTGCCACGATCGTCATCGTGATAGCCATCATGTTCAAGATGGACGTGAAGTTAACGATTGTATCGATCATCATGCTTCCTTTCTATGCCTTCTCGATCAAGCATTTCTTTGGCAAGCTCAGAACCTATACAAGGGTCCGTTCCCAGGCATTAGCCGATGTACAGAGTCACCTTCATGAACGTGTTTCTGGGATGTCTGTCATCAAAAGCTTTGCGATTGAAGATCGCGAACAGGAATTATTTGCTCAGCAGAATAAGAATTTCCTGGATAAGGCCTTGAAGCATACGAGCTGGAATGCCAAATCCTTCGCTGTCGTCAATACGATTACGGATATTGCGCCGTTGCTCGTGATAGGATTTGCCGGATACCAGGTCATTCAAGATCAATTATCATTGGGGACGATGGTTGCGTTCGTCGGCTTCATAGACCGGCTCTACAATCCGCTCAGACGATTAGTCAATTCTTCGACGACCATGACCCAGACATTGGCTTCCATGGACAGGGTGTTTGAGTTCGTCGATGAGAAGTATGATATCGATGATGAGCCAGATGCGCAAGAGCTGAAGCATGTAGATGGCCATATTACATTCGATGATGTATCGTTTGCGTATGATGAGAGGGAGGCACCTGTGTTAAAACATATTAATTTGGATGTTTTGCCTGGAGAAACCATTGCACTGGTCGGCATGAGCGGCGGAGGGAAATCATCGATCGTCAGCTTGATTTCCCGCTTCTATGACGTGACGGAAGGAAGGGTGTTATTGGATGGAACCGATATCCGGAACTTTCAAGTGCGGAGCTTAAGAGATAAAATCGGCATGGTGCTGCAGGATAATATATTATTTAGTGAATCGGTTAAGGCCAATATTCTGATGGGCCGGCCCGATGCAAGTGATGAGGAAGTCATTGAAGCGGCTAAAGCGGCCAATGCTCACGACTTTATCATCGGCCTGAAAGAGGGATACGAAACGAAAGTAGGCGAGCGTGGCGTGAAATTATCCGGAGGGCAAAAGCAGCGGGTTGCCATCGCGAGAGTCTTTTTGAAAAACCCGCCTATCCTAGTATTGGACGAAGCAACATCAGCCTTGGACTTGGAAAGTGAACATTATATCCAGGAAGCGCTGGACATCCTCGCTAATAACCGGACAACCATCATCGTGGCTCACCGCTTATCAACCATCACCCATGCCGATCGAATCGTTCATATCGAAAATGGGGAAATTACCGAAATGGGCACACATGAAGAACTCATGAAAAAGCAGGGACATTATTTCAGCCTATTTCAAGTGCAACAACTGGGTTCCTAAAAGGGGATTAGGATTAAATGGGACACAGCCTGTAAACAAAAAGGTTTCGGAACCGCATTCCGAAACCTTTTTATTTTGCTTCAGTGTGTTCAAAAATTCGGGCTTTTCGGTCCATTATTAGTAATAACCTAAAAAACCGAAAGCAAGCTCAATCAATATCGAGCTTGCCTTCAGTATGAGATCATACCAGATTAGGAATGGTCTTTCTTATGTTGTAAAAAGCTTATCCAATTCCGGTCAAGGAATTCTATTTTCATGCAGCGCCTTTTTCCTGCCGGGAAGGAATTGTGGAAGATGCTTCATTCCTTCAGGGAGGGCGATACCGAAAATGATCAGGCACATCCCGAACCATTGCAGTGACGTAACATGCTCATTCAAGAAGATGACGGAAACGACCATCGCCGATGGCAATTCCGCAGCACAAAGAATCGTTCCAAGTCCGACCCCCACCTTCGGCAAACTTACAGCGAAGAAGAAGAACGGAACAAGCACACCTAATATGCCGAGTAATAGACCATAGTACCATAGATTCGTTTGGACAAGGTTCGTAACGAGTGTTACAGGATTGGTGGTGATTACAGCAGTCAGCATCGCTCCCGTTGCAATGAAAAACAACCGTTTCATCGAGGATTCCCCAACTGCGAATTTGGAGTTGCAAAACATATAAAGCGCAAAAAGCAATGCGGATAGCAGGCCGAATAATACACCTTTCAAACTCAGTGCTGAGAGCGGCTGTCCGAATATAGCTCCTGCAAATAAGGTGCCGATGAACAGAACGAAAATGGCAATGAGTTTATTTTTATCCGGACGTTTTTTATTTAGTAAGCTTTCAATGAGGACACCTATCCAAGTGAATTGAAAGAGAAAGACGACGGCAATCGAAGCGGGAAGCTCTGATACGGAAACGGCGTATGCCTTTCCGACGAAAGTGGACATCATGCCAGTAATCATCAGCAATCCGATACTTTTCCAAGGTACTTTATATTTGAATGAGAAAAGGAATAAAACGGAAATGATCAGCCAGCCTATGAGATATTGACTGCCGACCAGTTCACCGGAAGAATGGCCATCCTTGAAACCAAATTTCATCATGGTCGATAGTGTACCATATGAAATCGAACCGATTAACACCATTATGGAATACTTCAAAAGTTGCATGTTTTTCACCCCTATAAAAATAAAAATCGCCACCTGCCAAAAAGGCAAGTGACGAACGAAAAAAGGAAATCCTTTTAAAATTCCGTCTCTCAACAAAAGCTGAGTTTAAAGAAATGTTTGTGTTGCATGAACTAAGCTTAAGGTCTTTGTGAATAATTGTCAACCAGAAAAATAAGTAAAAGCTTCTCCCGTTCATGAGGTAAAAGGGGATATAAAAGGAGATCGCAATCGATATCTTCACCATTGAAAAAAACCCCTTAGGCAAATATGCCTGAGGGGTTTGCCGGTTTCAGTCGTCCTTCTGCTGGAAATTCTTCAACTTCCCCCGGTATTCCGAATCCTTCATCTTGCCAAGGTTCGGTTTCTTTTCTTCTTCTTCTGATGGTTCATCGTTTGGGGTTTGCTTATGTAGCTTGGAAAGCGCCAAACGATAATCCTGGTCTTTCATTTTTAATTCATCGTTGTCTGTAGGGAAGATGATTTCGGTATCAAGCTCATCATCCGAAGATAAACCCGATTTGGATGATGGAGCATCATCCTTGATAACCGGTTTCTCTTCAGGTGATAAAGCTTTGATATTGAAGGTGATCAAGCCCGTGATCGCTAAAATCGCAACGATGATGATAATTAGAATTAAGCCCATTGAATCAAGCCTCCTAGAGCTCGTTTGTGAATGAACGGGTGACTTGGGCTACCCGTTTTCCCAATGCTTGCCCAAGCTGCAAGTCGTTTTTGGAGATGTTATCGTCCACACCGGGCGGGCAGCTTATCCCGACACCATAGTAGGATCCATACAAGGCGTTTTCAGGAACGGTGCCGGGCAAGCCGACGATGATCATTCCTTGGTGAAGCATGGGGGTGATCAGATTGAGCATGGTTGCCTCTAGCCCTCCGTGTACGGTGGCTGTCGTACAGAATACAGCACCCACTTTATTGATGAGCGCCCCTTCTGCCCATAAATATCCAAGTTTATCAATCCATGCCTTCAAACTCGAACTGATTGTTCCGAAATGGCCCGGGCAGCCCCAAATGATGGCATCCATTTCCTGGAGCTTATAAACATCCGCCTCGTTTACATGGTCAATGAGAACCTCGGCACCAGGAACCGCAGCGGCTCCCTGGGCTATTGATTCGGCAAGCGCTTTTGTATGGTTGCCTTCACTGTCGTATACAACATAGATTTTCATTCTTATCCCCCCGTATGATTAAACCGATTTTTTCACTGGTGAAGGCAGTAAAGGTACATCCAATTTTTCTTCTTGAGCTTGTTGGATTACTACTTTATCCTTACGGACGTCACGTAAAAACAGTGAGAGTACGATCCCGACAACTGCGAAGCCCGTTGCCCAAAAGAATGCATCATTGATTCCCATTACATTTGCTTTTCCTTGAATTTGGGCGGAAATCAATGACATTGCTGTTTCCCGTGCCTGCTCACTCGTTTGATTCATCGTGCTCATGATGGATTGGACGATAGCCTGGAAATTCTGGACAAATCCGGGATCACTCGTACTCATATCCATTCCCAAGGAAGTTCCATGGAAAGTAGCGCGGTTTGTATAGATGGTTGTGACGAAGCTGGTACCGATTGCTCCGGTCACTTGTTTCAGCGTATTGCTCATCGCCGTTCCATGAGTATTCAAGTACTTCGGCAGCTGGTTCATCCCTGCTGTCATGATCGGCATCATCAGCATGGACATTCCAAGGGCACGGATGGCATAGATGATGACCAAAGTCGAATACGTCGTATCTGTAGTCAAATTAGCGAATTCGAAGGTCGTGACAGCAGTAATTCCTAACCCGATCAATGCTAATGGACGTGGACCGACTTTGTCGAATAGCGCTCCTGAAATGGGTGACATCACCATCATGACAAGGGCACCAGGCAACATCAACAGTCCGGATTGAACAGGTGTGAATCCTCTAAGCGTCTGTAAATAAATCGGCAATAAGAAAATGCCTGTAAACATGGCAACTGTAACGATGGCCGAAATGATATTCGATAATACGAACATGTCATATTTAAATACACGGAAGTCGAGCATTGGTGTATCCGATTTTAGCTGTTGCACCACAAATAGGGTCAGCAGGATGATCCCGATGATGATCGTTCCGAGAACGATCGAATCCGTCCAGCCTTTGGAACCTGCTTCACTGACACCGTATAAGAGGGAGGCGACACCTATCAAGGATAGCGAGGCTCCCAATAGGTCCAATTTGATCTTTTTGGGCTCCGCTACATTCCGCATACTTAATAAGGCAAGTATGATGATGATTATGCCTAATGGAACCATTGCGTAGAACATGACCCGCCAGCTATATTCCTGAATGACCCAACCGGATAAAGTCGGTCCGATGGCAGGAGCGAACATGATAGCCAAGCCGAAGATTCCCATCCCTTTTCCGCGCATTTCTGGAGGGAAGATAAAAAGAATGATCGTCATGACCAATGGCTGCAGGATTCCTCCGCCAGCAGCCTGAATCAGCCTGCCTGTGAGGATGATTGGGAAATTGGGTGCTATACCGCAAATGAGTGTTCCGATCGTGAATAGAAACATCGCGGCCAAGAACAGGATCCTCGTGCCAAATCGTTCTATCAGGAAAGCGGACAGTGGAATCAAGGCCCCATTTACCAGCATGAAACCAGTTGATAACCATTGTATCGTAGTCGCAGCTACATTAAATTCGGCCATCATCCTCGGCATGGCGACACTAAGCAGGGTTTGGTTCAAAATGACCATGAACAAACCCAGCATTAAGATAATTAACATCGGGGCGAACTGCTTCATGCCCTTGTTTTCGTTTATTGAGATTGTTTGAGAAGCCATTTAAGGGAAGCCTCCTTTCTGTATAACTGTGTAGCTCATTAATTGGTTGAAATTTTCACTTCTGCATTCATACCAGGCAGAACTTTATCGGATGGAGCTTTAATGGAAATTTTAACTGGTACTTTTTGCGTGACTTTCGTATAGTTTCCGCTGCTGTTTTGATTGCCCATCACGGAAAAGACGGAAGTTGTAGCATAACCGATTTGTTCCAAGGTACCTTCGAAGACGGTATCGGAATCTCCATCAATGATGATATCGACGCTGTCACCTTTTTCAATTTTTTTCAATTTATTCTCTTCGATATTAGCTGTGATGGACAAATCATTCATATCGATGGTTTGAGCCAATGTTTGACCCGCTTGAACTAGTTGATCATCATGTACCTGAGTTTTAACGACAGTACCTTGTGCTGCTGTTTTTACCGTTTCTTTTCCTGCTGCAGTGGCTACATTCGCCACTTTGTCATTTTTGCTGACACTGTCACCTTCTTCTAAATCCCAATCCGCTAGCTTACCGGCAGCAGGTGCAACGATCGTATACAAATCTCCTGAAACTTTCGCTTCATCCGTTTTTATGAAATTCGTGCTTTCATAATAGTAAAAAGCCCCACCGGCCACAACCGCTAATATAATAACCAAACCAATGACATTGACTAAAACTAAACGTCCTCTATTCACTTGTTTCGCCTCCAAAAATATAGATGATTGATACGTATAACTTATATTGCTTGACCTTCATTCATTCACATGACGTATTTATCTAATTCATGCCCCCTATATCACATGTTTATTATTAATTTTAATAAATATTAATTTTTATAAGTATTAACATTAATAAGTAAATAGTTTATCAGGTTAATAAATTTTTGTCATGTAATTTATTCCGAAAAAAAGTGGCAAATAAATACAAATTATTGGAAAAAAATTTAAATTTTTAAAGTTTTAAGGATATATGGGAAGGAAGGTTGACAATGTATTGGCGTTTAATTAAATTTAAGAGGTAGGATTGTCCTATATAAGGAGTGAGAAGTCTGGAATTTAAATGGGAAGTAACGAATAGTATAGAAATGCAGATTTTTCGGATCAGGAAGAAGCTTCGTGCCATCGTAGCGAAAAACCTTCAGCCTTATGGATTAACGTCGCCTCAGTTTTTCATATTACTGATATTAAAAAAAGAGGGATCGATTAAATCGACAGATTTGGCTGACTTTTTGACCGTAAAGCCAAGTGCGATCACTGTATTTGTAGACAAGCTGGTCGAAATGGATTATGTGAAGCGGCAGCCCTCTGAAAAGGACCGCAGGGTCATAAACCTTGAATTGAAAGAGGCGGGAATCGAGATTCTGGGAAAAGTCCTTGCGGAGCATAACCGTTCGATAGGGAAGAACTTCAATTCATTCACGGAAGAAGAACTGCAGGATCTTATGGTTAAATTGGAAACGATTGAAAAGGCGGCAGATCAAAACCTTTTGGATGATTGAAAGTACAGGCATCCTCAAAATAGAGACGAAAAAGACGGTTCCCCGAGAACCGTCTCAGACTGTAGACAAACTCGATGAAAATCGAGTTTGTCTATTTTTATGGCCTGTACAATTTAGACGTTGATTTCCACTCCAGGCACTCGCTTTCCGCGGGCGGTCGGGGAGCCTCCTCGGCTTTGCCTGCGGGGTCTCCCCCTAGACGCGCTTTTCCCGCAGGAGTCTCGAACACCCGCTCCAATCAACTTTGTCTTACCTTTTAGATAGAACACTTTTGACTGGAGTCATTTTTGTTTTAAAATTGAAGTATTAAAAAACTTGAGGTGATGAGGATGCTTTCTAAACATGATTCTATTCAGCGAGATCAACTTGAAATGATTACTTTAGATCAACTGGTGCG
>NZ_LNNH01000023.1:83867-111289 GCF_001542915.1 Peribacillus simplex | reverse complement strand
CGCTGCCATGAATGTAAAGAAGATGGCCACTTGGACATGGCAAGGTCCTAAAATGGCTTAACATAGTGGCTCGAAGAGCCCAAATCTCGTAACCTTTGGTTAAAATTTCAAAGGAATTTCAAAAGGGGTTCGGAATTTTTTAATTCCGAACCCCTTTTGTCTACAAACTGAGACCCAATCGGGTCTTAAACAAGCTTAAGCAAGCATGGCAATGATGCTCAATAAAGAGCTGCTTCTAACGGAAAGCTGCTTTACGGCAAACGAGACCTGCTGTTCATCGAGCTGGTTTAGCAAAGGCTTTAATTCCATCAATTCATTTTCCAGCTCCTTAAGGTCTGCAGACAATTTGTCCACCATCAAGAGCACTTGCTCAGAATCGACGGTGGTTTGCTTCCAGACCTGCAATCGTTTCTTGATTTCATTCAAAGGCATATTCTGTTCTTTATACCGATTGATCATTTGAAGACGGTTTAGTGCATCTTCCGTGTAATATCGGTATCTGGACCCAGTTTTTTCGTAGTTCAGCATTCCTAGTTGTGTGTAATAATCAATGGTTCTCCTCGAGACATTTGCAAGTTCAGCGAGCTGGCCAATCCGATAAATATTCACCCAGATAGTCACCTTCTTTTAAAATCTACTGTTAACGATACTATAACATAACATTCCAAAAAGGGACTTCCAGGATGAATCAATTAGACTACTTTATCCGTACTTCCATTCAATTGCTTTTTTGCAAAATAGAGGGCATCTTCCCTGGATTTGAAAAAATGCTGTTTTTCGATTTTATGATACAGTCCCGTGCTGAGAAGCAATTCCTTCGGTTGTTGCTGGATTCCGGAAATGATCAGTTTTCCTTTGTATTTTCCGATGCGATTAACGATCGCCAATAGTGCAGCCTCTGCTGAGGTATCCATATAGGTTACCCGCCGCATGCTTAATACCAATATCTTCGTCTTATTATCCAAATTTGCCAATATCGAAGACTCCAATACATCTATCGATCCAAAGAATAACGGCCCCTCCAAGTTATACACATTGATCTTTGAACCCGAATCATCGGTTGAGACGATTTCCGTGATATCATCTTTCCTTTCCCTGACCTTTAACGTATGGCTCATTTTCTTAATGAAGGTGACGAACGCAATCAATAAGCCAATGCCGACTCCCATGATTAAATCAGTGAAGACCGTGACGAGAAAAGTCACTAATAAAACAGCTGAATCGGTCGTCTTCGTTTTCAATACATGAGCGAATTCCTTCCTTTCACTCATATTCCAGGCTACAAACATCAATATCGGTGCCATGCTGGCCAATGGAATATGCGCTGCAAAAGGAGAAAGCACGAGCAAAACCAACAAAACGACGATTCCATGAATGACTCCAGACATAGGGGAAACGGCACCGCTTTTTATGTTTGTCGCAGTCCTCGCAATGGCACCCGTTGCCGGTATCCCGCCAAAGAATGGAGTCGCCATATTCGCAATCCCTTGGCCAACCAATTCCTTATTGCTATCATGCTTGGTTCCTCCCATGTTATCAGCCACCGTGGCGGATAACAATGACTCAACACCGCCTAACAAGGCAATCGTAAAGGCAACTGGGAGGAGTGTGATGATGGTTTCCACTGATAACTCCGGTACATGGAATTCGGGGAACCCTTTCGGAATGGCTCCATACGTAGATCCAATGGTGGCTACCTTATCCCGAAATAAAAAGTAGGCTGCCAATGTCGAGACAAGCAGGCCCAGCAGAGGTCCTGGCACTCGTGGCAGAACTCTTGGTGCCAGCAGGATGACGATGAAGCATATACACGCAACAGCAATACTATATAAACTGATCGTGTCCGCTTTAATCACAAGCTCCTTCATGTTATCTATAAACGCTTCATGCTTTTCCACTTTCATTCCCAGGAAGCTGGCAATCTGTCCCGAAAAGATGATGATGGCAATGCCTGTCGTAAAACCGATGATGACTGGACGGGGGATGAACTTCATCAAATTGCCCAGCTTTAGCAGGCCCATCAGGACTAACATCAGTCCCGCCAAAAACCCGGCAATCAGCAAGCTTTCATAGCCATATTGCATAACGATGCCGAATAATAAGGGAACGAATGCACCTGTAGGTCCACCAATTTGATATTTAGATCCTCCCAAAATGGAAATGAGAATTCCCGCTATGATCGTCGTATATAATCCGTATATCGGTTCTACGCCTGAAGCAATTGCAAATGCAAGTCCTAGAGGAATGGCTACGACGCCTACAACCAATCCTGCCGTTACGTCTTTTTGAAAACCCTTCATGTTATATCCTTGAAATCTAGTATCTTTTATCATTCTTTTCATTCTCACATCCTTGGTCTTTTTTGGTTAACATCCACCATCGCCAGTGGGAAAATCGAAAAGCATTAACGTTGTTTAATTAAAGATGGTTACAGGGGAAACGTTTTTTTTCAACCTTCAGAATAATCTTCATGTGCCCTCTCCTTTGTTAAGTTATTTGACATGCTTCAACATTATACAGTAATACGTAAAACTGTACATTATTAGAAATGTAAATATTTGTTTACAACTTCACACGAACTTTTACACCTATATTACAAACCAGGACCATACTTCCAGACTGGTTATTTTGAATCTGGAGATATTGACTATGAAACAGGAAGATTGAACGCTCGACCATTTCCCCATACAGCTCAGGGATCTTGACCACACTACTAAAAGGAAAAACATGTTTTTAGAAAATGGCGTTGAAAACAATCCCTTTCCTTATAAACATAAAAAAACCCGTCCTCCGATGAAGGAGGACGGGTTTCATGAGCGCGTTACTTTTACGGACTTGATATATTCAGCCTTGATTACTTCCCAATTGAGTTCGTTCGTTGCATCTACCTGATAATCGGATTTGAAAAGGGTATTGCCCACTCCTACAGCAAACATTTCGCTTGCCTTGATCGAGTCGATGCCTGCAGATGCATCTTCAATACCAATTGAACGTTTTGGGTTTGCCTCAAGCTGGTTACATGCTGTTAGGAAAATTTCCGGATCGGGTTTTGACTTTTTCACTTTTGAAGCATCGACAACATAATCAAAAGTATCCTCTAACTGAAGTGCCTTCAATACAGTGCTTGCATTTCTGGAAACGGAAGCAAGGCCAATAGGGACTCCTTCACTTTTGATGGCGGTTATCAGCTCGATGATTCCCGGCAGTATATCATGAGGCGTCAACTGCTTCAAAAACTGACAATAATGTTGATTCTTCTTTTCAGCCATTTCTTCTTTTTCACTTAGCGAAAAGTCATTTTGTCGATTGCCTTCCTGTAGAATCAGTTCAAGTGAAGCCATGCGGCTTACACCCTTTAACCTCTCGTTAAACATTTCGTCAATATCGATGTTTATCTCACGAGCGAGGTCCCGCCAAGCCAGGAAATGATAATGCGCTGTATCCGTTATGACACCATCAAGGTCGAATACTACAGCATCGATAAATTTTTCATCCATTGGAACCATCCCTTTCATTTCGAAGCAATGCTGCCACATTTCGAGATGTTCTCTCGATATTTGCAAATGCACCGCTTAGAATGTTTTCAATTGGCAGCATGGCAGGAATGGTGGGGAAGATCGCATCAAAGCCATGATCATAAAGAGCCTCCGAGCCTTCACCCACACTTCCGCAAATCGCTATCACCTTCGCTTTTCGCGGCGCACATTTCGCTACGCCAGCAGGTGCTTTTCCATTTATTGTTTGGCTATCTATTTTTCCTTCGCCGACGATCACGATATCCGCATCTTGGCAGATTTCTTTCATCTTTAAATGCTCCAGCACGAGATCGATGCCCTTCTTTATTTGAGCTCCTGTGAATAACAGCAGACCTGCCCCCATCCCTCCGCCTGCACCGCTTCCCGGCAAGGAGGAGACATCCGTTCCCATATAGCTGCCTGCGATTTGATGAAACCTGCCCATGGCTTGATCCATCTCATTCAACATCTCTTTAGGCAGCCCTTTTTGCGGTCCATAGATATACGTAGCACCATTCCTGCCCGTTAAGGGGTTATCGACATCTGCCGCCACTACTATTTTTACAGTATCCAAACGCCGATCACGGTTGCGATCAGACAATGAAGTTATATGAAATAGATCCTTGCCGATACCCTCTACCTGCTTTCCTTGTTCATCGAAAAATTCATAACCAAGCGCGGATGCCATGCCCACACCGCCATCATTCGTTGAACTCCCGCCCACTCCAATGATTAGTTCCGCAGCTCCATGATTCAGCGCATGAAGCATCAGCTCTCCCACACCAAAGGAAGTGGTATGTAACGGATTTCGCCGATCCTTCGGAACAAGGTGTAATCCGCAAGCCTCCGCCATTTCGATAAAAGCTGTCTTGCCATCATTCGAGAATGCTATTTTCGCTTCTACCGGAATTCCAAGCGGACCTGTAACGAATACGCTTTCGATGCTTCCGTTATGTGCGGATACCAATGCCTGTACCGTACCTTCACCGCCATCTGCAATTGGCAGCAAGTGATACTCCGCTTGCGGGAAAATGGACAGAAATCCAGCTTGAATGGCTCTTGCCACTTCGTCTGCTGGTAAACTCTCTTTAAATGAATCTGGTGCAATGACTACTTTCATGTTTGCCTCCAATTTTTTTAATGATCGCTAGCAAGAACGGATGCTATTCTCTTTTAGTGAAGGTCCATTGCAAATTTGTCCGATACGAGAAATTCAGTCCCATTTAGTTCGATACATACGTCATCACCCGAAACCTTGGTTATGACGGCTTGGTTGTGGGTTAGGGCAATATGTAAGCGAGACCCTTGGAAAATGAGCGGGAAAGCAAGTTCTGACCATCCTGATGGCAGCTTAGGGTCCAGACTTAACCGCTGATTCTTGATCGAGACATTTGCAAAACCGAACATTGCAGCCATCCAGATGGCACCGAGGGAAGCAGCATGAAGTCCCTCATCAGAGGATTGAGGATTCGGGCCCAAGTCGATTAAACAGCTCTCCTGGAAAAATTCGTATGCCTTTTCGATTTCCCCCGCCCTTGCTGCAACTATGGCATGAATCGCTTTGCTCAATGAAGAGTCGTGGATGGTATGCTCCTCATAATAACGCAGATTTTCATAGATTATATCACTTGGAAATACATCCGGTAATAAGTAGAGCAGCATGACGACATCCGCCTGTTTCAGGATTTGCATCTCATTCACTTCTTGACGTGAATAATCCATAAGGATGCCCTGACTGCCCTGAGCTTGTTTGTACCGTGAAAGGTCGATCTCAGGCTTGCTCAGGAAGGTATCATCTTGGGGGATGATTTTATCATCATTGGCCTTAGGCAGATATAAGCGCTTCAAAAACTCATGGCCCCGATCCTTTAATTGCCGATCATCATCCCCGTATTTATCCATAAAAAACAGCGCCTGCTCGACATTGTACCAAGCCATATAATTGGTAAAGGCATTATTATCGATATGCTCCGTGTACTCATCCGGTCCGATGACATCTTTGATAACCAGCTGGTCATTTTCTTCCACGGCCCGGCTGATCCAAAACCGGCTCGTTTCCTTAAGAAGCTCCAGCCCTTCTTTTTTCATGAACCAGTCATCCCATGTATTTTGGTAGTATTTCACTACAGTATAGGCAATGTCTGCAACAATATGGTGCTCCGCCAAAGCGGAGGCCACCTTCTGACGCTTCCCGGTTTTAATGTTGATGGCTGCAAATTCAGGTGTTTCTTCTTCACCAGTGAACGCACTTTCCCAAGGGAACAAAGCCCCTTCATAGCCATTCGTTGCAGCTTTATCCAGCGCTTGCTTCAGCCTCAGATAACGGTAACGCAAAAGCTTCCTCGCTTTTTCCGGCTCCGTATACAGATGAAACGGTGTTATGAATATTTCCGTATCCCAAAACACATGACCTTTATAACCTTCTCCCGTCAACCCCTTTGCACCTACGCTAAACCGCTCATCATGGGCAGGTGTCATGACCTCCAGTTGATATAGGGAAAAATCGATGGCAAGCTGGTCAAAATCCCTCGTCGATGCCACTTTGATGCGCTTTTCCATCCAAAATTGCGCCCACTCCCCTGCCGATTTATGCAGCAAAGCATCATATCCAACAGCAGAGCAGCTTCGTAGGACCGCTTCCGTTGCTTCTTCAGGGCTTTCCCCCCTTAAATCACCATCCAGGGACGTAAAAATGACGCTCATTTTTTCAAGAACGAAAGGGGTATCAGCCAGAAGGTTTTGATTAATGGCGGATAGCAGCTGCCTATTTTTAGCAGTGTGGGACATCTCGCCTTTGACTGAACCAGTACAACATGTTGCAATTGCGATGGTATGCCCCGATTCGGTTGTTTTATAGGTTCCCTGAAGCAAGTCCCCTTCCGCAACACGAACCTTTTCTTCAATAAGATGCTGTCTTCCAAAATTCGTTTGCTGTGCATCGATTCCAGTCACGATTTTCATTTGAGCAGGTTTATCCAAAGAAGTAACCGTCAATTTAGTTGCCAGAACATGGCGGTCGTTTTTTGCGGCAAAACGCTGAAACGTAAGGCGGAAGCGTGAACCGGTTCTGCTTTTCCATAATATATCACGTCGCAGTTCCCCGTTTTCAAGGTTCAACTGGCGTTTGTAGGAAAGAATCTCTCCTGTTAATAGGGAAAAGACCTCTCCATCAAGCTCAATATTCATGCCCGCCACATCTGGCAAGTTGACCAAATCGGACGGTTCATTGACTGTAGCTTTATTATAAATCCCTGCCACATACATCCCTCTTGTTTGATTTACATAATTTTCTTCATGGGAAGCACGCAGACCGAAATATCCGTTGCCTACAGTCATTAAACTAGCGAATTTATTTATATAGCGCGGATCGAAACTATTTTCTTCTAATTTTTTCATATCGTTATGCTTTCACCTTTTTCAGCAGATTGATAGAGAGCTTCGACGAGTTGCATGATCAAGTAACCTTCTCTTCCATCAGCCACCATGACCTCTTTGCCTAGGCATTTATCAACAAAGGCTGCCATTCCTTTCTGTAGCCTTTCTGGATCGGCTGTCTTCCTATCCAATATCGTCACCAATTCCCCTTTTCGATCGGAATAAATATGGGCAGGAAACAGGGTTGCACCCGCCTCATCCCCAAGGAATTCCACATTCATGATGGATGTTTCTTTTATATTCAGAGCAAATGAAGTCTCGATTTGCAGCAAGCACCCGCCTTCAAGCTCTATGAATCCAAATAGGGAATCCTCCACTTCATACTTGTTTGGATCCCATTCACCAAAAGATCCGTGCGATTTTTTCGTGCCGATTTTTTGAAACATTTTTGCCGTTACCTTTTCGACTTTTGGATAACCTAAAACATGGAGGGCGGCATCGAGCATGTGGACGCCCAAATCTATCAGGGGCCCCCCGCCCTGCGCTTCTTTGTTAGTGAAATTTCCCCAACCAGGTACACCGCTTCGGCGCAGCGCCTTCGCTTTTACAACATAAACATCCCCAAGCACGCCTTCCGCCACTTTTTGCTGCATGATTTCAACGTCTTCGGCAAAGCGATGGTGAAAATTATAAGCGAGAATTAGATTTTTTTCTTTAGCCACTTCTTGCATCTGCCTTGCTTCTTGGCTTGAAATGGAAGGCGGCTTCTCGCAGAGAACATGACAGCCATGCTCCAAAGCCTTCATGACATGCTCATGATGGAATTTATTCGGCGTGCAGACACTGACGATGTCCGGGTGTTCCGCTTGAAACATTTCCTCTACATCCGTATAGTATCGGGCGATTCCATTCCGTTCCGCAAACTCTTTTGTCCGTTCGAAATTTGAGCCGACAACTGCGACAATTTCAACCTCATTCCTGGTACGGTAGTATGAAACATGGACCTTTTCCGCCATTTGCCCTCCACCAATTATCGCAATTCTCTTCTTCATCTTCAGTCAGCCCCTTTAGCCTAGTGATTGCTTTAGGTAATGTAACGCTTTCATATATTCCGCTTTCGGATCAATTCCCCTTACACGGCATTCCAGTGTTAAAAAACCATCATATCCATCTTCTTTAAGCTGATCAAAGTGTCGTTTGAAGTCCAGTGAACCGCTGCCTGGCTGAAAACGGTGGTTATCCGCCAGATGGATGTGCCGCACCAAATCCTGATTCAGATGAAGTGCCTCGGATATATCATCTTCTTCAATGTTCATATGATAGAAATCCGCGATGATTTTCACGTTGCCCAACTCATTTGCTTCTATATAACTCCTTGCATCTGCCAGCGTATTGATCATATGATCTTGATAGCGATTCAAAGGTTCAAGAAATATCGTTGTCCCGGTTTCCTTTGCAATTGTCTCCAAGTAAAGCAGGGAATCGGTAATGGCCTTCCTATCTGCCTCCTGGCTTCTAGGAGAATGCATTGGCGGCAAGCGGTACGTGAACATGCCCCAGGCAGCTGGAACGACAATCCCTTTCCCGCCCACTTCTTTGAGCGCCTCAAGGATTTTTTTGATTTCAGCTAATCCGTTCAGCCTGCGTTCCTCGTCGAAGTCACCGATCCAACCGGTGTAGCCTCCGCAGGCAGTCGTTACCGGAAGCCCTGTCTCCTCAATGGCAACCTTCACTTCTTCCAAATGGTCGACAAGGAGTTTGCCATCGATTTCATATCCTTCAAAGCCTGCTTCTTTTAAGAAAAAGAATTTTTCTTTCATATCCCTCGGAAAAAACGCTTGATCCTGTGTACCGATTTTCATAAATAAAGCCCCCATTCACAAGTACTCATCATTAAACATCGCGCGCTAAAGACTCATTTTTTATAGTCAATTCCCATTTTGATACTTAATTCGGGATGCTGATCGACATATTCCATATAGGCTTCTGCACTTTGTTCAAACGTAACGATTGGTTCGATGATATCCTCGCAATTTAAATAACCGTTCATTAGCAACTCCCAGCAGGTCTCTTCGATGCGCTTTCTGTTCCAGCGTGGATAATCTGGATTAGGCTCGCTTGCTGCGCGGGAGAACACGATTTTGGCATTATTGAAATGGGCTTCCCTTCCAAAGTTCAAACCTTCCGGAAAGGCTTTCCCAAAGGCCACATATGAAATGATGCCACCATAAGCAATGCCCTTCAGTGCCGCTTGAAGAGCTGCCGCATTTCCGCTTGTTTCAATGATTGAATCCGCCCCTATTTTGTTTGTCAGCTTTTTCACTTCAAAACCAACATCATCGATGGTCGGATCAAAACAAACATCCGCCCCGTTACGCCGTGCGATCTCCCTGCGTTGACTCAAGGGATCAACACCGACAACGATACTCGCACCCGCTTTTTTTGCCAGCTGGATGGCCAATTGTCCAATTGCACCAAGTCCCACCACTACGACATAATCACCTGCGCGTACATTGGCATCACGTACACCGCTCATGGCAAATTGTGCGGGATCATAGCACACGGCATTTTGCCATTTAGCTCCCTCAGGCATTTTACGTAATCGGTGGTTATCCACAGCATTCACAATGACCGTTTCCATGATGGGGCCGTATGTACAAACCGTATCCCCCACCTGGTATCCCGTTACATCGCTTCCTTTTTCAATGATTTGTCCTACAACCATATTCCCAAGCTGGAATTCGCCGAATACAATCCCTTTAGTCGACCCTTCTTCCCTTGGCATGAACATCCGCCACTCTTCAGAAAAATCCTCATCCATGAAAGGTGTCATCCCACGAAAGTCAATCACCTCCGTACCATGTTTAGGCGAGGCGAACTGTACATCTATTTTCACTTCATTCGGCTTGATGGCACTTTCTTCGTAATCGACCAATGCCGCTACTCTTGGTTTTACTGCAACTAATTTTTTCATCCTATATACCTTCTCTCGTTTATTTGATTTTTCCCGATTATCCCTTCACTCCGCCTTCGGTCATGTTCCCTTTTATGAAGTGCTCGGAGATTGCGTACATCCCTACAACAGGCAATGCCGTTATAAGCGAAGCTGCCATCATTCTTCCCCATATATAATCAGGTGTACTGAACAAGGCATTCAAGCCGATGGGAAGCGTGAAGTTTGCCGAATCCGATAGGAATATCGATGCAAACAAGTAATCATTCCAGGCGACCATAAAGGAATATACAAAAACAGATATAATCCCTGATAGAGCTAGAGGGATGATAATATAGAAAATGATCTGGATTCGGTTTAATCCATCGATCATCGCTGCTTCCTCCAAATCATCCGGAATGGTGTCAAAATAACTTTTTAACATAAAAATCGAAGTGGGAAGCGTTTGAACGATCATCGTGATGATCAGTGCCGTTTTCGTATCATACAAGCCGAGCCCGGAAATGATCTTGAATAACGGCACGATAAGCAAAATCCCAGACAGCATATACACGGTATAAAAGCTGGCATTAATGGTCGTCTTTCCGATAAAGTTCAATTTCGAAAGGGCATAGGCCCCGAAAATGCCGATTAAAACCGACAGCAGCGCTGCAGTGAGAGCCACAGTTAAGCTGTTTTTAAAATAAGATAAAAAAGGGAAGATATCCGGGTTGAAGATATCAACATAATGCTGGAATGTCCAATGCTTCGGAAAAAAGGTTGGTTCGGTAGCAACCGCTTCCCTAGAGGTCTTGAAGGAAGTCATCAGCATGATGAAAAATGGGAATAGGGAAACGATCAATAAGGCGATCAGCCCGGTATAAAACCCGATCTTCCTTGCTGCTTTATTCTTTTTACTGCTAGCCATTGCCATTGAATTTCACCCGCTTTCTTGATGCTATTATTACGATGGAAAGGATAATGAAAAGAATGACAGAAATGGATGCGGCCTTACCAAGATCATTAAAGGCAAATGCCGTTTCGTATAAGTAAATCCCGATGATGTTCACTTTGTTCGTTAACAGATATACATCTGTGAACATATAGAACAACCAGATGGAACGAAGGGTTATTATCGTTATCAGCACAGGCATGATCGCCGGGATGGTCACATTCTTGAACTTCTCCCACGTTGACGCCCCATCGATTTCCGCCGCTTCATATAAACTGGAATCCACTGTCTGCAAGATTGCCAGAAACGAGATGAATGCATATGGGAAGTATCTCCATATTGCAAAAAGCACGACCAGTATGAAGCTGCTGACAGGATTGTCAAACCATAGGGGCGCCTTATCGAATAAATGGAACACGTCCACTCCCAGATGATTTATGACACCATATCCATTATTGAACATGTATTTCCACGCAAATACCAAGGAAATCGAAGGGGTTACATAAGACAGGATAATTAAGGATCGGGCTGCTTTACGGAATTTGAAGGGGCGATTAAAAAAGATCGCCACGGCCAATCCCAATGCCGTACTCCCTGCCACTGCCAGTATCATGTATAAAACTGTAATTCCTAATGATTTAATGAATTCGACATCCGTCAGTATGTCCGTATAGTTTTTTAACCCGACAAAGGTCGCATCTAGCCGTGGATTGATTGGCAGATCAAAAAAACTAATCTTTATGTTGGATATCATTGGATATGCCACAAGCAAAAGCACTAAAAAGACGCTTGGGAAAAGCAGTACCAATGCCAACCTCATATCCGATTTCCCTCTGTTTTTCATGTTCATGACCCCCTGAATACATACCGTTTTCCCCTAAGAGATGTCCAAGACCCTTTTGATCGACGAGGGATCTTGCTCCCCTCTTCATTAGGTATAGAGCTTGGACATACTCACTAAAATAGAGGATCTTGCCGGATGTTTTTGCCTTTCCTTGAATCTTATTTACTTAAGACATCTTTAATTTTCTTTTCAGCGATTTCAAGTTCACCATCGACGCTTTTTCCGCCAACTGTAATTTCATTCACTAATTTCGAAATGGCGCCTGAGCTCGTTATATCTCCCATTTTCGTGTAGTTTTTCCCGCCGACCAGACCAAAGACTTGGATATCGTTAAAGGATGTGGCAATTTCCGTCGATAAATCCCCGAAGGATTTCACCACTTCATTGGCCTGATATGCAGCGTTTTCCGTAACCGCTTTATTGACAGGCTGTGCACCGCCTGGTGACATCAATACCCAATCTGTCATATTTTCCGGCTCTGACAAAAACGCCGTGAATTTTTCTGCCGCCTCTTTTTGTGCATCTTCCAAACCAGAGGAAATGGTGATAGCCGATACCGTACCATACACGGCTTTTGTTTTTTGTTCAGGAATCGCAAAACCAATATTGTCTGCATCGCCTTCCGCATGAACCGAAGGGAGGATATACGTCGAATATAGAGCCATTGGCGTCGTTCCATTCATGAATGCATCTTTTACCTCAGTGGTATCATTTGATCCCGGCATCGTATATTGGGCCAGTTCTTTATAATAGGTTAGCGCGTCCTTCATTGCTTTTTTATTCATATCCAGCTTTCCATTGACATCCAGTACATTGGCATTGTTCGATAGCGCAAATTGAGAGAATGCTTGCTCCGAGAATCCTCCTTCGATGGTCGGCAAGCCGATGCCGTACTTTTTACTGCCGCTGTCCGTAAATGCCTTTGCGACCTTCAGTACATCCTCCCAGTTTTTCGGCTCTTCAAAACCTTTGGAGGCCAGCATATCTTTATTGAACCAAATTCCTTGTACCCAGCCACTTATCGGAATTCCGGTATAACCCTTCCCATCTTCTGGTGTCATTAATTTTAAAGCGCCGTCATAGAAGTCTTTTTCACCCGCTTTCTCAAGCGTTTCGGTAACGGCCTCTTTATCGATAAGCTGCTCTTTATCCATTACCTTTGCGTAGTCCTGGCCAACTTCTAGGACTGCAGGAAGCTTTCCGGCGCTCGCTAACGTGATGATCTTTGTGTTATATGCATCTTCTTGAACCGGAACTTGCTTAATTTTTATGGCCGGGTTTTCTTTCTCGAATTTATCCACCAGCTTGTTGATCACCGCCAGACGCTCTTGTTCAACGGAAGAATGCATGAATTCGATCGTTATGATCTCATCTGTGCCTGTTTTGTTGCTTCCGCTGCAGGCTGATAATACAACGCTTAAAACGAAGATCAACGCTACACTCATGATTTTGAGTTTCATCGGTTTGCCTCCTAGTTACTTGATTTCAACCAAAGGAATTGATAGGGATCCAGTGTTATAGTTTCGGCGAAAGTCACTTCTTCCCCAGTGATCAGATTTACATATTCTCCCAATAATTCGAAACCAACCGGTTCATTCGCAATATTATGAATAATGGTAAGGCTTTCACCGGAGTCGGTGCCCCTCTTGAGTGCAAATATCTTTTCTCCTTTTTCCAAAACCTCCATAGGCACATCCGGATGGAATAAGGCTTCCGCTTTTCTTACTTGAATGATGGTCGTTAATTCGCGATATATCTTGCTTCGCAACGTACCAGGTTTTGTCAGCTCAGCTTCGATTTCTTCCAAACTATACTTTTGACGGTTAATGGAACGGTTCATTCCTGTTTTGGCAACGCCATCATAATCATTTCTGGATCCTAATATACTTTGGATGTATATCGCCGGCACTCCTTGAAGTGATAATAAAATGGAATGTGCCGATAAGAACCGTTTCATCCTTAATTCATCATCATCCGCGCGTTTATTTAACGCGTCCAAGTAAGTCACGTTTATTTCGTATGGACTTTGTGTGCCATCAGGATTATTTTTATAGTTTACCTTTGCTCCTTCTTCTTTAAGATCGGATACGAGCGCAAGAATTTCTTCTTCCGGGATGATGCCGCGAATCGGATTCAAGCCGATGCCGTCATGGGAAGCGAGGAAATTAAAGAAGGTTGTCTCGTCGCCTGCCGGCTGCAGATTTCTTGCCCAGTTTGTGAGAGCGCTCCCATTGCCCCGGTTGATTGTATATAGCACAAGTGGCGGTAGGGGAAATTGATAAACCATATGTGCTTCATCGCTTCCATTGCCGAAATAGGAAATATTATCTTTATGAGGTACATTTGTTTCCGTGATGATGACCGTTCCTTTCGCTACTTCCTCAACAATATCACGGAATAGTTTGATGATTTGATGTGTTTTTTCAAGATGGATGCACGTACTTCCAACTTCCTTCCACATGAATCCTACCGCATCGAGCCGGATATATTCAGCACCGTGCTCAATATAGAATAATAGGACATCGATCATACTCAATAAAACATTTGGGTTTTTGAAGTTCAAATCAATTTGGTCTTCACTGAACGTCGTCCAAATATATTTTTCTGCTCCATCTTCCATTTCGAACTTGGTGAGAACTGGAGTGGATCTTGGTCTCGTTACTGCACTCAGATCTGTGTCAGGTTCCATCTCCGTAAAAAAGTGAGCATATTCGGGATTGCCTTTTATGTATTCTTTAAACCATTCACTCTTTGCCGAAATATGATTGCACACATAATCGAACATGATTCTCGTTTTCTTGGATAGGTTTTCTACATCTCCCCAATCTCCTGCTATTGGATTGACCTTCTTATAGTCGATGACCGAAAAACCATCATCCGACGAATAGGGATAAAAGGGAAGCAAGTGGACAATTTCGAATTGGTCTGCCAAATAACGATCAAACACCTTCTCAAATGTCGCCAATGCCGGCTTTCCTTCCTCCCGGAATTGATCTGAATACGTAATTAATACCAGATCTTTTTCATCCCATCTTTGTTTTCGTTCTTTATAATGGGTTTGTTTTGCTTTCAATAACTTTTCTTTCAGGCTAGTCCATATATTTTGTGCATCAGATTCCCCATATATTGCAGACAGCCTCTGTTTGATATATTCCATATACGCCTCCTCCTTGGAACCGTTTCCATAAATTGATAGATTGATATTTTATTCGTGGTACCGCTCCCACAAACAAAATATAATACAGTAAGCGCTTTCTGTCAACGAAAACCAAAAGAGGAATCCCTGATTTTTTTCAATTTTCGCATACTGGCTAAACAGGGCTTTCTCTGCCTGCATCCCTTCCGGTTTTAAAATTTCTATTGCCAGCATCACGTTTCACCCATATAATTTACCCTATGAAACCGCTCTCTTTAACATTCATGCACCACATTTACTATTGAACCTTTAAAATCCAGAAGAAAAGATCATACAGAACCATACCAGGAGGGGGAGAACATTATTGGGACACACCATTTACGATATCGCCCGTGTTGCAATGGTTTCAAAATCCACCGTGTCACGCGTTCTCAACAATCAAAGCAATATCTCTGAAGAATCGCGTGAGCGTGTGTTAAAGGCAATTGAACAACTGAACTATCATCCCAGCAAACTAGCCAGGGCCCTTTCCTCAGGATTTGATGCCATCATGGTACTATCTCGTTCCACCAAAACTACCGCTAATAACCCATTTTTCTCTGATATTATCCATGCCATATCAACCAATGCCGAAGATAAAAACTTCGATGTTATATTACAGACGGCAAAAAACAGCCAGGACGAGCTTCAAAAATGCATTCGGAAAATAAAAGAGAAGTTCATAAAAGGGATTATCATGTTAAGTTCCCCTGCAGATGAGACCTTTTTCCAGCAGATAGATCCCTTTAATATCCCTATAGTAGTCATTGGAAAGGTTGAGGGAGATTATAAAAATGTTTTTTCTGTAGATACGAATAACTTTATGGACAGTTATGATTTGACGCAATACTTGATCGATAAAGGACATAGCGATATTGCCTGCCTGCATTCTCCATTGGATTATCATGTTTCCATCGATCGCTTGGAAGGATTTAAATCATGCATGATTGCAAATGGCCTCCCGTTAAAGGATGAATGGATCGTGAATAGCGGTTACACCATTGATGCCGCCCATCAATCAGCAAAAAAAATGCTGGGAAATAACCCGCCGACGGCCATTTTTGCCACGGATGATCTTAAAGTGATGAGTATCTATAAGATGGCCGCCGAAAATGGTATTTCCATTCCGGAAGATCTATCCATTGTAGGATACAGCAATTCAAATTTACATCCATTCCTTTCTCCATCTTTGACCTGTAAAGAGATTCCCGTGAGGAAATTAGGAGATGTAGCAACACAAATACTTTTTGCAAAAATCCAGAACGATCCAAACACGAAGCCACATACGATCATTCCAACCGAAAACATCATCCAAAATTCCGTAGCTGAGATTTGAATAATGGAGTTTTCAGGAAAGAATCCTAGTAAAATGAGATGACATTCAAAAAAACGTCCTCCAATGAATGGAGGACGTTTCTTTTCACTCTTGATTTTCATATTCAATCCACGACCGGGAGCCAACCCTTGACCCCAATTAGCTTTTCCCAGAGCGGATCGGGAATGACCAGTTCGGCCTGATCTTTTTTGGAAAGCGTCGTTCGTATTTCCATTTCTTTTCCTGACCTGATTTTTTCGATCCAATGCGGCTCCATCAGTAGCTCCCGGCCAAGGGCGATAAAAGGGACACCCGTTTCCATAGCTTCTGCCACTTCATCGGGAGTATGCAGTGCCCCTACACCGACGACCGGGATGCGGTTGCCCACTTTATCGTATATTTTAACGATCCGTGACTTGGTCCTGTCACTCTCACGGAAGGAACCATTCCAGAAATGGCCTACCGAGATATGCAGGTAATCAAGATTTTGATTCGCCAATCTATCAACAAGCTGCAGCGTATCATCCAAAGTAATTCCGGGATTGCTACCTTCTTCAGGGGATAGACGGTAGCCGATGATAAATGGCTTCTTGGCATGCTCAGCAACTGTTTTTTCCACTTCATTCACAACTGTGAGCGGGAAAATGAGCCGTTTGCCTAATGTCCCTCCCCATTTATCGGAACGGCGATTCGAGTGTGGCGAGAAGAACTGCTGGAGCAAGTATGTATTGGCGCCATGGATTTCCACACCATCGAATCCTGCTTCAATCGCCCTTCTTGTCGCTTCTCCAAATGCGGTAATGACTTCTTGTATGTCGTCTTCACTCATTTCCCGCGGTACCGGTGCATCCTCTTTGGAAGCAACGGCGCTGGCTGAAACTGGCTGGTTATCAGGCAATAACTCCGGAGGGCTTTGGCGACCGCCATGATAGATTTGTAAAATGGCTTTTGATCCGTTGGATTGAATCGTTTCCGCCAATTTTTTTAACGATGGGATAAAGGAATCGTCATCTGCACTTAATTGGCCCGGAAACCCTTTGCCACTGGCCATGACATAAGCACACGCCGTAATCACTGCGCCTACACCTGCAGAACGATCGGCGTAGTAAGCCAGTTCCGCATCGGTCACCACCCCATGATCATCTGAAGAATAGGTGGTCATCGGGGCCATCATGATCCGGTTGTTCACTTCGACCCCTGATGAAAATTTGTATGGTTGAAAAATCTTTTCGTATTTTTGATTCATGCCAATTGTCCCCCTTCACATTCTACTGTTACTGGTGATGATGATGCCCGTTCGGTTCTTTAGAAGGATTAGTAATTTCAAAGCCTTCTTCAGGTACGTAAAAATATTTGATCCAGACACCGTCAAGAAATTCCTCACGTGAGTCCAGCAAAATATCAATATCTTTATCCGTTTTGACGATTTCATCATGCGCAGCGGGTGTATCCAGCTTCATCTCATAATGAGCATGGTCACCATGCATATGGGTGATATACACACGGACCATTTTTCCTTTTGCTTCATCCGTGTTCAGCATATTATGAAGAACCTTTGCTGCATTCCGATTAATTTTGCATTTCATGTCCATTCCTCCAGCAATAAAATTGTCCGTGTACTCAATTGTACCCACCTTAAGGTAATCCGTAACATCCATTTATACCCTTCCAACTTGAGGCTGTACTCATTAAAGGCTTATGATCGGTCTGCCGGGAAGACGATACCGATTTGGCGTCTTGCTTCGTCCATGATTTCCATCGTCGATAGTGAGTGGGAGAAAGAATTTATATCGGACTCCATTTTCCCCTGCTTTATCAATCCAACGAATTCTTCCGCTTCATAATACATCGACGGCATATCCTGAGGTACCGTAATATTTTCAGCGGTTCCGTCGCGGTACTGGATACTTGCAGCAACCGGTCCTGAAATTTTCTGTATTAAGATGCTTCCAAGTTCCCCCTGAATTTCAGTTGGCTGATCGGATTGGGTGATCTTCGAATACATGACGACTGCTTCCATATCATCGTAAGAAAGCAAGATCGAGCCCTGCCCATCAACTCCTGATTCAAGCATCGTTCCTGTTGCCTGCACCTTATTCGGTTTACCGAATAGAACAACAAGCGGATACAGGACATAAATCCCCAAATCCATTAATGAACCACTCGAAAATTCCGGATTGAATGCATTCAGCACTGTACCCTGTTTATACGCATCATAGCGGGAGGAATATTGACAAAAGCTTGCCGTAAAACGGCGTACTTCGCCGATTTTCGCGATATTTTCCTGCACGCTTCGGAAATTTGGCATGATCGTTGATTTCATCGCTTCCATCAATAGCACGCCATTTTGTTGGGCGGCCTCGATCATTTGCTTCACCTCGGCCGCATTTGAGGCCATTGGTTTTTCACATAATACATGCTTCTTAGCTTGTAAAAATAATACTGCCTGCCTGCAATGATGGGAGTTGGGGCTGGCTATATAGACAGCGTCGATCGTATCGCTTGCGGCCATTTCCTCCAAATTCGTAAAAATCGTCGAAACTCCATATTTCCCGGCAAATTCCTTAGCCTTCTCTTCCGTCCGTGAATATACCGCCGTTAACGATAGATCCGCTACATGCTTTGCCCCCTCCAAAAATCGTTCCGTGATCCAATTTGTTCCTATTACCCCTATTCGTATCAACAGCCTATCCCCTTTCAAGCTAACTTATTATGTACTCAATATACCGACAATTCATAAAAAAACAAAACATAATGATTAACGGCAAAGGTTCAAATTGGATTTTTTAGGCAATATTCGTATATAATTTCCTATATTACCACTGCCATGAGGTTTCTACATACTCCCTAAAGGGGAAAGAAAACTAAAAAAGGAGCGTGTGAAGGTTATGTCAGATTTAATGAAAAATAAGGTGGCCATCATTACCGGCGGAGGATCGGGAATTGGCCGGGGGGCAGCACTGAAGCTAGCTGAAAACGGTGCGAACATCATCTTTTTCGATCGCACCGTGGAAAAGGCTGAAAAGGTGAAGGAAGAGGTTGAAAATCTCGGCCGGGAAGCGTTAATCATTAAAACCGATGTATCAAAGCCGGAGCAAGTTGAACATGCCTTCAAGGCTGCCTATGACCATTTCGGAAAAATTGACTTCGTATTCGCTAATGCGGGCATCAACGGCGTGATTGCCCCAATTGAAGACATCAAACCAGAAGATTGGGATCAAACGCACACCATTAACCTTAAAGGTACCTTTCTCACCATCAAATACGCCATTCCATATATGAAGGAAACGGGCGGCAGCATCGTCATCAACAGCTCCATCAATGGTAACCGATTTTTCAAGAACTTTGGTTTTTCCGCCTATAGCGCCTCCAAAGCTGGACAGGTCGCATTCGGTAAAATGGCAGCGCTCGAATTGGCAAAATATAAAATCAGGGTCAATACCATTTGTCCCGGGTCAATCGATACGAACATCCACGACAATACTTTCCCTGAAGATGAACACTTAGAGAAAATCAGGATACCCATCGAATATCCGCAGGGCTCACAGCCTTTAGCCAATAAAGCTGGAACCACCGAGCAGGCTGGTGACCTTGTATTATTTTTAGCTTCTGACATGTCCTCCCACGTCACCGGCACGGAAGTTTATATCGACGGAGCAGAATCGCTATTATAATCCATGAAACCTTAACAAAAAGAGCTGAAATCCCACCAAGGGACTTCAGCTCTTTAGCTGTTTTAAGCGACCTTTCTTAAGCCGCGGCGTGCAAGCATTAGGTAAGCGAGCATGGCGATCGCATGACAGCTTACCATCACAATTCCCATCGGCAGGGGTGATTCGCCAGAACCCAAGCCCACCAAAGGAGCCATGAGTGAGCCCAGTATGAAGGGCAGCAATCCAATCAAGGCCGATGCACTGCCTGCCGTTTTTTTCTGATTTTGCATCGCTAACGAAAAACTCGTCGTACCGACGATGCCGACGCTTGAAACCGAGAGGAACAGAGCGATTAGAATTCCTGCTAACCCTATCTCGAAAAGCACTGAGGCAATAAGGAAAACCCCCCCAAACAGGGCAAGACATAATCCGATTTGAAGGAGTTTTTCTTCTTTCACCCTTCCTGCCAGCTTTCCTGCCACTTGAGAGGCAATGATGATTCCCACTCCATTCATTGCAAAAATCAAGCTGAATGTCTGTGGGGAAACGCCATATATGTTCTGGAGGACAAAGGGAGAACCGGAAATATAAGCGAACATGGCAGCACTTATGAAGCCTTGTGAAAAGGCATACCCCATAAATACACGGTCACCCACTAAATTCCCAAAAGTCCTGATTGTGTCGTATATCCCCCCGGCGCTCCTGAAATTAGGCGATAAAGTTTCCTTTATCCCGAAAAAGGCAGCGGCAACCATCAGGACACCTAATATCGCAATCACCAGGAAAACGCCCCGCCAAGAAGTGAACTGTAAAAGCTGTCCCCCAAACACAGGAGCCAAAATCGGCGCCGCCCCATTAACCAGCATGAGCATGGAGAAGAATTTGGTCAAATCCGTTCCTGAAAATAAATCACGGACGATGGCCCTTGAAATGACGATGCCCCCCGCACCCGCAACGCCTTGGATAAAACGTAATAATAATAGCAATTCAATCGTTGGAGCAAAGGCACATAACAAAGATGAAAGGCCATAAACCGATAAAGAAATGATTAACGGTGTGCGCCTGCCTTTCGCATCGCTTAGCGGCCCCAAATACATTTGGCCAAGTGCCAACCCTAACAAGCAGGCAGTCAAACTCAGCTGTGCCAGGGACGTACTGCTTTTCAGATCATCCGCCAGTGATGGGAGACCTGGTAAATACATATCCAGTGACAGTGGTCCAATCGCTGCAAAAGAACCTAGCATAAGTGCCAAAAGCAGTCTTTTGGATTTAGTCATTTCGTCACCTGTCGATATCGTTTCCTTCATTTCAATCATTCGTTAACCTATCCCTTTCAACTAATTGTTTTTCGCTTTCTTCATTTTACAAAAGATCGGAACAATTTACGATAAGTATGCCTCCCTTGATCTGGAATTCTCCCAATGTGGTTGCCTATCGCTCTGTCTACCTTTGCTGCAAAACGGCGAAATTCATCTGAAATATACCTCGCCCAAATCCTTAGATTGGAATCCACTTCAGTGCATTTTTCCGTACTGGCAATAAAAAATGACCGCTTTTTGGAGTCATTTCAGATGATAAACGGCTTACACTGCATTTTTCAGGTCGTCCGCTGATTTTTCCGACCCACCCCGCACTTTTTCCGGCCATCCTCCGATTTTTTCCGGCCTTAACCACACTTTTTCCGGCCATCCTCCGATTTTTCCGACCTACATCGCACTTTTTCCGGCCGGCCTCCGATTTTTCCAGCCTCCCCGCACTTTTTCCGGCCGTCCGCGGATTATGCTTTATTCAACAATACTAAATTTCGGGGGGTATCTCCCGCCAATCCATCCGCCAGGTTTTGTACAGCTAGGGCTGCCATTTTCAGTCTTGTGGCAATGCTGGCACTCCCGATATGCGGTAATGTAACCAGATTGGGCAATGTTAGCAGCGGGTGCTCGACAGGAACGGGTTCATCTTCAAATACATCCAGCCCTGCTGCCCAGATTTCACGATTCTTCAAGGCATGATATAATGCCTTTTCATCGATGATCCCGCCTCTTGCCGTATTTATGAGCACACTCGTCCCCTTCATTAATTTCAACTGCTCCTTGCCAATCATATAAGCGGTATCCTTTGTAAGCGGCAGCATGACACACACAAAATCGGATACTTGAAGCAGCTTTTCAAGCGGGAGGTATTTCATGCCCAATTTCTTTTCCTGTTCATATTTACGGCTTCGATTAAAATAAACCAAATTCATATCAAAGCCCTTCGCTCTTTTGGCCAGTGCTTCCCCTATCCTGCCCAAGCCGATGATTCCCAGTGTTGCACCGTGTACATCCTGCCCAGTCAGCTGCAAGGGAGACCATGTTTCCCATTTTCCGCTTCTTAAATAATCGGCTGCCTCCATCATCCTTCTTGCCGTTGCCAGCAGCAAGCCAAAGGTTAGGTCAGCTGTCGTTTCCGTCAATACCCCAGGTGTGTTCGTTACCATGATGCCCCGTTCCGTGGCACTGTGCGCATCGATATTATTGTGGCCGACCGCCATATTGGCAATGATTTTCAACTTAACCGCCCGATCGATCAGTGCCTTATCAATTTGTTCCGTCAACAGGCAAAGCAGCCCATCCACTTCCTTCACTTCTTCTTCAAGGACTTCCCTTGGTACCGGTATCTCCTCTTCCTCCCACATCCTGATGTCATGATCCCTTCTTAAACCTTCGATGATTTGTTCCGGCAATTTCCTTGTAATATAGATTTTCGGCCTCACTTGATAACCTCCTATATTGATTCATTCGATCCACCCATAAAAAACCATAATCGGACAGTTCATCCAGATCATATGGGAGCTTCTTCTTGACAGTTTCCTTTCAATCAACTAATCATAGAATAACAAAGTCTTACTATTTCGTCATTTCACTAGTTTTCCAATTTGTTTATCTTTAGGAGGATCCCGGAATTTCATGAAAACGAATGCAGATTTTGAAATTTATCCAATCATCGCTCCGAGCGCTTTATCTTTAAAAAGCATAAACTTTTACTTAGTGAAAAAGGCAGACGCTTTAACATTGATCGATGCAGGCATGAATGATGATACTTGCTGGAATGCCTTGCAGCACACATTGAAGGAAAATGATTTGAACATTGGGGATATCAGGGATATCTGGTTAACCCACCATCATGGAGATCATGTTGGTTTGGTCAATAAGATTACTGCGCGCTACCCGATTCCGGTATATGCCCATCCTAAAGCCGTTCCTCGCCTAAAACGAGATCCCGATTTCTTAAGCATGCGCATTGAATTTTATAAACAGCTTTATTTGGAGATGGGCTGTGGTGAACTTGGCGATAAACAGGTGGCTTACCTTTTCAACGCGGTCGACCATAATAAAGATCAAAAGTTGAATGGCGACATCATTGGAATCACCGAAAAACACTTGTTTGACTTTGAGGTGATTGAATTTCCCGGGCATGCCCCGGACCAAATCGCCTTTCTTGATCCAAAAGGAAATCGACTGCTTTCCGGTGATTTATTGATCGAGCATATTTCAAGTAACGCCTTGATCGAACCTGATGATAAGGGCAATAGAATGCGGACTCTTGTCGAACATATCGACTCTTTGAAGCGATGTTTGGCATTACAGGTTGATCTCCTTCTGCCTGGTCACGGGAATATCATTGAACAGCCAAGTCTTTTGATTGAAAAAAGGCTGAATGGCATCGAGAGGAAATCACAAAAAATCTTGGCAATGATAGAAAACGGAATTTCTTCTGGAAATGAGCTGGCAAAGGCATTTTACAGGCAAAAGTATGTATCCCAATTCCCGCTTGTCATGTCAGAAATCATCGGTCACTTGGATTATTTGGAGTACCAGGGGAAAATCACGAAGAAAGTCATCGGAAAAGTGGTTCATTATCAAGCGATGTAATCATCAAAAAGGCTGAAATCCATTAAAGATTTCAGCCTTCTTTTTTGGCACTCTCACACGCACACTACAACCTGTCTCGAGAAAATCCCTTTCCTCGCTACACATCGATCGGCAATTTCAAACCCTGCTTCACCAATCATCTGATCCATCGTGTCAATCGTCACGACAACGACTTTGTCAGCGAAACGTTTTGCATGTTTAAGGATCGAGAGCTGATCCTCCGGTGTCGCATGCGTATATAAATTGTAGGGCATATCAATGATCGCCACATCATAGTTACTGGTGACCTCTGAAATCGGACCTGTGGTTACTTCGCCCTCAAGTCCAAAATAGGCAATGTTCTCCCTAGAGCCGTCTGTAACGAGCGGATTGATATCTCGCCCAACAATATTTATCCCCATTGATAGCGCCTCTACCAATACGGTACCAATCCCGCAGCATGGATCGATGGCCTTCACTCCATCAGGATGCGGAACGGCTATGTTCGCAATGGCCCTTGCCACCCTTGTGCTTAGGGCAGTTGAATATTCTCGAGGCTTCTTCATATGATGTAACCAAATTGCATCAGGTTTGACATACTCGCCAAAATACCAACGCCCGCCGAGGGGCACGATTCCGAACACCTGATCAGGATTGCGTACATCCGCCTCCGCTTGGATGTGCCAGCCAATCTCTCGTTCGATTTCACGCTGCCCATCATAATCTATTTTTTCTTCTTCATTCAAATCATTGATTTTTACGAATAGCACTTTGAACGTTGAATCCGGCAAATGAATGGTCTTTACTTGCTCAACGATTTCGGAGATGCTCTCCCCTTCGAACATGACATCCACACGCCCTTTTATAAAAGGACTTCTGCTCGGTTCAATTTTTATATCGCTTTTCAAAATGTTTCCTTCCGTTTCAAAACCAAAGAACGAGCGCATCTCCATTTTGGATAATGAGCGTTCGTCAGGGGTGCACGTAAACGTATATATATAGGCCGGTATCCGGCTATGATTAGTCAATCCATTCCCATCCTTCATTTTCTTTAGATTATATCTTTCTATCAAACATAGCCGTAATGGTATAGAAAAGCAAATGGAATCGCACAAAAAAACTTGAAGGCTCCATGGTGTTTTTGCCCAATTTCATTCAACATCTAAAGAAAAGGGAACGTTCAATCCAATTTATGCAGCTGGCCATTGATATATTTGGCACGTTTCTCTATGAATTTCAGGATGAAATCAGGCTCATTATCAAAAATATCCTGATGATCTTTAATATATGGATCTTTCGGGACATATGGGCTTATTTGGTCATGCAGCCCAATAATGATGGGTTTCATATGACTTACGTTAAATCGGGTGTCCATAATCTCTTTTAGAAGACTTTGGTACTGAAGACGAAATGCCCTTATATCGAGGATCCTGGCAGTCAATGTATTAAACCCCGCGATGCCCACGTAGTCCTCTTCCATCACTTCTCCATTGACATCCCTTCCCCACGTCGCATCATAATCCCACGGGATGATTTCAAACAGTCCTGTAGCACCATTTCGGTACAAGGCATAGTTATGAACGAATCCATCATAGTTTTGCGTGAAGATGACGCCTGCCAGCCAGCGCAAGTACTTATCCACATCGATATATTTTACGATTTCCTTTTCAAAATCCACTCTTGAAATGGTATTGATTTGGATGAGCAATTCCTGTAAATATAATTCATCTTTTGCAGTGCCGCATTTTTTTTGATAGCCCATCTCCAAAGATTTTTTGATTCCTTTATCCAAATCGCTCATTAAGGAAAAATTGGCATCGCCGTCCACTGCATAGAAAATGGAACCTTCCGGAAGATTCCTTTGCTTCAAGTAATATTCATCCACGGACTCCAGTTCCAGATATATCCCCTCATCCCGCCCGTTAAGATTCAGGTGTACGAACTGGGATTTAGGCGCCAAGGTTCCGATATCCGCAAAAAAGTCCAGCGATAATTTATTTCTCAGTAACGATTTATCGTTATATTCAGCATTCAAATGAATCTCTTTTGCTCCCTTGAATGTATGTGGCTTATAAAAAACTACATGATAGGACTTTTTCCGAAACTCCCGGATATGCGAGCCACGGTAAACAATATCAATATCCAGCTTCTTTTTGTTGATGGTTAGCTTTGCAGGCAGCGGATCATTGCACCATATATCCCTGCGCAGTTCCATTAAATTAACAGGTGGAATAAACAGCTGATACATGGGCAGCTTCTTGTCAGCATTCATATAACCCTTCCCTTTCACTTTCCTATTAAAATATGGAAAAAAGTGAAGGACGTCACCAAAATGCAACTATTTTTTTACAGGCTGTGCGAATATCTTTAGCACATTACGTACAAGCAGCATAGTTTATCGTATGGAAAGGGGGATTATTATTATGTCAAACTTCATTCGTGATATACAAAATGCTGTTGATAGGGCCAATTCGATGGGATTGGGCGATTTCATGTTCAAGGACCCACGCTCAAAAGGGCGCTCGTCACGTAAAAACGATAAAAAAAGACGTTCTACTTGCAGCACTAAACGTTGCACAAGCAGGAAACGGTCCACTTGCGGCACGAAACGCCGCTCTAGCAAGAAACGGTCAACACGCAACACACAAAGACGTTCTTGCTGGAAACGGAGCTCAACTCGCGGCACGCAAAGGCGCTCAAGCAGAAACAGGAAATCAACAGGCTGCAAAAAAAGGAACACTTGCAGGAAACGGTGTTCCTCCCACAAGCGCGGATGCCACGGCAGCGGCAGCATTAAGTTCAAGAAGAAATGGAAATGGAGCTTCTAGTTTCATGACGTCTTCTCGTGTAATTGGACAATGTTAAAAGAAGAAGAGACGTGTTCTTTAACGTCTCTTTTTTCAGTTTGTAGACAAAAGGGGTTCGGAATTAAAAAATTCCGAACCCCTTTTGAAATTCCTTTGAAATTTTGACCAAAGGTTACGAGATTTGGGCTCTTCGAGCCACTATGTTAAGCCGTTTTAGGACCTTGCCATGTCCAAGTGGCCATCTTCTTTAAATTCATGGCAGCGAAAGTAAGCATCGCCTGCATCGACAATTTTTTAAGTCCCCTTAAAGTAGTCCAACGCATACCATGCTTTTCTTTTGCATCTGCGAATACACGCTCAATCGTTTCTTTGCGTTTCGCATATATAGGTTTTACCTCTTGATGATGACGCAGATGATCTGCTTCTTCCACATATGCTTGCCAGATATGCCGTGTCACTACTTTTTGATGGTCTTTGCTTTCAGTACAACAATCAAAGTGTTCATCGTAAACATAGTCATGTTTGCGAAAGAATCCTTCTTTTGTACGAGGACGTTTATAGGGTAAAGGCAGGTGTGATTTCTTTGTTAAATAGGTAGCTTGTAATCGCTGGTGTTTTATAAGCTGCATCTGCGGCAACTGCTTCTGGTTTTCCAACTTTCTCAATCACTTGCTCAACAAGTGGCTCCAAAATCTGACTGTCATGTGTATTACCAGGTGTTACAATCGTTCCCAATACAAAACCGTTGCCGTCTGCGGCCGCATGGAATGAATAGGCAAACTGTTTTGTTCGTTCATCTTTCACATAGTAGCCACTCTCAGGATCCGTAGTACTTTCTTTAATTGCTTTGGTTTCTTCCTTATCAAATTTATCTGGTGGAAAAGGCTTCTTTCCATGGTTTTCACGATCTTGATTGATTTCTTCTTGAAGACGTCCTTGATACGCTCGTGTTTCTTTACGAACA